>CBRFFM010000014.1:0-112980 GCA_967789005.1 uncultured bacterium | reverse complement strand
AAGTAAATGATACCAGTTATGGCAAGTGGTTGTAACAAAGAAACATTCTTCATCTAGAAAACCGGTACGTCCGCGAAGTGCCATGAAACGAAGATATAGATTTCAGTTTGAGAGTGGGTTGCGTCAGGTCGGAAGACCTGACGGGCACTGAATTTCTCCGCAAAATTTCTCCTTGCATGACAGTAGTAGAATCAATATCAAAGTGCACGTTGTTCTTGAAGCCATTTGTCTTTTTGTATTTCGAAGGTATTCACTATCCAGCGGTATACGGTCGGAAGACCTGACGGGCACGGTGAATAAAAGATTCTCAATTGAGTTCAAGAGAAAATTCTTTTGCTTTTGTTTTAAAATCTTGCAAATCGCTCACTTGAATTTTTCTACAATAAACAGAGTCTCCAGAAATAAATAAATAACCTACTAACCCTTCTGAATAATAAATGCCAAGGCCATATTTTGGGTTTGAAGAGATTAATAAATTTGCCTCAATTCTCTTTTTGACTTCGGTTTCGACAAATGACGTATTAGTATATGCCTTTCCAAAGTACTGAAAAGTATTTTTACTATTTATGCCAACTCTTACTACGTTATCTCCGATCAAACCCACAGTCGAATCAATTGCTCGTCCAGATATTTTCTCCATAGCAACATCAATTTCAATAAATTCTTTTTCTATCTCGGATAATATAGTCGGCTCTAATTTGGAAGAACCATCTTCGTTATATATGGGACTGAATGATTTGTGAGGAATCCTTTTTTGTTGAAGATTTCGATAAACTCTACTATCTCCTATATATGCTTTTTGACATAGAGACCATTCCCCATTTTCTATTTTTACTAAAATATTTCCCCCTTCCGAAATTACCATAACCAAGAAGTTGCATGCATTAAGATTTTCAGGCGTACACTCTTTTTTATAAATCTCACAGATTTTATCAAATAATGTATTGTCAAGAATGTAGGTTTTGTTTTCAATGAGTTTGCCAGCCTGATTAATCACACTCATTGCAAGCTCAACCTCACCTGCCATCGCAATACAAATTTTTTCATTTAATATATGAATCTTTAGTGCATGACTTTCGCTATTGATATCATCAGCTGAATAATATCTGGGTAATCCATGAGTTAGGAGAGTATCACCAACAAACCATCCAAAATTCTGTGAAACCTGTGCTAGAATTAGAGACATTTAGTTATAAAATTAGGTTTTAATAAATAATCAATGAGTTGATTATTTGGAATGGTTGCAATGCCTTAAACGTTAGACGCAAGTTTTTTCTATTCTGTTTGAGTTAGCAAAATGTTTATTCCGAGCGTTAATGGCTGCCAACACGTGAATATATGTCAATTCTCTTTTTCGCGTGAGGGATGGAGCGGCATGTTTGAGCCCGAAGTGGAATGCGCGCGAGGTGGCGAGTAGCGACAGCCCGACCCGTGTGGTGGAAGGTGCGGAGGGTGGGGCACGCCCAAGTTTGAACTCTGCACATGGGGATTCTTCGCTGTGCTCAGAATTGGATCTCCTTTTTACTGGGAAACTGGCAACCTGCAACTTGAAACCTGAAACTGGGAACCTGTGACCGGAAACCTCTCAATCAACCCAATTTCCCCTGCCAGTATGTCATTTTTTGAACGATATCAGGGCAATGGCACAATGGTTGTCATTACGGACGTGAATTAAAAAGCAACCGAAAACTATAAATATCATGGGAAAGATAATTGGAATCGACTTAGGGACAACCAACTCGTGCGTGTCCGTTATGGAGGGCAACGAACCGGTGGTGATTGCCAACAGCGAGGGCCGCAGAACAACGCCTTCGATTGTGGGCTTCCTGGATAACGGTAAGGGCGAGCGCAAAGTGGGTGACCCCGCCAAGCGCCAGGCGATTACCAATCCAAAAAATACAGTGTCTTCGATCAAACGCTTCATGGGAAAAAAATTCAATGAGGTGAGTGGCGAAAAGAAAATGGTGAGCTACCAGGTAGAGAGCGGCAACAATGACACCGTGCGAGTGACCATTGGCGACCGCACGTACACTCCGCAAGAAATCTCTGCAATGATTTTGCAGAAGATGAAAAGCACAGCCGAAGATTACCTCGGCACCACAGTGACTGAAGCTGTGATCACAGTGCCTGCGTACTTCAACGATGCAGAACGCCAGGCTACAAAAGAAGCCGGACAGATTGCTGGCCTTGATGTGAAGCGTATCATCAACGAACCTACAGCCGCTGCGTTGGCATACGGTCTCGACAAGAAAAACAAAGACATGAAGATTGCAGTGTACGACCTAGGTGGCGGTACATTCGATATTTCTATTCTGGAATTAGGTGATGGTGTGTTTGAAGTGAAATCGACCAACGGTGATGTGCACCTTGGCGGTGATGATTTCGACATGCGTATCATGAACTGGCTGGCCGATGAATTTAAGGCTGACAAAAACATTGACTTGCGCAAAGACCCGATGGCGTTGCAACGTTTGAAAGAAGCTTCGGAGAAAGCGAAGATTGAACTTTCTAGCGGACCTGAAACTGAAATCAACTTGCCTTACATCACTTCGGTAGATGGAGTGCCTGAACACTTGGTGAAAAAATTAAGCCGCGCAAAGTTTGAACAACTGTGTGATGATTTGATCAAGAGAACTTTGGAACCTTGCCGTAAAGCTGTTGCTGATTCAGGCATATCTGTTTCACAAATTGATGAAGTGATTTTGGTGGGTGGTTCTACACGTATCCCTCGCATTGTTGAAGAAGTAGAAAAATTCTTCGGCAAGAAGCCTTCGAAAGGTGTGAACCCTGATGAGGTTGTAGCTGTAGGCGCTGCGATTCAAGGTGGTGTGTTGACAGGTGAAGTGAAAGATGTGTTGTTGTTGGATGTTACTCCGCTTTCATTAGGTATCGAAACGATGGGCGGTGTGATGACTAGATTGATCGAATCGAACACTACGATTCCTTCTAAGAAATCAGAAACATTCTCGACAGCATCGGATAGCCAGCCTTCGGTAGAGATTCACGTGTTGCAAGGTGAGCGCCCAATGGCGAAAGACAACAGAACGATTGGTCGTTTCCACTTGGATGGAATTCCGCCTGCACCTCGCGGTGTACCTCAAATCGAAGTGATCTTTGATATTGATGCGAATGGTATTCTTCACGTAGCTGCAAAAGATAAAGGCACTGGCAAAGAACAGAAGATTCGTATTGAAGCATCAAGCGGATTGACTGACGCTGAAATTCAGAAGATGAAGCAGGAAGCTCAAGCGAATGCTGAAAACGATAAGCGTGAAAAAGAAAAAGTAGAGAAAGTAAATCAGGCTGACTCATTGATCTTCCAAACTGAAAAGCAGTTGAAAGAATTTGGCGACAAACTTTCTGATGCAAACAAAACTGCAATCAACGCTGAACTTGAAAAATTGAAAGTTGCACATGCAAGCAAAGACCTCGCTGCAATTGATGGAGCATTGACTTCTCTTAACGCAGCATGGCAAGCAGCTTCGCAAGAGATGTATGCAGCTTCTGGTCAGACAGGCGGTGCACAACCAAATGCTGAAGGTGGCAACGGTTCTTCTACCGGAAATAATTCTGGTGGTGGCGATGCACAGGATGTGGAGTATGAGGAAGTGAAGAAATAAGTAGACTTAAGATATTAGACGTAAGTAGTAAGACTTAAGTGATAGATAGAAAGACTGCCGGGCGAGAGCTCGGCAGTTTTTGTTTTTATAGGATGGTCATATTTTGCTTAAATTAAACTTATGATCTTTTCGAGGAATCTATCGATCTGTTTGATTTGCCTGATGGCCTGCGCGTCTCAAAAGAAAAAACAAATCGAAGTAGCAGACTCGGTCAAAATGGATTCAGTTGTTGGGAATTCGATATCGACTGAAGAGGGGTTAGCATTTGATGTTGATCCTTCCATTAAATCCCAAGAGCTGACCATTTTTGAGAAGACCGAAGCCGCGACTTACTGGCTGGAAAAAATTTACTCGCCCGACCATCTTGTTAAGAGCAAAACAGACACGGTTAAATACATGATTAAATCGGTTGAGCTGACTGACGGTGATTACACCAACGCAAAAGGTAAGTGCGTCAGTCGTCCGGTTTTGTTTGTGCTTCGAGAGAAAGATGGTGAAGAGTTTTATGACGTACACTTTCTCAATAATAACGATGATAGTTTTTCTGAAAAAGTGACTTACGATGGCACGCAACAACAAACTGATGGATCGGTTTCATTGTCGACTGATTATAAACTTGCAGATGATTGTCCCACGCTTGCTGTCATTAGATCATACAGTGGTGGAGATATTGATTATGGTAGAATGAGGGAAATTTCACTTTTCATTTCTACTGAATCGGGAATGGTGTCGGTGTTTGATTTGGTTTTGGAAGATATGCTTGCGCGAGAATACGAGGTTACAGGTGACGAAAACAAAAATTCTACTTTGGAAACTAGTGACTTTGAAATTTTGGACAAAAAAACAAACGGCCTTCGCGATATTAAAGCGCACACTATAATTAAAAAGGAGGGCGAGGTAACTGAAGAGAAGGACGTCTTCTTTCATTTTAATGGGGAAAAATATGTGGAGTAGAAAAATATGAGAGAATATTTTTCAATTAGCCATACCTTTGCTCCATGTCTCTGTTCATCGCATCATTAAACTCAGGTAGCAATGGCAACTGCTATTACATTGGCAACGCCAATGAAGGAATTTTAGTTGATGCCGGAATCTCTTGTCGCGAAACGGAGCGGAGGCTAAAACACCTGGGGCTTTCTATTCAAATGGTGAAGGCTATTTTTATTACGCACGAACATTCCGATCACATTCACGGTCTGCCGAAGTTGTATAAGAAATATTACTTCCCGATTTACATGACTCCGCTCACGAGAAGTAATATGTATGCGAGTTGGAAAGATATTCCGTCATTTACTTTTAAGGCCTATGAGCCAATTACAATTGGCGGATTGAAAGTGACACCGGTTCCGAAATTTCATGATGCAGCAGATCCGCACAGTTTTATTGTCAGTCACAATGATATTAATGTTGGTGTATTCACCGACACAGGAAGGCATTGCGAGCATTTGATCAAAAGTTTTCAGCAATGTCATGCCGCATTTCTCGAATCAAATTATGATGAGGTGATGTTGGAAAGGGGAGGGTATCCTCAGCATTTGAAAGAGCGCATCCGAAAAGGGTTTGGTCATTTATCAAATAAAGAAGCGCTGCAATTATTTTTGACTCATCGACCACCATTTATGAGTCATCTCATATTAGCGCACTTGTCGGCAAACAATAACACTCCTGAGATTGTCGATGAGATGTTTAGCAGTGTGGCCGGTGAAACTGAAATTATCATCGCATCACGCAAAAAGGAAACTAAACTTTACCACATTGATGGATCGCAAAAAGCAAAGAGGCATGTGGAGGTGAATTCCAAAATGCAGCTTTCATTATTCGATGAAGCCAACACACAGGTGCCTCTGGTGCGGTAATCTCCATCACACGATCATGTGATTTTTTACCAACCCTATTTCCTTCAAATTTGGGCTCGATTAAAGCCAATCGGCCACTTATTCACGTAAGAGGCAAAACGAAGCAGCCCCGACTTGTCGGGGCTGCTTCTGTTTTTGAGCTGTTTTGAGCGGTCACATCATCATGGGATTGTAGGCAACCTGTCGTTATCTCAATTTTACATCGTCAATTAACCAACCCACCTAGAAAATGAATAAACTAATTTCCATTAGTCAGGCTTTAATCGTTCTCACTGTACTTGCATTTTGTCTTTCTTGCAGCAAGAAGAGTGACCCCACTCCTGTAACGCCAGTAAATACTGATCCTTCACTCACCTCTGTTGACAAAACCACGGTTATTAATGGAGAGATCATTACAATAACAGGAACAAATTTCTCTAAGAATTATAATGGCGCTTCTGAAATTGTGGCCACTAACACTGCAGATGCAACCAAGCAAGTTTATCTCTTCATACTTTCAAGAACAGAGACAAAAATTGTAGCTGTGATGACCGGCACAGGCGGTGGATCTGCAGGTACTTACAACTTGAGTTACTTTAGCAAATCAGATGCGAGTACTACTAAGTCATATACAAGCACCCTTAATGTGACTGTAAAGGCAGCTGACGCAGGTCAATTCTTTGTATCGTCAACATTTACTTCATCCAACGTGAGTGCAGGAGCTACTGCTTCCTTTGGAACAAAAAACGGATCGACAACCATGGCTGATTATTCAGTTAAATTGGTAGGATACAATTATGATACAGGGGCATCTACTGAATATAATGCGGCTGTAACAGGGGTTACAGCTAATGGATACGGAGGCTCAATGGATCTCGTAAGTTTTACAGTGCCTTCAATCGCTACTGGTCAGTATTTTGTTAAAGTTACTTACACAACCAGCACTTTAGCTGCCGGATGGAATTCAGTTTTTAGTATAAACTGAGGTTTGAACATAGTTTAATAAAAGTAGCCCCGACTTGTCGGGGCTACTTTTTTGTACGGCCACATGATTATGTGATTTTATGTGAGGATAATTTTCTCAGCTTTGTATCGCCAACCAGCCATTTGTTCACACAAACAAACAGATGGTAAAAAAAACAAGTCCCGCAGGTGGCGGGACTGTTTTTTTTATAGGGACCTTAGTCGCCCGGCCACTTTATTCGATCGCAAACAGTGGCCAGACGACTTGCTGGTTTACTTACTCTTCAACAAATCAATACTTTTCTTCAGCGCGCTGATCATATTTCGAGCAGTTTCAATATCAGATACTGCAATATCAAGCTGGTAAACGTAAGGCTGAATCTTACCCGCCTTGTAATACTTAATAATCTTGTTTTTAAAATTCGCTTCGAAACTAACATACACCCACTTGCCCTTGACATCGAAATCAACGGTCATCGGGTTGATATCAGAAAGATTAAATTCATAAACTTCTTCAACACTGGCGTTGCTCTTCACCTGGGTGGATGTGTATTTAATTTTGTTGGGATCAGCAGCTTCAACGGGTTCAAAAGTTTGCTTATCAGAAACACCTTCAACAACAACCTCTCCGATTTTAGACTTCAGCCAATTTACCATCGTTGATGCATTGTTGGTTGGGAAAGGCTCTTTGTATGTGGCTTTACACTTATCAATTGTTTTGTCCATAATGAACTTCATTCTGCGTGCAACTTCGATATTCTCAGCATAGATTCGCACCTCAGGATCGTACCCGTCAAGTTTATCGTTTTTGAAATTTGCGATGAGCTTCTTTTTATCGATGGCTGTTGCATCAATAAACATTTTGTCTCCACTCACTTCAATCTTGTAGGTATTCGGGTTGATGTCCATCCAATTGAGAGTGTAGGTGTTCTTCTCGGTTGAGCTGGAAGTTTGTTCAGTTCGCGTGATGGTGCTAATGCATTTCGCATCCGCAGATTGAGTCACTGCTTTGCCGCTTGCCTTCACGTCTTTAATGGTACCAACCAAAGCAGCCAAAGCATCTTTATCCGAATTCAATTTTGGCATGTCATTCTTTACCAAGTCAATTGCTTTAGGTATCGCTAATGACAAAACCGTTTTAATGTCGCGTGCTTCGTCCACATTGTTGGTGGCGATTTCGATGTCATCAACGAAAGGTTTGTTTTGTCCATCCTTGAAATAAGAAAACGATTTCAGGTTTTGTGAAGCCTCAACATTCAAGGCAAAACGATTTCCTGATATTTTGTATGAAATGTTATTTGGATTAATGTCTGCCAAGTTGAAAGTGAAAAGTTCGTCAGAAGATGATTTGCCATCAGACTCGACTACGTGGTACTTCAAGCTTCCTACAAAGTCTCCTTTGGCAATACTTTGTGTAATCGACTTTGTGCCAAGTGTAACATTTTTAATGTTGCTGGTAAGCCAAGTTACCATGTCATTATAATTCGTGAATTTGAATTTACCTGCCATGTACTTTTCCGCTGGCGCAATTCCTTTCTTTAAGATTTCAATCATTGCTCTCGCATTGTCAACATCTTTAGCATGAATCTTAACGGTTTCATCGTAATTCGTTGGCTCATTGTTCTTATAAAACTTGGCCAACTTTTGTTTGTTCTTAATAGTGAGTGTTACAAAGATCAAGTCCTTCTGCGTTTCTTGACGGATAGCGTATTGATCGAGGTCAGATAAATTAAATTCGCAGGCGAAGGGTGTTTTTACTCCTTTAGAGTCTACTTCATCATAAGAATATTTTATAACCGCAGGACTCGGAGATTCGATTTTCTGCTCAAATGTTTTTGAACCACTTGCTACTGTGGATACCGAAGCCTGGAGTTTCTGAACGGTAGAGTTTAAATCAGCATCTTGACCAAATGCTGAAAATTGAAAGCCAACTAAACAAAGGAATAAAAGTCTCTTCATGCAATTAAAATTTAGAAGGCAAGATTTGACTTTATTTGATTAGCTCAAAATATAATGATCAAAAAAGCTGCTGAGATAGCCTAAAGTAGAGGGAAATACAGAGAAAGTGCTGTGAATCGAAGCGTAATGTAATTAATGTGTAATATAATTCTCCAGGTGTTCAATGATGGTTTTCTGCTCTTCAATCATGAATCGAATGATGTCACCGACAGATACTACTCCCATAATCGTTCCTTTGTCTACCACGGGCAAGTGACGGATGTGCTTGTCATTCATCAATGCCATACAATCATCGACACTGGTATCTGAATTTACAGTGAATGGATCGCGACTCATCAACTCAGAAACGAGCGTGTCTTTAGATGACCTTCCTTTCAACACTACTTTGCGTGCGTAATCTCTTTCTGTAAAGATTCCGGCAAGTCGTCCGTAATCTTCAATAATAATAGCTCCAATGTTTTTCTCGCACATCAATTCTATCGCACGATAAACGGTGATGTCCGGGCCAACCGTGAAAATAGATTCGTTTTTCGACTGGAGGATGTTTCTAACTTTTCCCATAACCTATGGTTTTTTGGTTCTCGAGCTATGTGAATATAAGTAAAAGTGAAATCTTAATCAATGACGGACCTCAGAGATCACTTCAAAAAGTCTTGAATTCGCTCGATGAGGCCTTGAGGATAAACGCCATACCAAATCATCAGTGCAGAAATTACAAAAAGGGTAATGAGGTTGATTAAATACAATCGTGGGCGCAGCGCAAGCGTTTCAGAGCCGGCAGCTTTATCAAACATGGTTGCAATGATTTTGATGTAGTAGAAAAGGCCAATGACGCTGCTGATGGCCAACACAACTACTAAGAGCCACAGGCTGGTGCCAACCCCAGATGCCACGAGATAGAACTTCCCTACAAATCCTGCAGTAAGTGGAATGCCAGCAAGCGATAATAACATTCCGGTAAATACCGTTGCGATCTTGGGATGTCTCCAGAATAGACCTTGATAGTCTTCGAGCATTTCAGCATCGCGATCCTGATCTGACAAAATAGAAACCACTCCGAACGCGCCAATATTTGTTAATGAATAAGCAACCAAATAAAAGCTCACTGCTTCTTTACCCAGGGATCCACCCGCAAGAAACGCTACGAGAATATAACCCATGTGAGCAATGGAAGAATACGCGAGAATTCTTTTCACATTCTTTTGTTGGATCGCCAGTAAGTTTCCAATCAGCATCGAAGCGATGGCAATAACAGTGAACGATAAAACAACCACTGGATATTTAAAGCCGTTGATCTGGGCGAAGAATCTTACCACCAAAACGATTACTCCACCCTTTGAAACAGTGGCGATAAAAGCAGTGACAGGAGCTGGTGCACCTTGATAAACATCGGGAGCCCACATGTGAAATGGGACAACTCCAAGTTTAAATCCAATGCCAACGATCATCAATCCAAAACCCGCAAGCATTGTTATCGGCAATTTATCTACTGACGACAGATAAGTTGCGATGCCTGTAAAATTCATTGAACCACTTGCGCTGTAAACCAATGCCATTCCAAACAAAAGAAAGGCTGAAGAGAAGGCTGCAAGAATCAAATATTTAATTCCGGCTTCATCAGACTTTGGTCGCTTACGCAAATAGGCAACCATCGAATATAATGAGATACTCAGAATTTCGAGCCCGAGAAAAAGCGAAACGAAGTGTTTGCTGATGACAAGCATCGCAGATCCGAGTGTGGCAAGCAAAAGTAAAATGTAGTACTCCTCCTTGCGTTCTTCGCGTTGTTCGAAGTAAGCGTAGGAGAGGAGTGCGATTGCCAGCGTGCTCATCACAATCAAACCTGTAATGAATGTGCCAAAGCCGTCAATAACAAAAAGAGGTTCAACGTTGAACTTGTGATTAGTCGCATAGAAAATCAGAAAGAGAAAAACACCGAGTAAGCTGATGGTAGTTACTCCAAAAATCAATTTGTGATTTCGCTTGATGGCAATCGACAGCATTGCAATCAAAGATGCGGTGACCAGGAGAATTCCCGGGAGTACGTCAATAATGCTGATGCTATTAATCTCCATCTTTGGTATCTGTATCGGTGGAAATAACTTGTTCCGTATTGAATCGCGCGCTGATCATTTTCTTTACCGTGTTCATTGCTGTTTGCGGAAATAAGCCAAGCCAGATAATCGAAACCACTAATGGAATCATAATCAGCTTTTCGCGAATTGATAGATCAGGAATTAATTTGTCGCTTGAGAAATTTCCAAGAAATACTTTTTGCATGATGCGAAGTGAGTACGCAGTTGCAGCAACAACTCCGATCGTTGCGAAAATAGTGAGTGTTGGATTGGCTTGCCACGAACCGATGAGCGTGAGAAACTCAGCCACGAAATTTCCGAGCCCAGGCAATCCTAGCGAAGCGAGAACGAAAATCAAACCCACGGTTCCCATGAAAGGAGCTTTGACCCAAAACCCTCCCATGCTGGTGATGTCTCGCGTATGAATGCGTTCGTAAATTGTGCCAGCCAAAACGAAAAGTGCTCCTGTGCTAATTCCATGTGTGATCATTTGCATCACCACACCCTGCATTGCGATTTCATTGAATGCAAAAACTCCGAATATCACGAACCCCATGTGACTCACGCTAGTGTAAGCAACCAATCTTTTTAAATCAGTTTGCGCGAATGCAAGTGACGCTCCATATAAAATTCCAATTACTCCGAAAAGCATTGCCCACGGAGCAAGTTCATGTGAAGCAGAAGGAAACAAAGGCAATACAAATCGAATCAATCCGTAAGCACCTGTCTTTAGCAATAGTCCAGCGAGTATCAAACTTCCTGCAGTGGGTGCTTGTGAGTGCGCATCGGGCAACCAAGTATGAAATGGAACGACTGGCAGCTTCACGATAAATGCAGCAAGGAATCCCAACATCAACCAGCGAGCAACGTCAGGCGCCATTTCTGTGTTGAGTAATTGGAAATAGTTAAAGGTGTAAGTGCCGGTCATCCTAGCGTGAATAAAATACAAACCTAAAATAGCGAGTAGCATGAGCAAGCCGCTCGCTTGAGTGAAAATGAAAAACTTGTATGCAGCGTATCTTCTGTTTTCATGTCCCCAGATTCCAATAAGAAAATACATCGGGATGAGCATGACTTCCCAGAAGAAGTAGAAGAGAAACAAATCCATGGTTAGGAAAACACCTGTGATCCCGGCAAGCACCCACAATAAATTGAAATGAAAAAAGCCGACACGTTCCTGAATTTCCTTCCATGAGATGAGCACGGCAAAAATGCCAAGGAAGAAAGTGAGAAGAACCATAAGAAGACTTAGGCCATCCAATGCAAGGGAGAAACTCACGCCAAGACTCGGAATCCATTTAGCACTGAATTGAATCATCCAATTAGAGGATTCAATCGTTGGGTTTTGTAGCCAAACGAAAATGGCAAGGATGAAATCGATCAAGAGAGCAGCCAAAGATATCCAGCGTGAAAAAATGGAATTCCAATTAGCCGCAATCCACGCGAGGATTCCTCCGATCATCAAAACAGCAATGAATGCAACGAGAATCATTTTATAATTCTATTTAATTATTCTTTCAACCTTTAATCAGGCCTAATGCCAAAAGCAAAATTCCTCCAACAACAATTCCCATGATGTACCATCTCAAAATTCCACTTTGGGTATAAGTAAAAATTCGATTGAAAGAATTGGCAATCCAAACCAATCCGTCATACAATCGATCTACAATATCTTTTTTGTTGATGGTTGAAATCCAAACAAATGGTTTTACTATGAGTTTATCATACAGTGCATCAAAGCCCCATCCACTGAAGAAGAAACTATGAAGATCAGCTGCGGAAGATTTTAACTCAACCGACAAACCAGGCTTCACGATATAAAATATGTAGGCGACATAAACACCGGAAAGAGCTACGCCTGCTGCGATCAATTGAACCATCCATTCAATTCCTTCAAACCCTTCCTTAATTGCAATCGAAGGCAAAACGGATTTTAGAAAGTTAGAGAACACCGTGAAATGTCCAAATGAATGGGGCAATTCAATGAAGCCGCCAATTGTTGAAAGGCCAGCAAGAATTAGTAAAGGAATATTCATCCCATTTCCTGGAACATGACTTACATGTGTCTTTTCCTCTCCAAAGAAAGTGAGGAACAACATTCGGAACGTGTAGATCGAAGTGATGAATGCTCCTAATAATGCAAACAAGAAAAACCAGATGTTGCCATGCTCGCCTGCGAGTGAGAGCCACAAGATTTGGTCTTTACTGTAAAAGCCTCCGGTGACTAATGGCAATGCTGCAAGCGATGCTGCACCGATTAAAAACGTCCAATAGATAACAGGCAATTTCTTTCTGAGTCCGCCCATTTTGTACATGTCGTGTTCATGATGTAACGCCATGATCACTGCGCCAGCTGCAAGGAAGAGTAGGGCTTTGAAGAAAGCGTGAATCATAAAATGAAAAACTGCAGCCGACCAGGCACTAACGCCCAAAGCCAAAAACATGTAGCCGATCTGACTAATGGTGGAGTATGCGAGAACTCGTTTCAAATCATGCTGTGTGAGTGCAGTGAATCCAGCAATCGTCAATGTTGCTGCTCCAATTATTCCGACAATCATTAAAGCAGTAGGAGCTAGTTCAAAAATCGCATGTGTGCGAGCGATAAGATAAACTCCGGCAGTAACCATCGTTGCAGCGTGGATCAATGCACTTACGGGTGAAGGACCCGCCATCGCATCAGGCAACCAAGTTTGCAATGGAAGCTGTGCAGACTTGCCAACAGCACCACCTAATAATAATAGAGAGACAACCATTGCTATCTCTGAGCCAACAGCCCACTGCTGCGGAGCGAGTGTTGCGAGTTGTTGAATGTTCAACGTATGGAAATGTTGAAACAGCATGAACAATCCAATTGCCAAAGATGTATCTCCAACACGAGTGACAATAAATGCCTTGCGCGCGGCATAACCATTTTTCTCATCGGTGTACCAGAAACCAATCAGCAGATAGCTACAGAGACCAACTCCTTCCCAGCCGAGGTACATCAAAACCAAATTGTCTGCAAGCACAAGGGTGAGCATGGAGCACACAAACAAATTCAAGTAAGCGAAGAAACGTGCGTACCCATCGTCATCGACCATGAACTCGGCTGAGTAAACATGAATCAGGAATCCTACAAAAGTGATTACGAAAATAAATACCAACGATAATGCATCGAGATGAAAGGCAACCGAAGGAGAGAAGCCCGCAACATCCATCCATTTCCAAACTTCATAGTGAAAAGAAGTTGCTGATGTTGAAATGAATTTCGAACCAGTATGAAATGTGAGCAATGCTGATAACCCAACGCTACCCGCGCCAACAATAGGAACCAATCGTTTTGGTAATCGCGATCCCGCCACGATCAAAATGAACGCTCCTAAGAGAGGTAATGCCGGTATAAGCCACAAGCTCATTTTAGATTTACGATTTTAGATTTACGATTTTTCATTTCAATCTTTCAATCTGAGTTCCTATGTATTTAATCCTGTCAAATCCTTAAATCTTGAAAATCCTGATCAACCGTGCATTGAATTAGCCGCATCGCCATCCAATGTTTTGAGTTGATGATGTATTTGCAAAATCAACGCGAGTCCAACCGATACTTCAGCTGCAGCCATCGTTAAAATAAAAATGAACATCACTTGACCATCGGGCTGTGCCCATTTTGATCCGGCTACGATGAATGCGAGTCCGGCTGCATTCAACATGATCTCCACGCACACGAGCATGAAAATAATGTTGCGCCTGATCAAGACGCCAATCATGCCGAGCATAAATAAGATGCCCGCTAATAACAAACCGCTGGTAACTTGTACTTCGCTCATTCTTCTATTTTTTCTAGGAACCGATGAACTACTTTTTTCTTTTGTCTTCCTAAATGATATGCGCCTACAATTCCTGCCATTAACAACATACCGCTGAGTTCAACCGCGAGGATGTAAGGGCCATATAAAGATTTGCCTACATCTTTTACATCTACAATGTTGTTGGCGGTTCCGGTTGTATCACCACTCCCAATGATGTAGATCAATTCGCTCAATAAAATGATTGATAAGATTGCTGGACCAACATAAACATCAGGAGTCAACCATTTCTTCTCTTGATCTACGGCTTCTTCTTTTAAGTTGAGCATCATGATGACGAAGATGATCAGCACCACAATTGCCCCAGCATAGATGATAATCTCAAGCGCTGCCGCGAAAGGTGCCCCCAAAATGAAAAACACTACAGACAACGCCAGGAACGAAACCACCAAATACAAAAGCGCATGAATAACATTGAAGCGTGTGATCACCATGATGGTGGAGACCACTGCCACGAATGCTGCTATGTAGAATGTCAACTGCATGGAGTTCGTTATTGGTTATTCGTTGTTCGTTGTTCGGTACTTATTCTATGGTTGCTCATTTTCTTCACGTTAGAATACATTCTTCGTTGCCGCGTATTGCTCGATTAACGAACAACCAACAACGATCAACAATTTCTATGGCATTAAACTCTTCACATCCACCGGTGGCTCCTCATTTTCAGCTTCGCCTTTATCTTTTCCACCGATTGCCATTCCTGCAACCTTGTAATAATTGTATCCAGGATACTTCCCTTGGCCATCGATGAGCAAGTCTTTTTTCTCATAAACTAAATTCTGACGATCGAATTCTCCCATTTCAAAATCTGGAATCAATTGAATGGCGTATGTTGGACATGCTTCTTCGCAATAGCCACAGAAAATGCATCTCGAAAAATTGATTCTGAAAAACTCAGGATATCTTCTTCCATTTTCATCTTCAGTTGCTTGAAGTGAAATGCAATCCACAGGACAAGCGGCTGCACACAAATAACATCCCACACATCGTTCACCTTTATCAGGATCGCGCGTCAATACAATTCGTCCACGCCAGCGTGCCGGGAGTTTTACTTTTTCTTCCGGGTATTGAATGGTCTCACGTTTATGAAACGCGTGCAAAAAAGTGAGCCACATGGTTCGAACGATACTGAACATGTCTTTAAAATTTAATATTCATTTCCGCCCCACTCCGTATCAGTACGATTGCTGCTGTGATTAATAAATTCAACAACGTCAGCGGCAATAAAATCTTCCAACCGAATTCCATCAATTGATCATACCGAGGTCGTGGTAATGACGCGCGCAACAGTATGAACAAGAAGATGAAAACAAACATTTTTAAAATGAACCACACCAATGGAGGAAGGAACGCAGGACCTAGCCATCCGCCAAAGAATAGAGTCACCACTAAACTTGAGATCAGCATTATGCCGAGGTACTCACCTACGAAGAAAAGACCGAACTTCATTCCAGAATACTCTGAGTGAAAGCCTGCAATCAATTCACTTTCAGCTTCAGGAATGTCAAAGGGAAGACGATGTGTTTCTGCAATGCCCGCAATAAGAAAAGTAACGAACCCAATGAACTGCGGAACTACAAACCACATATCGCGCTGCGCATTGACGATGTCTTCGAGTTTAAATGATCCAGTTAACAAAACTGTACCCATCAGCGAAAGCCCCATGAATACTTCGTATGAAATTAATTGAGCTGCACCACGCATTGCCCCAAGCAAAGCATATTTATTGTTCGATGCCCATCCGCCAAGAATAATACTGTATGCACCCATCGATGACATGGCGAGGAAGAAAAGTATTCCGATGTTGAAGTCGGCTACGATAACTCCGGGTGCAAATGGAATAACAACAAAACTCATCAGTACCGTGATGGCAACAATGGCTGGTGCGATCACAAAAACCAATTTGTCTGCAAATGGAGGAATCCAATCTTCTTTAAAGAAAAGTTTAATTGTATCAGCAAGCACGACTAAAACTCCAAATGGACCCGCACGATTTGGGCCATAGCGATCCTGCCAAAGCGCGAGAAGCCTGCGCTCAAGCCAGATCAATCCGGGAGCAATCGTGAGCAATCCTGCAAGGACGCCTCCGATGATCAACCAAGGATTTATAGGTTCAGTCATTTTCTTATGTCTTACTTACTACTAATGTCTTTCTTATGTCTAACGTCTTTCTACTTATGTCTTCTTCAAAATTCCCCAAGCCGGCAATTCTGTTGCAGGCATTCCTTCCAATCCGTAAGGCAATGCAGCCACGCCATTCGGCAATGTCTTATTTATTTTCACCGGCAAACTGTATACATACTTCTCTACTTCGAACGAAAGCGTTTGGCCTTCCTGAAGTTTCATTTGCTCTGCATCTTTTTCATTGAGCATCACATAAGGCTGCGGCACACGTTGTGCCACTGACGATGATCTCCTGCTCAATTCTTCTGAACCATAAATGTGATGAGTCCAAACCATCCAGAGGTGATCAGCAATTGGTTGAAACACTTCAGGCACCGACATGAAATAATTTGCTGTGTTATTTGGATTGGCTTCCAGCATTCTCAAACCAGGGTCACCACCTTTTAATGATGCACCAACTTCTTCCTGGTACTTATTTACTGATTGCACAGAATTCCATCCAGGAGACCAGAAGTAAGGTATGAGTGATGAAGGAGGAATCCCTCGGTAGCCTTCCATTGTATATGATAAAGATGAATCCGGATCTTCCGGTGGCTTCGGTTCACTCACATTGATGCCAGCGTTCATTGCTGTTCTTCCGCTGTAGCGATGAGGCTCGCGAGGAACACGTTGTCCCGCAACTCTGAAATCTGCTGGAGGCGTAATTGTCTCAACACCTTTTAATAATTCTTCTTCCTCGGAAATTGCTCTCGTGATGTCCTCGAAATTTTTCCATTTGCGCATGCGCTCGTTACCTGCATTCACGCCCATGTTTAAAAGCCAGCGCCAGCTTTCTTGAATGACATCTGTTGCTTCATACACTTGAAAGAAACGTTGAGCGCGACCCTCGTTGTTGATCAGCGTTCCATCCGATTCCGCAAATGTTCCGGCAGGAATAATGACGTGTGCTTTTTTCAATGTAGCGTTCGGTGTGTGATCAAGTACGATCACTTGCTTACACATTTTCAAAAACTTATCCACTGTAGCAACCGATCCATGGCGATACAAATCGTTCTCCATGATGATAGCAGTGTCGGCATGGTTGTGCAAGATTGCATTGAATGCGCC
Source organism: uncultured bacterium (assembly GCA_967789005.1). GTDB lineage: Bacteria > Bacteroidota > Bacteroidia > Cytophagales > Cyclobacteriaceae > ELB16-189. The sequence continues at coordinate 95,452 of CBRFFM010000014.1, read as the reverse complement.
ATCTAATCTTCCGCCACCCATCATCGCGAGTCCAAGTGAATTGCACTCGAGCATTGTAAGGACAAGTCCGGTGTTTTTATTTTTCTTGTGAAGAGCCCAAGACACGTTCGCGGCAGCTTTCATTACTGTATCACTTTCGCTGGAAAGACCAGAGATGATCACCGGACGTTCGGCATTCTTTAATGCTTCAGCAATTTGATCTGCGAGTTTCTTTAGCTCGGCTGGATAATTATCTACATCAGGAATGGTATTGTCAATTCGATGAGCAACAGCAAAACCTAGACGAGCGATTTCATCAGGAGCCGCGAAATACGTTTCAGTAGCGATGTCATCCAGTTTAGTATTATGAATGGTAGCGCTAAACAGCGGACCCGACTTGTCTTGAATTAATTCGCGTGCGGCAGCGTCATTCCATTCTTGCGTGTGTTTCAGAGCATCTTTCATCGGTTGTACACGTACTGCCTGACGCACAGCAAGTGCCAACATCGGTGAACTGTTGGTCAGGTCTTCTCCAAGAATAAAAATCGCATCTGCACTTTCAACTTCTTTTAACGAAGGAGTACGAACCGGACCTTCCTTTAAAATCTTAATGGCAAGTTCAGCCATGTCATGTTCGTTTTCAGAAACTCCATGGTAGAAATTATTCTTTCCAACCAACGCCTTCAGAGCGAAGTTAGATTGAATGGATGCTCTTGGTGAGCCGATGCCAATTACTTTCGCTTCTTTCAGTGACTTCTTAACTTCTTCAAGAACTTCATCGCGAGTAATCACCTTTCCATTCAACACAGGTTCTCTAACACGATCTGGCGCATTGACGAATTCATAACCGAAGCGACCGCGATCACAAATGAAATATCCATTTACCGCACCGTTGTAGCGATTGGAGATCATGCGAAGTGAACCATAGCGTTCACCAGCGATTGTATTGCAACCCAAACTGCAATGCTGGCAAATGGATGGAGCCATCGTCAAATCCCACTTGCGAGTGTAATGTTGTTTTAATGTTTTGTCAGTGAATACTCCAGTAGGACAAACTTCGGATAAGTTGCCACTGAATTCGCTTTCTAAAATTCCGTCTTCGTGTCGACCGAAGTAAACTTTGTTTTTCGAGGCGAATGCATCGAGATCTTTACCGCCAGCATAGTCTTTATAGAAACGAACACAGCGATAGCACTGAATGCAACGGTTCATCTCGTGATTAATGAACGGACCGAGATTCTGGTTTTTGTAAGTGCGCTTCTTATATCTAAACTGACGATAGGAGTGACCCGTCATCACCGTCATATCTTGTAAATGACAAGAACCACCTTCATCGCACACAGCGCAATCGTGCGGATGGTTTGTCATCAACCATCCGATGATTTGCTCTCTGAATTCTTTTGCCTCGGTATCGCTGATTGAAATTCGCTGATTGTTAGTAACAGGCTCCATGCACGACATCACCAATCTTCCCTTCTTATCGTTTTCGTCTTTATAAACTTTAATCGCACACTGACGACATGCGCCAACTGAGCCCAACGATGGATGCCAGCAGAAGTAAGGCAAATCCAAACCAAGGGTGAGGCAAGCTTCGAGCAAGTTGTTGCCTGAGGTTACTTCGTGAGGTTTGTTATCGATATATAGTATTGCCATGAATTCGTTGATAGTTGTTCGTTATTCGTTGTTCGCTCAGCGCGCCATGCTCATCTTTTTGGAGTAACTACATTGCTTCTCATTAATATGTTTTTCGAAATCACTTCTAAAATATTTCAAAGCACTTTGCAGTGGCTCCATCGCTCCGGGTGCTAATGCACAGAAAGTATTTCCGGGACCTAGAAGTTTGGTGTGAGCTTCGAGTAACTTGATGTCCTCAGTTCTTCCTTCGCCTTTTTCAATTGAATCCAGAATCTTTTCGATCCATGGAAGTCCTTCGCGACATGGTGTGCAGAAACCGCAAGACTCCTGCGCAAAAAAGTGCTCAAGGTTTTTTACAAACCCCACGGGACAAGTTTTGTCATCGAGCACCACAACTGTTCCTGTTCCAAGGCGGCTACCTGCAGCCGCAACACCTGCGAAATCCATTTTCACATCAAGATGTTCTTCTACCAAGAAATCGGTAGATGCGCCACCTGGTAAAGCTCCTCTGAATTTTAATCCGTCCATCATTCCGCCTGCGTGCTCTTCAATCAACTCGCGAAGAGTAACACCCATTGGCAATTCCCATGCTCCGGGCTTTTTCACTTTGCCACTCACTCCATAAATCTTTGTGCCTGAATCTTGTGTAAGACTAAGTTTCTGAAACCAATCGGCCCCGTTATTAATAATGTGTGGAAGGCAGCAAAGGGTTTCTACATTGTTAACGATAGTCGGTTTGCCAAACAAGCCACTTACTTGTGGGAAAGGTGGTTTTGCTCTTGGAGTGGCACGTTTACCTTCGAGTGAATTCAATAACGCAGTTTCTTCACCGCACATGTAGCGACCAACTCCTGTATGCAAATGCATTTCAAGATCATAGCCGGAGCCAAGAATATTTTTTCCGAGATAACCAGCTTCGTGTGCTTCGTGAATTGCTTTTGTAATTTCTTTAGCTGCTGTTTTATATGCCCAACGTAGAAACACAAACGACTCGCTCGCTTGAATAGCAAATGAAGCGATGATCATTCCTTCGATCAACTGATGTGGAGTTTGCTCTAATAAAATTCTGTCTTTGAAAGTACCCGGCTCCATCTCATCAGCATTGCAGATAAGATATTTTGGTTTAGGAACATTCATCGGAACGAAACTCCATTTCAAACCTGTACTGAATCCAGCTCCACCTCTTCCTTTCAAATTAGACTCTTTCACAGCCGATTGTACTTCTTGAGGTGTCATCTTCATCACCTTACGCAACGACTGATAGCCACCAACTGCCTCGTACTCTTTCAAGTTGAGTGGCTTGTGGTCTTTTTGCAGATGTTGCGTTAGTGGCTTTTCCAAAATCGTTATTCGTTGATCGTTGTTCGTTATTCGTATTTGCTTAGAATTCCTTCTAACTGATCTATTGATAAGTTTCGATACAAATCTTTCCCTACCATTATTGCAGGTGCACAATCACAAGTACCTAGACAAGGATTGGGCAACATAGTGAAGCGGCCGTCTTTTGTGGTTTGTCCGTAATCGATTTGAAGGCGCTCACTTAGTTTCTCTTTAATCTTTTCGTGCCCCATTACCCAACAACTGATGCTATCGCAAACCAAAATGACATGACGACCAACAGGCTGTCTGAAAATGAGATTGTAAAACGTTGCGACAGAATCAAGATCTTCGGCCGACATCTCTAGATAACTCGCAACTTCTTTCAAACTCTCATCCGATACCCAACTCCGATGTTGCTGCACCACTTTCAATGCCTCAATCGATGCCGCTTTCTTATAAGGCACCAGCCTGATCGCATGGTCAATCTCTTTTATTTCTTCTTTCGATAACATCCTAAATCTTATTTCTAAAGTCTAGTGTCTAAAATCTTATGTCTTACGTCTAAAGTCTACCTATCTATATCGGCCAACACATAATCCATCGCTCCAAGTATGCTCAACAAATCCGCAACAGTATATCCTTTGCTGATGTATGAAATCATTTGCATGTGTGCGAAGGATGGAGTTCTTATTCTCATTCTGTAAGGAGAAGTATTTCCATCGCTGATCGCGTAATAACTGTTCGCTCCTTTGGTAGCTTCGATGCAACTCATCGCTTCACCTGCAGGAATCACCGGGCCCCAACTCACATTCAAGAAGTGTGTTATCAATGTCTCGATGTCTTTCATTGTGTGTTTCTTGATCGGAGGAGTTGCTTGCGGGTGATCTGATTTAAAAGGACCGCTCGGCATATTTCGCAAACACTGTTCGATGATGTGAAGGCTCTGTCTCATTTCTTCAACGCGCACAACAGCACGATCATAGCAGTCTCCATTTTTCCCTATAGGAACTTCAAAGTGGAAATTCTCGTAGCCTGAGTAAGGTTGCTTTTTGCGGAAGTCCCATTCTAATCCGCAGGCTCTTAAGTTTGCACCCGTTGCTCCCCATTCGATTGCTTCTTTCTTTGTGAAGATGCCGATGCCTTCAGTCCGTGCTTTGAACAAACTGTTTTGCATCACCATCTTGTCGTACTCTTTTAATTTACTTGGGAAATAGTCAATGAAGTTTTTCACAAGCGTTTCCCATCCATTTGGAAGATCTTGAGCTACGCCACCAATGCGGAACCAATTAGGATGCATGCGTCCACCGCAAACAGCTTCGACCACATCAAAAATTCTTTCGCGATCGGTGAACATGTAAAACACAGGAGAGAGTTGACCTAAATCCTGAGCGAAAGTTCCATACCAAACCAAATGACTAGCGATTCGGAAAAATTCGCACATCATCACGCGAATCACTTGAGCGCGCGCAGGAACCTGAATGCCCGCAAGTTTTTCTACCGCTAGTAAGTAGGCAAGATTATTATTTACACCTCCGAGGTAATCAACGCGATCTGTGTAAGGAATGTAGGTGTGCCATGACTGACGCTCCGCCATTTTTTCTGCACCACGGTGGTGGAACCCGATATCAGGTATGGCATCAACAATATCTTCACCATCGAGTTGAAGAACAATTCTTAGAACTCCGTGCGTGCCTGGGTGCTGCGGGCCGATATTGAGGAACATGAAATCCGAATCCTCACTGTGTGTTTGTAGTCCCCATTCTTCGGGCTTGAATTTCAATGCTTCTTGTTCTCTGTCAATTTTTTCATCGAATAATCGGAACGGTCCCATTTCAGTAGCTCGTGCAGGATGCTCTTTGCGCAATGGATGCCCTTCCCAAGTTGTTGGCATTAATATTCGTCTCAGGTTTGGATGTCCTTCGAATTTGATTCCGAACATATCAAACACTTCACGTTCATACCAGTTGGCGTTCATCCAAAGTTTGCAAATACTTTGAAGTGAAAGTTTGTCTTCTTTTAAGGCAGTCTTGATTCGGAGAAAACTATTTCTTCCGAATGAATAGAGCGTATAGACAACTGTAAAATGATTGGAGGGATAGTCGCTTTCTTTTTTGCGGGCGCGTTCGTCAATCGCGGTGATGTCGTAGAGAAAAGGAAAGGGTTGGGGAATTTCTGACTTGAGATGCTGTAGAACTTCAAAAATCTTCACAGACGAAACCCACAAGGTGGTAATACCATCTTGAGTTGCTTGCTTGGAGACCGAATCTTCTCCAAACTTCAACTGTAGTAGTTCTGGCGGATCGAGATCTTTCATTAGTTCGTTAATCGTTATTGGTTATTCGTTAATCGTATCGATAACCGGTAAACTTGAATTCCCGATTAACTAATAACGATTAACTAATAACGCGCGAATCAAATTTCATCAGGTGAACGGAACTCCGTCATTTTCATTCGCTGTTCATGCTTCCTGTCTTTCACCGATATTTTTTCTGGTCTAATAATTCCTTGATCACCTATTGTCCAACTTAAGGGTCTAGTCTCTGCTCCAACTCTTTCCTGAAGTAATGTCAACCCTTCCATAAATGCATCAGGTCTTGGTGGGCAGCCGGGAACGTAAACATCCACAGGCAAAAACTTATCTACGCCTTGCACCACACTATATATATCGTACATGCCACCGGAGTTGGCGCAAGAACCCATGGAGATCACCCAACGTGGTTCCATCATTTGCTCGTGAAGGCGTTTGATGATTGGCGCCATTTTAATAAAGACAGTACCCGCAATAATCATTACATCAGCTTCGCGAGGGGTGCCGCGAATTACTTCAGCACCAAAACGTGCCACATCATATTTGGGAGTCATGCTTGTGGCCATCTCTACAAAGCAACAAGAGAGGCCAAAATGAAAGGGCCACATCGAATTTTTGCGGCCCCAGCGGAGTAGATCGTGAACGGTGCTAAGCATAATGCTCTGGCGCACCGCTTCTTCCATTGAGCCGTTTCCTTTGATTGCGCCAACCGGCTCCTGGGCATTACTTAACCACCACTTCATCTGCGTCTTGGATTTTTTTGTAGGCTCTTAAAATTTTCTTTCCGTCAGGGCCGAAGTCGAGGGCACCCATGCGCCACTCGTAGATCAACACGATGACAAGGAGTAGAATAAACGTGACTACTCCTGCAAAGCCAAGCCAGCCCAATTCGCGAAAAGCAATAGCCCACGTGAAAATGAAAATGGTCTCTACGTCAAAGATGACGAAGAGCATGGCGATCATATAAAACTGTGATGAAAAGCGAAGGCGTGCGTCTCCGGCACTGATAATTCCTCCTTCAAAGGGCTCGTTGGTTGCACGTTCGTTATGACGCCCTCCCAGAAAATAAGAGAGCCCAAGCATAGCGCCAATCAGTGTAAACACGATTGCCCCATATACTACAAGCGGCCACAAAACACTATTGTCGTTTGAACTTCCCAAAACCGATTTGCCTCCAGCAAATTTTTTTAGTACAACTCAATAACCCCAATAAAAAATGTAACGCTTGCATCCTTGGCTTTCCGCAGATGCTAAAAAATACTTTTTGAAGTTATGGTTTTTAGTGAGAAAACAAAAAGAAGTGGTGTAAAAATTTGGAGTTGTTGACGTATTGTGGATGAGATTAATTGCAAAGGGTTTTTAAAAATTTGATATATATTAAGGAGTTGGCCATTTAATCACGTCCATGAATATTGAAATCAAAGAAGTTCATTCGAAACAACAATTACGAGAATACATTCATTTTCCAGAAAGCATTTACCAAAACGATCCACACTGGGTTCCTCCCATCTATGCCGATGAATGGAGTTTTCATGATCCTGCAAAAAATGCGGCTCTTCAATATTCTGCAACCATACGTTTGATAGCTTATCGCGATGGTCAGGCAGTTGGACGAATCATGGGGATCATCAATAGAAAATACAACGAACAGGTGGGAGAGGACGCAGTACGCTTTTTTAATTTGGATTGCATCAATGATCAGGAGGTAGCTCATCGTTTGATTGGTCAGATTGAATCCTGGACGAAGTCAAAACGAATCAGTAAAGTGATCGGTCCCTATGGATTTTCGGATAAAGATCCGCAAGGACTTCAAGTCGAGGGGTTCGAACATTTACCTGTGATTGCGACACCAACGAATCCTCCTTACCTACAAGCCTTGGTTGAGAATGAAGGATACACGAAAGAAGTTGATTGTGTTTCATACTCGATGCCAATCCCAAAAACCACTCCTGATATTTTCAGAAGAATTAGTGATCGAGTATTGGCAAATAAGAAAATCAGACTACTGGAATTTAGTTCGAAGGGAAAACTGAAGCCTTACATCGTTCCTGTCTTTCGTTTAGTGAACGAATGCTACGCCCCTCTCTTTGGTTTTGTGCCCATGAGTGAGGAAGAGATGAAGAAGTTTGCAGCGCAATACTTGCCAATCCTAGATCCTGCATTTGTAAAAGTAATCGTTGATCAAACTGATGAAGTAATTGCTTTTGTAGTTTCAATGCCTGACATGAGCAAAGGCATTCAAAAAGCAAAAGGGAAACTTTTTCCATTCGGATTTATTCACATTCTTAATTCTGCCAAGAAGACAAAGCAACTTGATCTTTTGCTCGGAGCGGTGAACCCAAACTATCGAGGTAAAGGACTAACTGCGGTGCTTGGGCAATCGCTGATGCAAACCGCAACTAAGCGTGGTTTAGAAACGATGGACAGCCATTTGATTTTGGAAACCAACAGGCTGATGTGTGCCGAGTGCGAGAACGTGGGTGGGAAGATTTACAAACGCTACCGCGTGTATAAGAAAATGATCAGCTAATCTTTGCAAATGCTCTTACCGGAAATGTTCCAACTCCCACAAACTTGGGAGGTACAGCTGTAAACTTGAAATTTTTTCCTTTGAGCAAACTCAAGTTAGTCATGTGCTCGGTAATCAAGATTTCATTTTTTAACAAAGCCGAGTGAACAGGTCGTGAGTTAGTTCTTGTATCATCGATGTTGTGACTATCAATGCCAACAAGAATTACTTTTTGTGAAACGAGATAGTCTGAGGCATCGGCTGTGAGGAATGGATGATTTTCAAAATAGGCATCTGTGCGCCAATGTTTACTCCAGCCTGTGTGTACGATTACTGCTTTGCCTGAAAGGTTTTTTCCTTCGAAGAATTTCTTATCAACGGATTGAATTCCCTCGACATCAATCAGCACTCCCTCTAGGTCAGCTAATTTTTCTAATTGAATCTGAGAAAGGTCTTTGCCATTGGCATAGCGATGAAATGGACAATCCAAGTAGGTACCTGTGTTGGCTACCATCTCAATTTTTCCAATCTGAAATTCTGTTCCTTCTGCGTACTTCGTCCTTGACTCTTCACGACTTAGATAATCGCAGATCAATGGCGCTGGCAATCCTTTATAAGTGATCATGCCGTGTTCGATCGAGTGGCTTAGGTCAATTAGTTCCATACTGAATTCAAAAATTTCGAATTTAAAATTTAAGATAAGTTCAAAATTCGTGTCACCTTCAAATTTAGAATATTGACTTACTTCTTGCTTGCGTTGAAGAGTTTTTCCTTTTCGTCTTTGCTCAGGCTTTCGTAGCCACGATCAGAAATTTTGTCGAGGATGGCATCGATTTCTTCTTGAGAGGCTTTCTTTGGTCCTGATGATTTTTCTTGGGGCTCTGTTTTACGGTAAGTGACTTTTACTTTGGAGCGCGGTTTAAAAATTCCCTTTATCCAATCGAGTACCGATGTGATCCAGCCTCCCCAATTTACTCCAGCTTGTAATTGTTTGATGTAAATGAAGCCCATTAGTGCGCCACCCAAGTGAGCGATGTTGCCACCGGAATTAGCCCCCACAGTTCCGAGGTATGATAGAAAAATCATTACAGCGGCAATGTATTTTATTCGAACCGGCCCGAAGAACATGAGAAGGAATGTGTAATCAGGCAAAAGAGTAGCAGCACCGACCATAATTGCATAAATGGCACCCGAGGCTCCAACCATTCCCGGAAAATTAGATTGTGTTTTGAAAAAGGGGACAGTGTTAAACATCAGTAGATAAAATGTGGCAGCTGCTAGTGCACCAAGTATATACAACGCTATTAATTTGTCACTGCCTAGATATTCAGCAAAGAGCTTTCCAAACCAGTACAGCGTTAGCATATTAAAAAGGATATGCAAGATTCCTCTCAGATCATGAGTAAATGAATAGGTTATAATTGTCCATGGGCGATTTAAGAAATCCGCAAATAGAGGAGGGATGACAAACTGATTATGGATTATCTGAAATATATTTTCAAATCCAAGTATAGTTGGAAAAACGGATAGTATACCGAGCACAACAAAAATCACAATGTTGATGATGATCAACTGGACGTGTCCATTGTTGGGTCTATTGAATGCGTTTTTGAATTCTTCTAACACTGATCTGGATTTATGTCTTTATGGGATTATAAATTCGTTATTAAAAATAATCGTTCAATTTGAAAATGGCTAATTAGAAAAATCATCTGCCTCCTTGACTTTTCCAATAGTTAATAATGACGAATCCAACAAACGCTCCCCCAAAGTGAGCAAGGTGAGCTACTGTACCTGTACGATCCATAAAATAGGTAATGCCCCCGATCACGAACACCATGTATTTAGCTTTGATAGGAATGGGAGGGAAGAGCAACATGAGTTCCATATTTGGAAACACCAAACCAAACGCCATCAACACTCCATAAAGAGCACCTGATGCACCGAGCATTGGGCCGCCATGACCTGGAAAGAAAAAGTAATTAACTGCACCGTAAATCATCCCGGCTCCTATGCCAGTTGCTAAATAGAAAAACAAAAACTTCTTTTCACCCCAATAAGTTTCTAAAATAGGAGCAAAGGAGGCCAACGCAAGCATATTGAAAAAGATATGACCAAAGCCCCCATGAGCAAACATGTAGCTGAGAAATTGGTACGGTTCAAAATAAGGGGAGCCAACTGGCCACAACGAAAAATAGGCGGTGACGTAATCAGAGAAGTTTTGACCCACGAAGACAACAACATTAATAATAATGAGCGTGCGAACGAGCGGAGTGACATTAAACATAAGACTTATCGGGTAAAATAATTTTCAATCTTAGACGAGTCGAGGGTGAAAAAGGTTGGCCTGCCATCGGCCGAAAAGTTCGGTGTGTTACAAGCGAAAAGGCTGCTTGCAATTCCTTCCATTTCTTCGTTAGATAATTTTTGTCCGGCTTTGATGGATGCACGTTTTGCCAATGCTTGCGCCAAGTTTTCTCTAAGCGGCAATTGCAATTCGGATTGATTTTTTTTGAACTGCTCAATCAATCCTTCAAATAGTTCTTTCTCACTTCCGTGAACATCAGTTGGCGTTCCTGAAATGAGCAATGTGTTTTTCCCAAACACTTCAAAGCGAAACCCCAGAGCAAGAATCTCGCGTTCCATTTCCATAGTCAAAGCAAAATCCGGTGCGCTGAGTGTAAGCGTCTGAGGGAATAAACTTTGTTGACTGTTGCCAGGCACTCCTTTCAATTGCAATAAATATTTTTCAAATAGAATACGTTCATGTGCAGCTTGCTGATCAATGAACAATACTCCATTTCGGGATGACCTCACTATATATTTCAGTTGAAACTGAAATATTCCTTTTTCGCTTTCAGAAATAGAAACTTCATCAGACCTGTTAATTGAACTTTCAAGTCGAACCGTAGTTTTTTGTGATACTTCCGTTTTGTCGAACAACCTTGATGTTCCTGATTCTTGTTCGAAAAGTTTATCCCAGTTCTGCAGATTCGATCGATTCAATGTACTGAATTGCTCATCGTAATATTGCTCACGCGAAAGAGGTTGATTGCTCACCTTGCTCATTAGGTTTACATCAGCATTGAAGTCGATGGCAGGAGAGAGGTTGTGCGAACCAAGCGCTTGCTTTACGGCACTCCACACTACTCCATAAATAGAACGCTCATCATCAAATTTAATTTCCGTTTTGGTAGGGTGAACGTTCACATCTACATGCTTCGGGTCAATCTCGATAAACAAAGTATAAAACGGAAAATGATTTTCCTGAAGCAGTCCTTCATACGCACTGGTTATGGCGTAGCCTAAATAATTATTGCGGATGAATCGGTTGTTTACAAAAATGTATTGTTCTCCTCGTTTTTTCTTGGCAAGCTCAGGTCGACCAATGTAACCCGTAATTCTTAGTAAAGAGGTTTCTTCTTGAACCGGAGCGAGTTGAGTTTGGTAGTTTTTTCCAAAAAGATTTACAATTCGCTGACTCAATTTCCCAGCCGGCAAATCAAGAACTAATTCATCTTCTTGAATCAATGAAAATGATATGGATGGATTAGCAAGTGCAAGACGCTGAAACTCCTCGGTGATATGGCTCATCTCCACGCCATTCGATTTTAGAAAGTTTCTGCGCGCAGGAATATTGTAAAATAAATTTTTAATACTGATGCTCGTACCTTTTTCGCAAGCCACAGGTTCTTGCTTCTTTACTTCAGATGCCTCTATCACCAAGAGAGTACCGAGGTCTTCGTTCGTCAATCTTGTTTTCATTTCCATTTGGGAAACGGCAGCAATTGAAGCAAGTGCCTCGCCTCGGAAGCCCATCGTACGCAGGCGAAACAAATCATCGGCAGTTCGAATTTTGGAAGTTGCATGTCTTTCGAGGCTCATGCGTGCGTCCGTTTCGCTCATGCCCAGACCGTTGTCGATTATTTGGATCAAAACTTTACCGGCATCTTTTACAATGAGTTTGATCGAGGTCGCTCCTGCATCGATGGAATTTTCCATCAATTCTTTTACAGCAGACGCAGGCCTTTGCACTACCTCACCGGCAGCGATTTGATTGGCAATAGAATCGGGAAGAAGTTGAATGATATCGGGCATGCAAAACTATCCCGCAAGTTACGAAAGTAATCGCTGGTTTTTAAAGAATTCAGCCCAACTTCTTACGCGTAAAGCAACTCCTTTTTATTTTTTTCCAGTGGAACGAGATTTAATTCCGGGGAGAGTATGATACTCACATCATCCCACTCGTACCAAGCTTTCAATTTTTCCAGTTTGACTGAGCCCGTCAAGTATTGATACCCGTTGCCTTGATATCCTCCCTTGAAGGTTTCGAAGTCATGATTGGAGATAAGCGTGCCCGTAGGAAAACTCACTATCACGTCTACTGTCGCATCGTTTGAGAAAACAAGATTGTCGCCTTGAGTTGATTTCTTGTATTCGTAACGATAGTTGTAAGCAAGAGCTGAAACGTCAGAAAGAACAGCCGAACCTGTTGGGTAACTGCCTGCACCTTTACCAATGAACACTTGTTTCTCGGCAAAAGCTCCCTCTACTAAAACAGCATTGTATTCATTACGAACAGTTGACAACATGCTGTCGATTGGAACAAATTGGGGAATAACAAATCCATAGATTTTTCCATCGCTCTTGAACGCGCGTGCAATCAGCTTGATTTTGAAATTATTTTCCTTTGCATATTTCAGATCAAGCTCGCTGATTTTGTCGATGCCGATGTTGATGATTTCTTCAGGTTGAAGAAAAACCCCGAAGGCATGAGCGATCGCAATGGTTAATTTGAATTTCGGATCGAACCCTTTTACATCAAGAGAAGGATCAGACTCGGCAAAACCGAGTTCTTGGGCACCCTTTAGTGCTTCGATATAGCTTTTCTTTTCTTCGAAGACTTTAGTGAGAATGTAATTAGTCGAGCCGTTAAAAATTCCCTCTATGCTGGTGATCAAATCATTGTCATAATATTCTTCCAGGTTGCGCAAGATCGGAATGCTTCCGCATACTGATCCTTCATACAAAACTGAACGATTGTATCGTTGCTGTAAATTGTAGATTTCAGTCAGGTTCTCTGCCAGCATTTTTTTATTTGCAGTAACCACCTGCTTGCCGTTCTGCAGAGCAGACTTCACAATTTCAAAGGCGGCTTTGGCATCGTCAATTAATTCCACGACTACATCAATTTCGGGATCAGTAAGGATATCATTCTTGTCGTAGGTGAAAATTTCACTTCCCAGAATTCGCGGCTTGTTGCGATCCTTCACACAGATTTTTTTAATCTCAGCCTGGATTCCGTGTGTTTGATTGAGTACATGATAAAGGCCTTGACCTACACATCCGAATCCGAAGACACCGAGTTTTAAATGTTTGTGTTCCATGAGTGATTTGAAATTTTAAGATTGACGATTTTATTTTTAATGTTTAATACTACTACTGATTAGCTAAGACACTTTCCTTTAAGAATTTGCCAACGATCTTTTTGAATTGATTGAACTCCACCAAAAACCCGTCATGCCCAAACAGTGAATAAATTGTTTCAAACTTTGAGTTAAGAATACTGTCAGCTAAAAACTTTTGTTCACTAATCGGATACAGCACATCATTCTCAATTCCAACAATTAGAGTTTCGGCTTTTATTTTTTGCAATGCCGCTTCAACGCTTTCTCTTCCCCTGCCCACATTATGACTATCCATCATTTTGGTCAATAACCAATAGGTAAAAGCATTAAACCGAGTCGCTAATTTTTCTCCCTGGTATTGTTGGTAAGATGCAGCCCGGAAATCATCGATTTTGTCGGTCGTTTTTTCGGATTGAGTATTTGCATATCCTTCATAAGCCCGATATGAAATCATGGCAATGGCTCGCGCAGCTTTCATGCCTTCTATGCCGGCATACTCGTTATTTTCTTTCCATGTGGCATCTGCAGCAATGGCCATGCGTTGTGCTTCATTAAATGCAATTCCCCAGGGAGAATGAATAGCATTGGTAGCTACTGCAATGAGGTGTTCAAACACCTCTGGTTTTTCAATTGCCCACTCCAGCGCTTGTTGGCCTCCGAGTGATCCACCAATCAGTGTATGCACTTTTTTTATTTGCAAATCCTCACGAAGCAGATCAAACGCACGCACTACATCGCGATTGGTGAGAGCCGGGAAGTCATGAAAATATGGTCGGCTGGTGGAAGGATTTAATGACAGCGGCCCGGTGGAGCCATAGCAACCACCCAAGGTATTGGCGCAAATAATAAAATAGTCGCGCGGTGAATACAAACTGCTTGAATCAAAAAATCCTCCCCACCAGCTGGTGAAATCAGAGTTCCCTGTTAATGCGTGACAGACCCAAACCACGTTGTCGCGCTCTCTGTTCAACTGACCATACGTTGTATACTTGAGTTGAAAGCCCAGAAGTTTCCCTCCGGACTCCAAACCAAACTCATTGGAATAATGAAATATCTGATCTTCTTTTATCATTCTCTTTTTTATTAAGCTTCGAGCCTCTAGCTCCGAGTTTTGAGATGACTCTCTGCTCGTAACTCAAAGCTCAAGACTAATAGCTAACTGACTAATTCCTTTTTAAAGACTCTATCAAATGCTTGTTCGAAATCAGCCTTGATGTCATCAATATGTTCAATGCCCACCGACACTCGAAGCAACGTTGGTAATACACCCGCAGTGATCTGCTCTTCATCATTCAACTGTTGATGCGTGGTTGCCGATGGTTGAATGATCAGTGTTTTGGCGTCACCCACGTTAGCCAGATGACTCACTAATTTTAAATTATCAACGAGGGCAGCCGTATTTTCTTTCGTGCCTTTTACCGTGAATGAAAGAACGGCACCAAATCCATTACGCAGATATTTCTTGGCGAGTTTGTGGTAAGTGCTTGAACTTAGGCCCGGATAATTTACGGTCTCCACATTTTCGCTTTGCTCGAGCCATTGTGCCAAAGAGAGTGCATTGTCAACAGATCGTTGTACACGAAGCGAAAGGGTTTCTAATCCTTGCAGCAGCAAGAATGAATTGAATGGGCTCAGTGCCGGGCCAAAATCGCGAAGTCCTTCTACTCTTGCTCTAATACTGAATGCAATGTTGGGTAAGCCAAGAGGATTATTTTCGCCAAACACTTCCCAAAATTTCAAGCCGTGATAGCCTTCACTTGGTTCAGTGAATTGTGAAAATTTTCCGTTACCCCAATTGTAGTTGCCACCATCCACAATCACACCACCAACGGAAGTTCCGTGGCCGCCTATCCATTTTGTGGCAGATTCAACGACTACGTTTGCTCCGTGTTCAATGGGCCTGAATAAATATCCGCCAGCGCCAAAAGTATTATCAACCACTAAGGGCAGATCATGTTTTTTTGCGAGAGAAGCGATGGCATCAAAATCAGGAATGTTGAATCCTGGGTTGCCAATCGTTTCAAGGTAAATTGCTTTGGTATTTTTGTCGATCAGTTTTTCAAATGCATCCACCGTGTCGCCTTCGGCAAAGCGAGCTTCAATTCCCAATCGCTTGAAGGCAACTTTGAATTGATTGTAAGTTCCTCCGTATAAAAATGAAGTGGAAACAAAATTGTCACCAGCTTGAAGGATGTTGTTCAACGCAATGAATTGAGCGGCTTGGCCGGAGCCAACGGCTAATGCAGCAACGCCCCCTTCAAGTGCGGCAATTCTTTTTTCAAACACATCGGTGGTTGGATTCATGATGCGTGTGTAGATGTTTCCAAATTCTTTAAGTGCAAAAAGATTGGCTCCGTGTTCAGAATTTTTAAACACATAAGAAGTGGTTTGATAGATAGGTACAGCGCGCGATCCGGTTGTTGGATCTATTTCCTGGCCTGCATGAAGTTGAAGAGTATCGAAACGTAAATTGGACATGATATAATTTTTTAATGTTTTAAATCGGATTTAAAAGGGATTGATTAGCAATGACGGATTCCGTCAGGCTATTGTGCTGCAAGAGTGAACCTGGACTCTAACAGCACGCTCGAATAATGTATGTGCAAGGAGCACAACACATTCGTGGCGTGATACAACAACACGCAGCGTGAAGAATTTGTAAGAGAGAATTTTCGAGGGAGTCGAAGCTTTCGCGGAGGATTTGGAGTGAATTTTTCATTTTATTAATCGGTTTATCGTTCCCTGAAGACCTTCTTCGGGGCAGGCTTTAGCACCTTTCTTTGGGTTGCTAGCGCTTCATCGAGCCTGATCTCTCTGCGCTTCTTTATAAATCGATTAAGCGAACGGCTTCATCGATCTGGTGGCACAAACGTATAGTGGTTTGGTAGAGTTTCCAAATCTTTTGATAAAAAAATAAAAAAAAACTTAACTCACGAATGTTAGTGTCTATCGAAAAGTGAATTAGCCTACTTCGAATCCGGATTGAATTCGTCTTGAATTGTCTTGCTGATAGAACTTACTACTTCATTAAGCTCTTCTGATGAAACAGAAAGATGATTCATGATCATTGGTTTTTCTGTCGCAGCGGGTTTCATTTGCAATAAATTTACCAAGCCCATGATGCGTGCGAGCGGTGCTCTGAGTTTATGCGCATTCAAGAAGGCATAACCGGTGAGCCTCGTGTTTTGATCTTCCAATACTTCTGTTCGCTGAATCACCATCTGCTCTAGATGCTCATTCACTTCAGTAATTTTCTTGCTCATCATTTCTATCTCCCTATTTTTTTCGGCCAGCGCATCACGTTGGGTCATCACCTCTTCTTGTTGAGATCGAAGTTCTTCATTCAATGTATTAAGCTCATCATGTTGCACTTTAATCTGCAGGTGACGTTGATTTACTTCTTCATTTTTTTCAGCGAGCTCATTATTTTTTATTTTAATGCGCTGGTAACTCCTCACACTCATGATTAAAAAAGTAATTGCAAGGCTGGAAAGAACAACGGCAAAGATGAGTTGAGTGTTTTTGATCGCAATTCCTTCTGACTGAAGCTCATGCTCTTTCTTTAGTAATTGTATCTCCACTTCTTTTTTGTTTGATTCGAAATGAAGTCGTTGCGTGGCTATTTCAGATCCTACCTTCAAATTCTGAACGCTATCTTTATAGGCAACATACAATTTAAAATATTCAAAAGTTTTGATCTTATCATTTTCAGTTTCACTGATTTTGAACATCAGCTCATAAAGATCTCTTGCAAACGAGCGAAGTCTTTCTTTTACAGCAATACCAAGGGCAATCAGTGCATGCTGTTTAGCCAATGCAGCTTTTTTCTTCTTCAGATAGACCGATGCAATAGATTTGTGCGAAAGAATGAATCCGCGGTGATCGTTAATGGCTTCAGAAAGTTTGATGCATTTAGAATACCTGACTAATGCGGAATCATAATTGCCTTTAGCCTCCAGAATGTTTCCTAAGTTTCTCAGATTAGTAGCTACACCAAGTTTGTAGTCGCTTAGAATACTATAATCGAGTGCAGTCGTGTATGCCTCAGATGCGTTATCGAACTCTTTCAATGAAAAGTAAGAGTCACCGATATTATTGATCACCACCGATTCGCGTTCACGGTTCAATAATCTTCGTTGCATTTTGCGTGCATTGATCAAAAAAGCTAATGCTTCCTTCGGATTCCCCATGCTATTGTAAATCGTCCCCATATTGCCAGTGATGTCTGCTTCAACTTGAGCATGGTGGTTAAGTTCAGCAATGCGTAATCCCGACAATAGATAATTGATTGCGTTCGACAAATCGGCTTGACTTCCATACACCAATGCAATTTGACGACAGGCTTCAGCTTCGCCCTCGGTATAATGAAGGCTATCGGCAAGGCGTTTTGATTCTAGCCCAAATTTCATTGCAGAAATAGGATCTGAATAGACATGAACGTACGCGAGTTGATTGAGCAACTGCACTCGCTTGTTATTCTTCTCAGGATTATTTTCTAATTGCAACTTCAGATCTTGAGCCGCGGAACCGATAATCTGAGCCGATGCTGACATACTTATGGCAAGGACCAACGTAGGAACTAACGCTTTTAAATAAAATACTTTACAAAAATGCCAACTCATATTAAACTCTGTTAGGCAAGCGAACCGTAAAAATCGAACCTTCATTCAATTTACTTTTCAATTCTATAGTTCCGGTAAGTCGCTCTACTGCACGTTTCAAAATATAAAGGCCGAGCCCTGATGATCCCTTCGTTCGTTCGCTCGCTCGATAAAACATGTCAAAAATCTTTACTTGATGTGTTTCATCAATACCTTGGCCATTGTCCTCCACCTCTATTCGAATTTTATCTAATTCATTTTTGATAGAAATTTTTATGAATGGATTTTCCTTCTGAGAATATTTGATTGCATTCTCGATAAGGTTTTGTAAAATAGTATTAATGATGGCCCACTCAGAATAAAAATTAAGTTGAGGATCAATCTCCTTGATAAATTTGATGTTTTTGAAATTTTCAAAATAACCATACGACTCGATGCACTCTTCAACTAATGAAGGGAAATCAATTTTTACCCGAATGTCTTCCAAATGCTTCATTTGTGTAAGCCCTATTAAACCCATCACGATATTGTTGATGCGGTTAATCTGCGCTTGATACATTGTAAAGTATTGCATGGAGAGATCATCCGTTACCTCCCTCACCACCAAATTATGCAAGCCCATAAGCGAGGCAATCGGCCCCTTGAGATCGTGTGAAACTCGGTAGAAAAAGGAATCAAGCTCTGTGTTCTTAATTTCAATGATTTCCCTTTTTTCTTTTTGTGACCGCGCTTCTAATTCCAGAGCTTCAATCTTTGCTTTTGCTTCGTAGCTTTTGATTACGTGCAATGTTTCAGTACTAATGACAAGATCTTTTAGCTGTAGGTATTTTTCGAGATAATCAAATGCTTCTAAACTCTTGCCTGTTTTCTTCGATAACAAATACAAATGAAAATAGGCTTTAACGGCCATGATCGTGAGCTTGGATACCTGTGCGGTCTCAAGAGCACGTTGCAAGTAAAGTTTTGCGTGAACGTAATTCTCAGTTTGGTAATACAATTGGCCTAGCTTATTACAGCACATGCAATGTCCCAATTGATCACCGGATTCTTCGTGCATGGCGAGTGTTTCCAATAAATCCTTTTCTGCTTCATCAAACCTTTTTTGTTTGATATGTACTTTCCCGCGTCCATAGATAGCAAAAGCAAGTCCGCGTTTATCGCCCGTTTGTTTTTTTAGAGCAATCGATTTCTCGATCATTCCTTTAGCGATTTCTACTTTACCCTGCTTTAAATACAAGCCCGAAAGTGGATTGTAAGCATTCGATTCAGAATTTAAGTCACTCGCTTTTTGACTTGCTACTATACATCTCAAGTAAGCAGTCTCAGCACTGGTGTAATCTTGAAAATATTCATACACCGTGCCCATCGATTTTAAAACTCGGGCCTGGTTGTGATAATCTTCCAATTCCTCAAAAATTCTGGAGCTCTCCAACATGTAAATCAGCCCTTGTGAAAAATTGTCGTTGCGATAATAAGTACTTCCAATATTGTATTTCGCCAAAGCGATTCCCTGCAGATCATTTACTTTTTCATAATGGGCCAATGCTTCGTTGGCGTAAACCAATGATAATTCAAAGTCACAACGAATGAAATGAAAAAGGGAAAGTTGGTTTTTTATTTTGGCCTGCAAATCGGCATCTCTTAATTCCAGACTTAATTCTAACGCGCGATTGGCAATAGCTATGCTCTGGGACAGATCTTTTACTCTTACCTCGTAAGCTTCTTTAATCAGCTGATGTACCTCAGCATGGCTTGAATCCGATGGTAAAAGTGGTTCCCCCATGAGTACTACAGTTTCTTTAATAAGACGATTTGACCGGTGTGGTAGATATCGTGTTGAATGATGCCGTGCAGCAATGTATAGAAATCATATTGACGAGTAGGCACAGTTGCAAAAAGTTTGTCTTCAGGAAATTTTCTTAGAGCACTCACCAGATCTTCTTGACTTTGTTTTAGGTTATTCATGGCAGTTCCCCAACCGGTAGCCTTTGGGAAGTTATCTTCATCTGTGACTTCATACTCATTATCTCCTGATAACCGCTTAGTAGTAAAATTTCGCCAGGTGGTCATGTGCAGTACCAACTCAACAATGCTATGCGAGTTTGAAGTTTTATTGAATGCGGTTTTGTCAGAGATATCTTTTAATGTTTCCATAATAGATGGGCCGTGCCACGCAGGACCGTTAAAAGTTTTCTCTAAAAGAGCGATGATTTTATTTGTCTCCATGATCGGTTTGCTTTTCATAGGCTGTAATACCGTGCTGTAAGGTGTCGCTGATTGAACGAATCACTTGATCAAGGTCAGTGGATGATCTTTTTAAATACTCCACCATCTTTTTTTCTTCGTTAGGTAGATTCTCTTTTTTCAAGAGTCCAACAATACCTATAATGTTGGCTACAGGTCCGCGAAGTTTGAAGGCATTGATGTAGGCATATTCTTCTAATCTTTTGTGTTGCTCGTTGAGGGCCGTGGTTCGTTTGGTTACCATCACTTCCAGATTTTGATTGGTTTCTTTTACCTGCTTGTGAAGGATTTCAATATTCTGATTTTTTTCTACGAGCGTATCTCGTTGCAAAATGGCTTCATCTTGTTGGGAGCGGATTTCTTCATTCAGAGTGATGGCCTCATCGCGTTGGATTTCTAATTCGGAGCGTTGCTGAATTATTTTAGAATTTCGGTCGACCAATTGAATGCTAATTGATT
This sequence comes from uncultured bacterium, assembly GCA_967789005.1. GTDB lineage: Bacteria > Bacteroidota > Bacteroidia > Cytophagales > Cyclobacteriaceae > ELB16-189. The sequence continues at coordinate 74,989 of CBRFFM010000014.1, read as the reverse complement.
TTTGAAGACGAAAATTGCGATAAATGAATAACAAGAAGATGGCGCTCAGCATAAGCAGGATGGCACTTGTGCTGAGAAGAGTGTTTTTGAATTTTAATTCTTCTTCCTGGATTTGTGCGTCCTTTTTGAGCACGTTGATCTCTAATAACTTCTTTTGCATCTCATATTCTAGTTGCAAGGATGCTAATCGAGATGCTTCAGCTGCATTTTGTATGCTGTCTTTATAGGCGATATATGATTTAAAGTACTCAAATGCTTGCGATGTGCGAGCCTGCGCATCGGCAGATCGAGAAAGTAGTTCAAGGCAATCGCGAACGTAGCTTTTCATTCTCACCTCTTTTGCTAAGATCAAGCCCTCGAGTAATTCTTTGTCGGCAGCAGGATATTGATGGCGGGCAATCAATACTTTCGCAATCGATATTCGTGAATGCACCATAGCGCGATGGTGGTGTGTGGTGTCACTCGAATGTTTGCCTTTATAATAGTACTGTAAAGCTACATCGTATTTCTCTTCCTGAGCGTACACATCGCCAATACCAATATTGACTAAATCAATAACGGTTCGTGTATTTTTTAGTTCACGAAGCATTTGCAAGGATTGGTTATAGAAAAATAGCGAGCTGTCCGATTTTTTTAAACGATAAAATCCATTACCTACATTGAGTCGCATGATTGCCTCACGCAGTTTATTCTTAAGATCAATTTGCTTGGCTAACGAGGCTTTATAAAATTTCAGTGCCGAGTTATAGTCACTCATGTCGTTATATACCATGCCCAAGTTGCCCATTAAGTCGGCTTGTATTTGTTCATCATGGATGGAGTCGGCAATCTTCATTCCCTTCAAAAAATTGTCGAGCGCAGCTGATTGGTTGGCTTGTGTCCAAAATGAATTGCCTAACAACCGATAAGCTTGTGCCAGTCCTTCACCGTATTTTATTTTCTCAGAAATACTTCGTGCCTGATCAGCATAATTACCTGCCAAGGGAGGGTGATCATACATTTCAGTAGTAGCCAATTGCACGAGTATAGATACGCGCACAGAATCCTCCTGGGGATGCCCGCGCAGTAGATTGCTCAAGCTATCAACCATTCTCTTTTGACCGAAGGCAATAGTGCTCAAACCAAGAAGAAAATAGATGAAGAAAAATTTCTTAACCATTCGATACGATAAAGAATTGGGAAGTTAGGAAAGATTTGGAAAAATTGTCCGGCTTAAATGGGCTAAGGGGCCATCGCCACTGAAATAAAAAAACGAATCGCAAATTGCAGATTCGTTTTTAGGAATAGTTGAAATTTAAAATCTCTCTAGGTAAGCATCCCTCCGTCCACTTGAATCACCTGTCCGGTAATATAGGATGACATATCTGATGCAAGAAACACGCATGCATCTGCAATATCTTCAGGTTTTCCGCCACGCTTCAATGGTATAGCCTCACGCCAGCCCTGTACTACTTTTTCATCGAGCTTGCCGGTCATCTCTGTTTCAATAAAACCAGGTGCTATTGCATTCGAACGAATTCCTCTAGAGCCTAATTCAAGAGCAATCGATTTTGTAAACCCAATAATTCCTGCCTTCGATGCCGCATAATTTGCCTGCCCAGCATTTCCCTTCAAGCCAACAACAGAAGTCATATTAATAATAGAGCCGCCTTTTTGTTTCATCATCGGCTTGGCAACAGCTTTCACGGTGTTGAAGCACGATTTTAAATTCACGTTCATGATTTTGTCCCACGCCTCCTCAGTCATGCGCAGCAACAGATTATCCATCGTAATGCCGGCATTGTTGATGAGAATATCGAGTGAACCGAATTCCGCTACCACATCGTTGATGAGTTTATCGGCTTGTGCGAAATCAGACGCATCCGAGCGATAACCTTTGGCCTTGACTCCTTTTAAAGCCAATTCATTTTCCAAGGCCTGGCCTTGTTCAACACTTGATAAATAAGTGAAGGCAACATTGGCGCCTTGTTCAGCAAACTTAATGGCAATGCTTCGGCCGATTCCTTTGGAGGCACCCGTGATGAGCGCGGTTTTATTTTGTAGAAGTTTCATTTTTTGAAATGTTCTTAGGTTGGCAAAACTAACTTTTTTCCGCATTAAATTTTGGGTTAATTTGGCATCGCTTTTAAAGAACTAAAATTTTTAACGAAGATATTATGGCAAACTATGATTTGATTGTTATCGGCTCTGGCCCGGGCGGATATGTCGCTGCAATTCGCGCTTCACAATTGGGTATGAAAGTGGGAGTGGTAGAGAAGGCTGAACTTGGCGGCATCTGTCTTAACTGGGGTTGTATTCCTACCAAGGCTCTGTTGAAGAGTGCTAATGTGTTTGAATATATTCAGCATGCAAAAGATTATGGTATTGATGTAAAGGATGCTTCTGTAGATTTTGCAGGAGTTGTGAAACGCAGCCGCGATGTAGCCAATGGCATGAGCAAGGGCATTCAATTCCTTTTCAAGAAAAATAAGATCGATCATATAGCCGGAAACGGTGTGTTGAAAAAAGGAAATAAAGTAGAGGTGACTGATGCAGCAGGTAAGAAAACAACCTACGAGGCAAAAAGTATCATCCTCGCAACAGGTGCACGTTCACGCGAACTTCCTGCATTGAAAATTGATGGAAAGAAAATTATCGGCTATCGCGAAGCAATGGTGTTGCCAGAGCGCCCGAAGAAATTATTGGTGGTTGGTTCTGGAGCGATCGGAGTGGAGTTTGCTTATTTCTATAACACCATGGGTGCTGAAGTTACGATCGTAGAATTTTTACCGCGAGTTGTTCCTGTTGAAGACGAAGAAGTATCGAAGCAATTAGATAAGTCATTCAAGAAATTGGGAATGACCATCTATGTGAATTCTGAAGTTACCGCGGTTGATACCAAAGGAAAAGGTTGTGTGTCGACCGTGAAGACACCTACAGGCGAAATAAAAATTGAATCAGATATCGTTCTTTCAGCCGTTGGTATCTCTACTAACCTTGAGGGCATCGGCCTTGAAGAGGTTGGTGTTAAAACTGACAAAGGAAAAGTGGTGGTAGATCAATTCTATAAAACAAATGTTCCTGGCGTTTATGCGATTGGTGATATTACTTCAGGACCTGCATTGGCTCACGTAGCATCTGCCGAAGGAATTATCTGTGTTGAGAAAATTGCCGGACAAAATCCAGAGCCTCTCAATTATAATAATGTTCCAGGTTGCACTTATTGCTCACCGGAGATTGCGTCTGTTGGATATACTGAGGAAGCAGCAAAGAAAGCGGGTTATCAAATTAAAGTGGGCAAGTTTCCGTTCACGGCATCAGGCAAAGCAAAAGCAGCTGGCACACCAGATGGGTTTATCAAAGTAATTTTTGATGCCAAGTATGGCGAATGGTTAGGCGCACACTTTATTGGCGCAAACGTAACTGAGATGATCGCTGAAGTTGTTGTAGCGCGCAAGCTTGAAACAACAGGTCACGAAATTATTAAGTCAATTCACCCGCACCCTACAATGAGCGAAGCAATCATGGAGGCAGCTGCAGCTGCCTATGGTGAAGTGATCCATTTATAAAGAATAATTAAGAACTTTCGAAGAGGTTGTGTAAAAGCAACCTCTTTGTTTTTATAGAGAACTTAGTCCTTTCAACGTGTTTTGGATGTTCTCTATTTTTTGTTTTTGAATTACTTGTAATGGTTTCTCTGCCCGCTCTTTGCAATCTGTAGCGAGGCATCGCTCACAAGTTTCTCCTACCATGCGGATCGGGATCTGTGGATCATTCCAGAACTTTACTTTCTTTTTCAATTGATCGGTGAGCAGCAGGCCGATAGAAACGCTGTTGTGTTTCTCTGCACCGAATACAATAGGTTTCGCGAAACTGATGATCAGGTATTCCTTATCGGTGCCGTAATATTTCGATCGCTGAACTCTGCAAAGTGATTGCTTGTATTCGCCTGATTTAATTTCTTCTGCAAGCTCTTGTAGAATGGTGATGCTCACCCAGCGCCTGCAGTAATGTTCATTCATCATGTTGATGTGCGGAATGTGTAAACCTGACAAATGCATTTCTTTAGTGAGGCTATAAACTTCTGAATCTTGCTGGGAGCTCAGTCGTAGGAAGAACAATTCATTGATCCCAAAGAAGCGCGGCAAAATATTCGTGAGCCGGTGAAGTAAAATTTCAGGAGATACTTCAAAACGGTCCATCAGCTCTTGAAAGGCTTGAACACTAAATGTGGGTGAGGCAAGCGTTTCCTTCAGCCAAGAAGTTAAATGAGTGCGGTTCAGAAAAAGAGCACACGAGAAATAAGAACCTTTAAAATTATTGATCACCTCATCAAATGATTCATAGGCTACCCATGAGGTGGTGTATGACCGGAGTTTCATATCCATAAAACAAAATCCAGCCTCACGTCCAAGGATAAATGCTCGTTGTGTTTTGCTCAAAGATTTATTAAACAACAACTGTGGGTTTTTTCCTGGAAGCAATACCGATCGAAGCTCTTGCAATTCTGGTTGCTGTGATAATCCGTCTTCAACGATTTTGTAATTGTACTCTTCGGTTAGAATTTTTTGAAGCAATGAGACAGGTACCGGCTTATCCGGATCGAGGTCATATTTCTTTCTGAAGTCATCGGCCGCTTTTTCTATTTCCTCAAAATAGTTGTCGTGCATTTCCTGGTAAGAGCGCAGTGTTGAAAAATATAAATCTTCTACACGCATTCCATAATTGCGGCTAATATCAATCATGGTGTTGATGAACGCATTTAGCTTTACCGGAGCGCTTGAAAGCAATTCAAACAATCTTGGCCTGTCTATACCAAATACATCGAGAGGCAATTCTTTGAAGAGATTACTTTGAAGCAGTTCGGTGATGGGCGCCAATTTTTTACTCAACTGTAAAGAGACCAGCCAATCGTAGCTCACATCAAGTGCATGAGCGAGGTTTGCGATCTTCTCCGCCTTCGGGTATTTCTTTCCTTTTTCGATTTCATTCAGATACGAAACTGCCAAGCCCGAAGCGTCTGCTAACTGCTGCAAAGACATTTCTTTTTCTGATCGAAGTTGTTTCAGTTTAAGGCCGAAGATCAGCTTGAGATCGGCTCCTTCTAGTGACTTTTTCTTGGTCATGGCTCAATAGTTATGGTTCTCTGCGTAGCGAATGAAAATATTTTTTAACCGACAAAAACCCTTCAGAAACCGATTGCGAAGCTATTTCCCATTCGCTGAAAGACTAAAATTAGCGAATATTTGTACCCAGCGAAAATTCGCTTGACTTATGTTTTTCGTTATTCTACGTTTGGCTTATCAAAATCGCTAAAACGAACAGATATGATCACCACCGAAACCATAAATGAAACGCTTCAACTCAAAGTCCCTCTTCTAAAAGAAGATGAGCTTGTGTTGACGACAGATGCGCTGGAATTCATTGTTGAACTTCATCGCAAGTTTGAACCGCGCAGACGCGCATTGCTTCGCGCCCGGCAAGAGCGCCAAGAGCTTCTTAATAAAAAGCAATTGCCTGATTTTTTGACGGAGACTTCTTCTATTCGCGAGAGTGAATGGAAAGCCTCATCTGTGCCCGAGGTATTGCAAGACAGACGAGTTGAAATCACAGGACCCGTTGATCGCAAAATGGTGATCAATGGATTGAATTCTGGCGCCAATGTTTTCATGGCCGATTTTGAAGATGCGAATTCACCCACCTGGAGAAACTGCATCGAAGGTCAATTTAATTTGATGGAAGCTGTGCGTGGCACACTCACCTATAAAACTCCTGAAGGGAAATTATATCAACTCAATTCTTCTACAGCAGTTTTAAAAGTGCGACCGCGTGGCTGGCATTTGCTGGAGAAACATCTCTTAGTAGATGAAGAATTTGTTTCAGCTTCTCTGTTTGATTTCGGCTTGCATATTTTTCACAACGGAAAACTGCTCGCTGAACAAGGCAAAGGTCCATTCTTCTATTTGGCAAAGCTGGAAAGCCATTTGGAAGCAAGGTTGTGGAATGATGTCTTTCTCTTTGCAGAAGAAAAACTTGGGCTTCAGCGCGGCATCATCAAAGCAACGGTTTTGATCGAGACCATCCTGGCGGTTTTTGAAATGGAAGAAATCATTTACGAATTACGCGAGCACATGGCCGGATTGAATGCAGGTCGTTGGGACTATCTGTTCAGCATCATCAAGAAATTCAGAGTGCATAAAGAGTTTGTAACACCCGATCGTGCTCAGCTTACCATGGCAGTTCCATTCATGAGTGCCTACGCGAAGCTGTTGGTAAAGACTTGTCATAAGAGAGGCGTTCACGCTATGGGAGGAATGGCTGCTTTCATTCCAAGCAAAGACGAAGAAGTGAATCGCGCCTCTTTTGAAAAAGTAAAAGCAGATAAGGAACGTGAAGCAATGCTTGGTTATGATGGCACTTGGGTGGCGCATCCAAAATTAGTTGACCTCGCGAAAGCAGAGTTTGACAAAGTGTTGGGCAAATCTCCCAATCAAAAAAATGTTCTTCATACTAACGCAAAGATTGACAGAGAACAACTACTTGATATTTCTTCCGCGAGAGGTCAGGTCACTGAAGGAGGAATTCGATTGAATATTAAAGTTTCGATACAATACATTGAGTCGTGGTTGCGCGGTGTTGGTGCGGCAGCACTTTACAATCTGATGGAAGATGCCGCGACAGCAGAGATTTCAAGAGCACAACTTTGGCAGTGGATTCGTCACAGCGCAGTGATCGAAGGAGGAAAAGTATTTTCGGAAACGATGTACCGGCAGATGCGCAGAGAAGAATTCGATCTCTTGCTCGATCAATTCCAAAATGAAAATCGTGAAGTTAACTTTTTGCATGACGCTCAGCTTATTCTTGATCGCTTAGTGCTCCATGAAAATTTTGAAGAGTTCCTCACCCTAAAAGCATACGACCATGTTCTGTAACATCACGATTAACAAAAATTATAAAGTACAAATCACTAACCCGAATCACATGAACACTACTGAAAGAATAAATGCGCTTGTTGCTGGCTGGTCAACCAATCCAAGATGGAAAGGAATCGAACGCCCTTACACTGCTGAGCAAGTAGTGAAGTTGGCGGGCACGGTAAAAATTGATCACACTATCGCCCGACTTGGAGCCTTAAGGCTTTGGAATTTGTTACACTCTGAAAAATATGTGGGTGCTCTTGGTGCACTCACGGGCAACCAGGCAATTCAACAAGTGCAAGCGGGATTGAAAGCAATTTATCTCAGCGGCTGGCAAGTAGCTGCCGATGCTAATCTTTCAGGAAATATGTATCCCGATCAAAGTTTGTATCCGGCAGATAGTGTTCCTGCTGTTGTAAAGAGAATTAACAACTCGCTGCTTCGAGCAGATCAAATTCAGTCGGTAACGGGCGAAGGAAATATTCATTGGCTTGCACCAATCGTAGCTGATGCAGAGGCCGGCTTTGGCGGAAACCTGAATGCGTTTGAGCTCATGAAGATGATGATTGAAGCGGGAGCATCTGGCGTTCACTTTGAGGATCAACTTTCATCGGCAAAGAAATGTGGTCACTTGGGAGGAAAGGTTCTTGTGCCAACAAGAGAAGCTATTGACAAATTAGTTGCCGCCCGTCTTGCAGCCGATGTAATGGATGTGCCGACATTAGTAATAGCTCGCACCGATGCTGATGCTGCTACACTGATTACAAGTGATGTGGATGATCGTGATGTGCCATTCATTTATGGCAACAGAAGTGTGGAAGGATTTTACAGGGTGAAGAACGGAATTGAACAAGCTATCAGCCGCGGACTTTCTTATGCTCCTTTTGCTGACTTGATCTGGTGTGAGACTTCACATCCTGACTTAGGCGAAGCAGCCGAGTTTGCTGCTGCTATTAAGGAAAAATATCCTGAGAAGATGTTGGCGTACAATTGCTCACCTTCTTTCAATTGGGCAAAGAAATTAAGTGAAACTGAAATGCTTGACTTTAGGAATGCACTCTCTGAGATGGGTTACAAATTTCAGTTCATTACGCTTGCCGGATTTCATGCCCTCAATTCAAGTATGTTTGAATTGGCAGAATTATATCGCGATAAAGGAATGGCCGGTTACTCACAATTGCAACAAAAAGAATTTGCGATGCAATCACGAGGCTTCACCGCGGTGAAACACCAATCTTTTGTAGGCACAGGTTATTTTGATGCAGTGCAAGAGGTAATCACTTCAGGAAATGCATCTACGGTGGCATTGAAGGGATCGACAGAGGAAGCGCAGTTCAATTCTTTTCAATAAGCTCAGCTCAATAAAAAAAGCCGCCTCAATTATTTTGAGGCGGCTTTTTCATTTCAGCGGATAAAACTAGGAAGTCATCGCTTTTAAAATATCATGCTGAGTGATGATGTGAGCGTTCTCTTTTTCATCTCGCACAAGAAGCGCTTTGTTGGTTTTGTTGAGCATAGACGAAAGCACATCGATTGTAGTGTCATATGCGACTACTTGCATTGGGCCGTCCATAATTTCTCCAACCGATTTATCTTTCAGGTTTGGATCGCTGATTATTTTTTCAACCAGGCTTGAGGTACTTACGCTGCCCACAAACTCATTGCCTTCCACTACCGGCACTTGATCAACACCTTCCTTATTCATTAACCGAATAGCTTCCCCAATGGTAGACTTTTTGGTAACGGTATGCAGTGCATCTTTTCCATTCCGGTTCAGAATAATCTCACGGGCTGTTGCGAAGGTCCTCTCTTCAGTGAAGCCGTGGTCTTTCATCCACATATCGTTATAGACTTTGTTGAGATAGCGCGTGCCGTGGTCGGGGAGAAGGATCACCATTGTGTCACCTTTTTTCAAATTGTCTTTCGCATACTCTAATGCACCGTGCAAAGCAGAGCCACTACTCCAACCTACAAATAATCCTTCTTCGCGCGAAAGCCTGCGTGCCATGATCGCTCCGTCTTTATCAGTTACTTTAATAAATGTATCGATCACATTGAAATCAACATTCTTCGGTAAGATGTCTTCACCAAACCCTTCGGTGAGGTAAGGGTAAATTTCGTTACGATCGAAGATGCCCGTCTCTTTGTATTTTTTGAAAACAGAACCGTAAGTATCAATTCCGACAGCGATCAAATTCGGATTTTGTTCTTTCAAGTATTTGGCGGTACCGCACATCGAGCCGCCTGTACCAACGGTTGCACAATAGTGGGTGATTTTTCCACCGGTCTGAGTCCAGATTTCCGGGCCTGTACTTTCATAATGCGCTCTGGCATTGGATGGATTATCGTATTGATTAGGGTAAATCGAATTCGGTATTTCCTGATTTAATTTTCTAGCTACTGAATAATAAGAGCGAGGATCTTCCGGCTCCACATTCGTAGGGCAAACAATTACTTCGGCACCCACTGCCCTTAAAATATTTATTTTCTCTTGCGATTGCTTGTCGGCCATCGTGAAAATGCATTTGTAACCCTTGGCCACTGCAGTAAGTGCCAATCCCATTCCGGTATTGCCTGAGGTTCCTTCAATGATTGTTCCACCGGGTTTCAACCTTCCGTCTTTCTCGGCATCTTCAACCATCTTCAAGGCCATGCGGTCTTTCGTGCTGTTACCCGGGTTGAAATATTCAACTTTAGCAAGCAACGTGCCTTCAATGCCCTTGTTTAATTTGTTGAGACGTACCATGGGCGTATTGCCAATGGTTTCGATGATTGAATTGTAAATCATAACTGAAAATTTTGGCGCAAGTTAATAAAAATGAGCGTGCACGTTTCTTAGATAAATCTTGAAAGAATTGAAAGTGAAAACCAGGCAGATTTACTGCTTCCGCTAGCGGTTTTGAAGGCAGTTGCAAAATCAAGTAACAGCAATGAGATGGTTTCGCTAAGAATCAATCAGATTTTCACAAGTCCTCTTCGAATCGCTTCAAGCACCATGCCTGTGCGGCTTTGAACCTGAAGTTTAGCGAAGAGCGAACCCCTGTAACCATCAACCGTTCGCTCACTCACCTTCATAATGTCTGCAATCTGCTTGTAAGTCTGGTCGCTGGTGGCCAATTGCACAAATTCCTTTTCCTTTTGGCTGATTTGAGGTTGTTCAGCATTTCGGTTCAAAAGCAGTTGACCAAGAGTGCTGTCGGATATTTCGGAGTTGAAATAGCCATGTTTGTAAACCGTGCTCAAGGCCCGTTCCAACTCATCGGGTGCAGTGTCTTTTAGCAGGTAAGTACAACATCCGGCTTTAATCATTCGCAGAACGATCTCTTCATTCTCGTTCATAGAAAGAGCTATCTTCTTTATAGAGGGATGATTCTCATGCAGCCACCGCGCAGTTTCAGGGCCATTCATGTTGGGCATCTCCACGTCAATCAACATGAGGTCCGGCAGCTCTGAAAGTCCTTTTATTTTTTCTTTAAGGTCAATGCCGTCTTGGGCATCGACAATGACTTCAACGCCTGAAAAATTGGTTACAAGCAAGCGTAAAGATTTTCGAAAGAGCTGATGGTCGTCTACTATTCCTACTTTGATACTCATACTTGTTCATTAAGTGGTATATGAATTTTTACACAAGTGCCTTTATTGCTTGAAGTCCATTGTGCGGTGCCACGCATGAGTGATGCCCTGTGCTTAATACTGGTCATACCAAAACCCGGTTTGGCTGAATCAGTTAAGTCGAACCCTTTGCCGTTGTCTTCTACAGCTACTGTGAGCATACTGTCTTGCTGACGCGCAGTGATTTGTAATTTGGACGCCTGCCCGTGCTTCAATGAATTCTGAATGGCTTCTTGCACTATACGAAAGAGTATTAGTTGCCGCTCCACGGGCAAATCAATTCCTTCCGGATGACTCACCGACATTTCAAATTGTTTGGTTGCGTTAATGCGCTTTGCTTCGGCCGAAATGTTTTCGATGAAATTAAATTTCTCAAGCCAGTCTTTGTTTAGCGATTTGCTGAGTGCTCGCAATTCAACAATAGCTTTGGAGATGGTTTCTTCCGCCATGTTCAATTCATCAATGGGTTGCCCCAACCCACGCTTGGTAATTCCTACAAAAAGTTTTGAGCTGTTCATCAGTTGCCCAATGTTGTCATGCAGTTCGCGGCCGATCTGGATCATGGTTTCCTCTTGTGTCTCCAACCGCGATTTGAGAATTTCCATTTCCATTTCATGCTTCAGCCCTTGCATGTTCATCAAATGAGCATGCTTGCGATTTTGGTAAGCGATAGCTGCAATGATGAATACAAGGAAGAGTAACAACCCCGTGCCTGCCATCAACGTAACCAAGATTTCCTGCGATGCCTCCATGTCCGGCCAATATAGGCCTATAAAAATAGCAAGGTTAATCCACTCTTTACTGAGGGAATAATAAAAATCGACTCTATTCAGTACTTGGATGTAAGGTTTTACCTCCTTTTATGCTATTCTTCTTAACTTTCACGCAATCAAAATCAAACCCTATGTATAAAAAATTAATAATTCTCGTACTGGCAGCAATGGCTGTTTATGCTTGCACCAAAAATGAGACAGCACTAACTAAAAATGATGCACCTGTTAGCACCAAGGCTTACGCTCAGCAAATTACCAACGCATTTCAGGCGAGTGGAACAGCTGTTACCTATGGTCATTACTACGGCAAAATCATTATGAATGAATTGACCAACACGGATGGCGCAAAAAACATTCTTGTATTTAATGCGCTGGATGGCGATGGCCAAATTCATATCATATTTAAGGCAACAGATAAAAGCGGAAAGATTATTGACCAAGTCCATGCTGTCGAGGCAGGAACAGGTTTTCCACCTACTTCAGCCTCTCATGTTGATCCTATTTCCAATGGCAGAGTGGCCTATCTTGGTGGCAAGCTCGATGATGGAATCGCCCAACAATGGGCAACGAGTTTCAAAACTAATTTCACAGCGCGCCCTTCGGTATTCACTTTTGATGTGAATGAATTCAAGAAGATACTTGAAACTGAGGGAGCAGAAGGAATGTTCTTCGCTTATGGATTAGATAATGGCAAAGAGCGTTTAGTGGCTGGAGCGATTAATAGCAAAGCTGATTTCCTTTGGGATGGCTACTTGTCTATAAGCCAGGGCGAGAGAACGAGCAAAATCTATCCTGTAAAAAGGACATTCAAAAAGAACTAAGGAGAAAACATATTGGGTTGAAGATGCCAGAGTGAAAAATTCTGGCATTTTTATTTTTTAGGTTTTTTCACATAAGACGCGTGATTTTTCCTCCCCAATGTTCTAGCTAGTCAATTCAAATCATACCCATCATTTGCATAGCAAGGTCTTTCTGTCTTGATTTGTCAGGTGCATGATTCGTCACACCCTGAAATACATTAAGACCCAATCCATGGAAAAATTGAAAGACATAGCACTCGTTGTAATTCTAGTGATCGGTGCACTGGCACTTTATCAAGTCTTTGTAGCCAATTCCAATCTTCGCGCTGCTCTTAAGACTCTTGATGGAACAAAGAAAAAGCTTGATTCAGCTACCATAGAAATTGCACAATCAAAAATCCAGGTAGACTCCCTCCAGCAGAACTTCGTCAGGTTTGGCGCCTACCTGCGCGATGTGCAAGGCCGAATGGAAAGAATGGATTTAGAAAAACGGATTGGCGACCAATCATTCGCAACTAAAAGAGACAGCATCCGGGTGCGCTTGAAAGAATTAAACAAAACCGTAGATCTTACTGGTAGCGACCTGCCCGAAGTTCCTATCATTGAAACAAAAAAGCCCGGATCATAAAATGAGCATAAAGCAACTTTACCCAAAGGCATGATAATCTGTCAGCGAATTCCAGATGACCATAAAAAAATAATTATTAACAGATGAAAATGTGCGTTATTCTTTTACTCCTGATTTCTTCTATGGCTAACCAAAAGTTATCGGCACAAGCCTTCAATTGTTCAGGTCTGGCTGCAAGCAGATATTATTCTAAAGATACCATCGTTGTCAACTGCGACACGGTTTTCCTATTGAATAAAGTGACGTACTCATTCTATAAAAACCAATTAAAGAAAATAAACGCGGCCGATCCTAAACTTAAAGAGCTGGTAACCTCGCAGGGCGAACTGATCAGCCTTTATGAAAAAAGGATTTTGGATATGGGCAACCAGTATACAGATTTGCGAAAGACGTTCGATGAAAACATGAAGAGATCTTCGATGTTCATTGAAAGTTCAAGCGCTGATATGACGAGCTTAAAACACACATTGACAAAAGCTCAAAGCAATATCGCAGCTGCGCAAGACAGTCTCTCTACGGTGAAATCAATACTTGTAAAGGACATGGCCAGGATCAAAAAGAATAATGTGAAGTGGGGAGTTGGCGGGGTGATTTTCGGGGTGATGGCTACTCTTGTTTTAAAAAGCCGATAACGCAAATTCTTTGATTCACTGCCAATGGTGCTACAATGCACATTCTTAAATAGCCCTCATTCTTTTCTGCTTAAACTGATATGGTTAGTTTGTCACAATTGTGATACGTGGAAAACCCCGTTGACCCGTCTTTTGAAAGACGCTAAACTTGCACAAATCAAAATCACCATGGCAAACTATATTGTTAAAGTGCAATTGAATTCCGGATCGACTAATGATTATGAACTTTTGCATTCGTTCATGAAAGGAGTCGGATTTCAAAAGACAATTACTTCAGCCAATGATTTGACCTATCAGTTGGCTCCGAATGAGTATTACTTTTCTTCGAATTTTGATTCGGCTCAAGTTTTTGAGTTGGCCAGCACAGCAGCCAACCGTACGGCCAAAAAATTTGAAGTTCTGGTCATCAAAACCGAAGAGGTTATGTGGACCGAACTGTTCGAACTTGTCTTTTAAAGGCTGAGTTGGACCGTAACTTAGAGATTCTTGGTGGTAACTGTTTAAGGCGAACGATCTATCGTTTTGTTCACCTTGTTGTGTTTGATTCTTTATTGTCTAAATATTAACTTCCTCTCAGGTTCAGGCACGTAAACACTAAACAACAAATCTATGCAACCCATACAATTTTACTTTGAGATGGTAGAGCGCGTAATCGCAGAATTTAAAGTTGATCCGCAACTTTGCCGTGGGCAGCAACTCGGCCAATGGAGCATGAAGATCGGCTCTGCCAGTATGTGGATCGATGTCTTTCAATCTAAAGATGCACAAGGAAATTACATTGACTCAGGCTACTTGCAAGTCATGGCACCGATCATGGCTGTTCCGGCAGATCGGCAGTTAGAATTTTTCCGTGAACTGCTGGAGATCAATCACAAACTTTATGGTGTTGGGTTTACCAAATTCGAGAACAACGTTTACATAAAATCCATACGCGAGCTGGACGGCCTGGAGCAATCAGAAGTGTTGAGTACTTTCAAACGCATTGGCTATTATGCCGATGATTATGATGATACGCTCAAGGCAAAATATGCGGGAGCTGGGCGCGATCCGCAATCGTGATTATTAAAGTATTCGAATTATATTCGGAAGAAATGCCTGTCTAGGTAAAAAACCCGATTCTGATTTTGCTCAAACCTAAAGTTTGGCCATATTTGCACCCCAGTTTTAGCAAAAATGCCTTAGTGGCGGAACTGGTAGACGCGCACGACTCAAAATCGTGTACCGAAAGGTGTGCCGGTTCGATTCCGGCCTGAGGTACTTAAAAAAAGGAAAAAAGCACTGATTTTCAGTGCTTTTTTCCTTTTTAGACGTTCAAGAATGGTGTCTAAATTTTTTGATTTTTTCTAGACAACCACAATAATTGTGGCAGCGAGCGCCACTAAGAACATCGCTGCAGCATAATCAACGAGCACACTAGAACTCGATGGAAAATACCCTCGTTGTTTGCCAATGAAGTTGTATGCAGATGCAAGACCACACCATACTTGGCAGGGTATGATAATTAATAACCCAATAAAATGTCTAACGCTCATCTTTGGCAGATCAGGGATAACATTGGCAAAGGAAAAATTTGGGTTATTTATTTGCTGTGCTTGATTAGCTACTTCGTGGCTTAACTGAGATTTTATTCTCCAGGTCAGGAAGTCAAAGATAAGGACTGCGAGAAATGGTAATCCTAAGCGAAACCACCATGGTCTATCCCATTCTCCTCCAACTTGAACAATAACAATCAATGAAAGCATGGTCACAAGAAAGGCGACTACTGAACCAATGGTTAGCAAGCTTTCGGAATGGTTTAAATATGCCCAAGTCATCAAAAGCAAAACTGTAATAATTACAGCACCAACTAGGAGTGTTGTGATACTTGGGTCACTATTTGAATCTTCAGACATAATATTTTTTCAAAACATAATATTTTATCTCCTCATTCACTTAGACTTTAAGACTCCTTTTTTCATTGCAATCTCGTTGTTATAAAATCTCGTTGTTATAAGTAGTCGACTACGGTTATGTTTCTCATAGGAGCTATATTTAGACTATCGTTTCGAATTGCCATGGTAAAGAAGAGTTACGTACTTGTATTTGTTGCATTAGCAGTGGTCGTGATTATTGCACCGCCTCTTGTCTATATCGTTCATTTCAATGACCGGCCGATTACAGATAACCCAGCCGAATGGGGAACCTTTGGTGATTACGTTGGTGGGCTTCTGAATCCGGCAATAGCTTTTATGAATTTAGTCGTCCTTGGATATCTAACCTATTTACTAGCGCATCAGAGCAGCGAGGATGCAAAGAATCGAGCTAAGAGTGAAAAAATAAAAGAAACTCTGAAGCAATGTGAAATTTATATGACGGAAATTCAAAACGCTATCAAAGAACTTATTACTAAAAGACAGGATGTTGCTCAGGCGCTGTTCCCTCATTTTGACGGTTACGAACTCAAAGACATGAGTCATAACGGGTTAAAGAATTTTGATCCAACTCAATTCAATCTGGTTAAGAATGCGTTACTGCATCAAGCTGAAATTGTCTTGTTGCTGTCGCGATTAGACTCATTTGCTTCAACGATTTTGTATGGGGATGTTGATATAAATCTAGCCAAAGAAATTATTGGGAGAAATTACTATGTCTGGGCTCATAACTTCACGGGCTTCATCGCCTTCTTTAGGAAAGGTCATGACATGGATTACTGCGATCGAATTCTAATGCTCAAAAAGATATGGGCCAACAACAATAAGATAAAAAGTGAATCCGCCTTGCCATTTGGTTAATCCCGATGGCCTTTTGTTTTAATCAATTCGTGAACCTCACAAACGTCCCCATTGGGAGATCGTTTCCTTGGTTGGGCTTGAGATAAAACTCTCCGCACTCAATATCCTTAATATTAAAATGGGTTTTTACTACGTTGAGGCCAACGGTTGCCGAGAGGCCAACGGCATACATTGATAAAATAAAAAACCGGTTTTTGTCTTCCAACAATTGGCTGCTCATGTAAACCAGTTCATCTAATTTCTCTTGAAGTGTCCATTTTTCGCCTTCAGGACCGCGGCCATAGGGTGGCGGATCCATGATAATGCCGTTGTATTTATTTCCACGTTTCGCTTCCCGCTTGGCAAACTTCAAGGCATCTTCATACACCCACCGGATATTTTCCAGGTTATTGAGCTGCATATTTTGATTAGCCCAATTCAAGCCCGGACGTGACGCATCCACATGTGTTACTTCAGCGCCTGCATGGCGCGCAACAACAGACGCAGCACCGGTGTAAGCAAAAAGATTCAACACCCGTGATGGTGTTTTCCAACTGGAAACGGTATCGAAAATAAAATTCCAATTTTCACCTTGTTCAGGGAAAATACCCACATGGCCAAAACTTGTTAGGGCCAATCTAAGTGTGAGTGATAAATTATTGTATTCATAATTTACATTCCAGCTATCGGGCATGGATTGCTTTTTCTTCCAACCGCCTTTCACTTCATCGCCAAAGCGAAAATGATCTTTTTGTTCGCGACTGAAATGAGCATGCGATAGTTTACTCCATTCTTCGGGCGACTTAGATTTTTGCCAGATGGCTTGCGGCTCAGGCCTGATCAAAATATATTTCCCGAAACGCTCCAACTTCTCTCCATCGCCTGAGTCGAGGATTTCATAATCTTTCCAGGAAGAAGGGTGGAGGAGTTTCATCAGTGTTAGGTCAGTAGCTAATAACAAAGATTAAAGGTATGACGGTAAAATCAAAAGATTACCTGCTAGCGGAAATTACTCCTCATAAAAATCTCTCAGCGAACCAAAGTATGCTTCGTTCCATCCCTCTACAATGTCATCATATGCTTCATCGGGAATGTTGGTGTGGCGAAGTTCAGCCGATGTTCCTTCACCATGCTTATGTAAAATGATCGTCACGATCGAATCTTCTGGTTGCTCGCCAAAATACCAATGCTGCACGATCTTTTTGTCTTGCTCAAACTCTACATTCTTTCCCACAATGCTTCCTTCCCACAGCGAAAACTCACTCCCTGCCTCCGTTGACATTTCGGCTTCCTCACCGCTCCACAAATGAATCGTAGCCGGATGCGTAAGCGCGCGGTACACATCTTCAGGCGGTGCGGAGATGATGTAATACTTTTTGTAATCTTTCATGTTCTGAATTTCAAGCGCTGAAGTTAGTTACTCTTGAATTAATTTCTTGAAGAACTTGAAGCTTGGTGTCAGAAAGGGCAATCATTCTTATTTTCTATTCAGTGAGTTTTGGATAGAAATCTGCCAGAGATGTTGTGAAATAAGTATTATTAAGTCTGAAGAGTCTTTGGAAGTATTTGGGTTCATCTGCTCCCTTGGGTATCAAGGTCAGCTGCTTTTTGGTGCCAATGAATCTGTCAAAAATACCAATGCTGCCTTTGTTTAAACTCACATTGAAATAGTAAAGGTATGGGCCAATCCATTCTTTGTATTCTTCTTTTGTAATTACCCCGTTTGGATTTACGATGTCGAAGTCAATGTTATTTGCTATGAGATTTTGTAACTCAACAGCATTGAGAGGTATGCCGTCTTTGAAAGTGATAACATCAAATTGTGGATCAATAAATACCCATTTCTGCAAGTCCTTTAAGTAGACTTCATTGGCCACATGCCCGGCTCCATAGTTTACTTCATTCACATCTTTTGTCATGAGCCCCAGGTTGCGAACGGTAAAACCCAAGGAAGCTAAACATTGACCTGCCACAAGACTATATTCAACACATCTGAATCTTTTCCCTTTTTTTGCTTCTTCTAAAATGTACAGCGCATCATTGTACTCAGGCGTCCTGTCTCCATCGTGAATCCATCTGCTTTGAACCCAGCTCTGTATTTTGAGAATTTTCTCAATGTCAGTTTTAGGCTTTGCGATTAGCGTATCCAAGGCATAGGTCTCTTTGAGTTTTACCAGCTTTGAGTCGCTGGCCAGATTTTTATAGGTTAGTTTAAAATCTATTTGTGGTTCAGTAGCAAACGCAATCCTCTCCACTTTATGATCTGGACTGTTTTTACCACCGGGAATAAGTCCGCCTAAACTTGGCGACATCCAGAAGGAGAAAAGAGTGAATCCTATAAATACTATCAAAACGATATATATTATTCTTTTCATGTGAATTGGTTTTTTTAATCTATTAGAATCAGTAAAATTATTTTTGCCAGTCAATACTATTTTGGATAATTAGGATGTGCTTTTACTTCGCGTATCTGTCCCAGATGTCGAAATGTATGTTGAAAAAACATCATATATCTTTGATGGATATTAGGACCAAAACAGATGTAGTGTACTCTGATATTATCATTTGTCTTTTTTAAATAATCGATTGATTCATCTCGCATCGTGGTGAGCCAAATAATATTATTCTTGCCTTCATTGTTTCCCAGAGGAACACTATACGTGAAGGGTTTTGTATAATCGGTCGTAATATTCTTATTTAATCTCTTTGTGTCTTTATTTATAAATGCACTATCGGGAAGATAATGCGTAAAATCAGGAAGGGGTCCCATTCGCAGGGCTACCGAGATTTCATTCATTTGAATTAATTCCCAAAGGCAGATGTGTTCAACAATTT
The DNA here is from genome assembly GCA_967789005.1 of uncultured bacterium. GTDB lineage: Bacteria > Bacteroidota > Bacteroidia > Cytophagales > Cyclobacteriaceae > ELB16-189. The sequence continues at coordinate 56,063 of CBRFFM010000014.1, read as the reverse complement.
GATTAATGTTCCAGCGATCGGGACTTTCTTTAAAGTTCCATTGCGCCTTTGTTAGGTTCTTTGTTTCATCAATCAGTTCTTGCCTCGAACGAATAAGATTGTCCAATAAGTATTTTCTGTCAGCCTCTGTCCACACGGGTGCGGTTGGAGAAGGAGTAGTATTTGTTTGTCCTTTGCCAGAAATAAAACACATGAATGCGAAAGTCAGTACCAGGAATGATTTCATAATGAATAAATTAAAGGATGTTAGAATATTGAACTTTGTCCTTCGCGATTAAGACACAACAGCTGCATCCCAATTCTTACCCCACTTGGACAATTTTTTTCCTCTCTTCACATTATTCCACACGGGAACCTTTAAGAATTCACCTAGCATGAGGCCATCACTGTTTGTTGATTCATAGTCTGATTGATTTAGGATATTTTCTCTTGATGCGTCCTCGTAAACTAAGTTCAGTTCGTAGTACTGAAAACCATCTGCATTTTTTTCAAGAATTTGTATAGCACTAATGCCCTTATCGGGATTTAGGCTTATCGTGGTAGTGACTAAACTATTCTTGGTAACTTTCCATTTTCCGTTTAAATTCTGGATTGAAAAAAAATTCTTTTCTAAAAAAAGTAGATATCCACCGGCTAACGTAAATGCGGATGAAGTAATCCAAAGACCAAGCGCTCCATTATCATTAGCGTATTTGCCAGATATTGCGAGGCTTAAGAAGGTCAATCCACTAACAAAAAAGAATAAGGAAAAAATGGTAAATCCTTTAGTGGGCGTAAAATCGATTCTCAGTTCACTCACTTTTTTTGATTTCAATTTTCGAGAACCTCCCTGACCATCCTTAGTTGGCTCCCAGCTGATTTTTGAAGCAAGCTCGTCTGTTGTCATTTCTACGAATATAAATTTCAAAAATCAATAATCTTTATTCACTACTGTGAAAGGGCGAAGGTAGCCTGAAATTTTCAGGTGTGTCAGAAGGTCAAAGGCTTTTTTCGCGATGCGAACTGATCACTCATACTTCAGCGAGTCTACAGGGTTAGCTGATGCAGCTTTGAAAGAGCGATAGCCCACCGTGAGTACTGCAATCAAGAACGTGGCCACCAAACCTGTAATGAAAATCAGCGGGCCAACGGAAATCTTGTAAGTAAATTGATTGAGCCATTGATTGGCAAAATACCAGGCAAGGGGGGAAGCTACCAGGAAGCCTACCACGATTAGTACTACAAACTCTCTGGTAAAAAGTAAGATGATGCTTTGCACACTTGCGCCCATCACTTTGCGCACGCCAATTTCTTTTGTTTTTTGATTGGCCATGAAAGATGCCAATCCAAATAAACCGAGGCATCCAATAAATATGGCGAGCGAAGTAAAGACAGTTAGCATTGTAGAGGCGCGCTTCTCGTCTTCATAAAACTCACGTATCGATTCATCCACAAATTGATAAGAGAAAATAAAATCCGGATAAAGTGTTTCCCACTTTTGCTGAATTTCTTTGATCGTCTCTTGCATGTTGTAAGGAGAAATTTTGACAGCGAGTGATCCGTAATTTCTTATCCGATTCATCAGGATCGTAGCCTCGATTGGTTCACGCAGAGACATCGTATGAAAATCTTTCACTACACCTATCACAGGAAGTTTTTTTCTCCACACGTTCACAACTTTTCCCAGGATGTCATGCGGATTGCTGTAACCAACAGTTGTTGCCAATTTTTCATTCACAATAAATCCTTGGGCTGTATCGTAGTCGGGAAGATTTTTGCCGGCCAGCAATTGCAATCCAAACAAGGGCACGTAACTACTGTCAACTGTTTTTACTTGTGTCTGATAAAAGTTTTGATTGCCTTCGATGGTTAGTCCAGAGCCCATCACCATTCCGGAAGATGGAGCCGAGTTGTTTAAGCTTGCCAGCTCTACATTTTTCAGACGCATTATTTCATTACGAAGGGTTCTTGCCCGGCTTACCTTTGAACTATCGTTACGCGATGGTTCTTCGCGCACCGGAACGGGTACTGTGATGATGGCCTCTTTTCTAAAACCCAAATCTTTGTTGCTGAAATAATTCATCTGGCTGATCAGCACCACAGTGCCGATAATCAGCGTTTGTGAAATAATAAACTGAGTGATTACTAATCCCCTGCGCAACAGGTATCCCGATGAATTTTTGTTTCCGATTTTATTTTTCAAAGCCAATGCCGGCTCGTAACCCGACACCACCAATGAAGGATACAATCCCGACAGCAACGATACAATCCCCGTAATACTCATGATCATCAGGATAAACATGGGGTCCGAGAAATGAATAGAAAGCTGTAAGCGCAAGAATGAATTCAAAAAACCTAATGATAATTGCGTCAATGCCAATGCAATGATTACCGAAAGCAAAGTGATGAGTGTAGCTTCACCAAGAAATTGGAAGATTAATTGCTTGCGCGTGCTGCCCAACGATTTGCGTATACCTACTTCTTTGGAGCGCTTGATTGCTTCAGCTGTAGAGAGATTTACAAAATTGATACATGCTGTTACGATTAATAAAATGGCAATAGCGGTAAGCGCAAGAAGCATTGATTTGGTTACGGTGTTGTAATTGTAATTCCCGAAGCGCTCATCAAAGTGAAAGGTGTTTAATGGCTGAAGACTATAGATCACATTGTTTCGGTTTTCATCTCCCAAATATTTTTTCACAAACGCAGGCATTCTGCTTTCGACTTCCTTTTGAGTGGCTCCTTCTTTTAAGGTGAGATAACAATGTTCATCGCTCCAGATGCTATGCCATCCCTGGCTCTCAAAATCTTTTTTCTTCGTAGCAAATGAAAGCATCAGGTTAAATGGAAGATCGGTATTGTTGGGTGCATCTTCCATGATGGCTGTTACCTTGAATTGCGTTTTTTCAAATTCAAGCACCTCACCGAGAGCATCTTCTTTGCCAAAATATTTTATAGCCAGTTTTTTAGAGATGATTGCTTCGTTGGGTTCATCTAATCCATTTTCTGCATCGCCCATCAATATCTTGCGATCGAAGATTTTAAAGAAGTTAGGTTGAGCAAAGGTTACACCACGTTCTTCATCATATCGTTTAGGCTCTTCTGATTTTTGAGGAATAGTGATCAATGCATTGCTGCGATAAGAAGTGAAACTTACTTCTTCCGCTTCGGGCACATCATTTTTAAACGCTTCAGGAAGAACGGATGGAATTCCCGCTGAATAGTTTCTTCCATTGTTGCCATCAGACAGAGTTACTACTCGATAGATTCGATCACCCTTAGCATGGTAATTATCAAAGCTATTGTGGTAAGTAATGATCAAGAAAAGAGTGAGGCTTGCGGAGATGCCGATGGTGAGCCCCAAAATATTAAGTGCCGTTTTATTTTTTTCTCTCCACAAGTTGCGGAAGGCGGTCTTCAGGTAATTCTTGAACATGGGCGTTTTATTTGTTTAAATGATGCACAGGGCTCATCGAAAGTTTAACTTAATGGCAAGTAGAGTGCCAACCACAAAATCAGGCTGAATTCCAATAGAGAATGAACTTGGTTTGTCCACAATTAATAAAAGATGTTCGCTGGCGGACGGTATATTGAACGACCCATTACCTATATTGAATTAAATCAATCATTGGCTTTATGAAAAGATCTCGCATTATTCTCTTTGTATGTCTTGGCATCGGTGGTGCTATTGGTGTTTTCTCAACGATGCAACCACCCGTTTATTTGGAACGATCTATTGAAATCAATGCACCCTCAACTATCGTTGAAGAGAAAGTAAGTAAGTTGGAGAAGAACCTTGACTCAACTGAGCTTAAGCAGTTTAAGTTTAAATTTAAGGCAGCGGGAGAGAAGACAATGTTGGCTTGGGGCTATACGCCCGCAGTTGATGATAATGATGAAATGTTATTAAAGCTATTCTGGATTTTTAAAAAGGATAACATGGCCAAAGAAATGGACAGTGCCTTGAGGAATATTAAAAGAATATCTGAAAATGCCGTTCCGCAAGATTCAGTTCAAGCGAAATAAGATTTTCGTTTTTTCATACAATGGCCGCAAGGCCGATATCCTAGTTCAATAGCTTCTTGCTCGCTTGCAAAGAAGACGCGGTTCTCTTTTTTCATTCGCTTACCTGACCAGCAGTTTAATCGGCCATAGATTTTCAACTTCACGTTGCCGGCAAATTGGATCTTGCTTCCGTGAATCAATCTTAAAATCGTTTCTCTACTTAATTCAGTGTGTTGTATCATTTGCAACCAACGAATTGATCATTATCGAATCAACTAGCGTCATGAAAAATAATTCCAAGTGCGTAGCGCTCACCTGATTTTATTTCACTCACGCCATGTTTCATTTTCGATTTATAATAGCCCCGAGTGCCTTTTACGGGTCGAAAGTTCGTAGTAAAAATAATAGCATCACCTTGGTAGGGTGTAAGTACATTTGCTTTTGATTGAGCGCGCGGTAATTGCTCAGTCATGACCAACTCTCCGCCTTCGAAATCTTGCCCTCGCTGTGATAACGCAATCACCACTTGAAATGGAAAATAAACTTCGCCATATAAATCCTGATGCAAAGTGTTGAAACCACTTTTTTGGTAATGAAGAATTAATGGTGTCGGTCTTTCTTGCCCATGTCTTTTGCAGACCGATAGGAAGTCAGTGTGTGATAAAGGATATTTTGTTTCATCGCCAAGTAATTGAGACCACTGATTTGCTGCTGCTGCCAGCTTTGGATAAAATTCTTCTCTCAGTGATTGAATGATTTTTGGCAGTGGGTAATTGAAATATTTGTACTCTCCTTGGCCAAAGCGATAACGTTGCATGTTGATCACACTCCGGTAAATAGGTTGCTGATACAAATGAATTAATTGTTCGCATTCTTCTTTAGACAAGAGTTCCTGAATGGATGCGAATCCTTTTTGATTGAGCCCCAGATTGATTTCATTCCAGTTGAGTGAGTCTACATTTTTCATAGAGCAAAAGTCATTGAATTGACTAGGTTGCTCAACCCGATTGTTGCTGAAAGAACTTGCCTAATAAATTTAGGAGCAAAGACGCTGAGGCGCAAGGAGGAATTGTTTTTATTTGCGTCTTGGCTGTTAAAATAGAAATGAACATTCCCCTCCCTAAGAACTTCTCCTACGATTTAAGTCTTTCGTTTTTGAAGCGATCGCCTCGCGAAGTATTGCATCAAATTGAACAAGATACAGTCACCAAAGCTCTTTCGGTAAACGGCCAGGCCATCATCTTTAAAATCACCAATGCGGACGATCATCTTAAAGTAGAGTTTTTGAATTCAGCGTCTAATGACAATGTTCGACAATATGTTTCGCAGTACATCCGCGAATGGTTTGATCTCGATACTGATTTAAAACCTTTTTATTCGCTTGCGCGAAAAGATGAATTGCTCAAAGACCTGGTGAAGAAATATAAAGGCTATCGTATCATCGGTCAGCCGGATTTGTTTGAGTCGTTGGTGTGGGCGGTATTGGGTCAGCAAATTAATTTACAGTTTGCCTATACACTGAAACAACGGTTTGTTGAACAATTTGGTGAGCGTGTTACTCATATCGGTACTGATCATTTTCTATTTCCACAACCCAAAATCGTTTCTCAACTCACCGACAACGACTTGCTTCCACTTCAGTTTTCACGACAGAAGAGTAAATATGTAAAACTGATTGGTGAAGCTTTCGCAAACAATGCGGTGTCAAAGGAAGCATTGAGCAAGCTTTCGTTTGAGGATGCGAGAATGGAATTGATGAAGATCAAAGGCATTGGCAACTGGACGGCCAATTACGCGCTCATGAAAACATTTCGCTATCCCAATGCATTTCCATTGGAAGATGCAGGCGTGCACAACGCGATCAAGAACCTCAAGAATATGAAGAAGAAGCCCACACTTGAGCAAGTAAAACGAATATTTAAAAAGTATAAAGGGTGGGAAGCCTATGCTACTTTGTATTTGTGGAAGAGCCTTTGACAATTACAGTTTCAAATTGCAGATTGGAGATTTGTAACCTTCAACTTGTAATCTGTAATTTGCAATCTGTAATCTAACTCTGAATGCAAAGAATTGTCTTTTACTTGGTTTACCCTTTGTTGTATGTGACGATGGCATTGCCATTTAGGGCGCTCTATTTAATCTCTGATGTTTTTTATCTGCTGTTCTGGGCCTCGGGCTATCGCAAGAATGTTGTCTTTGAAAATCTTAGAAATTCTTTTCCGGAGAAAAATGAGAAAGAGATCATTTCGTTAGCCAAATCTTATTACCGCTATCTCTGCGATCTTACGATTGAAACTTTGAAGACTTTGCACATGACCGAGCGCCAGGCGAAGGAACGTTGTGTGTATCGAAGAGCGGATTGGCTTGATAAAATGTGCGAGGAGAAGAAAAGCATTGTCATTGTGATGGGCCATTATGGTAACTGGGAATGGGCCGGGCCAAGTTTTACCCTCAATACAAAATATCAATTGGTAGTTATTTACCGTCCCTTGTCCAATCCCTATTTCGAGAAAATGCTGGTGGGTATGCGCACGAAGTTCGGAACACAAATAACACCCGCAGAGCAAACGTTGCGCACGATGGTTGCCAACCGAAAGAATGTAACGGCTACGGCATTAATTGCAGATCAGGCAGCGGTGACTTCAAATTCGTATTGGACTAACTTCTTGCATCAAGACACAAACGTTTATAATGGCCCTGAAAAACTGGCTGTGAAATTCAATTACCCCGTGGTGTACATGAATGTCAAGCGTACCAAGCGAGGGTACTATGAATTGATTCCTGAGCTCCTATTTGAAAATCCGGCAACCACACAGGAAGGAGAGATTCTCGAGAAATTTACCAGGCATTTAGAAGAGGAAATCATAAAAGATCCGGTAACCTGGCTGTGGTCTCACCGCAGGTGGAAGCATAAGCGCGCCTGAATTTTTTTTCTAAGGATTAGCCTCGTTTTAGGTACCTTTGTGGTTCTAATCCACTAAATCTGTTAATAGATGCGCTCAGGCAAGCAATTGCTGTTACACAGCAAACAATTCAGCTTAGAAAACCGATCGAGAAGTTGGTTTGAGGTGCTCTCTACGCTAACATTAACAGCGATTTTATTTGCCGCTGGCTTTTTTGAAATCATCCCCTTGCCGGCACGGATTTTAACAAGCATTATTTGCGGACTTCTTTATGTTCGATTATTTGTTATCTATCATGATTATGAACATCGGGCCATTTTACAAAATTCAGACTTAGCTCATTGGATATTTATTTTCCTTGGAATTTACTTACTAGCTCCTGAAAACATCTGGAAACGTTCGCACGAGCATCATCATAATAACAACTCTAAGTTAACCTTAAGCGGGATCGGTTCTTATCCATTGGTGAGCAAGCAGTATTTTCTAAATCTGAAGAAAAAGCAGCAGCGCCTTTATCTAATCAATCGCCATCCGGCTACTGTCTTGATGGGCTATTTCACACTTTTTATTTATTGGCTCAACCTCAAATCTTTTATTCAGAGCTCGAAGAAACACATGGACTCTTTGATTGCGTTGGTGTTTCATTTCGTTGCGGGGTTTGCGGTGCTGTATAATTTTGGTGTGGTAATGTTCCTCCTTGCGTGGGCATTCCCATTTTTTCTTGCCTTTGCGATGGGCTCATATCTTTTTTACTCTCAGCACAATTTCCCCAAAGCAGTTTTTCATGAGCATAATGAGTGGGCCTATGATAAGGCCGCCATTAAATCTACCAGCAGAATGGTGATGAACCCGATCATGCATTGGTTCACTGGCAATATTGGGTATCACCATGTTCATCACTTGAATTCGCGAATTCCATTTTACCGCTTGCGCGAAGCAATGGAGAGTATGCCTGAACTAAATGATGTGCCGACTACTTCATGGAGCCCTCTGGAAATGTATCGCTGCCTTCGCCTCAAACTTTGGGATGCTGATCTTGGAAAGATGATCACACTCAAACAACTTCGGCATGATATGAAAGCGGATCCGGTTATTTCCTGATTGATGCTTTGCTGAAATCGTGATTTTTACGACTCAATGTAAAAAATATCATATAATGTAAAATATGATGACGATTTCTCTTATATTAAGTTAAGAATTTAAATTCTCGTCCCGGAAGAGGAGCCCATCTTCCGCTCTCGTTTTGCCAATTCTGAATACAGGCATTGTGCAAATCATAAGTATTCGTGTGTCTTTATTGGTTTCAAATCTAAATGCAATCTTATGTCAAGAGCACCCCATCACTCTTTGTCATTTGTAATTCAAGTGACCTTGATTCTTTTTCTTTTAGCAGTAATATCCATTCAAACAAAAGCACAAGCAGTTCAAGATACTGTTAATGTTAAGGATATGTACCTTCTTTCATTGGAAGAGTTAATGAACATTCCCGTTACTACCGCATCTAAAACAGCTGAAAAACTGTCGGAAGCACCAGCTACAATTATTGTTATTACTCGTCAGGATATTCAAAACAGGGGATATACAGAATTATCACAGATATATAATGATTTGCCAGGTATGGATATTGCCAGGCCTTATGGCGATACCTATATGAGAAATTATATGCGAGGGTTTCGCAATACCGTTGGCTCGCCCTATCAATTCCTGATTGATGGTGTTGAATTTTCACAACTTTACCATAACGACAATGAAATAATTACAACAGTACCTATATCTAGCATTGAAAGGGTGGAGATAGTGTATGGCCCGGCTTCCTCGGTGTATGGACAAAACGCATTGATGGGAGTTGTCAATGTAATTACTGAAAAGGATAAGGAAAAATCGGGTACATATGTAAAAGGTAAAATTTCAGGTAATGACGCTGCTAATGTTTCGGGAAATAAGCTGGGTGACGTAAATGGATATTTTGCAGGCGATTTTAATTTCTTCTATAAAAAAGAGGACTTTAGAATAAGCGTATCTGCGCGTGTTGAAAATGGAGACTTAAATCAAATGGTGAATGGTGATGATTATGAATACACAAAAAATTCATACCAGGCAGATAGAAAACTTTGGGGAGGCTTTGTTGATAACACAAATATAGCGGGTCGGTTTTCATCACCGATACGCCATAAAAGTTTAGATGCGAGAATGTATTTCGGCAAGACAGAAGTGGCGCTACAATCGCATAATCAAAACAGTGGGTATGGAACTAATTTTGCATTCGACAGAGCACAATCAGCAAGCGTATGGAACAGAAGACATTTAAGTTTTTATGTGAGGCATACCGCCAATGTGAGTGAAAAAGTTACATCCACTACGTTAGTCAGGTTTAAGATGGATGGTCCTCAAAACTCATCACTATTTTTAGAAAGTGAAAATGTCACCAATAGTACAGGAGGGGTAGTATTTATGAACGGCACTAACGTAGATCCAGGAGAGTCTATTCGAGTTGCCAAGGCAGCATTTTGGCAAGCGCAAGACAGAGCATATTATTTGTTTCAAGATTTTACTTTTAAGGCTAGTGATAAATTATCTTTTGTTTCTGGTTTAAAATATGACATCAGAGATTTGCAAAAAGCGTATGAATCGCCCTATGGAACAATACTTTGGGCTGATACAATTGATTTGACGAGTACAAAAGCTGGCTATACAGGAGTAATTCCTGCTCCTCCAAATAACGTATACAAAATTAATAATAGGATTCTTTGGTTAGATCGGGGTGTGTATATCCAAGGTAAATATAATTTGACTTCACATACAGCTTTAAATCTTGGAGTTCGCGCTGATAATAATTCTTCGTATGGCACTTTTTATACAGTTAGAGCAGGATTAGTTCATTCATTTGAGGCTATCACATTTGGAAAGCTTACCGGTAAATTACTTTTTGGATCTGCTGTTCAAGAACCTTCTCCACGCATTCTTTACGGAGGTTGGGCTGGGGCGGGAAGTGACCCGAATCTAAAGCCTGAAAAGTCAAAAACGTTCGAAGCGAGTGCAACTTTTACCAAGAATGTGATAAGCGCACTGCTAAGCGTTTACGCGATTAGAAATACTCAGACTCTTGTTATTACCCCAAAGCCGGCCAATTTAGGAACGAGAAATTTAGTGGGTTTAGATTTCCATATTCAAGCCAACTTACAAGTTGGTGGTATGGAGCAATTGAAACTTTGGGGATATTATTCTGCCATTCTTAAACAAGAAGAGCAGAAGTTTGATGGATCAGGTAATCCTATAACCAACGATACAACAATAATTACTAATACGAGTACTCTTAATGGAGTTCCAAGAACTATTACTCTTAAGAACGGTAAAGGAGATATTGGCGACTTGGCTTCTTCTAAAATTTACTTAGGTGCTACTGCTTCCGGCCTCTTCACTGAAAACTTAAGTCTTACAATTTTCGGTCGATTCATTGGTGATAAAACTACCATCAGTACAAATCCTATTGAAAAAGTGAAATCGTACCTAACCGTTGATGCAAATATTACTTACAAGAATCTTTTTGTGAAAGGATTGGGCATAGGGATAAAAGCAACCAATTTATTTGATACAAAGTATTTTCATACGGGTTTACGAAATGCAAATGCTGGAGAGATACCAGGGGTATTTGGTGGACCCAATAGCCGAAGTTATACCGGAAGTCGTGGATCAAACAATTCACTATTACCGCAACCACGAAGGTTTATTCTACTCTGCCTTACATTTGATTTTTAATTTTCAGTATTTTAAATCGATGTCTCAACCTGCCGCTATAATTTCTATCTCCGTTCTGCGGTTGACTTCGCGTCCGCCTTCTTCGTCATCGTTGGAAACAATGGGTCGCTCTGATCCAAAACCTTTAGCTGACACACGGTTGCTGTCAACTCCTTTGCTGATCAGGTATTCTACCACACTCGAAGCGCGTTTCAATGAAAGATTTTTATTCATGGCGACATTACCCGTATTATCGGTATGGCCGTTGATCTGCACCTTGAGGTGTTCATTGTTTTTCAAGAGATCAAGAACTTTTTCAAGCTCGGCAACTGACAGCGTTTTCAATTCCGTCTTTCCTACATCAAAGAAAACGTTTTTCAATACCACCTTCGAACCCACTTCGGCAGGAGCCATGATCACGTGCGTGTCGATTTCCTGGTACTCGGCAAATTTGGGCAGATTGAAGTTGATGGAGTTAAACAGATACCCCTGTCTTTCTGTTGCCACACCATAGTTACCTCCGTGCGGAATGATCAATTCAAATTCTCCTGTAACCGGATCAGATGAGATCTTCGATATGACTTTTCCGGTTTCGTTATCCACAAGGGTAATTGTAGCTTCCAACGCGTGCGCATCCGCTTCATCAATCACTTTTCCTTTTAAAAGAGTAAATACTTTTTCTTGCTTCAACTTGTCGATCAACGCATCGTGGTACTCCTGTTTCTTAGGCGGCTGTACTTTGGGAGCTTCTACAACAACCGGTTTGGGTTTAGGTTTGAATTTTGGCTCCAGGAATTTTATCGAATAGATATCTATACCTCCGTTGTCTCCTTCTTTTACTGTAGCATAGTAGGCTGTTTTCTTATCAGGCGAGATGCTGAAAAACCCATCGTATTCCCACGAGTTAACCGGAAAGCCGAGGTTCTCCGGCTTAGTCCATTTTCCGTTTTTTAATTCGGTAACAAAAATATCGCTGTTACCAATTTTGGGGTGGCCATCGGAAGAGAAATATAACGTGACGCCATCGTAGTGAATATAAGGTGAGTCATCATTGCCGGGGGTATTGACCAATGGTCCAAGATTTACTCCTTTGCCCCATTGCCCCTTGCCATCGAGTTCGCTTACATAAATATCCAGCTCGCCATAACCACCGGGCCTGTTGCTGGCGAAGTAAAGTCTTTTGCCATCGGGGGAAATACTTGCGCAGGTCTCCCAATATTGTGAGGTGTTGATGTTTTTGTTGAGTGGAACAGGTTTGCTCCAATCATTGCCGTCAAAAGTAGAAGAATAAATATCACCTCCATTTTCTTCGCCATAGAGAAACAGGGTTTTGCCATCGGGCGAAAGAGAAGCTGCGGCATCGTTGAATTGGGTGTTAATAGCGGGTCCCAATTTTTTTGGTGTCTCCCAAGCCTTTCCACTTTTGTGTGCTACATAAATATCTTCATCGTGTGGTTGGCCTTTGATCAGCTCACCACGGTTGGAAGTGAAGATGAGCATATTGCCATCTGAAGAAATGATAGGTGAGTATTCGTCTTGCGTTGAGTTGACCACGCTCCCCAAATTTTCGATCACTACATTCAGCTCATTCTGTATTAAGGAGTCGGCAACTTTACATTCCCTGATTCGATCTGCGGCAATGCTGGAGAGATTGGGATTATTTTCCCCAAAGGCTTTAAAGTGTTCTATCGCTGCTTTGAAGTCGTTTCGGTTCTGAAAGGCAGTTCCCAAATGGTAATCAATGCGATTATCAATTTTTGGATTGAGACGGTAGGCTTTGTCTATGAAGCTTGCGGCTTTGGATTTGGTATCGGAATAGAGGTAGGAGAGGCCCAGTTTGAAATTCACCAACGCATCATCGGGGTTGATGTCTAGTGCTTTCTTGAAAACAGCAATGGCATCTTTATATTTCTTCTTGCCATGAAGGCGCTCACCTTCAGCCATGAGTTCTTTCACCGACTGGCAGTAACCCGTTATAGCAGCCAACAGACAAATGAAAACGAGGAAGAGTTTACGCATTTGTTCTTAAACTTATTTAACAATGAATTTACGAAAGGGAATCTTCTAAATTTTGGTATTTCCCATTAGAACTTACATTGTTATTGTTATGGCCATTATTTTAATCGGTCCGAGTCAGTCCCGATTCTTTAGGATATGCCGAATCTTGCTCAGGAAATTCAATAATGAATAAGGGTATCGTACAATCCATTCACGTAGTTCATAAAAATTAAAGAAGCTCCTCTTACTATGGAGATTTTCATTCGCACGAATGACTTTCAGAGGCGGATATGCGATTGATCGTCTTGGTTCCATGTCTTTGTCGTTTGGCTGAGACAAATGTGTGGCGTTGGATTGCCAAATACATCAGGGAAACTCTGAGTACGAAAAATCAGGGGTTCCCTGACAAGACAATTTTGAGGAAGAATAATCTAGGATAGAACTCCTAAATCAGATTTGTTGTGGCTGGCAATTAAATAATAGGTCTAACTCCTACCGCTTTTGAATGGTATTTCAGCCTCTGATTAGTTTTGGCTTCTCATACAAAACCAACCAAAATCCGGCAGTCCCTGAAAAGGCTGCCGGTACCATTGGTAGGTATTTCAATGCACCTAAACTGTCTGGAGAAGGCTGTTTGGCTTTATTAAAAACTCGTCTCCAAAATCCCTTAGCTTCTCAATGACAGGCAACAGGGCATTTCCTTTCTTGGTAAGGAAGTACTCTACTTTGGGAGGGATCTCGGGGTAGATTTTGCGCTCAATAATTCCATCCGCTTCCAGTTCGCGCAATTGCGTGGTGAGCATCTGCTTGCTGATGTTTTTCAGGATCATACTGATCTTGCCAAACCGGTTGATGTCATTATATATAAGGTATAAGATCAGCAGCTTCCATTTGCCACCGATGACTTCCATTGTGGCTGTGACGGGGCAATTCTCAACTGACCATAGATTTAATTTATCCATAACTATCTCATTTTCAATATTAGTCTAATTATTAAGACTATATCAGTTTATTATAACTACTAACAAAATAAAGACTATTGGCGTACAATTGCAACGTAAATCAAAAAATAATAGCAAATGAAAACATATGTCATTACTGGCTCTATTGGCCATATCAGCAAACCTATCATCGAAGGTTTGGTAAAAGCAGGAAAAGAAGTGAAGGTGATCACTAGCTCACCCGACAGAGTAGACGAAATAGTAAAAACGGGGGCGAAGGCACTTGTGGGCAAAGTGCAAGATCTTGCCTTTTTGAAAGAGGCCTTTAAGAATGCCGATGTTGTCTACACCATGATTCCACCAATCTGGCAAACCACCAATTGGAGAAAATCGCAAAATGAAGTTGCTACTAATTATGCGGAGGCGATTCGCGCCAACGGAGTGAAGTACGTGGTGAACCTGAGCAGTATTGGTGCGCACGTTCCCAATGGCATTGGCCCCGTTAGCGGATTATATGATTTCGAGCAGATGCTCAACGGCATCTCCGGACTAAATGTAAAACACCTGCGCCCCTCTTACTTCTTCTACAATTTTGTTAACCAAGTTGGCCTTGCCAAGCAAGCGGGCATCATTGGCGGTAACTTTGGTGATGGCGAAAAAGTGTTCCTTGTTCATACCAATGACATTGCCGCAACTGCACTTGATGAACTCCTGAATCTGAAATTTTCTGCAAACTCTGTTCGTTACATTTTGGGAGATGAACGCTCTGGAAAAGAGATAGCTGAAGTTCTGGGGAAATCTATTGGCAAGGAGTTGAAGTGGGTAGAGTTTACAGATGATCAGCAAAAACAAGGTCTACTGCAGGCGGGACTTTCAGAAACGCACGCAGAATCTTTTACAGAATTGGGAAAAGCATTGCGCGAAGGTATCATGCAGGCAGACGCAAGAAAGAACAAACCTGCCATGAGCTCGATTAAGTTAGAAAACTTCGCCACTGAGTTTGCACAAGTGTTTGCCTCTCAGAATTGATTTAGCGTTGGTAACCATGGTGATGTCGGGCTTCAAGCTCGACATCATTTTTTCATCAGAAAATCTAGGCGTTTATAAATTGCCTCAGCCATTCCTTGGCTTCCTTCTCATCCTTAAATGTTTTTATTGGCACAGGTGTACCCTCGTAGTACAGAAAAGTATCACTCACGCCTTGGCCAAAAACAGTTCTGGAGATGACGGCCATAGCCTTAAAGATTTTGGGTATCTCGCTGGCCATGTATTTTCGTGTCGCGTCATCTTGTTCGTAGGTGAGCGTGTTGTCGGCCAGGAGGCAAACTCTTTTGTTGTTGGTGATTTGCCGAATCAGATCGTAGTTTGCTTTTTGGTTCTCTAATGTGCGCGGAACCATTTTTGAGATGGCACATAAAATCCCCTCTTCATCCATCCAAAAATCCGCTAATTCACCTTCATAAACTTTGGCGCTGTTTGGTGGGGTCATTGAGGTTAAAAGAGGTTTTTCTAAAAATACTATTTTTAGGTTGATCGGGGCAAGTTTCTGTTGACTGCTTAGGTTTTTGAAACGCGTCAATTGCCTGTCCGTCCGAAGCGTTTCGCGTAGACGGGTCGTCCGTGACAAAACTAAATGAAGAACGAACTCTTCAAACTTACTGACCACTCCAAGCTGGTAAATGCATTTTGTTGGTAGCCGCGACCTTCGTCACACTTTACTTTGAAACTTGTTATCAATCCATTCTCCTCTCAATTTTCTTTCGTGTACTTCTTTGTCAAACCTTAGTCCATCTTCGATCCGGTATAGAAGTGAAATTGCTCCGCGATCGCTTTTGAGATATTCAAATCCAGTTGTTGTCTCCAGATATTCAAATTCAACCTTATTGTAAATCGAATGAATTCTTTTAATTGCTATTTTAAGTTTTTTCCTTGTCCCTGTCTCTAATGGTTTTGCATTATCTCTGTCGGTTGCCAATTCATAGTCCAAGTGGGCAATCCACCTATTTCTCCAATCTCGACAAAACATAGACTCTACCATAAGCTCCTTTAGGTCGTTTTCTATCTCTTTTTTGAAATTGTCGTCAGTCAAAAAAGTCGGAATAGCTGTCAATGTCATGTTTCTTTTGCCCATTGATATTGGTGGGTCTGTTATTCTTGAAATTCCAAGAAGTAAATTCTCCCATAAGACCTTTTGAATTGTGAAAAATAAAAATGGTGCAGATCTGTTCATGAGCTCAAGTCTTGTCTCTTTTGTCCCGTACAGCTCAACGAACTCAATCCATCTAAATGTCAGCCAAGTAATTTCGTTATAAAGTGAATTAAACAGTGAACCGAAGTCGGTCCCCAGTTTCTGAATCATGTCGTTCTTAATTTCTTCTGCTGTCATGTATCCAAGTTGTCCAGGTAATGGCTATCAACATCCGAACATATGCAATTACCTATATTTTTGATTTACTCAATCCCCGGCTGCTTAATCACATAGCCTTTTTGCCTTTTCTCTTCTTCAACAATCTTCTTTACATCGGCTAAAAGCTTTTTGGCATCGTAGATGATTCCGTCTTTGATGGTGTATTTCACTCCGCCCACGCGCACGGCTTTGTTGTTTTCGTCCAGCTTGATGGCGCCCATTCCATAAAGCACTTGCAGATTCTCTAATGGATTTTGATCAACAATGGCAAAGTCGGCCAGCTTGCCTACTTCAACGGTTCCTAAATCTTTTTCAACGCCAAGTGCCTGTGCTCCATACAATGTTGCTGAGCGAATAATTTCTAACGGATGAAACCCCGCTTCGCGCAGCAATTCCATTTCGCGGATGTAAGAGAATCCATACAACTCAAAAATAAATCCCGAGTCGGTGCCAATGGTTACTCTGCCACCCCGGTTTTTGTATTCATTCACGAACGTCATCCACAAACGATAATTTTCTTTCCAGGTCACTTCTTGCTCTGTTCCCCAGTTAAACCAATAAGATCCGTGCGAAGCGCGGCTTGGCTGATAAAAATCCCACAACTGTGGAAGTGTGTATTGATCATGCCACTCTTGCCTGCGGGCGCGGTGCAAATCACGACTCGCTTCATAAATATTAAAGGTAGGATCGATCGTAAAGTCCAGTTCGATCAAGTGGTTCATCACGGCATTCCATTTTTCAGTAAAAGGTGCAGCAGCTTGCTTCCAAAGTTTACCGGCTTCCTCAAAACGATGTTGCTCGTTTCCATAATTATAATTGAGTGGATAGTTCTGAATGGTCTTATCCACCAACATCGATTCGGGTAAACCGTACCAGTGTTCCATGGAAGTGAGTCCTGCTTCAGCCGACTTCACTACGTTCCACCGCGCCACATCCATTTGTGCATGATGACATGCCGAGCGAAGTCCGAGTTTTTTGTTTTCACGAAGAGCGGCATCCATGATATCTGGAGCAGCACCAAAGAATTTTATTCCATCGGCACCTTTCGATTTGTTTTCATTCACCCAGAGGCGCGCCTGCTCGGGAGTGGTGATTGGAGTTTTACTTCCCATACCAAAAGCGGTATAAGCTTTAATGCGTGGTGCAGTGATCAGGTTTTTTTCACTCTTTGCTTTTTGGTCAAGTACCCAATCGAGTCCGTTGCCGGCCGATGGATCACGAATGGAAGTGATGCCGTGTCCCATCCAAAGTTTAAAAACATATTCGGCAATAGGAGCCTGACTTCCACCAATGTGTCCGTGCATATCGATAAAGCCGGGCATCAGATACATGCCGGTGCAATCGAGTTCTTTTCCTCCGGGTTCAAGCTTGGGCCTGCGTTCAGGTTTGATCGGCATGCCCGGGTTGCCCACGTTTTTAATTTCGACAATCCGGTTTTGCTTCACCACAATATCTACGGGCCCGATGGGAGGTGCACCGGTTCCGTTTATCAATGTTACACCTCGAATAATAAGTTGCGTAAAGGGGCCATCGCCTTCTTTTATTTCGGGAGCTTTCTTTACCTCGTCTTGAGCGTAAACACAGAAGCTAAATCCCAAAAGGCAAAGCAGAATTATTTTTTTCATAGAAGGATAAAGTAAGACTTCGAAGATAATTTAATCTTAAGGAGGAATCTTCACGTAGTCACCTTTTTTTGACAAGTGGTTTGACCTATCTTTTCGGGGTGCAAAGCCTCATTGATAAATATCGCCCCACCTTCGACTTCAATGAAATTCATAAGACGATAATAGATGCTTCACCAGAAGCCTGCTACAAGGCAGCGATGGAATTAGATCTTTCCGATTCCTTAATTATTTCAGTTCTCTTTTGGCTACGTGGTATTCCTTTTAAGTCAACTGTGTTTAAGGGTTTTGTGGAAGGAATGCAATTTACATTGCTTGAAGAGTCTCCATGGAACGAATTTGTTTATGGCTTTCAATTGAAAGAAAGGATTGAGTGGGTCGACAACAAAGAGGAGTTCTGTTTTGATAATTCGGAATACAATTTGAGGGCAGCCTGGAATCTGAAATTCAATCCGAGCGAAATGGGATGCGAAGTTTCAACAGAGACGAGAGTAAAATGCCTGACGCGAAAATCTAAGCTCCTCTTTTCAATGTATTGGTTTTTCATCCGTCCCTTCAGTGGCCTTATCCGACTAGAGATGCTGCGGCTTATGCGCAAAAAAGTTGCTTCTGGATTCTAAATGGTTGACCTAGCCACTGACATCTATCATTCAGAAACGATGAAGTCTTCCGGGGTGGCTTGATTTAATCTTCAAACAATTCCAGTTGACTGGGAAGTAGTGTAAAAGATCTGCGGTGATAGGGGGTGATTCCCAAACTCCTGATGCCATCGCGGTGCTCTTCGGTGGGATAACCTACATTGGTGTGCCAGCCATAACCAGGATATTGAATCGCCAGTTTTTCCATCAACTCATCGCGATACGTTTTTGCCAATACCGATGCCGCAGCAATGCTCAGGTAATTGGCATCTCCCTTAATGATGCATTCAAATTTTATTTCCCGATAGGGTTTGAAACGATTTCCATCAATTAATAAAAATTCGGGACGCAAAGTCAATTGATCAAGAGCCCGGTGCATAGCAAGAAATGAAGCATTGAGAATATTAATCTGATCAATCTCCTGATGGCTTACTTCGGCAACTGCCCAAGCAAGTGCATCACGTTTGATTTCTTCTTGCAGTTGAGTTCGTTCGTCCTTTGTGAGTTGTTTCGAATCGTTCAATAATTCATGCTTATACTCCTTTGGAAGAATGACAGCTGCAGCAACCACGGGCCCGGCTAAACACCCACGCCCCACTTCATCGCAGCCGGCTTCGATTTGGTTGGGGGTGAATGAAGATTTGAGCATTTTGAATTTCGTTGATCGTTATTGGTGGTGCGTTATTCGTAAATTTCCCTGGCAAAATTACGATTAACTATTAACTAATAACGATACCCAAGACTATGAGTAAGTGGACAACCCTCTCCAGTAAAGAAGTATACGAAAACCCCTGGATAAAATTAGAAGAAGATCAGGTGATCAATCCAGCTGGCGGCAAAGGCATCTACGGTAAGGTGCATTTCAAAAATAAGGCTATCGGCATTGTTGCGTTAGATGATGAAAACAATACATGGCTTGTGGGGCAGCACCGATATACTTTGAATGAATGGAGCTGGGAGATTCCCGAAGGAGGAGGCCCAATAGGAAAAAGTATTTTAGAATCTGCTAAGCGCGAATTGTTGGAGGAAACAGGATTAAAAGCAAAACACTGGAAGGAAATATTGAGGGCGCATTTATCTAATTCGGTTTCGGATGAAGAGGGTTTTGTTTTCCTTGCACAAGGATTAAGCGAAGGCGACCACGAACGTGAAGCCACCGAAGCCGACATGAAAGTTTGGAAATTGCCGTTTGCCGAAGCTCTTGAAATGGTCATGCAAAGCAAGATTACCGACAGCTTAAGCATTATGGGAATTCTGAAAGTAGCGCGGATATTGGGTATTTGAGTGGTGATCTGTAACAATTTGCCCTTCCAACCGTCAAAAATTGATAATGACCGTAACAAAATCCAGACTTATCAGTTATTAATAACTTGACTAAATTGCCAACATGACCAAAATCATCGAAACCCACAACATTGCCAAAGTGTATAAAATGGGCAATAACATTGTGAATGCTTTACAAGATGTTTCCATTGTTATTAATAAAGGTGAATATGTTGCCTTCATGGGCCCTTCGGGTTCGGGCAAGTCTACGCTGATGAATATTGTGGGCTGCCTCGACTCTCCTACACATGGCACTTACATGCTCAACAATCAAATGGTGAGTGAGATGACGGAGAATGAATTGGCTACCATTCGTAATAAAGAAATTGGTTTTGTGTTTCAGACATTTAATCTTCTTCCTCGTGCTACCGCACTTGAAAACGTGGCGCTTCCATTAATTTATGCAGGTTACAATAAAGAGGATCGTAATGAATTGGCGATGGCTGCTTTAGAAAATGTTGACTTAGCGAATCGTCATCATCACAGACCCAATGAACTCTCCGGTGGACAACGTCAGCGGGTGGCTATTGCTCGTGCTTTGGTAAACAACCCTTCTATTCTTTTGGCCGATGAACCAACCGGTAACCTCGACTCCAAAACTTCTTACGACATCATGAATTTGTTTCAGGCTTTGCATGACAAAGGCCACACTATAATTATGGTGACACACGAGGATGATATTGCGCACTACGCTCATCGCATCGTCCGCCTGCGTGATGGTTTAGTTGAGTGGGATCATGTCAATGAAAAAGTTAACCGTGGCGAACCTGTAGTGGTGGCAGCTCATTGATTTTGCTCACTTCTTTCCTGCGTTTCTGCTGTTGGGGATAATATTACTTGCCTATTCGATTTTGAATTAGGATTTTCGCTGAATGAAAATCTATACGAAGACGGGAGATCAGGGAACCACTGCGCTATTCGGTGGGCAACGATTACCGAAATCTGACCTGCGAATTGAGACTTACGGAACGATTGACGAGTTGAATTCGCACATGGGTCTACTTCGCGATCAGACCGTAAATACTTCTCGAAAAGAAATCTTAATAGAAATTCAAGACCGCCTCTTTACCATCGGATCTATTCTTGCCACCGAACCCGGAAATACGAAAGTAAAAATCCCATCGCTTCAGGAATCCGATATCACTTTTCTGGAAAAGGAGATCGATCAAATGGACGGACAACTTCCGCCTATGAAATTTTTTGTTTTGCCTGGCGGACATCCTTCTGTTTCTATTGGTCACGTAGTACGCACAGTGTGCAGAAGAGCTGAGCGATTGGTTATTGCATTGAATATGCAAAATCCGGTTGACGCATTAGTTATAAAATACCTCAATCGATTATCTGACTACTTGTTTATGCTGTGCCGCATGATGGCGCATGAACTGAAAATTGAAGAAACTCCTTGGCAACCACGAATGTGATTCAAAATCACAGCTGATTTCAGATTGGTATCTGACTTTGAAACTCTAATTTTGAGCCTTTAACTTTAAACTTAATTTATGACCGCTGAAATCCACACCAAAAAAGGAGTAATGAAAATTCAATTCTTCGAAGAAGATGCTCCTAATACTGTTAAGAATTTTGTTACCCTTGCTGAAAAAGGCTTTTACAATGGACTTACTTTCCATCGTGTTATACCCAACTTTGTAGTTCAGGGCGGTTGCCCAAATGGAATTGGAAATGGTGGCCCGGGATACCAAATCGATTGCGAACTCACCGGCAATAATCAATATCATGATCGTGGAGTTCTTTCTATGGCACATGCAGGCCGCAACACCGGAGGTTCTCAGTTTTTCATTTGTCACTCACGTCAAAACACAGCGCACCTCGATCGCAATCATACCGTGTTTGGAAAAGTGTATGAAGGATTGGATGTGATCGATGCCATCCGCGCGGGTGACGTGATGGAAAAAGTAGTTATCAATCGCGAAGCCTAACTATTGGCGTAAACCTCCTGTCAAAAAATACCTTGGGCTTAGAATATTTTAACATTTCTTTCGACTACAAAAGACACGCTTAACGTATTTCGTCATGAGTTCAAGTAATTCAGTTACTAAGGAGAAATTATTTACAGGCTACGAAATTTTCGTCATCGCCATTTTATCCATTTTGCAATTCACGGTGATTCTCGACTTCATGGTATTGTCCCCACTGGGTGCTATGTTGTTACCACAATTGCATATCACCACGGGTCAATTTGGTCTGGTGGTTTCAGCTTATGCTTTTAGCGCAGGAGCCTCTGGAATTCTCGCTGCCGGCTTTGCCGACAAATTCGATAGGAAGAAAATATTGATTTTCTTTTATGTTGGGTTTCTCATTGGTACAGTGCTTTGTGCTATTGCACCCGATTATACATTTCTTTTGATAGCTCGCATCGTTACAGGAATTTTTGGTGGTGTTATTGGTTCGGTAAGTTTTGCAATCATCACTGATTTGTTTCGATTTGAAGTAAGGGGAAGAGTAATGGCCTTCGCACAAATGGGATTTGCGTTGAGCCAGATTCTCGGCTTGCCCATAGGGCTTATGCTGGCGAACGAGTTTGGTTGGCATTCGCCCTTCTGGATGATTGCTATTTTTGGTTTGATTCTGGGTGGAGTGATTGTAGTATACATGAAACCCGTGACGGGCCATTTGAAATTAAAATCGGATCGCAATCCATTTGAGCATTTAATTAAAACATTTTCAGTGCCTGATTATGTCAAAGCGTATTTAAGTACTACTCTCCTCGCCACTGGCGGATTTATGCTCATGCCTTTTGGTAGTGCCTTCAGTACCAATAATCTTGGACTGACATTGAAACAATTACCAATGGTTTATCTCATCGTGGGACTATGTACTGTACCTGCAGCTCCACTTATTGGAAAGTTGAGTGACAGTATGGGTAAGTTTAAGGTTTTTGTTTGGGGTACATTGCTGAGCTGTTTAATGGTTGCCATCTACACACCCATGGGCATTACTCCGGTGTGGGTTGTAATTGTTATTAGTGGTGTTATGTTTGTTGGAATCACTTCAAGAATGATTACCTCATCAGCATTGATGTCTGCTGTGCCTGAGCCACAAGATCGTGGGGCTTTCATGAGTATCAACGCTTCAGTGCAGCAAATTTCAGGAGGTATCGCTTCTGCTATTGCTGGTATGATTGTATTTCAGGCGCCTGATGGAATTTTACATCGCTATGATATTTTAGGATATGTAGTGATAGGTACGATGATCATCACCATTGGTATGATGTTCTGGATTGATAAGCACATTCAGGAGATGATGAGGCAGCGCAATGCCGTATCGAAACCAGTTGAAGTTCTTGCTGATTAATTTCTAAGATTTAGTTAAGAGGATAACCGCAAAGGCGCCAAGAAGAATATTCTTTAGGAAATCTTAGCGCCTCCGCGTCTTTGCCGGTTAAATAAGGAATCGCTCTCTTCGATTTACAAATTAATCCCTCCACTCACTTCAATCCGTTGGCCGTTAACCCATCGCGATTCGTCTGTGCATAAAAATGCAACTACAGTACCGACATCATTCGCTTGACCAACCCTGCCTAAAGGAGAGAGGCTACTCAATCGAGCTTTCATTTCAGGGTTGCTACGAATGGCTGCATTATTGAAATCAGTTTCGATCGGTCCTGGCGCAACCACGTTGGCGCGGATTCCTCTCGATCCAAAATCTTTGGCAACATGTTTTGTAAACATTTCAACGGCAGCTTTCATAGATGAATAAACCGAATAACCCGGGTTTGTAAATCGAGTTGTACCTGTTGAAATATTGATGACACTTCCATGATCATTAATACTGTTGATCAATTTTTGCGTGAGAAAATAAACTCCTTTGAAATGGATGTTGAGCAGATTGTCAAAAGTCTTCTTCCATTACCTGCGGAATCATGATGGTTGCGCCAATGCCGGCATTGTTAATCAAAAAGTCAAACTTGTCGGTAGACCAATTGATTTTAAGTGTTGTGGTGAATTCATTGACGAAACTATCGAGTGATTTAATTTGAGAAATATCAAAAGGCAAAGCAGCCGCCTTTCTTCCTTTCTTCACAATTTCCGCTACTACTTTTTCTGCTTTCTCTTTGTTGGTTTAAAAATTCTCATGAATAGGAAATGCATGGGAGCGTAGATGCACAACGAACAATACAGCATGACAACAATTATCCACAGCCATGGATGCATCCACGTTTGCGGTGCATTGTCCGATAATCCGTATACCTTATTCAGATTTCCTACTGGTCCAAACATATCTTTCGTGAGGAGAAAGGAGAGCAAAATGACGACACAGCCAACTACTGATTGTGTAAACACGGCCAGCCGGTTGTAGCGAACCATTCGTAAAGAGTATAGGAGAACGTAAGGCATCCAGACATGAAATAATGAAACCGCATAATTGAAACTAGAGAAATCGGGAGCAAACATATAATCTGTAAAGCCAAACAATGGAGATTCTGTTATCAAGTAATAGAAATAATCCACTTGCCATAAGAGTTGAGTAGGCACAGACGATAAAGCCGCCATGCTTAAAAGCAGGCTGCTTTCAAACCAAAGTCCGAAGAAGGTTAGGATTATAGCAACGTCACAGAACCATAGCAGGTTTATTGCCGAATAATTAATGACATTGGAAGGGATTGTAACAAGGAACAATGCGCTAAATAAAATCTTTAGCCAAAACGGAATTTTTCTTGCTCTATTTGGGTCTGTATCAGACACCGGATAACTGATTTATCTCATCTTAAGTCTTTCTCATGTCGTTGCCACGCAATTCATTTGGTTATTTTGGTTTAGCCTCACTAAACTTCACGACTTTGTTGTTGAGGGGCTTAACTGTTTTTAAGTAAGCATAAATGGCACCAACATCTTGCTTCGACATTTTTGCATACATCGTCCATGGCATATAGGTGTTGTATTCTCCTGATTTTACAGAAGGAAGAACATACGTGCTATCAGTAAACATTTTGAAGCGCTGGATAAATGCTTCTTTAGTCCATTTGCCAATTCCTGTTTCTTCATCAGGCGTAATGTTGGTCGATCGTACTGCTGATCCATCCGGAAATAAAAATTCTCTTCCACCCGCATAAGCAAGTTCGGGAATGATTATTCCTTTTTCTACTTGTGTATGGCATTCAATGCATCCTGATGCATTGACCATGTATGAACCGTAAGCGAGGATATCTGACGTGTCAGGTTTGGCTTGAAGATTAGCTTTCTGAGGAATGGTGTTAATAATGAAGTTCATTGGAAAATCCGGTTGTGAAGGAGGAACTTCATTTTTCACCGGAGCAATGGAGCGAACGTAAGCGATGATGCTGTAAATATCTTCGCGATCCATTTTGCCATAATGAGAATACGGCATCAGTGGAAACATTGCATTACCTTCTTTATTCACACCGGTGGTAATCACTCGCAAGAGTTCGCCATCGGTGTAGCGGGTGATTCCTTCAGGAGTGATATTTCTTGACAGGAATACTCCAGGTAGTCCCACCGACTGATCAAATCTTTCTCCACCCCGGCCTAAAGTTCCTTCCACTAACGGCCCTGAAAATTTTTCCCAATCTCTTTTCGAGTGGCAATCCATGCACACGCAAACGGAATTGGCCAAATATCTTCCGCGCTCAACGCGTTGTGGTGTGTATTCAATTTTAATGTCTTCAGCTTCGCCCACATTGGGGAGCGCGGCCTTTACATAAGTGAGGAGCGCACCAACTCCAATAATGATTACTGCCAATACAATCCCGACTATTTTGATAATCTTTTTCATAGAGTGAGGTTTTTGAGGTTTTAGGGGATTACTAAAATAAAAGTTTTTCAATTTAAAATCAACGAAGTATGGGCAAAACAAAAAAAGAAGAGGCTCAAGAAAATCTTGAGCCTCTTTTAAATCAATTGAATTGTTAAATCACTTTCCGTAAATCTCATTCAGTATTCCCGCCAGTCGGATTCCAGCTTGCAGCATTCTTTCCTTTATTGTTGGTAAATTATTGTAGGCATACTTGAAGCTGAGATTGCCATCGCCAATTTTGTAAACCTGCTTTCGGAAAGTCATCGATTCATCAGTCCACTCCAAAACAGAATTCTTTTGCCAGGCGGCAACGGTGGCTTGCTCCGGCTCATCCAAATAACTTGCAAGTTCGGTGTAGCTTAATTGGGTGTCATCAATCATGTTGCTATCCCATATCGTGTGTAGATTTGTTTCCTTTCCAAACCACTTTACTTTTAGGCCATTGCCACCGTGATCATCGCAACAGCCTACGTGCAACGGCTGGTGAATGTCGCCCACTAGGTGTACCAACATTTTCAAATATTCTTCTTCCGTTTTTTTCTCGAGCGTGTGCTTTTTCAACTCGGCAACCAGGCGCTGGATCGTGGCAATTACATCACCTTTTGGATTTTTAGGAGATTGATCATACGTCTTGCCAGTTTCAATAGTAACCCAATGCCAATCGCGCATGTAATTGTAAGTAGAATCAGATCTGACTTCATCCATCCAGGTGCTCACCTCTGCAAGCGAATTTTGGCCGAGGACTTTGATGAGATTTTTTTTCGCTTTCGCAGATAAGTGCTTTGAGGCGATCAATCCAACAACCCGGTGCCCGTTAGGCCCCCAACTAAATCCGCATGCAGGAATCAAAAGAGCCAAACAAAAAAGGATATACTTCATAGAATTCGATATTTTAATATTGTCCGCGAATATCTACACTTTCGGTGATTCTAAAATTTACAAACCATGATTTTAATTTTAAATTTGGATAAGCGGTAAAATGAAAACCTTAAAGCTCTCAGCCCTTCTAGTAGCCAATCAACTTGACTTGAAAGGGATCAAGGCTTTTTTGGATTTGAAGCCTGTTGCCGACTCTTCTTCTGAATTGCTATACTCCCTGGGCAATGATCGATTGCAATATTACTTTAATTATGGAGTCATTGTTTTCTCTGGTCAGACCGAGGACGAGATTAACGCTGCAGTACAAGCTATTTTGCCGTATCAGAAAAACCCTAATTCAAATTGGCTTCGCGATGACCAGGAAATCAACGTGAAAGAAGGTGAGATTGAGTTTGATTTTGATCAGTTTGTGGTGGGCCGGCTTGATGAAAAAGTAATACGCATTGTCATGTTGAATTTGGCGCAATCAGTAGCGTTGGATTTCTATCATCAGGTTTCAGAAAACTTACTCACCGAGATCAAGGGCTTCACCCGAGATTTGGAGATCACCGGCAAGCTAAGTCTTGGCCGTAGAAATATGATGAGATTTATTGGCAGGGCGTTGAATACACAAAACGACATCGCTGATAATATCTATATCTTCGATGCACCGGATCTGGTTTGGGATGATGAATATTTGGATAAACTTCATATCGGGTTGATGAAGCACTTTGATCTTCGTGTTCG
The DNA here is from genome assembly GCA_967789005.1 of uncultured bacterium. GTDB lineage: Bacteria > Bacteroidota > Bacteroidia > Cytophagales > Cyclobacteriaceae > ELB16-189. Next base: position 29,135 of record CBRFFM010000014.1, on the reverse strand, counting down.
CTTCAGCGAAATAGAATACACATTACGCATCATTGAAGACAATCTCAGGGTTTTTCGAGAGATCACCAATCAACGCGAAAGCGCAACACTTGAGTGGATCATCATTGCATTGATTCTTGTTGAGGTTTTTGATTTGATTATATCTAAATTACTTTGAATAATTGATCATGTCAGACCGCCACGCACTGTTTCTCAACTTCGACATCAAGGCTCAGCCTGATGATATTACTTGCGGGCCAACCTGTTTGCATGCGCTCTATCAATATTATAATGATGAGATTCCGCTTAAAAATGTAGTCACTGAAGTTAAAAGCTTGAAAAGTGGAGGTACACTTGCCGTGATGCTGGGCAACCATGCACTCAAACGCGGCTACAAAGCCCATATTTACACTTATAACCTAACCGTGTTTGACCCAAGTTGGTTTTCACTTTCGTCTACGAAGATGATACAAAACCTCAAGAAACAGATGCGTTACAAATTCAAGAGCAAAAGATTGCAAGTTGCCTCGAAAGCATATATTAAATTTTTGGAGGGCGGTGGCAAAATTCTTCAAACAGAATTAGATGAGAAACTGATTAAGAAATATTTGAAGCAATCAGTTCCGATCCTTACCGGTTTGAGCGCTACTTATCTTTATGGAACACAACGCGAGATTCCAGCGACTAATAAATTTGATAGTATTAAGGGAGAACCAGTGGGACATTTTGTAATTATTAATGGCTTTGACGAGGCAACAAATACAGTTTACCTGGCAGATCCGATGAATCCCAATCCACTGAAGAGTCAATATTATAGTGTGTCTTTTGATCGCCTTCTTAACAGTATCATGCTCGGCATCGTGACGTACGATGCAAACCTCTTAGTCGTTGAACCGAAATAATTATCGATCTGAAAACTTGAAAATGAGCATCGAGCGAATCGAACAAACCACCGAATTACCCAATCACCGAATTGCCTAATGCCTAAACTAATTATAGTTGAGAAACCAGAGACGTGGAATTTTCAGATTGAAGATGCTGAAGTCATTTCGGCTGATAATTATATTTCTGGAGAGCAGTTTCAGTCTATGAAAAATTTAAAGGTGCTCAACCTTTGCAAATCCTATCAGTACCAGAGCGAAGGTTATTATGTCTCGTTGCTTGCTGAAGCACGCGGACATAAAGTGTTACCCGAAGTTTCAACGATCCAAGATTTGCGCTTTCCCTCTATTCTTCGCGAAGACTCTCTCGACTTTGATACACTCATTCAAAATACGTTTAAGGTTGAGCCTTATGATCGCATTGAGTTCAATATTTATTTTGGCATCACCTCTTCTGAGCAGTTGAATAAATTGGCGCAGCAACTTTTTCAAATGGTGCAGGCACCATCGCTGCGCGCGGTGTTCTCCAAAAAAACAAAGTGGGTATTGCAAAGCATACGCCCCATCAACTTAAACGAAGTTCCGTATGCCGATAAAGCGTTGCTCGTTTCTTCTTTGGAAAAATATTTATTGCGTAAACGCGATTACAAGCCCGACAAGAAGAAATACGATCTTGCAATTCTTACGAATCCAGATGATACTAATCCGCCATCGGATGAGCGTGCTTTGAAACGTTTTTACAAAGCAGCGATGGAAGCAGGCTTCAATGCGGAATTCATTACCAAGAATGACATCGACAAGCTTATTCAATATGATGCACTCTTTATTCGTGAAACGACTAACGTAAATCATCATACCTTTCGATTTGCCAAAAAGGCTCAATCACTTGGGCTTGCCGTGATAGACGATCCTGACTCCATTTTGAAATGCACGAACAAAGTGTATTTGCATGAGCTTCTGAACTCTCACAAAATCCTGACGCCAAAATCGATTGTAATCTCGGAAGAAAACTGCGACACGATTTTTTCGAAGATGGCATTTCCATTTATTCTTAAGCAACCCGATGGCGCTTTTTCAAAAGGTGTTCACAAGATCCATTCGAAGGATGAATTCAAAAAGATACGCGAGACCATGTTCGAGAAATCGGATTTGCTCGTGGCACAAGAATTTCTGCCAACGAAGTTCGATTGGCGCGTAGGTGTAATTAATAATCAGGTCATCTACGTTTGCAAATATTTCATGGCCACCAAACATTGGCAGATTGTGAATTGGAGTGCCAACAAACAAAAGTCCCGCGAAGGTGAAGTGGAGAGTATCCCGGTAGATCAGGCGCCTGCCGGTTTATTGAAGACAGCGTTGAAGGCGACTTCATTAATTGGAAACGGACTGTATGGAGTGGACATGAAAGAAGTGGAAGGAAAATTTTATGTGATTGAGATTAATGATAATCCCAACATCGATGCAGGAACAGAAGATAAAATCTTAAAGGACAAGTTGTACGATATTATCATGGAAGTATTTTTGGAAAAAATCAAAGCCGGAAAATGAGTTTGCCTTCACGCCTTCATCTGTTTCAAGCCTATGGCATCGAGTTGGAATACATGATCGTTGACAAGACTACGCTTGCGGTCAAACCGATCACCGATGAATTATTGAAACATCAACTCGGTGAATATGCAAGCGATTACGAAGATGGAATGGTAACCTGGAGCAACGAACTTGTGCTTCACGTTGTCGAAATAAAATCAACAAAGCCTGAGGGGAATTTCAGTGCACTTGAAAATGCTTTTGCCGACAACATAAGGAAAATAAACTCTATACTCGAGCAGTGGAATGCAATGCTGATGCCCACGGCAGCACATCCATTTATGAATCCCCTTACCGAAACAAAGCTATGGCCTCATGATAACAATGATGTGTATGCGTTGTACGATAAAATATTCAACAGCAAAGGTCATGGTTGGAGTAATCTGCAAAGCACACATTTGAATTTGCCTTTCTATGATGATGAGGAATTCGCCAAACTCCATGCGGCCATTCGAATTGTGTTACCTCTGTTACCGGCTCTATGTGCAAGTTCCCCAATCCTTGACGAGCGTGTAACAGATAAATTGAATAAGCGATTGGATTTTTATAAAACGAATCAATCTAAAATTCCATCGATTACGGGTAAAGTGATTCCTGAAGGGGTGTTTTCGAAAAGGAATTACACCAATTCTATTTACGACAAGATTCGTGAGGACATCGAGCGATTTGATACCGAAAAAATTCTCGATCCAATTTGGGTGAATTCACGTGGGGCCATTCCGCGCTTCGATAGAGGCTCCATAGAAATTCGCATCATGGATGTTCAGGAATGCCCTTCAGCCGATCTCGCAATTATTACTTTGGTGATTGAATTACTCAAAGCTTTAGTAAACGAAAAATTCATTAGCCTTGATAAGCAGATGCTCGTTAAGACAGAGACGCTCGTTCCTATTTATGAGCTTGCGGTAGAACAGGGGCAAGAGGCATTTGTTTATGATCCCGCATTCCTGGAAATCTTTGGACTCACCAAAACAATGACGATGCGCGAACTTTGGAGATCAATTTTAAAGCGACTGAAGGAAATGAACCCGTCCCTCGTCTCGTGGGAAAAAGCGCAGCTTGAAATTATACTGACTGAGGGCTCACTTTCACAACGAATCATCAAAGCACTTGGTAAAGATCACTCGAGTTATAATATCAGAAAGATCTATCGGCAGCTGAGCGGGTGCCTCGACCAAAACAAGATGTTTATATTGTGAATCAACTGAAATGAGTCATGACCTTCTGTCATCCAAAGGGTGATATTCCAATGCGAATTCCATGTGTCCAAGTAAAAACAATTATTAACACATGAAGTCCTGGATCAAAAGCTTCTTTGGATTTTCACGGAGAGAGACGAATGCGTTTCTTATTTTACTGCCGTTGATGTTTGTACTGATTTTCTCCGAGCCAATTTATCGCTATTGGTTTGTTCAGCAAGATCACGATTATTCTAAAGAGGCAAATCAATTAGATAGTTTGATTGCTACCTGGAAATGGGAGAGTGACAGTGCAGCGATAGAAACACGAGCTATTTCAAGAGAGTTGTTTGCGTTTGATCCTAATCGATCTTCTAAAGAAGAATTAATGAAGTTAGGATTTAGTAAGTCGTTTGCTAACCGAGTGGTTAACTACCGAATTAAGGGAGGTAAGTTTTTCGTGAAGAACGACCTGATGAAAATCTATGGGATGGATACTGTGTTGTTTAAGCAATTAATTCCATTCGTCAATCTGCCTGAAACCATTTTGAAAGATAGAGCTGTTTCAAAAGCTGAGCCAAAAGAAAAAAGCAGTGTTGCCAAATTTGATTTAAACAAAGCTGATACTTCGCAGCTAATAAAAATTTATGGCATTGGTTCTAAACTCTCTTTGCGAATCATTTCTTATCGCGAAAAGCTGGGAGGGTTTATCTCTTCTTCACAGTTAAACGAAGTTTACGGACTGGACTCGATTGTGGTCAAAGAATTGGTTTCAAGATCTTTCATTGATCAGAATTTTCTACCCAAACAAATCAACGTTAATACAGCAACTGATAAAGAGTTGGGTTCGCATCCTTACATCAAATACAAATTGGCTAAAGCAATAGGGGCTTACCGAATGCAGCATGGATCTTTCGCTGCAGTAGATGATTTGAAGAGGATTACGATTATTGATGCTGATGCTTTTGCAAGAATGAAACCATACTTAACAACTAATTAAGAGCTATTAAATCTTCGAAAACATCTCGAAGAATTCATCTTTCTTCTTGCGCGAGACGGTGATGTGTTGGTTATTGCTCATCACCACGTAGCCTCCATCACCGCGAGTGAATTTGGTTACATGCTTCATGTTGATCAGGTAAGAGGCATGAATACGAAAAAAATCAGAGCCATCCAGAATCTCTTCTACGTCTTTCAAAGTCTTTGACACGATTACTTTTTCTCCATTCGATAAAAAGACAATGGTGTAATTACTGTCGCTTTCACAGTAAATGATTTTATCGGTGTCGATGAATATCAAGTGATCTGTTGTTGTCAAGGCAATCCTCTTCGACTTTGGCTTTTCAGGTCTCATGTAGCTAAGTAGAATATCTAATTGCTCTGTTGAAACCCTGCTCTTTTTATATTTTGCTTTTTGCACAGCCGACTTTAAATCCTCGGGGTCAATAGGCTTTAGGAGGTAATCCAATGCACAGGCTTTAAATGCTTTGATGGCAAACTGATTATAGGCTGTAGTGAAAATCACATCCGATTCATGTTTGCCAAGCCTGTCGAGTAAATCAAAGCCATTGAGCTGAGGCATCTCAATGTCGAGAAAAATCAAATCAGGTTTAAGTGCTTTTATTTTTTCCAATCCTTCCAGTGGTGACTCACACATGGCAACGATCTCAATGTCAGGGCAATTTTTCAGAATCATCCACTCGAGCATTTCCAAGGCATTCATTTCATCATCAACTAAGATCGCTTTCATAGATTCTTGTTTAGAATTCAGGTTCGAGTTCGGCTGATAAAATTTTAACAATCACTTTTGTGCCAAGCGCATTGCCTTCGTTGTCTTCAAGATCCACAATCTCAACCGTAGATATTTTGGATTCTCCGTTCAACATGGTCAGCCGGTCATTAGTGATTTTCATTCCATATGATTTTGCATTATTGATGCTTTTGCTTTTAAGATCGCCTGCCATTTTTCTTCCCACGCCATTGTCAGTGATGATGCATTTCAAGCCGCTACCATAACGCTCCACTGCAATTTCCAATTTGCCTGATCCTTCTTTGTGAAGCAGACCGTGCCAGATTGCATTTTCAACAAAAGGTTGAATGATCATCGGGGGCACGCCAACTGAAAGAGGATTCAATTCTTCATTCAGGTGAATGTCGTAAGTAAATTTTTCATTGAATCGCAACGCTTCCAATTCGATGTAAAGTTTCAAGGCATTCAGCTCGTTCTCCAATGAGATAATTTTGTGATTCGAATTGTCCAGTATCAAGCGAATTAATTTAGAAAACTTGGTGAGATAAAGTGAAGCTTTCTCCGGCTCTGATTTTACAATGTAACGATTGATAGAGTTCAATGAATTGAAAATGAAATGTGGATTCATTTGGGCCTTGAGCGCTTTCATTTCTACTTCGGCCAATTTCTTATTGTATTCCCTTTTTATTTTTTCTTCTTTTCGAACTTGATTCAGTCTGATTCTGTAAAAGAAATAAACGGAGCCAAGCCCAATAGTTGCCAATAGCATTTGAAACCAATCTTGTTTCCAGAAGGGGGTAGATACTGAAATTTTGATCGAGTTTTGAATGGCATTAGAATCATCGCCAATCAATTGAACTCTGAATGTATAATTGCCAGAAGGAATCGCTGAGTAATTCACCGAATGTTCCGTTGTCTCAATCCATTCGTTATCTAGTCCTTCCATCCGGTATCGGTATTTGTTTCGTAGCGGGCTGAAGAAATTGAGAGCAGCAAATTCGATGGAGAGTGAATTGTTTTGATAATCCACTAAAAATCTGTTGGAGGGATTATATTCGATTTTATTCGAAGACAAATTCCTTAATGAAGTAATTGTCAGTGGGGCCTGGCGCTTTCTGTTATTTTTTATTTTGGACGGTTCGAAGAAATACAACCCCTGAATTGTTGCTGCGTACATTTTTCCTTTTCCGGCTTGTTGAACTATGAAGCTGGAATAAATTCCCTTCACTCCATCTTTATAGGTGTATTCAGTCGAGCTCCATGAAGTGGGGTCAACTCTTAAAATGCCTTTGTTCGTGGCGGCCCATAATACTCCTTCATCATCAGAAGCCATAGTGTGGATCATCTTCGAAGGCAATTCCGTGGTGGTGTTATGATTTTCAAATAAGTTTGAGTGAGAATTGAATTTTGAAATCCCCTCTAAAGAAGAAATAAATATTTCACCCGCAGGAGTGATTGTCATGTCCGTGACCAAGCTGCTTGGCAATGAGGTTGCTTTGCCGGGCTCATGCTTGTAGGTAGTCCATTCTTTTTTTGAAGGATCGTAAATCGAGACTCCAGCTAAAGTATTCATGAGCCATATCCGGTGTTGTCGGTCTTCAAGGATTCTTAAGATTTTGTTTGCCGTGAGTGAATAGGGCGATGGCGTTGGAAGATGTTCCCACTTTTTACCTTTAGAATTTAAATGCAGCAAGCCGTTCCTGGAGCTTGCCACCCATAAGTCTCCATTATCAGATTGTAACATCTTATAATAAAAAGGCAAAGAAGAAGGTGGGAGAACTTCATCGATGCCTTCAACTCTTATCAGTTGATTATCTTGAGTAAGCCGGAACAGGAAGTCGCGAGTGATGACGTAGATATTCCCTGATTTGTCCTGGAAAATATCATTTACAATTAAATACGGTTCAAGCTGTGCTTTGATGGGAAACGACAACACCTTTTGATTTTCATCTTTATCAAAAACATGAAGCCCATCGGCATAAGTTGTTCCAATGATGGTGCGCTTCGACAATGTGTCTTTTAAGAAACAGCTTATTCCATAAAAGGAATGATTATCACTTCGTGTGACATTCAGTCTATAAAATAAAAAATTATTTTCGTTGACATCCCACTTGTGTAATCCTTTATCAGAAATGGCCCAGATGATTCCAGATCGGTCGCGCATCAAATAGCTGATGGCAGGGCTATTGTCCAAATTCAAATTGGCCATTAAGAAAGTAAACTTCTTTGTAGTTGTTTCAAATACACCGATTCCACTGGCACTGCTGGCGATATAGATTTCATGATCGTTTTTTCGAGCAGCTCCATAAATAATATTGTTGGTTCCTTTGTATCCTTTCTCAAATAAGTACGACTTATAATCGCGCTGCTTTATATTATAGTGAATGAAGCCTGTGCCATAAGTAGCGCACCATAAACCCTCTTCATCAGGAATAATCCTGTAGATAACTCCCGGGTTGTTCTTTTCACCCAGCGAGGTTACATGTTCAAGTTTGGAGTCATTTGGGAAAAATCGATAAAGGCCATTTCCTGTCCCAAGCCAAAACGTATAGTTACTGTCTTCATAAAATTCTCTGACGGCATTATAACTGTTTGCTGGAGCGGGAGCATGTTGTGGAAGATTAGGTAGGGGACATACAAAATTGAATGTCGATCGGCCATCGAATTTATAAATGCCCTTTCTGTCAATGGATGCCCAAATAATTCCTTTGCTGTCGCAGAATATTTTATTGACCGCAAATTCATGGGCGTCATCAATTTGGATTCGCGTTGTTTTAAAAGTCAAGGGATCAACACGGCTAACAAAACCATCTATATGTCCTGCCCAAATCATTCCCTCTTTATCTAATTCAAGGCAAATGATGCTGTTATTCGGAAGTGAATTGGTTTCTTCGGGCTTATGCTGAAGTGTAACAAACGAGTATCCGTCATACCGTGCCAGCCCATCCAAACTTGAAATCCAGATAAACCCAAGCTTGTCTTGCACCATGCAAGTGTTTGAGTTGTATGGTAGGCCGTCTTTTTCTGAGATCAATTCAATATTTGGCAACTCCATTAATTGAGCGGTGCCGGGCCATGGGCAACACTGTAAAAAAATTAGCGCGAGGAAACAACGCCTAATTTGATTCATAATTTATTGCGAGTGACTTATTCGCTTCTTAAACTCAGTGAAGATCTGACGAAAATTTCCCTGAAATAAAGAGCTGCCTGATTTGTTTGTCATCAACGAATCAACGGAAGCATCTTGCATGGCGGCACTCAATAGGTTTAGTGCTACAATCCAACTTTCGCGCATAGGTTCTGAAAAATCTTTTCCAAGTCTTTCGTGAATAGATTCAATCAAAAGTTCATTGGCAATAAAATAGTGTTCCGACTGTACTCCGCGGTCATCGTGTTTTTTGCCCAAGTCACGAAGTGGAATGACCATAGTTTCTTGTAAGAGAAATCGATCAGGTGCCTTTTCTTCAAAACTAAAAACCACTAACTCTAAAACGCCCATGAGCTTTGTCATTAGATCGGTATGATCTGTTGGGAACATGTGCCTGAGCTGGGGATAGCGCTCAAACAATTTTTCGTAAAAGAGCGAAGCCACCTTAAGTGGCTCTAAAAGCCTATACGATTTTTTGAGGAGGCTAACTTGCTGTCCGTTTAAATAGTCTTTTTGTTTGTTGGAGTCCATCACCAGTCTTTGCACATTAAATATAGTCACAAAACGCACGTGCGGGTTTTACTAGGCCATTACTTTTTCTTCCTTTGCTGCCTCGATCATGGTTTTAGACAGCACCGTGTATAAGGAGCCCCATGCATTCTTGAGTTCCTCATTCCATTGGTCACCAAGTCCTTTTTCTAAAGTCCAAAGGAGCGCTTGTGCAACGGTAGCATAATGCTCTTCTTTTACATGATATTTATTGTGACGCATGCCAAGTGCCTTTACATCGGATAGGATTTCATCAAGACTGTTGAGTTTGTGCACAGCAAAGGTAATGAGCGAAACCAATTTCTGTGATTGCGATTTAATGTCGCCTTTAAATAAAGTGCGCAAGCTCGGGTCCATTTCGAAAAGCCGATTGTAAAAAATGATTCCAGCCTCAGTGGTATTCATCAATACGAAGTCCCACGAATTTTCTACGAGTTCAATTTGTTTTGGTGTCATAACTTTTGTGTTTAAATGGTTGGATTAGTTAATTGTTATTAGTAGGTGTAAATTTTTGATTCGGGACAGTGAGCAGAAAAGTGGTGCCCTTATGTAATGTAGACTCCACTGAAATCTTGCCGTTGATTTTTTCGAGCATGGACTTGGCAATGTAAAGACCTAACCCTGATCCATTCGATTGCGTGGTCGCACGGAAAAACATGTCGAATATTTTTTCTTTGTAGGTGCGATCGAATCCGATTCCATTGTCCTGCACTTTTATTGAAGCGTGTGTAAGACCCGCTCTTACTTTGATGATCAAATAAGGAGATTCATTGTCGGGGTTGTGATATTTTAATGAATTGGAGAACAAGTTTCTCAGTATTGTTCGCATACGCGTTGCATCGGTGAAAAAATCCAGAGGTTGAACAATTTCTTTGCTAACGCGAACAAGCGGATGTGGCCCCTGAAGAGTCTCAATCAGTAAATCAATTTCCTTTTTGAAATCGAAAAGCTCACTCGCAATTTCTATTTTGCTGTTGTAGGAGATAGCTACAAGGTCTTTTAATAAAGTGTCCAAATGCTGAATGCGGGTTTGGATCATCTCGAAATAATTGCGTGATCCTTCAACAGTGGTTTCTTTCAGCCCCAAATTGACAAGCCCCATCACGGTGGTAAGTGGAGCACGCAAATCGTGTGATGCGTGATAGGTGAAATTCTCCAATTCTAAATTCACTCGCTGCAATTCGGTCATTTGATGATATTGTTCTGAAATGTCCATCAATACACCGCCCACAAATCCCTGACTTTCAAAATGACGTACACTGATGAGTCCCCAATTTTTGCCAACGGTCCTGCTATCGTTGATGAGGAATTGAAAGCCCTCTACTTTTTTATCGTCATCCAGTAATTGTTTGAATTGCTTCCACTGAATAGAGCAGCTGAAAAGGTCGTTGAAGAAAAGATTGTCAGAGTTGGCCTGACCGGTGATGTCTAATGTCTTTTGATTGCACAAGAGAATCTTGAAATCATTGCTTCTGAATTTGAATGTTCCTATAAATGGATTGTTGAATATGGTGAGAAACTCTTCACGGATCGATTGCACCCGGATTTTCGAAAGCGTACGATGGGTGTTGTCTTGAAGCGTGACTTTGAAGAAATTCTTTTGGTTGTCGCCAGTCGAGTGTTTGATCTTCATCTTCGCCCAAAAAGTAGTGCCCCGCTTTTTAAGTCGCATGCCGGTGATCACGATGCTGCCAATGGCCTTTGCTCTTCTTAAATCTTCTGACGCTTTGCGAATTTCATCTTCCGGATAAAAGATGCTTACATGTTTGCCGATGACTTCATACTCCTCGTAGCCGGTGATATTTACGGCTTCAAGATTTGAGCTAATAACTATTCCATTGACATCAAGTAAAAACTCTTCGTGTCCTTTTAAAGTATTGATCAGAGAAAGATATTTTTCTAGCTCCGGAATTCTTGAAGTTTCTTCAGTCGAGCGCAGGAAGCTTAACGGATTAGAATCTTTAGCTGACTCGCTAGACAGAGAGACATTTTTCGATGTTGAATTCTGGCTCATCTTTTTTTCGATCAAAGAAACTTGATCTCCTCCATTCTATAGCGGGTTTTTAAGTAATCGGCAGATCTATTGAGTAAATGACATCTGGCAGATTATCTGGCTAAGAACTATGGAATCAGCGATTGTTCTGACAAACATGTCGGCACTAAGCCAAACTGACGAATACTCAATTTTTTCGTCCAAATACTTAGATGGAGGCTACAGTGGAGATGTGATCTTATAATGTTGTACCATAAATCAAATGAACGCAAAATGAAATAGGGTTGGATGTGAAGACGGGGCGCTCGTAAGGGGCGGCTCGTTCAACCTCCTCAAAATAGAATTACTTAAACACCAATCGATATGAAAACAACAAATGGATTGATCTCAAAAGTTGAAAATAAAATGAGTAGCAAAAAACGCATTGTCTTGTTTTTGATGAGCATGGCATTGATGGTATGGATCTTCATGCTCATGGTAATCACTGGAGCAAGCAAGGCTGGATTAGTTTCTACTCCTTGATTCTTTCATAATTAAATTATTAGATTTCATATGAAATGGCTGGAAACAAAACTTTGGAAGGGCATTATCTTTAATTTGGTAATTCTCATTTTGATTTCAGTACAAAGCTGCGACCAACAAGATATAGTGAGTCTTCCATTAATTCATGTGAAAGAAATAGTTGGAGTGACCAAGGGAATTCATCGAAGCATGGATTGGCAGCGAAGAGGAAAAGACTAATGATTCTTAGATAAGATAACTCTACTGATTGCTAATAAGATTCAACCAGATGATCTGATGACAAGTTCGAAGCCTTTCTCATTATATCCTTGTGATGCAGAAACATGAGGTGATTTCGTTTTTACAGTCATGTTCTAGCCGATAACCCGATTGGGTTGGTGTTGACGAGCTGCCCGTAGGGGTGCGACTCGTTCAACATTCCTCTCTAATCCAACTTCGCAAAGACCATGATTACATCAATCATGATCTTTAAAATTCCTAAATTGGTTTACTCACCTCAAACCAATTGTTATGAAAATCACGCATGCTCAATTTAAAAGCCGGGTGCACAGCAAGGAATTTTGCCACCTCGTTAACTACGCCATTATTGCCTTTGCATTTGTGGTAGGACTGGAGACATTTCGATTGAGTGAGACGTGGATGAATTTATTTTCAGCACTGGATTATTTTTTCCTCATTTTCTTCACCATCGAGATTTTGCTGCGCATTTTGGCAGAAGATCATCCCATCGATTTTTTCAATTTGTTTAAAACACGAAAAATAATAGTAGAAGGGAGAAAGAAAACAGAATTTGAAATCACCGAGCACGGGGTTTGGAATTATTTTGACTTCACGCTGATTTTTCTTTCCATCGTGGGTGTGTTTGGAAACTTATTTGTGTTCCCTGGCTTTTTTCAGGTAGGCAGATTATTTCGCATCTTCCGGATTGTGCGCTTGCTCGAAATAAGCGAACATCTGAAAGAAGTGGAAAAGAGAATTGTAAGTATCATACCTACTGTCTTTTCGTTTTCTCTCCTCTTGCTCATACTTACTTATATCTATTCCATTGTGGGTATGTTTATGTTTGATAAGAGAAGTTTCGCATCGTGCGATTTTGGTTCTATTCGCGATTCCTTTGTCACGTTATTCCAAGTGATGACTTTGGATAATTGGTCGGACGTGATGAAAGATTTAAGAGCGAATGTTCACACTTTCCCTCCGTTGGTCATTGAGTTGTACTTTGTCAGTTTTGTCATTCTCACGGCTATCATTGCATTCAATGTATTTATTGCGGTGATGACCTCACAGGTACAAGAGAAATTGGAAAAGGACATTGAGGAAAAAATATCGGAGGTCGATAATTCCATCCAAACTAATCAGCTTGCCAGCCGGATGCTGGTGCTCATGGAAGAAATACAAAGTTTGAGAAGTGAGTTGAGCGCATTGAATAAAAAAGGTGGTTGAAGCCGATAGGATAATTAAACGGTTGCTTTCAGATTCAGATAATAATCTTTCTGCTTCTGAGGTAGTTTTTCTATGACATAACGCAGCGTGACCCTTGGCATTATACTGGCATACTTGTCAAGAAAATCGAGGAGTTTGAGTTTGTCGCGTTTGCCCGCCTCACGAATCCAACTGCCAACAGCCTTATTGATCAGATCGTGTTTGTCATCTACCAGTAGCTCAGCTATTTTAAAGGTGTCATCAATATCGTTTTGCCGGATAAAATAGTAAGTACTGACAATGGCTGTTCTTCGTTCCCAAACATTTTTTGATTTGGCAAGTTTGTAAAGAATTTTTCGCGGCTTGTCTGCCAGGTAGCCGCCCACAACAAAGGGCGCACTCCGATCAACCAGGTCCCAATTGTTTATTCGGTCATGCCTTTTAATATAAAGGTCAAATAACTCCTTTCTTTTTTCAGGGGCGACTTTTTTTCTCTCGCCTGAAAGTCCATAATACTGACAGCCCCGAGCCTGGCTTCATAGTAGTGGCTTTCCAATAGCTTTTCAATTTCACCAAGATCCATTTGGATGAACTGTTTTGTCAAATTGAAAATATTGAGCATTCGCACGCCCATGATTTTATTTTTCGTGTCTTCGTCTCTAAAAAATCTTGAATTGTTCTCGCCAGTACGGAGCGTCATCAACTGATCAAGAAACAGCTTTGCATTTAATTTGGTTGAGGCTGCTTTCATGATTTGTGTTTTCTGTGTAGTCACTCGCATAGAAATATAAGAGAATTTTTGGAGTTCAGGTTGCATCCGGTCAGTGACCATGAGCGTCATAGTTAGTGAATCCGAATATAAACGGATCGGAAAAAGTAAATACCTTGCAAGTTCTTTTAGGTAGAAAAAGAACTTTAAACAATGTTCAAGTCGATTTAAGCATTATGTATTCTTTAACGAACCATCGTGCACTGGATAATCCCTATATAAAGGATGCAGCTTATACTATTTTATTTGGCCTTCTGTCGGTAGTGCTGAGTAAAGTGCAATTTCAAATTCCAGGATTTGGTAATAGCAATTTAAGAGAGATACCGTTGCTGATCTGTTTATTTCATATCAGAAACCTTCTATTTATTATCGCACTTAACTTTTTTACACTTATTGGTTCACCTGCAGAAGTTCCAAGTTGGGTAATGTATGGAGTACACCTGATGCCTTTGTTAATTACAGGTTTATCTTTTAAAATACTGGAGCGAAAAAATTTACCGAATGTGCTGTTAGGAATAGTATGGATGATGGTAGCCGTTGCTTACTACCTCATACTTATTCTTCCGCTGGTGGTGATTGCGGTGCAATGGTTGCCTAACAACAATGGAAAAGACTTTTGGGATTCCTATTTTTCTATTTTACCACCCGTTCGGTTTGAAATAATTGCCTCTGCATTGGTTTCGGGTTTCTACCTTATGCAATTCGAGATCAGGAAAACATTGACGCACAATAATAAGAACCTGGAGCAGATCGTAGAAAGCAGAACAATCGAATTGACTTCTGCTAATAATGAATTGCAAAGCTTGAATGAAGAACTCAAAGCATCAAACGATGGCGTAAAAGAATTAAATGAAAACCTGGAACAACTGGTAAAAGAGCGGACCAATAAAATTAATGATCAGCTCAACCAGTTGTCAAAGTATGCACATATGAATTCGCATGAATTGCGTGCGCCACTAGCACGAATGCTAGGGCTTATGCAATTGATCAAGCGCGAAGAAAATGTTGTTCAGATGAAAGAGCTCCTCAATATGCTGTATGATTCCTCAACAGAACTTGATCATGTGATCAGAGAAATGAATCGCCTTCTTGAAAAGGAGATTTATTTCAACGAAAATTAACTACTCAGGTATTGATTGCTTTCTCATCCCTAGTGGATAATGAAGTCGTCAGAAGAAACGGCATCGACTCCATTAATCGTAACACTGATCCTGCCTGTTGTTGCTCCAACAGGAACAGTAACTACAAGTGTAGTAGATGTTGCAGATATTATTGATGCCTCTTTGCCGTTAAATAGCACCGTATTGTCGGCTATGTTAGTGCTGAAATTTGTCCCTGTGATTGTCACAGTAGTTCCTGCGGCTCCTGAAGTAGGAGTGAACGAAGTGATTGTTTCTGGCATAAGTACTGTAAAATCAGTTGCTGAGGTAACGATTACACCATCTACAGTTACTGTTAATTTTCCTGAGGTGGCACCTGATGGCACTGTGGTGATAAGCAGAGTTGGTGTTGCCAGTTTAACTGCTGAGGGGATACCATTAAACTTCACTGTATTTGAAACAAGATCTTCCTTAAAATTTGTTCCTGTTATTGTTATCTGTGTGTCTTTGTAACCTGAGGCAGGAGTAAACGAAACAATCGATAACTGTGGTTGGGTTATATCTATTACTGTAAAATCTTTTTCGGAAGTAATGGTAACGCCATCTACAGTTACAGTTATTTTTCCGCTTGCAGCCCCCGCGGGTACGGTTGTAATTAGTTGATCACTTGTGGCAGACAGAACGATTGCTGCGATTCCGTTAAACTTAATGGTGTTTGAGGCGGGATCTTCTTTAAAGTTTTTTCCGACTATCGTTACTTGTGTAGTTGCGTTTCCGGAAATCGGAGCAAATGAGGTGATCAGCGGCTTAGGTGTAATCACTTGAACTGGTTGCGGCTCATCTTTTTTACATGTTATCAATAAGAGACCCAGTGCCATTATGGCCACAGCTAACGTCAATACTCTAGTATTCATAGTTAATAATATTTAGGGCGCAAAACTACTGACGGGGTGAGCAGTAGGACTGGTAATCCTGTTCCAGAGTAGGGTACTTTTATGGCAAATTGGCCTTACAGGAAGATGAAGAAGGGAAAGGTGATGAATTTTGCGGTATGCTTACATTCTTAAGCTGTCCGCAAGTTGTACTTATTTATCTTTGACTATCTCACCATGGAAACATTTTTCGAACACATCCGCCAATATTGTAAACTAAGCAACGCTGCCGTAAAAAGCATGAGCACAGTGCTTCAAAAAACAGAGTTGCCCAAAGGCTCTTTCTTAATTACGGAAGGAAAAATTTGCCAGTACATTTATTTTTTGGAGAAGGGTTGCTTGCGCGGCTTTTATAATCTCGATGGCAAGGAGATCAGCTATTGGTTTGCCTTTGAAAATAATTTTGTCACATCCTTCTTCAGTTTTATTACAAGGAAACCTTGTATTGAATGCATTCAACTTATTGAAGACTGTACACTGTGGGCTATTTCTTATGAAGACCTCCAGAAGTTATACGATAAGCATTCTGACATTGAGCGAATGGGAAGGATAATGAATGAACGCTATTATGTTATGCTTGAAGATCGGTTTGTCAGCAACCACTTCAAGGAAGCTCGCGAACGTTATGAGAACTTACTCACGAATGCGCCACACATTCTTCAGCGTGTGCCCTTGGGGTACATTGCATCTTACCTGGGTATTACTCAAGAAACGCTGAGCAGAATCAGAAACAAGTCCTAGTGTTTGATTATTACCGCTTTCGTTTTTGATATATGTCAAATGGAGATAGCGTATGCTCTGATACTTTTGATTCATAAACAACAATCAAAATGGAAGAAAAACAATTTCAAAAACCCTCAAATGCCTTTGTTGCTGCATCTTGGGTGGCCTTGTTATCAGGAGTACTCACCTACATTGTTGGCTTGTGGAATGCTGAGATGGAACTCAATGAGAAAGGATACTACTTCACCGTGCTTATGTTTGGTTTATTTGCATCCATCTCTTTGCAAAAAGCAGTGCGCGACCAACTCGAGGGAATCCCGGTAACAAACATTTATTACGGACTTGCGTGGTTCTCTACTCTGCTCGCCATCGTTCTCTTGATAATAGGCTTATGGAACGCTACTCTTCAGCGAAGCGAAAAAGGGTTCTATGCCATGTCTTTTACACTTAGCTTGTTCGCAGCTATTGCAGTGCAAAAAAATACGAGAGATAGTCAGCAAGGAAATACGCAAGGATAAGACTCATTGATTAATCACACATTACGCGTTGGTTTGAAAAGACCAGCGCGTTTGCTTTTCTAACCGAATTGTTAATGGATTAATTGAGTCCGCTTCATCGAAATACTTTCACAATAAAAAACGGGCACCGGTTTCTGAGCCATAAAAAAGATGAAAGTAACATTGAGCAAAAATTGGTCATTAGTAGATTTACCAATGGGGTAGCGCTCTTCTATATAACCTCGCTGGCTTCGAGCAATAGTCGTTTCATTAGTTTCATGTTTTGCAATCGAAACCAGTGTCTTATTGTCAAATTGCACCGTCATTGCAGCTGGATTAATTCCAACTGGAAAGAGTGAGTGGTTAACCAATTTCCATTTCACGAAAAGTGTTTCATTGTAGGTGTATGCACTTAATACAATGTTTAGCCCATTAACAAGAATCTCCTGCTCATGAATTTCTACACCATTTTTATCTAAACCTAAATTGGCCTGTACATAGCTTAGCTCATCGTTTTTAAAATGATCATTCACTGATAACAGGAATACCTCAGGTTCCTTTTTGTCTTTCTTGTACAAAGCATAGTCTGAATCAGAAGCATGTAAATCGATTGTGCTTTTCCCTTTGTAAGTGAGTTTATAGGATTGCAATGAGTAGCCTTTAAACCCGCTTTGTCTAAATAACTTCAATGAATTCGTTGGGTCAAATACCAAATCTAACTTTGATGTTTTATCGGTAGCAATTTTAAGGGTTGGATTAAAAGTATTAATAACTGGCGAACGAGTTCCTTCAGCGGTTTCTAATTCCCAATCAAATATCGAAACAGTATAAGGTGTATTTATAAGATTACGAATTTCAACCTTAACAATAATTTTGTTGGAATCCGCTTGGCACAATACTTCGGTTACTTTAAAAGGAATTTCATCACTGAATTTTATAGACCCCACCTGGTATTGCAACTCTTTGCTGTTGCGTTGATCATTGCTTTGATGAGTACAGTTTTGTAAGACAACGAAAAAAAGAAGCGGAAAAAGAAGTTTCTTCATTTGTGATTCGACTTAAATGCAAAAATTGTTCCCAGGCAAAATACAAATGCCCGGGAACAACTTCAAGCGACTGAACGCAGCATCCATTTATGTATTACAATCCGTTGGGAGACCAGATCGAATAACTTTTTGGTGGAGCTTGGATCTTAACCCATTTATCGCCTTGCGTGGTTGGCCACCACGTTGATGATCCTGTGTAATCGTGAATGCCGGTGCTGGCCCAATTGGTTTGTATCCAACGTTCTTGCCATGAGGTGGAGTTGTTGAAGTATACAATCAAACCCGGTGAGCCATTTCTCCTGGCGATGTACTCATCATTATCTACATACAGAATAGAAGTACTTCCAACTGCGAGCGTGCGATGAACCCAGATGAGATTGTCCATCTTGGCTTTAGGCAACCACTCTTCGTAGTCCCGATAGAAAATGCAAGGATATCCTTCATGTGTCAGGATGTAAGCATAAGCATTTAGTTTGCCGCCATAAATAATATCGGTGTCATGATTGGCAACGAAAGTTACAGTCTTGTAAGGATCGCGCTTCCAAAGCATGTCATCGTTTAAATGATTCAAATCATTATTATCAAATGCTGCATCCATCGCATAGTAACAGGCGAAGTCAAAAGCTGACGAAGTACGGCCGGTGCCATTTACCCACGACTGAAGATTGGAAGCATTGCCATCCCAATTTTCTCCCACTGCAAATCCTCCGGTGTTGTTTACCCAATTTTGTACTACAGATGGGGCGAATCCTTTCACATAGTCAAATCTCCAGCCGTCATATCCCATCGTGTTTTTATAATATTTCCCTATCGCATCAGAGCGAGTCCATAACCAATTTTGCACGTTGGTCTGTGCATGACACAAATCGGGATAACCTCCGAAAGATCCTTCGTCTGCACTGTGAATATTATTAGGATGGAAATCGGAATACGTTCTTGGAAATTTTCCGGATGCCGGGCTGAAGTTAGTATAGGTGCTTGTGCCGGTGTACGGATTACTTTCAAGGGCACCTCCACTATTGTGGTTAATTACGATGTCGGCATACACCTGAATGTTTTTAGTGTGCGCTGTAGAAATGAGTGACTGAAGTTCGGTGAGCGAACCGAAACGTGTTTCAGTAGATCCCATTTGATTATAACTTCCGAAGTCGTAGTAGTCGAATGGATCGTAGCCCATAGAGAAAGGTCCGTTCTGTGCTTTAGAAGAAGGCGGGAGCCAGATCGCAGAAATGCCGGTGTTATCCCATGCTGTAATTTTACTTTGCACGGTACTCCACCATGTTCCTCCGGATGGCACATCCCAATAAAATGCTTGCATCAATACGCCACCTCCTGCGCCAGGCGTTCGGGCATTGATTGGATCGTTTGGTGTATTCGTTACCTGAATTACTTTTTGCTGCTTTGCTACTTGAATTTCCGGATTGGGTGAGCATCCGATGAGCAAGACTAAGAAAGCTAATAGTATAGCTTTAGGTTTAGATAAATAGATCATGGGTTATTGTTTGGTTTAGGTTAAAGGTTGCCATTCAAAATATGACTCGCCCCACGAACTATCAATCTCTCAGTACAGAGTCTTGAGATTAAAGCCTAATGAGATAAAGTGACGCGAATTATATTCTTGGGGCAAAAGAATTGAAAGAAAATTCTCAGCAAACGATTGCGCAAGCGATTGCGGAACCTCATATTCGTAACTTGACCTATAAAATTTCCAAAGAATTACCGAATTGAGGGAGGCTTTATACTCGAATGATGAGCGTGCTATTGACGGTGCTTTGCTTCCGGCACTATGCTTAAATTGATATTTTTTATTTCATTTCTTACTAACTTCCTAATCATTGGAATGCAGCCATGAATATGCCACCGGTAACTTTTGAACTCAAAGAGAGATACTTACTTGTAACAGGCCATGGAGTTCGTGATAGCTTTGCTTCGATATCACAAGCTGCCGCTGAAATCTATGCAAAGATTGAGGAAACCAATAGTCGGTACCTTTTAGTGGATTATACCCAAATAAAAATCAATGCTCCTCTGAACGATGCCTTCAATATTGTGAAGCGTTATGAAACAGTTCATCCCGGTTTAAAAAATGTAATTATTGCTGTGGCCTATGGAAAAAGTATTCTTGAGTTCGTTCAGTATTGGAAGGAAATAGGACAAAGGCGTGGCTTCTTCATTGAAATTTTTCCGGATATGGAAGTAGCCGAAGAGTGGCTGCTTGAGCAAGTGGCGAACAAGGTTTGATATTTAATCATTTATTATGAAAAATGTTTTTTGCGGAATTATAGTTTCTGTGATGTGGTTGCTGCCCTCAGTTGTATTGGCTCAGCATCAATCTTCCTCACCGGATTTTTATAACAAGGAGATAAAAAAAATCGCTAGCCAGAAGAAAGTGCAGGCAGCATTTGCTGTAATTGATGAGCTGGAGCCGGTGACTTTGCAAGACCATATTCGCCTTACCGAAATTGCTGCCCCGCCTTTCAAGGAAACACTACGCGCCTTGGCTTATAAAAAATTATTGGAAGAAGCAGGCGCTGATAAAGTTTGGATCGACTCTGTTGGCAATGTACTCGCCTGGCGCAAAGGCACACAGGGAAAAAAGACCATTGCCCTCGATGCGCACCTTGATACTGTGTTCCCTGAAGGCACCGATGTGAAGGTGAAACGAAGAGGAGATACACTTTTAGCTCCCGGTATTTTGGATGACACCCGCGGACTGATCGTTGTGCTTACCGTGTTACGCGCTCTTGAAAAAGCGAATATTGAAACACGCGAGAATATTTTGATCATTGGAAGTGTAGGAGAGGAAGGGGCAGGAGATTTGCGAGGAGTAAAAGCTGTCTTTAAAAATAAATCATTGACTATCGACTCTTGGATTTCCGCAGATGGAGGTGGGGGTAAACTTGGTGAGATAGTAAATGCTGCGGTAGGCTCTGTGCGCTATCGAATAACCGTGAAAGGACCGGGTGGACACTCATGGGGCTCGTTTGGATTAGGTAATCCACATCATTTGCTGGCTCGCGCCATTCATTACTTTGATGTAGAAGCTGCCGCTTACACATCGACAGGAATTAAAACCAGTTACAATGTTGGGAAAATAGGAGGAGGAACATCCATCAACTCCATCCCATTTGAGTCATGGATGGAAGTAGATATGCGATCAGAAGACCCACAGCGCCTGAATGAAATCGAGAATATTTTTCTTTCCAACATTGAGAGGGCAAAAAATGAATACAATCAGAAAATCAAACAAGGTCCGGCACTTTCTGTGGAAATGAAACGGATTGGTCTGCGCCCTTCAGGAAAAACGAATGCTGGCCATCCTCTGGTACAATACTCATTATCCGCTGCTGCTTATTTTCAGGCAGAGGCTTCGACCATCTTTGAATCGACAAATGCAAACATACCTATCTCTAAAGGAGTACCCGCAGTTACACTCAACCTTGGTGGGGATGGTGGCAATGCGCACGCACTCAATGAATGGTGGGTGAATAACAAAGGTACCGATGCTATCAAAATGATTTTGCTGGTTCTATTATCGCAAACTGGAATGTGAGGATATTTGACTGAGTTAGTTTTGGACTCAGATCAGAAATTACTTCAACGCTTTCTTGTACTCCGCTTCATCAAAACCCAATAGCAGTACTTTGCCATTCTCTTCAATCAATGGTCGTTTGATTACGCTTGTCTTTTCCATCATCAGGGCGATGGCCGATTTTTCGTTAGTCACTTTCTTTTGATCAGCTTCTTCTAATTGGCGCCAGGTGGTGCCGCGTTTATTCACAAGGCTTTCCCAACCCACTTGCTTGCTCCAATCGCTGAGTTTGCTTGAGGTGATTCCTGACTTTTTATAATCATGGAATTCAAATTCAACTTTGTTTTTATTTAGCCACTCGATGGCTGATTTTACCGTGTTGCAGTTTTTGATGCCGTAGACGATCATGGTTTTCTTTTTTTGCCAATTTCAAAAATTGAGTCATGAAGAACAACTAGGGAGTTAGAAAATCACTAATTCTTCATGACGGCTCCGTTTCCTCGGATTTAAGGATCACAGTCGTAATTCAAAATAAATGTTTTACGTATCTTGATGAGAAGAATTTATCCGGCATAACCAACTGACACTATGAAAAAGTTTACGTTGAATTTCATTCTGTTCTTCCTGTCTTTCGTGTTTGCGCTAGCGCAGGAAAAACCTAAAACCGAAGTGGAATATCTTGATCCACCTGCACCCAACACCTATCCGTTTTCTGGAGCTGTGCGTGTGGGCAATACGTTGTATCTGTCGGGAGCATTGGGTACTGACCCGGTCACTAAAAAATTAGTTTCTGGTGGCATTGATGCAGAGACAAAACAGACTTTGGAAAATATTAAAGCAACACTCGGGCGAAACGGATCGGATCTGGATCATGTAGTAAAGTGCACCGTATTCATGGCCGACATTCAAGAGTGGCCCAAGATGAATGAGGTTTACAAAAAGTATTTTCTAAAACATTTCCCCGCACGGAGTGCTGTGGCCGGAAGTGGATTGGCACTCGGTGCAAGGGTAGAGATTGAATGTATTGCAGTGATTCGTGAGTGAAAAATAACAACTTCAAAAAAGCAATGCAGCGCCACGATAATGTTGTCATGAAAATCATTTTTTGTTACTGGTAACTTTCAGAGTATCTGGCTTTGGTTTATTTGTTCGAGACGAATCTCTTAAAATATTCAAGTTGAAATTGAGGACCGTAGCACTTCGTGCAGGGAATGCTTTGTATGGAATCGGCTTGGCTTTAATCACATCTCGGATCGCTTTGATCAATCCTTTTTGACCGCTGCTAGAAAAGATCGTCACTCCTTGCGGGCCCTTCATATACTCCCGGTAGTTTTCGCTTCCGGTCATCTCCAGTGGTGGAAGAGACTTCATATAATAGTTTAGTACTGCCATATTAGTTTTGGCGTTCTGCTCTTCTTGCGATTCAACGACTGTGGTCTCCAATATTTTTTCTTTAAAACTTGCTTCCGATAAAGTATAGACACTAACAGCGTCCAATAGCGTAACCTTCTGCATCATCGCTACCCTCATCGGTGTATGGTGTATCAATTGGTGGAAGGGAATGATTATGTCATGATAGCTAACATGCGAAAAGTGAACGGAGTCGCCCGGAAGTACTAATATGGAAAAGCTGCCATCAGGATTGCTCACGGTTTTGAAGTGGTTGGTCCGAATATGTACGGAAGTGATAGGGAGTGAGGTTAGTGAATCAATCAGCACACCTTTTACTTCTGTATAGCCAATCGTCTGATCTTGAGAAAATGCCGCTAAGTAACATAGGCAAAAGAGCAGGCTATAGGTAAAACGCATACCCTTGGATGAACCAGAAAGAAGAAAAGTTCTTTTTCACCTCACCTCTTGCTGAAAGTACGGCCTATTTTCCTAAGCGGCTGCAATCAAATTAGTTTTAATCCTCCTGATTCTGAGACGGAACACTTATAGGAAGTTTAGTTCGGGGAACATTCACCAAGTCAGATACACTAATTTTCTTGCAACTTCTTTTGTAAAACTTCCAATTCGCGTTTTCGGTTCTCGTAGATGCGATGTTCCCATCCTCCAGCCACATAGGCGATTACAAAAAAAAGCAGGAGTCCAATTGATGCCCACATTGATTTTCCATCATTCCAAAATCCGAGAAGAACGAAAAGGGCAATCGGTAAAATATTCCACCGCATAAGCAGAGAGATACGTACTTGGTAAGTAGCTACTGAAATGGCGTGATCAAGATCACCTGCTATCGAGCGGTCAAACAATGGAGTCTCTTTTATTCTGCGCACACGACTTATAAGGAAATACAATCCAGTGCAAACCATCCATGCTGCCATAGCATATATAAAATAATTTCTACTCTGGCTGTATAAGTTCATCGCCAAAACCAGACAGCCGGCTCCGATGTTCGCAGCAATGCCCAGCCACTCGCTTACGTTTGTAATATGTTGCGCTTGATTTTTTTTCGAAACAATGCGCCTGTGCAGCGCCTCTTCGTTGATGGCATATAGGGACTGATTGTTTTGCGCGCTCCAGATCTTTTGCATTTCTTCAAATTCCATGGTCATCATATTTTTTTTGATTTGGTGATTAATTGTTTTTTGATGCGATTGATTTTTACTCCTACGTTAGATTCGGTGATGCCGAGCACAGCCGCCATCTCTTTATAACTGAATCCGTCTAACAGCAACAGTAAAATCGAGCGGTCAATTTCATCGAGCTTATAAATCTCCTGGTACAGCCAGGTCAGTTGTTCATCCACAGGTTGACCCTCTTGCAAAATGTGTTCAGCTCGATCAAGTGAGTCAGCGCGGCTGTGCTTTCGTTCTTTGTACAGCCATTTGATGGCCGTGTTCAGTGATATGCGATACAGCCAGGTGGTGACAGATGATTCGTTGCGAAACGAAGGAATTGAATGCCAAACCTGAATGGTGATCTCCTGAAAAAGATCATCCTGATCCATGGCGGTAAATGCATACGACCTTATGACTTTAAAGAGCAGAGCCTTATGCTGGCCAAGCCAATTCCCAAAAATAGTCTGTTGTTCATTTTCAGTCACTTGTCGGATAATTTACTCTATTAGTACTGATCGGGGCAAGATTCTTACAATAGAAATAAGAAATAGTTTCTATTTCAATGCCGCGAGGGTCTACCTATTTCTGGGTATGTACAAATACCAAAGGGCAGGGATTGTCATCGGCCTGTTTTAGAGTTTCATTTGAAATAAGAATATGGGCCAGCAAAAAAATTGCTGTCACAAACTAAAAGTCACACCGTAAACCACAAAACATTATTACACATGAAATTGAGATTTGTCTTAGTAGGCTTTGTCGCTCTGATTTGCCGCACAACGTTTGGTCAATCACCTGACGCCAACAAAATTGAAATAGCCGTTGGCGGCTCATTCGCAAAACCTAAAATTGTTCCCAAGCTGGAGAAACTGGGCATAGCTCAAGTAACCATCAACTACAAACTCAGCAGCACGGCTAAAATCATAAGTAAAGATGGCAGCACAGGAGTTATGGCGGGTGCAAAAATTTCCGCTTATCTCGAAACTACAGATGGTGAATTAACAGAAGCTGACTTGCAGGAAATCTCCGACTACTTCTATTCCTATTTTCAAAAGAAATTGAAGGCAAACAATATTGATACCGTGAGTTGGGCAACAATTACAGCCACCGATTTTTATAAGAATGGCAGTGAGAAATCGGAAGGTGACAAAAAGGGTAAGAACGAAAACTCGTGGATTACCAATTCGGCACACAAGGGGAATACACTTTATAATGGGAGCATTGTTTTCGCCTTTGGCAAGATTAAGAAAGCTTCTCGCTTCAGTGAAGATATCGGAGCGCCCGCAGGCTATTTCCACCTCACTGTAGATTTTGCTGATCTGTATGTGGACCTGGATATTAAGACAACGAAAGAATCCAATATGTTTTATTCAAAATCTACTCAACGAAATAAATATTCATGGGCAGTAAAACCCCAAATGAAAGTGGTGCCCAACAACCTCGGAATGTCACTTTTATGGAATGAGAAGAGTCAGGCAGAGAGCCTCGTGTTAAGAAATGCCATCGATGGCACACTCAACTATGCCGATGCTGCTACCGAAGATGCTTCTAAGATGAAAAACAGTATGTGGGCATTCAGAAAAGAATTAAAGCCGGTAGTTATTGAAACGACAAAGGCGAAATACAAGGCAGCGGCTAAAGATGCGCTTGAGAAATATGCTGATGCCTTTGTAGAGAAATGTAAACTGCTAAAAAAGGACTGAGGTCTGGTTGGTAATTTTTTGATTTTCGCAGAGTCTCCGTTTTCGGGACTCTGCGTTTGTTTAGGTGCTGATGATGCAGTGGAATTCTAGAACCTTAACCGACAACAGTTTTTCTATCTACTAATTCCAGATAATCAGTCCAGCCTTTCAATCTTTCTGTCTCGTCAATATCGGTGAAATGCCATACTTTCTTTTCACCTGTTTTCCAGTCGATAAACTCAAGTATTTCGATGCATTCGTAAACGTTCGTATTACTGGATTGAAATTGCAAAATGGTGTCTTTGACAAAACTGTTCTTCGATCGGTCTGAAACGAAGTCTTTCTTTACCCGGTAGAAACTCAAAGTGGCTAATGGAAATTTACTCATGATTAGTGATTTCTAAATTAATGATTCTTTATTTGGGTACTTGAAATACTTTTTGCTCAAAGGTTGGTGTGTCACCAACTTCAGCCGAAGATTTTTAGTAATTTCAATTTAATGGGTAAAAAAGAAATCGTTCGTGAACTCGCAATGACGACATGCACATCAATGATGTGGCGATTTGAAGTCGTCATAAAGCTGGTAACTGTGTTCCAATGTCCGGTACTTTCTTGTTTACCATCGTCTACGCAAAGAAATGGAACGTAATAAACATCTCAATTAAAAAATAAAAAAATGAATATGAATCCAAATCCAAACAAAGCACTATGGGAGAAAGGAGATTTCACCCGAATAGCTGATACCATGCGCGAAAGCGGAGCAATACTAGTCTCTAAACTTGAAGTCACTAAAGGCCTTCACGTTCTTGACCTGGGTTGTGGCGATGGCACCACGGCAATTCCTGAGGCAAAACTGGGAGCGAATGTAATCGGTGTTGATATTGCTAGTAATCTTGTGGCTGCAGGAAACAAAAGAGCGAAAGCTGAAGGCCTCACTAATATTTCATTTCAGGAAGGTGACGCAACCAATTTAAGTGAATTAAAAGATGGTACTTTCGATCTGGTGGTAAGCATCTTCGGTGCTATGTTCGCGCCCAAACCTTTTGATGTGGCAAAAGAAATGGTGCGTGTTACACGCGAAGGTGGAAGGATGGTAATGGGCAACTGGATACCCGGTGACCCTACTTTTGTAGCACAAGTATTGAAAATAAGTTCGGCCCACACACCACCTCCGCCTGATGGATTTGTTAGTCCAATGTTGTGGGGAGTAGAAAGCAATGTGATAGAACGTTTTACGGGAGCTGGCATACCTAAAGAAAATATATCCTTCATTAAAGACACCTTCACATTTAATGCGCCTTATTCTCCTGTCGAACTGATCCACAATTTTAAAAACTTTTACGGCCCCACGATGAATGCATTTGATGCAGCCGAAAAGAACGGAAAGGCCATGGATCTGCAAAAAGAATTGGAAGATTTAGCTAACAGTCAAAATAAAAGTACAGGCAAGAATACTACTTCCATACCAGCTACTTTTTTGCGAGTGACAGTTGTGCGTTGAGATAAGTTCTAAAACTTGTTGGTCATAATAGATCAACAAGTTTTACATTGATGAGAGGTGAGAAATTTCTAAGATCGTAAAACCAAATCCGACAAACTAACCGACAACAGTTTTTCTGTCTAGAAATTCCAGATAATCGCTCCAGCCTTTTAATCTTTCCGTGTCGTCCATATCAACGAAGTGCCATGTTTTCTTTTCGCCCGTTTTCCAGTCGATGAACTCAAGTATTTCAATGCAATCGTAAACATTCGTATTACTCGATTGAAATTGCAAAATGGTGTCTTTGATAAAGTCGCTCTTCGATCGGTCTGAAATGAAATCTTTCTTTACCCGGTAGAAGCTCAAAGCGGTTAATGGGAATTTGCTCATGGTTAGTGATTCGAAATTAATGAATCTTTAAGCTGGTCTTTGAAATACTTTGCCATTATCCTCCCGGCAACAAAAAAAATCCGCAACAATTAATAATTCCTGAAAGTGCCTGGGCGGCTCATCAAAAGCATGGAGATAAGATAGGGGCTTGTAAGTAGGCCGGGCGACTAACTTGCTTTTTAATTGTCACGGCCGTTGTTGGTGTTCTTCACCATAGTCGTTAACTTAAGAATAGTTGATGGAGTGTTTCAAAGTGAGTTGTTTTAGTTGCGGGTTTGCCGCTCACTTTTTTTTCAACGACTTCTGGTTGAGTCAGATCGCTTACCATACGAGCATCGGCTTCGAAATGATTTGTATCAGCGTGCTGGTATTATTTTTCTTTGGCGTGATTACCATTGGCTCGCAGACGTTGCGCGCTGCGTATGTGAATCCGGTGAAGAGTTTGAAGAGCGAGTGAGAAAGGATTTGCCATTAAGCGTTGGTTGTTGGTCTCGGACTAACAACCAACTAGTTTTTATGTGGCTATTATCATCATTATTTTTTTGTCATTCCGGCCGAGGCACGAGTGCCGGAATCTCACTCGCTGTTCTCGTTTAGTCCGAACTAATGGTTGCCAATTATTGTGACTTCAGTCGCTCTTGCGCGTAAAGTGCGGACTAAACGAAAAGTTTCGGGTGAGATGCCGGAACGCTATCGCACTTCCTTCGCTGTCCGGCATGACAGGAAAAATGTGGAAGTGAACGTGAGGCCCCATCGGGGTTGAATATTTATAGAATTTTATTTTGCGATAAACCCATTTCTCGGCAGAGTTTCGATTCGGACTCTGGTGCATCACAAAGCAACTTAAAATGAGAAAAAGTTGTTAACGAATGTGTGAACTATGCAAACAATCAAGTGAATGATGTAACGCTAGGCCAACGAAAAGAATTGAGCTTTGTATTCATAGGCCGGTGATCGACCTGTACACTATTTTTCGATGCGAGATCGCAGAGTAGGCATATTACTTCACCTAATTATTAATGTATGAAAACAACACTCTTGCCTCCGATAAATATTTCCCCGCAACGGAAAGCCTGGATCAGAACTTTAATTCTATTCCTACTTCTTAGTTCAGGTGCATTGACAGTTTCACAAAAAGCATCGGCACAAGTGCAGGTAGATGTTAGCTTCCAGGTCTTTTACGATAACTTAAGTCCCTATGGTAATTGGGTGGATAATCCCGACTTCGGATATGTTTGGATTCCTGATGTGTCTCCCGATTTTACTCCTTATGGTTCTAGCGGTCATTGGATATATACTTACGAAGGATGGACTTGGGTTTCTGATTATTCATGGGGATGGGCGCCCTTTCATTATGGTCGGTGGTTTAATGATCCCTATTACGGATGGGCTTGGATTCCGGATAATGAGTGGGGTC
>CBRFFM010000013.1:0-124736 GCA_967789005.1 uncultured bacterium | reverse complement strand
CGCTCCACCTGCGACCTCTCCCAAAAGCATTCCTTGCAAATGATAGCGATCGATCAATCCATTCAGAGCTGCGAGCATCATATCTTGATTGCTGGCGTTGGCATATGCAGTATTATGTCTCGCAAAGGGAATACGATTATACCCCACAACTGCGACTTTCCTTGATGGTTGGCTGGTGAACATATATCTTAGGATCAGAATTGTTAACTAAAGATAATAACAGAGGGCTTAGATTTTTGATTCCAAACTGATGAGTAAAAAGAAAGACAGCGATATTCAAACTACTGGGGAAGAAATTGCCAATGCAATAACCCACGGCATTGGTGCTTTACTTGCCATTGCTGCCTTGGTAGTTCTCGTAGTTATGGCTGTTGTTGATGGAACCGTTTGGCACGTGGTTAGTTTTTCCATCTTCGGTGCAACGTTGGTGTTGTTGTATTTTGCTTCAACGCTATATCACAGCCTGGCTCGCACTCGTGCCAGAGTTGTCTTTAACAAAATTGATCACATCTCTATTTATTTGCTGATAGCCGGAACGTATACTCCGTTTTGCTTAATCGCATTGCGTGGTTGGATTGGCTGGACTGTTTTTGGGATCGTTTGGTCATGTGCAATAGCAGGAGCCGTACTGAAAGCCATTTCGATTGGAACAAGAGTTAGGCTGTCAACTATTTTGTATGTACTCATGGGCTGGGTAATTCTCTTTGCCATCAAGCCACTTTATGACGCGATATCACTCAACGGTTTTATTTTTTTAATGGCAGGTGGAATTTCATACACACTTGGCACAATTTTCTTCTTGAGAGACCAGGTAAAGTACAATCACAGTGTGTGGCATTTATTTGTAATGGGCGGAAGCATACTCCACTTTTTTGCAGTACTCAGTTTGTTGTAGTGGTAGTTTCGGTATAAATAAAATCGCGTGAATATTTGGTGGAACATTCACGCGATCATGAAAAAAGAATTTCTTAATAGACTTGTATCATTACCCCAGCGTTCATTCTAACAGGATCTTGTGGAGTACTGTTAAAGCATTCGCCACCACCAAAAGGAACATTATAATATTTTTGATTAGTCAGGTTGGTGACATTTACAAAGATTGCGAGGGAGCAGTGACTTGTCTTCACTATGTTATTATATCGCGCGGCAATATTTACTATAGTGTATGCTTTGCTGCTTGCGGGAGTAACTCCATCAGCTTCTAACAATGTAGGGTGATAACTCTTGGCCCTTGAAACTAGTCTTGGGGTGATCACGAATTTCTTATACGTAATTTCAGCTCCCGTTTTTATAGTATTTTTCGAGGTGTAGTTAATTCTTGCACCGTTGATGTCTCCGTCAATGTAAGTAAGGGCTAGGTAAGGGTTAATCGAAACGGCTCCGGTTTTGATAAGAGCGTCTATTTTAAGTGTGCCACCAAAGGTATTTGAGGTTCCCTTGTTGATCGGTCGGTCGGCAAAATTTACGGGAATCCCTTTAAAGGTCTGGTTGGGTGCACCCTCAACAGTAATCAGTTGCTCAACATTATT
The DNA here is from genome assembly GCA_967789005.1 of uncultured bacterium. Lineage (GTDB taxonomy): Bacteria > Bacteroidota > Bacteroidia > Cytophagales > Cyclobacteriaceae > ELB16-189. Next base: position 123,207 of record CBRFFM010000013.1, on the reverse strand, counting down.
TTTAAAAACATTTAACGAGGCTTTTAGGTTTTCTATAATGCTATAGCCCACACTAAATTCCAAGGTCCTCATCTTTTCAGGTTTTAAATCAGGATTAGGCAAGTGCCAATAAGGTCCGACTAAACCAGTTATTCCGTTGATATCTGAAGTAGGGACAAACGAACCATAGTGCTGCAATGATTTGTAGGGCGATGGGGCGAGAAATGCTTCTCCGTAGAGTAACTTAAAATTGAATTTTTTATTAGGCAGATAAACGAGGCCAACTCTCGGGTTGAAGCTTCCTTTGTATCTGGTATTGTAATCGTAACGTGCTCCAAGAGTAAGTGAGAGGCCACTTGCAAACTTTGATTGCAGTTGGGCATAGACACCGGAATTCTTATAATTGACATAATAGAAATCTTGATAAACTGTTAGGTCCTTGCCATTTTGATCCGTGACATTCGTGCCCAGGTAATATATGTTCTGCAAATCGGCAGGCTTATTTTTATCAAATTGTTGAGGTAAATCTCCTGTCTTTGGTAATACATCAAAGTATTGAAAAGAGGCGCCAGCGATGAGGGATGTGTTTTCACTAAGGTCACGTGTAACTTGCTCTTCTAGTTTTACGCTTCTGCTGTTTTGGTATTTGTAACCCTTTGTGAAGGAAGTAAATGTATTTAAGAAATTGGATTCGGGAGCCAGCTCATAATTGTTGGTGGATACCGATGACTGAATCTTAGTTCTTTTGTCATTTGAAGTGAAGTTGTGAGTTGCATAAAACGATTCATTGATAGTTTTAAAGACTGCGTCCTTGGTGTAGATACCAAACTCTGGCTTATTGCTTACTGATGTACAGTGCGACTCCATGTTTCGATAGTATCCGAATTGAAAATCGCCAAGTCCCAAACGGGTGTTAACGGTGTAGGCTTCTGTAGGAGTCTCGTAAGGCCGGATGGGAGAAGTTGGAACAACAGTGGGGTCGAAAGGTGACCGGACCATGTTACCATTTACTTTGTATTGATTATTGTACCACGCAAAATCGTCTTTGTAAATGGTAGAAAAGTTGGGTTCATTAGAATGATAGGTGCTTCCAAACAAATCGAAACTGACCTTGTCTTTAGCGACCCCGACATTGACTGTATTATCGATTGTGTTAAAACTGCCGTAACTGGAAGTGGCAGTTCCGCCCCTTAAATCTTCTGCTGTTTTAGTAATAATATTGATAATGCCAGTAAACGCATCGACCCCATATAAAGCAGAGGCGGGGCCCAAAATGATTTCAACTCTTTTGGCATTCATTAATGAAAAGTTCTTGCCTATGACAGGTGGTGTTCCATCGGCTGCGTTTATCCGAAATCCATTAAGCAGAACTACAAATTTTTCGTTGCCGGCAACTCCCCTCACACTAAAATAATCTCCTGTCTCGGAGTCTGATTTTCTTTGTATCTCAATTTCAGGAACGTCTTGGAGTAGATCACCCAAACTTCGATACCCTCTGTTTTTGATTTGGTCCTCTGTGAAAGCATAGGTAGTGGCTGGGGTCTCAGAAAGCTTTTGACTTTTCTTAGAGGCGGTATAAACATCAATGTTCATTAACTCCTCCAGCGTGATATCGTACAGATTTACGGAATCCTTTTCGGATTTTTTTTCAGTCTCCTGGCCAAATAATTGGACGCAGTTAAATAAGATGAGCACAACTGTTAAACTATAGACATTTTTCATGGGGAAGGATTTTGGTTTTGGTAAATAGAAATTTATTCACAGCATATTCAATGATTTGCTATTAGCCTTAATTAGTATAAGCTTTTGAGTTGCCTTATATGATATATATAAGTTAAATAAGTTATTGAGTCTTTAACAAGATTGTGTCGATTTATTTAGAATTAGCTCAAAAGGAAAATCAGTTTTACATGACGTATGTATTAGGCTTTATAGATTATCTTTTTTATCTTTTTAAAAGATGACCCATTTGCCAATGGATTTCCGGTGGAGTGACCTGGATGATGAGATGAAATGAATTAGGACCGGTGATGAGAAAGGCTCCTAAGGAATTAGCTCAAACAACAACAACTGTGTCTTTTGTATTTGCTGAAAGTTATCGTCTGTGATAAAAATTAAGGTAGCGTGACCATTGGGTAGTTTCGGTCCAAACGTTACACCTTCTATGTTGTCAATGTAAATTCCAAGATCATCCATGTTTAGCAACAATCTTTTTCTAACCGGATTGGTTGGTGGATGTTCTTTCAATGAGAAAACATCTTTAATATTATCCGATTGTGAAAAGTTGGCAACAAAAACTCTGATGGTGCATGGCAATCGACCAGTAGAATAGGAGCGTTCCACCGTTAATAACTGATTTTTGCCAACGAAAAGAATCTCTGAAACACCATTCACTTTAAATTCATTTGATGGCGTGGCCGCATAAGCTATCGGTTCGAGAGCGTATGCATATTGTGCTGTATTTTTTTTGCTGGCGAGATCAAATTGAAATATCCTTATCCACGAATTTGTTTTGACGACATCTGCTCTTGGGCCATCTTCAAACAGGGGCTCTTCAAGTGCTGCATATAAGGTGACAAAGTCTTTATCAAATGCGATACCCTCTATTGTTCCGTTTCTTCTTGGACCAAGTTCAGTAGAATGGATTTCCATTGTTTTTGGAAGTGGAAATGTTCCTGAAAATCGCCCGTCTTTTTGAGCTATGTGAATAAACGGATTGATTATTATTTTTTCTTTTCCATTTAAAATCCGTTCACCTTCACTTGTCCAAAACAATTGTCCCGTTTTCGAATTAAGTCTCAAACCTTCCGGGTCAACGGATTGAGCTGGATATAATTTAAAGCTGCGATAGGGCTTTCCGTTGGGTTGCAGCAGATGGTGCATATCTGTAAATGACACCGTATCAATTCCATTTTTAGATAAAATAATTTTGGCGGTATAAAACCGCACCGGATTAATATCCGATCGGTCATCGCTCAATAAATAGTAGATATCATGTTCCTTGTCAAAATCTATTCCCGATAATCCTCCTATGGACGTGCCTTTATATTTCTGATTGAAAGGTATTACATAGGTGTTGATCAATTTTAGTGAGCTAATGCTTTCGCTAGTGGGAGATTGCGCGAAGCTTGATTGAGCAAGAAATATAAAAGCGAGAAGTGTTTTCGTGGAACGACTATTAAAGACTAAGCCATGTAAAACAGGTGACATCAGATTGAGTTCAGATTAACAAATTAGCAAATTAAAATTCATCTGGGGTTCACCGGAATCAAATAATACCCGATGAGCAAATCGGCATTGGGTCTGAATGGACGATAATAGATAGCTACTTCGTATACATTTTCGGTTTCAAAGTGAGAGCCTTCGATACTGGTAAGAGATTGATTTTTAGATTCCAAAACATATTGATAATCATACCAGCCTTGTTTTACGAATTGCCGCGATTCATAAGCGCCAATAGCGGAATTGTATTTCATTTTACTTGCTTCACTTCGCTGGTAATCGTTGAACTTCCCGATCACATATACATTTTCGTTATATGGAGTAGCACATTTTAAAGTAAAGTTGATGTACAAATAATTCCCGGTGATTTGCGGTTCACCATAATCCAGGTTGTCGATCACATAATTTCCATCAAGGTCTCTGTATTGTGCGTAGGCTCCTTCGCGAGGCGCATCAATACCTAAATTGAGTTCATAAGGTTTAACTGATTTATTAATTCGTCCTGTGTTTTGCCCTGGATAATTGAGCGATCGGAAATCGGCAAATCGAAATTCATTGCCGCCATTGAATTGCCAGCTGTCATCGAGGAATCGATAATCCAATTCACTGTCAGTATCGCGGATAAAACTGGGTTGTAAATTGAATTTTGCGTTGTCCCATCGTTGGTTCTGACGCATGTTCACGTGAATGCTTTCGGCAGGATTGATCACCTGAATATCTCCATAATCAATAATGAAATTGAATTGCTGATTAGCCCGATTGAGATTACCTGTGCCAAGCATCTGGTCATCTTTAGCAAGTCCTATCTGAGTATCAAATACCATCATTCGTCTGGATAAAATCAAATCCTTCTGATCATCGCGGTAAACAATGAGCAAATAATTCCCTGTGATTTTTACGGGAGGAACTTTGAATCGATAGTGAACATAACGTGAATAGGTGCTGTTGGAAAAAGAATAATCGGTGAGATTATACTCATTATAGTTCTCAAGAAAGTCCAAATCCATTAATTGTGACTTAGACCAATCGTAATTGCAATGAATTAATTTTGCGTAGTAATTATTGCGGTTGTCTTGCAAGTCATCAAATTCAAGCACCATGGTTTGCTGATGAATAGGCGTAGAGGATGGCTGAAGAAAATCTTGCGGGTTGTCAGAGTCGGGATAAAGCTGAACGGTCTTGATCTGAGGCTCGTATGCCTTGTCGGTAAAGGAAAGTTCCTTTTGTGCGAAGAGATTAAATTGAAAGAATACCAAAATTAGCGTGAGGGATGGTAGCGAAAAGCCCGAAGTGTGTAGGTCCCGATAGCTATCGGGAGTGCGTGGCCGGACTTGTAGCGTACAGCCCGACCTGCGCCTCGCGGGGCACGCCCCACCAATAAAGTGTTGCTTCATACGTTCAAAGCTAAAAGAATATTTAAAGCAAGGCTTCAACCTTTTCTTATTAAAGTGTGTCAATAGGTATGATCACGAGCATGCTGAGTGAAAAAGAGCTGGTAAATCGATGTGCCAAAGGCGAAAGGGCAGCGCAACAGGCGTTGTATGACTGCTATTGCCGTAAGCTGATGGCTGTATGCTTACGCTATGCTAAAAGCACACCCGAAGCGGAGGATATTTTGCAAGAAGGTTTTATAAAAATCTTTAATAACATCAAGTTGTTTCGGTCGGAGTCAAGCCTTGCCACATGGATGACACGCATCATGATCAATACTGCGCTTAACCATCAGCGGCAAAAACTTTATATGCTACCCATGGTGGATGTGGAAGATGTGGGGCTTCAGGAAGATGAAAAAGTTAGCTTGGCCGATTTTCATTTATCGGAGTTGATTGCACTGGTGCAGTCATTGCCCGATGGCTGCCGCGTAGTATTTAATTTATTTGCTGTAGAAGGTTATGGACATAAAGAAATAGGGGAGATGCTGGGTGTGAGTGAGGGTACCTCTAAATCTCAATACAACCGGGCAAAAAGTTTGCTTAGAGCGAAACTGGAAAACGCAAAAAAAAATTATGAAAGAATTGGAGAGGTCTGAATTTGATGAACAATGGAAGGGAGCATTGAAAGAGGCTGAAGTGTCTCCGGCTCCATCTGTGTGGTCAAATCTAGATCGTGAACTGACGCTGGCTGAAGGAAACGAGATCAAGAAGCGAATGATATTTTATCAGCGACTTGCTGCTGCCTCTGTTTTGTTTGCGCTGATGGCCGGATCTTTTGGTGTTTATCATTGGCGACAAAATGATAACCAAATGGCTCTGTTGAATTCAAACTCAAAATCAACCATCGAAACTAAGAATAGTCAACTGCCTGATGAAAATACAATTGCCGTAAATGGAAAACCGGAAGTGACGAATGAGGGTAGCACGTCTGAAAGTAAAATAAGTGGAACGCTAAAGGAGAACGGGCAAGAACGCACAAAGGAAAATTTTCAAGGAATTGAAAAGTATAATAACAATTCTTTCTTAGTTAAAAATCAATTGGTGGCTCCTGATGAAAATCGAGATAAGATTAATTCATCTGTTAACGAAAAGGAGAACCGTGATGGCAATAGCTGGTATGCCGCAAACATAAATGTTGATCTTCCGCTTTTGCCAACCGACTCTGTTCGAGGCGAGCCAACAATTATAAACCTTGTAAGAAAACTGCCTGCTATTTCACCTGCATTTATGGCCGAAAGCAAAAAGAATAATTTCTCTCACGAGAAAGTGTGGGCGTCTGTTATTGCTGCAGCCGGAACATACGCAGATAATAAAAGTGGATCATCATTTTCAATGGCATCTGCTCAATCAACTTCTTCGTCCTCGTTAGCAACTGGGAATTCTTACACTTTTGGTATGCTTGGGGGTGTGCGGGTTGCTAAACGCTGGGTATTGCAATCGGGTGTGCAGTATATGAATCAATCGGCTGGGTACAGTTCTAATATTTCTTCGGGTTCGTTGGATGTTGTATCTAGCTATGCGAACAAGCCCTCTGCTTTTACCGGCCCGGTCAGCAGTGGGTCGATGTATGACATCACGAGTACAAATCAATTTTTGACTATTCCAGTGCAAGCAGGTTATTTATTGATTGATAAAAAATTAGGCTGGCAGATTAATCCAGGCGTGGCAACGGATTTTTTCGTGCGCAACACGCTCACTGATCCGAGCGGGCAGCGACAAAGTTACTCGCAAGGAGCGGGCTCGGATTCGCCTTATCGATCAATAAATTTTGCCGGGCTGATGAGTAGTGAAGTCAGTTATAGATTAGGTAAGAGTTATCGGGTTTCTTTGGTGCCCGGCTTTAGATATTCCTTAAGCCCTATTTTAAAATCTCAAAACGCTGGCAACCCATTCGTGTGGGATGTAGGATTTAGATTCAGGTATATCTTTAAATAGAACTGGCGTCACTAAGGCAAAACATTTCCAACTATTCAACTTCATGAGGGGTCTATTGTTGTAGACATAAACAACATCCCTATGAAAGCTTTTCATGCCTCCAATAAATTATTTTTTTCCGGTATCGGTTTGTTAGGCGTATTGGTCTGCCTGCTGCTGCAACAATGTTCAGACAAATGCCAGGTGAAAAGGACCTACGTTTATTATGAACCAGTCTATTCTACCTCAGCCGAAATAAAAGCTGCCACAGGCATGAAGGCTTCGCAGCCATTATCCTCGCCCGGAAAAATCTATTTAAAAGAACCTAACCTCCTCATAAATGAAACCGGCAAGGGCATTCACATTTTTGATAACTCTAATCCGGCTTCTCCTAAAGCCTTGAGTTTTCTCAGTATTCCGGGCAACTACGATCTGGCCATTTTTGATAACATCTTGTATGCCGACAGCTTTATGGACTTGGTGCTTTTTGATATTTCTGATCTGCAGAATATCAAAATAGTAAACCGGCTGGAAGGCTTTTTTAAAAACTATAATGCCATGAGGTTTATGGTTGACCAAGTGAAGGGAATAGTTACCGATTGGAAAAAAGTATCGGATGTAACTGTCACAGAAAATGATTGTAGCCAAAGTGCCATTCAACCCTGGGGTGGAATTTACTATCAATCAGGAATAGCCATGCTTAATAATAGTGAGCCCAGTGTTCAGATGAAGTCAACCTCTAACACCGGTATTGCAGGTTCAACGTCAAGGTTCACCATTGCGAATAGTAATTATTTATATGCCATTGATGGATCTGTATTGGCCGTTGTTGATATTAACAACCTTACGGCTCCGCAAAGAAAAACGGATGTAACTCTCTTAAGCTGGCCCGAGACACTTTTCCCTTCAGGGCAAAATCTTTTCGTGGGCTCGCGCGCAGGTATGTCGATTTACAATATTTCCACACCTGATCAACCCGCTCTGTTAAGTACTTACGAACACATCTACAGTTGTGACCCGGTAGTAGTACAAGGTAACTATGCATATGTTACACTGTACAATGGAGATATCTGTCATATGAATACCAATGAACTTCAAGTCATCAATATCAGTGATCTGAAAAACCCGGTTATGCAAACGAAGTATGCGATGACCAATCCGCATGGTTTGTCTCTTGACGGGAAATTGCTTTTCATCTGCGATGGCAGCGATGGATTGAAAATTTTTGATGCAAGTGATCCGAATGCCATTACATCACATCTATTAGCGCAGTACCCTAATATTAATGCGATTGATGTGATTCCACATGGAAACGTAGCAATGGTTATTGGCAAGGATGGATTGTATCAATATGATTATTCCGACCTGAAACAAGTAAGGTTACTCAGCAAAATAGAAATAGTAAAAGCACAATGAAAAATTATTTATCGATTCTATTATTCGGAATTGTTGCAACTGGCTATTCTCAAAGCTTTGAAGCGGACTCCGTGTTTTATGCGCCCCTGGAAAAACCGAACGAAAAAAAAGTAAAACTGAACAATGAAAGTATAAACCCAAAAACAGTGGGCTACTTTTTCAATCTTCAGATGGGACCACTAATCGGTTGCAACGATTGCGGGAAAGGAAATGATGTTACCTTCAGTTTTGCTACAATGCATGGGGTAACCATAGGCAAAAAATGGCGAGGCGGAGTAGGAGCGGGTTTTGATTCGTATACTAATTGGCACACCATCCCTGCTTATGCGATGGTAAGCTGGGATTTGATAGGCAACAAAAATAAGAATGCAGTCTACTTGCAGTTCGCTTACGGATGGGCACATCCCTGGTTCATCAGAAATGGTGAGTACAATTATTACGCGACTGATCCTTTCACTAGTGTTAGAGGAGGAAGGATGATCAATCCAAGCATCGGCTATCGACTAAACTACCATGATTTAAAATTGTCGATTGGCGTGGGTTATAAATTCCAACGGATATTTTATAAGTCCCGGCAATACTATTATTGTGGCCCTGCATGTGACTTGATTGGGCCTTATCAGAATCTGGAAATCACTCAAGATTTTAATCGTGTGCAGGTGATGATGAGCGTGGGGTGGAAGTGATCACTTCCCTTCCAACTCCTCAATCTCCAGCGCAATCGATTCCCACTTCTTGTTTTCTTCTTCGAGCTTAGAGTCAGCTTTTTCAAACTTCTGTTGCTGATCCCTTAGTTTATCTGCGCTGCCGTAGACTTCGGGCTTGGCCATTTCATTCTCAATGGCTTCTTTTTCCGAGACCAATTTCTGAACAGTGTTTTCTACTTGCTTCAACTGTTTGTGTAAAGCATTGAGTTTGTTTTGATCTGATGGAGCGGCTGCGGTCTTCGTTTCTTTTTTCGGAGTTTCCTTTTTGGCTACATGAACTACGGGCGCTTTGCTTGCTTCGTTTTTCTTGTGCCAGTATTCGTACTCATCATACGTGCCGGGGTATTCTTTGATCTGGTGATCTTCGATGTACCAAATCTTATTGGCAATCTGACTTACAAAATGTCGGTTGTGACTTACGGTGATGAAGCTGCCTTGGTATTGTTGTAGCGCCTGAATCAAAATATTTTCGGAAATAAAGTCCAAGTGGTTGGTAGGTTCATCGAGCAACAAGAAGTTAGCTTCAGAGATCAATGTCTTTGCCAATGCTACACGCGATTTCTCTCCACCTGAAAGCACTTTGATTTTCTTGAATACGTCTTCATCTGAAAACAAAAAGCACCCGAGCACATTACGAAGCTCTTGTTCGGTCTTTTTGCTTCCTGCATGCTTTAGCTCATCCAGAATTTCACTGTCAACATGCAACGATTCCAATTGATGCTGGGCGTAAAATCCGTAAATCACATTATAGCCAATCGTTCTTTCGCCTTCCACTTCCTCGGTATTTGCAAGAATGCGAAGTAGTGTTGATTTTCCTTTTCCGTTGGCACCGATCAAAGCGATTTTATCTCCGCGCTCAATGGTTGCTGTGGAGTGTTTTAAAATATCGAGTGAGCCATATGCCTTTGAAACATCTTTCAATGTAACCACTTGCCTACCTGAAGGCTGCTTGAAAGTGAATCTGAAATTGATTTCGGATACATCGTTTACCACTTCTTCAATTTTGTCCATCCGGTCAAGTGCCTTCACTCTTGATTGCACTTGTTTAGACTTTGTTGCCTTCGCGCGGAAGCGCTCGATGAATCGTTCCGTCTGACGAATCTTGGCTTGCTGATTTTCAAATGCGCCCTGCTGAATTTCTTCGCGCATGGCTTTCTCTTCTAAATAGAATGAATAGTTTCCTTCATACGTGATTAGCTGTTGATTGGTAACGTCAACAGTTTTGTTAATTACGTTGTCAAGAAAAGTTCTGTCGTGAGAAACGATGACCACAGCTCCTTCATAGTTGCGCAAATAACCTTCCACCCACTCAATGGAAGGAAGATCCAAGTGGTTGGTAGGTTCATCTAGCATTAGGCACGATGGCTTTTCTAAAAGAAGTTTTGCCAGCATCACGCGCATGCGCCATCCTCCGGAAAATTCGCGAAGCGGTCGGTGTAAATCATGAGTAGAGAAACCAATCCCCTCTAATATCTCTTCTGCTTTTGCCTGCATGGAATAGCCATCCAAGTGTTCAAATCTTTCTTGCAGCTTCGTGAGCTTATCAACTAAGTCATCACTGTATTCTGTTTCAAGCAGATGTAATATCTTTTCGATTTGACGTTGCGTGTCAACCGCTTCTTTGAAAGCCCCCATAGCAACGGTAAGAATGGCGTCATCGGTTTGATAGGAGAGGAGGTCCTGGTTAAGGAACCCAACAGTGCAATCTTTAGCCTTACTGATGGAACCGGCATTTACAGATAGTTCACCATCGATGATTTTAAGCAAAGTCGATTTGCCGCGGCCATTAAGGCCAATGAGGCCAATTTTGTCTGTGGGGCGGATAAACATAGACGCATTTTCGTACAAAGCGCGCCCACCGATGAAATAAGAGATGTTGGAAACTGAAATCATAAATTATGGCCTACCTGTTTTCTTGTAAAGTTTTTCTATCCCGAATTGAAAAAGGAACCATCGACTGCATTTAAATCCTGAAAATCTCGACAATCCTAAAATCCTGATCCAAAAATGGAGCGCAAAGGTAGGGATTAATCTCGGACGAGGCAGCTATGATTTCACGCAAAGACGCTGAGTTGCATAGTAAAGCCTGTATTCCTCGCGTCTTTGTGTGGAAATTGAAAATCTCATCTTAATTCCTGATTCATTTCACCTTTTTTTCTATTAACCATGCATCGTTTTTTGTAAGTTAGTAGTAGGAGGACGGTCTTAAAATTTCCGCAAATACTTATGGATTACTACAAGCAAGTGGAAGGCAAAAAATTGGATGCTCGTATTTTGACTATTGCAGAAGAATCAGTTAAAGGCTCAGGAGACGGACGAATCTCTAAACTGGATGCTGAAAAAATATTTGCTGCGGTTGTTGACGGAAATATTTACACTGAAACTGAAAAAGAAACCATTCAATTCATTCATAATACTTATAACTGGACGGATGCTGCGTGGGATTGGTTTAATGACCAACTAAGGAAATGGAAAAATGAATTTGAGAAACCCATTCAGATGACACCTGCCGAAATCTCGAAACAACATTTTCCTCACGAAGATGTATTGATCAATGCTGCTGATCGTGAAGTTCGCGATCACGGCTTGCGCTCAGCCACCAACGAAACCTATCAAGATCATGACGACATTACTTTGATTGTGCGACTGGCAAGCGGTAAGCGCGTAGAAGTAACCACCAACTTTATTGAGTTAGCCGGCCAGTTCGTTGAACTGAAAGGAGGACATGATATTCCTGTAAGAGCGATTGAGAAGGTTGAGATATAATTACGAATTAAGAATTACGAATTACGATTGAAGGAGTGTGCTTCGCTAAATCGCAGAGTTCAAATCAAAAAATCTAAAATCCGTACTTGTTTTTCGCCACTTATCAGTTTCCGGAAAGAGGCAATTCCGAATTCGATATATTAACATCAGAATAAGCATTTGGCATATAGAATTTAATTATCGGATTGATGGAGACACCATTCTAAATTCTATATACTAACTCCTATATTCTTGTCCTTTTTAATGTACGTTTATAAAAACCAAAGTTATGATCAAAAGAGCATCACGTTTGTTGGCTATTGTTTTACTCGCGCTATTCAGTACCCAGTCAGCTAAAGAAACATTCGAACCGATTGATAATTCGTCTCCTGCAATTATCGGAACCAGTGCGAGCTTGCCTTTGGAAAAAATAAAACTGCCTAAAGGATTTTCAATTAGTGTTTTTGCTGAGGTGGAAAATGCGCGCTCGATGGCGATTAGTCCGGGTGGAACAATTTTCGTTGGCAACAGAGATGAAGATAAAGTCTATGCTGTAAAGGATGTGAATGGCGATGGCAAAGCCGATAAAAAATGGACAATCGCCAGTGGCTTGAATATGCCCAATGGAGTTGCTTTTAAAAATGGGGATTTGTATGTGGCTGAGGTGAGTCGCATTCATAAATTTTCAGGCATTGAAAGTAAACTTGATAATCCGGGTAAGTCGCAAATCATTTATGACAAATACCCAACAGAAACACATCATGGATGGAAATACATTGCCTTTGGGCCTGACGGAAAATTGTATGTGCCCGTGGGTGCGCCTTGCAATATTTGTGAATCGAAAGATCCGGTTTATGCCAGCATCACGCGCATGAACCCCGATGGTACAGGTCTTGAAGTCTTCGCTCATGGTGTACGTAACACCGTTGGCTTCACCTGGCACCCTACAACAAAAGAAATTTGGTTCACAGATAATGGTCGTGACATGATGGGCGATGACGTTCCTCCTTGTGAGTTGAACACGGCTCCAAAAGCCGGAATGCATTTTGGATATCCCTATTGTCACGGTGGTACAATTAAGGACGATGAGTTTGGCGGCAAAAGACCGTGCGGAGATTTTGTAAAGCCTGCTCAAAACTTAGGTGCGCATGTCGCGCCCCTCGGGTTGAAATTTTATACAGGCAAAATGTTTCCTGCCGAATATCAAAATCAAATTATCCTAGCAGAGCATGGATCATGGAATCGTTCAAAGAAAAGCGGATACAAACTCAGTCTAGTAAAAGTAGACGCCAATAGCAAAGCCACCAGTTACATTCCATTTGTAACGGGTTGGCTTGACGAACCTTCACAAAAAGCCTGGGGCCGTCCGGTAGACGTGTTGCTTCTACCCGATGGTTCTATGTTGGTAAGCGATGACCAAGCTGGGGTGATTTACAGAATTGCCTATAAGGGATAAATTCCTGAGGCATTCGGTTAGCCTTTATTTTTTTTGTAGTTTTGAGTCCATGCTGTTCATGCTTTATTGAAAATTTTTTGCATGGAGTTATTTTTTAAACTGAAAGTCGCAATAAAACCACTTGTAACAAGTTTTAGGGAGAAACTCTGGATGAGATTTCTTTGTACCCTGCTGTTCTTTTTGGCAATCAATACTTTTGCGCAAGATGTGCTCTTGCAACAGAAAACAGCGCGTCTTTACAAAACAGGTTTTGAGTTGATGGCGCAGAATCAATATGCTGCTGCCCGCGAAAACTTCAGTCAGTATCTTAGTTTAAATCCTCCTACAAGCAATCAAAAGCAAGATGCGGAGTACTATCGCGCCATTTGTTCACTGAACCTTTATCATGTTGATGCCGAAAAGCAACTTCAAGATTTCATCGACAATAACCCTTCCAGTGCAAAAGCTGCAGTGGCTTACGCAGACCTGGCCACCTTCTTTTATAATGAGAAAAATTACAAGAAGGCAGCTACGTATTTTGGCAAAGCAGATATTGATGCACTCTCTTCTTCAGGACAGAACACCGCTCGTTTTCGCTGGGGCTATAGTTTGTTTAGCCAGAAAATGCTGAAAGATGCGCTTGATCAATTCAATTACATCAAAGCACTCGGTGGTCAGTACGGACCCGCTGCCAGTTATTATGCCGGCTTCTGTGAATATAGTTTAGCTGACTACACCGATGCGCTCACCGATTTGAAACGTGCCGAGCAGGCGGAAGCTTATGCCAGCATTGTTCCTTACTTGATCGCTAATGTTTATTACAAACAGAAAGATTATGATGCGTTGCTCGCTTATGTGCAATCGCTTAGTTCCAAAACAGATTTGACCAATGCCGATGAGATTGCACTGCTTTCTGCTGAGGCCTACTATAAAAAAGGCGATTATAAAAATGCATTGGCTGGTTATGACAAATACCTTGAAGGCAAGGAGACCACCGCAAACAAAAACATTTTCCTGCGTGCGGGGTATTCAGCCTTTGTTTTAAATCAGGATGCAAAGGCATTGCCTTATCTGAAAAACTCGTTTGCCGATGTTGATTCAGTTGGGTTCTATTCATCGTATTACCTCGGTCATATTTATTTAAGAAACAATCTGAAGCCAATGGCGCTTACGGCTTTTGACATTGCACGCAAGTTCCAGCCCGATCAGAAACTAGTTGAAGAGGCGTCTTTTCAGTTTGCGAAAATATCCTATGACTTAGGCAGACCTGATCAGGCTATCACCGAGTTTGAAAATATTCTGAAAGCATTTCCGAATAGTACCCACACCATCGAGATCAAAGAATTGCTTTCTCAGGCCTATGTAAATGCAAGTAATTTTAACAAAGCGATTGAATACATCGAATCTCTTCCCAGCCGGAGCGAAGCCGTAGAGCGAGCTTACCAAAAGGCGACCATGCTTAAGGGTATGGAGTTATTCAATCAGGAGAACTATTCACAAGCTGTTTTGCTGTTCGAAAAATCATTGCAGCATCCGAGCGACAAGAATTATGTGGCCGAAGCCAGCTTCTGGAATGGTGAGACTTACTCCATCGGAAGAAAATTTGAACAGGCAGCAACCAATTATTTGAAAGTGATTGATGAAGGAAATGAAGCTGTATTACTACTGAAAGCTCGGTATGGTTTGGGTTACGCCTATTTCAATCTTCAGCAATATGATCGTGCACTTTTCAGTTTCAAAGAGTTTGCATTGAAGGCCCCTCGCAATCAACCTAATCTGGCCGATGGAACATTGCGTTTGGCCGACTGCTATTTCGTCTCTAAAGGATACAGTGATGCATTGACGTATTACAAGAAGGCCATCGCTCTCAACTCGGTCGACAATGATTACGCACACTTTCAGGCAGGAAACATCCTTGGCATTCAGCGCAATTATGCAGAGGCAAAAAGTGAGCTGAATCAAGTGATTAAAAATTACTCTGTCTCAAGGTTCCTGGATCAGGCAAGGTTTCAACTGGCGCAGTTAGAGTTTGAGCAGGGAAATTATGAGGAGGCAAAGAATGGTTACACGGCATTGATTACATCAAATCCTTCATCTCCATTCACACCGGTATCTTATGTGAGAAGGGCGGCATCCTTTTTCAATTTAAAAGAATACGATAAGACAGCCAAGGATTACATTACCGTGATTGAAAACTACCCAACTCATCCGGCAACCAAAGATGTCTTGCTGCCATTGCAAGAGGCACTCAATCTTGCTAATCGTTCCGGAGAGTTTGATAAGTACCTCGCGCTAGCGAAGAAAAATATTCCTGACGCCAAGGGAATTGAAACAGTGGAATTAGAAGCCGCAAAGAATTTGTATTTCGATCAACAGTATGCCAGTGCCATCAAGAACTTTGATACTTATATCACTTCATATCCGCAAAGCGCGAGTTTATCCGAAGCGAAATATTATCAGGCTGAATCATACTATCGCATGAAAGATGCAAAGGCATTGGCCTTGTATTATGAATTGAGTGCAGACAAAACTTTTTCAATGGCAGGTAAAGTGAATGGAAGGATTGCTGAATTGGAATTCAAACAAGCACACTACGACAAAGCAATTCCCTTTTTTCAGGCACTTGCCAAAGAAGCCGCCAACAAGAAAGAGCAATACAATGCGTGGAATGGCTTGATGGATTCCTATTATCAATTAGGAAAATATGACTCAACAGCGAAATATGCGAAAGTCATTTTAGAGAAAGGAAGTGTAAATGCAGGGGCCCAAAACAAGGCATCACTTTATCTTGGCAAGGCAGCCATGGGCAAAGGCGATCTTGAAACAGCCAAAGATGAATTCTTGAGCACAATCAATGCGGCACAAGATGAATACGGTGCTGAAGCTAAATATCGATTGGCAGAGCTCTTTTTCAATTCCAAAGATTACAAGCAATGCAATGAAACACTCTTTAGTTTGAATACCGATTTTGCTTCGTACACCGAATGGGTTGGTAAATCCTATTTGCTATTGGCAGATAGTTACCTCGCTTTAGGTGATTCCTACCAGGCAAGAGCAACATTGCGTTCACTGGTTGATAATTTTCCTTTGGATGAAGTGAAAAGTGGAGCAGCAGGGAAATTGAAGAAGATGGATGAAGAAGAATTGAAAAAGAAGGAAGCAGTTAAGCCTGACTCAACAAACGATAAAAATTGAGAATGGAATTTACTAATAAACGAAAAATGACTGCAAGCCAAAGGCTACAAGCTGCAAGCCGTGAGCTGCGAGCTAGTCAGCGGGCGCTGTCTACTGCCTGTTGCCTATTGCTTACTTTCATCTTTTTCTTTGCCACTGCTCTTAATGTTCAAGCACAAGATGGAAAGGAAAAATGGGGAGAGGGCGAAATCTCAAAAGTAGAAGTAGTCATCGAAAAGGATCGACAGATCACAGTACCTCAGGCCAATCGTAATTTTGAAAAAGTTCCTCCTCGTCCGGCAGAACCAATCAAGCCGGAGATTAAATATCAATTCACGAATTTGTCTTTCAATACTTCGGATTACAATCCTGCCATCCGCCCATTGAAGTTAAAGACCGAACCGATTTCAAAAATTTACGGCAATTATGTGAGTGCAGGTTTGGGTAGTTATACTTCGCCTTATGCTGAGGCATACTTCGCCAGCAAGAGGAACAAGAATAAATATTATGGCGCCAAGTTCTATCATCGCAGCTTTTTGAGCGGCCCCGTAAATGAAGGCAACTCGGCCAGTGGCAACACCGAACTCCGTTTGTTTGGCAAAGTCATTAGTAATCAAGTTGCGGTAGGCGGATTTTTCAACTTTGAAAATACAGTAGCCCATTTTTATGGTTATAGACCTAATGATTTGGTTTCTGCTAGCTCGATCAGGCAATCCTACAACGTAGTGAGCTTTGGTGGAGATATTGAGAATTCGAAGTCAGGTAATTTTAAGTACAACCTAAAGGGTGGTTACAGTCACTTGAGTGATCATTATTCTGCCACCGAAAGTGAAACTAGTTTAGGTCTGTTGAGTGAATACAAAATCGATAAAGACAAAAAGATCATTATCAATTCAGATTATTTTTTGATCAATAGAAATGATGTTTTGGTTGAAGCAAAGGCAAGGCACATTTTTAAAGTGAAGCCCGCATACCAATTCTCGCCAGTCGATAATCTCTCTTTGACGGCAGGCGCCAACATTGTTTACGAGAATGATACCATCGGCAAGCAAAATGGAATTCACCTTTATCCTAACCTCGCGGCAAACTATAATCTATCATCATCAGTAGATGTTTATGCAAGTCTTACAGGCGATGTTGATAAGGTTTCGCTGCATTCGCTGTCAAGAGAAAATATTTGGATCAACTCCAACATAGGGATATTCAATACCAATCGTGCACTTGAATTTTCGGGAGGGCTTAGAGGTAAACTCAACAGCAAAGTAACATTTGGAGCGGGCTTGTCTTTTGCCACACTGAAGAACTTCTACTATTACTCTCAGGCGGACTCAACAAAAGCATTAAGATCGAAGTTCGATGTTGCCTACGATAACGGAAATACTCAGCGTACAAACTTCTTTGGTGAGATCGGGTTTTCAGAGAGTCGGTTTAAATTAAATGCAAGAGCCGATTATTGGATTTACTATTCCTCCATAGCCACCGATGTTGCCACTGCACACGGCATAACAGGAAAGAGTTTTGAAAGTGGGGCATTGCAAAGACCATCGTATCGAATGACAATCAATTCATCATACAATATTTACGACAAGCTCTTGCTTCAAGTGGATTTTATAGCCCAGGGTGGAGCCAAAGCCTTGGATTTGGAGAAGAAAGAATTGGTTTCACTGAATGGAGCAGTCGACTTAAATGCCAGGGCAAATTACTTTGTGTCGAAGCAGTTTTCGGTGTTCCTCAACTTCAATAATATGTTGTCGAGTAAGTACCAGATGTATTTAAATTATCCGGTGAGAGGCTTTCAGGTACTGGGTGGAGCGAGCTGGAGTTTTTGATTTTGAGGCCCATTGAGCGAAAGTTCATGGGTATTTCATGGAAATTCACTTATTTTTGTATTAACATACAGTTAAACCTAACGTTATGGCAGAAGATAAAAATCAGGAAGACGCAGACAATTTCGGTTTGCCCGATATAGAATATAAGCCACTGGAGGAGTTGGATTCTTCAAAATCAAAGGAAGAATCGGCACCGGTTGAGGAAGAAACTTCAACTAGTCAAAATACCCAGTCCAATCCAACTTACTACGAAGAGGAGGAGGAAAGTTCCAGCTCAGGAGCTGTGATTGGAATAATAGTGGTATTGGTTATTCTTGTTGGTGGATTCTTTGCCTATAAATATGTGTGGGTACCTAAGAAAGAAAAGGCAAGATTGGCACAGCTTGCAGCCGAAAGAGCTGAAGCCAGGAAGAAGACAACGGCTGATAGCTTGGCCAGGGTAGCTGAAGAAGAGCGTCTCAAGCTTGCAGCTGCGGCAAACGCAAAACCTGCAGAAGGAACCATCGAAACATTAGCTGATCGCACAGGGAAATATTATGTTGTTGTTTCCAGCTCGGTGGATGGTGATCTTGCTATGGACAGAGCAAAAAAATTAAGCGCTGAAGGGAAGTCGTGCAAAATCGTTCCTCCCTTTGGTAAGTGGAAATACTACCGACTCTGCATTGGCGACTTCGATTCATTCGCAAGTGCGCAATCAAGTGCAGATGCCTCCAAAGCGGACTATGGTGATGCGCTCTGGGTGTTGAAGTACTAAATCGCTAATTAACCAAACGAGTTGTGGAGGGGCCTAGAGATAAAAAGAATAAGCGAATAGCGTTTCTTGTTTCAGCAGGGCTTCATACCACCTTGTTCCTCACATTTTTCTTCTTGATATCGTGGCGTGCACCTTATCCGCCAGCACCAGAGTATGGTGTTGAATTGAATTTTGGCTTAGACACACAAGGCGGAGGAGAAATTCAACCTGAAACTTCTGTTGGCAACCCTAACGCTGAAGATAAGAATCTTGATCAAAAAGCAGAAGAGAAAAAAACTGATGAGGAACCGGTAAAAGAAGTTCCGAAGCCTGACGTTGCAGAAAAGAAGGATGACCAAGTGATATCGGATGAAACCAGTGATGTAGATATAAAATCAAAAAAGAATAAGACTGAAGAAAAGGCGAAGGACAAAGTCGATGTAAAGAAGGAAAAGACAGAAGACATAAAACCGGTAGTCAAAAAAGAAGCGGTATACACTGGAGCAAAAGGAGCGAAGAAGGGCGAGACTAATCAAAGCCAGGGCGATGATCCAGGTAAAGTTGGCGACAAAGGAAATCCACAAGGTAGCCTCGATGCAAAAGCGCTCTACGGAAAACCCGGTGGTGGTGGCGGAGGCGATGGTTTTGGTTTATCGATGTCGGGATGGAAATGGGCTAATCAACCCAAGGCGCCTGAACTGCCGGATAATGAAAACGGGACTATAGAATTTGAAATTACCTGCGATGAAAACGGTGACATCGAAAAAATCACTACCATACATCGCGGCCTTAGCCTCAGGGCTGAACAACTTCTGAAAGCCGAAATTCAAAAGAACTCTTTGGAGAGAACGTCCGGTGGTAAAGTGCCTCCCCAGTCCAAGGGTAGAGTTGTTTTTGTATTAAGAACTAAATAGCCATCGTGTTTGAACTTAGTTGGTGTTGAACAGATTTATTCCATTAACCTCACTTCTACTTTTTTGCTTTAGCACAAGTGTCTTTGCGCAAATCAATCCTGAGAAAGATTCCATTATTCATAAAGGCAAAAAGAGGGAGCTATTTGCATTTCCGGCCTTGATTTATTCTCCTGAAACTACATTGGCTTTTGGTGGTGCCGGTAACTACTATTTCAAATTAGGCCACGATTCAACCGTACGCACTTCTTATATTCAGGCGTTAGGTCTTTATACACTTCGTAAGCAAACAGTGATTGGAATGGAGAGCGTTATTTTTTTTCATAACGAGAGATACCTGTTAAAGACCAAAGCTTCTTTTAGCTATTTCCCCGATCGCTTTTGGGGACTGGGTAATAACTCCTGCAACGATTTCGAACGATATACGATTGGGCAATTCTATGTGTATCCTCAATTACTAAGAAAGACCTACAAAAACCTTTTTCTGGGTGCAGCGCTAGAAGTGCAAAATGTTTTCTCGTTTGATTATGGAAAAGGACTGGCCCCTGGCGATAGCAGTCGTTTTGATAAGCAAAAAGTAAATGGTCGTAAAGGGAGCTTTATTGCAGGCCTTGGTTTTGTTGCCTTGTGGGATGGTCGCGATAATGCGTTTAGTCCTAGCAAGGGATTCTATTTTTCGTATTCCATAAATGATTTTACAGCAGCCCTGGGCAGTCGATATAATTTCACAGCGCACGCAGTAGACATTCGCAAATATTTCACTGTATCAAAAAGCCAAGTACTCGCCTTTCAATTCGTGGTTAACATGAATAATGGTACTGTACCCGTTAGAAGTATGGCTAACATTGGCAATAACTCCATTATGCGGGGCTATTATGAAGGAAGATTTACGGATAATAATCTGATCGCACTCCAGGTAGAAGATCGAATTCATTTGATCAACCGTTGGGGGATGGTGATCTTTGCTGCTGCAGGCAGGGTAGGTAATCAGGTAAAAGATGTTTTCGTCTTTGATGGGTTTAAACCTTCACTGGGCACTGGGATTCGCTATGCCATCGACAAAAAAGAGAAATTGAATTTCCGATTCGATGTTGGCTTTGGTCAGCGATCAAATGGATTTTATTTCTACATCACAGAGGCATTCTAAGCCTTCGTTTTGTAAAGTCCCTCGGCAATCGTTTCAGGAATTCCTTTCGGGAGGAGATAGGTCATTTGTACAGAGAACCAATTCATAAACCCGGGAATCACTTCCGCTTTTTTGTTGAACATTCCTCGCACTGCAGTCCTCGCGACTTCATCTGATTTCATACTGAATTTCTCTGCTCGCTTTTTCAAGAAATCATTCATGCCGGCCCGGTCAACAAAGCTTGTAGCTGTGGCACCAGGGCTTACGCAGGTAACAGAAACATTGGTCTTGTTTAATTCCTTTCTCAAACCTCTGGTGAAAAGAAGCACAAATGATTTTGTTGCGGCATAAGTCGCTAGCGTAGGAACCGCCTGATAGGATGCGGTGCTCGCTATGTTCATAATGTAAGACTGCTTATGCTTTTTTAATTCTGGAAGTAACGATTGACATAATTCAACAACTGAAATCATATTCAGTCGCATCATATTATTAAGTTGATCCCATGGAGTTTTTTCAACACTTCCCCAAAGCCCATAACCGGCATTGTTGACCAATATATTGATTTGAAAATTGTTTTTTGAAATCCAGTTAGTAACAGCGGTTACCCCTTCTGAAGAAGAAAGATCAGTACTTAAATATTCAACACTCACTCCATATTTCTCTGAAATATTTTTCTTGGCCTTTGATAGATTTTCTTCAGACCGTGCTACCAAGAGTAAATTAATTTTTCTTTGCGCTAGTTCATGCGCAATATCCAAACCAATGCCTCCACTGGCTCCAGTGATCAATGCAAATGTCATTACTTATTTGTTGGTGATGGAGATCAGGCGCTGATAAAGCAAAGGCTTGCTGTGCTCATCGCGTGGAACGAATTTCCCAGTAATAATCGGAACGTACATCACTCGCCTGCGGCTTTTCTCTCCGGTGAAGGGCGAGCGCGCCACCCGATGCCACAAGCGACCATCATGTACGGTTAGGTCACCAGCTTCAACGTTCAATCCAAGTTCTTTTTTATCGGGCTTATGGCTGATGAAATAGATTTTTTTGAAGAGCATGGTGCCAATTCCCTTATTGTGCGTGCCCGGAATTATACGGAGACCACCATTGTCTGTAGTTGAATTATCCAAGTGAATACCCACATTAAGCATGGGCATAATTTTTTGACCTTGAAAAATATCGCGCAAAGCATCGGTGTGCCAGCCAAGCTGACTATAATTACTCTCGTCTGTATTGATGTAATGATTGAAGACTAGTCCATCTTTTTCAGTTTCACCAATACGGCAGTCGGCAGTGCCAATTAATTCAAACAAACCTTTTAGACGGGAATCTTTAAGTAGTTCTGCAAACTTTTCACTGTGTTGATTAATGAAAGCAAAACGCTGAACAATTTTTTTACCATCAATATCAGTTCCATACTTAATAGGAACACCATTGATCGTCTTGTAATCCTTACTTACCCAATCGTTTTGGATGGCTTCGGCCTCCTTAATCAATTCAGTAACTTTTTCTTTATTAATGAAATTTTTAAAATGAATGAAGCCATTTCTTTCGAAGAAAATTTTCTGCTCCTCGGTTAATTTTTCTTCAAGCTGAAAAACAGGATAGCTATTTTGAAAAGGACTTTTTCCATTGCTGTGGCCATGACCATTGTGATGTCCATTTGAAGAATGGTGCTTGCCATTAACTTCCCCATGATATTTACTCTTCAATCCGTTCAAATCCATGTCTTGCCCAAGGTTAATAGAAAGTTACCGCTAAATTAAGAGAAATTCAATAAAAGCCTTTTACGTATTCTAAATTAATAGGTTAAGCTTTGTAGCAATCGTTAAAGCGGCTTCTCGAGCAATTGAGAATTGATCCAACTGAAAATTTTGAAAACGAGCCAAGTCAGGATCGGTGCAGCAATCATGTCCAGCGTGTAGTGAACTCGTTGCCACGCGAGCAAGACCGCAACGATAAGAGTAGAAATCAAGATGAAAAATTTTAATATTTTCCTTTGTTCGATGAATAAGAAGAGGCAAAGTGTTGAAATGTGCCCCGAGAAAAAAAGATCTTTCACATAAACTGATTGGCCGTAAGCGAAAACGGTGAGAAACGGGTCGCTTAATGGAATTGTCCCTTCAGGAGCTTCAAGTGTGAAAAGATATAGGCTGGTGAGACGCATGAAGTTCACAACAACATAGGTCTGTAAACCAACTAAAATAGTTTTTGGGTTAGTGAAATTGAATGCAATAGAAAGAACAGCGCAAAAATAGATGAGTACAAAAATTTCGATCGACCAATCTCGAGGAGAAAAGAAATTTAAGACAGGATCTACTAATGCTATGCCTGGCTTTGGTAAAAGTATTTCAATGAAGAAATAAGGCAGGAAAGCTCCGAACGCAATTAGCCCGATAAGAGCAATAATTAAAGAAACGGTGAAGCGCTTTTTTCTAAGAGCCTCTTTCCATGAAGCCAACATTTAGTTGGTGATTTCGATTAAGAAATAATTTTTCTTCCCTTTCTGTGCTAATAGAAAACGCTCCAACAGAAATGCGTAGCTGGGCTTGTGAGCTCCATCTTCAACCTTTTGTTTGTTGATGCTTACGCCACCACCTGAAATCATTTTCCGAGCTTCACCTTTGGAGGGAAAAATTTTCCCTTGTGTTATTTCAGAAAGCAAATCAGTAACACTCGCACAATTCTCGTACGATGATTTGCTAATCGCGATTTGAGGTACACCTTCAAACACTGCAAGAAATGTTTGTTCATCCAGTGACATCAAATCTTCTGTCACAGAATTTCCAAACAAGATAGTTGAAGCCTTGATTGCTTTTTCGACTTCTGACTGCGAGTGAACACGTGCTGTAATGTCTTTGGCTAATTCAGTTTGCAGCTTGCGCAAATGGGGTGCTTGCAAATGCTCGGCAATTAATGAATCGATTTCTGATTGACTGCGTTGTGTAAAAATTTTCACAAAGTTGTCGGCATCTTCATCGGATGCATTTAGCCAATACTGGTAGAATTTGAATGGAGAAGTCTTTTGAGGATCAAGCCAAACATTGCCTTGCTCGGTTTTTCCGAATTTTGTTCCATCCGCTTTCTTGATCAATGGAGTAGTAAGAGCAAAAGCTTCGCCTCCATCTTTTCTTCGAATCAATTCTGTTCCGGTTACGATATTTCCCCACTGATCAGAACCACCCATCTGGAGTTTGCAGCTTTTGTTTTTGTAGAGCCAGTAAAAATCATAGCCCTGTACAAGTTGATAGGTGAACTCTGTAAACGACAAGCCGGTCTCCAACCTTTTTTGCACGGAGTCTTTCGCCATCATGTAGCTCACCGAAATATGTTTGCCTACATCGCGAATAAAATCAAGAAAGCTTAACCCTTTGAACCAGTCATAGTTGTTTACCATTTCTGCACCATTGGCCCCGGCAGAGAAGTCAATAAACTTTTCGAGTTGTTTTTTTACGCACGATTCGTTGTGTCTAAGAATATCTTCTGAAAGCAAATTACGCTCAGCAGATTTACCTGATGGATCGCCCACCATCCCGGTTGCTCCACCAACGAGCACCACCGGTTTATGGCCTGCCTTCTGAAAATGGACCAGTGTCATGATTTGCACCAGGTTGCCGATATGCAGCGAATCTGCTGTAGGGTCAAAACCGATGTATCCTGCTGTCGGTTCTTTTAATAATTGCTCTTCAGTGCCCGGCATCACATCATGCAACATGCCTCGCCAGCGAAGTTCTTGTACAAAGTTTTCCTTCATGGATATAATAAAGTCGCAAATATAAAGTGTTAAACCACATAGAAGTATAGGTGCCAAGCTATTTATCGAATCTATCATTAAGCCGGGCATTTGAGTTTAAGAGCTACCTTTATGGTCTGAAAGGATAACTCCCTTTCCTATATGAATAAAACCGAAATTATACTTCGCCCCGAAGAAGCGTTTGATGAAGCGAGGTTTATGTCCGCGCTTTATGAGAAGCTAAAACTTAATCCTCAGGAAGTCTTCATTCGTCCCATTCGTAGATCGATTGATGCCCGGGGAAAAAACGTTTCCGTCAAAATCCAGGTTGAAATATCTCCGGTTGAGCAAAGCAAAATTTCTTATTCCAAAAACTATCCTGATGTAAGTAAGAAGCCTCGCGTAATTATTGTTGGTGCTGGACCTGCTGGTTTGTTTGCGGCTATCCGGCTAATTGAATTGGGAATCAAACCGATCGTTTTCGAACGAGGAAAAGATGTGCAGGCACGTAGACGCGATCTTGCTGCTATCAACAAAGATCATATTGTAAATCCCGAATCAAATTACTGCTTTGGTGAAGGCGGTGCTGGAACTTATTCCGATGGCAAACTCTACACTCGCTCAAACAAGCGTGGCGATGTGCAACGCATTTTAGAAATCTTAATCGCTCACGGAGCTCATGAAGATATTTTGTTTGATGCTCATCCCCACATCGGCACCAACAAGCTGCCGAAGATTGTTACTGCTTTGCGCGAAAGCATTATTCAAGCAGGAGGAGAAGTTCTTTTCGATACCAAAGTAACAGACTTCATTCTGTCATCTGATGAGGTGAAAGGCGTTGTTACTGCTGATGGCACAAAACACGAGGCCAATGCGGTGATCTTAGCCACAGGCCATTCGGCACGAGATATTTTTCAATTGCTTCATGAAAAGAAAATTTTGATCGAAGCAAAACCTTTTGCGCTCGGTGTTAGGGTAGAACACCAGCAAAACCTCATTGATAAAATTCAATACCATTGTGCAACTGATCGGGGAGATTTTTTGCCTGCCTCATCGTATTCATTGGTACATCAGGCAAAATTGAATGGCGAAGAGCGCGGCGTATTTTCATTCTGTATGTGCCCCGGTGGTTTTATTGTGCCGGCTGCAACATCTCCCGGTGAAGTAGTGGTGAATGGAATGAGTCCTTCAAGAAGAGATTCAAAGTACGCGAACTCTGGAATTGTAGTCGCAGTAAACGAAAAAGACTTTAAGCCTTTAGAAAAGTATGGACCGTTGGCAGGAATGTATTTTCAAGGTGAAGTTGAGAAAAAGGCATGCTTGATGGCAGGGAATAATCAAACTGCCCCCGCACAAAGACTTCTCGATTTTGTTGAAGGGAAAAATTCGAGCTCACTGCTAGAGACTTCTTATCAACCCGGACTTCAAAGTGTGGATATGCGATCTGTATTGCCTGATTTCATTTTTCAAAGTTTAAAACAAGGCTTCAGGAACTTTGGAGGTAAGATGAAGGGTTATCTCTCCAACGAAGCACAGATCATAGGAGTAGAGAGCCGAACATCTTCGCCTGTCCGTATTCCTCGAAGTAAAGAAACGTTGGAACACCCGCAAGTAAAACGATTGTTCCCTTGTGCAGAGGGCGCAGGATATGCCGGAGGAATCATGTCGGCTGCGATGGATGGCGAACGCTGTGCAGAGGCAATTGTGAAAATGTATTTGAGTAATCAATCATGAAGAAGACCGTAATCATAGGTGCAACTCCAAATCAATCCAGATTTGCTTATCTCGCGGCTGAAAGGTTGAGCGAGAATAAAATTGAATTCATCCCGGTAGGAATAAAAAAGGGAAATGTTTTGGGAAAGGAAATTCTTGATTTGAAAGGACGGCCCGAAATTTCAGATGTTGATACCATGACACTTTATATCAACCCATCCCATCAACAAGAATGGTACGATTATTTTATTAAGCTGAATCCGAAGCGTGTCATCTTCAATCCGGGAACAGAAAATCCAGAGCTGGAAAAACAATTAGAAGAAAAAGGCATCGAGGCGATTGAAGCCTGTACGCTCGTAATGCTTAGAACCGGGCAGTATTAAAGTATGCTTATCTCTTTTGATCTGCTTTAAATCTGTAATCTGATTTTTTTGAATCTTTAATGATTCACTGTTGGCACATTGGGATACTTAGCAATTGCACCCACGAAGATCATTTTCCATTTTCCATCTTTCTTCTCGAGCACACGTACTTCGGAAGTGATGTCGTGATCAATTTCATCTTTTACGTTTTGAAAGAATCTTGCGAAGGCTCCATTGCCATACACTTTTACATCAATCCAATCGCGAGTGATCATTGCCTTTGAAGGCTTTGCAGTTTTAAAATAGTTTTCGAAGGTTTTGAATAGTCCTTTATCCCCGTCCCAACCCTGTACAAAACTAGTGGCTGTAGAATCTGAATATGACCAGTACACGTAAGGCATCTGGAGCCAACAATCGGCCCAGCCTTGCTTATTCACACCAAAGAAAGCGTCAGTTTCTTTGGCAATCACTTCTTTGATGGCGGCAATTTCATTGGGCTGAGCCCACAGCGTTGCCGAAGCAAACCATGCAATGAAGGTAAACAAGATAGTTTTAGTCTTAGTCTTCATGAGGCTGTGGTTGAAATGTGTTAATGAATTTAACAAAAAAGCCCCTGATTTAAAACCGGGAAGAATGATTTATGTCAGTAAGCGAGTGGTTATAAATCATTTGCCCCTTGAAATACATTCCGTTAGATTGTATTGATTCTTAAACCCCCAATTTATGCACAACGATGACAAACTTATCCCTGTTAAAAAGCTGATTGTTCCACCCGGAAAAAAAATGAAGTTGAAAGACTATCATACCAGCTATGATGGCAAAACTTTAAATAAACAGCAATCAGAAAAATTGCTTGATGAAAGCAGAAAGTACCTGGCTGATGTACAAGACAAGCTTTACGCACACAATCGATATAGTGTTTTAATTGTTTTGCAGGCCATGGATGCCGCAGGCAAAGATGGAGCTGTTAAACACATCATGTCGGGGTTCAACCCGCTTGGTGTTAAAGTGTATAGCTTCAAAGCTCCTAATGCTCATGAACTTGACCACGATTATTTTTGGCGTCATGAGTTGGCGTTACCTGCGCGCGGAGAGATTGCTATTCACAACCGCTCGCATTATGAAAATGTGTTAGCAACAAAGGTGCATCCGCAATGGATATTAAATGAGAATATTCCTGATGTAGAAGATGTTAAAGATGTGGATAAGAAATTCTGGGATAAAAGATATAAGCAAATCCGCAGATTCGAAAAAAATCTTGCCGATAATGGAATGGTGATCTTGAAATTCTTCTTGCACGTTTCGAAGAAGGAACAGAAGAAGCGATTTCTTGAGCGAATCGAAGATCCTGGAAAGAACTGGAAATTTTCTCTCTCTGATTTGAAAGAACGTGTCTTTTGGGATGACTATCAAAGAGTATATGAAGAAGCTATGAGCGAGACTTCCGCTGATCATGCCCCTTGGTTTGTTATTCCAGCTGATGATAAATGGTTTGCACGCCTAGCCATTGCAACAATTATCGCAAGGCAATTTGATAAATTGAAACTATCTTACCCTGAAGTTAGCCAAACTCAGAAGCAGGAATTGCAAAAAGCAAAGGTCCAGTTAACGAGTGAAGCTGAAGAAAAGACAAAGAAAGAAAAGGGTAAAAAGAAAAAGTAGTGAGGAGAAAATTAAGGATGGGGATGGTAGGCGGTGGACTTACCTCCTTTATCGGTCCGGTGCACCGAATGGCCGCAGGCATAGATGGGCAAATTGAATTAGTATGCGGTGCATTTAGCATTGATCCGGTTGAATCAAAAGAAACAGGTAAGTCTCTTTACCTCGATCCAAAACGTGTTTATGCCACTTACGCAGAAATGTTTGAGAAGGAAAAAAAACTTCCTCTTGATCAGCGAATGGATTTTGTAAGCATAGTAACGCCCAATCATGTGCACTATGCTCCTGCAAAAATGGCATTGGAATCGGGGTTTCATGTAGTCATCGAGAAGCCGATAGCCTATTCATTAGCAGAAGCAAAATCACTCCAAAAATTAGTTGATAAGTCAGGATTGATACTTGCTCTCGCGCACACTTACACAGGCTATCCTATGGTGAAGGAGGCGCGCAATTTTATTCGATCAGGAAAAATTGGGAAAGTAAGGAAGGTGTTTGTTGAATACCCTCAGGGATGGCTTTCAAAAGCTTTAGAGAAGACGGGCAATCTCCAAGCCTCATGGCGCACAGATCCAAAGCAATCGGGTATGGGTGGTGCCATTGGCGATATTGGCACGCACGCGGCTAATCTTGCAGAGTATGTGACCGGATCAAACATTTCGGAAGTGTGTGTCATGCTCAATTCTGTTGTCCAGGGAAGAAAACTTGATGATGACAGCTCCATGCTTTTAAAGTTTGAAAGTGGAGCTACCGGTGTGTTATTGGCAACCCAAGTAGCCGCAGGAGAGGAGAATAACTTAAGCATTAGAGTTTTTGGTGAGAAGGGTGGAATTGAATGGAGGCAAGAAGAACCCAATACGTTGATAGTAAAGTGGCTTGACAAGCCAAAAGAAATTTTGCGCTCAGGCTGGAGTTATTTATCGGATGATGCGAAGACTTTTATCCGTATCCCTGCCGGTCACCCTGAAGGTTATCTGGAAGCATTTGCTAACATCTACCGTGCCTTTACTAAGGCCATGCATGATTACAAGCCGGGTAAAAAAATCAATCCCGAAAAATATGATTTCCCTGGAGTAGACCATGGAGTTAAAGGGATGAATTTTGTGGAGACCGTGGTGAAATCATCTAAATCGAATAAAAAGTGGCTGAAGATTCGCGCTTAACGATCACATATAAAATTGTAGTCGCAGCTTGAATTTTGAATTTTGAAAGACGAACTTTAGTTATTGAATTTCAAAACTTGAATTAAAATAATATGCACGGCTTCTTCGAACATCAATATTTATCCTACAAGAAAAACCACATCAAGAGTTTATTGGCTTTGGCAAAGGCCGATGGGTTTGTTCATGAAAAAGAAGTGAAGATGCTTTACAAGATCGCCAAACGTTATGGTCTTAAAGATCGTCAGGTGAAGGAACTGATCGACAGTAATGAAAAATTCGAAGTAATCGTTCCTAATAATTTTTACGACAAAATGAATATTCTCTTTGACCTCATGCAGATGGTGTGGGCAGATGGTGTTATAGAGAAAAAAGAGATTGCCTTTTGCGAAAGCCTGGTGAAGAAATTTGGAATGAAGAAGGATATCGTAAAATGGCTATTGACTGAAGTCTTTGAAAAAGGTGTGACGCCTCCAACGGATGAATGGGAAGATCTAAGGCTGGAAGCTCAAGAGCGATTTGTCGTTGCTAAGTAAACATGAATTTTCATCGGTCTTATTCTCTTTAAGATCTCAATTCTCTTTTGAAAAATTCGCAATGGTTATTAAACCTTAGAGGTTCCTTCTGTCTACATTTTAAACTAAAATCCCCAAAAGCACGTTAAGAAAATAGCTGCTTGGTAATAGCAGTTACTGTTAAAAAATAAGTGAAATTTACACTTGTTGTTATTCTATACTATGGAAGCCGAAAAGAAGCTCACTACTCAGGAAAAAGCGCTCCAGATTAATTTAAGCAAAGACATTTACGGATCATTTGCAGAAGTAGGTGCAGGACAAGAAACTGCCGCTAATTTTTTTAAGGTAGGTGGTGCCAGTGGAACGATTGCAAAAACCATGTCAGCTTACGATATGAAGTTCAGCGATGCCATTTACGGCCGCTGTGAACGCTATGTTAGCGAAGACCGGCTTATCCGCATGCTTGATCATGAGTATCAACTTCTTCCAGAACGATTGCCGCATAGAATTGAAACCAGTCGCTTTTTCGCCTTTGCAGATACAGTTGAGAGTTTAAATTATGAACGCACCAACCAGGGAAACGGATGGATGGGGCTTCGCTTTCAATTCACTCCACAAGGACCATATAATGACTGCGTCATCCACGTAAAGATGCTTGACAATGACCCCCTGCAACAACAAGTAGCCCTTGGAATCCTGGGTGTAAACTTATTGTATGGTTGCATGTTCATCAGAGACCCTGAACAGCTAATGCTGTCCTTGCTTGATAGCTTGACTACACGTAGAGTTGAAATCGATATGTTTCGTTTGAATGGACACGATTTCGCCCGCGTTGACAATCGATTGATGGCATTAAAGCTAGTAAAGAATGGACTGACTAAAGCTGCCATGTTTGGTCCGGATGGACATGTGATGCAGCCTTCGGAATATTTGTATAAAAAAAATGTGCTTGTTCTTCGTGGCCGGTTTCGCCCGGTAACTCACGTTAATGTGGATATGCTCCTTACCTCCAGAAGACATTTTCTTCATGAAGATGATGTAGACAGGAATAGGATGATAACGCTCACAGAACTTACTCTTAATGACCTGAGTACAGAAGGCGCTATTGATGAGAAAGATTTTTTGTATCGCGCTGACATTATCTGCTCGCTTGGTCAAAATGTTTTGATCTCCAATTATTTCGAATATTATCGCTTGGTAGATTACCTGTCGAACTTAACCAGAGGGCGTAAAACAGGATTGGTGATGGGTATTTTTGCCCTTCAAAAAATATTTGATGAAAAGACCTACGAGAATATTCGGGGTGGAATTCTCGAATGTTTCGCCTCTCTCTTTGGAAGTAACATCAAACTATATATTTACCCTGCCTTAAGAAAAGACGGCACCATTTTCACACTGAAAGATTTTGAAGCTGAACTGCCAGCTAATGTGAAGAATCTATTTCGTTACTTAAGAGACAACAACAAGCTGGAGGACATTGATGATGCCAACATCAGTAATCTCCATATCATTTCGGATAACGTTCTTGCAATGATCAGAAAGGGCGAGGGAGGTTGGGAAAAATTCGTGCCGCACAAAGTAGAAGAGGCAATCAAAGAGTATGGACTATTCGATTACCCTCTTGCCAATAAGGTCGCGGCTAGTGTTTGATCATTTCACTTCAAATACTCCAGATCCGATTTTGTAGTCGTTAGAGTAAATCTCAACAGTATATTTCCCAGCGGTGTATTCTGAGCCCTTTTCATAAAGGTATGTGAGTCGCTGCTTTGTGTTATCGAATAGAATTTCCTGAGCAGCAGTATAAAATTCTTCTTTACCGTTGTAGATGAATGTGCCGGATCCTTTGGCTACATCAAAGATGACTTGGTTATTTTCATCAATAATGCGAATGATGATTTTCTTCCCTTCGATAGGTGCAACTTTGTTATCGGCTAAGTTAAACTCTACCTTCAGCTTCTGAAGCTGTCTGTTTTTAAATGGAGACTCGCGTTCTTTTCCTTTACTGCTCACTCCTTTTACGGAAATGTTTTCGGCTTTGAGCTGAGAAGCAATGGCAACTTTGGTAGCGAGTTCATCTTTCCCTTTCGAAAGTTGAGTAATGGAATCGCTTAACACGTTTTGTTTTGTTTTGAGATTTCTGTTTTCGCTAAACAGTTGGGTGTTAACATTCTTTAGCTTCTCAATTTCATCATCCTTCAATTTCAACAGTTCCTGATAGCCTTCCACTCGATCTTTCAGTTCTTGTAAGGCTTTTGCACTACGTTTGTTATTTCGCTTTAATTCAGTTTCTATTTCTGCTTTAGCTTTCTGAAGTTCTTTTACATCGCCTCCTAGCTTTTCTATCTCAACAATCTTCTGATCAAGTTCAGTTTGAATGTCTTTCAATTTTTGCATGGTTGCGCCCAAATCTTCTTCCGTAGAAGCTAATTGTTCCTTGACTTCTACTTTCTCTTTATAATCGAGATAGATTTTTACACTTTGGATAAGAATAATGACTAGCAGTAATCCTATAACAATGGAGGTCCTATTTCCTTTTTTGGGTTCCTGAATTTGATCGGTAAGTTGTGCCATAGTTTTAAATCGTGTTCACAAAATTAACTTTTTTAATAGGACCAGATAAAATGTTGTTTGTTGAGGTTGAGATCAAAAAAAAGGATTCCACAATGGAAAAGATCGATGCTGCCATATACGAGGTCATGTTTCTTTAGCTCGTTCCACGCGCGTGCCATTTCCTCTGAATAATAAATGTCGTCAATCACCATTACTCCATGGTCTCCCATGCGCCTGGCGAGTAAGTTGAAATACCTAACGGTGGGCTCATAGCGGTGGTTCGCATCGATCAAGGCAAAATCAATCTTGGCTGGATTTTGAAGGTAATCGTGAAGCGTTTCGTCAATGTTCCCTTTGACTAGCGTAATGTTTTTTTGTTTGAAATAATCAAAGTTAGTAAGTGCAATATTGATCATGTCGGGGTTGCCCTCAAAGGTGGTCACTTTACTTCCTTCCGCTCTGGATAGGTAAAGTGTGGTGATACCCATCGATGTACCCAGCTCTACAATATTTTTAGCGTTGAAGTATTTAACGATTCTAAA
This sequence comes from uncultured bacterium, assembly GCA_967789005.1. Classification (GTDB taxonomy): domain Bacteria; phylum Bacteroidota; class Bacteroidia; order Cytophagales; family Cyclobacteriaceae; genus ELB16-189. Next base: position 90,355 of record CBRFFM010000013.1, on the reverse strand, counting down.
GAACAACGCGCACTGTTTTTCTTTAGTCAAGCTTGTAGATGCTACCTGTGATATCGTGCGGTCATTCGTTTTGAAATGAGAGGAGGGTGCGCCAAGATCCTTTACATTAACCATCGAGCGATTACTGAGCAAACGGTCTCTCGTTTTCTCTACTTCGATAAATGAGTCATCGTGCTTGCCCTTAATGACTTTGCTATAGAAATCAAAAAAGAATGGAGAATGTAGTGAATGTTCGTCAATGGTATCGAGCCAGTGATTCAGAAAAGATTTTACACGAAAGAAATTTTGCACCAAAAATTAATTTACCAAAGATAGAAGTTTGGAAATTGTGTTAGCAGAAAAATCGACAGGTTGTTTTTTGAATCAGTTGAGGCGCATTGGGGCAATCATGATGAACTCAGGGATGGTAACATTGAATTGTGTGCCATCCATAACTCGTTCCATCAAATAAGTACCCGCCATTTTGCCCATACCTGATTTAAGATTGCAGCCTGAAACATATTGATGAGATTGGCCAGGCTCTAATACAGGTTGCTGGCCCACTACGCCTTCGCCTTCCACTTCACGTGCTTCGAAGGCCGCATCATTGATGAACCAATGCCTACGCAAGAGTTGAACCGTAAATTCACTTTGATTTTCAATGGTGATACGGTAGGTGAACACAAAATGAAATTGGCCCGGATTCGAATATGCAGGTTGATATTCGGTTTCCACGGTTACTTTCACGCCTTGTGTTACTTCAGCAATCATCTGGTCAAAAGTATTAATTTTTTCTAATTTACAAATTGAATAGTGTAACCGTTTATCGAAATAATATTACATGGCAATTGAAGTGAAAATTGCGCCTTCTTGGAAAGGACAATTGGAAAATGAATTTGAAAAAGAATATTTCACCAATCTTATTCATTTTGTTAAACAGGAATATCAAACGCAAACCGTTTATCCACCCGGTAAAGAGATTTTTAGAGCGTTTGATTGTTGCGCTTTTAACGATGTGAAGGTCGTAATTATCGGGCAAGACCCGTATCATGGGGCAGGTCAGGCAAATGGACTTTGTTTTTCTGTTCGAGATGGTGTACGGCCACCACCATCATTGGTTAATATCTTTAAAGAGATAAACAAAGATTTGGGTAAGCCCATTCCTGCTTCAGGTGACTTAGAAAGGTGGGCTCATCAAGGTGTACTGTTACTAAATGCAACATTAACTGTGAGAGGATCATCGCCAGCTTCGCACCAGAAAAAAGGATGGGAAACCTTTACCGATGCTGTGATAAAAATGATTTCTGATGCAAAATCGAATGTAGTCTTTTTGCTATGGGGAGCCTACGCGCAAAAAAAAGGAGAAGTGATTGATCGATCAAAACATTTGGTGCTGATGAGTGCGCATCCATCTCCGTTTTCAGCCGATCGTGGCTTTTTTGGATGCAAACACTTCAGCAAAGCGAATGACTATCTGAAAAACAAAGGATTGAAAGAAATAGATTGGTAAATTGTACTTATGGGCGAAGAATATCCTAAGGTTTATCTTTATAAACGGATAGTACAGACTAAGCTGTTTATCGATTCTCACTTTGCTGAAAAAATTGATCTTAATGATATTTCTGATGAGGCTCTATTTTCGAAATTTCATTTTATCAGGCTGTTCAAAAATATTTATGGAAAAACTCCTCATCAGTATCTCACAAAAGTAAGAATCGAGAAAGCGAAGGAACTTTTGGAGCTAGAACATTCCGTGACTGATGTGTGCTTTCATGTGGGATTTGATAGCTTGAGTTCATTCACAGGCTTATTTAAACGAATTGTTAAACTCTCTCCTTCAGTATATCAAAAACAATTTCGGGGGCGGCAGAAGCAAATCAAAGAAGCTCCATTGCAATTTATTCCCAACTGCTGGGCAGAAAATAAAGGTTGGACAAAGAATAGCAATTTTCAAGAAGCCAAATGATTCAGCAGTGGCGATGTTTGACCCATAATTAACATTGCCAATGATTACAAAAATGAATCACGTTAGCGTGTTTGTTCTCAATCAGGACAGCGCTTACGAGTTTTACGTGAACAAACTCGGTTTTAAAGTTCATACCGATGCGCCTATGGGGCCCGGCATGCGATGGCTTACCGTTTGCCCACCGGAGCAGCCAGATCTTGAAATTTCATTGATGTCAATTGATGAGGGCATGATGTTCAAAGGTGAGGCAGCCAAACAGATGCGAGATTTGGTGAGCAAAGGAACTTTTGGCTTTGGCGTATTTGAATGCAACGACCTTCTCGCCACTTACGAAGAAATGAAAGCCAAAGGAATTGTATTCAAAAAGGCACCTACCAAAGAGTTTTATGGGTTTGAAGCTCTCTTTGTAGATGATTCAGGAAATTGGTTTTCGCTGGGACAGAAGAAATAGGCGTTAGACAAGAGACATAAGTAGTAAGACATGTAACTAGCGAAGTCTTATGTCTTACTACTTGCTGCTTAAAATCTAATCGATCAGCTTAAAGAATCTTCTCCAACGGATTTTACTGAAATAGCTTCCGTACTTATCAAGTGAAAGCCAAATAAAAAATCCTTTGCCCACGATGTGATCCTCAGGTACGAAACCCCAGTAGCGTGAGTCAAGTGAGTTATCACGGTTGTCACCCATCATGAAATAATAATTCTGGTTGAAAGTGTATTTCGTCACCTCTTTTCCATTGATGGTAAGTTTGCCATTTTCAATTTTAGCGTTTTCGTTATGATCGAAATCGCGAATAGTAGACCCGTAGATGGCAAGCGTAGAATCATTAATGTCGATGGTCATACCTTCTTTGGGAAGCGTAAGTGGGCCAAAGTTATCGCCATTCCAGGGCGCATACTTTGATGCTGCAAAAATTCGAGTGTCAGCTTCAGAACTCATTTTGGGTAACTCAACCGACTTGATGAATGGTAGCGCTTTTAGCTCATCCACTTTTTTAGCAGACAAGAACATCGAATATTCAACCTGATCTGGCGCAGTGCGTCCATACATTCCATAATCTTCAGGGTCTAATCCTAGCTTCTCAAAATTACGCTGGTTGATTTCATCTTTTGAAATCACGTGGTAACGGTATTGCATGTTCTCAGGATTTTTCAAAGGCTGATCATTGATGATCAATTGGCGATCCTTCACCTGAAGGACATCACCGGGAATGCCCACGCAGCGTTTGATATAATTTGTTTTTAGGTCCACAGGATAGTCAATCCATCTCTCTTGAGGCATCATATAGTTATTCTCAGCAATGCCGGGCACATTGAATACTACCACGTCTTCGCGCTTCACATGACTGATGCCTGGGAGTCTGTAGCTTGGAAGCTGTACCCAATTAACATATGACGGAATTTCCGTGAACCAGATCTTTTGATGGGTAAGGGGAACCTGCAAAGGCGTTCGTGGAGTGCGTGTTCCGTAATGGAATTTGCTCACGAAAAGAAAATCGCCAACCAACAATGAGTTTTCCATCGATGGGGTAGGGATAGTGTATGCTTCCATCACCATCCATCGGATAAGAGTTGCTGCCACCACAGCGAATATGATTGCATCTGCCCACTCTCTGGTAACTGATTTTTTCCCCTGAGGTATCTCGGATGCTTTTCCTTTGTAAACAATGTCTTTTTTAAAACCCAAGTAGGGTAAGTATATAAAAGGAATTAAAATGCATGCGGCTATTTGATGGAATTTCTCTTTGCCAAATGATCTCATCAGATCAACCATGATTCCGACAGCATAAAAGACATTCACGATGGGGATTAATAGCATCAAAATCCACCACCACGGTCTTCCGATAATTCTCAACCAAATAACTGTTGAATAAACAGGAATGATTGCTTTCCACCCTTCCTCACCTGCTTTTTCATATAACTTCCAAAGACCGATATAAGCTGGTATCAAAAGAGGTATTAGAGCTAGAAAAGCGAAATCTGAATAATCCATGAAACTAGAATTTTATATTCAACTAAATTTTTTGCGGTGCAAAGAAAATCAAAATATTGTTAAGTCAGAATTTTAAAAAATCGTCCATTGAGTAGACCCCGGTCTTGCCTGCCAGCCACTCCGCCACCAGAATTGCCCCTAGAGCGAACCCTTCTCGTGAATGTGCAGTGTGTTTGATCTCAATGTCATCTACAATTGATTGATATTTGACCACATGTGTGCCTGGAGTTGGGTCAATGCGAAATGCTTTTATCGCGAGAGCCTCCGGGTTTGAGGTTTCGTTAAGTGCCCATTCTTTTTTTGACCGGTAGTTTTTGATGATACCTTCTGCCAAGGTGATGGCCGTTCCACTTGGCGCATCTTTCTTTTGTGTATGATGAGTTTCATCGATAGAAACTTGATAACCTTGCTGGCTATTCATCAACCTTGCAAGAAACTCGTTGAGCTTGAAAAAGATATTTACCCCCAGGCTGTAATTCGATGCATAGAAAAATGCACCTCCTTTTTGCAGGCACAGACTCTCCATTTCTTTTCTCTTTTCAAGCCATCCTGTTGTGCCACAGGCAACGGGAATCTTTTTATCAAAACAGAATTTTAAATTTTCTGCGACTGCATCGGGTTGAGAAAACTCAATGGCGGCATCAGCATATAGATTGAATTTTTGAAGTTGCTCATGATTATCAATCTTCCCGACAATAGTATGTCCACGTTGTAAGGCAAGACCCTCAATAGTCTTGCCCATTTTTCCGTAACCGATCAGAAGTATCTTCATTAAAATTTATATTATGAATGGCAAAATATCAATATGAATTTTGAGCTTGGAAATAGGAATTAAAATCTCAGAGTCAATCCCATTCCCATACCATTTGCCGGACTATAGGTTGGTTCAAGGCGCACATGAAGTTTGGGGTTCAGATCAAATTCTTTTAAGTGCGCGTCTACATGCGCGTCAACCATCTGTAAAAGATATAAGAAGCCGGTGAACACAATAAAATAGTCGCGCTGCCTTCGTGCCAGGTCCACCGTTCTGCGAAGCGACTCAGTAGTTCGCAAGGTTCCTGGGTAATACTGAAGCGTAGGATTGTTGATCATGTAGTACAATTCACCTTTATATTTTATCTCGGCATCACTATAAAACTTCACCACGGAAAGCAATCCGAGAAACCCTCCATAAACGAGTGGTACTTTCCAATATTTTTTATTGTAAATCTGGCCGGCTCCAGGTAGGACGGCTGCAAAAAACAAGGCTTTGCGTGGATCGAAACGAGCAGCATAAGATCGAATGTTAACCACCTTACCGTTCTTCAGGCGAACAGAATCGGATGAAAGGCCGGTGCTGTCTGGTTTCGCATCCTGAGCGCGGCCTGCGAAGCAAGTCAACCACAAGATCGCGAAGAGGCCAACGATACGCATGTTATACTTTTAGAATATCCAAAATTCGGTTTAAATCTTCCACCGACAAAAACGGAATACGAATATCTCCTCTTTTGCCATCGCTCTTCACAGTAACTTTCGTGCCAAAGTGTGATGAAAGTTTGGATTGTAATTGATGAATCTCTTTAGGAGCACTTGGTGTCTGCTTGACTTCTTCTTTCAATTTGGCACCTTCAGAAACTTCACGGGCCAATGATTCTACTGCGCGAACCGAAAGATCTTCAGCTATTATCTTTTTGAAGATGAATAATTGAGAGTCAGGATTTTCGATATTGATGATGGCTCGTGCATGACCCATGGAAATTTTATTGTCGCGTACGGCAATTTGAATATCGGGTGGAAGTTTGAGTAAGCGTAGGTAATTCGTAACCGTTGTCCTGTTTTTTCCTACACGTTCACCAAGCTCTTCTTGCTTCAAGTTACATTCCGTAATCAATCGTTGATAGCTCAACGAAACTTCTATTGGGTTTAGATTTTCACGCTGAATGTTTTCAATCAACGCCATTTCCAGCATCTGCTGATCATTGGCGGTTCGAACATAAGCCGGCAATGCTTTTAGTCCTGCCAACTTCGAAGCTTGGAACCTTCTTTCACCGGAAATCAGTTGATACTGATGCTGCGAAAGTTTCCTTACTGTAATGGGCTGAATGATGCCGTGTACTTTAATTGACTCGGCCAATTCACCTAAGGCTTCCTGATCGAAGTACTGTCGAGGTTGAAACGGATTGGTTTCAATTTCCTCTATCGGAATTTCATTTAAGTTGCTGGTCTGAGCTTCACTGCCAACAATGGAAGGCGAAGTGATCTCTACTTCAGATTTTTCTCCTTCTGAGTCGCTGAGCAATGCGCTCAATCCACGGCCCAATGCTTTCTTCTTCAAACTCATTTTTGCATTCCGTTTTTGTTCAACACCTCGTGCGCTAAGTTGAGATAACTAATCGCTCCTTTACTTTCGGCATCATGCACAATCACAGGTAATCCAAAGCTTGGCGATTCGCTCAATTTCACATTGCGTGGAATAATTGTTTTGAAGGCAATGTTTTTAAAATGAGTTCGCACTTCTTCTACTACTTGGTTACCAAGTGAGGTACGCGCATCGTATAAAGTCAATAAGATACCTTCGATTTCCAATTTCGGATTCAATCTTGTCTGAATGATTTTAATGGTGTTGAGTAATTTACCCAGACCTTCCAATGCAAAATATTCGCACTGCACAGGAATAATGACAGAATCAGCTGCTGTTAAAGAGTTGATGGTAATTAGTCCCAATGAAGGTGAACAGTCAATTAAAATATAATCGTATTGATCTTTCACTTTAGCTAAGGCATTACGCATCTTCTCTTCGCGGTGCTCAATATTCACCATTTCAACTTCCGCACCTACCAAGTCAATGTGAGAGGGAAGTACATCCAAAAATTTCAATTCATTCTTAATGATGGCATCCGATGCGTTTACACCGTCTACCATGCATTCGTAAATACTTTTCTTGATGTCTTTAGGGTTCATGCCCAGTCCTGAAGTTGAGTTTGCCTGAGGGTCAGCATCAACAAGCAGCGTTTTGTATTCTAATACTGCAAGACTGGCTGCCAGGTTAATGGCTGTAGTGGTTTTTCCTACGCCTCCTTTTTGGTTTGCTATCGCAATGATTTTACCCATGAATTTTTAAAGATTTAAAACTTGAAGGCGACAAAGATAGTGTTATTCACCCAGCGTGGAACATGCGTGAAACAATGTTATCCACTTACTTTCAACAGATCATGAACATTGGAATGTGGATTCCTCGAAATATTGAGCTGATTGCAAAGAATTTAAATTATTGAGTTTCTTTGCGCCATTCTTAATATAGTTATGCCAGAAGTAATTAAAGTTTCAAGTCTTTCTAAGCGATATGTTAAGCAAGTAGTGCTTAAAAATATTGACCTCTCCATTCAGTCAGGCGAGCTGATTGGCTACATCGGGCCGAACGGTGCCGGTAAGAGCACCACGATAAAAATTTTGTGCGGCCTTATTCCTGATTTTGAAGGTGAGGCTAAGGTGCTTGGAATGGATGTGAAGAAAGACTCGATAGAAATTAAGCGGAAAATAGGGTACATCCCCGAGAACGCAGCGCTTTACGAAACACTTACTCCAATTGAATATCTTCTCTTCGTAGGCCAACTCTATCAGCTGCCGGAGAAATCGGTTACGCAAAAAGCAAATGATCTGCTCCGATTGTTTGATCTCGATAAAGCCAAAGAATCACGGATGACCACTTTCTCGAAAGGGATGAAGCAGAAAGTGCTTTTAATATCGGGAATGCTTCACAACCCTGAAATTATTTTTCTGGACGAACCTTTGTCAGGGTTAGATGCAAATTCGGTGATTCTGGTGAAGGAGATTTTGACTCAATTGAAGCAAAATGGAAAGACTATTTTTTATAGTTCGCATATTATGGATGTAGTTGAAAAACTTTCTGATCGCATCATTATTATTAATCAGGGGCAAATCATTGCCAACGGTTCTTTTCAACAATTAAATGAGCAAGCGCATGGTGGCTCGCTCGAGCAAATCTTTACGCAACTCACCGGGCAAGGGGAGCAAGTGACAGTAGCAAATAACTTTGTAGACATTCTTCAATCATGACTTGGTTCTGGCTTAGATTCCTGGATTTGTTGAAACCCATCTACAAATGGCAAGGTGTAGACTTTGATCAGCTGCGTGCGATTGTTGGAATAAAACTGGAGATGGATAACCGAAGAGCTCCGGCATTCAAGATGAATCAGACTGAAAAGCAGTACTCTGGTGCTTTTCTATTAGCATTTTTCTTATACGCTTTGTTTGGCGCTTTTCTCTCAGGGATTATTGCCTACATCCCTTCCATTGTCTTTTCGTTCTCAATTTATCACTCGTATTTGATGGTGATGATCACGCTTACAATCATCAGCGACTTTAGCGCAGTGCTGCTTGATACGAGCGACAATACCATCGTTCTGCCACGACCAATTACGCCAAAGACATTTTATGCTGCCCGCACCACTCATATTTTGCTATACATCGGGCAGATTAGTTTTGCGCTGTCTATTATTCCTATTGTTGTCACTTTTTTTGTTTATGGGCCTATCATTGGTGTTGCTACTATTTTCACTTCCATTCTAACAGTTGTTTTTTCTGTGGCGATAACAAATGGATTGTATCTATTGATGATGAGGTTTACAAGTGAAGAGCGTTTAAAATCCATAATCAATTATTTCCAGATCGCGATGGCCGTTATGATGATGGGAGGGTATCAGATTTTACCTCGGTTATTAAGTTCTGATGCCCTAGCGAATGTGGCCACCGACTTGAAGTGGTGGTCTATTTTTATTCCTCCCATGTGGATGACCGGGGTAATCAAACTTGTGAATGATTTGAGTGTTGATTGGATTTATTTATCGGCAACATTATTAGCGATAGCAGTACCTATTGGAAGCTGGAAAGCGATCAATAAATATCTTACACCTTACTTCACTTCAAAACTTGCTGATCTGGGAACAAATTCTGTCCCTCAATTGCGGGAACGAAGCAAATCATCGAAAAAGTCTTTCATTTCAGGTTTGACAAAATGGATTACGAAGCCGGGTTTGGAACGAGCAGCTTTTTCGCTGGTAACTGCGGCTTTTTCAAGAGACCGAAAACTGAAGCTGCGCATCTATCCCGCTATAGGATCATTCGTAATTATTGCAATTGTACTAATGATGCAAAGCAAAAAAGGAGATCTGTCTTTTATGGAGTATTTCCAATCGTTGCAGGGAACAGAGAAGCATTTGATTATAATTTATGCGTGCATCTATGTTTTGATTACCGCATCCTTTGAAATCAATTTTACAGACGAATTTAAAGCAAGCTGGGTCTATTTGTCGGCACCCGTTAAAAGACCGGGAGAGATTCTGAGTGGCACGTTAAAGGCCATTCTTGTTAAATTCTTTTTACCAATATATGGATTTGCGTCCGTAATAATCTTGCTTATCTGGCGCGCGAAAGCTGCAGTAGATCTGGTTTTCGGAATGCAGACATGTATTCTTTTAATGGTAATCATGGCCATTATTGCCGATAAGCATTTGCCGTTGAGCTTGGCTCCAACTGCTCGTAATCAAGGAGGAAGCATTGCCAGAGCAATCATTACCATGATGATTATTGGTGTGGTAGCTGCTGGTCATTATTTTCTCACCCAGTTCGATTTACTTCTCTGGATTGCTTGTCCAGTGGTGCTAGCGTGCTCCTATTTTGTAATGAGACTTTATCGAAATGTAGAGTGGGAAGAAATTGGGATCTAGATAATTTGAAGGTGATTTAATTTGAAAATTTGAAAATGGCTAGTCTGTCATTTTCAAATTTTCAAATCATCTAATTTTCAAATCACTTTTTCTTCTTCCTCGCTTCTTCGCTCGCCTTCATGGCATCTTCAAGCTTGGCCATGAATTTGGATTTCTTGCTTGTGCCTGCAGCGGACTTTTTACGGTTCTCGTCCATGATCGCCATAATCTTATTCTCATCAACAAAGCGTTTGATGATGGCTTGCTGAGCGAACGTAATCAAGTTGGAAACGAAATAATAGAAACTCAATCCGGCAGAAAACGAATTCAATACAAAGAGGAAGACGAGTGGCATCACATAACCCATGGCCTTCATTGGGCCCTGTACTGTTTGGATCTGATTGTTTTGCCATTGGAAAACAATTTGAGAGGCCGTCATCAAGAGTACAAATAAACTCACATGATCTCCGTATCCGAATGGCACAGAGAAGGGCAGTGTGAGTACCGAATCCCAAGTCGATAAATCTTCCGCCCAAAGGAAAGGCTGCTGACGCAAGTCGATTGAGTTAGGGAACAAATAGAACATTGAAAACAAAATTGGCATCTGCAGCAAGAGTGGAATGCATCCGGCAAATGGATTTACTCCAACCTGTTTATACAACTTCATTTGGTCTTGCTGAGCCTGAGCCATGTTGTCGCCATTCTTTTCTTTGATGGCATCAAGCTCGGGCTTCAACAGTCGCATTTTAGCCATGCCCATGTATGAGCTGTAGGTGAGTGGCATCAGCAACAACTTCATGAAGAGCACCAGCAGCAAAATGATGACACCATAATTGGTGATGAACTTCTGCAAGAAGTTGAATACTGGCATCAACAAAAATTTATTCACCCAAATCACCGGGGGCCATCCAATGTACATGTTGCGTGAGAACCCTTCAGTAACTTCTTTGGTGATTTTGTAATCGTTAGGGCCGAAATAGTAAGAGAAGTTTGCTTTCTTAGAAGCGATGGCCTCGGTAGGAATCGACAAACTTACTTCAGCCTTCTTTACATGTGAGGAGTCGTTTGGATCAACAGTGATCGCAAGAGATCCACTATTGAACTTATCTTCTGCAAAAATGGCACTCAAGAAAAATTTCTGTTTGATGGCAACCCATTTCAATGGATCGGTCATAGACTTCGAGTCGGAAGAACTTTCAGAAAGGCCATCAAATGACTCGGTAGCAGTGTAGTAATTGATAGTGGTTTTGTTCCGGCTGTCGTTAAGATCTTTTTCTTGCAGAGCGATGACGTCACTCCAATCGAATTTTACCTCTTTGCCTGTAAGTGCTACACCCTGCGATTCAATCTTGTATCCGATCTTATACCCTTTAGATGGAATTGAATAAATATGTTTCAAGTAAGAGCTTTCAGAAAGCTTGGCGGTGAAATTCACTAATGTGGAGTCACCTTGTTTTACAACTTCCGTTTGGTAATGAAGCTGATAAAGATCGATGGTGTGACCATCATAAGTGGTATTCAGCGAAAATTTGTTATTGCCATCTTTTGCCAGAACCAATGGCTGCTGCTGGTAGGTCTTATAATTTTTCAGATTCACTTCACGCAATGTTCCGTGATTACTGAAAGTCAATTTCAATACATCGTTTTCAATGGATGTGAATTCTTCTTTTCCCGTAAGGAAAGAACCAAGATCACCGTATTGTTTGGCAGCCGTGCTGTCGATTTTAACCTCGGTGCTTTTCTGAGTGGTGCTGTCCTTAACTGTTGAGGTTATCGTGGTTGTAACAGGTTTATTTTTTTGTGGCTCCGGACTTGGAGAGAAAAAATAAAAGTAACCAAACAATAACAAGGCCATCAATGTAAGGCCTATGGCTGAATTCCTATCCATGAGAAGTATTTTGAAATTTTTTAATTCGAGACTGTGCGTTCTATATAATGACGATTATGATGTTTTTTTATTTTCCATTGCTGCGCCAACGAATTTCACAAATAGAGGGTGAGGGTTGAGTACAGTGCTTCTTAATTCCGGATGATATTGCACACCAATGAACCAAGGGTGATCTTTCAACTCAACAACTTCTACCAAACCTGAATCAGGATTGATACCAACAGCTTTCAGCCCTGCTTCTTCCATCTGCTCTAAATATTTGTTGTTGAATTCATAGCGATGGCGATGGCGTTCGTGAATAAGAGTGTCGCCATAGACATGTTGTGCCTTTGATCCCTTCTTCAACTTACAGGCATAAGAACCGAGGCGCATGGTGCCGCCTTTTGTTGTAATCTTCTTTTGTTCCTCCATCAAGTCGATTACCGGATGTTTTGTTTTTGGATTCAGCTCTGTTGTGCTGGCATCCAATTTCAATACATGGCGGGCAAACTCAACCACGGCACACTGCATACCCAAGCAAATACCGAGGAACGGAATTTTATTTTCGCGCACGTAACGCACTGCTTCAATTTTTCCTTCAAGGCCTCGCTCTCCAAAACCAGGGGCAACAAGAACACCATCCAGATTGATAAGTGTTTCTTTAACCGTTTCTTTTGTGATGTCTTCAGATGAAATCCATTTCACATTCACTTTGCAATCGTTTTGCGACCCTGCATGAATGAATGCTTCTGCAATTGACTTGTAGGCATCAGGTAATGAGACATATTTTCCCACCAATCCAATAGTGACTTCATTCATCGGATTTTTAAGCTTACCCAAAAATGCTTTCCATTGCTCAAGCTCAGGCTCTTGCTTGGAAGTCATTTTCAATTTGGAAAGCACACGCTCATCCAATTTCTCTTTCTTCATCAAAAGGGGCACATCGTAAATCGTATCGGCATCTATTGCTTCGATAACTGAATTGATGTTTACGTTGCAGAAGAGCGCTAACTTCTTTCTGATTTCCATCGATAAGGTATGCTCGGTACGGCAAACCAAAATATCTGGCTGGATTCCGTAAGAAAGCAATTCTTTTACCGAATGCTGTGTTGGTTTTGTCTTTAATTCCTTGGCCGCCTTTAAGTAAGGAATAAGCGTAAGGTGAATTACCATGGAATTATTTGCACCCAATTCCCATCGCACCTGGCGAACGGCTTCCACAAAAGGGAGGGATTCAATATCGCCAACAGAACCACCGATTTCAGTTATGATGAAGTCGTATTTGCCGGTTTCTCCCAGTAAAAAAATATTTCTTTTGATTTCGTCTGTAATGTGAGGTACCACTTGCACCGTTTTGCCGAGATATTCGCCATGACGTTCCTTAGTGATCACATTATTATAGATGCGGCCTGTGGTTACATTGTTGGCCTGACTGGTTCTTACATTCAAGAATCGCTCGTAGTGGCCAAGGTCAAGGTCGGTTTCGGCTCCATCATCGGTTACATAGCATTCACCATGTTCATAAGGATTGAGCGTGCCCGGATCGATGTTAATATAGGGGTCAAACTTTTGAATGGTGACAGTAAATCCTCTGGCTTGCAGTAACTTACCCAACGATGCGGCAATAATGCCTTTGCCGAGGGAAGAAGTAACACCACCGGTAACGAATATGTATTTGGCTTGAGACATGGCTTGAAAAAATCCGCGCAAAGGTACGCATTTGAACCATCCACAGACTGTCAGTCCGAAATTATTTCGAAGAAGTTTTGGTCCTCAATTGGTGTTGCAAGCTTGATAAAACCCCATTTTCAAAAATCTGTTAATTTTGCTCTCTTAATCAACCAAAAAGGAAATGAATTTGTTGGATTTTGAAAAGCCCATAGCTGAACTTGAATCGAAATTGGAAGATATGAAGCAGTTGACTGATGGCAGCGACAAAGCAGTTCATAATGCAATACTCGCATTGGAGAAAAAAATCATCGATTTGAAAAAGGAGACATTCGAAAACCTGACCGGCTGGCAACGAGTGCAGCTATCGCGTCATCCCGATCGCCCATACACATTAGATTACATTTACGAAATCACCACTGACTTCATTGAATTGTTTGGTGATCGTAATGTGGCTGACGACAAAGCGATGATCGGTGGGCTCGGAACAGTCGAAGGACAAACCTTCATGTTCATTGGTCAGCAGAAAGGAAGAAATACAAAGCAACGTCAGATGCGCAATTTCGGTATGGCCAACCCTGAAGGCTACCGTAAAGCCTTGCGCTTGATGAAGCTCGCTGAAAAATTCAACAAGCCAATTGTCACACTGATTGATACTCCGGGAGCATTTCCTGGATTGGAAGCAGAAGAACGCGGACAAGGCGAAGCTATCGCGCGCAACCTGAAAGAAATGTTTATGCTCAAAGTGCCGGTGATTTGTATCATCATTGGTGAGGGAGCCTCTGGTGGAGCGCTTGGTATTGCGATTGGCGATAGAGTATTGATGTTAGAGAATACTTGGTATTCTGTGATTTCTCCAGAATCGTGCTCATCAATTTTGTGGAGAAGCTGGGATTATAAAGAGCAAGCAGCCGAAGTATTGAAGCTCACAGCAAAGGATATGCTTCAAAACAAACTCATCGATGGTATTGTAAAAGAACCGCTCGGAGGTGCTCACACCGATGTAAAGACAATGGCCGCTACGATTAAGAAAACTATTCTCGATAATTATAAAGAGCTCAATCAACTTCCTGTGGAAGAACTACTCAACCAGCGCATCGACAAATTCTGTGCGATGGGTGTGGTGAAAGAATAAGAGGTATCATTTATTATTTTGAAAAGACCGGCTCTCCGGTCTTTTTATTTTTACATAACTTGCTTCAATGAAATTACATGTAATCAATACCGGTTTTTTTAAACTTGATGGAGGCGCCATGTTTGGCGTTGTGCCTAAATCCATTTGGCAAAAAACAAACCCGGCTGATGACAGCAACATGTGCACGTGGGCGATGCGTTGTTTGCTTATTGAAGATGGAAATCAATTGATTCTTATCGATAATGGCATTGGCAATAAACAGGACGCCAAGTTCTTCCAGCATTATTATCTGCATGGCGATGATTCACTGACCAAAAGCTTGAACTCTCTTGGATTTAGCGAAGATGATATCACCGATATGTTCCTTTCTCATCTTCATTTTGATCATTGCGGGGGAGGAGTTAAGAAAGAAGGCGATAAACTTTCACTTGTTTTTAAGAACGCGAAATACTGGAGCAATGCCGATCATTGGAAATGGGCCACTCAACCCAACGCACGCGAGAAGGCAAGTTTCCTGAAAGAAAATATTTTACCGATGCAAGAAAGTGGTCATTTGAATTTCCTTGATATTAATAAGCCATCTCCTTTTTCGCAATTCGATTTGACTTACGTTTCAGGTCATACCGATAAAATGATGATCCCAAGAATCAAGTACGAGGGTAAGACAGTTTGCTTTGTTGCCGACTTGCTTCCATCGGTGGGGCACATCCCATTACCTTATGTGATGGGTTACGACACACGGCCATTAATTACACTTGAGGAGAAAGAGAAATTCTTAAAAGAAGCTGCGGCTAATAACTACGTTTTGTTTTTAGAACACGATTCGGTGAATGAATGTTGCACTGTTGTGCAAACTGAAAAAGGAGTGAGGTTGGATAAGACTTTTTCGTTGAAGGAGATTTTATAGCTTGTTGGTTATTGTTATTCGTGAATAATTTGAGATGAAAATAGGAATCACTTTATCAGGA
Organism: uncultured bacterium; assembly: GCA_967789005.1. Taxonomy (GTDB): domain Bacteria; phylum Bacteroidota; class Bacteroidia; order Cytophagales; family Cyclobacteriaceae; genus ELB16-189. The sequence goes on along the minus strand of CBRFFM010000013.1, from coordinate 75,074 downwards.
GGAGGAGCAAGAGGTATTGCTCACATTGGCGTGCTTAAGGCATTGGAAGAAATGGGCATTCAGATTTCTGTGATATCGGGAACGAGTGCCGGCTCGATTGTTGCTTCACTTTATGCCTATGGAATAAAACCCGATCAGATATTTGATCAGGTAAGGCAGTTGAGTTTATTTAAATCGGTGCGCCCGGCATGGACATGGGCTGGTTTGCTCACCATGGATGGAGTTAAAGAATTGATTCTAAAAAATATTCCAGAGAACGATTTCGCAGCACTGAATATTCCCCTGACGATAGCAGCCACTGAAATTCGAAAGGGTGAAGTGAATTATTTTTCTTCAGGTGAGTTGGCATCAGCAGTGATGGCTTCATGTACGATTCCGGTAGTTTTTAGGCCGACAAGTATGAATGGGAGTTTGTATGTGGATGGTGGACTGCTTGACAATTTACCAGCCCGATGCATTCGTAATCAATGTGAGTTTCTGATTGGTTCTCATTGCAATGAAATCAGTCGCGAGTTTGATCCAACAAATATCAAGAATGTAATTGAGCGGAGCTTGCTGATCGCGATCTCAGCTAACACCAAGCATAGTAAAAGTTTATGTGATGTTGCAATTGCCCCTCCTAACATGGATCGATTCACTGTGTTTGATATTGGCAAGGCACAAGAGATTTATGAGGCAGGTTATCAATTCACCAAGAATAATTTCACAGCAGAGAATTTTCAAAAGGAAATAGTATGACAACCATTGAGCTTTCATTTAAAGAGCAAATCTTACAAGGAATCCCCGATGAGCTTCCTGAAGTAAAACCCTTTGATCAATCGGTAAGTCACGCTCCCAAGCGAAAGGATATTTTATCGATGGAAGAAAAGAAGCTCGCATTAAAAAATGCGCTGCGCTATTTTCACCCCAAGCATCATGAAGTTTTAGCAAGTGAATTTTATCAGGAGTTGCAGAAGTTCGGACGTATTTACATGTATCGCTTCCGTCCGGATTATAAAATGTTTGCGCGAGCAATCAATGAATACCCAAATCAATGCGAACAAGCTGCGGCTATTCAGTTGATGATTCAAAATAATCTCGATCCGGCTGTGGCTCAACATCCACATGAGTTGATCACCTATGGAGGCAATGGGGCAGTCTTTCAAAACTGGGCTCAGTATTTACTGACGATGAAGTATCTGGCCACCATGACAGAAGAGCAAACGCTTCACATGTATTCGGGACATCCGATGGGTTTGTTTCCATCTTCTAAAGAAGCTCCACGTGTGGTTGTTACCAACGGTATGATGATCCCCAATTATTCCAAGCAAGATGATTGGGAAAAATACAATGCACTTGGTGTAACGCAATACGGACAGATGACCGCTGGTAGTTACATGTATATCGGGCCGCAAGGAATTGTGCACGGCACAAACATTACAATCTTAAATGCGGGAAGGAAAATTTCTAAGAGTGGTGAAGGACTGGCGGGAAAAATATTTGTAACCTCAGGCCTTGGTGGCATGAGTGGTGCTCAGCCAAAAGCTGGAAATATTGCAGGTTGTATTACAGTAATAGCCGAAGTCAATGAAAAGGCGACACAAAAAAGACATTCACAAGGTTGGGTGGATGAAGTAGTCTATGATCTTGATAAGCTTTGTTCTCGAGTTACAGAAGCCAAGAAAAATAAAGAGGTTGTTTCTATTGCTTACCAAGGAAACATCGTTGATGTGTGGGAAAAATTCCTAAAAGAAAATATTTCAATAGAAATTGGCTCTGATCAAACTTCGCTTCACAACCCATGGGCCGGTGGATACTATCCCGTTGGTTTGTCTTTTGAAGAATCGAATCAATTGATGGCAACGAAGCCAGAAGAATTTAAGAAGCAAATTCATGCATCATTAAAAAGGCAAGCGACTGCGATCAATGAGCATACGAAACGCGGCACTTACTTTTTCGATTATGGAAATGCATTCTTGCTTGAGGCTTCACGCGCAGGCGCAGATGTAATGGCGGCCGATGGAATTAATTTCCGTTATCCATCTTACGTACAAGATATCATGGGGCCTATGTGTTTTGATTATGGATTTGGTCCGTTTCGCTGGGTGTGTACTTCAGGTAAGCAAGAAGATTTGGATTACACCGATCAAGTGGCGGCAGATGTTTTATCCGAGATTTATAAAACAGCTCCTAAAGAAATTCAATCACAGCTCACCGACAACATCAATTGGATCAAAGCAGCCAAAACAAATAAATTAGTAGTAGGCTCTAAAGCTCGCATTCTTTATGCCGATGCTGAGGGAAGAATGAAAATAGCAGAAGCTTTCAATCAGGCTATAAAAAGCAAAAAGATTGGCCCAGTTGTTTTAGGTCGTGATCATCACGATGTATCTGGCACCGATTCACCTTATCGCGAGACATCAAATATTTATGATGGCTCACGTTTCACTGCCGACATGGCAATTCATAATGTGATTGGCGATTCTTTCCGTGGCGCAACTTGGGTTTCCATTCACAACGGAGGTGGCGTAGGTTGGGGTGAAGTAATCAATGGTGGTTTTGGAATGCTTCTTGATGGCTCAGCCGATGCAAGCAGAAAATTAAAGAGCATGCTATACTTCGATGTGAACAATGGCATTGCGCGCAGGGCGTGGGCTAGGAATGAAGGTGCCCTGAATGCAATCAGCAAAGAAGTAAGAAACGGATTGCAAATCACTTTGCCTAACCTTACCGATGATCAGCTGATCGATAAATTGATCTAAAATAGCCTACTTACAGTTGTACGAGTAGGTAGTCACATAAATGTGACCGCTTTCTTTTTCTGTTTTAGAAGTGGGATAGCCTTCTTCGTTATACTGATAAGCAAAAGATTCAGTCTTGGGTTTTTGTCCGACTTCCACAACAATGGCGGTAATCACGTTATGTGTTGAATACGGATTAAAATCATCTAAAGGATTGGGGTATCCGATAGTCTTTTTGTCATCATAGGTAAGAGTGATCGTCTCATCCGGGTTTCCTGTTTTCCCGTGAGCATCGCCATCGTAGGCTTTAATTGTTGCTGGGTTCTTGGTCGTGGTGGTATGATAAGAAAACACACGGTAACCATAAAAATACCTTTGGTTTGCACGAACAGCCGATTGGGCTTCAACCAATTGATGAAAAGTGTTGTATGTAAATTTCATAATATAATCAGGTTCATTATTTGACCCTGTGAATCGCTCGTAATGAATTACATTATGATTGGCGTCATAGCCATAGGTTTCTCTGGAGATACTGCTCTCGGTTGAATATTGATGATCAATTTCGGTAATGTAACCGGCTGCATTCGTTTTTACTTTAGAGTATTTGCCAATAGATGAAATATGATCATTGCCATCATATGAAATAGAAATAGTATCTCCATCGGCTTCAATGATTCTGTGGAGAAGACAAGTTTGTGCCTGTGCACTCGAAGCGACAGCGAACAGAAGAATGATGGAAGTGAAACTTAAATTTCTTTGGAATAATTTTTTCATGGAGCTTCGGTTTTCAAAATAGAGGTCGAACTATTTTGTTAATAGGCGAAGATAAAAAAATATTGACGAAAAATGTTTCGGGTGCAGTTGAATACATTCCAGTAAAAAGTGAGATATTCATAAAACCTTCAGGTATGCTACGACCGGTTTATATTTTGGTTTTTAAATTGATCGGATGGTCAACAGAGGGTTCATTTCCCAAAGACCTAAAGAAATACATTGTGGCGGTAGCTCCACATACAAGTGGGTGGGATTTTGTAATTGGGATCATGGCGCGAAGTATTTTGCACTTGCAGCGAGCGAAGTTTCTTGCAAAGAATCAATTATTCAAACCACCTTTTGGTTGGTTCTTTCGATGGGTAGGTGGCTACCCGGTCGATCGTTCTTCGTCTCATGATATGGTTCATCAAGTGGTTTCCATTTTTAACTCTCACGATAAGTTTGTTTTAGCTCTCGCACCAGAAGGCACTCGCAAAAAAGTAGATCGGTTGAAGACCGGTTTTTATTACATCGCGAAGCAAGCAAACGTGCCAATTATTCCTTGCGGATTTGACTTTAAAAAAAAGAAAGTGATTGTGGGAGTCCCCTTTTATACTACCGAAAGTGTTGAAGCTGATATGAAGGCTATGATCCATTTTTATGCGCAAATCACAGGCAAGAATCGTGAGCTTGGAATAACCTCAGAATAGCCCGAAATGCGTATCTTGCGCACAAACCAAATTTATTGCTTATGAAGCTTTTTAAATTTCTGTTAGTTGTTAGTTGTGCTTTCATTTTCAGTGTATCTCAAGCCCAGGTGAGATTTGACTTAGGGTTAAAAGGAGGGCTTAATTTTGCAAGTATCAATACGAGCTCTTCTATATCCACCAATTACAAAGACCGGACAGGATATCATTTTGGAGCTTATGCTATGATTAAGATTACAAAGTTTGCTATTCAACCAGAGATTCTTTTCTCTCGCGAAAGTCAATCGTATACCGTAAACTCTTCCAGCTTTAACTCTAATTATGATTATTTCACCATCCCGGTGATGTTGAAATTCTACCTTGCAGCGGGACTGAATCTTCAGGCAGGCCCTCAGTTTGGGTTCCTTGCTAATTCTTCTAAGTCAATCACTGCATTCAATTCCTCTGGCAGCCCTACATCAGGCAAGGTTTCTGATTTTGTAAAGTCATCAGACGTTTCACTTGGTCTTGGACTCGGATGGGATTTGCCCTTTGGCTTGAACATTACTGCACGCTATAATATGGGATTGTCTGATATCAATAAACAGTCGGGGGTTAACTCACCGCTGATACAATCTTCACTGGGAACCAAGGAAGCTAAAAATCAGGTATTTCAATTTTCCGTTGGTTACCGCTTATTCAAAATCGGAAAATAATTGGATGAGAAATTAATTCTTTGAAAATCCCGCACACGCGGGATTTTCTTTTTCTGTAACACCAAAGCATTTGTATTTTTGAAGCGTAAATTTTATGATCATGAAAAGGAAATTATTGATGGGGGCCTGTGTGTTGATGTTTTTTCTAACAAAGGTTAGCGCACAGCTAAAAACAGAATTCGGTGTGAAAGGTGGACTAAATGTTAATGGACTTTCGCTAAGCTCTGACGGGAAGTTGTCGGGAGCAAAATATAATAACCTCACGAGCTTTCACGGTGGCGCTTATGCATTGTTGAGACTGAGCAAGCTTGGTATTCAGCCAGAGATCATATTCTCTAGGCAAGGTCAGAATTATACTACGCCAAACTACTCTAACCTAAGAACTGATCTTAACTACATTAATGTCCCAATAATGATCAAGTACTACCTGGTGGGCGGATTAAATATACAGGCAGGACCTCAGTTTGGTTTTTTAGTTAGCGCGAAAGGCGACTTAGTACAAGTAACTCCTAGCGGCACGGGGCAAGCAACACTTAGTCAGGATTTAAAAAGTTACATGAATAGCACGGATTACTCTTTTGCGTTTGGGGCCGGACTAGACCTACCTCTAGGGATAAATATTGGCATCCGTTATAATCTTGGATTGAGCAATGTTAATAAATACAAAGGTGGCTCATCTACCTCACCATCTTTTAGTATTGCTAATACGCAGAATCAAGTATTCCAGATTTCGCTTGGATACCGATTCTTTAAGCTTGGAAAATGAGGTAACGAATCCTTGATCCTTAAGAAGGATTGAGTTTGCTTCTTCTTCTGCCATACCCGAAATAGATCGAAAGACCTACAGACATCCAGACAAAAAACATGACCCAGCTTTTGGGTGGAATCTCGATCATTAGATAGAGACAAAACAGAATACCCAGGACCGGTATTACGGAAAGTTTTCGTGCAAATGTGAGGATCGTAATGACAAATGCGACCAACAGAAAAATCAGGAACATAACTTCCTCGCTGGTCGAATGATTTAAAATGGAGAGCTTAATCCTTTCTCTAAATCCAAAAACAAAAACTACGAACAGCACTGAAACAATCCATTGCCCGTTGATGCGAGGCATGTGAAAGTTTTTATCGCCAGCGCCTCTTTCTCTTGGAGGCAAGTTCAATACTCCCAGGCACACTAAAATAAATGCGAACAGCGTACCAATACTTGTAAGGTCGGTAACCACTCCGATGTCGATAAACAATGCGGGTATCGCTACGACAATTCCGGTAATAATGGTAGCAAATGACGGTGTGTGAAACTTAGGGTGAATGACGCTGAATTTTTTTGGCAGTAAACCATCGCGGCTCATGCTCATCCAGATACGTGGCTGCCCCAACTGATAAACAAGCAGCGCGCTTGTTGCAGCTATTACTGCACCAGCCGAAACGATAAAACCAATCTTCTCTAAATGAATTTTTTCAAACACATATGCCAGTGGATCGGCCACATCTTTAAACTCGGAATAATTGACCATGCCCGTGATGACAAGAGTAACCACCACATAAATGAGTGTGCAAATCAATAAAGAATAAATCATCCCTCGTGGTAAATCACGCTGTGGATTATGGCATTCCTCCGCAGTGGTAGAAATAGAATCGAAGCCGATGTAGGCAAAGAAAATTGCAGAGACGCCACCCATAATTCCTTTAAATCCATTGGGTGTAAAGTCTATCCAGTTATCGGTATTAATATAGAATACCCCCAACCCGACAATGAAGGCAAGTGCTGCCAGCTTTATTCCAACCATTATGTTTGCGCCCTTTTTGCTTTCGCGAATGCCGACATAAGCCAACAGGGTAATCAGTCCAACAATCACAAATGCAGGTACATTCAAAATTATTTTTAGGCCGGCAATTTCCGGGGCGGTAGCCCATGCCAATCCTTCAGTAGGTGTTCCAGCTGCAACGGCTGATTCAAATAAAACATGGGCCGTTTTTGGATCAGTCGCCATCCAGGCAGGCAAATGAATATGGGCTCCTTCGAGGAGGTTCACAAAATAGCTGCTCCAAGATATGGAGACCACTACGTTGCTGATTGCATATTCCAAAATCAGAGCCCAACCAATAACCCACGCTGCAAGTTCACCTATGGTGAGGTACGTATAAGTGTAGGCGCTCCCTGCTGCCGGAATGCGTGCTGCGAATTCTGCATAACACAATGCCACAAAACCACAAGTGACAGCAATGATCAGGAACAAAAACACAACACCTGGTCCGCCCTTATAAGCGGCCTGACCGATGGTGGAGAAAATCCCGGCACCAATCACTGCGGCAATGCCCATTGAGACTAGGTCACGCACACCAAGAACCTTGCGGAGTTCAGGAGAGTGACCGTTTGAATCACTGTGGTGCGAATCGTTTAAAATAGCGTTGAGTTGTTTCTTTCTAAGAAGTGAGCGAAGCATTCAAGGTTTGGTTTGGGGCGCAAAGTAAAGAAAATATTGCCTTTATATTATTCTGGGATATTTAGTCAAAAGCTAATGATGGATTAGCCCGATATAATATTTAAGGATCATATCGAAATACTATATCCTGTCTTTACCCGATCCATCACCACGTGAGTATAAAAGTGTTTTACGTTCGGGTTGTCCAACAACCATTTATTGGTAAACTCTTCGTAGTGCTGCATGGTTGGCGCATGAACAATTAACACAAAGTCATACTTGCCGGTAACGTAGTAGCACTGCATCACATCACTACATTTTAGCATCGATGATTTGAAGCCCTCAAGACCTTGTGAATTTCCGCGCTCCAGCGCCACCTCAACAATGCAGGTTAAATCGAGGCCGGCAACGGCAGGAGAGATGATCGAGATATCAGCTTCAATGATTTTTTCATCGCGTAGTTTTTTTAGCCTACGTTGAACAGCTGAGGGGCTTAGTCCGACTTGTTCAGCAAGCTCATCAGCGGTCAACCGGTTGTTCCGTTGTAGCAACCGAAGCAAGTGTTTATCAAATTGATCTATAGTCATGCAGAAATTACCCGTTTATGCAATCAAAATTAGTGTAAAAAATCATCGCAGGATTGTATTTGCATAATTCATGCAACGTGGTCAGCTTAGGTTTGTGAAATAATTTTTAACACAACCAATAATGGAAACCATTTTCTCATCAGAAGCACCCAAAGCGATAGGTCCTTACTCGCAAGCGATTCGCACTGGCAATTTATTGTATTGCTCAGGCCAGACTCCTATTGACCCATCGACTATGAAAATCGAAGCGGAGGATATTGGAGGCCAAACACAACGTGCACTTAAGAACCTGGAGATTGTACTCAAGGAGGCAGGCTTGTCACTTTCAAATGTTGTCAAGACAAACGTATTCCTTACCGACATGAGCTTGTTCGAAAAAATGAATAAGGAATATGCTGCAATGTTTGGCTCTCATCGGCCGGCAAGAACCACTGTCGCTGTGAAAGGTCTCCCACACAATGCACTTGTTGAAATTGAATGCATTGCAGAATTTAAGTAGCGGAGGATTTCACTGAAAGAAAAATTAAACTCAAAATTTTATGTTAGAGCTAAGACCGGTCTGTGAAAACTGTGGTAAGAAATTACCCTACAATAGCACCGAAGCAATGATCTGTACCTTCGAGTGCACCTTTTGCGAAGACTGTGTAAAAAATGTATTGCATAATGTCTGTCCCAATTGTGGAGGTGGATTTGAAAGGCGACCCATAAGACCTAAAGAAAAGCTAGTGAAGTATCCTGCTGAGTCAAAAGAATATCTTAAGCCGGTTGATCTTAAAAAATTTACTGAATTGCTTATGAGAAATAAAAACGTCTCTCCTCAAGAGAGATAAAGCCAATGTTCCCTAATTATTCTATCAAGAAAAATCTAAACATGCCAATCGATAAATCATTTTCAATAGAAGAAATACAACTACTCAGAAACGAAACGGCCGGATGTTCGACTGTTATTCATTTGAACAATGCGGGCGCAAGCCTGATGCCCAATGTAGTTACTCAATCCATAGTAGATCACATTCAATTAGAAGCAAACATTGGTGGCTATGAAGCTTCGGCATTGCGAGCTGCAGAAATAAAAGAATTTTATAATCAGGCCGCTAAACTTCTGAACTGTAATGCCTCTAACATCGCCTTCACCTCAAGTGCAACTGATTCTTATACCAGGGCTCTTTCGTCTATTCCATTTAAAACGGGCGATATTATCCTTACTTCAAATGATGATTTTATTTCCAATCAAATTCAGTTCTTATCTCTTCAAAAAAGAATGGGCATAAAAATAATGCGCATCCAAAATGCAACGGAGGGAGGAGTAGATTTAAACGACCTCGAGCATAAGTTAAAAACGTTGCATCCTCGCTTACTATCAATAACACACATCCCTACGAATTCCGGATTAATGCAGCCGGTTAAAAAGATTGGTGAGATTGTAAGTAAGTACGATACGATTTACCTCCTTGATGCATGTCAATCGATCGGGCAAATGAAACTAGACGTGAAAGAACTCAAGTGTGATTTTCTCAGTGCCACGAATAGAAAGTTTTTGAGAGGCCCACGTGGCACCGGACTTCTTTATGTATCTGACAAAGCTCTTGCCTTAGGTCTTGAGCCCATGTTCCTTGACATGCGTGGAGCAGATTGGATTGAAAAAGATAAATATCAACCTCAGGATGGGGCGATGCGCTTCGAAGATTGGGAGTTTGCCTATGCTCTCGTGCTCGGAACTCGATCAGCGATTGAGTATTGTCTTCAGATCGGTGAGGACAAAATCTGGAATCGTGTGAAAGAACTCGCAGCCTACACCCGAACGCAACTATCAACGATCGATAGAGTAAGAGTTCTTGATCGAGGGCCTGAAGTTGGAGCACTTGTAACATTTCATGTGCAAGACTCGAACGCGAACTTCATAACTCAGAAATTATTAGAGAGAAAAATAAATGTGGTTTCCAGCACGAGAAATGTTGCTGTTATTGATTTTGATGAAAAGAAAGTGGCGTGGGCTGTGAGAGCCTCACCGCATTATTACAACACTAAAGACGAAATCGATCAGTTTATAGAGGCAGTGGATCAAAATCATTAGATGACTTGGAAAATCTTGCTATTAAGCGCCTGACCGTTACGAGCCAGACGCTTTTATTCAGAATTATTGAGAAATTATTTTGTCAATCGCTTCAATCAGCAATTTATTGATGTCCTCCCTGCTGCCCATAAACGCTTCCTTAATTATGCCTTTTGAGTCAACAATGATGTGGGTAGGGAAACTTGAAATGCTCATTCTATTGGCAAATTCTTCTGAAGAGGACAATACCTGATAATAAAAAGTATGCGTGACCGGATTAGAGAAAGCATGAGTGCCAAAAAACTGAATCAGTTTTTCGCGGTCGTCAAGTGCAGGAGCCAGGAAAAGAATATCGGATTTACTTTTATAGTGATTCACTACATCATTAAGTAGCGGCATTTCTTGCACGCAAGATTTGCAACCGATAAACCAGTAGTTCAATACCACGGTTTTTCCCTTTAAGGATGTTAGTTTGATTTCGGTACCATCTATCTTCCTGAGAGTAAAATTTGGGAGCGGTGTGTTGATGAGGCCTTTTCGAAATTTTTCGAGGTGCTCCATAGATTCTTGCAGCGCTTTTTTCTTGTTGACAAGAGTATAAGTGACGTTGTTCCCATAAGTTTCATACATAAACACGTACACTCCTGATTTAGTGAGCGCAGTAAATGTGTCAGCCGTCATAACATTGCCCAAAGTATCTTTATAAACTTCTTTTTTAGTTGATGATTCAAATCCTTGCTGAGCGCACACTGCTAAAGAGCACAGTAAGAATAGTAAAGCTAATTGTAGTTTTTTCATGTAATTAAAATTTAATAATGACGTGAATTAACTTTATTAATTACGGAACTGGTGGATTACCTATCAATTAGCAAGAATTAATTAGTAGTGAGTAGAAATCAATTAGCTGCTTGGAATTGACTTTCAAAACATAACTATAAATTCTGCCTCGAGTTCAAGGCAGGATTATAAGAGTTACTAATTACTTCTTAGGTTCAATCTTTCCTTTCAGCTTTTCACCACCTCCAATTTCTACAACAGAGGAACCGTACACTTTGATTGTCGACTTAATAAAATCTTCTTCATTGGCTTTATAAATATTGTCCACATACTTCTGTGGGTTGCGGTCGATGTAAGGAAACCAAGTGCTTTGAATTTGCACCATCACCCTGTGACCTTTTTTAAAAGTGTGCAATACATCCTGCAACGCAAAGTTTACATCCGTGATTTGATTTGGGGTGAACGGCTCCGGCTTCTCAAAACTATTTCTGAACCGGCCTCTAAAAACTTCGCTCCGCACCAATTGCTGATAACCTGCCATAACAATATTGGCTGGATTGTGTTTAGTATCATTTGGTGTATCGCCTGGATAAACATCGATAAGTTTTACAATGAAGTCGGCATCGGTGCCTGTCATTGATACTTTTAATTTTGCAGCGATCTCTCCGGCAAGGGTAATATCATCGGTGAGTGGATTGGTTTGAAATGTAATCACATCGGGTCTGCGTGAAGCTTCGCGCTGGTCATCGCTCATAAATCTGCGAGGTGTGAAAACCAAACCTTCTGTTTGTGAGGTGTAAGGCACAGGCTTCGAAGGATCGCTGGTGTATTCAAACACCGCTTCGGTCTTGGTGGGTTGATTGATGGATAGCTTTCCTTTTTCACCAAAAAATAATTTCACCGGAGGGATTTCTTTAGGAGGCCACTCGGCAAATTGTTTCCATGTTTTCAATCCGCAATCAAACATGTAGGCTTCGGGTAATGGTGGCTGAGCACCATCTTTCAAAATAGAATTGAAAAACTTTCTCTCAATCTCTCTTTGATAAAAAGTTGAAATGCTATCACCAAAATAAATATGGTTCACTTGTTGAAACCCATTTTCGCGTGCCCAGTCGCCATGACTCCACGGCCCCATCACTATGGTATTGTAAGTGCCAGGGCTTGAACTTTCAATTTTCTTGTAGATGTTAAGCGGCCCAAATAAATCTTCGGCATCAAACCAGCCGCCCACGGCCATCACTGCGTGTTTCACATTAGTCAAGTGCGGTAGCAGACTTCGCTGTTGCCAAAATTCATCGTAGTTGGGGTGGTCAATAATTTGTTGCCAGAAGAAATTGTCGTGGTGATATTTCTCTGTGGCATTCTTCAATGGCCCGATGCTGAGGTTAAACTCATATCCATCTTTCGGAGGATTTGCATAGAAGCGCTTGATCTTGTCGTCATACCAGCTTTTATCGGTTGGCTTATCGTGCTGATAACCGAACACAGCAAACGCGGCAATATAGCTTTGTAAGAAGGCGCCCTGGTGATGGAAATCGTCAAAGAAAAAATCACTAATCGGTGCTTGTGGAGATGAAGCTTTCAATGCCAGGTGTGCATCAGGGATTCCGGCAGCTGTATAAAATCCGGGATACGAAATCCCCCATTGACCCACTCGGCCGTTATTGCCTTTGATATTTTTGATCAACCAGTCGATGGTATCCCAAGTATCGGATGCTTCATCAATAGCCGTTTTATTTTTTTTGTCGTTGCCCGGAATGTTAGGACGCATATTATCGAAGGTTCCCTCGCTCATCCATCGGCCACGCACATCCTGATAAACAAAAATGTATCCGTCCTTCATCAAAAACTTAGAAGGTCCGAGGTTTCTTCGGAACTTAGTGGGGCCGTATGGCGCCACGCTGTAGCAGGTGCGCTGCATGAGCATGGGGTAAGTTTTGGTCTTGTCTTTGGGCGTGTATATGGAAGTAAAAAGTTTCACCCCATCTCGCATGGGAATGAGCACTTCCATTTTTTCGTAGTTGGCTTTGATCAAAACCGAGTCTGGTGTTTGAGCCGATGCGATTGTACCCGCAAGACAAAAGAGTAGAAACAATTTTTTCATAATGAGGATGTAGTTTTCAGCTGGAAGGTATGAAAGCCTTTAATATTGACAATGTTAATTTTGGTCGAACGGTAGCAACTTTTTAAAAGGGAATTGTAAGTTTGTGGTTTATGAAAAAAGGAAAATTACTTTGTGCTCTCGGATTGATCTTCTTTTCGATCAACCTTTTCGCGCAGAAGAAGCAAACGATCATTGCTTTTGGCTCATGCGATAATCAAGAGAAACCTCAGGAACTCTGGCCTGAAATTGTAAAGCAAAGACCGATGCTCTGGATTTGGGGAGGAGATAATGTTTATGCCGACACTGGCGATTCAACCATATTAAAAGGGATGTATAACAAACTAAAGACTGACCCGGGATACCAGCAGCTTTTGAAAACATGCCCTGTCACTGGCACGTGGGACGATCACGATTATGGAATGAATGATGGAGGAAAATTCTGGCCACATAAAGATGAGTTTAAAAAATTTGAACTTCAGTTTTTAGGTATCCCCAAAAGCAATCCGGTATGGGGTCATCAGGGAATTTATAATTCGATGGTCTTTGGTGAAGGAAAGAGCAAAATCAAAATCATTAATCTTGACACGCGCTATTTTCGGGACACACTGATAAAAGTGTATTACTTGCCGGAAGGAACTGAGAAGAAACAATATAAGTATGAAGTCAACGAAACTGGCGACATACTCGGAGAAGCACAGTGGAAATGGTTTGAAGATGAATTGAAAAACTCCGATGCTCTATTCTTTATTGTTAACTCGAGTATTCAAGCATTGGCCGAAGATCATCGATTTGAAAAATGGGTAAACTTCCCTAAGGCACGCCAGCGGTTGCTTGACGTGTTGGCAGCTTCAAAGAAAAATGTTTTAATCATCAGTGGCGACAGGCATATTGCAGAGTTTTCAAAGGTGGATTTGCCAGGAGCGAATTATCCGTTGTTTGATTTTACCTCCAGCGGACTTACGCACACATGGCCTGAAAAATGGGTAGAAAACAATCGCTATAGAGTAGGGGAGCTGGTGATTCAGAAAAACTTCGGTATCATCAAAATCGATTGGGGAAAGAAAGATTTCAAAGTTACACTCGAGATCAGAGGCAAAGACAATCAATTGTTCGAGCAGAAGATGATCGCCTATAAGAGATAAATTCTTTACATTTTCTTAGCGTCTTTGTGTGAAAAAATGGGAGCTGCCCTAAACTCTTTGCGATACTTTGCACACTTTGCAGTTTATAATTTCATCGCGACTTTAAAATCACTATGACCGGACAAAAAAAATACACACTCACTGTAGGTATCACTTTAGTCATTGCCAACATGATTGGTACTGGAGTTTTTACTTCACTTGGCTATCAGGTAGGCCCACTTCCATCAGGCTTTTCAATATTGTCTCTTTGGGCCCTTGGAGGAGTAGTTGCGTTGTGCGGAGCATTTACGTACGCTGAAATTGCAGCGAGTTTTAAAAAATCAGGTGGTGAATATTATTACCTCGGACAAATCTATCACCCTTCCCTCGGCTTTGCAGCAGGGTGGATCAGTTTACTCGTTGGCTTTGCTGGCGCGATATCTGCAGTAGCCATTGCTATAGGTGAATACGCACATGAGCTGCTTGGTATTCCTGTGAAAGTGATTGCGGTTATAGCTATCATTTTAGTTTCATCCATTCATTGGTTTGGTGTGAAGGCGGGCGGACTCGCACAAAACATTCTTACTTCGCTCAAACTCCTTCTCATTACAGTTTTCTGCATTGCACCTTTTGTTGTAACAGGCGTTGAGTATTCATCCGTATCGTTCCTGCCTCAGTCATTTGATACACAGTTGATCTTCAGCTCAGGTTTTGCCATCTCGCTGGTGTATGTAGTATATGCCTATTCGGGATGGAATGCAGCCGCTTACATCACAGGTAACCTCGAAAACCCGGAGAAGAATTTACCTCGCTCACTCATCATCGGTACATTGGTAGTGATGACAGTATATATCCTGTTAAATGGAACATTTCTTTATGTTTCTAATTTCTCAGAACTAGATGGTAAAAATGATATTGGCAATGTAGTGGCCTTCAAACTCTTTGGACCGACCATTGGGGCGGTGTTTGCCGGCTTGTTTAGCACTGCTTTACTTTCAACGCTCAGCGCAATGACCATCGCGGGGCCACGTGTGCTTGAAGCCATGGGCGAAGACTATCCTAAACTGAAGACATTTACAACCACCAACAAATATGAGATGCCTTACATCTCTATTCTTGTACAAGGAGGTTGGTCAATATTCCTTGTTATTGTCAGTTCGTTTAAAGAGATCATCCAGTACATCTCTATCAGCTTGTCGGTGTTTGCTATGCTTACAGTCATTGGAGTATTTATCGTAAGAAAGAAATTCCCGAATAGCTCATTCAGACTTCCGTTATACCCACTGCCTCCAATCTTCTTCATACTTGTAACATGTTGGATGATCTACTTTGAGTTTACCAAAAACCCAGCAGTGATCTTGTACTCAGTCGGCACCATACTTTCGGGGCTGTTGGTGTATCAGTGGGTGAAGAAGAAGTAGTTTAATCTCTCAATGGTATTAAACTTTGCGCTCTCCGCGATTTTAAACTACCGCAAAGGTCGCAAAGAAATGCGCGCAGAGTTACACAGAGAATAGCAAGCGGGTGGTTCTCGGATGCGATAGTCCTTTTTCTAAACGAATTTTAAAATATCTTTGCGGCTCAATTTAACCCCATGAAGAAACTAGTACTTCTCGTTCCCATCGTTGCCTTATTGATTGCTGCTGCCTGTTCAGGTAAGAAAGAAGGCCCCTCCAAGCGCGTTACAGACTCGCTTCGCAGGATTGACTCCCTTGCCACACTTGATTCACTTCAAAAAGCAGCAGAACTTAATTTCCCCAAAGACACCGCTCTCGACAATACCGCCCGCTTCATTGCAGGCTTACCTCAGTTGAAGAACAACAACCTCTCGGTATTAGAGAAAGATAAGTATTGGGTTGACTTCCGTACACAAATGGATGCCAACTGGAAGAAGATGTACGAAACCCGACTCACAAAAATGGCAGCGTGGGAGAAGGATGTTTTATCTAAGACAGTAAATGATTCTTTGAAACTATTCTATCCATTCTCAGGTCCTGATTTTCTTCATGCTAACTTCTTGTACCCTCGCACAAAGGAGTATGTGATGTGTGCCCTTGAGCCTGTACGTGAAGTACCTGCTTTGGATAAACTCACTGAAAAAGACAGAGATCGTTTCCTGGATAGCCTTGGTAATTCTTTGCGTGATATATTCAACAAGAGTTACTTCATCACTAAGCACATGCAAAAAGACTTGTGGCAAGTGAAAGGAGTTCTTCCCTTGTTTTACTTCTTCATGGAGCGCTCAGGCTATGAATTGATGCAGCAAACGTTCATGACCGTTGACTCGGTAGGTAATGACAAAGAAGTAGAGCCTAAGAAAATCACTCAGTTCAAAGTGCAAGGAGTGAAGTTCGTTTTGAGAAACCTTGAAACCAAAAAACTGAAGACCGTTTATTACTTCTCAACCGACATCTCAAATGATGGTCTTACGAAGCGTCCGGGTCTGGTGAAGTTTGTACAAGCCCGCGCGCCATTCAATACATTTGTGAAGTCTGCATCTTATTGCATGCATGATGGCAAATCATTTAGCTCGATAAGATCTATAGTTTTAGAAAATACAGTATCGGTATTTCAAGATGACACTGGTGTGCCTTATCGTTTCTTTGATAACAAACCCGAATGGAAAGCAACTATGTTTGGAGATTACATAGCTCCGGTAGAAGATTTCAGTCGCGGACTTTACCAGAAAGATCTTGACTCCGCTTTCAAGAGAGGATCGCAGCCACTGCCGTTCTCATTGGGGTACCATTGGAGCACCCGCAAGCAGCATTATATGTTGTTTGGCAAGGAGAGGATTCAAACGAATAAATAGTATCAGCAACTTGGTCATATAGGCACGGGAATTTCTCTGTGCCTCTGAGGACCCTCAAAAAAGGGCAATCATGAAGAAACTGTTTTTAGTTTTAGGCTGCGCTATTTTATTTAATGGAGTATTAGCGCAGACAAAATCCATTTTAGGAACTTGTTCTGAGAAGTTTCCTTTCGATTTTTCAAAGTTCTATGTAGAAGAGGGCGGTTTATATAAATGCGTAGTGGGTAAAGATTTTCCGGATTTTGCAGTTGAAACAATGTCGGGGAATCGCCTCAATAAAAATGACTTGAGTGGTAAGGTTGTTCTTTTAAATTTTTGGTTTATCGCGTGCAAACCTTGCGTTGCGGAAATTCCCATGCTTGAAGAATTGAGTAAATCTTATGATGCTAAGGATTTTGTAGTCATTTCCTTTACGAGGGATGATCTTAAATCTGTTGAGGATTTTTTTAAAAAGCATAAAGCGAGTTTCGAAACAGTAGTTGATGCAAAGAAGTTGATCGAGAATTCCTTTGAAATGAACTTTGGCTTTCCGACAAATTTCTTTTTAAATAAGAAAGGCCAAATAATAGAATTCAAGATCGGTGGGGCCATTGACCAGGCTGGCATTGACAAGACGAAAGAAGTGTTTAAGAAGATTATCGAGTCTGAACTAAAAAAGTAAGCCTCAGTTGCCCTTAGCTTCAAGAATAAAACTTAGTTCTTTCAATGAGAAAGATTTTTTAGCTCCGTTAGTTTCTAGAATTAATTCTCCTAAATCGCTCACGGCCTTAATCACACCCACAAATTCTTGCTCATTTGAAATGAACTTTTGTTGTTGATTTAGCCCTAAAAGATTTTGGAGGTACTCAGCTTTTAAGTCAGTTAGTTTCCCAGATCGAAGTTGTAGATATCGCTTCTCTAATTTTTCAAGGAGTAAATTCAATTCTTCATTCAGGTCAAATTGTTTTTGAGCTTCAAGTGAAAGAGAGGTTGCCGTAGAAATCGGAAATTCAGTTTGATTAATATTCACTCCAATGCCAATAATGCTTTGATTGATAATTTCACCTTGAATGGAATTTTCTATCAGCATTCCGCAGATCTTCTTTTTCCCGACAAGGATATCGTTCGGCCATTTGATTTTCGTGTCCTCAAGATTTTTCTCTTTCAGAACATCAAATACTGAAAGAGAGGCAACCATGGTTAAAGCAAACTGATCTTTTACTGCAAAGAATGAAGGCTTGAACAAAACAGAGAAAGTGAGGTTCATTCCAGCGGTAGCTTGCCATGTATTTCCGCGTTGGCCTCGTCCGGCAAATTGGTTGGAAGTGATCACCACCGTTCCTTCTGGTAATGCCGATTTTGATGCCAAATCCAATAATAACGAATTAGTTGACTGACATTCGGGCACGAAAATCAACCTTTGTCCCGTGAAAAGCGTTTTGGCAGGGATTTTATACAACAGATTTTGGTTAGATTTGCGGATTAGGCCGTAAGGCTTTTGTTCGCAACTTATCAAAAGGAATTTAAACAAGCTGGTGCTCCAGCCAAATAAACGATCAATTAGTTAATGCCAAGAAAGAAAAAGCAGGATTCTGAAAAGCTGGCCGACCTTGTGGTGAAGGGAATGCAGGAGAAGAAAGCATCAGACATAGTAGTGATGGATTTACGCCAAGTAAAAAATGCAGTAGCCGACTTCTTCGTGCTGTGTTCAGGTAATTCAGACAAGCAATTGAGCGCTATTTCAGACTCGGTTGATGAAGTGGTTTACAAGGATTTAAAAGAAAATCCGTGGCATAGCGAAGGAAAAAACAATAAAGAATGGATGCTTCTCGACTATATCAGTGTGGTGGTGCATATTTTCAAGAAAGACCGAAGGGAATTCTATGCTCTGGAGAAGCTTTGGGGAGATGCCAAAACCACGCAGATTGAAGATTAAAGATCAAATAACAATTATTATCATTTAAAATGGCCGATAAAGAAAGAGACAAGGGGAGAACAGATAAAAAGTTGATTCCACCGAAAGTACCTAGAGGGAATTACCAAATGTGGGTGATTCTCGTGCTCACCGCAGTGGTATTAGGAATTACCCTTTTGAAGAGTACTTCCGGAATGATCGAAGTTCAGAAGTCAACTTTTGAGTCGATGATTTCAGGCAATGATGTGAAGCGAGTACAGCTCCTCAAAAAAGATGCGGTGGTTCACATCACTATGAAAACGGAAGCTTTGCAAAATGCGAAGTACAAAATTGATTTAGAGAAAAATGGCCCATTGGGTCTGGGCTCAAGCGGTCCGCATTATTATTTCAAGATAGGTACAATCGACAGCTTCGTTCGTCAATACGAAGAACTGAAAAATAAATATCCTAATGCTCCTGATTTGGAATACGAAGAAGGTGGCACTTACGAGTGGATTACCAGCTGGGGATTGTTTGTGTTGTTACTCGTTGGCTTCTGGATGCTCATGCGCAGAATGACCGGTGGTGGTGGCCCTGGCGGACAAATCTTTAACATTGGAAAATCAAAAGCAGCTCTCTTCGATGCAGAAAACAAGGTGAAGATCACTTTTGAAGATGTAGCCGGATTGGAGGAAGCGAAAGAAGAGGTAAAAGAAATCGTTGACTTCTTAAAAACCCCTGGAAAGTTTACAAAGCTTGGAGGCAAAATCCCGAAAGGCGCTTTGCTAGTTGGCCCTCCCGGAACTGGTAAGACCTTGCTTGCAAAAGCAGTAGCAGGAGAGGCGGCAGTACCATTCTTCTCACTTTCGGGCTCTGACTTCGTTGAGATGTTCGTAGGTGTGGGCGCAGCGCGTGTACGTGACTTGTTCAAGCAGGCAAAAGAAAAGGCTCCATGTATTGTATTCATCGATGAGATTGATGCTATTGGCCGCTCACGTGGTCGCGGGCAATTGCCTGGTGCGAATGATGAGCGTGAAAATACATTGAACTCACTGCTGGTGGAGATGGATGGCTTTGCAACAGATAGTGGTGTAATTATCCTTGCAGCAACAAACCGACCTGACGTGTTAGACTCAGCCTTGTTGCGCCCGGGTCGTTTTGATCGTCAGATCAGCATCGACAAGCCAGATATTGCCGGTCGCGAACACATTTTCAAAGTGCATCTTAAACCGATTAAGCTTTCGAAGGATGTCGACATTAAGAAACTGGCGGCACAAACTCCTGGCTTTGCCGGAGCTGAGATTGCTAACGTATGTAACGAAGCCGCTCTGATAGCGGCAAGAAGAGATAAGAAAGAAGTAGAGATGATTGATTTTCAGGATGCTATTGATCGTGTCATTGGTGGACTTGAAAAGAAAAACAAAATCATTTCGCCTGAAGAGAAAAAAATTGTCGCCTATCACGAAGCGGGTCACGCTGTGGCAGGTTGGTTCTTAGAACATGCTGATCCATTGGTGAAGGTGAGTATTGTACCTCGCGGAGTTGCAGCGTTAGGTTACGCACAATACCTACCCAAAGAGCAGTTCCTTTATCAAACCGAACAGCTAATTGACGAAATGTGCATGGCCTTTGGCGGGCGTGCCGCTGAAGAAATTGTATTCGAAAAGATTTCAACAGGCGCATTAAGTGACCTGGAGCGTATCACCAAGATGGCTTACAGTATGGTGACGATTTATGGAATGAACCCTGCCATTGGCAACATGTCGTTCTATGATTCGAAGCAATCAGAGTATTCGTTCAATAAGCCTTACTCTGATGCAACGGCTGAAAAAATTGATCAGGAGGTAAAAAAGATCATCGACTCGGCATTTGATCGCACCAAAAAATTACTGATGCAGCATCGCGATCATTTGGAAACCGTTGCCAAAGAGTTGTTGGAGAAAGAGATTTTATTCCAATCTGACTTGGAACGATTGATTGGCAAGCGGCCATTTGCACACCAAACAGCGTATGAAAAATACACTAATGGAAGTGTGAAGAAAGATGAGCCAAAGGATTTAGGAAATGCGATTGAGCCCAAAATAGAACCAGTTTCTAAATAATTGAGAACTATAAAATATCATTTAACTAAGGGGCTTTGGCCCCTTTAATTTTTTTTATTTTTACCCAATGCAAATAGACCTTCCTTCAGGAAAGAAAATTTACTTCGCTTCCGATTTTCATTTGGGAGTGCCCGACTATAATTCAAGCCTTGCCCGCGAAAAGAAATTGGTGAGGTGGCTTGATCAGGTAAAACACGATGCTCATTCTATCTATTTGCTGGGAGATATATTTGACTTTTGGTTTGAGTATAAGCATGCCATTCCCAAAGGATTCATCCGCTTGCAGGGAAAGTTAGTCGAGCTGCGAGATCAGGGCATGCCGATCTATTTCTTTACCGGAAATCACGACATGTGGATGTTTGATTATTTTAAGACGGAGATGGGAATAGTAATCTATCGCGAGCCACAGGAAATCACTGTCAATAAAACAAGATTATTGGTTGGTCATGGCGATGGACTTGGTGACGGTGATTTTACTTACAAACTCTTAAAGAATTTTTTTAATAGCACCATTTGTCAATGGCTGTTTGCTCGTATTCATCCCAACTTAGGAATCTGGATTGCTACAGTCTGGAGCAGGCAAAGCCGAATCAGTAACAATGCTCGAGAAGAAAAATTCAAGGGAGAGGAGAATGAATTTTTGCTGGCCTACTGCAAAGAACTGGAAAAGAAAGATCACCATGAATTTTATGTGTTTGGCCACAGGCACTTGCCCCTTGATTTGAAAGTGGGAGAGAACAGCCGTTATATCAATTTGGGTGAGTGGGTACACTTCAATACCTATGCCGTACTGAGCAATGACTCTATGGAATTGAAAACATTTGAAGGCTAATGAACAATAGAAATTCTATACATCAAACTCTTCGCGCCCTGTGCGTATCTGCAATTAGCCTTGTTGCGGTTATTAGCCACGCCCAAACTCCTAAGAAGATAAAAGAATTTCGTGTAGGAAAAATTGAAGCTGTCTCTGTGGATCGGCTTGGTAATTTGTTTCTTGTTTTTAATAACGGATCAATAAAAAAATACAATGCCAATGGAAAGGTTTTGGCGTCAGTAAAGAATGGAAAGACACCAACATTGATCGAGCCATGGTTTCATCCGATGATCTTCTCTTATTTCCGTGATGAACAGAAATACACTAACAGCGATCATAATCTTCTGTTGACGCAAGAACAAAAGCTGGATCCGTCAATTGCAATAAATCCTTTTCTTGTTTGTCCAACAAATGATAATAAACTATTGATTCTCGATGAAGCCGATTGGTCGATCAAAAAATTCAATCCTAAGTCAAGTAAAGTGATATCTGAATTTGATATTGACACTACAGGGCTAAATGCAAAACCAAAATTCAGTTATTTGCGAGAATATCAGAATCTGATATTTCTATTGGATAAAAACTCAGGCATCTTCATTTTTAGTAACCTCGGAAAGAGGATCAATCACATTAAATGCAAGATTCAAAATTTCGGATTTTATGGGGAGGAATTGTTTTACCTCTCTGGAGATAAAATAGTTTTCTTTGATCTCTATACCGAAGCAATGCGTGAAGTGAAAGTAGAGCAAGGAAAATTTGCTATCGTAACAGACGAGCGAATTTTCTTGATCAAGGGAAACAACCGGATTTCTTTATATGAGTTTTTGGCCGACATCTCAGAGGAGAAACCGAAGGATGAATGAATTTTCTTTCTGTTCAATTTTGGACATCTTTGTGCGATTAAGCACATTCTTTCAATCAAAAAATTGATTTTTAGCGCTGAATCGAATTGGCATAATTTTTCCTAATCAACAGTTTCTTTAAACCTAAGCTTGTGAACGACTCTGGTAAAATATTAATGATCGATGACGATGAGGATGTGCTTTTGGCAGCCAAGATGTTGCTGAAAAAGTATAATCATCAGGTCATCATCGAAAAGAACCCGAATAAGATTCCTTTTCTTCTTAACAATGATACATACGATGTGATCTTGCTCGACATGAATTTCAGCAAAGACACGACCAGTGGCAAGGAAGGTTTTGAATGGCTAAAACAAATCAAGGATAGAGATCCGCAAGCCGTGGTGATTATGATCACTGCCTTTGGTGATGTGGAGATGGCTGTGCGTGCATTAAAAGAAGGAGCAACTGATTTTATTTTGAAGCCGTGGCAAAACGAAAAATTGGTCGCTACGATTTCGACTGCGATCAAACTGAAGAAGTCATATGTTGAGGTCGACAAGCTGCGCAAAGCCAAGCAAATGTTGGAGGAACAAATCAGCCAACCATTCAAAGATATTATTGGACAGAGCACTGCATTAAATGAAGTATTTTCATTGATTGACAAAGTCGCAAAGACAGAAGCGAATATCTTGATCCTTGGGGAAAACGGAACGGGAAAAGAATTAGTAGCAAGAGCTATTCACCAAAAATCGTTGCGCAAAGACAATTCCTTTGTTGCTGTAGATATGGGTGCAGTAACCGAAACTCTTTTTGAAAGCGAATTATTTGGTCATAAGAAAGGTTCTTTTACCGATGCGCGGGAGGACAGGATGGGTCGATTTGAGCTAGCGAACCACGGCACTTTGTTTCTTGATGAGATCGGTAATCTGAGCATGAATCTGCAGAGCAAACTTTTGAGTGCACTCCAATCTAGACAAGTAACAAGAGTTGGATCGAACGGTCCAATTGAAGTAGACATACGATTGATTTGTGCTACCAATATGAATCTTCATCAAATGGTGGTCGAGGGAAAATTCAGGCAAGATTTGTTGTATAGAATCAACACGGTAGAAATTAACATTCCTCCATTGTGCGAACGCATTGATGACATCCCTATGCTCACGACCCACTTCCTTGGTTATTATTCAAGAAAGTACCACAAAGAAGTTTTGTCGATTTCACCAGAGGCGATGAACAAGCTGAAAAAATATCCTTGGCCCGGTAATGTGCGTGAGTTGCAACATTCAATCGAGCGCGCGGTGATTATGGCTGATTCGAATACGCTACAAGAGAGTGACTTCTTATTCAGTCGAAAGGGAAATGATGTTGTGAATGATTCACTCAACCTGGACGAAGTTGAAAAATCGGCAGTGACAAAAGCCATTCAATTGCACAACGGAAATATTTCAAAGGCTGCTGAAGAGTTGGGACTCACCCGCGCTTCGCTCTACCGCAGGATGGAAAAATATGGACTTTAATTGGCGATCGCCCATGTTCACACGGCTGTCGATTCTGGCAGCCACGGTTTTTGCATTTGGGTTTATCTTAGCCAAAGGTTTTACTTTCACGGTAAGTATTGCGTTGTTGATTGCAGCCATATTTCAAGTCAAGCAACTTCTTGAAATATTTGAGCATCAAGGCCCAATGGAAAACTTCTCACCACACAAAATCAAGTTTGATGAGGTCACTCAAACTTTTAAGACTGCAGATACAAATCACTCTACTAAACAATTTTGCAGCTACCTTAACGAATCACTGAATAAATTAAAATTCTCCAGGCGAGAAAAGGATTCAGAGCATCAGTTCTTTAAAAATATTGTACAGCATGTGGGTATTGGTATTCTGACTTTCGATGAAGACGGTGTCATTCAGATCATCAATACAGCAGCTAAACGATTGCTGAAGGTAGATAGAGCCGAGAAGCTGAATGACTTACTTGATGTTGATCCATCTTTAGTTGAATCATTCAAGAAACTGAAGACTGGTGGCCGCGAATTATTGCAACTAAAAGCGGGAGATGAAACGGTGCAGCTCTCATTCTTTGCTATAGAGTTGACATTACGGGGCAAGCCCATGAAACTCATTTCGATGAGTAACATTCAAAGTGAATTGGAAGAAAAAGAGATGAAGGCATGGCAAGACCTTGTACGCGTGCTCACGCATGAGATCATGAATTCAGTGACTCCAATTTCTTCCCTTGCCACTGTAGTTGAAGGTGAGTTAGAAGCAAAAATCAAGAATGCCGACATGGTTTTGCAGAAAGAGGAAGTTGAGGACATGCATTTGTCTTTGCAGACCATCAGCAAACGTAGCGCAGGGCTCATCCGATTTGTAAAGGAATTTAAAAACCTCACCCACGTGCCTAAGCCTAGGCTTGTCGAAGTTGAGGTAAAGACTCTACTCGAAGAACTTGCCATGCTTCACAAAAAAGAATTGGCAGATCATGGAATTACAGTTGAACTAAAGTTGCAGAAGGATGACTTGAAAGTCTCAGCCGACAAAACCATGATTGAGCAAGTACTGATCAATCTTATAAAAAATGCAATTCAGGCATTCGATAGCCAGACTTATAGAAAGATCGTACTTTCTGCCCATGCCAATGAAGGGCATGTTTTAATATCCGTGAAAGACAATGGCAATGGAATAGATTCAGATGCCTTGGAGAAAATATTCATTCCTTTTTTTACTACCAAGAAGACAGGTTCTGGCATTGGCCTAAGTTTGTCTCGACAAATTATGAGACAGCATGGCGGACAGATTTCGGTGAAGTCAAAGTTGGGCGAGGGAACGGAGTTTGTACTTCGTTTTTAAGAATGGAATGATTTAACGTCAAAGTTTAACCAGAGAAATCGTTTTTGGCAGAAAACTCAAAAAGGATTAGTTTTGAAAAATTTAGATTCATGCAAGACGTACAAAATAAGGTTGGCAGCATCCTCACCGAGAAATTAGGTATCCCGGAGTCGCAAATTACTTCTGATGCGAGCTTCGTCAGAGACTTAGGTATTGATTCATTGGACTACGCTGAGCTTGTCATGGAGTTTGAACAGACTTTCGATATTAAGATTCCGGATGATGATGCCGAAAAAATGCAGACCATCGGTCAAGCAGTCTCTTATATCCAATCGAAAATCAAAAAATAGTCTTTTTAAAATCGAGAGCATCTTTCGATAGCTCAAAGAAATTTCCGAAACGTTTCATTCGTTCAGCGTCTTTAAGTAAGAAGGGCGATTGATTCTGGCGATTGGAAAGTGGAGCGTAGTACCAGCCATTTTTTGTTTCGTTCCAAAAGACGATATACTTATCAAGCGAAACAAAGAGCACATCCATATCATAAACTTCCTCACCCTCTTTGTCGAGCAGCCCGGTGAATTGCAAAAGGATATGGTGTTTTTTGAATAACTCCCCCTTACTGCACTCAATGCTATTCAATCGCATTAACAGCTTATGCTCCTGGTCCCAGGCTTTGAACTTTATTTTCCGAGGAGTGAAGTCTTGAATAGGTTGATCGGCCATGATATGAGTTTAGACAGCCCGTTTGTTCAGGC
Organism: uncultured bacterium; assembly: GCA_967789005.1. Classification (GTDB taxonomy): domain Bacteria; phylum Bacteroidota; class Bacteroidia; order Cytophagales; family Cyclobacteriaceae; genus ELB16-189. The sequence continues at coordinate 49,104 of CBRFFM010000013.1, read as the reverse complement.
TGATAAAATCGATTAGGTTTGAATCTTGTTACAAGTACGCAGAAAACTTTGGCAACATCAAGACCATATCGCTTTGAATTATCATGACTAAAAGTGCCCTTTTCATCATCAATAAATTTTCAGGTGGAGGATATCGACCGGAAGTGGAGGGACGCATTATTGAACAATGTAAAAGTTCAAACATCGAATGCCGGATAGAATTTACGCAAAGTCGCGGGCATGCTACTGAACTTGCTCAATGGGCTGTCGATCAAAAGATGGATTTTGCGTTTGCTGTAGGAGGTGATGGAACTGTAAATGAAGTAGCGCAAGGACTAGTCGAATCAGATGTAGCGATGGGCATTTTGCCCAAAGGATCGGGCAACGGACTAGCTCGTCATTTGCAAATACCTATGGATTTCAGAAGGGCTCTCGATGTCGTTTCTCATCACCAGAAAGAAACCATTGATACGATGTTGATCAATGGAAGACTTTCTGTGAATGTTTCAGGGATAGGATTTGACGGGCATGTAGCTGCCATGTTTGCCAACAAAGCAAAGAGAGGGCTGGTGGGCTACACAAAATTGGTATTGAATGAATTTAGAAGATTCAAACCCTTTGAGGCCTCCGTTACAATGAACGGAAGGACTTTTGAGGTGAAATCATTTATCATCGCCATTGCGAACTCATCGCAATTTGGTAACAATGCAAAAGTTGCCCCGCAGGCTTCCGTTTGTGATCAGTTGATTGATGTGAGTTTTATTCAAAAAATTCCACTCGCACAGGTAGCCGGCTTTGCAAGCAAGATGTTTACAGGAAAGTTGGATCGGTCCCGTTACGTTGAAATATACAGGTCGCAAAAACTATCGATACAATTGAATGAGCCTTTGGCTTTTCATATTGATGGCGAAGCCTTAGAGGCAACAAATGCTTTTGATGCGGTGATCAAACCTGCTTCGCTAAAGATTTTGTTGCCGACTATGGCTGCAATCAACCGCAAAGGGAAATACCTAATCTAGGGTGAAACCCAAAGCATCTTCATTTCCGTTAGCGGAGACGATATTATCATTCACTAAATCCCAATCTCAATGAAAAAACTAATTACGGCTTTGGTCATGGTTGTCTGCGCAAATTATGTTCAGGCACAAGCTCTTGCTCAACCGCCTAGCGGCAACAATCAAAAAGCAAAAGTGATTCAAAACATTGGCCCGGTTGAAGTTTCAGTTGCTTATAGCAGTCCTCATGTGCATACACCTAAAGGCGATGACCGTACTGGTCACATTTGGGGTGAACTTGTTCACTATGGATTTGCCGATCAGGGATTCGGGGTGAAATCAGCTCCGTGGAGAGCAGGTGCAAATGAAAACACAGTAATTACATTTTCGCATGATGTTAAAATTGAAGGTAAGGATTTGAAAGCTGGATCATATGCATTGTTCCTTGCAACATCTAAGGAAGGTCCATGGACATGGGTTTTTTCAACCAACACGGCAAGTTGGGGAAGTTTCTCTTACGATCAGAAAGAGGATGCACTTCGCGTAGATGTAACACCTACTGATGCGCCATTTACAGAGTATTTGACTTTCGGATTTGATGATCGCTTACCCAGTTCTGCCGTGGCATACTTGCAGTGGGAGAAGAAGCGTATCCCTTTTAAAATAGAAGTTGCCGGTGTGAATGATCTCTATGTTTCCATGATGAGAAACCAATTGCGGTCATTCCCAGGTTTTGATTATCGCAATTTTTCAAACGCGGCTAACTTCTGCGCACAGAATAAAATAAATTTAGATGAAGCATTGACTTGGGCTGATAAGGCGATGGACCCAACCTTTGTTGGTGGAAAACGGGAGTTCGCTACATTACAGGCAAAATCAAATGTGCTTTTAGCAATGGGTAAGAATGCCGAGGCTGATGCATTGATGCAAGAGGCCATTCATTCACCCGATGCTTCTGTTGGCGCTATCCATCAATATGGCAGGGGCTTGCTGAATGCGGGACAGAAAGAGAAGGCGATGGAAGTTTTTAAATTCAACGCACAGCAGAATCTTGCGAAAGATAAATTCACTCCCAATGTTGGATTAGCCCGTGGTTACACTGCTATGGGTGACACAAAAAATGCAATAAAGTATTGGGAGGAAGCAATTAAAAACATCCCTGAAAATCAAAAGCCCTTTGTAAAGACTTATCAGGGTGAATTGGATAAGTTGAAAGCTGCAAAGTGAAAAAGTATTGTTAGTTCGAAAAAGCCGCAGTCTATTAACTGCGGCTTTTTTTATTCTGTAGTTCGTACTCTTCGTCAATCAAGAGGTTTTTTTCTGAAGCAGCTTGAACAGCTAAGACATCACATCTTTCATTCTCGGGATGGCCCGCGTGACCTTTGATCCAAACAAATTTGGGTTTGAGTTTTTGATGTAATGGAATATACCTCAACCACAAATCAGGATTGGCTTTGTCTTTGAAATTTTTCTTTTGCCAATTCCACAACCATCCTTTCTCTATCGCATCAACTACATATTTTGAATCAGAATAAACGGTGATCGGAATTCCACCTTTCTTAATTGCTTCAAGGCCTTTTATCACCGCCAGCAATTCCATTCGGTTGTTAGTGGTCAATCGAAAGCCTTCAGATAATTCTTTCTCAGCTTGATTGAATTTTAAAATTGTGCCGTAGCCACCCGGACCAGGATTGCCTTGCGCAGCACCGTCAGTATAAATGCGAATCATTAGGCAGGGAAAACGTTACTCTTAAAAATCTTGACCGAAATGGCGAGGAGAATAACGCCAAACACTCTTCTTAAAACGGCAAACCCCGACTTGCCCACAACTCTTTCAAGCCACGCGGCAGAACGCAACACCAAGTAAACAAAGACAAGGTTGAGCAAAATGCCGATCAGTACATTGGTCTCTTGATAAACTGCGCGAAGCGATAAAATAGTAGTGAGGGTTCCTGCCCCGGCAATTAATGGAAACGCAAGTGGAACAATGGATCCTGAGCCTTTAGCATCGGGGTCATCCTTAATTAGAGTGATACCTAAGATCATTTCCATTGCAACGATAAAAATAACAATGGCTCCCGCTACTGCAAATGAAGCCACATCCAATCCAAACAGGGTTAATATCGATTGACCAAGATAGAGGAAGCCAACCATCAACACAGCAGAAATGATAGTTGCTTTTTCAGTTTGGATTCTTCCTTCACGTTGCTTGATCAAAATAATGAATGGAACCGAGCCAATGATATCTATTACTGAAAATAGAATCAGCGTTACTGAAAAAATTTCTTTGAAGTCCATGGCAAGAAGTTTGATTTCAAATTTAATCAAAAAGAAACAGGCGCCCTTGCGAGCGCCCATTCCAAGACTAAACTAAAAAAACTAAAACTAAACTAAAACTGTTCCTTAAAAGAAGAATTGATATTGTAAGACCAGCGCATCTTTTGTGCCACTATTTTTTGTTAATACAGCATCAGATGCTAAGCCACTGTAAGTTGGACGGATTTGATAGTCCAATGTAATTTTTGATGTGTGGCCTTTGATAAACCAATTCATTCCAAAATCCCACACGTTCATTTGTTTATCGAGGCGATCAAACTTGGCACTTTGCAGTGTTACATAAGGCATCAATGTCCCATTTCCTTCACCCAAAAGATCTTTCTTGAAAAGATAACCGGCTTGTGCATAGATCACATTACCTGTGCCAAACATTGGGAAAGCAGTTCCAAACGCATTTCCACTAGCCGTGTTGGTAGGTGTGGCTAAAGGTGTAACACCAAAGGTGCCGTTGTTCGCGGGGTTCATGGATCCGTTGAATCGAAGATACTTGTTGCCATAATCGGTTTTAAAATATCCCACATAGGCATTGATGGCACTTCCTTTTTCAGCATTAACAGGAGCATCGTAGAACATTGCCACCGACCACAAATTCATGTCGTAGAATTTGGTACTCGTACCATCTGCAGGGTCTATACCCCATAACGCTTTTTGCTGTGTGATGAAGCCGGCTTCAAGGTTCAATACTTTTTTCTTGCCCAGATAAGTGCCAGTCATATAAGGAGTGACATGCGATTCTTTATCGAAGAAATTCCACATGAAAAATCCCTGGTATTGTTTGTTATGACCTACTTGTGCAAATGCCGCAAACTCACCACCGTTGGCTACGCTTGCTGGCACGGGAACGGCTGAGGTAGATCCTAATGCGCCTACAGTACCATTAGTATTAACCGGAAAGGGATCAGACATCACCAATCGGTAGTCCAATCTTCCAATTTGACCACGTGCATACATGCTCAGCTTACGAGAGAACTCATCAGTTTGGTCTACTGTAGCTTGAGCAAATACTGGTACGTCCAGGCTCATGATGGTTCCGATACTCGGTTGACTATAGCGCGACAAACCATTGGCAATAGTTAGCCCTCCGCCCAAGAAAAGTAAATCACTTCCTTTCTTAATGCGATAGTCGGCCACGGCATCATGAATGAAAAATTGATTCTTTCGGTTAACGTTTGGATAAGTGCTGTTATCAGGAGCACCGCCATTACCAGAAATAAAATTGAAATTGTTTTGGCCTAATTGAAAATAAAAGATCACGTGATCGGTCAATTGACCATACAATTGAAAGCGAGTTCTGCGCAAGCCAATATCAAAACCTTGAGAGGTTGGCGTTGATAGAACTACCGTACCAGGATTGTAATCCGCAAAACGAAACCAAGCTTGATTTAAGAAGGTAGCTTTTATGTAATGAGTGCCTTCATCGTTAAGATTTAGTCTTAACTCTTCAATCGACTTCTTTTTGGGTTCTTCTTTTTGTTCTTGAGCAAATACTTGGACGCACGCCAACATTAAAAGAAATAGAAATATCTTTTTCATTATATAAGAAAGTATGAATGTTAAACTGTCTGCCTTACTTTTTGTGATGCAGCTTGCAGGAATGCTTCGGCAAATTTTACCACCTCCTCAATTTCTTGAGTTGACATCAGGTCTCTTTGCTTGAATATCAACAATCGGTGCTTGTGACACTCGATGTGCATTTCGTCATGGCTTTCGAGATACTTGATTACATCACCATTGAAGAAATCCCGAACCGCTTGTTCGTCATATCCACGGAGGTAATATCTTTTTGAAAAGTCGGGATACTCATCAAAGTCAATATCTTTCCCACCGACAACTTCACTAAACTTGGTGTGTAAACTTTCCGGTTCCAAAGCAAAATCAGGAATTGGAAGGTCGATGTCGGATAGATGAACGACAGTGATGTGTGTATCATCTTTCGTTGCCATTTGGATTTCGGTCACCGTAATATCAGAAACGTCTATCTTAGAATTCTCAGAATATTTCTCCAGCAGGTTTTCTTCAAAACGAATCGTTCTTCCTTGTTGAATCGGAAAGTCGCGATACTTAAGACCAGTCTTTACTCTTTGCGGGAAGAAATTAAACTCTGCACCTTCAGCATATGCGCTGAGTTCGCGTGCACGCTCATCGAGATCCATAGCTCCATTTCCGGCAGCTCCTATGATCGGTTTGCGTGTAGCAAGAGGGTGATCTGAAAGCGCATGATGACGGTCAAGACCTGTGACCGAAACACTGCCTCCGGTAGCATGATAATCTTCTTCAAAATGGTGAAGCGCTTCCTGAAAGGTGTGGTCTACTAATTTGGTACCAGCAAAGTTGAATGTGATTTTTTTGCCTGGCTTTAAATTGTTCCACATCTTTTGAAAGCCCAATAGATTACTAAATATTGCAGACTGCTTCACATTGATGGTGTATGAATCGTCAGCTTCCTTTACTTCATAATTAGCTTTGAATAAGCTGCTGATAGGTGCTCCATTCATAATATGGAAAATGAATTTGATCAGAATACCGGCCGCAACACCCATCAACAAATCTTCAGATACAGTTATGAAAACCGTGGTAAGAAAGATCACCAGTTGTTCAGGACCAATTTTATAAGTACCAATAAATTCTTTTGGAGAAGCAAGGCGATAAGCCACCATGATCAGCATAGCAGCCAATGCGCTAGTCGGAATCATTTCGATTACCGGAATCAACAATAACATTGATACTAGCAGAAATAATCCATGAAAGAAGTTTGACCAACGAGTGCGAGCGCCAAAGCCAACGTTGGCAGAACTTCGTGCTACTTCTGAAATCATTGGCAATCCGCCTAATGCTCCAGACACTCCGTTGCCAAGGGCAAGCGCACTTAAATCTTTGTTGTAATCTGACTTGCGTTTCCAAGGATCAAGCCCATCGAGTGCCTTTACTGTGAGCAACGATTCGATACTGTTCACGAAAAGAAACATAAATACAAAATACCAGAACGTACCAGTTGTAATTGCATCAAAGCGAGGAGCAAAACTAATCTGGCCGAAAAATGAGCCGACAGTATCCAGATAATTTACTTGTTGCCTATCGGGATGACTGAGAATACTGACTAACGAACCACCCTTAAGGCCTAGAGCAGCGCCAAGCGGGATCATCACTATGAGCACGAGCATTGGGGCGGGAATTTTTTTGAAGATTCCGCCAATTGCCGGAAGCCCGAAGAGAATAATCAAACTAGCAATACCAACGATTGCAATTTCAAGTTTGGCATTCGCAAGGAAAGTTGGAATGTGCGTGTACAGTTCAATAGGAGTTAATCCTTTGGTAAGTGAAGCATCAACGCCTAAGAGAACGGGAAACTGTTTAGCAAAAATCAGTACGCCAATAGCTGCCAACATTCCGTGCACAGCAGAGTGAGGAAAGAAATCACTAAACGATCCTAATTTCAAGAATCCAAATGCAAGTTGGATGACAGACATTACCACTATAGCACCACAAGCAAGGTGAACACCGCTGATGTGACCGCCCGCAGCGTCAGTAAGCTTGAGACCATCAAGAGCAGCCACCGCTCCAGCGCTAACAGTGATCAGTCCAGCCGCAGGGCCTTTGATTGTTAAGCGACCCCCCATGAAGATACTGACTACGAGTCCACCCACCATAGCTGTGAGCACGCCCATAGCAGCCGGGAAACCACTAGCCTTGGCAATGCCAAGACTTAGAGGCATTGCTAATAAAAATACAAGAAAGCCGGAGAGGGCATCTGTCTTCCAATTTTGCTTGAGCCCTTCTAATCCGTCTTTCGGAATTTCAAGAGTTTTCATTTTATAAAGAAATAGTTTGTGTCTAAAAATTAGCTCTGCCTTTGATTTATCCCGGTGCAAAGCATTTAATCCGGAAATATTTTCGATTTTAAATTCGATGCAAACGCATCATGTGCCACGCGAATCTGATTCACGTAGCGAAGAGAATGATGAAGTAGACTTAAATCAGGAAAAGACTATGCAGCAAAAATAACGGGCGCTGCGATGCTGGATCTGAAGTATGTTGAACACGGCCAAGGGATGCGGCCTTTGATTCAACCAGATGTAAATTAAATGTAGATACGAGATCGAAATCAAAAAGAGGAACAAACTCTTTATGGCCTTCGCCATCTTCTTCATTGGCGCCAAACTCTTCGGCAATCAAGCAATAGAGTTGGTTTTGAGTGCCAGATGCAGCGTCAATGATGCGCGTTGATGTTTCTTTATGATGTGCAGTACCTGGGATAAATGCAGGCGCGAGCATCTCAAACGAGAAGACAAGAAGAGCAAAAAACTTCATCGACTGATAAATTCTTTGGCGCATGTTTACGGGGTACAAGCTGCAAAGGTTGGAAGAATTTAATCAGTTTTCAAAATTGTTTTATAAATGGATGTAATAACCATCCGTATTTTGATGACACATCGCCACTAAAAACAAATTGAAAAATGGGTTTGAATGCAATTCTCCAAACAATTCAAAGATTTATCGAAGTTCAATAATTTGTTTTTAACGCGTGACAAAACTTATATGTGAGATCAAAAAGTTTGATGAATTGTTGATGCTAATTCAGTGAAGTAAGAGTTGAATTTATTTTTTCCTGGATCGGATCAACTCCAAAACACCGTTTACAAACGTGAGTGGATGAGGCGGATTTCCCGGAACAAATAAATCCACTTGATGAGTGTCGAGGAAACTTCTGTTGAGTGCGCCACTGCCTGCAAAGATTCCTCCACTGATGGCATCTGTTCCTACAAGAATAATAAGTTTTGGTGATGGCACAGCGTCATAACAAGTTTGAAGAGGACCAGCCATGTTTTCCGAAATCGGACCGGTAATTACTATACCATCGCAGTGGCGTGGCGAAGCGAGGAACTCAATTCCGAATCGCCCCATGTCAAAGTTAGGATTTCCGCAGGCGTTAAGTTCGGCTTCATCGGCATTAGCGCCTGCAGCTGAAATTTCACGAAGCTTAAGGGATCGGCCAAACAAGGAACGAATCTCTGTTCTGATTTTATTTTCATCCAGTGAAATCGGATTAACATTACCTTCCTTTACAATCAATCGCTCGCGAACGTTGGTGGCGATTTTATAATCCGTAGTGAATTTGATTTTGTGGGGAAAGGCAAAAGAACACTCACCACACATCACACACTTGCCCATGTCAATGCTGATCGGTGAACGACTGATGGCCTGAGTAGGGCACATGGTGACTAATGCGTCTTCATCCACTTTCTCCGATGAAATTTCAGGTCTTCCTTTGAAAGGACCAGGCAATAAGGGCTTGGTTACATCTGGGATGTATTGCTTGCCGAGTCGCTTTAAAATTTTGATGTCGTCATAAAACATAGCGGATCACATTTACTTAGGCAACACTTGTATTGCCTGATTAATTATCGAAATCAAAAAATCGGGACTCACTACTCCAAAAATTAAAACCACACCGATCAGTATAAGTGGAGGAACAGATTCTAATGGGCTTACTGTTTGTTTGATCATCGCATTCGGATTGTCGATGAAGATCAAGTTGAAGAAGTTTCTCACCATCGCATATACAAAGAAGCATAGCAAGAACATCACGATGAAAACGATCCACCATTTACCCTCAATCATCAGCGATTTAAAAAGCATAAACTCGGTCATGAACAATCCTGATGGAGGCATAGCTATAATAGCCAACAACCCCGCCAACAAAGTAATGCTTCCCGAAGGGCTTGCTTTAAAATAGCCTCCACAGTTTTCCATTGCCTTGCTGCTGAATACGCGGTGCACTTGCCCCATCTGTATGAATAATCCGGCTTTCGCGAAAGCGTGAAGTGTAAGGTGAAGTATAGCCACCAAATATCCATTGGCACCGGTTGAGAAAGCAACGAGAATCAAACCCGAATGCTCCATGCTGGAATAGGCGAGCATCCGTTTGTAATTGTTTGTTTTTAAAATGAACACCGCTGCCAAAAACAAACTCAAAACACCGGTCAGGAGTAACAAATTGTTCATCCATTCGAGAATAGAGGTGTGGCAATAGATTTGGTAAAAGCGATAGATGGCGACAAACCCTACGCTCATGAGTGGGCCTGAAAACATGGCGCCAACGGGTGAGGGTGAACTATCTTTTGCGTCTATGTCGATGGTGAAGAGCGGCACGATTCCCATCTTCACACTGAACCCGGTCAAAACAAAGATGAATGAGGTCTTGATCCAGCCCACATTCATCTGCGGTGCGATGTCAACCAGATTGCTGATGTAGTTGGGTGTATTGTGAGCAGCGATACTTAGAAACATGATTCCAGCAAAGCCGAGTGTTACACCGATCGAACTCACAAATAAATATTTCCAGGTTGCTTCAAGAGAAAGGCGATCACGGTCATGATAAATTAATGCTGCGCCACTTAAGGTAGAAGCTTCCAAAAACGCCCACAACATACCGATGTGTGTAGAAAGCAGAACACCTGAAATGGCGGTTACAAAAATGACGAACGATCCATTGTGAATTGAAATCGCACGGGCTCCCTGATTTCTTTTTTGTGCATAGATGACATAGTGCATCGCGGAGAAAAAAGTGACGATCAACGTCACAAACAAAAACAAAACTCCAAGGGCATCGGCATGAAGCAAACCACTTACCTCTTGATGGAGAAGTTGCCATTCGCTGATACACAGCCACGCGAGGAAGGCGATGTAGACAAAAACAAGTGCGTGGCTAACGCTAATGTTGCGAACGGCAAAGAGAGCGATGATGATGATTCCGGAAGCGATGAAATAACTTTCTGCCATGCTAATCTTTTAATTCTTTGAGTTGATCAACGTCTAATGTGCTGAAGTTATCGAGGCGATTGATGAACAGCCCGAGGATAAGTACGGAAGAAAACACATCGAGTAGAACGGCCAAGTTAACTGTCAGTGGCATTTCGTTGCCGATTGCGAGTGACAGTAAAAAGATTCCATTCTCGATGATCAGATATCCCATCATGTGGGTAAATACTTGCTTGTGTACAATGATGAGATACAGCCCTGTGAAAATAGCGGCAATAGCTCCGGTAAAATACTTGACTTGTATTTGCTGATCGTGCAGCATATATGAGAGTAGAAAACTAAAAAAGATTATCACAGAGACAACAGTGAGTGAAATGTAACCCGGCACCACTAGTGAAACCGCACGATCGCCATTCTTTTTGATCAGTGATCTATAAATGAAGTAGGGGAGTACAATTACCTTGATGACGAGTGTTTCTAAAAGAATCAGGATGAGGTGCCATACGTCCAGACTTTTCAGTTCAATGTAAGTGATGAAAAAAAGCAACAGCCCTTGTACTCCAATCAGAGTATTATAAGTTTTCATTCGCTCGGCTACTGCCAGGTAGATCAGCGTAATGCCAAATGATATGATGAGTAGACTTATCATAACAGTTTATTTGAAATGATTAGCGCAACCAAAAAAGCTATTGCTGCAATCGATGAGAGCGTTAAAATGAATTGTGGGTTCTTTTCCATTTTCAATCTTGCTCTGAATGACTCCATCAATCCAACAATAACAGCAAACAAGAAAATTACTCCAATGAATATCAATGTGCGAATCCACAGCAGCTGATGTTCGGGCAAAATGAAATTCGCGATAAGCGCACCAAAGACACCAAACTTGAAAGCATTACCCAGTTGCATTAGTCCCAAATCAAATCCACTGTTGTCGAGAACGATTACTTCGTGCACCATCGTCAGTTCTAAGTGAGTTTTGGGATCGTCTACCGGCAAGCGGCTGTTTTCAATCATGGCGATTTGAATTAATACATAGGCAGCGAGTAATGACAAAATAAAATAAGGCCCCAAAGTTAAATGCCAGTGTGCGAAGATGCCGTAGAACGAATCGTACCCTGCCATCATCGAAAATGTTCCGAAGAGAATAATGAATGCCGGCTCTACCAACATCGAGTACAATGCTTCACGATTGGCACCCATTCCTTCAAAACCACTACCGGCATCAAGCGCATTGAGGATTAGAAAAAATTTTCCAAGGCCAAGCAAATAGATAAAGAGCAACAGATCACCATGAAAGGAAATCAGGCCTGGGGTCTCTCCGAAAGGAATGAAGAGAATAGAAAATAAAATTGTTGCAAAATAAATGGTGGGCCCGATTTGAAAAATTGAACTCGTAGTGGTGCTGTACACGTTTCCTTTTCGTAGAAGGCGAATGATATCCAAAATAGGCTGCCACAATCCTGGTCCTTTACGTCCACTAACCATGGCCTTCACTTTTACCACGATGCCAGGAAAAAGAAGGGAAGTCAGTAAGATAAGTGCAACGGGTATCATATTGCGTTGATGATGGTTAGGAATGCTACAATCAAAATGAAACCCAGGCCATATAAAATGTAGTGCTGGATCTTACCACTTCGCAGAACGGCAAACTTGAGCATGATCGTCATTAGTATGTGCGATGGTTTTAAGATCAGCACTTTCTCCAATTCATCTTCTTGATGCGTTTCGTATTTCCTTTTTTCGGAAGGAAAAATATCTTCTTTATCAATGGGATGATAATGTGTCTTTATGCCCGAAATAGAGAGCGAAAGATTTTTGAGATTGTCGGCAAATGTGGTTGAAGTGTATTGATGCTCGGGCGTAAGTGCAGGATAGCCACATCCCCACGTTGGGCCACTTGCGATTGAAACTCTCTTTTGTTGATAAGCTCTCCACGCAAACAAAACAATAAGAAGCAGAATGAAGCCACCTAAAGTTAAACTCAAGGGTTGCAGGAGCGGACCAACTAAGCTGGTTGGAGCAACGGTGCCCGTTGGTAGGTACATCCGTGCTATTCCTTCCACCAGGGGCATCAAAGCGAAAGAACCGAACCCAATAGCAATGATTGGAATAGCAATAAGAAATTTAGGCAACAACATGGATGAAGAGACTTCTTGTGCATTCATTGTTTTGTTGGTGCGGGCAGCTCCGAGAAAAACAATTCCAAAAGCTTTGGTGAAACAAAATACCGCAAGACCACCAGTGAGTGTTAAACCGATGATCCCGCCAAGGAATAAAATCGATGTATAAATATTTTGATCCAATCCCGAAAGGAAGCCTTTATAAATAAGGAACTCCGAGATGAATCCATTCAATGGAGGCAATCCGCAAATCGCAACGGAAGCGAACAAGAATAATATGGAAGTAGTTGGCATTTTTTTGATCAAGCCTCCGAGCTCGTTTACATCGCGTGTGTGGCATTGTTTGTAAACAGAGCCGGCACAATAAAATAACAGTGATTTGAAAAGGCTGTGGTTGATTACGTGAAGAAGCGCCCCACTGAAGCCAAGCAAACAGATCACGGAATTACCGAGCGCTTTGCCTACGAGACCAACACCAATACCAATGCCGATGATGCCAATATTTTCAATGCTATGATAGGCTAGCATTTTTTTGAGGTCGTGCTGAAAGATGGCGAAGAATACTCCGAACACGGCAGAGATGGTTGACACGATCAAAACGATTGTGCCTATCTCCATGAAGCTGTCGGTTAAAAAGCTAGTCACTCTCAAAATTCCATAAATGCCCATCTTGATCATCGTGCCTGACATAATTCCTGAAATATGTGATGGAGCTGCCGGGTGCGCATGTGGCAACCAGCTATGCAAAGGAATGAAACCTGCCTTGATGCCAAAGCCCGCGAAGAAAAGAAGGAACATCGGGATAGGAGGATAGATCTTAAAATATTCTACAAGTCCGTCAAATCCTGATATGCCCGTCTTTGCTTCAATCAATGCAAAGGCAGCCAACACAAAGAACAAAGCCACGTGCATTTGAATGAGATAGTAAATGCCGGTGTTGAGAATTTCTTTTTTCTCACTTTCAAAAATCACGAGCATGAAAGAAGAGATGGACATGATCTCCCAAGCCACGAGAAAGGGAAGTCCTTCATGCAACGACACCACCAAGATCATCGCGATTTGCAACCAGATCAAGAAGAAATAGTGAAGTGAAAAATCCTGGCTCGCCTTCGATTCGTACATTTTCAAATAACCTTGGCTGTAGAGAATGCTAGTGAGCGATCCGAAGTTGATCACCAAGATGAAGAGGGCCGAGAGTTTATCAATTTCGAGCAAAGAGCTGTGAAACCAAAACGGCATCGAGAGATGCTGAACTACTACTTCACCTTGAAAACTTTCTACGGCCCACAAGGTCGTAACAGTAGAGAGTGAAAGTGAAAGCAGAAGGCAAAGCGGTTGCTTCCACCGAACAGGAATGAAATAAATCAAAACTGTTAAGACGGTGATCGCTTCGAATAAATTAACTGTTCTCATAATGTCTGTAGGCTGTCGATCGTCAACTGATTTTAAAGGTCATGACCACAGTAGCTTAAGTTGTAACTCTTGTTGTTGATCGGAAAATCGGATATCTCTAAATCACGTAATGAAAGTGCCAACGCAAACCAATTGTGCAATGAGGGGTCTTTGATTTTGTAATGAGCAATTTTTCCTCCATCATCGGTGATAGCACAATGGCAGATTTCACCGCGCCAACCTTCAGTAAGAGACACGCACAATGAATCCAGAGCGAGCATCAACTCATTTTCAGATTTTGGTTTTGAGACCTCCTCATTTAAATCCTTTAGCCGTGCCAATAAATCTCGGATGTACTCAATCGAATTTTTGATTTCAAGTTTTCGCAAATAGGCTCGGGCCCACACGTCACCGTTCTCTAACAAATCTGACGTAATGTTGAAATGCTTGTAGCCGGCAAACGGATGTGAGATTCGAATATCGCGCTCAACGCCTACCATCCGCGCAGTCATGCCCACCGCTCCGATCAATTCCATCTGCTTCTTCGATACTTTGCCAATACTTTCAAAACGCATCAGCGCAGAAGGCAATGAAAAGAGATGCGCACACATCGGATCAAAACTTTCTTCAAACTTGAGTAAGAACTTCTCCAGTTTATCTATCAATTCCTCTTTTAGTGGATAATGACTTCCACCTACGCGAACAAGTCCCTTACCAAACCGATTGCCGCACCAAGCTTGTGCAAAATTGATTGTCGGGGTACGCAAAGTGCCAAACACTGATGATGCCAATTGATAAGCCGTGCCGATATTCATGTTTCCTAAGTCGCCTACATGCATCGCTATTCGTTCCAATTCCAATCCAATCGTTCTTTCTAGTTCCAGTCTGGTGTTGACATTTGTATCGGAGAGTGATTCAATTAGATTTACAAATGCAAGACTGTGGCCGATGGCCGTATCGCCAGCGATAGATTCTGTCAGAACAAGTCTTTGGATCAATGAAGTTTTTTTAAGAAACAAATCTTCGATCCCCCGATGTTGCCAGCCTAATTGAATTTCTAAATGAAGAACATTTTCTCCGTTGCAAGTAAAGCGGAAATGGCCGGGCTCAATCACCCCGGCATGAATCGGCCCAACTCCCACTTGGTGCAACTCCTGGCTTTCAATTTTATAAAATGGATAATTAGGAATGACTTTGTTTTTATCGGCACGATTGAAGGCGTATCGGACAGGCTTTAACCATGGATGGTCAGTAAAACTCACATTATGGTTTTCGTGAATCTCCCTTTCGAAAATGTGCATGGGGAAGAAATCCTTAGACAGGGAAGTCAATTCCTTCTTTTCAAGCAAAGGCATTTCGTGTGAAGCGACTGCAATTGTTCCATCTTTATCATTGGCAATGCAGGCAATAAACTTTAATTGACTTCCTGCTGGATAAGCATAGTAGTTCACACAATGATTTTCGTTTTTGTGAAGCAACGAAGAAATGGATTGGTGAAATTGCTCGTACGGCAGGACAGGAATTTTCTGAAGTGCGATGGTCTCTTGGTTCCTGATTTTGACAAACTCCATTTGATTGGTGTTAATCGGATGAACAATGCCCGCGTCCTAATTTAACAAAAAAACTTTCGTAGTTAAGAAACACAAATGTTGAGCGGAGTCAAATGAGTATGTACGCTCTTAAATTATCTGTGTTGAAATGTGCGTGGTCATGAAAGATTTTCAAGAATGGATTTGCTTTTTGTAACATCGCAAGCGCGAGTGAATAATCTTCTTTGAGGCACCACAAACATTTAGTCAATTGATGCGTATAAAATCATTCGCATATATAATTTGGATTTATTTACATTTGCCCCTTCATGCAACAGATAAAACAGATCGGATCAATGATTTCAGCACTGGCGGCTGTTTTCTTGTTTACCTATTCTGTTTCAATATCTGAGGCTAAAAGCGGTCAACAAAGCCAAAGCTGCACTATTTCAAAGCACGGTTCTCTTCCGGTTAATCCAGACAATCAGTTTCCATTTGAGGAAAAAGAAGAAGAAGCCAGTGACGAATTTCAAGATGGCTTCTCCCTGGTTTATATTGCCGCTGAACCGATAGCCTTTCTTTCATTTCGCAACCAACCCTGTATTGTTCATCAGACTTCTTATACTGATGGCATTCTCAAGCGGGTTCCTATTTACTTAGCTCAGCGCGCACTTATCATCTGATTTGTAGAGTTTATTGGACAAACCTATCCTTTTAAGGACAGTTGTCCACTCCTTAAACCATTTTCTTAAAAGATTATCATACGACTTAAATGAGCACTGAAAATAATTTATTTGATGAACATGAAGTGATTCACCAGCTGAAGCATTATTTACCCGAGCAGTCCGCACTAAAAGATTTCATTCACCAGAATACGCTGCAAGCATATCAGAAAATGAAATTTCATCGGGCTATTCAACATGCCTCGCAGATGTTTGGTCATAGTGTGTCACTCAAGATTGAAGAGTTTCGCGTTTTGTACAAGCAAGGCAAAATAAGAGAAGATATTCTTGAAAGAGTTGTGTTGGAGAAGAAGGGGCCTGAACTGGCTGACTTGTGGAAAGAGAAAGCACTCCATCGCAAATATCTTCCGGTCCCATCTCCTCGCATTGGTGTCTTACGATCCAATTGGAAACGCAAATATCGCATCGACATGGATTCGTTGGTGCATCCTATCCTTTTCAGGATTCTCTGCAGCTATCTTGATCAGGGAATTTCGATTTGGAGTTTCCCGGTTAAAGGACTTGGGTTTCTGGAATCGCTTCGCGAGATGGAGAAAAGCAGTTGGACAAGTTTCTTCAGAAGAAAACGAGCGAAAAAACTTTTGTTGGAAACGGATTGCAAAATCACCGACTTGCTGAAAATGCTGGTGGGGGATGAGTCGCTCTACAAACAATACTTGTTTGATCAGCAGTTTGCACATCAGGGATGGTCAGGCATGGTGTCGATTGTAGAGACCAATCCACAGACATTACTTGATACGAAAAAGATTTCCATGCATGACTTGATAGTCTTTGAATTGCTGCTGGAGATTGATTCATTGGATTATCATTTTGGAAGTCATTGGACTGCGTTATCAAATCACATCGAAAAGAGACCTGATGATCTTTTTGCTGAAGTTAAAGAAACTGAAGTGCGTGAGGTGATTTCAATTTGGCAAGAGGCCTTTGAATGGAGTTACTACGATCAGGTATTGGCAGGTATCCGCTGGGCCCCGAAGATCACGAATCATCAATCTGCATCGAAAACTTTTCAAGCCTTCTTTTGTATTGATGATCGTGAGGATTCTTTCAGACGCTATATTGAAAAAGCAGATTCGCAGTGTGAGACCTATGCTACACCGGGATTTTTCAACGTAGAGTTTTTTTATCAACCTGAAGACGGAAAGTTTTATACTAAAGTTTGCCCAGCGCCCATCACGCCAAAGTATTTGATCAAAGAAGTGGATAAAAAAGGGAAGCGCGGTCAAGATGCTCACTTTTCAAAACATGCCACTTCGTTTTATTCGGGTTTTATTTTCTCGCAAGTGCTTGGGTTCTGGTCTGCTCTACGGTTAGCTATCAATATCTTCAAGCCATCAATTAGTCCGGCAACAGCCTTGTCATTTCAGCACCACGATAAATTCTCTCAATTAACTATAGAGAATAAAAATCCGGAGGATAAAGAAAATGGATTGCAGATTGGGTTCACTGTTCCCGAGATGGCGCAACGTTTGGAAAGCATGCTGATGAGTACAGGCCTTGTCGAAGATTTTGCACCGATTGTTTATCTGATTGGACACGGATCGAGCAGTGTCAATAATCCGCATTATGCAGCTTACGATTGTGGCGCCTGTTCAGGAAGACCAGGCTCAGTGAATGCGCGCGTGGCTTGCTTCATGGCCAACCATGCGGAAGCACGAAAAATATTAGCATCTAAAGGAATTGTAATTCCCGACAGCACACAATTCGTGGGTGGGTTGCATGACACAACACGCGATGAGATTATGTTCTTCGATGAAGACTCACTATCACCTTCCAACCGTGAGCTCCATCAACGCAATGAGAAATTATTCCATTCTGCGCTTGATAATAACTCTAAGGAAAGATCGAGAAGGTTTGTACTGATCGATTCAAAATTGAGTCCTGAAAAAGTGCATGGTGAAGTGAAGAAACGTTCCGTCTCCTTGTTTGAGCCAAGACCTGAATTGAATCACGCAACGAATGCGCTTTGCATTGTTGCACGAAGGTCATTGTCAAAAAATTTATTCTTAGACCGAAGGGCGTTTCACAATTCATACAATTACGCTATCGACCCGGAAGGGAAATATTTGTTAAATATTCTGAGGCCGGCTGCTCCGGTATGTGGCGGTATCAATCTCGAATATTTTTTCTCTCGAGTTGATAATCAAAAATTAGGGGCTGGAACGAAATTACCTCACAATGTGATGGGACTTTTTGGTGTGGCAAATGGAATTGATGGCGACTTGCGTCCTGGTCTTCCGAGTCAAATGATTGAAATACATGATCCGGTCCGGTTGCTGATGATCGTTGAGCATTTTCCAAATGTAGTTCTGGAAACAATTCAACGCTCACCGGAAACTTATGAATGGTTTATCAACGAGTGGGTTCACTTGATTGCAGTCAATCCTGAAACCTATGAATTGTCTGTTTTCAAAGATGGAAGATTCTATCCTTATGAACCGCTCACAAAGAAAATCGATCAGGTGGCCGACATGATGCCACTTTTTGAAAAGCACGAAGATAATTTACCTGTTTACGAACTCACTTAATTATGTTTTCATTCGATATGTCAACGGCTCTCGAAATTTTTATTTTGATCCCTTTTGTAGGATTCATCGTCAGCCTGATGATTCCGGGGAAAAACGAAAATGCGCTTTCGGCTGCATCTTATTTAACTGTAGGTTTACACTGGGCAAGCATCAATGTGTTTATAATTTATTGGCTGGTGATTGGCTTTCCTGTGGTTGATCATAAATACATTACACTATATCAGCTAAATGACTATGAGTTTTTCATTGAACTGTATTTTGATAAGATCACTGCGGTCTATCTTTTCGTAGGTTCCTTTCTTATTTTTCTGGTTACTATTTATAGTCGTTACTACTTGCATAGGGAGGAAGGGTATAAGCGTTTCTTTAATACGATTTTGTTTTTCTATCTCGGTTATAACATTGCCGTTCTCTCAGGAAACATGGAAACGCTTTTCCTCGGATGGGAAGTACTTGGTATCTCTTCATTCTTACTGATCGCATTTTATAGGAACCGGTATTTGCCTGTAAAAAATGCAGTTAAAGTGTTTTCGGTTTATCGCATAGCCGATGTGGGCTTGATTCTGGCCATGTGGATGAGTCATCACCTGTGGCATAGAAATGTCACGTTTGCCGAACTTAATGATTACTCGGTTGTGCACGAGCATTTGCAATCGCACACACTCATCGGTGTATTTATTTCAGTAATGATTTTAATCTCTGCGGTAGCTAAATCAGCACAACTTCCGTTCTCTTCATGGCTTCCACGAGCAATGGAAGGCCCTACACCTTCAAGCGCTATCTTTTACGGATCGCTTTCTGTCCATCTTGGAGTTTTTCTTTTGCTTAGAACCTATCCATTCTGGGAGCAACAGATTTCGGTGCGCATCCTTATCGCACTGATTGGTCTGCTTACGGCTTTCATTACCACAGGCATTGCCAGGGTACAATCTTCAGTTAAGAGTCAGATAGCGTATGCTTCTGCCGGGCAAATTGGGTTGATCTTCATTGAATTGGCGGCAGGGTTTGAAAACCTGGCCCTCATTCACTTCGCAGGAAATGCTTTCTTGCGTACGTATCAATTGCTGGTTTCTCCTTCGGTGGTAACTTATCTTATTCGCGAGCAGTTTTATAATTTCTCTCCACGTGCCAGTTCTATTGAGCGATTTTATCCTAAAAAATTGGCGAATACACTTTACATCTTGTGTGTGAAGGAATGGAACCTCGACTCGATGATGTACCGCTATATGTGGAATCCGCTGAAGTGGTTAGGAAACAAATTAAACTTCTTAACAGTAGATGGCGTGATTATATTTTTCGTGCCTGCCTACCTGATTGGATTATTTAGTTTCATGAATAAGGAGGTGATTCAGCCTGAAATTGTGGAACGACTCCCGGTCTTGTTTTCATTGATTGCTTTGATAATGGTTTTGAAAGCATTCACCGAACGAAAAATCACCCGACTGAGTTGGCTTTTGATCATTATGAACCACCTATGGGTGGCGTTGGCGATTTCATTCAATGAGAATTTTAAATATGGTCAGCCACTCATGTATCTAAGCGGCATTATGGTTTTTGGGATCATCGGATATTTGTGCTTGCGAAGATTGAAGCGATTTGAAGGCAGTATCGGTCTTAGCCAATTCCACGGTCATGCTTATCGTCATCCGAGAATCTCTTTGCTATTTTTGATTTGCTGCTTGGGTGTTTCTGGTTTTCCAATTTCTCCAACCTTTATCGGAGAGGATTTGGTATTTACGCATATTCACGAAGACCAGGCAGTCCTTGCGCTCTTTACTTCATTGAGCTTTATTTTGGATGGTTTAGCTATTATCAGAATTTACGCACGCGTATTCCTCGGGCCGCATGTGAAGTCGGTGTACGAAATGGCTTATCGTTCTTCTTAAATAATTCACGCAGTTAACGTGAGTAAATGCCTTGTGCTTATGAAGTGCAGGGCATTTATATTTGTGCATTTACTAAATCCCAGGTCAAATGAGATTTTATTTGATAGCTATTACATTACTTACCCTTGTCCTTGTGGCTTGCAATCAGCGGCCCACAAAAAAAGTCGTTGACGTGGCTTACCTGAAACAAAAAGTGGATGAAGGCAATGCCCGGCTGGGTCAATTTTTTATGTCAGGTAATGCAGATAGCTTGGCTAATATGTATTCAGTAGATGCTAAGCTTTGTCCGGATGGAGGCGAGTTTGTGAATGGTCGAGAAAATATTCGAGCCTATTGGAGGCAGGGGCTAAAGGGAGGATCAATTTTAGAAATGAAAACGGAAACGCTAACAATTGATGGGAATGAAGAGGTTATTTATGAAACAGGAAAAACGCATCTGAAAATTTCAACGGATTCAACTAAAAAAATATCTGTAAAATATTGCAATGTGTGGAAGTTGCAACTAAGCGGCAGCTACAAGCTAGATGTGGATATTTGGAACGAGTTACCTTAGCGGGTGCATTATTTACGGTCAATCAAAAAACTAATAGCCATAGCGTAGCCCTCAAGTCCAAAACCGGTTATCAACCCTATGCATTTTGAAGTGATCAAGCTCAAGTGACGAAATTCTTCGCGAGCATGGATATTGCTAATGTGTACTTCAACTACCGGTGTTTTGATGGCAGCAATAGCATCATGAATGGCGATCGAAGTGTGAGTGTAGGCTCCGGCATTTAGAACAATTCCATGATAATCAAAACCAATATGGTGCAATTGATTGATGATTTCTCCTTCAACATTCGATTGAAAGTAATGTAACTCAGCGGAGGGAAAGCGTTGTTTAAGTCTTTCTAAATATTTTTCGAAAGGCTCATTGCCATATACATCGGTTTCTCGTTTGCCAAGCAAGTTCAGGTTGGGGCCGTTGATGATCTGGATTTTCATAGGAATTCTTAAATCTTTAAATTTTCCAATCTCCGAATTTTCTAATTTGCAAGGTAAGACGAACACATCAATTTTGAATTGGAATATTTACATAAAGCAGTTTGGCCAATATTTGAAATTGGAAAGATCGCTTTCCCAAAATTCAATTGACGCCTATTTGCGTGATGTAGAAAAACTGCAGCAATACGTTGAGTTGTCAGGCTTAAAATCCACCCCGCTTAAAATCACTACTAAAGAACTGCAAAAGTTTATTCATTATATCAATGAGCTTGGAATGAGTGCATATTCTCAGGCGCGCATTCTTTCAGGCATTAAGGCATTTTATAAATATTTAGAGTTCGAAGAATTGATTGATTCTAGTCCTGCAGCTTTGCTCGAGGGCCCGAAGATTGGGCGTAAACTTCCAGATACATTAGAGTATCAGGATATTGAGAAACTGCTGGAGGCAATTGATCTTTCTTCACCCGAAGGCGCGCGCAACCGTGCTATACTGGAAACGCTATACAGTTCAGGCTTGCGCGTAAGTGAGTTGGTTGACCTTCGTTTGTCAAATGTCTATTTCGATATTGGTTTTTTGCGAGTGCTGGGCAAAGGAAACAAAGAACGACTCGTGCCTATTGGTAAGGATGCCATGAAGTACATGAAAATTTATGTCGAAGACGTTCGTGTGCATATCCCAATTAAAAAAGGTTTTGATAATTACGTTTTCCTCAACCGAAGAGGTAGTAAACTTTCTCGTGTAATGATTTTTTTGGTGATCAAAAGTTTGGCAGAAAAAATAGGATTGAAGAAGACGATTAGCCCGCATACTTTTCGCCATTCATTTGCCACCCATTTAATTGAAGGCGGTGCCGATCTTCGTGCTGTGCAAGAGATGCTGGGGCATGCCTCTATTACCACAACTGAAATCTATACGCATCTTGATCGCGATTATCTAAGACAAGTCATTCAGGAGTTTCATCCGAGAGCATAGTATCCAGAATCTTATTATATTTAAATATGAAATTCGTATTTGTCTTTTTGCTATCCATTTCATTCAGCGCCTTCACTCAGGAAATAAAAGTGGAGTATGACAAAAAGCATGACTTTACGAAGTACAAAACATTTTCATTCGGGGAGAGTCAAATCATTACTCCACAAGACAAAAAGCAAGTGAGTGATGTCACCCTCGACAAATGGATCAAAAATGGTATTACCCGTGAGTTGGAATTTAAAGGTTTGAAACTCGTGGATGGCCCCGCGGATCTCGTGGTTACTTATGCCGCAGGAACAATGCCTCGATCAGATATGCAAACAGTTGGTCCACTGGGGCAAACGCCAGGGTCAACAGCAACCACTTGGTCTCGCAACTACAATCAGACAAGTTTGATCATTGACCTTAACAGCAAATCCAATTTAGTGTGGCGAATCAATGCTGTAGCCGATGTGGTTGGAGCCGAAGGTGAGCGCACCATCGATATGATTGTGGAGCGTGGTTTTAAAAAATTTGCTAAGCCACTTAAGAAAAAGCGCAGTTAATTTGACTCCACCGCTTTCAATTTTTTATAAATCTCCAAACAAACCCATGCATCGGTAGCTGCATAACTGATTTGTTTTTCATTCAGTGCGGCCGCTTCCCAATTGCTGGTTTGCGCAGTTTTAGAGACTCGAAACCCGAGAAGTAGCCCCGTAAGTTTTTTCACTCCTTCTTCCATGAGTCCTGCTTTCCTCGCCATATCAGCAAGTTCTACTACTCCATTTGGTGTAAATTTTTTAAGACGTTGAAGTGCCTTGATATCATCGCGGAGGGCCACGCCAGCTTTCAGAATATTTCCATTTTCTAAAAAATCGATGATTTCTTGCTCAACCCCTGTTTTATTAATGCGAATCAAAAAAACTTTATCGGGTAGGGCTATCTGCATAAGAGCCACTTTATTTTGGTGGCCACTTACAAAAACAGGCTTAGTTTCTGTATCAAAACCTACCAGCTTATGCTGATTTACTTCTGAAAAAATTTCTGCAAGATCAACGGCTTGATCGATCAGGAAGACTTTTCCCTCAAAAGCTCCCAGCGGCAGCGCATTGATTTCATCATTAGTGATGGTGGCCTTCGAAAAAAAATGATGTGACATGAATTAGTCCTCTTTCTTTTTATAGATCACACCGCGGTCGGCCAGGTACTTAACTACAAAGTCAAAATCAGCTTCGCTCTCGCCCACATATTCAGGTGGGCAAATTCCTTTGCGGTTGAATTGCCCGTTCAGTACCAACTGAGAAACAGCGGTACAGGTGTAGCCAGTAGTTCTTGCCATCGACAAGGTGCCGGATGATCTTTCGGTGCGGTCGAGTAAATTGTATTCGTATTTTTTAGCCTTGCCATCTTCAGTTCCTTCCATCCGGATTCTCATCACTGTAAATTCTTCTTCGCCCGGTTTCAATTTCCATTTCGGAAAAAGAAGCTTTGCGGTGACATCCACTGGTTTTATTTTCACTCCTTTCACTTCAATTTCTTCGTGTGAAAAGAATCCCGTCTCACGAAGTACTCTTAAGTATTCAACACATCCCGGATAGCGCAATGTCTTTTCGATCATGTTAGGAATATTGGGCATCGTTTTGATGAGTGAACGCAACCCATCCGAATTCCACGACTCCAATGTTCCAACGCCATCGAAGTGAATGAGTTCAGTGTCTGAAAGAGCTTCACGCGTAATCATCTTATGATTCTGAACATAACGTGCTGGGCGAATATATTCTTCAATTACATCGATCGGAGAGAAGACAGCCTTGTATTCGTAAGGCCACTCACGCACTGCTGGAAGTCCGCCCACAAGGCATTCATAATTATCGATCTTCATTCGCTTATTGTGGAATCCAAGAATGATATTACCCATACCAGGAGCAACACCGCAGTCTGTAATGATCGTTACATTTTTCTTCTTTGCCGCTTCATCCAACAGAAAAGGATCTTCAGGAAAGAAAGAAATATCTACCATGTTTTTGCCGGCCTCGATCACAGTCTGAGCGTTTTTCAATCCCATAAATCCGGGTACGGAGCCAACTACCAGATCAAAGGGCTGAAGAAGTGCGATTAGCCGATCTCGATCTGATAAATCGGCTTTCAATGTTTTAATGCCATGCGCCTCGAGGGCCTTAAGTGCGTCTTCATTAATGTCGGCTGCAGTCACCTCAAAATCTTTGGCGAGATCTTTAGCCATTACGTGGCCTACTAAACCTGCACCCAGCACAATAATCTTCTTTCTCATGTAAAAATCGTTATTTGTTAATCGTTGATCGTTGGCCGTTATTTGTTAATAGTATCTAGTTTGAATAACTATTAACGCGTAACTACCAATGAATCCCGCCAAGTTAATTGAAAAAGCAAAACATTCACGTTTTTATCTCTGGGTTTTGAATGTGGCCTTGAGCCGAATGATTCCATTCAACTTGCCTCATGGTTTTGAAATCACTATGATTTCTGATGCCGGAATCAAGACCCGGCTTCCGTACAAGCGCAAAAACCTCAATCATGTGCGCGGACTTCACGCCTGTGCGTTAGCAACTTTGAGCGAATTTACCACTGGCTTTGTGTTGATCAGCCGTTTAGGGATGGAGCGCTACCGTCTTATCCTTCAAAAACTGGAAATCGATTTTCATTATCAGGGAAAGATGGATGGCGTTGCTGAATTTTTAGTGGATGAGGAATGGCTCGATCAGAAAATAGTTAAACCCCTTCAAACCAATGAATCGATACTTGTTCCTTGCCAGGTAAAAATTTTTGATCTCAAAGGAAATCATCTGACTACCGCCACGGTTCATTGGCAGTTGAAAGACTGGAAGAAAGTGAAGACCAAAACTTAATAAAGTTTTCTAGATTTGTATAGAAACCAATCTGATCGTATGCGCAAAATAGATCAACTTCTGTCTGAGTATGGCGAGAGTCACCAAAATGTGACCAATAAAACGATTCACTGGATTTGCGTGCCTTTGATTTTTTTTAGTGTGGTTGGTTTAATCGCATCCATTCCGTCCAGCTTTCTTCAAAATACATTTGGTCCTTATGCCAACTGGGCAACTATTACCATGATTCTGGTTTTGATTTATTATCTCTCGTTGTCTATTCCGCTCACTATAGGAATGGGCTTGTTTGCGCTCGCGTGCTTGTACCTGGTCAACTCTATTTCTGCATTAGCGCCTCTGTGGTTGGTTTGCATTATCATTTTTGTTGTGGCATGGATAGGTCAATTTTACGGACACAAGGTCGAAGGTAAAAAACCATCGTTCTTGAAAGACCTTCAATTTTTGCTGATCGGCCCTGCGTGGCTTATGCATTTTATTTATAAGAAAATGGGAATTCCTTATTAGTGATTTGAAATCCCCTGAGCTTTATTTTTTTGATCCCTTTGACGGCAACGATAGAGTTGTCTCTAATTTCTTGTTTAACCAATCTGAGCATCTTTTCCTGCAATCCAAAAAAGGATGGACGATTTTGGGCCTGAAAGAAAGCAATGAGATCTTAGCACAGATGTCATTGCACATAGAAAAAAATAAAGCACGAAGCCCATTCCGTGCACCCTTTGGCTCTCTTCAAATTTCAAGCAAAATAGATTTTGAACACTTGGAGTTCTTTATAGATCAGATAGAGAAGCATTTGGTAAAGCGAAATGTTACTTCAATTTTTATTCGAGATTGCCCACTAAACTACAGAGTAGAAGACTCGGCACTATTATATAAAATTTTGATTCTACACGGCTATGATGTGCATGAACAAGTGACAAGTATTATTCCTGTTGACGGGAATGAATTCAAAACAAAGATTAGACTCTCACAACGGCAGAAATTAAAAAAGTGTGAAGCTGAGTTTGTGTTTCGTCAACTGGACATCTCTCAATTGCCCCGCGTTTATCGGTTTATTGAAAAAAGCAGAAATCAAATTGATCAATTGCTTTCAATGTCATTCGTTCAGTTACGAAAAACAGTTAAGATATTTCCTTCTGATTTCTTACTTTTTGAGGTAACGAATGGATCAGTAACTGCTGCTGCAGCAGTGGTTATAGCCGTTAACGATGAAATTCTTTATACATTTTATTATGCACATGATCGGCAGTTCAACAAAATTAGCCCTGTTGTTTTTTTGCTTTCCGGAATTTATTCATTCGCCCAAAACAACGGGTATAAAATGATCGATTTGGGCACCTCTATGAACGGAGATAAAATTTATAAACCGCTACTTCATTTCAAGGAAAGTGTTGGAGGGAAGGTCTCTCCTAAATTTATTTACGAAAAGAATTTGGCATGACCGCTCAGTTAGTAAGCGTAATCTGTTTGTGCTACAATCATGAGCGATTTGTTGGCGAAGCGATTGAGTCAGTACTGAATCAAACTTACTCCAATATTCAAATAATTGTAGTGGATGATTGTAGTGGTGATGGAAGTGTGAATGTTATTCAGCAATTCGTAAAACGAAATCCTCAAATTATTTTTCTTTCACTTAAAGAAAATGGGGGCAACTGTGCCGCATTTAATAAAGGACTTGTTTTGGCGAAAGGAGAATTTGTAATCGATTTTGCAACGGATGATATAATGTTTCCTGATCGGATTGAAAAACAAGTGAATCATTTCTCAAAATTCGATGAATCGTATGGAGTTGTATTTACCAATGCAGATTATATCGATTCACAAGGAAGGAAATTGAGAAACCACGTAGAGCATCTTTTGGCAAAGAAGTTAATCGCAAAAATTCCCGAAGGTCGTGTTTTTAGAGATGTTCTTGCCCGCTATTTTATTTGTAGCCCAACGATGATGATTCGCAAAATGGTTTTAGATCAGTTGAATGGCTATGACGAGAATTTGGTTTACGAGGATTTTGACTTTTGGGTGAGGGCCTCACGTAATTATAAATTCGCTTATTTGAATGAAGTGACTACCAGTGTGAGACGTTCTGGCAATTCGATGTCATCGGGATGGTATGAGCTAGGCGACAAACAACTTCACTCTACTTTCATAGTTTGTCAGAAAACAATCTCGCTCTGTAAAGACGAAGAAGACAGACAAGCCTTATTGACAAGGGTTCGTTATGAATTTAAGCAAGCTGTTTTTTCGGGAAATAAAGTAGAAGCAAAGCTGTTTGGTCAATTAGAAAAAGAAATCAAAGAACACAGCTGGCAGTTTTATTTTTTTACTTTTCTTTCTTGGCTACCATTGCCTTGGTCATGGATAAGAAAGAAATATCATCAAGTATTTTATGGCTAAGATTTTTTCCAGAGACGAAGCTCAATGGAAATTCGTGTTTGATTCTCGTTCAGATTTACCGCACCACCATGAATCAGATATGGAGAGAACACTAACACTTCGTTTTCTTTCGGATCAGGTCGTACAATTTCGTATTCGCCTTTAATAGAAGTGACCGCTGGCACATTGAATTTCATATTTTCAATAATTGCCCCTTGCTCTGTTCGTTCAGTTTTGCTTTCCGGCCAATGATGGCTTCCCGGAATTATGGCCAATGATGAATTTGAATTACTCCCCTCAATTGGAATATATAGATTGACACAGTTCGCATAATCTTCCAGCCACACATCCCGATGAAGCGGATTGTTGTCATTTGAGTTTGGTCGCACCACCCGAAAATGAAAAACCGATTGATTGTCAAAAGGGTTTTTTGCAACCAATGGTTTTTTGCAGATTTCTGAAATCCTTTGCTCAATCAATTGAATTGAAACTGGAAATTCACTTATCGAAAGAAGTTTTGTTTTTTCAATAGCGGCAATGTGCAAATCTTTACTTGCTGCAACCGTGTGATACTGACTTAATTCAAAATCGATTGAAAGATCAAGCCCCGCTTTTCCCCACAAGGAGATTAACAACGCTGAGGTTTTTGTTTTGAATTCATGATAAGTACTTTCTTCGAAAAGTCTTTCAATAGTAAAACCTTTTTCGCCCCAGCTTTTTCCATAAGTTAAATCAATTGCTTGATGAAGGAGCACAGTATCATCACCTGAAGTCTTCTCGCCTTCGGCCTTGTATTTAATTTCCTTTTTGTTGAGTTCGTATTTCATCTACTAATCCCTATGCTAATCCTATTTCCTATTGTCCTTCCCTTCCGCCATCCCAACGTAACTATTATATCGGCTCATTAAAATTTCACCGCGCTCCACTGCGCCTTGTATAACACATCCAGGCTCATGAAGGTGCAAGCACTTGGATCCGAATTTACACTGCAAACGCAAGTCGCGCATTTCTGGAAAGTAGTCTGAGATTTCTTGAGGAGTCATATCGACCAATCCCCATTCTTTAATTCCGGGTGTATCGATCACCGAAGTCTTTTCATCGATGGCAAACATCTCTGCAAACGTAGTGGTGTGGGTGCCTTTTTCACTGAAGGAAGAGATTTCACCTGTAGATTGTTTGATTTCCGGAGAGATCTGATTCAATAACGTTGACTTGCCTACACCTGAGTGGCCTGCTACAAGGGAAATTTTTCCAAAAAGGATATTTTTAAATTCTTCTATTCCATCATTCTTCAAGGCAGAAATGAGTAACACCGTAACTCCAACACGTTCGTAATTCCTTTTCAATTCATGAATAGTTTCAAGATCATCTTGATCGGGCAAATCCATTTTGTTGAAAACCAAGACTTGTGGAATGCGAAACGATTCAGCTGAGACTAAAAACCGGTCAATAAATCCTAGTGATGTTCGTGGTTGTTGCAAGGTGGCAATGAGAATGGCTTGATCAATGTTGGCGGCCAGAATACTCGAATGCCCCGTTTTCTTAACCGATTGCCGAAGTATGTGATTTTTTCTTGGAAGGATTTCGGTGATCGCATGTGATCCTTCCGCAATTTCTATCCTCACGTGATCACCAACTGCCACCGGATTTGTTTCCTTGATTCCCTCCAGGCGCAGTTTGCCTCGGGTACGGCATTGGTATTTTTTTCCATCGATCAGTACATCGTACCACGAGCCCGTTGATCTGGTAACTACGCCAATCATCTTATTAAGATTGAAGTGCAATGATCCATGATTTTCTTAGTGGCGCCCAGATTTTCTTCTACGTACGACCGTGTTACTTCACAGGCAAGAATAAAATTTTCAGGCCGCTCCATCATCAAGTTATACTTAGCTTTTAAGTCTGAGTAGCCACTTATTTCAAAGGCGCCACCACGCATGATCAAATCGTTAGCTTCCTGGTATTTCTGATAGTTTTTATTACCAAAGAAAATCGGAACACCGTAGCAAGCCGCTTCCAAAATATTATGAAGTCCTTTGCCAAAAGCGCCACCAACATAAGCAAACTCACCATACTGGTAGAGTTTAGAGAGCATGCCAATATTATCAATGATGAGCACACTGAAATCTTCTACAGTGTGATGCTGCTGTGAGAAGCGCACTGATTTTACTTCAAGCGATTTTTGAATGTCTTTAATAAACGATTCAGAAATTTCATGTGGAGCGATGATGAACTTGAGCGAATTTTCTTTTTCGTTGATGAAAGGAGCGAGCGCATCTAAGTCTTCAGGCCAGCAGCTGCCAATCACAAAGACTTTCTGATCATTTTTGAATTGCTTTGCCTGGGCAATCTCTTCTCCTTTCTGAATGATTTGCATCACCCGATCGAAGCGAGTGTCGCCTGCTACTTTTACCGAAGTGATGCCAATGGAGGAAAGCAGTTTTTTGGTTTCGCTGTTCTGGGTGAAGAAATAATCAAAGTTCTTCAATAAGTCGCGAAACAGAGTTCCATAGCTTTTGAAAAAAACCTGACCGGGTCGCAAAATGCAGGAGGCAGAGATGATATGTGAGTTGGAATTCTTAAGGTTAACCGTGTAGTGATACCAAAATTCATACTTGATAAAAATAGCCAGAGAAGGCTTTGTAATGGCAACAAATTTTTTTGCTTGAGAAGGAGTGTCCCACGGCAAGTAAAAGATATAATCCGCTAACGGATAGTTCTTTCTGATCTCGTATCCCGAAGGCGAGAAGAACGTCAATAGAATTCGGATTCGAGGAACCCTTTCCTTGAGTAATTCAATAATCGGCCTACCTTGTTCAAACTCGCCAAGCGATGCACAATGAACCCACACCAATTGGGTAGACTCATTTTTAGAGAAAGTGGATTTTAGCTTCTTAAAAATTTGCCATCGGCCAGAAACAAACTGACGTGCTTTAGTGGAAAAAGGCGAAGCAAGGACAAACGCAAGTCGCAGGAAATGAATGGAAAGCGTGTATAAGAGTTTAGACATCCTGCAAAAATACCAAAATGGTTACATGGAAGTATCAAACATTCCTTTTTGAGCTACTTTGAAGTTTACCAAAATTGCTAACTTGGTATTAATATTTATAAATACTGGACTCATGAAAAAAACAATAAATGTTACGCTTCTCTCTCTTTCATTATTATTTGCAATCATCTCAGTAAAGGCGCAGGGTACTGAAGCGGATGTATCAGCTTTCCTTTCTGCCCAAACGAGTGACGCGAATAAATTAATTGGTGCCTACGTGAGCCCTTTGATGAAAGGCCTTTCTTATGGAATGACGAGCGGTTGGTATAACACTGCTAAGCCTCATAAAATAGGTGGTGTTGACCTTGGTGTAAGCCTTGCTGTTGTAATGATGCCTTCATCTGAGGAAACCTTTAATCCAACTAAATTAGGGTTGTCGGCAAACACAGTGCCTAATCAAACTGTTGCACCCACCATAATTGGCCCAAAGATTTCTTCATCTTATACCATGACCCGAGGTGGAGTTGTCCTTACAAACGTTGATGGACCTGAGGGCCTTGACCTAAAAAAGAACATTGGAATGAATGCAGTACCAGTGCCGATCATTCAGTTGGGAATCGGGTTGATTAAGAGTACTGATTTAAAAATTCGGTTGCTACCGGAGCAGAAAACAGGAGACAGCAAGTTAAAGATGCTGGGTTTCGGGTTGATGCACGACATTAAACAGCATTTCCCCGGAGTAAAAATGTTACCGTTTGATCTTTCGATTTTGGTGGCTTACAATTCCATCTCAGGTAGCACCAGTCTTGCAAATACTAAAACAGATTCTAATCCTCCAAATAATGGATTTCCCAATCAGAATGATGGAGTACCGTACTCTCCGGATGGTAAAGCCAACTATACCTTTAACTCATGGCTTTTTCAGGCTCTCATCTCCAAGAAAGTGGCTGTACTTACCTTTTACGCAGGCGTTGGTTATGCAGCGGTATCAAGCAAATCAAGCATGACAGGACGATTCATACTTGACAATCCGTTATACACGGGAACAACGAATCCAGGCCCAGCTATTGTAGATCCTTATTCATCCACATACAAAAACAATGGATTGAAGCTTACCGTAGGCATGCGCTTAAAGCTTGGACCGATTTATTTCACCGGAGACTACACGGTACAGAAGTACAATGCGTTGACTGTTGGATTCGGTGCTTCTATTCGATAAGTAAATTCCACTTTCATAGAAAAGGCTATCTGATTAGAATAGCCTTTTTTTATGGTTAAGAAATTGATTCTCCGTTACTGTTGGTTGTTAATATTTCGCTCGTATAATCAAAAAATGGCCGAATGGCTTTATAGGTATCATTTACACGATTTAGAAAATCAGAAGCAAGAACTTCTTCGTCAGTAAATGAGTGTTCAAACCAAAATTGTTTATGTCTAAGTAGATCTATGGCCGGGTGTTCTTTATCAAAACCTTTCGGAGCAGTCTTTACTTTGTCGCCTTGCATATCGCCAAAGGTGCTCTTCAGTTTTTTACCTGAAAGAATTTTGCGCCAGTCTTCTTCATTGGCTATGATATCTTCTCTTATTCTTTTTAAATCTTCCGGATTAGGATAAGTGAATCCACAACCAACGCGTGATTCGCCCGGCATAATCCAATAATAATAGCCACCCCGAAGGGCAGGTTTTTGTCTTTTTAAATTTCCAGCGAAGCGAGGGTTGTACGGAGTCTTGTCTTCTGAAAAACGAACATCATTATATATCCGGTAAAGACTTTCTTTTCCATTCAGCGTTTGTAAATGATCATGTTTATTCATTTCAAGGATCAATTGATCCACCCAAGCGGCCAAATTACTTTGCGCATCGAGGTAAAGAATTTTGTTCCTCTGAAACCACTCACGGTTGTTGTTGCGCTTCAATTTTTTTAGAAAATCAAAAGTAGATTTTTCGATCACTGCCTTCTTCATTCGATGAAGATAATTGAAATCTAGTTTGTAATCACAGCATTCAACTTAGACCAAAGATCATTTTGAAATGTTAAAGGCACCAGCGCGTTGTCAGGTGAATGGGTAATCAGAAAATTATTTGAGACCGATAGACTTCTGATTTTAAGAGAAGGTCTAATTACTACTTGTTTTTCCAATCCCAAACGACAACGATCCATTCGGTTTTGTCGGGGGCGAAGTAAGAATTTATTTCCTGGAAGCCGATGCGCCTATGAGCTTGGAGGGAGCGCGTGTTGGTAGTAGCTATTTCGGTGATGGCAAAATCGTATTTGTCTTCGTAAAATTCTTTGTAAGCTGTGTAGCATTGATCAAAGATGCCTTGGCCACGATAAGCTTTGTCCACGCAAACCTGACCCACCACGATATAATGACAATCACTGACTTTTCTTCCGTTGAAGATAATCTTATCAAAAGCATCAAACATGGGAAACAAGATCGGTATGTCTAACTTCGATTGCGGTGTCATGGCCAGCACATAGCCAACTACTTTGTCACCGTCTTTGGCGATGACATGTTTTTCAAAGTCATTCAATTTTTTGAGTTGTTCGAAAGAATGATTGACGGTTACAAACCCCTGACTCTGAATTTCCTCAAGCGACAAGCCTTGAGCAAGGTTTGCTTTTTGGAGTTGGAGTATTCCTTCCAGATCAATTGTAGATGCCGCTTTGGAGAAGGTGAGCATAACGAATTCCTTTACAACTTAATCAAAGTCTCTATCTGCTCTCTTGATCTTTCCTGACCTGTCGATTGAGTAGTTGCTAATCTTGACGATCCTTTGCCTTGTTCCGGGTGTTTCTCTACTCAAGCTGTCGCAATCAAATGACTCACTCTTAAAGGTCACCACTATATTGGTTATTGAATTGATAACTAAGCTATCTGAACAAGAATAGCCGCAATCAGATCCGCAACCATTGGAAATCTGGTCTTCACTTAACAGGTCGCCACCCTTGGAATAGACCGCAAGTTGAGGCAACCAACATGCTGCCGCACCACAGTAGATCAATACGTAAAAATCAGACGTATCAGGCAGGATACCAACTGAAGTGTGCATGCCTTTTCCTAAGAAAAGTGTGTCATTTGCTTGATCAAGTCTAATGCTCGTTGTTGAGTCAGGATAATAACAGGAGGTGTTTGCTTTGAATGGTAGAGTTAACTCCTTAAAATTTCTCAAGAACAATTTAAATTGAGCTTGTCTTGATTGTTCTCGATTTCCGTTAGAACGTTTTCCGCAACTCACCAGTAAAGGAACAATCAACAATAAAATCCTAAGATTCCTCATGTTGAATCTCAATACTGCAGATGCTTCACGGTAATTCCGTTGTTGATCAATTGCTTCAGTGATTCAATACCGATTTTCAAATGAACATCAACAAAATTGGAAGTGACTTTCAGGTCGCTTACTTCGGTCTTCACACCATCGGGCACCATCGGTTGATCGGAAACAAGTAGTAAAGCACCGGTAGGAATTTCATTATAGAATGCAGTTGAGAAAATGGTGGCGGTCTCCATATCAATTGCCATGGCACGAATTTTTACGAGGTAATCTTTGAACGCCTCATCCCATTCCCAAACTCTGCGGTTAGTGGTGTAAACGGTTCCAGTCCAATAGTCTTGATTATAATCACGAATGGTTGTAGAAATTGCTTTCTGCAAAGCGAACGCAGGCAATGAAGGCACTTCGGGTGGAAAATAGTCATTACTCGTACCTTCTCCACGTATCGCAGCGATAGGAAGGATGAGATCACCGAGTTCGTTTTTCTTTTTCAGTCCCCCACACTTGCCCAAAAACAAACATGCTTTCGGCATAATGGCGGTGAGGCAATCCATGATGGTGGCAGCATTAGGGCTACCCATGCCGAAGTTGATGAAGGTGATGCCTTCGGCAGTAGCGCTGAGCATGGCTTTGTCTTCGCCATTCACAGGCACGTTGTGCCACTCGGCAAACTTGCGAACATAATTATCGAAGTTGGTGAGTAGAATATATTCACCAAAATTTTTCAAAGGCACACCTGTGTAGCGTGGCAGCCAGTTGTCAACGATCTCTTTTTTTGTTTTCATGTGTCTGGATACTTGTTTCTTGATACTCGTGTCTTGTTACTAACTACTATCTAGTGCGTCCTTTTCATTATTTTTAGCCGATGTATAAACTCAATCTTCCGGTATTCGAGCCCTCGATGAAAAAGGAGCAAGGCAAAATATGGATTTTTGATGTGATTCGGAAAAAATACATTGTACTTACACCCGAAGAATGGGTAAGGCAGCATTTTATTAACTACTTAATCGCTGAATTAAAATATCCGAGGTCATTGTTTCGTATTGAAGGCAGTCTGACTTACAATAAACTTCAAAAGCGATCCGATATTTTGGTGTTCGACAGAAATGGAAAAGCATGGATGCTGATCGAATGCAAATCGCCAACCATCAAGTTAAATCAGAAAGCCTTTAACCAAGTGGCTGTTTACAATATGACGCTAGGAGCAAAGTATTTGGCAGTCACTAATGGTATGGCTCACTTTTGTTTTGAAGCCGCTGCTGCGGGGAGTGAATCTAAGCAGTTGGAAAAATTTCCACAATTTGAAAGCTAACTTTTAGCTGTGAGCTTTCAGTTTCGTGCATCGAGCTGGTGACTCGCAACTAGAAACTCGAAGTCAATCTGTAATTTGCAACCTATAATTTTTGAAATCCCTGAATGTCTTCCATCGATAAACTAAAATATACATTCCAACTTCTCCAACTCGAACGGCAAGCCGACCTTGAGCAGTACCGGCAGAAAGTGTTGATGCGATCACTGCACCAGCGAACTAAAGAAGGGGTGACCTGGTACCCTGTGCGCTTGCTGCGCGATTACATCGGCACAGGCGAGCGTGTGATGATCGAAATCGAGAAAACAAATTCATTTGAGCAGCCGCACTCATTTCAAAGTGGAAAAGTGGTTAGCTTTTTTACCAATGCTTCCGGTAAACCTGAAAAACAACATGTTAATGGCGTGATCAACTATGTACGCGACAACATGATGACGATTACCTTGAATGGCGATGATCTTCCCGACTGGATTGACGATGGCTCTCTTGGCGTTGATGTGATGTTTGATGAAATGACCTACCGCGAGATGGAATATGCGATGAAGAAGGTAATGGAGGCGGAAGATAATAGAGTAGCGGAGTTGCGAGAAATTCTTTTAGGAGAAGAGAAGGGCCAACAACGAACAACTAACAACCAACAACTATCAACTCCCTCGCTAAACGAAAGCCAGTCGAAGGCCGTACAAAAAATAGTTGGAGCCCCCGATGTTGCTTTCATTCACGGTCCGCCCGGAACAGGAAAGACAACAACCATCGTTGAAGCAATTAAGCTTACGATTCAGGTGGAGAAACAAGTTCTGGTATCAGCGCCAAGTAACGCAGCTGTTGATTTACTGGTAGAAAAATTGAGTGCCCAGGGATTGAATGCACTACGCATTGGTCATCCGGCACGTGTTACAGAACAATCGCTTAGCAGAACATTGGATGTTAAAATTTCAGAGCATAGCCATTTTGGTGAGTTGCGCTCGCTGCGAAGAAAGATGGAACAGATTCGCCATCAGGCCGGACAATACAAGCGCAACTTTGGTCATCAGGAACGCGAACAACGAAGATCGCTTCGCGAGGAGGCCAAGAGCTTGAAATCGGATGCCGACATGCTTGAGTTTTATATTATCAATGATTTACTCAACAATGCAGAAGCAATTTGTTGTACGTTGGTGGGATCATCACATCCCGTGCTGAAAGGAAGAAAATTCAAAACAGTTTTCATAGATGAAGCAGGTCAAGCATTGGAGCCTGCCTGTTGGATTCCGCTACTGAAATCGCAACGGGTTATTTTTGCAGGTGACCACTGTCAGCTTCCGCCAACGATTAAATCTCTTGAGGCAGCGAAGCAAGGACTGTCAAAAACATTGTTTGAAAAAGGAATAGAGAAAATGCCGGACCATGCTTCGATGTTGCAGGTGCAGTATCGCATGCATGAATCGATCATGAAATTCTCTTCGCATTATTTTTATAAGGATGAATTGATTGCACATGAATCGGTAAAGCATGAATTGCTTCGTTCATATGAAGCACCCATTGAATTTATTGATACAGCAGGTTGCGGATATGCCGAGAAGCAAGATCCCGAGACACTTAGTCGGTTTAACCAGGAAGAAGCAGAGTTACTGATTCATCAGGTTGAAAGATTAGTAGAGTCCATCGGCATCTCCTCATGGCTTGATGAGAAAATTACTTTAGGAATTATAACGCCTTACAGCGCCCAAGTTGATAAGCTTCAACATTTGGCCGAGAGTTCAGAAATTCTAGAGCCGCTTCACAGGCTCCTCTCAATAAACACAGTGGATGCCTTTCAAGGGCAAGAACGCGATGTGATTGCGATCAGCTTTGTGCGGAGTAATGAAAAGAGTGAGGTGGGCTTCCTCTCGGATATCCGAAGAACAAATGTGGCCATTACACGTGCCCGTAAAAAACTATTCATGATTGGTGATAGTGCTACATTGGCCTCACATCAATTTTATGCGGAGTTGGTAGAGTTTCTTCAACAGAATGGTTTTTATAAAAGCGCGTATTCATTATGAATCATTAAATTATCTTTGAGTTAAGAACCGCGGTAGATTCGGGTAGATCGTAAAATCGTAAATTGTACTTTGTAAATCGTAAATTTTAAAAATATGAAATCACTTTTGTTTCTCACCCTCGTCTTTAATCTTTCAATCAATAAGCCTCTGCAGCTTTTCAACACCACGCTCACGGTAACTGTGCGTGACGAAGCCGGTAATACCGTACAGGGAGCCTCGGTCAAGTTATTTGTGAAAGAGGAAGACTACACCAAAGAAACCAATCCGGTTGAAGAAGGAGTAACAGATGCGAAAGGAGTATTCAAATTCAAGAAGCTTAACCCTCAAGCATATTTTATTCTTTGCCGTAAAGAAGATAAGGATAACACGGGCGGAGGAGAGAAGGTGAGTCCATTGAAGAAAGGTGAGTTCAACAAAATCACAGTTGTTATTCAATAGTTGTGGATAGAAACTATCTAATCAATTCATTCCTTTCCTATCAAACTCCATTTGATGAAGAGAAGCAATTCGTTGCTTCTTTTTTGGATTTGCTAAATCATCAGGATTGCTTTCAGCGAACTCATTTGCCTGGGCACATCACGGGCTCGTCATGGGTGGTTAATAGCGATCGAACGAAGGCTTTGTTGGTTCACCATGCCAAGCTCAATAAATGGGTGCAGCCCGGAGGTCATGCCGATGGCGAAGAGAATATACTAAATGTAGCATTGCGCGAGGCCGAAGAAGAAACGGGTCTGATGAAATTGAATCCAACTAAAAGTATATTTGATGTAGATATTCATTTGATTCCCGAGAGAAAAGATTTTCCAGAACACTTTCATTACGACATCCGGTTTTTAGTTGAAGCAGATGAGGCAGAGAAAATTGTTGTCAGTGATGAATCGCATGATGTGAAATGGATTTCACTTAGTGAATTGGAGACCTTTACAAAAGAACGATCAGTATTACGAATGAAAGACAAGATTATTTCTAATGGCTGAGATCGGAAAAGATATCGCTAAAGCGAAAGCCTTGCTTGAGCAGGGAAAATTGGTAGCCATTCCAACGGAAACCGTCTATGGGCTTGCCGGTAATGCTTTGGATCCTTCTGCCGTCACCAAAATATTTTCTACAAAGGAACGCCCGTATTTCGATCCGCTGATTGTGCATGTGCCTGACGTGGATTCGGTAAAAAAATATGTGGACCAGATTCCTGTCAAAGCTTTGTCACTGATGAAAGAGTTTTGGCCAGGGCCAATTACTTTTCTGTTGAATAGAAAAGAGATCATTCCTGATTTGGTTACATCAGGTCTTGATCGTGTGGGTATTCGCTGTCCGAATCATGACCTCACTCATGAATTGTTGAAGTCACTCTCCTTTCCATTAGCAGCTCCAAGTGCAAACCCATTTGGTTACGTAAGTCCTACTAATCCTGAGCATGTAAATGAACAAATGGGAGACAGGATCGATTATATTTTAGATGGAGGTGAATGCAATGTAGGAATCGAATCGACTATCATAGGATTTGAAAATGATATAGCCGTTGTTTACCGCATGGGCGGCTTGAGCGTAGAAAAAATAGAATTGATCATTGGCGAAGTGGAAGTACGAATTAATTCAGTCTCCAATCCTTTAGCTCCTGGCCAATTGCAAAGTCACTATGCGCCTAGAAAAATATTGAAGATTGGTAACATCGAAAAGTTGCTGGAGGAATGTAAACATATAAAGGTTGGCGTTCTTTCTTTTCAAAAGAAGTACGCATCTAATTCCATCGAAAAACAAATTGTGCTTTCATCCTCAGGTGATGTGAATGAAGCAGCCCAAAAACTATTTTCCGCTTTGCGCGAATTGGATAAGTCCTCAGTGGAATTAATTCTTACCGAAGAAGTTCCTAGTGTGGGACTTGGTCGTGCCATCAACGATCGTCTTCGCAGGGCGTCAGCTTAGTTGCCGATATTACCGATTTCAAATTCTAGTACAGGAGCCGAATTTTAATTGAGGTTAAACATCAATCTTGTAATTTGTAATCTGTAATTTGTAATCTATATGAAAAAGATACTTATTCTAACCGGTGGTGGCGATTGCCCCGGTCTCAATGCCGTGATCCGTGGTGTTGCAAAAAGTGCCCGCAAAGAAAAATGGGAAGTCTACGGAAGCATCGAGGCTTTTAACGGTGTGCTTAATGAACCGCAAGAGATTATCAAGCTAACATCAAAGCTCACTGCCGGAATTCACGTTAAGGGCGGAACAATTTTAAAGACAACGAATAAATCCAATCCTATAAAGTTTCCGATTTCACAACCGGACGGTACGGTGAAATTCATCGATCGCTCTGATGAGCTCGTAGCGAAATTGAAGAAGCTCGATTTTGATGCAGTGATCAATATTGGTGGCGATGGCTCGCAAAAAATTTCGAAAATTCTTTTTGATAAAGGTATTCCGGTGATCGGAGTTCCTAAAACGATAGACAATGATCTTTCCGCTACCGATATGACTTTTGGTTTTCAAACTGCAGTGCAAATTGCAACTGACAGCTTTGATAAACTGGTCACTACAGCTGAAAGTCATCATCGCGTAATGATTATGGAAGTGATGGGCCGCGATGCCGGATGGATTGCGTTACATACTGCTATTGCAGGTGGAGCAGAGATTTGTCTCATTCCTGAAATTCCTTACGACATTGATAAACTGGTCAAGCGAATTGAGTTACGTTATTTCAAAGGTCGCGGGTTTGTAAACATTGTCATTGCCGAGGGAGCGAAGCCCAAAGCAGGGTCAGTCACTGCGGGCGCGGCCGAGAAGGGTTCTGAACATGTACGCCTCGGAGGAGTTGCTTTTCAATTGACAAAGCAATTGAAAGATGCCGGTTGCAAAGCTGAAATACGAGAGACCGTTTTGGGTCACGTGCAGCGTGGTGGTACGCCTTCTGCATTTGATCGCGTGTTGGCTTCAGCATTTGGAGTGAAAGCCTTTGAACTCGCCAACGAAAATAATTTTGGACGCATGGTGGCTTTAAGAAATAATACCATTACGTCTGTCACTTTGGAAGAGGCTACACGTGAACCGAATTTTGTGAAGCCCGAGAACACTTACTTGCTACAAGCAGCAAAAGCATTGGGAATTAGTTTTGGTGATTAGGCTTAAACTTTTAAACTCTTCATGGCTTACAACGAAAAGCTAGCCGACCGCATGAGAGAAATTCTTGAAAACACCAAAGGTTTGGTCGAGAAGAAAATGTTTGGTGGCGTTGCGTTCATGTGGAAAGACAAGATGTTTTGTGGTATCGTAAAGGATGATTTGATGGTTCGTGTCTTGGAAGAACGATATGATGAACTGGTAGAGCGTGATCACGCTCGCCCTATGGATTTTGTGAAGTCTAGACCGATGCGCGGATTTATTTATGTAAGCCTTGATGGGTTGAAGACGGAGAAGCAATTATCTACATGGATTGCCTGGGGGAAAGAGTACGCAGAAAAATCTCCTCCCAAAAAGAAAGCTGCAAAGAAGAAGGGCAAAGCTAAATGACAGTCGAAGACATTCGCTCGATTGCCTTAAAACTCCCTCATGCCACTGAAGACATTAAATGGGGAGCTGATCTCTGCTTTTGTATTGCCGAAAAAATGTTTTGTGTTACCTCGATGGAAGGTGATTGCAAATTCTCACTTAAAGTGGATGCCGAAGAATTTGATGAACTCTGCCAACGACAGGGATTCATTCCTGCTCCTTACATGGCTCGCAATAAGTGGGTATTAATCGATAGCTCAGCAAAACTTTCAAAGAAGGAAGTGGAGAGTTTTATTAAAAGCTCTTACGAATTGGTGAAGTCAAAGCTTCCGAAGAAAATGCAGGCGAGCTTGAAATAAAAAAAGCCATCCTCATCAGATGGCTTTCGTTTTTTTTATTCGATTAATATTAAGCGTACTGGTTCAGCATCACTGGCATCACCAACATCAAAATATCTTCGCCTTTATCTTTTTCTGCTGGGAAGATCACGCCTGCTTTGTTTGAAGCAGACATGTTCAATTTAATTTGATCAGTATCAAGGTTGCTGAGCATTTCAATCAAGAAACGTGCATTGAAGCCGATCTCGATATCTTCACCTTCGTGCTCACATGAAAGTCTTTCGTTGGCCTCGTTAGAGAAATCCAAATCTTCAGCAGAAACCTGAAGCTCGCTGCCTGTGATTTTCAAACGTACCTGGTGAGTGGTCTTATTTGCGTAGATAGAAATCCTCTTCAATGATCCCAACAACTCTGTGCGGCTGATGGTCATCTTGATCGGATTAGAAGTAGGGATTACGTTTTCATAATCAGGGAAACGCTCATCGATCAAGCGACAGATCATGCGAATGTTTCCAAACTTGAAGAACGCGTTGCTCATGTTGAAGTCAATGTTCACGTCCGTATTTTCAGAAGGCAAAGTTGCCTTCAATAAATTCAACGCTTTGCGAGGGATGATGATGGTGTTTCCATTATCAGATTTGATGTCTGTTCTGCGGTAGCGAACTAAACGGTGTCCATCCGTAGCAACGAAAGTCGTGTTCTTATCACCTAGGTTTACATAAACACCGGTCATCGCAGGGCGAAGTTCATCGCTGCTGGTAGCGAAGATGGTATTGTTGATCGCGCGCGCTAAAACTTCAGTAGAGATATTAGCAGAGAAATCGTTTGACACTGCAGGAACCTTAGGAAAGTCAGTAGCATTTTCTCCAGCCAACTTGTAACGTCCGTTATCAGAACTGATTTCGATGCTGTAAGTAGCCTCATCAATTGAAAAGGTCACCGGTTGATCGGGAAGGTTTTTCAATGTCTCCAACAAAATCTTAGCTGGCACGGCAATATTTCCTTTTTCCTTTGATTCGATGTTGATTTCTGTGATCATCGAAGTCTGCAAATCAGAGGCAGTTACGGTCAGTTTACTTTTATCTATTTCAAAAAGAAAATTTTCAAGGATAGGCACAACAGGGTTGGTAGTGATTACTCCGTTGATGTGCGACAATTGTTTCAGCAAATAGCTGGAGTTAACGATAAACTTCATTGGAAATGAATTAGTGGTTAATAAGGGGGGTAAAGGTAGAAAGAAATGGTATCCTAAAAAAGGATTAAAAAAGGCCATTTCTGGGGTAAAACGCCATCGATAAGGTAAAAAAAGACCCAGCCAAGGGACCGGGTCTAAAACGCACCAGGGAATGAATTTTTTACTTAGGCTGATTCAAATTAATGAATGGTGTATTCTGCCCTGAAATCTGAGGAAGCTTGCCATCCCACCGATCGATTTGTCTGTACTGAATCAAATCCTTGCTCACCGACTTAGCAAGTTTTAAGTTAGCTTCTGCTTGAGCATTTGCATTCAATCGAGTGGCCTCCGCATCAGCTTCCGCTTTTATTTTAATAGAATTGGCATTGGCCTTCGCTTCGATCACCTGGCTTTCGGCTATCGCTTTAGCTTCAATCACGCGACTTTCTGCGTCACCTTTTGATTTCGCAATTTTTTTGTTTGCTTCTGCTTCAATCTGTTTTACTTCATTCTGCGATTGCAATGCTCGCTGATTGGCTTCCAACTTGGCATTGATTGCCGTTTCAATAGAAGGAGGTAAATGCAATTCACCAATGGTGTAAATGCGCTCAATGATAATTCCATATCGCTTTGTTTGTTTGGCTACCATGCTGTCTACTTTTAACAGGAGGTCTCTTTTGTGAATTCCGTAAAAGATTCGATGTTCATGTGTGATGCTGTTGTGTTAAGTGCATCGCGCACCATATTTCGTAAGAAGATGTTGGTGATTTCATCAATTCCTCTTCTGTACTTTTGAAAAATAGCAGGCACACTATCAGCTACCAGAGAATAACTGATGCCAAATTCTCCACTTACATCAAGGCC
The DNA here is from genome assembly GCA_967789005.1 of uncultured bacterium. Classification (GTDB taxonomy): domain Bacteria; phylum Bacteroidota; class Bacteroidia; order Cytophagales; family Cyclobacteriaceae; genus ELB16-189. The sequence continues at coordinate 6,191 of CBRFFM010000013.1, read as the reverse complement.
TTCTTTGCTTTGAAAGTTAATGGCTTTGTCATTTTCCCAAACGTAGTTCTGTTGGAAGACGGGAAATTTATAAAGCCTTCGATAGGGACCTATCCAATATGCCCCTACACCGAGTTGCTTTTCTTCTACACCTTTTTTATTGCCAAGCATGTACACTTTGATGCCGCGATAACCTGCAGGTACGGATTGGAAGCATGATGACATTAACGCGCACACGCCTATAGCAAGTGCAATAGAAAATAATTGCTTTTTCATAAAAGGTTTGGTTTTAATGAGTGATGATTAAAGACAAAAGAGAATCGCCAACAGGAAACTGTTGGGAAAAGCGGAATGCTAGAAATCAGATTCTAAGGTTTCTGATCTTTAAATAACAAGGAAGAGATGAATAGCGAGAAACAGAAACGTATTGTAAATCCGTAATTAGATTTTGCTTCTGTGCGATTGGCTCTTGGTAGCCTGTGTAAATGAATTGGAATTCAGGATCAGTAAGATCATCATCGATGTCATCATCTGCTACTGTGTTAAAATGACATTCGGTCGTTTTTTTCTGAAGGGAAGTTGATGAATCAAAAGATTTGGTGAAGCTAAAGGAGAATGCTACAATCAGTAGCGAGGTGATAATCAAAGTTAGTTGCTTGAATTGCTTCACAGAATAAACAGCTTTGGACCTTAACGGTGTTTGGTAAGAATGGTTTTATTTCCGATGAAAAAAGCCGGTTAGGCTTTATGATTTCTTAATTTCGAATAAATTTCTGTTATGCGAGTGCTTCTATTTCTGATTTTATCTCTGGGTGTAAGATGTTCCTTTGCCCAGAACCTCGAGGAATTCATGAGTCATCCTATTGAATCGAACCTGGCTTGTTCTGCCAACGGGAAAAACATTGCGTGGGTGATCAATGATCATGGCAGACGAAATGTGATGATTCGAATGGGAAGTGAGTTTCCAAAATTATTTACCGATTACAAATTGGATGATGGACAGGAAATCTCACAGCTCGTGTTCTCACCCAATGGAACAAAGCTTGCCTTTGTGCGAGGCAAAGGCACTGATCAATGGATCTATTTAAAAGATGTCTCCTCAAAAAATCCCGCGGCCAAAATAACGCAGGGTACGAGTCCAGTATTTCTTCCTGATGGATTGGGACTTTTATTTTCGAAGGAGGATCAGATTTATGAGACAAGCCTTGATATCAACACCACGCCAAAAGTATTGTTCATTGCAACCGGCCGAAATATTGATCCCAAATTTTCACCTAATGGCAATGATGCATTGTTCGTTAGCGATCTCGGGGATCACAGCCTCATCGGCATTTATAATTTGATTTCTAAAAAGATACGATGGAGCACTTCGGAGGTGACTAACGATAATTTTCCTACCTGGTCACCCGATGGAAAGCAAGTAGCCTTTATCCGAACTGCGGGAATGATAATTAATGAGCAAGATAATTTTACCACCGGGAAGAAGTTTTCTATTTGGATTGCTGATGCTGCATCATTCGCGGAAAAAATGATTTGGCAATCTCCGGCCGATGATGGGGGGTATGCCCAAGAAACCACTAAGCCATTAACATGGACTTCATCCAATCGTATTTTATTTTTTTCAGAACACACTGGATGGAATCACATCTTCTCAATGAATCCCGATGGGGGTGACCTGAAAGACATCACACCCGGTGATGGAGAGGTTGAAAATTTTGTCACAGATGCTTCAGGTCAAAATATCTATTTCGATGGCAATCGCGAAGACCTTAACCGCAGACATGTTTGGAAGTCGAGTGTGACTTTGGGAACTCCTAAAGCTGTAACGGTTGGTGAAGGCATTGAAACAAATCCGCGGATATCTGGTGAAAATCTATTTTGCTTTAGATCAACATTCAATACTTCTAAGGTATTGGTTCGCGCGGATGAATTTAGAAAAGTAACTGTGCCTTTAAATCCTCAGAAGCTAACGGTGTTTACTACTTCCTATTTTGTGAAGCCGGAGAAAGTTAGTTTTCAATCAGCCGATGGAACAACGCTTCAAGGTCAATTATTTATTGATAGAACAATTACAGGTAAACGCGCAGGTGTTGTTTACATCCATGGCGGGCCACATCGTCAAATGTTGATGGGCTTCCATTATATGGAGTATTACATTTTTACATATGCCTTCAATCAATATTTAGCGAGTATGGGCTATGCGGTGCTGTCGGTGAACTACAGAGATGGTATTGGTTATGGAAAAGATTTTCGTAGAGCAAGCCGGGGACCCGGTGCCGAGAATGAATATAAAGATGTGGTGGCGGCAGCAAAATTTCTACAGCTGATTCCGGAGGTGGACAAAACTAAGATTGGATTATGGGGAGCTTCTTATGGTGGATACCTCACTGCGATGGGCCTGACGCGCAATCCCGAGCTTTTTAAAATAGGCGCGGACTTGCGTTGTATAAATGATTGGACTTTTGATTTACAAGATGCCGCCAACGGATGGAGCATTACAAAAATTGGAACTTCGACCACTTCTGATTTATCCAAATGGACAGCACCCGTATTATTTGTTTATGGCAACGACAGCAGCAGTGTAGAATTTCAACAGACAAAAGAATTGGCACAGAAACTTCGAGAAAAAAATAAGCCGGTTGAATTGCTGACATTGCCCAACGATATTCATTTTACAATGCGCTATGAAGACTGGTCGAAGGCTTTTTATACCGTAAAAGAATTTTTTGATAAGAAGCTGAAATAGATATTAGTATCAAGACAATTCTAAATACTCATTCTCTAATTATAAAATGAAGAAACTGGTTGTACTCTCTGGTGCAGGTATCAGTGCTGAAAGTGGCCTCGCTACCTTTCGCGACTCAGGAGGATTGTGGGAAGGCTACAAAGTTGAAGATGTTGCCACGCCTGAAGCTTGGCGAAGAAATCAAGAGTTGGTCTTGGAGTTTTATAATCAGCGAAGGAAAAGTGCTCTTCAGGCAAAGCCAAACCGTGGGCATGAAGTATTGGCTGAACTGCAAAATGATTTTAATGTAACCGTCATCACACAAAATGTAGATGATCTTCATGAACGTGCCGGCTCAAAGAACGTAATCCATCTGCACGGAAGTTTATTTGAATCTCGAAGCACACTTGATCCATCACTAGTCTACAAAATCGATGGATGGGAATTAAAGCTTGGAGATAAATGTGAACGAGGTTCGCAGCTTAGGCCTAACATCGTATGGTTTGGAGAGATGGTGCCCATGATGGAAACCGCTGCATTTGAAACTTCTACCGCAGATATTTTTTTGGTAGTAGGAACATCGCTTGTAGTTTATCCTGCAGCCGGTTTAATCAACGAAGTGCCGAGGGATGTGCCAAAGTATATTGTCGATCCGAAAATCCCGGATATGATGCCGATGCCTAATCTTCATTTCATCGCAGAGAAAGCGAGTGTGGGAATGGAGAAAGTGCGGGAGCTGATTCGATAATGAGTTGATTCGTTCATTCGGTGATATGTAAATTCAATCAGCTCATCACCAAATTACCGAATCTCAAATCAGGATTTCTTATGCAAGAAAACGTAAGACAACACCCCAGGAACAATCCAGATCAACATTGTAATCATCAACGGATCAAACTTTCCCGCTGAGGCAATGCCTGAATAGATGGCTGCTGTCAAGTCAAAAAACAAACCGGCATACGCCCATTCTTTTATGCGCTTGAATTGAGGAATGAGTATGGCGATGGCGCCAATTAATTTGGCAAAGCTGATGAATTGAATAAAGTAAACCGGGTAACCTAATTGGTCATGAATCAGCTCGATGGCTTGCTGCGATGGCTGGAGCCCGCCAACTGCAGAAAATATCATCAGTAATGAGAACAATCCGGTGAATACCCAGTATAGTGTGTTAATTGTTTTTGGTTGCATGTCCTTATCGGTTTAATGGTTTTAATTTGGAGACCTTATTTCTGAATCGCAAATCTATCCCCAGTTAAAACTTCTTTTTTGCATTAACAATTAATCATCCATTCAATGCCATACTTATCGGTGAACAACTCGAAATAGTCATGGTGATAGTAAGACGAACCCAAAACGAAACTCTTTAAGCTGACAGTTTCTTGAAGATTGCAGTTGCATTATGCCCGCCAAAACCAAAGGTGTTGCTCATCGCTGCATTAACTTTCTTGCTCACCTTTTTTCCCAATGTCAAATTCAATGAGCCTTTAATTTCAGGATCAATGTTTTGCGTATTGATAGTGGGAGGGATGATGTCATTCTTCACGGCAAGGATAGATGCAATTGCTTCGATCGCTCCAGCGGCTCCAAGTAAATGACCTGTTGCCGATTTGGTAGCGCTCACATTTAAGTAAGTTGGATTTTCTCCGAATAAACGAATCATTGCTTTGGTCTCACTGAGATCACCAAGAGGAGTGGAGGTAGCATGTGCATTTAGGTAATCGATGTCGGAAGGTTTCATGCCAGCATCGTCAAGTGCATCTTGCATGCCGAGTAACGCACCTTCACCTTCGGGATGTGTTCCCGTTAAATGATAAGCATCGGCACTCATACCGCCACCGGCAACTTCTGCGTAAATTTTAGCTCCGCGTTTTTTGGCGTGCTCATATTCTTCCAGGATCAAAGCTCCTGCACCTTCGCCCATTACAAATCCATCGCGGTCTTTATCAAAGGGACGAGAAGCAGTAAGCGGATCATTATTTCTTTGCGACAATGCCTTTGATGCATTGAATCCTCCAATGCCAGCTTCGTTGATGGCAGCTTCGGATCCTCCAGTGACAATAATGTTGGCCTTTCCCCATTTCACATAATTGAAAGCATCGATGATTGCGGTAGTTGATGTTGCGCAAGCAGAGATGGTGGTGAAATTCAAACCCATGAAACCGTACTTGATCGAAATCCAACCTGAAGCGATGTCTGCAATTACTTTAGGAATGAAGAATGGATTGAAGCGCGGAGTACCATCGCCCTTGGCAAACTCAATGACTTGTTCTTGAAAAGTTTGAAAGCCACCATTACCCGATCCCCAGATCACGCCCACTTTTCTTTTATCTATTTTTTCTAAATCAATGAGGGAATCTTTAATGGCTTCATCGGCAGCGATCATCGCAAACTGCGTGAACTTATCCATCTTACGAAGCTCCGGACGGTCAAAGTATTTGTCGAATTCAAATCCCTTCACTTCGCAAGCGAACTTGGTTTTGAATTTGGAAGTATCGAAATGGGTGATTAGACCGGCACCGCTTTTTCCTTCAATGAGATTATTCCAGAAATCCGGAATATTATTTCCAATGGGGGTGATGGCGCCAAGCCCGGTTACAACTACTCTTCTTTGATTCATAAAAATGATTTAAGCCTTTAAGTCTTTTAAGATAGTTTCCTGAATAGTATAAAAATCTTTGTCGTCTGTTAATCGGGAGAGTTGAAGTGCTGCCAGCATATTTGAAATGATCATCAGTGCTTTCGTTCGCGGACTCAATTCAAAAGCAAAAACCTTTTTGGCTTTTCCTTCTTTTAAAATGGCTGTTACCCATTCCAATATTTTGTTCGCAAAACTTTTTAATTCCTTCTCCATTTTTGCGTCTACAGTATTTAAGTCTGTTGCCAGCGACCCGACTAAACAAACCTTTCCTTCAGATTTCATTTTACCATAAACAGATAAGAACGCTTTTAGTTTCAGTACGGGGCTCTTATCTGTCATTGACTCCATTAGCGTATCCAGTTTATCACTATGGTCTTTGACAATCGATACACCCAATTCACTCTTGGTTGGAAAATGATAATGGATGGAGGCATTCTTAATTTTTAGTTTCTTTGAGATGTCATAAAAACTAAACGCATTGTATCCTTTATCGCGAATCAGCTGATCTCCCAATTTTATAATTTCTTCTCTTGTTGACATCGGGTACAAATATACCTACCAATTAGTAGGTAAGCAATCATGACTGTCATACCGGACGGAAAGTGAAGGGGATGAGCGAGTTCCGGTATCCCCAAACAGTTGCTCCGGTCTGGGGGATCGCGGATGTCGAAATAGATTCTTCTTCTAGCCTAAGATCGTGCTCCTCCGCGATGACAATGAAAAATGTGTTCATGATAAGAAGTGGGTTTTTGAACCTCCCGCACAAAGCCCACTTCTGGCCGAGGTTCGTGTCCTCACCATAGTCGTTAACTTAAGGTAAAGAGAGAGTTTAATATTTGGTAGTTAGTG
>CBRFFM010000012.1:0-185548 GCA_967789005.1 uncultured bacterium | reverse complement strand
GATCGATCGCTATCATTTGCAAGGAATGCTTTTGGGAGAGGTCGCAGGTGGAGCGGTAATTAAACATAGCCGCGAATTCAATCTCATGCGCGAATGTGTCTTGGGGTCAAAACTCAATCCATCGACACCAAGTTGTGATCTTCAACAAGCATGCGACACGGGAATTGAGGCAGCCATTTACATCGCGAATAAAATTGCATTAAGGCAAATTGATGTGGGTATTGCCGGTGGCGTTGATTCGGTGAGCAATGTACCTATCGTGGTGAGTGAATCTTTGCGGAAAATTTTATTGGAGGCAAGAAGATCAAAAAACTTTGGCGGAAAAGTAAAACAATTCTTAAAACTCCGGCCAAAAGATTTGCTGCCTGAAGCACCAAGCGTAAACGAACCTCGCACCGGTCTTTCCATGGGCGGACATACTGAATACACGGCAAAATTCTATGGCATCACACGCGAAGCTCAAGATGCCTTTGCATTAGAGAGTCATCAAAAATTAGCGAAGGCTTATGATGAAGGATTTTTCAACGACATGCTCACTCCTTATCTTGGTCTTGATCGCGACAACAATATGCGAAAGGATTCAACCTTGGAAAAGTTAGCGAAGTTAAAACCGGCATTCGATAGAGATCATGGAACACTTACGGCCGGCAACTCTACTCCTTTTACGGATGGCGCATCTTGTATTCTGCTTGCCAGTGAAGAGTGGGCTCATCAACACAATCTCCCAATTCTGGCTTTTATCAGATGTGCCGAAGTTGCCGCGATTGAGTATGTTGAGCACAAGCAGAATTTATTGTTGGCTCCTGTATTTGCAGCGACAAGAATGTTAAACAAATCAGGGCTAACACTTCAGGATTTTGATTTCTATGAAATCCATGAAGCATTCGCTTCACAAGTATTGGCTACATTGAAAATCTGGGAAACAGAATTATTGATGAATGCCTTTGGTTTTGATAAAGCTCTTGGATCAATCGATCGAACAAGATTAAATGTGAAAGGAAGTAGTTTGGCAGCTGCTCATCCGTTTGCTGCCACGGGCGGACGCATTATTGCTACCATAGCGAAGCTGCTTCATCAAAAAGGATCTGGCCGCGGATTTATTTCCATTTGTGCTGCCGGTGGCCAGGGTGTAACTATGATCCTGGAGAAATAGATTTTAATCCCATTTGAAGGCTTGGGGATTTCGTCCTTTTCAAGTTTCTTTAAGTTAACTTTGGGCCACACACAAACTTACCCAATGGATCTGCACAAAATCATTGAGGAGACCGAAGAAATCAGGAAGAGTGAATATCGCTTTCGCACTTTATTCAATTCTGCGCACGATGCCATCTTCACGATGAATGAGCGCACCTTTGTTGATTGCAATCCCGCTACACTTCGGATTTTTCAGTGCACGCGCGAACAAATTGTCGGACAAACTCCCTATCGCTTCTCACCTCAATATCAACCTGACGGCCGACTATCAGAAGAAAAGGCCATGGAAAAAATAAATGGAGCTCTCTCCGGTCAACCGCAGTTTTTTGAATGGAGGCACACTCGCTATGACGGTACTCCTTTTGAAGCCGAAGTTTCTTTAAATCGCCTGGATGTTGACGGGGAGATTACCATTCAAGCTATTGTGCGTGATATCAGTGAGCGAAAAAAAACAGAAGAAGAAAATAAACACCTTCAGCTTACGCTCGTAGAAAAGAATGATGATCTCGTAAAGATCAATACTGAACTCGACCGGTTTGTATATAGCGCTTCACATGATCTACGTGCACCCATTGCATCACTACTTGGATTAATCGAAGTAGCCAAGATGGAGCAAGATATTGATAGCGTGAAGCAGCTGCTTGATTTGCAGAAGAAAAGTCTGACGCGCATGGACCGTTTCATCAAAGACATTGTAGATCACTCACGGAACACCCGATTACAAGTAACACCCGAGCCTATCGATTTTGAATTGATGGTTGCCAATGCGCTGGAGCAACTTCAGTTCATGGAAAAATTCCATCGCATCCGAAAAGAAATTGTGGTAGAGCAGGCTACCGTCTTCTATACGTCATCTGCACGGGTAGACATCATATTCAACAATTTGTTTTCTAACGCCCTCAAATATGCTGATCTGAGAAAAGATGATCCTTATCTGCAGGTGTTTATAAAAGTTGTAAACAACCATGCGGAGATACGAATTGCCGATAATGGAGAAGGTATTACTCCTGAAGCTCAACCAAAAATATTCGATATGTTTTACCGAGGATCGAGAAGCGGCTCAGGTTCAGGATTAGGATTGTACATCGTTCAAGAGGCCATTCAAAAATTGCAAGGAACTATAAATGTAAGTTCTGAATTTGCTAAAGGAACTGAATTCGTGGTGACTCTGCCTAATTTAGCGGCCCACTAGGAGTAAAAAATCTTCTTAACTATTGGAGTTTGTTTCCTCTTCATGCGGAGATTCGCTCTTCTGCTGAATCGAGTTAATATCTTCTTCCTTCTCCAACATGCGATTGATGGATCGAACTACGTCATCAAGAGCCTCGGCTGACTTTAACAGGTGAAAATTTAATTTCAACCGATTCTCGTGGTCCGTTTCTTTGGCTATTAAATTAATTAGCCCCAAAATGCTGGCCAATGGACCTCGTAAATTATGGGCATTGATAAATGCATATTCAGAAATTCGCTTCGTTTGATCTTCCAACACCTTGGTCCTCATCTCAACAATTTTCTCCAGGTTCGTATTGATGTTTTCAATCTCTTCGTTCTTATCTGCCAACTCGTGAATTTTCTCTGCCAATGAATCTCGTTGAGATAATACTTCCTGTTGGCTGGAACGAAGTTCCTGATTTAATGCAACAAGTTCATCACGCTGTTTGGCAATCAATTTGGTGCGCTCCTTCACCAGTTGCTCCAAATAGGCTGACCTTTGTTTAATTGAATTCGTGCGAACACGAATGTAGATCCCAATAACAGATAGTAAGCCCATTGATGCCAACGATATAAACCACCAGGTTTGATAGAAGTGCGGTCTTACTACGATAGAAATATTGGTGCTTATTGTACTCCATACCCCATCATTATTGCAAGCCATCACGGAAAAAGAATATTCACCATGGGGTAAGTTGGTATACACTGCTTGCCGGGCAGGGCCTGCATTAATCCAATCTTTGTCAAAATTATTAAGCTGGTATTTGTAACGAGCTGAATTGGGATAAAGTAACGTCAGTGCTAAATAATCAAATGCAACGCGGTGACTGGTTGACTCCACTACAATAGGTTTATCAATGTCCGCCTCCACTCCATCGATCTCTACCTTGTCGATGTAAATGCGTGGTGCCATTTTACTGATCTTAATGGTGGACGGATCCACTGATAGTAAACCGCCAATCATGGGAATCCAAACGACACCGTCTGATGTCTTTAAAGAATGGGCTGTTCCCGTGCACTCTGATTTATCCAGATCGTTGTTTTTGTCAAACAGTTTCCATTCAATGGTTTTACTTTTCTGATTTACGTAATCAGTAAGCTGTTGCTTGCTTACCCATATGGTACCCTTTTGCGTGGGTAACCAGAAAAAACCAAGATCATCTTCAATCACATCCATCGGATTTTCATGCGGCATTCCATCTTTCCTGGTGAATGTAAAAGTCTTGCCGTTTTGTAATCGGGTCAGACCATCGGTGGTGGTTATCCAGATAACACCATCCTTATCTTCACATACCGCGAAGCAGGTGTTATTTTCAAGGCCATTCTTCTTATTGTAGTTGGTCAAAAGCCCTTCTGGAGAAACAATAGTTAAACCGCCATTGTTTGTACAAAGCAAGAGGTTGTTTTTGGAATCCTCATTGATATCCATGATAAAGGTCGAATTCACTTTACTCAGCTCCTCATGCATGAATTGTTGAAAGTGAGGCTTTTCCGGATTGCCATCAATATTCATTTTTATCAAGCCCGCATTTCGAGTACCAATCCAATAATTATTTCTCCTATCCTGAAAAATAATGCGAACCTGCTTAGTCAGGATTCCATCTTTTTCGGTGAAAATTTTTTCGCGTCCGTCAGGCGTAATCAGCAGAAGGCCATCGTAGGAAGCAATCCATATATTTTTTTTATTATCAAGGAGTATCGTGTAAATACGCTGATGCAGCTGAGTCTTAATTTCATATCTCTTTATAACTCCATCTTTAATAGTAAACAATTTTCCTTCTGTAGAACCTACCAACAAAGTGTTTTCATTGAGTTGGCAAATAGCACCTGCCGCTTCAATGTGTTGCTCCTCGTTAGTAAAGTAGTTAGCAAATTTTGTTTCACGCAGCTGGTTTACGCCCCCACGATAAGTACCTAGCCAAATACTCCCATCGTCATCGAAGAAAATGTCGCGTATGTCATTATTAGATAAACCATCATTTCTGCTCATGAATCTCCAATCATCTTTCGCAACTTCATGATAGAGACCATTCACCGTGCCCACCCAAAGGTTATTGTATTTATCATTAATCACTTTATTGATTCTAATGCCTTTGAACTTTGGCAATTCCATAATTTTTTCGCCAGGTCGGTGAATGAATAATCCCGAGGTGGTGCCCACATAAAGCAGGCCCTCTTTCGTCAAATTAAGTGACTCTATTTCTGAACTTAATAATCCGTCCTTTTCGGTAAAGACAATCCATTTTCCATTTGCAAAGCGCATTAACCCATTCTTTTCACTCGCCACCCAAATACTACCATCTTTATCTTTTACAATATCATTGATGATGTCATCTTTCTTAGGTCCATTGACAAAGGCATATTGATGGGTTGATAGATCATAGGTATAGAGACCTACGTTTCGAGAACCAATCCATAATTTTTGCTCGGCTTCGTCAAGAAATAAACTCTCTATGTAGAAATTATGATCCTTGTCTGACAGATCGGTGAGTTTGCCTTTCTTATAATAGAAAATACCTCGATCGGTTCCAATCCAAACGCTCCCCTGCTTGTCGCCCACTACAGCTAAAGCAAAATTACTTATGAGTTGGTTGTTTTTGCTATAGACGGTAAATCGGGCCCCATCAAACCGAACCAAGCCATCAAATCCTCCAATCCATAAAAAGCCTTCACTGTCTTGAAATATTTTTACGCAGGCATTACCAGGAAGACCATCATCGGCAGTCCAGTAGGTTATTTTAAAATGTTTATTCGATTCTTTGGTAATTGGCTGTGCGTATAGAACAACTGCAGTCAGGAGAAAAAATGCTGCAGTAAATAATGCAGTTAGATGTTTTTTAAATAAATCAATCACAAGATGGAAGGTCCTGTTAATATAACCAAGCTACCACAAGTTAGTTCAAGTACAAAATTGAAAAACACAGATACGTATAACTACTTACATCAATAAGATTAGATGGAGAATAGTCTTAGACTAGGTCGATTCAGGCATAAACCTCCTCGAGGTTTTCTTCTTTAGCGATTGAATTTGCATTGGCCACATCGAGCATACCAAACCCTTTATGAGAGAAATGACCAAGGCCATTTTCATAAACAAATTGTTGAACCGGTTGCGGGGCGTATAATGTGAAGGGGAAAGTATAACCGCGCACTTCGTATTTCACATCGGCATCATATAAAGGATAGATGCGAGCAAATTTCTTGTGGGTGGATTGAATTTTATTGAGGTAATCACGATCGGCCACCAATTGAAACTTATAAAAGTTGGACAGCTTATCGGCAGGGAATTTACCACTTGCCTCCATGCGCGCCATCGTGTTGTCGTAGAGTAAGTCTGAAAACTCGTCTATTTCGGGAGAGACGAATCGTTTGCTTTGTTCGTCATTGAAAGAGGCAGGAAGCAAAACGATTGGAGAAATGCATAAGAATTTCACAGTTTCGCCTACTGTTACAATCTCTTCGTTCTCATGAGATTCAGGAATCAGCTGCAGGTTTCCGATTAGCAGTTCCTTTTGAGCAAATAATACCGAAATGAAGTAGTCGATAAATTCTTTACTCGAGGAGGAGAACACCAATGTAATTCGGGAAGAATAAAAGTGTAAACCCTTGCGGCTAATCTTGATCTGCCCCTTGAGCCCAGAGAAATTATACTGGTTAAAGCCAAAGAATTCACTCTTTCCGCCAAGCATGACCAAGCCTTTCACCGTTTGGGCAAGCAAAAACTGGTGATGGAATGGCACGTACGCACCACGGTTCTTCAGGGAAAAAACAATCCTGATTCTCACAGCCTAATTCATTAGGGGTAAAAAAATTGCCTAGTTAACTAACCCCGCCTTAAAAATCTTTTGAGCGGAAGGCTAAAGTACTAAAAATCAGATAAATGAGTACCCTTGAGTAAGGTTTATTTTTAGGTAATGTTTATACATTAAAACGGAAATGCATAACATCGCCATCCTCTACCACATATTCTTTGCCTTCTACGGCCAGACGCCCTGCTTCACGGCAGCCTGCTTCGGATTTATATTTCTGATAATCAGGTATTTTGATAACCTCAGCCCGGATAAACCCTTTTTCAAAGTCGGTATGGATTACACCTGCTGCCTGGGGGGCCTTCCACCCACGGTGAATAGTCCAAGCCCTTACTTCTTTCACTCCGGCTGTGAAATACGTGATCAAATTAAGTAGGTGGTAAGCCGCATGAACTAACCTATTAAGACCAGATTCCTTTAGACCATATTCATCCAAAAATACCTTCCGATCTTCTTCATTATCAAACTCTGCAATCTGGGCTTCTATGGCGGCACAAACCATAACCACCTCTGCCCCCTCATCTTTTACCAGGTTTTTAAGTGCATCCACAAATTTGTTTCCGGTATGAATAGACTTCTCATCCACATTGGCCACATATATTACCGGTTTATCGGTAAGCAATTGCAGATCTTCTATCGCTTTTCTGTCTTCTGCATCCATCACAACCGTTCTTGCATTTTTTCCCGCAAGCAATGCTTCCTTGAACTGAACAAGGGCCGCGAATTCTTTCTTCGCCTTAGCGTCACCACTTTTTGCCGTGCGCTCTACTTTATTGATTTTCTTTTCTACCGAATCAAGGTCGCGTAACTGCAATTCGGTATCGATGATTTCCTTATCGGAAATAGGATCGACTTTACCAGCAACGTGAATGATATTGTCGTTTTCGAAGCAGCGAACTACGTGAGCAATGGCATCTACTTCGCGGATATTGGCTAAAAACTGGTTGCCCAAACCTTCACCTTTGCTTGCCCCTTTTACCAGGCCGGCAATATCAACAAACTCAAAGGCGGTAGGTAAAACGCGTTCCGGATTGACCAAAGCTTCTAAAACTCTAAGTCTTTCGTCAGGCACCATGATAACACCCACGTTGGGCTCTATCGTACAAAAAGGAAAATTGGCTGCCTCAGCCTTATTGCTGGAGATAGCATTAAACAAAGTTGATTTGCCCACATTTGGCAATCCTACAATACCGCACTTTAGTCCCATGAATTAAAATTTGAGGCGCAAAGATAAGAATTGATTCAAAATTCATGGTTCAAAGTTCAAAGATGTCAAAGCACCATCGTAAGACATGATGAATAAACCCTCTTTCGCTAAAGCTTCGGAGGGTAAAAAGAAAAATCCTGCCTTGCGGGCAGGATTAATCAGGTTTAGGTATAGGTAAAAATCTTTAGTCCCAGCGAAGCTCTGAATTAGAGTCTTGCTTGGTAGTAGAGTTAGATGTTTCAGCTACCTCTTTAGGTTCGTGATTATGTTCAAATGTAGAAAAATCAACGCCAGGCATTAATTCATTCTTCACGTGGTTCAAAGTATTATTCAAGGCCTCCATAAAACGATTAAAATCTTCTTTGTACAAAAAGATTTTGTGTTTCTCATAGCTGAAGCCCTCGTTGTCGGGGTTAAAGCGCTTCTTACTTTCCGTGATCGTCACGTAAAAGTCGTTGGCCCGGGTCGATTTCACATCAAAGAAGTAGGTTCGCTTGCCCGCCTTCACCTTCTCAGAGAAAATTTCATCCCTACCGTTGGTCTTATTCTCTTCCACAGTTCAGTAATTTTAGTTTAGTTTGGTCTTTAGGTCTTTCGAAGGTACTATTTTAATCTTTTTTTGCAAATGCTGCCGATAAACTTTGAGGATGTAAGACGGGCTGGTGGGTTGGAGTTATTGGCCCGGCAAATGGTAGAAGGGTTCATTACAGGTCTCCATAAGTCACCTTATCATGGATTTTCAGTTGAGTTTGCTGAACACCGCCTTTACAACGAAGGTCAAAGCACACGCCATATCGACTGGAAAGTGTTTGCCCGTACAGACCGGCTTTACACCAAACAATATGAGGAAGAGACGAACCTTCGTTGCCTGATTGCAATTGATTGTTCTCCGTCCATGTATTATCCGCAACCCGGCATGGACAAAATGAAATTCAGTGTTTACTCGGCTGCAGCACTCTCCTATTTGCTCACTCATCAGCGCGATGCTGTCGGACTTGCGTTGTTCTCTGATCAGCTCGAAGAATTGACTACGATAAAATCTACACCGGCACACCTGGACAAGGTGTTCAAGCTTCTGGATCAAAAGCTAAGTACACCCACTAAACTGAAGCCTACACGCATTGCCGAAGTGCTACATACCCTCGCAGAAAAAATTCATAAGCGATCTCTGGTGGTTATCTTCAGCGATATGTTTGAGGGTACTGATCAGGAAGAAATTTTTAAAGCTTTACAACATCTCAAGCACAACAAACATGAAGTATTGCTATTTCATATCACCGACCATGAAACAGAGCTGGCCTTTAATTTTGAAGAAAGACCTTACGAGTTCATCGACCTTGAAAGCGGTGAAAAATTAAAACTTAATCCTGCTGATATTAAAGAGAAATTTGTGAGCCAACTCAACTTGATTCACAGCGAATTAAAAATGAAGTGCAACCAACTCAAGATCGACTTCATTTCAGTGAATGCAAGGCAGAATTACTTTGAGGTGCTTCAAGCTTATTTGATCAAGCGGGCGAAGATGAGGTGACGATAATGTTGTTCGTTATTCATTGCTCGTTGTTCGGATAGACAACATGGATAAAACAAAAAAACTAGCAGCTGCGAGGGTTTTGTTTTTCAGATGGATCACCATTTGAAATTTGATCATGGAAGGTTCACCACATGATTTTTTATAGCATAAATCACAAGCCCGGCTACATTGTGTGAGCCGGTTTTTTCCAAAAGACTATTGCGGTGGCCATTCACCGTTTTAGGGCTGATGAAAAGTATTTCGGCTATTTCATCGGTAGTGTTTTGCTGGCAAATCAACTGAAGAACTTCTTCCTCCCGTTTTGTTAACAGGTCCACCTGTGGTGAAGTGTTGCTGCGTAATTTTGGCTTTCTACCAATGTTGTGCTGAATTGCCTTCAACGTGCGTGCGTTAATATAAGAGCCTTTGTTGTACACGGAAGTAATGGCATCGTGCACTTCACTGGGGTCACTATCCTTCACCAGATAACCATTCGCTCCTGACTCAATTAATTGGGCAATAAAATTTTCATCTTCATGGCCCGACAGAATAATAACTTTGATATCGGGATAATTTTCGCGCAAGGCAACCGTCACCTCTTTGCCGCTGAATTCTTTTTGACTGAGTGGCGGCAGGGAAAGGTCCACCAGCATCACGTGCGGCAATACAGTCGTTTCTTTTAGTTTTTCAATTACCGAGTATCCTTCTGCCGATTCGAAAACGACATCAATCTCCGGCCATGCCGAAAGGATTGCTTTCATGCCTTGCCTAAACAAAAAATGGTCCTCCACGAGACCTATATTAATTTTACCTTCCATCATTTTCTAATTAGAGTTTGTGATCATTATCCACTTGGTATTCTTAGCACAGCATGGTATCCACCTAATTCATTCTTACTGATTTCACTTTTGCCTCCCAGCGCACTTAACCTTGCTTCAATAGTCTTAAAGCCCAAGCCCTCGTTATAATTTTCAGGCAATCCACATCCGTCATCGCAATAAGAAAACAAAATGTAATCATTCTCCTGGTCTAAACGAATCTGAATGCGTTTTGCACCTGCATGCTTCAAGGTATTATTGATCATCTCCATGCAGATTCGGTAAAGCCCCAGTTCAATAGCCATGGAACTGCGAGTCATTTCTTCAGCTGAAATAAAATCAAGGGTGATTTTGTTAGCTTGGTTTATTTGAGAGGCGATAGCTTCAAGTGTTTTAACCAATCCGAATTTTTCTAATTGCGGGGGCATCAGCTCGTGACTGATTCTTCGCATGGTAGCCAGAGCGGTCTCAGTCAAGGTTCGTGCTTGCTGCAACGCCTCGAGATTGCCAATGCCGTTCGTGTTTTGGTCTTGCATTTGAACGATGTGCATTCGTGCGATGGAGAGCACTGCCCCAAGTTCATCGTGCAAGTCTTGCGCTATCCGTTTGCGTTCGGCTTCCTGAACATTAATGTTGGATTCTAACAGATGCTTCTGATGAAGGTACTTTACTTCGATCTCCAGCAACCCTTTTGCTTTTTCCAGCGCTCGGTTTTGTTGCTCAAGGGAGGAAGCCTGTTGCAATAGCTCTTCATTTTGTGCGGCTATTTCCTCTTTCTTTTGTTGAATTTCCTGAGTGCGCTCATCTACAATCTTTTCTAATGTGGCTGTTCGGTTTTTAAGCTGAATGACTCTAATGTAATAACCCGACAAAGTGATGCCGAACACGGTCAGCCCTGAAAAGACCCACGCCCATGGATTTCTCCAGAAAGGAGCTTGAATAATTACTTCTACCGTTGCCCCTGATCGCTCCCAGTTTCCATAAGGATCTGAGGATTGCACTTTAAATAGATATTCACCTGGAGGAATGTTGGTGAAGCTAATGTGCTGCAGGTTGCCGATGTCATGCCATTGGTTGTCGTAGTTTTCTAACATGTAACGGTAATGACTTCTTCCCGGTAAAGAGAAACCAATACCCACGATGTCAAATGCGAAATCACGTTCGTTGTATTGCAGTGTTAAAATTTGCTTCTTTTTTTTGTCCTCGCGCACATAATCAGAATAGTCTTTTAATAAATTGTTATTGACATAAAAGCCAGTGATAGCAGATAGAGGAATCGAGGTGGAGGTGACAATATCTTTCGGATGAAAATAGGTTAGCCCATTCACACCTCCAAAGTACATGGTGCCCGATGATGACTTGAAAAAAGCCCCCGTATTAAATTCATTGGATTGAAGACCATCATAGACATCAAAATTTCTAGTGTTGCCTGTTCGGGGATTAAATTCGCACAAGCCTTTATTTGTGCTCAGCCACAAGTGTTGAGTATCATCTTCTAAAATGCCATACACTACATTATTAGGCAATCCATCTTTTTCTGTAAAATGCTTGAAATTTTTTTGCTTCGGATTGTACAAACATAGCCCTTCACTATTGCTACCCACCCAAATATTTTTTTGAGAATCCTGAAAAATAATTTTTATGGTTTCACTGCGCGGGGCACTGGTTGGGTTAGCTGGGTCATATTTAAAATTTTGTATGATCTTACCAGTCTTAATATTGGTTATAGTCAAGTCAATCCATTTAATATAAGCCCCAACTCCAGAATGGTTTATCCAAAGGGAATCGCCACTTAAAAGCTCTGGTAGTAAGAGTTCTTTAAACGCTGAACCTCCTTTTTTCAGGTTTTCACTTAGCCAGAGAATATTAACTTGTTCTGGCTGCAAATCAGTAATTCGAAAATCTTCCCAATCGCTTACTTTAATAAAGCGTTTGTTTTTGAGCATGTATAGATATTCCCAGGCATTGCACCACAGTGTGCCAGTATCATCTTTTGTCATTCGTGTGATGCGGGTTGGAGATGGTAAATGTTGAGAGGTGTTCTTCATCAGGTTGATGATGTCTAACCCTGCTGGTGTAGAGACGTACAGCGTGGTGTCATCGCTAGTATAAATAGCATCAACATACGAATGGCTAAGATGGACTGCTGCATCAGGCGATGTGCCTACATAACCAAAACGATTCGTTTGAGGATTGTATTTTTTCAAGCCATACCCGCTGGTTCCTAACCACACCACGCCATCCCTGGTTTCATATATATTGGAAACAAAAGTTCCAGATGATCTGGGTGCAATAGCATGTGCTGGAATTTGCTGCTTGAATTTTCCCAACGAATCATACACGCGCATCCCCTCCTGAAAACCCACCCAGAGATCGCCATTGGAAAGTACCATGACGTTACCACCTGGTCTAATAAACTCATCCCAGGTGTTCGATTGGCTATTAAATTTAAAAAGGCCCTTGCCATTATTCAACATCAGTTGCCCACGGCCTTCATGGTAATAGGGATATCCTTTTACATCCGCTTCTCTCCACTCACTTTGTCCTTGGGGTTTATGCAGGGTCTTCTCTGCAAAAATCCAGTCACCGCTGTTTCTTGTTTCCAGATAGAATCGTACACGCTTTAGGGATTTAAACTCTTCTTTTGAAAAAAACCTCCCCGTTTTGGGATTAAAGAAAAATAACTCTTCATCATTTGTTATGGCAAATGAACTATCACGGCATTGAAAGATTCTGATAGCGTGGTTGGGTAACACTTCCTTTTCAATCCGGTAGTTTTTAAATGCACCGGTTGCTATATCGTATCTGCTTAAGTAACCTATCGTTCCAACCCATAAATTGTTATCATGGTCAATAAGCACATTGGTGATAAAATTCTTTGGAAGAGAATTAGGGTCACCCTCTTTATGGCGAAATACTTTAAAAGAATAGCCATCATATTTGTTCAGTCCGTCTTGGGTGCCTATCCATAAAAACCCGTACTTATCCTGCACCATGCAGAGAATGCCCGATTGTGATAGCCCGTCATTTACCGTAATGGTTTCAAAACGATAATTTTTCTGAGCATAGCCCCAATTGCTCTTTGTTACTAAAAGGAAAAGACTAATGATAAAGATGCAACGCATAGCTTGGCCTAATCACCCATTGCTGGCATAAATGGAGTTACAAGTAAGTGTTTTTTGAAACAACACGGGTTTTTTTAATGCCCTTACAAAGGTGGGTGATGGAATTTGCTTTGGCATAGGTATAAATACCTGTTTCTACAATCAGGCATTTATACTCTTCTTAGGGCGGAGCGGGTTAGTCATCTTTGTTCATCTATTAAATAAAAGGCTTTAATCTAAATCAAAACAAAAATGAACATCGCAAGAATTTGTGGCGCACTGCTGATTTTGTCAATTACATTTATCCATGGTTGTAGCGATAAGCGCCAAGTAAGCCAACGACCAAATCAACAGGTGAGAATAATCGCCTTTAAAGACCCCTCAGAGAATCAAATTAGTGTTAATAGCCTAGGCCGCCAGAAGCCCGGGAAAAAAGCCGGGGTTGCGGAGTGATCACAATAGGCTATAATGATGTACAGCTCTTTCACTTTACTCATCACGAAAGCTTGCTTTTAATTTTGAAGAACGTCCTTACGAGTTCATCGATCTTGAAAGCGGGGAGAAATTAAACTTAACCCAGCTGACATTAAAGAGAAATTTGTGAGCCAGCTAAACTTGATTCACACTGAATTGAAAATGAAATGCAACCAACTCAAGATTGACTTCATTTCGGTGAATGCAAGATAGAATTACTTTGAGGTACTTCAGGCTTATTTGATCAAGCGGGCGAAGATGAGGTGAGAATTCAAGGTTCAACGTTTAAAGTAACCAAGCGCTAACTGGGGCATCCTTCTAACTCTTCTTCTGATAAGGTAGCCTCTTATCAATTACTTTTTGTTTTGATAATATTATCTATGTATTCTGAAATAGTCTGAATATCAAATTTACCGTAATACACTCTTCCGTCAATTATTAAGGATGGAGTGTAAACAAGACCTTGTTTTCTTAAAATGTTAATTGATGACTGAATGTTTTCTCTAAACGATGTCGATTTTTGTGCCATGGATAGCTGGACATCTGACAAATCAACGCCTAAATCTCTTGCTACTTGAGGATAGTCTACTGTATCTCCTTTGATGTTCTTAAAAATAGAAAAATAGACGTTACTAAAATCAGTCTTCTCAGCTGCGCATTCAGCAAAGATCATTGCTGAGCTAACCGTGTATGAAAAGTGAGTAAAATAAAATGACGCACTGCCTTGGTATTTACTTATCAAACTTTTTATGGTTGGAAATTCAGATCTGCAGGAAGAACAATTAAAATCGGAAACAATTAAAATACTGGGTCCTTTATTCTCTCTATTCAAGGGATGAGTTAAAACATTGCTAAGTTGAATCTTTGGCGAAAGGGGTGGAGTCAAAAATACTTCAACTTTATATTTTGACTTCAAGGTCTCAACAAACTCTTTTTCTGTTTTTCTATAAAAAACTTGTGTCAAATACTCAATCCCTTCCTTTGAAGATGGATCAATTAATGATCCTGCATGATTCGGATCAGGTATCCCTTTAGTTAGATCATTGGATTTTATTATTTCTTGTAGTGATGAAGGGGTGTATTTATCATAAACCTCCATTTGTAAGAGGCTATCAACAGAAATATTTCTATTGGTAGCCTCTTTCAAAAGGAGTTTTGCGCTTAAAAGATGCTCTAACGCTATTTTTCTATTGTAATAGATGTCGAAGAGCCTGAGATATAATTGATTTTGAATTGTTCCATCTAATTCCGTCATTAAAAGCGGTTCATTATCTACTTTGGCAATTACCTTTTCTTTATCACCAGAGCAAGAAAAAAGAAATCCAACAATAATTAATGACAAAATGTTATACCTCATTATCTAAGTCGCTTTAAAAATTAATTAAGCCTTGAAATTTTTATAGTAGTATTATGATCGCCATAAATAAATGTTTCACCTGAACTGGATGTCCTTGATCCGCCATTAATTTTCCAATAGTCCTCATTGTTACTATCTTCATCATCGATATAGTATTTGTAATAGGTCGTGTTAGGGTATCCTTCATCTGTTATTACATAACTCGACATAAAGAATGGACTCATTCCACCAGAGACTGCAGGAAAAATATGAAATGTAAGAGCTGTGTTTCTGCCTTGTGAGTTGGGAGAAATGTCTCCAGTATGAGAGTTGGTATTATTATAATCTTCGTTATCAAAATATCTAAGTAATTGCTTTGTAGATCCAGAGGGATTCAATGCGCCAAGTTTTAGTACAGCGTGTCTGCGATTAAATCCATAGTAAGAGCCATATGAAAAGCCGTCAACTCTGCAAAAATACATTTTTATGTTTTGATTTGAATTTACAGTCCATGGCGCCCCAGCTATACCAATTGGGAAAACTTCAGTAAGGCCGCCATTGTCCTCGCAGTCCATGGAAATCATTATTTTCTCACCATTGGAACAAGGGGTATTGGCATCGGTAGGAATACCAATATCATAATCTGTAATTGAAGACGTCCTTGATGATGTTCTACTTGTCATTGCCTTTTGTATCTCTTCGTCAACTTTTCGAGCGACTTCATCCATATCATAATCTGATGCTGCAGTCTCGATCTTGGGCTTACTCGTAGGACCTTCTATTTTAACGGCCCCTGCAGAATAGCTTGTTTCAATTTTAGCGAGGTCTCGAGTCAAATTTGAGGTCATTCCTTCATCAGTACATTGGGTCAGCCCAAAAGCTGCGAACATTGACAATAATAAATAACGTGTTTTCATTTTTGATGATTTTGGTTTGTTTTTACCGCGCAAAAGAAGATTTTAATACTGTATCAATAAATACTTACAAAGGAGTATTTTTCATAGACTTGTCCTTTCATGTAATCCAAAAGGAGTATTGCTGAGCCCTGAAAGTCAGTTACTTTTGCACTGATGATCAAACTCGCAATTGTTGATGACGATGAGCAACTGGCAAAGGCTTTAAAGAAGGAACTCCTCGAATTCTCGGACATCGAATCCATTGACATCAGTAATGGAGGAATTAAATTTTTCAAGCACCTCCAGCAGCTACTGCCCGAAAAACGCCCACAGGTAATCATTATGGATATCAGCATGGGCTTTCCTGACGAAGGGATTCAGGCAACACGTTTGATCAAAGAAGCCTTTCCGGATATTGGTGTCATCATGTTCACCATCTCAGATACAGACGAACTTATCTTCGAAGCGTTTCGTGCAGGGGCAGTCGGCTATTTACTTAAAAATGAAAGGCCTTCTTTTATTCTTAAGACTATCATTGACGTTCACAACGGTGGCGCCCAGATGTCGCCCAGCATTGCACGGAAGGCAATTGCATTTTTATCGCCCGATTTCAAGAAGAGCAAGCTACGAAAAGAGACTCCTGAGGGAGCCATCTTGTCTGACCGTGAACTAGAAATTTTGGGATTGGTTGAGCAAGGGCTTACCTATGAAGATATTGCCGAGAAGTTGACGATTTCCGCTAATACGGTGAAGAAGCACATGATGAATATTTTTAGCAAGCTTCAGGTCAACAACAAAATTGAAGCAATACAAAAGGCTCGGCTTTAGTCTCTATCGGAAAGTGGTATAGAAACCATCACTTGCGTTCCCTTTTCAACCTGCGCGCATATTTCAAAGGAAGCTTTAATCTCCTCCGCTCTGGCCCGCATATTTTTTAGTCCGTAATGCTCCTTCAATTGGGAATCGTTCATCACAAAACCTCTCCCGTTGTCTTCCACCTTGATACAAAAACGATAAGGGAGTTTGTCTTCATAAACATTCACTAAAATCAGATCGGCTTTGCTGTGCTTTTGGCTGTTGGCTATCGCCTCCTGAACAATACGATAAAGGTTTATGGCCTGAGTCGGCTTCAGCGCCAGGTTTTCATGCTCTGTTCTAATTTGCAGGTCGTAGCGCATAGTGCTGTTATTTTGCCTTAGCCTCCAGATCAGGTTCTTCAGTTTGTCGCAAAACTCCGTGATCGTCACTCCTTCTTTCTGAATAGCCCATATGGTATCTCTCAACTCTGACACAGTAGAATTCACATTGCTATAAATCTGTTCGGCCGTAGAAGACTCAATCTCATATTCTTTCACCACATGGTTTAACCCTAAGGATAAAGAGACTAATCTCGACCCGATGTTGTCGTGAAGATCCTGGGCAATGCGCTCCTTTTCTGATTTTAATTCATCAGCCAACTCTAGTTTCAATATCCTGCCTTTATATTTTGCTCGGAAATAAATAAAAAAGAGCAAGCCGGTGACGAGCAGAATCATCAATTTAAAATAGATCGTTTCCCACCACACCGGTTTGATGATCACCACGCTGGGGAAAATGATTTTTTTCCAATGAATTCGATCGGTTGAGTACTCCACATCAAAGTTGTATTCACCCGGAGCCAATGAATAATAATTGATATTAAAATCCTGGGTATAATTCCATTCATTGGCAGAAGAAGACCTATGTCTTAAAAAAAGATTTCTGCTATTGTATGATTGAAAACCAAAGTCAAAACCAATATTATTATCCCGGTGCGTTAAATCAAGTAGATGAGGAGGATCAACCGGATTTGAATTAACAATTGTGTTTTCCAAACGCGGTACCGGATTCCTGTTGGCAAAACGAATTTCCAGGTCATCGAATACGGAAAAACCATCATTGGATATACACCATGTTTCGTTTCCGCTTCGCGTAATAAAGTTCACTTTGTTGCCAATCAGGCCTGTTGTTTTATCAAGGAGATCGTAACTGAATTCACCTTTATCCAATAATAACTTGAGATCCACTTTAAGAAGTCCCTTTTCAGTGCCCAGCCACAAGGAACTATCAACCGCTGTTGCATAAATACTTTCAAAGATGAGACCGTCTTCTTTTGAGTGGGCTTTGATCTTTTCGCCATCAATTATTTTAAATCCACTACCAACCGTTGACACCAGAATTCTCCTCCCCGGCAGGAGAGTTAAACCGGATATTTTATCATTTTTGAATGCACTGATTTCTGTAATCTTCTGAAAAGACTTATCCGTTTTGCGCAGCCCGGTTACACCGGCTAAATAGACATCATTTTCGTCCACAAAAATGTTCCGACACCAAAAATCCAGTTTATAGACCGATACTAAATTACTTTTCAAATCAAACTCTAATGCGCCACCGTTGTTGACACCCCAGATTCTATTCCCACTTTTAAAAAATTTCCTCACATTTGATTCGCCATAAATACCCTTACGGTACTCTTTCACAACTCGACCATGTTTATTCAACAGAAATGAATGGATTGAAGTTGAAATCCACAGTAGGCTGTCCTCTTCCAAAAATATCCCTGCAACAATAGGCTTGTGCAAGTCAGTCGACCAATCCTTTTTCCTTGTTCTTTTATCTATTTTCATAATCGTTCCATTGTAGAATCCAACGAAAACGCTTTCATCATTCGATAAAGCAAAATTCATTTTCGAGTCTTCGGGCAGATTATAATCTAGGATTTTAGGGTTAGGCAGGTAAAAGACCCCTTTCTCCAAGGTTGAAAACCAAAACCCTCCTTCCGCGTCCTGAAGTACCGAGGTCACAGATTGACTTTTAAGAGATGGCATTTCCAACGGATGAAGAAAAATGTTATCTGAAAAACGAACAGCTCCGTCACTCAAAAAGCCAAGCCAAAAGTCATTTTCTCTATCAACCGACAAACTGATGATTGGCTCTTTTGAGGTGTAGACCAATTCCGCTGTTGAGCTCCCAAGTCTGTATAATTGATTGCCTAGCGATAAATACATTTCATCGCGCCAAGTTTTACAAAAAGTATAGACAGCCTCACCTTTTGGAAGGGGGATGCTGTAGGCTTTTCCATTTAAGTAAACTGCATCTAATCCTCTGCTAACGGCCCTAATCCCAAACAGAAAATCGTTTTTCGTCATCTGAAGAAAATATATAGCCCGAGGAGATATTGCCGAGGAAGGCAATATTTTTATTGGCTCAATCACACCCTTGTTTGTGATCCTGAAAAACCGGATCCCGTTTTCGTTGCCGGAAAAATAAAACTGACCGAGGCTATCGACAGCTATTGAGCGAACGCCATGCTTTGGTTTTATCAGGTCATTAAACTTGTAAGGAGTCATTTTTCCATCTTTATAAATGGAGGTTACACCCGTAAATGTTTTGAACCACAAGTTGTCATTGGAGTCTTCAATGATCGAAAAGACCACCACATCAGCAAGACCATTGGATTTGTTGTACAACTTGAATTCTCCACCATCAAATCTTACAACTCCATTGTCAGTCGCGAACCAGATGAATCCTTTGCTATCTTGAAAGACTTGATACACTTCAGAGCTGGGTAGTCCGTTTTGTTCATTGTAGTTTTTGAAGGCTGCTTTCTGGCTATAACAACTGAGCGTGCATGCAAAAACGAGTATCAAAGAATGATAAAAAGAATTCACGCCAAGGGATTAAGATTTATCGCCAATTGTGTCACTCATGCAGTGACAGTAACAAATATCCATTTTTGTTACGACATGTTCCTGTCATTCATGGCTCAAGAATGTTTTATAAAATGGCCAAATTTTAAACAAGTTCAGGTAAACTTGCGTGCCAATCTGTGTACGTATAATATGCAAAGGAATTGAAGTGAATGTGAAAAGTCATCAGCAACACATGTCACCTCAACTCGTACCTCGTAAATCTAACCTCGTACTTTGGATTAGGCTTGCAACTCTTCGTTGTGCAGATAAGACTTTCTGGCAAGCAGAACGTCCTTAGATTCCACGTGGTCTGGATCAGGCACGCAGCAATCTACCGGGCAAACAGCGGCACACTGCGGCTCTTCGTGAAAACCGGTGCATTCAGTGCATTTGCCTGAGACGATATAATAGAATTCGTTGGATACGGGTTCTTGCAATTGTTTGGCATCTCCCAATGAGCCATCGCCTAGTTTCACCTCCGTGAGCTTAGTTCCTCCTGCCCAAGTCCACTCGCGGCCGCCTTCGTAAATGGCTGTATTGGGGCATTCTGGCTCGCAAGCCCCGCAATTGATACATTCTTCCGTGATTTTGATGGCCATGGCCTATGTTTCCTGTGTTTTCAATAATTTCACCGCAAAAATAGCTCACAGGAATTTATCCTACAAAAAACAAGGATTTCCACTAAAGGTTCAGCATGACACTTGAAAAAAGAATTAAGGCATTTCACCAGCTAGGCGAATTGATCAGAAACCTGTCTTCTGATGAAAAAGAGAACCTTTTTACAAAAACGGCTAATGAAAACCCCTGGTTTACAGACCAGAATGTAGAACAAGCCCTGAAAGGAATCTCAAAATTTTTAGATCAACAAGTGTTAGAGAAATGGCTGAGCCCCTATTCCTTTACTGGTGCATCGAAGAAGGTTGGCGTAGCCATGGCTGGGAATATTCCCATGGTTGGCTTTCATGACTTGATGTGTGTCCTTCTATCCGGCCATCAATTGGTTGCCAAATTAAGCTCGAGCGATTCGGTACTAATGAAGTTTGTCCGAGATTCACTTATAGCAATTGATCCTTCTTTCGCAGAAAAAATACTTTTCGAAGAACGATTGAACGGTGTTGACGCTGTGATAGCCACCGGAAGTGATAACACTTCAAGATATTTTGAATACTATTTCCGGAACATCCCTCACATCATTCGCAAGAACAGATCTTCTTGTGGGGTGATTTTAGGTGAGGAGTCACCTGAGGAATTCTTGCTATTAGGAAAGGATATCTTCAGCTACTTCGGCCTTGGCTGCCGCAACGTTTCTAAAATCTTTGTACCCGAAAATTTTGATTTCCCAGTGATGTTGAAGAGCCTGGAGCCTTTCCAGCCTATCGTTAATCATCACAAGTATGCCAACAATTATGATTATCAAAAATCAATCTTGCTGATTAACCAAAATCATTTTTACGACAACGGTTTTTTATTGCTTACTGAAAATGAGAACCTCGTTTCTCCTATCTCTACAGTCTATTATCAATACTATAAAGATCAATCCGATCTGAACCAGAAGCTTCAATTGAAAGAAGAGAAAATACAATGCATTGTTTCAGCGCGAGGCTGGTTCAAGCATAGCATCCCTTTTGGTGAAGCTCAACTTCCTGCAGTCAATGATTATGCCGATGGCGTTGACACCATGGCATTCTTACAAGGCATTTAGCGTTGCAATTCAATCCAGCCTGTATAAGTCTTGGTTGGCGTAGTGAGAGTGTAGTAATAAACACCATCCGATTCTGCTCCGCCATTCCAAACAATAGTTTTTGTGATCGCTGGATTATTAGGATCAAGAATGTTTTGAGAGATATCTATGTTCCCTTTATTATAAACTTCTTTTCCCCATCGATTGGCAATTAAGATATTGGACTTCGGTGGAAGATTCACGATTTCAAAGTTATCGTTCCTACCATCGTTGTTGGGCGTGAAAATATTGGGAATGTAAATCTTAGCATCCACAGAAATGGTAAGATCACCAATTCGCTTACAACCGTACTTATCAATGATAGACAACCGGTATAATCCAGCATATAAATCACTGGCTACAAATTGTATTGGTATACTAGTGCTGTCTAACGGTATCCAACCTGTTTCAAATTTATTATGGCCGTTGGTTTGACCTGGAATATCAGAAGCCAACAAATGAAGATTCAATAGATAAGGTGGCGCAAAAGTATTCTGTAAATCGATGGTCATTGAACCTGTGGCCAGCGTAAGTTCCGAATTCGTGCGCACCACACTCAAGGTATCAAAAGAAGTTCTGGTAGGTCCATTGATGAAGAAATCTTTGTATTGAGATGAAATGGGCAAAGCACATCCGGTTGCAGCTGACTGATCCTGGAACAACCGCACCTGATAATCTCCCCTATCTAATCCGGCTTGTGGAAGAGGCAACCTTACAGTATCCAAAGTTTGGAGTTGGGTAACGGTTCCAGTTCGAACGATGTTACCGGTACTGATAATTTCAAAGGTATAATCAACTGCATTTGATCCTTTGATTTTATAGATGTCAATAGTGCCTTTCGCTTCGAAGCAAACAAAATTATTGGCCGCGTATTCGAAATCAACGGCAACAGGTCCACCATTAATAACTACTGTTGCAGGTGTTGAACAAAGCGCTCCATTTGGTTTAACAATCACACGGTAGGTTCCTTGTGATAGATTGGTAAAGGTCACCGGTGTGCTGATGTTTGAAACACCAACAAATTGGAAAGTAGAAGGGTCGTTAACAGGGTCTGTCGTAATTCCGATATCAAAGTTTCCAGAAGTATTGATTGTTACGTCCACTTTTCCATCGCCACCACTTCCTAAACAAGTAGGATCAGCTACTGTCGTGGTAAAATCAGCATATCCTGGTGAAGTAATCGTAAATGGGAAAGTCTTAGTACAGCTGTTGGCATCGGTAACAATGAAGTCATAATTTTTAGCCGCTAAACCATTATAACTAATTCCTGATTGTGATTGACCATCAAATTGGAAAGTGTAAGGACCTGTCCCTCCCGAGAGAGAAGTTATCTGAACCGAACCATCATTGTTTAAGCACGATGCATTTGCGGTTGTTGAAGTAATCAGAATATCTCCTACCGTATTATTAATAGTTACGCTCACTTGAGCAGGGCATTGATCTGCAGCGTCATCAGCAACCAAAATCGAATAAGGTGCTGCTGCTGGCATAAGATTGTTAATCGTTACAGGCGAAGTGAATGAAACCCATGTTTGTCCATTATCCAAAGAATAGACATAAGGAGATGTTCCACCTGATGTAACTGTAATTGTAGCCTGGCCCACCGCTTGATTGTAACAAACAGCATCCACAAAACCAGTAGCGTTTGCCTTAACATTTGTCTGAATAGGTAAACTATAAGGTAGCGTACAACTATTACCCACACCGTCCTGAATGGTGTATTGATAGCTTAGCGAAGGCGATAAGTTAATGTAGGTGAATGGACCGGGACCTGCCAAGGCTTGGTTGAAACTTTGAGTAGGGTCGGAAAGTGTTGCGATATAATTTGGCGAACCTCCGGTTACACTGATCGTGATTGTTCCATCATCTTGCCCCGAACAAGTAGGGCGTGTATCTGTGGCAAGAATTGTAAATGCACCACAATTTGTAGCAGTTCCTGAACACAGCGGATCAGTTGGCGCCAATACGCTTACAGAAGCAAGGGTTGTTAATTGCACTGAGCAAGACCCTCCTCCGGAAGCAAGAACATTGAACGTGGTATTAACTGTCAGATTTCCTGTCGGCAGATTAATCGTTGCACCAGTGCCGGCAACTGCAGTACCAATCAGGTTATTATTTGAATTGTCTCGTAATTGGTAACTCACGCCCACCTCAGAACCGGAAACTTTAATATTCGTACCTGTACCTGAGCATACTGCTGAGTTCTGTGCACTTACTGCAAGACCCGCACTAGGTTGAGGACTAACTGTAACCGATGCGGTCGAAGTCATTTGAATCGAACAGGTACCATTCGATGCAAGAACATCGAAAGTAGTTGTAGCAGCTAAATTGCCAGTCGGTAAATTAATGGTGGCTCCTGTTCCGGCCACAGCAGATCCAATATTGGCGTTGTTCGAGTTATCCTGAAGTTGATAGTTAACCCCCACTTCCGAATTGGCTACAAGAATATTAGTGCTCAATCCGCTACAAATTGGAGATGACTGGGCTGTAATTGTTAAGCCTGCATTAATGGCTCCTCCTACGGTAACACTAACTGTATTTGTTAACTGAATGCCGGGGCAAGCACCGCGTGTTGCCAACACATTGAAAGTAGTATTTGAAGCAAGTGCTCCGGAAGGCAAACTGATCGTAGCTCCATTTCCAACAACTGGTGTTCCAATATTTGTATTAGAAGCATCTCGCAATTGATAACTCACTCCATTTTCAGAATTAGCTACCGTAATATTTGTACTACCACCCGAACAAACCGGATTGACTGACGCTGAAGTAGTAAGGCTGGTATTCGGGTTAACATCAACAGTGACTGTTGGCGTAGTTGTCATCTGGATAGAACAAGTTCCGCTCGCTGCAAGGATGTTAAAAGTGGTAGTAGCGGATAAATTACCTGTTGGCAAACTAATAGTACCTCCCGTTCCTGCAACAGGTGATCCGATCGTTGTGTTGTCTGAGTTATCGCGCAGTTGGTAATTTACTCCGACTTCAGAATTAGAAATGTCAATACTGGTCGATGAACTGCCTGTATTCGTCATATCTTGAACAAGCGTGGTTACATCTATATTGAGATAATCTTCCGTTGGGCTTATAGATGATGGTAAACTCACCCTATTTTGAGTCGTTGTAGTTGGTTGAGTATTCCATGTAACAGTGGATTCACTCCAACTGGAGGTAACCCTTTCAAGCCAGGCATCATTAGGTCCGCTCAATGTTGAATGTTGTGGCGAGCCACCTGAACCATCGCTTGCGTATAGCGATAATTTAGCGCTCGTAATAGTTGCATTTGAAGGAATGGATGTGAAGTCAAATTGAATTACACTCCTCACCACACCAGGAACACTGCTAAATGTCCACGCGCTTGCGATAAATTGTACATTATTCCCATAATTAATATTCGCATTGGAGGCGAGCCCATGAAGGACTGCGTCTTTTCCTGCTGCAGCATCAGGTTGCAAAGAAATACTATTTACAATTGGTCCTGGTATAGAATAGGTAATGTCCAATTTTGGACGAAGGCCAGCGTTCGAGTAATCACTCGAATTGAAGTTCATGTTTCTATAAAAATTTTCATCCTGAAGTTTTAACATGAAACCGAAATTCCCTCCCGATCCTCCACATACTGAAGTTGTTTGCGGTGCTACGGCAAGAGCCGCATTGATCGAGCCAGACACTGTTATAGTGACTGTACCATTCAATTGAACCGATGCGCATGCGCCTCCACCAGTTGCTAAAACATTAAAGGTAGTAGTTGCTGCAAGCGTTCCGGTAGTGAGATTGATGGTGCCACCATTTCCAACTACGGCAACTCCAACATTAGAATTATTTGAATTATCTCTTAGTTGATAGGAAACTCCATTTTCGGAATTAGCTACCGTGATCGCACTTGATCCTCCTGAGCACACTGGATCAAGAGTTGATCCAAGAGTCAAGTTAGAATTAGGATTCACATCCACATTCACTGTCGCAGTGGATGTAAGTTGCGCAGAACACGTACCATTGGATGCGAGAACATTAAAAGTGGTTGACGCTGCCAAATTTCCTGTCGGCAAATCTATCGATGCTCCGGTGCCAGCAACTACACTTCCAACATTTGAGTTATTCGAATTATCTCTTAGCTGATAGTTCACTCCATTCTCTGAAGCAGCAACTTGAATATTAGTGCCGCTTCCCGAGCAAATTGGAGATGCTTGAGCAGTCACCGTCAATGCTGAATTGATCGATCCTGCTACTGTAACAGTAGCGGTATTATTTAACTGAACAGGAGTACAAACCCCATGAGTGGCTAATACATTAAAGGTAGTTGTTGAATTCAGAACACCTGTGGGGAGATTAATGGTCGAGCCTGTTCCTGTTATGGCACTTCCTACATTCGTTACACCATTCCGCAACTGATAACTTATACCAATCTCAGAGCCGGTAACATCAATGGTTGTACTTCCTCCTCCGCACAATGGACTTACGGCCGCGCCAACGGCAAGAGTAACATCAGGAGCGGAATCTACTGAAACTGTTGCTGAAACTGTACCAAGTGTACCTGTACAATTCGCATCGCTCACTGAGAGTAATGTATAAATAGTACTAGATGTAGGACTAACCGGAATTGTGAAGGGACTAAAAGCTGAATTGACATTGGAAAACGTGCTTGTTCCATCGGTATAGCTAAATATCCATGGAGAAGCACCCGTGAAAGTGACGCTAAGGTTTGCGCTAGATCCTGAGCAAATTGTGGTTGATCCACTAATTGAAGCAGTAGGCTTCGGATTGATCGTAACTACCACCGACTGAATTGCACTACAATTCGCTGCGCTCGTACCCTTGATATAATAGGTTCCTGAAACGGCAACTGCATTCGGGTTGCTCAACGATGAGGTAGCCCCTGCGTCTGTCCAATATGTAAAGGTCAAGCCTGCTGAAGAACCAGCTGTAACCGCAGCTGCTGTCAAGTCTACTGTCGAGGGACTACAAACGGCCGCGGGGGCGTTTGTCACTACGGTAGGAATCGGGTTAACTGTAACCATCACGCTGCCGGTACCGCTAACGGTACATCCTTTTGAATCTGTAACGGTTACTCCACCCAAATCATAAGTGGTAGTAGATCCAGGGCCAACTACAATCGAGGTGCCCGTCACATAGTTCGCCTCAACTGGCCCGTTCGTGATCGTGAAATTATAATTCGGGGTGCCTCCTACTACATCTACTTTGATGGTCGTGCTGCTGCCAAAACAAATGTTGGTGGAGCCGACTGCACTCAAGGTCGCACTCGTAAGTCCCGGATTGACTGTAACCACCACCGACTGAATTGCGCTACAATTCGCTGCGCTCGTACCTTTGATATAATATGTCCCTGAAACGCTAACTGCGCTTGGTGTACTCAATGCAATAGTAGCTGCTGCGTCTGTCCAATATGTAAAAGTCAAGCCTGCTGTTGATCCTGCCGTAACCGCGGCTGCTGTCAAATCTACTGTTGATGGACTACAAACGGCCGCAGGGGCGTTTGTAACTACGGTAGGAATCGGGTTAACCGTAACCATCACGCTGCCGGTACCACTAACGGTACATCCTTTTAAATCTGTCACAGTTACTCCACCCAAATCATAAGTGGTGGTAGAGCCCGGGCTAACCGAGATGGATGTGCCTGTCACATAATTCGCCTCTACTGGTCCGTTCGTGATCGTGAAATTATAATTCGGGGTGCCTCCCACTACATCTACTTTGAGGGTCGTGCTGCTGCCCGCGCAAATACTGATTGATCCAACTGCACTCAAGGTCGCACTCGTAAGTCCCGGATTGACTGTAACCACCACCGACTGAATTGCGCTACAATTCGCTGCGCTCGTACCCTTGATATAATAGGTGCCTGATGCAGCTACTGCATTAGGTGTACCCAACGCAACGGTCGCACCTGCATCTGTCCAATATGTATACGTCAAACCGGCTGTCGAACCCGCGGTAACTGCCGCTGCTGTCAAGTCTACTGTTGATGGACTACAAACGGCCGCGGGGGCGTTTGTCACTACGGTAGGAATCGGGTTAACCGTAACCATCACACTGCCGGTACCGCTAACGGTACACCCTTTTAAATCTGTCACAGTTACTCCACCCAAATCATAAGTGGTGGTAGAACCGGGGCTAACCACAATGGATGTGCCTGTCACATAATTCGCCTCTACTGGTCCGTTCGTGATCGTGAAATTATAATTCGGGGTGCCGCCCACTACATCTACTTTGATTGTCGTGCTGCTGCCAAAACAAATGTTGGTGGAACCCACCGCACTCAAGGTCGCGCTCGTAAGCCCCGGATTGACAGTAACCACCACCGACTGAATTGCACTACAATTCGCTGCACTTGTACCCTTGATATAATAGGTGCCTGATGCAGCTACTGCATTAGGTGTACCCAACGCAACGGTCGCACCTGCATCTGTCCAATATGTATACGTCAAACCTGCTGTTGATCCTGCTGTAACTGCGGCTGCTGTCAAATCTACTGTTGATGGACTACAAACGGCCGCAGGGGCGTTTGTAACTACGGTAGGAATCGGGTTAACCGTAACCATCACACTGCCAGTACCACTAACGGTACATCCTTTTGAATCTGTCACGGTTACTCCGCCCAAATCATAAGTGGTGGTAGATGCCGGGCTAACCACAATCGAAGTGCCCGTCACATAGTTCGCCTCAACTGGCCCATTCGTGATCGTGAAATTATAATTCGGGGTGCCTCCTACTACATCTACTTTGATGGTCGTGCTGCTGCCAACACAAATATTGGTGGAGCCAACTGCACTCAAGGTTGCACTTGTAGGCTTCGGATTGATCGTAACCACTACCGATTGAATTGCACTGCAGTTCGCTGCACTCGTACCCTTGATATAATAGGTTCCTGAAACGCTGACTGCGCTTGGTGTACCCAATGCAATAGTAGCCCCTGCGTCTGTCCAATATGTATACGTCAAACCGGCTGTCGAACCCGCGGTAACTGCCGCTGCTGTCAAGTCTACTGTTGATGGACTACAAACGGCCGCGGGGGCGTTTGTCACTACGGTAGGAATCGGGTTAACCGTAACCATCACACTGCCGGTGCCGCTAACGGTACATCCTTTTGAATCTGTAACGGTTACTCCACCCAAATCATAAGTGGTGGTGGATCCCGGGCTAACCGAGATCGAGGTGCCCGTCACATAATTCGCCTCTACTGGTCCGTTCGTGATCGTGAAATTATAATTCGGGGTGCCTCCCACTACGTCTACTTTGATTGTCGTGCTGCTGCCAACACAAATGTTGGTGGAGCCAACTGCACTCAAGGCCGCACTTGTAGGCTTCGGATTGATCGTAACCACTACCGATTGAATTGCACTGCAGTTCGCTGCACTCGTACCCTTGATATAATAGGTTCCTGAAACGCTGACTGCGCTTGGTGTACCCAATGCAATAGTAGCCCCTGCGTCTGTCCAATATGTATACGTCAAACCGGCTGTCGAACCCGCGGTAACTGCCGCTGCTGTCAAGTCTACTGTTGATGGACTACAAACGGCCGCGGGGGCGTTTGTCACTACGGTAGGAATCGGGTTAACTGTAACCATCACACTGCCGGTACCGCTAACGGTACATCCTTTCGAATCTGTAACGATTACTCCACCCAAATCATAAGTGGTAGTAGATCCAGGGCCAACTACAATCGATGTGCCCGTCACATAGTTCGCCTCCACCGGTCCGTTCGTGATGGTGAAATTATAATTCGGGGTGCCTCCTACTACATCTACTTTGATGGTCGTGCTACTGCCAACACAAATGTTGGTGGAGCCAACTGCACTCAAGGTTGCACTTGTAGGCTTCGGATTGATCGTAACCACTACCGATTGAATTGCACTACAATTCGCTGCGCTCGTACCCTTGATATAATATGTTCCTGAAACGCTAACTGCACTTGGTGTACCCAATGCAATAGTAGCCCCTGCATCTGTCCAATATGTATACGTCAAACCTGCTGTTGATCCTGCTGTAACTGCGGCTGCTGTCAAGTCTACTGTTGATGGACTACAAACGGCCGCAGGGGCGTTTGTCACTACGGTAGGAATCGGGTTAACCGTAACCATCACACTGCCGGTACCACTAACGGTACATCCTTTTGAATCTGTAACGGTTACTCCACCCAAATCATAAGTAGTGGTAGATGCCGGGCTAACCGAGATCGAGGTGCCCGTCACATAGTTTGCTTCCACTGGTCCATTCGTGATTGTGAAATTATAATTCGGGGTGCCTCCTACTACATCTACTTTGATGGTCGTGCTGCTGCCAACACAAATATTGGTGGAGCCAACCGCACTCAAGGTGGCACTCGTAGGCTTCGGATTGACGGTAATGGCCGCTGTTCCATTCATCATTACAGGCGTACATGAACCATTAGTAGCCTGAATAGTAAAATTGTATGTTGCAGCAGGAGTTAAATCAAGTGATGGAATATTAAATGTCAATAAGCCATTCACACCTGTTTGAGCAGGCACATTAGAATCTAATACTCCTCCCTTAAAAACCTGATATGAAACGCTTGAGCTTTCCGAGTTAGACAATGTCACCGTTCCGGAACCTCCTAAACACATTGCTGGGGTTGAAGTAGCAACATTGTATGTCAATGGTGATGGATCTGCTACTGTAAAAGGCCCGAGTGTTCTTGAACAGTTTGTATTATTATCAGTAATGGAAACAGAATAATCACCACCGACTATGTTGTTGATATCTTGCAATGACGATGTAAATCCATTAGTAGCAGTCCATGCGTAAGTGAAATTACCTGATCCTCCGGTTACAGTGATGTGAATAAACCCATTGGGCGCAGCACAGCTATTATTGTCCTTAGGTGAGCTCGCATCAATTGTTGCTGAAATACTAGCATCAGCATTAATGTTTTGAAAAGTAGTATAGTTGGAATTAGATGGATCAGAGTCACCAACATTGATCAGGTAGTTGTCATCGCGGAGACCGGTGATTGGAATCGCTACTCCAGCACTAGGAATATTTGAAATGGTAACGATTTGTCCGTGAGCCAAACCGAATACAAATATATTGTATGGACCGGTGGTTCCTGGCAAATCAATAGTTACGTCAAATGAGCCGTTGATCAGACCATCACAGGCATCCTTCACATTGCTAACCGTTGATGTGGGAGGCGACTGGGCTTGGGCAAGCTGAAAACTGGCCAGAAAAAGAAAAGCACCAGCAAAAAACTTTACAGACTTTAAATGCAAAAAATTCATTCTATTTAAATGAAGTTAATTTTCCTTAATGACTACCGTCAGTTCCTTGAAACACTTGTCTCCTTTAGTATCGATAATGATAAATTCGTAGGAACCCTCTTTTAACCCGGTAGCCTTCATTCCCTTCAATTCATTTCTGGCTACATCACTACCCTTGTTCAAAAGAAATATCTTATACCTGCCCGACTCACTGTTCTCAATCTTAAAGGTGACCTCACCATCGTTCTGACCCCTGGTCGAATGCTTTATTTCGGCATTAACTGTTAGATCACAACCTAAGCGGGATGGGTCGGCAACTCCGAAGGCCGAACTGACGCTTAAAAAGCTAATAATTAATAGATTGATAAGTTTCATTTCAATAAAAAGTTCAAAAAACTATCGCAATATAAATAGATCATTTTAAATGTTAGTAACCATGCAGCCGATCTAGTAAAGGTGGTGATAAGCTAAAAAATCAGCCTGTTGAATAACCGGCTTATCCCATCCAAGTAATATTTAGTTCAAAAAATGAGGTTTCTAAAACCTCCTATTCAATATTTCGCTCAAAATGAATGCTTTTTTAAAATTAGTCGGTTCGCGTAAGCCTTTTGCATATTCTGCGGCTAAACTTGGGCGATCATCCTGTGCATAACTCTTAAACTGCCCAAACCGAACTATTGTATTTTCTAATTTCAGGGTTTCTTCCATCGATGGACGATGAAATGCTTCCTGTTTCGCCTTTTCGTATGTATCGTAAATTTTATCCTTATCGAGATAATAAGTATTTGGCTTTGTCTTTTCTAGGGTTTCTTCCTCTTCTCCGATCTCATCATCGTAATCGACATAATCTGTCTTTTGGAGTACCGGTTGTGGTTTTGGGTCTTTTGCAGCCTGAATCTCTTTGAGTAAATCTTCAAAAGTTACGGGCTTATCGAACGTTTCAGGTTCGTTATGGCGTTCTGCAGGACGAGGTGAGGAATTCTCTGGCTTTTTGCGTGCGCGCGAGATGAGATAGATGATTCCGATGATAATCCAGATGATTACTTTCAAGCTCATTCCATCAAATATATGGAATATTTTAAAATTCAAGCAGTTAGCAAGTTGGATAAAATGTGCATGGAATGGGAATAGGTGGTTTTCCAAATGTCAACCGGGCTTTTATCTTTGCCGACTTTCTTTAGCCTAAAACCGTTCGGGCGGGGAAAAACAACCACTTTTAATCACAGAGCAAATGCAGTTATCGAAGTTAGAGATCAAAGGGTTCAAGAGTTTTGCCGACAAGATCGTTATCAATTTTGATGAGGGGATTACGGGCATTGTAGGACCAAACGGTTGTGGTAAATCAAACGTGGTGGATTCCATCCGCTGGGTGTTGGGTGAGCAGAAGACCAGCGCTCTCCGCTCTGAAAAAATGGAGAACGTCATCTTTAATGGCACTAGCCAGCGCTCAGCTCAACAAATGGCTGAAGTATCTCTGACGATCAATAACACGAAAAACATTTTGCCTACCGAGTATTCTCAGGTGACCATCACCAGGAGATTGTATCGCTCGGGCGAATCGGAATATCTCTTGAACGGAGTTGCCTGCCGATTGAAAGACATCACCAATTTGTTTTTGGATACTGGAATTGCATCCAACAGCTACGCCATCATCGAGCTTGGTATGGTGGATGACCTTTTGAACGATCGCGATAACTCTCGTAGGTCTTTATTCGAAGAAGCTGCCGGCATTTCCAAATTCAAAAAGCGCAAGAAAGAAACTCTTAAGAAACTCGAAGACACTGATGCCGATTTAGAGCGAGTAGAAGATTTGCTTTTCGAGATTGAGAAAAACATGAAGAGCCTGGAGAAGCAGGCGAAGCAAACTGAGCAGTACTACAAGATCAAAGAAGATTACAAAGAGAAAAGCATTCACCTCGCCAAGGTGGTGGTGAATAAGCAGAAAGATAAATTCGCAGTCATCCAAAAGCAATCTGAAACTGAAAACGATCGTAAGACCAAACTCACTTCAGAGATTGCCGAGAAAGAAGCATTGATTGAAAAATCAAAAGCTGAGTTGATCTTAAAGGAGAAAACTCTCTCAACCCGTCAAAAGTCAATCAACGAATTCGTTTCAAAGATTCGTCAGTATGAAAGCGAGAAGCAAATCAGAAATGAAAGACTTCGCTTTCTCAACGATCGTATCAATAGCTTGAAAGATCAAATCGATCAAGACAAGAAAAGCAATGAGCGCGCTCGTTTCAGTATTCAGAGTTTAGAAACGGAACGCGACAGTGCCACTGCCATCTTTAACGAAATCACGAACAAGGTTGAGTCGTTGAAGGCCGACTACATAGCACAAAAAGCAAGCACCTATACTTTACAAGGTGAGTCAGATGCATTAAGACAGGTTCATCGCTCATTACAAGATGAATCGTTTCAGCACAACAAGGCAATCGACATTCGTAACATCCAAATCAATTCCTTCAAGCAAGAATTAGAACGCACTACAAGTGATACTAGTCATCAGAGTGCAAGTCTTGCCGAGTTTGAAAAGAAGATGGTGGTATTGAGAGAAGAGATTGCTCAGAAAAATACTTACCTCGACAAGCTCAAACGCGAAGAAGAAGAAGTTATTTCACGCGTTTCATCGTTGGAGAAAACCATCGACATGATTCGCGAGGAGATGAACGAGACAGGCCGCAAGCTCGATGCACATCAATATGATTTTCAATTAACGAAATCACTTGTTGAAAACCTGGAAGGCTTCCCTG
Source organism: uncultured bacterium (assembly GCA_967789005.1). Classification (GTDB taxonomy): domain Bacteria; phylum Bacteroidota; class Bacteroidia; order Cytophagales; family Cyclobacteriaceae; genus ELB16-189. Next base: position 152,575 of record CBRFFM010000012.1, on the reverse strand, counting down.
AAGCAATCAAGTTCTTAAAGAAAAATGTAGGCCGCACTAAAAATGCTCCTCTCCTATCGGATATTATTTCGACTACGGAAGAATATCGCGTAGCTATTGAAAATTATCTTGAGCCATACCTCAATTATTATGTAGTTGATCATGAAGATGAAGCTTACGAGGCAATAAATATTTTGAGTGATGCCAGCAAAGGCCGCGCAAACTTCTTCATCCTCGATGCCTTTGATCAGTTCTCTTCATCACCGGTGCAGATGTATGCCAATGCATTCCCTGCAACGCAAATCATCGAGTTCGATCCGAAGTACAATAAACTGATGTCGTTCATCCTCGACAAAGTTTATTTGACTGAAGGCGACATCAAGAACACGCCATCGGATGGAAATACGTTCCTCACGAAGAGTGGAAAAATTACCAAGCGCAAATTCAGCCTTAGCGGTGGATCAGTTGGTTTGTTTGAAGGAAAGAAAATTGGTCGCGCTAAAAATTTGGAGAAACTCGAGAGAGAGATCAAAGAGTTTACGAAGAAGTTAGAAGATGTTCGTCACAGCCTGATTGATAAGCAGCGTGAATTGGAGCGCCTCCGCAACAATACACTGAAGCAACAAATAGAAGAAGCTCAAAATGCGGTGAAGCTGGTGAGTGATGAACTCATTTCTGTAAGCACAAAGCAAGAGCAGTTTCACAGTATGCTTAGCAGCGCTGACTTGCGCAGAGAAGACATCCTTGAAAAAATCGATACGCTTGCCAAAGAGAGAGAAGAGCTTCAACCAAAAGCTCAACACGCGCACCAGGAATTATTACGTCACGATGAGAAACTGAAATCGATCGTTGTAGAACTTACTGCTCAGAATGAATTGCTCAGCCAAAAGTCAGCTAACTTCAACGAGCAAAATATTTTCTTCCATCAGCAGGAGAACAGAGTAAAGAGTGTTGAACAAGAGATTCGCTTCAAGCAAGAGAGCATGGAGCAAAGCACGAATCGTATTGCTATCAACAGCGAAGAACTTCAGAAGAACGAAGACGAAACAAAAACCATCACCGAGACTTCTCAAAACAACGATGAAGACCTCATCGGTATGTATTCTGAGAAGGAGGAGATGGAAAAAGGATTGAGCGAAGCCGAGAAAGAATACTACAACGGCCGTGGTGAGATCGATCAGTACGATAAAGATTTACGCGAGATCCAACATCAGCGTCAGAACATTGACACGATGTTGATGGAATTGCAGAGTCAACTTAATGACAGCAAACTGCAACTCAATTCAGTAAAAGAAAGATTGTCGGTTGAGTTTAATGTTGACTTGGATTCTGTAGTTGGAGAAGCAACCCCTGAAGAAGCGGAAGCGCTAATGAAGGCTGATGAAGAGAAACTACGTAACGATGTTTCAAAAATTCGCGAGAAGCTTGACAACATGGGACCAATCAACCCGATGGCGATGGAGGCATACACGGAAATCAAACAACGTGATGAATTCATCAAAGCACAAAAAGATGATTTATTGAAAGCAAAAGAATCCTTGTTCTTAACTATCAGCGAAATCGAAGGTGTGGCGAGTGAAACATTCATGCAGGCGTTCAATCAGATCAAAGAACATTTCGTTAAGGTATTCCGCTCGTTGTTTAATGAAGGAGATGATTGCGATTTGAAATTGGTTGATCCAACTAAGCCACTAGAATCCGAAATCGACATCATTGCAAAACCTAAAGGCAAGCGACCACTTACAATCAATCAGCTTTCAGGTGGAGAGAAAACATTGACTGCAACAGCATTGCTCTTCTCCATGTATTTATTGAAGCCGGCACCGTTCTGTATTTTTGATGAGGTTGATGCTCCGTTGGATGATGCTAACATTGATAAATTCAACAACATCATCCGCAGCTTCAGCAAAGACAGCCAGTTTGTGATTGTAACGCACAACAAGCGCACGATGAGCACTACCGATGTGATCTACGGAATCACGATGGTAGAAAAAGGAATTTCACGAGTGGTGCCAGTGGATTTGAGAGAGTTGGCGTAAGACCTGATAAGACTCAGCATTTAAAAAATATAGACCGCTCATTGGGCGGTCTTTTTTTTACATTAAACTTACCATTCGTTTCTTTTTTTGGAATGACACCTTATTTTGAAATTGTAAGTCCTGAATCTCTTGATGGCGCTATCCTGGATCAACTCCTTGCATTAGGTTGGTATCGCGCGCAACAATCAATATTCACTTGTTCTCATTTTGACCAAGAAGCACTGCTCCGCGTGCATTGGATGCGATTCGCAATAGGTGACATGAAAAATACGGCCTCGCACAAGCGTATCAGGAACATGAATAAAAATTTCCGATACACCATCGAAGATGTTGTTGCAATAACAATGGAGCACCGCGAACTCCACAAGCGTTATCGTGCCGCTATTAATTTTGATGGAGCGCTCAGTATAGAAGAATGTTTATATGGAGAAGCTCCTCAGGACAAAAGTATCTTTAACACCAAGTGTATTTCTGTTTTTGATGGTAATAAGCTCATTGCCGTAGGCTATTTCGATGTTGGCAATACTGCGATCGCGTCTATTCTTCACTTCTTTGATCCACTTTACGCGCGCTACAGCCTGGGCAAATACTTAATGCTTCTTACCATTGATTATGCGAAGGCGCACAACTTCATTTTTTACTATCCGGGGTACGTGGTCGAGAGTTTACCCAAAATGAATTACAAACTTTTCTTGGGGAAAGATCTGGCGCGATACTTTGATCCTGAAACATTAAGCTGGAAAATATTCGATCCACATATTCTAGGCCATCGAGCCAACCCCTCACATACTTAGGGTATTGAGTCTGAGTTTATTTCCAGTTAGGTTTGTTATACAACTCAAACCCCCAAATCATGGCCAATACAATAACTCCTATCGATGAATGGGCCGTAAAAGACCTCGAAGACAATTCATCGTTGAAAATCGTAGTACAAGGTTGCTCTGAATTAGGAAACAGCGCGAAGCCCGGGATCCGCGTGCTATTCTTAGGATACACTATCAATTTTTATCCCGACCTCGTTGAGCAGTGGGCATATAAAGCCGGCAAAGAAGGAGTTACTGAATATCTTCTCAGTGATTCGTGGACAGCGCACGAAGATCAATACATCAAAGTGTATTTGCTCACTGGTAGTCCTCTCAAAGCCAAAGTGGAAGTGAAGAGCAGAAGCTCGAAGCCGACCATTAAAGAGTACGAACTTCCTTTTTAAGTTTAGGCTAGTCACTCACCAATTTTAAATCAAACCAACCAACCCTTAACAAACTAACCAATGGACCAAACACCAAAATTCTACAAAAACCTGTGGGGCGACCTGCAGGGAAATCTTGACACATCACGATGGACAACAGTGACTAACGCCTGGAATGCCAAGCAATACAAAGAGTCATTCCATTATCTACTTGACTACATCAATCCGTCTTTACGACAGAAGCATGGCAATGCTGATCAGACAGAATTCAAAGTACCACATGGTTCTGTGATTGTAAATATCTCTTTAAAAGGAGAGCAAGTAGAAATCAATTGTGGCTTAGTGGATATCACTTCAGCAGTGAGAATTCCTTTGTTGCGCAAGGCTACGGAGATGAATTTCTATCCACTGAGTCTGGCACAAATGCACCTCACCGGAAACCAACTTTCATTTCAATACAAAGCTACCCTTGATACCTCTGAACCATTCAAGACTTACTATGTACTGAAAGAGATCTGCGACACTGCCGATCGCTATGATGATGAGTTTAAAGAGAAATTTAAAGCGAAAGGATTTGTTGAGCCAAGCGTCACTTATTTTTCCGCTGAGCTAAATGATTCAGCGTGGAATCAAGCCAACGAGATCATCAATGAAACATTCACTTTCTGCAACTACTTTGATCAACAGCGTTGGTATGGCTGCACATTAGATTTTCTTGTGCTCGCACTCAAGCGAATTGACCTCTGCACCCAAACACAAGGTTTCTTGAAAACTGAAGTAGAGCGCATCATTGGCGAACTGAATAACAACAATATAAATCTGACTGACCGAGTTCAGACCGGCAAAAAGTATCTTCAGCAAATCCAGCAAATGGGCAAAGAGAACTTTGCTAAGAACCTTTACGAGATTGAAACTTTTGTTCCCCAGAAATGGAGAACAAATGCAGTTCAGGTTAAAAATAACATTCAAACAGCACTGACGAATGCAGAGCGGTATCATACCGATAAAAACTACATCAGTTCAGTTATCGAATCATTGTACTGCATCTATAATTTGTTTTATCAGAACAATATGGATCATGCAGTGAACGCGATTTTCTTTGACTCTCTATCCAGAGCTTCAGGAAAATCCTGGATGGAGGCATCCGGAATTTTATTGCAGTCGCTTCAGACTATCAACACCCAATTCGCAGCTTAAAAAACGAAACCCATGACACAGCAAATATTAGAACCTTGCATTTTTAAAGTGAGCACTGCCTCCGGTTCGGGCACTAGTTTTTATTTGAAAGACAAAAATATTTTTGTCACCAACTACCATGTAGTTGGAGCTTACAAACATGTGGCGGTAGAAGACAAGGCAGGTAATCGCTACTTAGCAACGGTAGTACTTGCCAATCCGCACGAAGATCTTGCCTTCTTACGCACTCAAGAAAAATTTGATGTTCCTCAATTGGATCTGCATTCAGGTGATCCAATCAAGCAGGGAGATAAAGTCTTTGTTGCTGGTTACCCATTCGGTATGCCATTCACAGTGACCGAAGGTGTGGTGAGCGCCCCTAACCAGCCAATGGATGGAAAAAATTATATTCAGACTGATGCGGCTGTTAATCCCGGTAACAGCGGTGGCCCGATGGTGAGTGCGCAGGGCAAAGTCATTGCCATCACTACAAGCAAATTCACTCAGGCCGATAACATGGGCTTTGGTGTACCCGTACAATTGTTGGAAGAAGAATTTGGAGCGCTGCCTCAAATCAATAATAGTTTTAATTTAGTTTGCGGTTCTTGTTCTGCATTGATTTCGGAGCCAACGGAATATTGCAACAATTGCGGCCAGAGCATTGATCCAAATTATTTTAAAGAACCGTTGCTTTCTGATCTCAGTACCTTCTGTGAAAATGCAATCAGTGGATTAGGAATCAACCCCGTGCTCACACGTCAAGGTTATGAGTTCTGGCAATTTTATGTAGGCTCATCGCAAGTGCGATTGTTTGTTTACAATCAGAACTACCTATACGCCACTTCACCCATCAACCAATTACCTACGCAAAACATGGGGCCGTTGATGGAGGAATTACTCTCCATGAATGTATCGCCTTATCAACTTGGCATCTATCAAAATGAAGTGTATGTATCCTATCGCGCGCATATGGCCGATGTCTTTTCATCGCATCAGGCAGAGGTGGGAAAGAACATCACAGGATTATTTAATAAGGCGAATGAGTTAGATGATTACTTCGTCAACAAGTACAATTGCAAGTACTCTGCTTACTCGTTGAAGAACAAAGTCGTATTAGCCTAAGAATTCTTTTCAATACAAAAATCCTCAGGCCAGCAGCTCTTCAGCTGCTGGTTTTTTTTGTAAGCAAATAGCACCAAAGCAAAGAAGATGATAAAAAATTCAATCACCCTGGCTACCTTTAGGACCGATCTCTGCTTATTCATCAGCGATCGATCCTAATCATGTACACACATTTAAAAGAGCTTTACAACGAAGTAAAAAACCATACTGATTTAAGTATTAAGTCAAAACCATTCTTTGTAACTAAAGTAAAAGAGATACGCGTGGAGCTATTGAAAGTGGCTGCCGCGCAGGCAGAACAAATCACCAGGGACGTCAGTGATGCCATGAGGCTTATTCATATCGCTGAGCGCGAGGATTTAAATAACGTGAATGAGTATCAAAATTTCACAAGGGAGATTTCAAAGCACCTGGGTAGAGTAAGAGATACTGTTCTTACCAGATTAGAATTTGTGAATAAGGTAAAATCCAGGTGAGTTGATAGGCTCAAACATTCACTCGCTTAATCTTCGTTGGGTTACTCAGTTTAAAATCGGTGGAACTGTTATTGATTTTATAACTTTTATTGACATACCCTTTGCGGTATTCTTTAACGCGCGCCTCAAATTCTAACGTGTCGCCAGGAGTAAGAGCAGCTTTTATAAATCCTTGGGTGTAGCTGAACCAAACATGATCTGCTACAACGCCATTTGCTTCTATATCAAAAATGTTTTTTAGTAAAATGGTCTCTTCACTATAACCTTTAAAGTTCACCTTCTTTCCTATCCGGCTGAACACAGCATGAAATTTCTTTCGATTCCCTTCTTCTGCAGCCAGTTTTTTTCTCATGATGAAAATTGGAAATTTTATTTCTTTGCAAAGAACATCATTTATAAACCAGGCTTATAACTTTTTTCAATATGCTTCATCAGGTCTTCTTTATAAAACAGAACATCTTTGAATTGCCCATCGCAATACATCCGCGATTGATCATTGAAATGAGGTGAAGAAGAATTACTGGAAGATCCGCCCGTAACTACTGATCGCGCTGTAATTCTTTTCCCAAACTCAACTACGGCAATAAAACTGTTGCCTACATAGCCATACATCTTCTTCGTGTTTGAATATCTTTTACTTCCGAAAGCCGCCAATGATCCCCAGTAGGAGGAAGTGAATGGTACTCCAATACTTTCTTTGTTATCATCAAAACCTGCATCGATTTTTCCATCGAGGCGTTGAAAGCGGTTCACGTCTCCCCAAGCTACTTTCCAGGTGCCAAAGTCTTTTCGCAAATCATCCAATGTTTCTTTAAAAGCATCAATCTTTTCCTGATCTGTAGTTTGATCTGCCAAAAAATTGATCACGCTTAGCTGGTCCGACTTGGCAGGTATTCTTGCCGACACATTTTGCCTAAGTTTTTGCGCCCAATAAATAGCGAGTGTTGTAGGCACAGAACTCACTGACCATCGTAGATCCCATTTTTTAACCACCCGAAAAGGCTCAATGAATTCAAATGGTCGCGAACGAAACTCTGATGAATCTACTTTACTGAAAGATGAAATCAATTTTTCAAAGCCTGGTAAGTACGGATCACGTGAAGTCGTAATCAGTTTGTCCAGCGTAAAATCTTTTTGATTTTGCAACACACGCACTGCGTGAAGTCCGCGTGCATTTTCAGGATCAGGTGCCATGTAGATTGGAAAATCTTTTCGCAGTGGACTTCCCTCACCGATGACTGCAAAAGGACTTGAATTACAATTTTGTATCCATCCATTCTCCGGATTGTATACATGAAGTAGTTCCTCAAACTGATGAAGACCTTTCCATTCAGTGGCCGGATCACTTCCGTCAATCGGAATATTCCAATCAAATTTGGTGTCGCGTATCGGCATAAAATTTCCATGCCAGTAAGCGATGTTGCCTTGTGCATCGGCATAGACCGTATTGTTGGAAGAATTCGTGCGCAACTCCATCGACTTCTTAAATTCATCAAATGATTTTGCTTTAGTGCGCGTAAATGATTGTGTAAGCGCCTTCAAAGGCTCAATCATCATCCGGGTTGAAATCCATTTGCCATCGCGTTGAGCAACTACAGGTCCATGATGTGTTCGATAAACAGTGAATTCTTTTCTGGATATGGAGTTTCCATTTCTATAAGCAATCGAAAGCTTCTCCGATTGAACAGGCTTTTGTTCATTTCCATATTGATAGAAATAAGAATCACCTTTTTTTATAATCGATTCTTTGTATTCATCAATCACATCTGCCTGGCTGGAAGTATGCATCCATCCGCAATGCTCATTGAATCCCTGATAGATAAAAAATTGCCCCCAGGTCACGGCACCATAGGCATTCAATCCTTCTTCGCTTACAATTTGCAATTCAGAACGAAAATAAAATGACGTGTGCGGATTGATCAGCAACAAAGCATTACCAGACACACTGATCGATGGAGCTATCGCAATACCGTTTGATCCTTGCGGCTCGGGTTCATCCAATCCATCTCCCTTTGTTTTTTCTTTGATGATGGCAGATGAACCACCATAAAATTCCTTTAACTCGGACAGCGATACTTTTTCAATATCACCGCCAATACTTCCTTCGCTAAAGAGAAAGGGCATCCACGGTTGAAAGCGCCTAAGTAATTTTGGAGTTACATCAGAATGGGTTTGTAAATAATAATTCGCGCCATCGGCAAAAGCATGGCAAAGTTTCTTCAGCCAATCTGGTGCTTGTTTGTAATTCGAAATTGCTTTCGTGGTATCAATGAACAACCGCTGGCGCAAATCATGAAATACATATTCTTCACCTTCCGCCTCAGCCATGCGAGCCGTAGCAACTAAATAATTTCGCTCAACCCGGGGAAAGTCATCTTCACATTGAGCGTAGATCATTCCAAACACTGCATCCGCATCGGTCTTTCCATAAATGTGAGGTACACCCCAGTTGTCGCGAATGATATCAATCGTACTTGCCTGCTTTTTCCATTTAGAAATTTCTTGAGGAGAAAACTTCTGGGCATAACCAGTGGAAGCAATTAAAAGCAAAAAGAAAATCTTTTTCATCGATTCAAATTAGTTTCAAAGGATTCGAATATAGGAAATCTCCATTCACTCGCCATCTACAAGAATGATGATAGGCAAGAGATTCCATGCGACCGCTCTAAACAATTATTAACGCATGAAAAACCCTATTTTTATGAGATTCATTTTATCTGACTGGAAATGCTTAGAAAAATTCTTATTTCTGTTTTAGTGATCCTTATAGTTGTGTTGGTCTGGCAATGGTCACTCATTAATTATGGAGTGCGAATGGGTTACGGACAACTAAAAATTATTTGGAACGCCCAACCGGTAGAGACTTTTCTAAACGATCCTTCCTTTCCCGATTCACTCAAAGCCAAACTTCATCTTATTGAAGAGATTCGAAAATATGCCATCGACTCACTCGGCCTGAAAGACACAGAGAATTATAAAACCATGTATGACCAACATGGCGAAGAATTGATGTGGGTGGTGCAAGCATGCGAGCCATTTGAATTGAAAACCAAACTCTGGCACTTCCCAGTTGTGGGCGATCTTCCTTACAAAGGTTTTTTCAGTAAAGAGAAAGCATTGAATGAGCGAAAGAATCTAATGGATAAAAACTATGATGTGAGTGTTCGTAACCCCGGAGGCTGGAGCACTCTGGGCTGGTTTACCGATCCAATTCTCAGCGATATGTTGAAGCGAAGTGAAGGTGATCTTGCCGGGCTTATCATTCATGAAATGGTTCACTCTACCATATTTATTAAAGACAGCGCCAACTTCAATGAGAACCTCGCTTCGTTCATTGGTGACACGGCCTCGTATTATTTCCTTGCCAATAAGTATGGAAAGACTTCGAAGGAGTACCTTCAATATTTACACGAAGATCAGGACTACCGTACCTATAGCAGGCATATTTTGAGAGGAACAAAATTACTGGATAGTTTATATCAATCTTTCAATTCATCCGATTCATCCGATTCCTTCGACTCGAAGAAGGAAAAGAAAAAACAACTGATCCAAAAAATTGTAACAAACATCGATACGCTTTCTCTGTTTGAAAAACGAAAGACTACCAATTGGCTACCGAACAACACTTACTTCATGAACTTTCATCTTTATCAATCCAAACAAAAGGGCTTTGGTATAGAATTGAATTCGAAATTTAACGGAGACCTGAAAGCTTACATCAAATACCTAAGTGAACTTCATCCTTTCTTATGAGTACTGACCTGCTGTTACTACGTTAAGGAGGCATTATCAAATTGTTAAGTCCTTAACATACGCTTTCCATCAGTTTAATTTCTCTCTACCTTTATAAAAAAAACTATGTCCAGTAAACCTGCTCACAAAGTTTTGGTAGTTGATGATGAAGAAGCTATCCTCGAACTCTTAAAATACAATCTCGAAAAAAGTGGTTTTGATGTGCGCACGGCTTCCGATGGACAGATTGCTGTGGATGTAGCTAAGAAATTCCATCCTGAGTTAGTATTGCTCGATATCATGATGCCCAAAATGGATGGCGTTGAAGCGTGTCGACAGTTGCGTGCCATGCCCGAGTTGATGAATACCTATATCGTATTTCTTACTGCTCGCGCTGAAGAATATTCAGAAGTAGCAGCCTTTGATGTGGGTGCAGATGATTACATTCTAAAACCCATCAAGCCACGTGCTTTGATGAGCCGCATTAGCGCCCTTTTCCGCAGAGACAACGCCAAGAAAAATACTTCCAATCAAATCAAAGCAGGTAGCCTGGTGATCGACCGCACGAGTTACACCGTTCGCCTCGATGGAAAAGAAATCAGTCTTCCTAAAAAAGAATTTGAATTGCTTTTCTTCCTCGCCCAGAATCCAAACAAAGTCTTCACGCGCGATGATCTTTTGCAAAACATCTGGGGCACCGATGTATATGTACTCTCACGCACAGTTGATGTACACATTCGCAAAGTGCGCGAAAAAATTGGTGAAGATTGTATCGCCACCGTGAAGGGTGTGGGCTATAAATTCAATGTGGCTTGATTTCTTACCAGGGAAACTTAGAAGTTTTTCAATAGCACTTTAGATTTTTTCCGTGCCTCCGTGGCAACAATTCGTATTTTTGCGCTGACTTTTAAAACATGGTATACAGCGCTCGTATTCTAGCCTTACTCCTTGCTGCCTCGATAGCGCTTGTCACTGCGTTATTCTTATCGCTAGTGGAAGGCGTTGATTCCACTGCGCTAGTTCTAGCTTCATTAATCAGTTTCTCTGCTTCTTACTTATTGAGCTATGCGGTGCTTGAGTTCCTTTTCTTCCGGGGCATCAGCAAAATTGATAAGATGATGGGTAAGTTGTTGAAGAAAGAATTGAAAAACATATCACATCAAAAATCGGAAGGCCTAGATCCATTCGAGAAATTGAATGAAGAGATTGCCGCCTTCGCTTTGCTTAAACAAAAAGAAATTGACGAACTAAGAAAACTGGAAGCCTTCCGCAAGGAATTTATTGCCGATGTATCTCATGAATTGAAGACTCCCATCTTTGCCGCCCAGGGATTTGTTCACACTTTATTGGATGGCGCAGTCAACGACAAAAACGTGAGAGGTAAATTTTTAAAGAAGGCAGCCAAGAGTTTGGACGGCCTCGACTCTCTCGTACAAGATCTACTTACGCTATCGCAGATTGAGACCGGAGACATTAAAATGAAATTCGATCGGGTGGATTTGTTCAAACTCTCAGAAGAAGTGATTGATCAGTTTGAAGAGAAGGCCGAGCAGAAAAAAATCGCATTGAAGCTGTTACCCGAAAAGCGATCAAAGATCTGGGTCTATATCGATGAGAAACGTATCGAACAAGTGATCACTAATTTGGTTTCCAATGCCCTCAACTACACATCCGAAGGAGGAAGTGTGTCGGTAAGCTTTGAAGTAGGCAAAAAAAATGTGACCACTTTTGTGACTGATACGGGTGAAGGAATTCCGCATCAGCATCTGCACAGAATATTTGAGCGCTTCTACCGGGTAGATAAAAGCCGCAGTCGCGAAAAAGGGGGAACAGGATTGGGACTGGCAATTGTGAAACACATTCTTGAAGGGCACAACAGCAAAGCGGAAGTGGAAAGTGAAGTCGGCAAAGGATCGACATTTAGTTTCAAGCTTTCAAGATCGAAGGAGGATAGTGAGGATTGATTTATCAACTCTTCATGGGTGATTACTTTCCCAAAAGCACAAAAGGCGACCAGTAATAGGGATCCGCATATTTGCCTCCATTGATCAGTTTTAATTTCGCCTTCTGGAGAGCAGAAGAAATAGGAACGTCACTCTCTTGTAAGAGGGCTTGATAGAAGTCGATCATTAATTCAGCCGTTGAAGCATCATTTACTTTCCAAAGGGAAACCAAAATGTTTTGAGCACCCGCATAAGTAAGTGCCCGCGCGAGACCCACCACACCCTCACCTTTCATGATTTTTCCAAGCCCGGTTTCACATGCTGAGAGCGTCACCAATTCAGAGTTGAGTTGCAGGTTATAAATCTCTCCCATGTAAAGCACATTATCTTCGTCTAGTTCGGTAGTGTCCTGAGCCAGCAACAAGCCCGATAGTTCGGGAGATTCTTCATTCACAAAACCATGTGTAGCGATGTGGATGTATTTGAAGTCGGAAAGATTGGTGGTTTTTAATTTCCGTTCATTGGCAAGTGTACCTAGTATTAATTCTGCCGGTCGTTTATTCTTTTCAAAGATCTTATACAAACTATTGATCTCGTCTGCAGTGGCGGGCAGAGGGGTGATTGCGTTGCCATTGAATAGTTGCCCACGCGTTCGACCTGAGCCCTCTTTAACGGCCTCCGTTCCAGTGAGCCACGACCGCGTACGTAAATTGATGCCATTGTTTTTACCTTCTTCAAATACAGGGGCTACGGCCAGCAAACCTTTTGCACTTTTAGGTGATTCAGCCCTGATTCTATTTAGATAAAGCTGAGCCGAGTTGGCATAACTGAGTGTGATGCGATTGACAATAAAACCCATCTTGCTATAATCGGTATCCGGTGACGCTGTTGTTTCAAGCAAGGCTTCGAACGGAATGCTTGCCAACCTCTTGTCAGGAATGACGATGAGACTTTTTACAGTGGATGAAATCCCTCTGGGGAAAAGCCAGGTAAAAAGCTGATGTGATGCTTTCACAAAGGCATCTTTCTGTTGGAACAAAATACTGGAACGCATAGCGGTGATCGTCCTTTCCACTTGGGAAGGCTTGACTGCCAAAGGCGTTACCTCTATGTTTTTTGTAGTGATCGCACTTGCATAAAGTAAGCTGTCAGTGATGATATAGGTCATGACCATTGCCCCGACCGGAATTTGTTCCTGCAATTGCTTCAGCGAAATGTTTTTCTCCTGATACTTCAGTTGGAAATATCTGGGATACTCTTCTTCCAATCGTTGTTCAAGCATTTTGGATGAAGCAGATGCATAAAAGAGAATATCCTCTATGACTTTCAAATCAGAAGCAGGCTGCCTGGCAGGATCAAAACTCAACAGTTTCTGTGTGTATTCGGATGTGAGGCGGCTGTTTTCCCTCTCTTCAGCAACGAGTGAATCGGGGATGCCGGCAAACTTCAGCGCCTGCGATTGCTCCAGTGCCTGGTTGAGAACTTGCGCTTTACCGCGCTCCGAAAAAACAAAAAACTCTTCGAGGTAATGTGGATCTTTCGTGATCCGGTTAAGTTCATAATAGACCTCAGAGCCTATTTCGAAAATGCTTCTGCTGATCTTGCCAATCTCGAGGCGATCAACTTCCTTCTGAGTTTGCTTGCCCGCTTGACGCATTACGGTTTCCGATTCAGTCAAAAACTTGAGTGCATTCTTCAGATGCTCCAGATTTTTCGTTGCTTTATACCAATCATAATAGGTTGTCGATTTGAATTTATAGGTTTCAATGGCGCGCACTTTATCTAAAAAGATATTCTGTCCGTGTACCTCCCGAACGTTTTGCTTTCCTGCCTTATCGTACAACTCCATAGCCTTTTGAAAATTCTTTTGCCTAGCCATGAGGTGACCATGCCTGTTGCAAACCCAAGCTGTAAGCGGATGACCGTTCTTGAATAATTGGCTAAGAATATTTTCTACTTTTGAATAGTAGGCATCAGATTCAGCCAATTTTCTCATCATCTCGTACGTCCAGCCGATATTAAAATAGACTCGAGCTACATCAAGATGAATTTCCCCGTTTTGCTTTTGCCGGATAGCCAGCGACTTCAAATAATACTGAAGCGCTAAAGGGTAATCTTTTCCCTGATAAAATACCGCAGCACCTATATTATTATAGAGTGACCCAAATAAAGGATGTTGCTCACCCAAGCGCTCTGTGAAAAAAACCTTCCCCTGTTCAAACTCTTTTACCGCCTCATCATATTTTTCCTGCATTACATAACAAGCGGCAATATTCAGCTGTGCAATTGTGGCATTGATTTCATCGCCCTGTCTTTGAAATTGATTGTGCGCCCTGTTGAAATAATCTATCGCTTGAGAATAGGATCCGTTATCGCGCATAGCATTACCGGTGGCGTTATAAAGTCCGGCCAGCCACTGCCTCGAAGTTTCATCTCTCATGAAAATCAACTCGACATCCCAAAATATATCAATGGCCGACTGATAGTTCCCTCTTTTTAGTTCGGCATTTCCGATGGTTTGATAGGCCAGGCCTTGAAAATAATTTCTTGATCCTAGAAATTGTTCGCTTTCTTCGGCCACCACTTTAGCAATTTGAATAGCAGGATCATACTTGCCCCAGCTCACCAGGTTATCAGCTCTGTAGATGTTTGCATTCAAAAAGTTCTTCCAGTCGTTTTGCGAAGTGTAATAGTCACTTGCACTACGAAAATAAAATTCCGCGCTGTCGTACAATCCCTTGCTGGAAGCTTTACTCCCTTTTTGCATGAGTTTTTCCTGCTGCCCCTGAGCAGTGGCAAAAAATAGAATCAGGGATAAAAGAGGGAGAATTGATTTCATAGCCAATCGACCATACGAATTTATCCTTTTAGCTCAGCTTTCATCCTTGGTAATCCTTGGGGTTTCTTAATTTTGAGCCCCATTACTTCAGGGTGAGCCATTTAGATGAAACCTTCCAAAATAAATTTTGCCGATCTCGTCCTTTATAGAGACAATGATTATGTCTTGATCAATAAACCTCCATTCATCTCAACGTTAGAGGACAGGAACGAGAGCACTACTATTTTAAGCCTTGCTCGAGAAGTTGAAACCGACCCACAAGTTGGCCATCGTCTGGATAAGGATACTTCGGGGGTTTTAGCCATTGCCCTCCATCCCGAAGCTTACCGCCACCTGAGCATGCAGTTTGAAAACCGTGAAGTGACCAAAACTTACCATGCCGTAGCCGATGGAGTCCATCATTTTGACAATAAACTGGTAGATGCGGCTATCGTGAAGCTTAACAATGGTACCGTAAGAATCAATAAACAGGAGGGTAAAGACGCACAAACCTACTTTACCACCGAACAGGCCTTCAAAAACCACACATTAATAAGGTGTAATCCCGTAACGGGACGAATGCACCAGATTCGCATCCATTTGGCCCTGCTCAAGGCATCTATAACCGGGGATGAAACCTATGGTGGCCAGCCTTTTTATGTTTCTTCGGTTAAAAGAGGCTTCCATCTAAAAAAATTGACGGATGAACAGCCTTTGATGAAAAGAATGGCTTTACATGCATTTTCGCTTGAATTTGCCCTTTTGGACGGAAAAAGGATCACGGTAGAAGCCCCCTATCCCAAGGATATGAAGGCCCTTTTGAAGCAGTTGCAGGCCAACCTCCGCTAATTTGTCAAAGGCATTTGCAAAATCTGCTTTTTGAGCCTACTTTTGTGTCCCTTTTTAAAGGGGACTCTCAATTTAAAAGCTAAAAAGTGGATCAGTATAGTTTCAAAACCGTTTTCGCCAACAAGACTACAGCAGAGAAGAACTGGGTTTTGGTTGACGCTAAAGACCAGGTGCTTGGCCGTTTGGCTAGCGAGGTAGCCCGCGTATTGCGTGGCAAAAACAAAACAACTTACACACCAAACACTGACATGGGTGACCATGTTGTGATCATCAATGCCGACAAGGTAAAGATGACCGGCAAAAAGTGGAATAACCGTGTAATTTTTACCTATTCGGGATATCCAGGCGGACAGCGCGAGCTTTCTCCTAAGGAAATCAGCGAAAAGAACCCAGCACGCTTGGTTGAGCTTTCTGTAAGAGGAATGCTCCCTAAGAACACTATGGGCCGTCAGTTATTCCGCAGCTTGCATGTGTATGCAGGTGCTGAACATCCTCACACTGCAAATCAACCTAAAGAATTAAAGTTCTGATATAATGGAGATCATTAATACCATCGGAAGAAGAAAAACCTCAATCGCTCGCGTGTACGTGAAGCCGGGAAAAGGTGTAATCGTTATCAACGAGAGAGAATTGAAGGAGTATTTCCCTTCAGAAATATTGCAAACTACTGTAAAACAGGCGTTGGCAATCTCCAAGTCAGAAGGCAATTATGATGTAACTGTAAATGTAGAAGGCGGTGGTTTCAAAGGTCAGGCAGAAGCAATTCGCCTGGGCATCGCAAGAGCATTGGTTAACATCAATACTGAGAACCGTCCTGCTTTGAAGAAAGAAGGTCTTCTCACCCGCGACTCACGCATGGTAGAACGTAAGAAGCCAGGTCGTAGAAAAGCACGTAGAAAGTTCCAGTTCAGCAAGCGTTAATAGAAGATACCATGGCAGAGCAAATAACAACACAGAATTTGATGGATGCAGGTGTGCATTTTGGCCACCTCACCCGTAAGTGGAATCCTAAGATGGCGGAGTACATCTACATGGAGAACAACGGCATCCACTTGATCGATTTGAACAAGACCATCAAATGCCTTGATGAAGCAATCTTCTCAATCAAGAACATTGTACGTTCTGGTCGCAAGATCATGTTCGTGGCCACTAAGAAACAGGCGAAAGACATCGTTGTTTCTGAAGCTACCCGCTTGAACATGCCTTACGTAACTGAGCGTTGGTTAGGTGGTATGTTGACGAACTTCGCAACGATCCGCAAATCGTTGAAGAGATTGTCACAGATCGACAAAATGACAAAGGACGAGGCATTTGAGAATATCACTAAGAAGGAGAAACTCATGTTGTCACGCGAAAGAGCAAAGCTTCAGAAGCAATTAGGCGGTATTGCCGACCTTAACCGCTTGCCTGCAGCATTGTTTGTAATCGATGTAAAGCGCGAGCACATTGCCGTAGCTGAAGCACAGAAGTTGAATATCCCTGTTTTTGCAATGGTTGACACCAACTCTGATCCTTCAAACATCGACTTCCCTATTCCTGCTAATGACGATGCGTTCAAGTCTATCTCTATCATCACCGGTTTCATTGGCAAAGCCATTGAAGAAGCGTTGATGGAGCGTAAGAAAGACAAGGAAGAGGCTGGTCAGAAGAAAGAAGAAGACGAGAAGCGCAAGATTGACGAAACTGTTGAGAGCCATTAATCCGGGCCATAGCCGATTAATATAAAAGATGAACATCGGTGGATAGCCGGTGTTCATTTTATTTTAACCCAATTGAAAAATTAATAACTCGATAAAATTTAATACTCATGATCACAGCACAAGACGTAAATAAGCTCCGCACCATGACCGGTGCAGGTATGATGGATTGCAAAAAAGCATTGACTGAAGCCGAAGGTGACTTCGAAAAAGCAATTGAGATTTTAAGAAAGAAAGGCCAGAAAGTTTCTGCGAGCCGTTCTGATAGAGATGCGAAAGAAGGATCTGTGTTCATCAAGACGTCTGACGACAAAAAAGAAGCGGTATTGATCGCCTTGAATTGCGAAACTGACTTCGTAGCTAAGAACGAAGAGTTTCAAAGCCTTGGTAAGTTGATTGCAGAAACTGCGTTCAGCAAAAAGCCAGCTGACACTACTGCTTTGTTGAATGAGAAAATTGGAGATCTTACCATCAATGAAAAGATCACTGAACTCGTTGGAAAGATTGGCGAAAAATTGGAGATCAGTGCATTCATTCACATGACAGGCGAAGCGGTTGTTCCTTACATCCACGCAGGTAGCAAACTAGGTGTTTTGGTTGCTTTGAAGGGTGTGAATGGAAAAGACGTAACTGATGCAGGCAAGGATGTAGGCATGCAAATCGCAGCCATGAACCCTGTAGCCGTTGACGAAACTTCAGTAGACAAGACTGTAATCGAAAAAGAAATGGAGATTGCCAAAGCTCTGATCTTAGCTGAAGGCAAACCTGCTAACATGGTTGAGAAAATTGCCGCAGGAAAACTTCAGAAGTTCTTCAAAGACAATACACTCGTTCACCAGGCTTTTGTGAAAGACAGCTCTAAGACAGTTGCTCAATACCTGGATAGCGTTTCAAAAGGATTGGCCGTTGCTGACTTCAAGAGAGTAGCAATCGGGTAAGACGATCTTAATGTACTTATTGATAAAGCCGTTCTGAGAACGGCTTTATTTTTTTGGAGGAATGGTAAATTGGGGTGACGAAAATCATCTTGGAAAAGGCTGCCAATTCGGTGGCCTTTCCTTTTTACGAAATGTTGCCTAATATCTTACACGTCAATGGTTTAGATTTTAATAAACACGATGTCGCATCTCGTCAAATTGTTATCTTTGCAACCGTTTTCGGATCAGGATTGATCAAGATTTTCAAAGATGATCAGGATTTGAAAACGGTAAATCGTAAATCTTTAATCGTAAATCATAAATCAAAGAGATGGCTTACATAGAACCTGCTCCCCTCCTCGACAAAGAAAATCCATTTGAAGCGATGATGTCACGCTTTCGTACTGCATCGCAACTGCTTGGACTGGAAGAAGAAGTTTACAACGTTTTAAAAAACCCTGCCAAGCAAGTGATCGTGTCGCTACCGGTGACAATGGATGATGGTAGTATTAAAGTATTTGAAGGCTATCGCGTTATTCACTCAACAATTTTAGGCCCTTCTAAAGGAGGGATCCGTTTCGATCCGCACGTAAATATTGACGAAGTAAAAGCCCTTGCCGCATGGATGACCTGGAAGTGCGCTGTGGTAGATATTCCTTATGGTGGCGCCAAAGGTGGTGTTACTTGTAACCCACGCGAAATGTCATCTGGAGAGATAGAGCGTCTGATGAGAGCCTACACACAGTCTATGATGGATGTCTTCGGACCCGATCAAGATATTCCTGCTCCTGACATGGGCACAGGCCCTCGTGAGATGGCGTGGTTGATGGACCAATATTCACGTAACAAGGGAATGACTGTTTCTGCTGTTGTTACCGGTAAACCAATTGTAATGGGAGGTTCACTTGGTCGCACGGAGGCAACTGGTCGTGGTGTAATGGTGTCTGCTCTTGCAGCAATGGAAAAATTAAAAATCAATCCTTACAAAGCGACATGCGCTGTACAAGGATTTGGAAACGTAGGTTCATGGGCTGCACGCTTATTGCACGAACGTGGATTAAAGGTACAAGCCATCAGCGATCTGCATGGCGCTTACTTCAACGAAAACGGTGTTGATATTGAAGCTGCCGTGAAATACAGAGATGCTAACAAAGGGTCACTAGAAGGATTTAGTGGCGCTGAAAAAATCAGCGGTGACGAAATCCTGACATTGCCTGTAGATGTGCTCGTGCCTGCTGCAACAGAAGATGTGATCACTGCCAATAATGCAAGTAAGATAAAAGCTAAATTGATCGTAGAAGGAGCCAATGGCCCGACTTCATCTAAGGCCGACAATATTATCTATGAAAAAGGAATCAACGTGGTTCCCGATATCTTGGCGAATGCTGGTGGTGTTACGGTTTCTTATTTCGAGTGGGTACAAAACCGTCTTGGATATAAGTGGACTGCAGAGCGCGTGAATCGCAGAAGTGACCGGATCATGAAAGATGCATTCGACAACGTCTATAGGACCGCTTTGGAATATAAGGTGTCTTTGAGAATTGCTGCCTACATGGTAGCGATCGATAAAGTGGCAAAGACTTATAAATTCAGAGGAGGATACTAAGGAGAAGACAGGAGTTAGTAGTTAGTAGACAGGAGGTTAGATCACTTCTCTACTAGCTACTAAATTCTAACTACTAAATTCTATTTAATGACCATACACAAAGAAGGCCGTACTCTATTATTTATCTCGCTCGTTATTTTAGTAGGAATAATCTGGGCTGCTGATCATTACTTTGCAGATGTAATTCGAATTATTGTAATAAGTGTTTCTGCCGTTTTTTACTTGATCATTCTGCAATTCTTTCGCAGCCCTATTTTCGAGGTCAAAAAAAATGAGAAGCAAGTTTTGGCTCCTGCCGATGGTAAAGTGGTAGTAATCGAAGAAGCAGACGAAACAGAGTACCTAAAATCAAGACGCAAACAAATATCGATTTTCATGTCTCCAGTAAATGTGCATGTTAATCGCATGCCTGTGGCTGGAACGGTTTCCTATTTTAAATATCACCCTGGAAAATATTTGGTAGCATGGCATCCTAAGTCAAGCACGGAAAATGAGCGAACTACCATCGTTGCCAAAATGAAAACCGGTCATGAAATTCTTTTCCGACAAATTGCCGGTGCGCTTGCCAGACGAATAAAGTGGTATGTAAAAGAGGGCCAGCCTTTGGAGCAAGGAGAAGAGTTTGGGTTTATCAAGTTCGGCTCACGTGTTGATATATTCCTTCCGCTAGATGCAAAAGTGAATGTCGCCATTGGTGAAGTCACCAAAGGAGGCCGCACAGTGATCGCGGAATTGGCTTAGGATTAGGGCATTAGCACTTAATTCTGCCTGCTAACAACTGTTATAATCTTACGATGTCTTACCTTTAGGGGACAGAAAAGCATAAACCGAAGTCACGAATGTCTATAAACCTTAATCTCAAGTTTGCCCCCGGAAAAGGCGATTTTTTTGCCACACTGAACCAAAGAGTCAACTCATATTTCAAAAGCAATAACATCGAACGAACGGCCAATCAAGAGATGGTCGTTAAGACGGTTTTTATGTTTTCTCTTTATTTCATCCCGTATTTTATTCTGATCAGCGGGGTGGTTACAAGTCTGTTGGGCATGTTCGGCCTTTGTTTGTTGATGGGTCTCGGTATGGCAGGCATCGGCCTTTCAGTAATGCATGATGCCAATCACGGTTCCTACTCTAATAAAGCGTGGATAAATAATTTCTTAGGTACTTCACTAAATTTGGTTGGCGGTCATGCCCTCAATTGGAAAGTGCAGCATAACGTGCTCCACCACACTTATACCAACGTGCATGATGTGGATGAAGATATAAGCCCTCGTGGTGTGCTACGCATGGCGCCAGGTTCTCCCTGGAAACGTATGCATCGGTTCCAACACATGTATGCTTGGTTCTTCTATGGACTACTCACGTTGGTTTGGGTCCTGATAAAAGATTTTTCAAGGCTCATCAAGTACAACAAAGAAGGCCTCCTGAAAAAACAAAAGACATCTGCTACGAATGAGTGGATTGCGGTCGTTACCACAAAGATTTTATACTTCGCGTATATCATAGCTATCCCCATGATTCTGTTACCAATAACCTGGTGGCAGGCCCTTATTGGTTTCGTGGCCATGCACTACATAGCAGGATTCATTCTGGCTATCATTTTCCAGCCTGCACACGTAATCGATGGAACGGAGTACCCAATGCCTGACGAAAAAGGGAATCTTGAAAATAACTGGGCGATTCACCAAATGCACACCACCACAAATTTTGGTCATAGGAATAAAATCCTTTCATGGTATGTGGGAGGATTAAATTATCAGGTAGAGCACCATTTATTTCCAAATGTTTGCCATGTTCACTATAGAAAATTAGCGCCTATAGTTGAGCAAACAGCCAAGGAATTTGGAGTGCCCTATAAATCGGTTGATACTTTCATGGATGCACTCGTTGCACACGCAAAGCTCATGAAAGAGTTGGGTTCTAAGGCTGAGTATACGCCATCAATGAGTTTAGCTTAAAATAATTTTAACAGCATCAGGAAGGCCGGTTACCATGTAATCGGCCTTTTCGTTGTCGGCTATCTCATCTCCAATCTGGATGGTTTTTATTCCCAGTTTTCGGGCAGGCAAAATATCTCGGCCCCGTGCCGGGCTTACGCGACAAAGAGGCTGAAACTGATGGATGATCGGGTGAGAAATAGAATGATCTATCAAGTTGCCACTTTCCTGTTGAAAATATTGATGACAGGTCTCCATTTGTTCGCGAGAATAGAGTCCCTGAGCTATTCCAGACTGATTGGTAACCACCACTAAAAAATAGCCTTTCGATTTTAATAGCCTTAACGAATCGACAACTCCCAAAATAACCCTAAAATCTTCCACGCGAAAGGTATAATTGGGATGGTTCTTATTGATCACACCATCACGATCAAGAAAAATACAGGCATTATTCATTTCAGTTTCTATGTTTAGGGCAATTGGGCCAGTTTTTTATCTATTCTAAAAATCATATTTTAGCTTTTTAAAATCTATGCCATTGAGCAATGCCCTTGTAATTATACCTACTTACAATGAAAAGGAGAACATCGTCCAGATCATTAATGCGGTGATGGAGCAACCCAAAGACTTTCACCTGCTGATCATTGACGATAATTCTCCCGATGGCACAGCAGAACTGGTGAAAGGACTGCAAAAAATTTACAATTCCCCATCTGAAACGAAAGTGCATTTAATTCAGCGGGCGGGTAAGTTAGGCCTTGGCACGGCATACATTGAAGGTTTCAAATTTGCACTCAATCAGGGTTATGATTATGTCCTGGAGATGGATGCCGATTTTTCTCACGACCCCAGGGATTTGCAGCGATTGTATTTTGCTTGCTCGGAGAGCGGGTTTGATCTTTCCGTTGGCTCCCGCTATTCCTCCGGTGTGAATGTGGTCAACTGGCCAATGAAGCGTGTGCTCCTGTCATTTTTCGCGAGCCGATATGTACGCATTATCACCGGCATACCACTTCATGACACCACTGCAGGATTTGTTTGTTACAAAAAGCATGTGCTTGAAAAAATACCACTCCATAAGGTGAAGTTTGTGGGCTATGCCTTCCAAATTGAAATGAAATTCCTCACCTGGAAATATGGCTTTAAAATAACCGAAGTGCCTATCGTGTTCACCGACCGAACGTTGGGCCAATCCAAAATGTCTGTAGGGATTTTCAAGGAGGGTTTTTTAGGTGTAATTCAGATGACTGTGCGGAGTTGGTTTAAGAGTTTCAAGTAGTTCGGTCAATAAAATGATATAACTGGCTTTGATCAATTGTACAATGACTTTCAGCCTTTGACCTTGGAAATTCTATGCTTAGATTTAAAGAGATTTCATTCCAATGAGTCGCTCACCACTTACATTAGTCTTCATCCTAATCTGCTTTATTCAAGCAAGTGGTCAAACTGCGGAGAAACAATTACGAGATAGTCTTGCTAGTGCTCAAAGTGATAAGGTCAAGATAAGGCTTCTACTTAAGTTAGCAAGAAAAGTTACCAAAAGGTCTGCCGATTCAGCCATGCAGCTTGTCATGAGAGCTATGTCCATTGCCAAGCGGAGTGAAAACCAAAAAGACATAGCAAGAACCTACCGGGGAGTCGGTCACATACTTTACGATCAAGGAAAATTTTCTTCAGCAATAGAAAGCTATAAAACAGCATTTATACATTCTCAAAAGGTAAATGACTCTTTGCTTCTTTCTGTTGAGCTCGATGAGATAGCCCGATCTTATCGCAGACTTGGTGAATCAAAGCAAGCATTAGAGTTTTTTCAAAAGGGGCTTGACATTGCTCTCGCCATCAAAGACAAGGATATGATTGGTGGCATTTACAACAACATGGCGATGGTGCTCAATGATACAGGTGATGATTCGCTCGCGTTGAAATATTACAAAAAATCACTTTCCATAGCCGAAGAGGCCAAAGATACTTCAAGTATTATTCTCTGCTTAAACAACATCGGTTTTCAGTATTCAAATATGAAAGATCGAAAGAAGGAAGAAGAATGCTATCTGAAGGCCTTGGCGCTAACCGAAAAAACTAAGGATGTTTACATGTATGGCATCACTTACGATAACATCGGCTCGATGTGGGAGGACCGGGGCAATCTTCAAAAAGCGTATGTGTATTTTCAGAAGTCATTAGAATACGAGAGAAAGTCGGGAGTAAAAGCGTACGTCATGGAAGAATTGAGAAGTGTAGTTGGCGTATGCATAAAGCTCAAGAATTACCAAATGGCTCTCAAATATGCCAAAGAAGAATTTCAGTTAAGCGAAGAAGTGCAGTCTCCTGAGCTGAAAGCCAACGCTGCTAAAAATCTATCCATCGCCTACGAAAAACTTCGTCAGTTTGAACAGTCACTGAACTACCTGAAAATAGCCAACATTTTAAACGACAGCCTTAATTCAGTTGAAAAGGCTAAGACGGTTTCAAATCTCGCTTCGCGGTATGAACTGACCAAGAAGGAGTCAGAAATAAAGTCGCTCAATTTTGAAAAGGAGATGCAGAAAACTGAATTGCTGTTGGAGAGCAAAATAAGATATGGTCTAATTGCATTTTTAGGAGCGGTATCTGTTCTACTTGTGGTAGCTATCTATCAGTACCGAGCCAGAAAAAAGGCTAATGACATGCTGGTGGTTTGGAGTCAGGCTGTTGATCAGAAAAATCAACAACTTGACAATCTCAACAAGGTTAAAGACAAGATTTTTTCATCTATCGCTCATGACGTTCGAAGCCCTCTTTCTTCCATTCAAGGTTTATTATCCTTGATGAATTTGAATGTGCTTTCACAGGATGAACTGCAGAAAATCATTATCGAACTTTCTGCTCGGGTGAATACAACCACGTCACTGCTTGAAAATCTTCTCAATTGGTCCAGGAACCAAATTGCCACTGCCAAGGCGAACCCTGTAAAATCAAATGTTAAAAAATTGGCTAACGAATGCTTCGAGCTCTACCACAACAATGCCGTAGAAAAGAATATAACGCTGGTCAATAAAATTCCAGATTCATCAGAGATCTTTGCCGATGAAGAAATGATCAAGATAATCTTGCGCAACTTAATCTCGAACGCGATAAAATTTACCAGGCTAAATGGTGAAGTGAAAGTAGAAGCTATTCCTCAAGAAAATATTTTATGCATTTCAGTTTCAGATACCGGGGTGGGTATACCACAAGCTAACTTAGATAAGATCTTTAGTTTCGATACCAAGTCCACCCAAGGAACAGCCCAGGAAAAAGGTACTGGTCTTGGATTGGTTCTATGCAAAGAGTTCATCGAGAAAAATGGCGGCAAAATTTGGGTTGATAGCCTTCAAGACAAGGGATCAACATTTAGCTTTACAGTGCCCATAGCTTAATCAAAGCGAATTGCCTTCACCGGCTGAATCCGCGAAATAAATCTGGTGGGTAACAATAGCACCAAACTCACTACTGCAAAAACTATTAAGTTAAGAATGATTACGGTTAGCCAATCCCATTGCACGGGAACGTAGCTCATATAATAGTCGTGTGCATTTAGCTTAATCAATCTGAATTTGTATTGCAGAAAACAGAATCCAAGACCAATCAGATTTCCATAGAGCAATCCTTTTACAATCAAATTCATTCCGTTAAAAACAAAGACCGATCGGATCAATTTATTTTGAGCTCCTACTGCTTTGAGTAAGCCCACCATTGGTATCCGCTCCATCACCAAAATTAAAATCACCGAAATCATATTTACACTTACTACAATAAGAATAATGCCCAATAAAATTCGCACTTGTCGTTTTACTAAATTAAGCCACTCAAAAACCTGGATGTATTTATCTCGAACCGTTTCAATATTAAGATCATAATCCATCGATTGTCCAACTTGTCTTTGAGCTTCATCCAGAGCGGCTTGATCAAAATCGAATTTATACCCCCAGATAGCGGAGAACATATTTAATAAATTATTCTCGCGTTGAGGGCTAGTTAAAGAAGGATCAGCAGTAGCATCGCTATAAGCGCTAACATCATTCTTCCAGAGTTGATAGGAATCGAAATAATTAAAATCGATAGACACCTCTAAGCCCCCGGCCTGATTGGCCGCCCAGTCATTAAGTTGCTGCACTAATTTAAGATCACCAATTACCACTTTGCTGTCGAAATATTCAGACAGGTTGGTCTCATAAACTCCAACAATTTTCAACTTTCTAAATCTTGGCGGGGTTTGAAAAAAATGAAGAACAAGAAAGTCACCAACCTTTGCCTTGATCTTATTGGCAATTATTTTACTGATAACAATTTCTCTGGAGTAACTTGAGTCAGGAAAATTTATAAATCGCCCCTCAATTATATTTTCAGCAAACGATTTTTGATCAAAACTTTTACCGATTCCTTTGAAGACAATGCCAAGTACTTCGTGGTCGGTTTTGATCAAACCGGCCTTATGACTGTATTCCTGAACGTGCTTTACAAATGGAAATTTTTCAGGATGCTGATATAAATCGATGTTGAAGTCAAATGGCTGTTCGGCAACCGCATTGTTCATGGTGAATTTTGTAACAAGCAAGTGCTTGCTGAACGAATAAATTTTTTCTTTCACCGCAGTTTGAAACCCCTGCATAATCAAAAAAGAAACAATGGCTGCAGCAAGGCCAATTGCAATACTCGACACTGCTACCTTATGAATGATGGAAGAGAAACTTCCAGCCTCAGCGGCACGAATTCTTTTAGATATGAAATACGAAAGGTTCAAAACGTTTGACTTAACTTTGACTTTAGCGCATCCAAAATAGATATAAAATGTTCAGGTTTTTCATCTCTTTATTTCTTTTCAGTCCATTACTTGATAAACATCAATCTGAACCGGTTGTGGGAGCACAACGCTTGGATGAATTGTTACCTAAATTAAAAAACAAACGAGTGGGTTTGGTGGTGAACCAAACTTCTCTCGTGGGGAAAACTCATTTGGTAGACACCTTAGTTTCACGCGGTGTGAATGTCAAAAAGATTTTTGCTCCTGAGCACGGCTTCAGAGGTAAAGTAGATGCAGGTCAGCAAATCAATGATGAGTTGGATTCAAAAACGAAGCTTCCGATTATCTCACTATACGGTGACACCAAAAAACCGAAACTCGAACACTTGGAAGACCTCGATGTAGTAGTATATGACATTCAAGATATCGGTGTAAGATTCTTTACCTACATCAGCACAGTGCAACTTGTGATGGAAGCTTGCGCGGAAAATAATAAAACACTCATTATTCTTGATCGTCCTAATCCTAATGGCAATTTCGTAGATGGTCCGGTTTTGCAGCCTGAATTCAGATCGTTTGTGGGTATGCTGCCTATTCCAATTGTTCATGGCATGACCGTTGGAGAATTAGCGCGGATGAGCAATGAAGAGGGATGGTCTTTGAGTAAGAAAAAATGTGATCTTGAAATCATCACTATAAAAAACTGGTTGCACAAAGATCTCATCTCGCTCACTGTAAAACCGTCACCTAATTTACCAAACGACCACGCCATAAAACTCTATCCTTCTATTTGTCTTTTTGAAGGAACCGTAATCAGTGTGGGTCGTGGAACGCAAATGCCGTTTGAAGTAATCGGGCATCCTGATTTAAAAAATATGCCTTATCAATTTACGCCTGTCAGTATTGAGGGAATGTCAAAAACGCCTCCTTATGAAAATAAATTGTGTAATGGAATTGATTTAAGGAAAGATTCCATAAAACCGGGAATCAACTTGCAGTACTTGATTAAACTGTATCACGAATATCCCGTCAAGGAAAAATTCTTCATCAGCTATTTCGATAAGCTTGCTGGCAACTCAGTGCTCAAAGAACAAATCAAAAAAGGAATGAGCGAAAGTGAAATTAAAGCCACGTGGCAAAAAGATTTGAAGGCTTACAAAGAGAAGAGGAAGAAGTATTTGTTGTATCCATGAAAATTGGTTCAGCTTGCAGCCCAATGACCAAATCCGAAAAAGTAACTGACATCCTGAAAATTCTAGATCAGAATTTTCCCAAACCGGAGGTTCCTCTTCATCATAAAGATGCTTACACTTTATTGATTTCAGTTTTGCTTTCTGCGCAGTGCACGGATGAGCGCGTGAACAAAACCACTCCTGCACTCTTCAAATTAGCTGATAACCCATATGACATGATGAAATTCTCCGCAGAAGAAATTCGGGAGATCATTAGGCCCTGTGGGTTATCACCAATGAAATCGAAAGGCATAGCCGGACTTTCTAAGATTCTAGTTGAAAAATATAATGGCGAGGTTCCATCTACTTTTGAAGAGCTTGAAGAATTGCCCGCTGTAGGACACAAGACCGCTTCTGTTGTAATGACGCAATGGTTTGGTATTCCTGCATTTCCTGTAGACACCCACATTCATCGGCTGGCATATCGATGGGGATTGTCTGATGGCAAAAGTGTAGAGAAGACTGAACGAGATTTGAAGCGGTTAATTCCAGAAAATAAATGGAACAAAGTTCACCTTCAAATCATTTATTTTGGACGCCAATTTTGTCCTGCGCGTGGACACGTGTGGCAAGATTGCCCAATTTGTAAAAAGCACAAGAGAAAAACGTTAAGAGATTAAATGAATAACCTGCGAATCATCTTCATGGGCACACCAGAGTTTGCTGTGCCGAGTTTGGAAATTCTTGTTGAGAATAAATTCAATGTTGTTGCTGTAATTACCGCACCTGATAAACCGCAAGGTCGCGGACAAAAATTAACCGCATCGCCTGTAAAAGAATGTGCAGTCAAATATTCTATTCCCGTGCTACAACCCACAAATTTAAAATCCCCAGATTTTACAAATGAACTGAAGAGTTATAATGCCAACCTCCAAGTAGTGGTTGCCTTTCGAATGTTGCCCGAGGTGGTTTGGGCAATGCCTTCACTTGGCACTTTTAACTTGCACGCTTCACTCCTTCCTCAATATCGTGGAGCCGCTCCCATCAATTGGGCTATCATCAACGGTGAAAAAGAAACAGGTGCAACAACTTTCTTCCTTAAACATGAGATTGACACCGGCAGTATCATCTTTCAGGAAAAAGAAAAGATCAGTGAAGATGACGATGTAGGCAAACTCTATGAGCGATTAATGAACATGGGCTCTGCACTTGTTCTGAAAACAGTGAAAGCAATTGAAGTAGGGAATGTTCCATCTCAAGCCCAAGATGAATCCGTAATCTTAAAACACGCTCCAAAAATTTTTAAAGAGACCTGCGAAGTAAAGTGGAATCAACCTTCTGAATCCATAAGAAATTTCGTGCGAGGTTTAAGTCCTTATCCGGCAGCCTGGACTATTCTCAACGGAAAAACCTTCAAGCTTTTCAAAGTTGAGTCGACTACAGACAGTCTACTGTCGACAGTAGACTGTGGACAAATCGATACCGACAACAAAACTTATCTCCGAGTAAAAACTCAGGATGGATGGATTTCCATCCTTGAGTTTCAACCCGAAGGAAAAAAGAGAATGAGTATTGATGAATTTTTTAGAGGGAACAGGATTAATTAAACCTTCACCAATTTCCATTTTCCTCTTCTGAAAAGAATTATTCCTGCAACAGCAATTGCCGATTCCGCTATTGCGATAGCTGCGTAAACTCCATTTGGTCCAAACTCAATTTGAATGGCAAGCAAGTATGCCAACGGAATTTGGAAACACCAGAATCCAAAAAAGTTCAGGAACGTAGGTGTCTTCGTGTCGCCAGCACCGTTGAACGATTGCGTGATCACCATTCCGTAACCATAGAACAAGTAACCGAGTGCTACAATCTGCATGCATCGAATACCATTGGCATAGACTTCTTCAGTGGCTGTAAAGAAAAACCGGAGTATCGGGCTTGAGAAAAATAAAAAGATAATCATGATAAAAGAAAGGAAAACCATGTTGTACAATCCCGATTTCCAAACTGATTTCTCTGCACGATCAGGGCGGCCCGCACCAAGATTTTGACCCACTAACGTAGCAGAGGCATTAGCCATTCCCCATGATGGAAGAATGGTAAATATGATGACACGCAACGCCATCGTATAGCCAGCCATTGCAGCGCTTCCAAAGTGAGATATAATTCTAGCAAGAAAAACCCAACTGGCAGATGAAATCAAAAACTGTCCTGTGCTTCCTGCAGATACCTTTATCACTTGAACAATGATGCTCCAATCCACTTTAAAATTTTTCTTCGTGAGCCTTACTATACTTTTTCCGAAGAACAGGAAGTACAACTGAATCGCAACTCCAAGCCCACGACCAATATTTGTCGAGAAGGCCGCACCTTCAACTCCAAATCCCGGAATCGGTCCCAGTCCAAAAATTAAAATCGGATCGAGTACAAGGTTAAAGAGATTGGCAAGCAATAGCACCTTCATAGCGATAGCTGCATTACCGGCTCCACGAAAAATTCCATTGATCAAAAACAACATCATGATGGTGATGTTGCCCACGAGCATCCAGAATGTAAAGCCTTCACCAACTTGAATGACGCTTTCTGATGCGCCCATTAATTGAAGAAGCTCTTTAGAATAAAATAGTCCTCCGATAGAAATAGCTATTGACGAAGCAACTCCGACTAGAATAGCTTGCACCCCTGCAACAGCCGCACCTTCGGTGTCTTTCTCGCCAACTCTTCGCGCTACAATTGCAGTGGCGCCCATACTAACTCCCCACGCCAGTGAATAAACTAACGCCAACATTGATTCAGTAAGTCCGATGACGGCAACGGCATCGCTGTTATTGAGTCTACTTACAAAGATCATATCAACAACAGCAAACACCGCCTCGCCCATCATCTCTAAGATGGCCGGAACGGACAAAAGAAAAATAGCGCGATTGATGCTGCCTTCGGTGAAGTTTTCTTCTTCACCTCTCACCGCCTTTTTAAATAATTGAATAAAAGAACTTATGCGTTTTAAATAACCCATGATTGAAAACTGACTTTATATAAAAAATAGAAAACAAGAATTTGGCAAGAGCCAAATAAGTTACTGCTCATCTCTGAGATTGCAGTAATTAGAATGTCAGCTTCATAGGCGTTAAGCGAAGGAGGCGTAAAACTACATTTTTATTCCGGTTACTTCAAATATTTCTCGGGCAAGGGAAAGCCCATGCTCTCAGCGCACCAAAAAATATTGATGACATAATATCTATGATTATCATAAAATAGCTGAATACTATTGATGCCACGATTGGTGACAGGCCCATCTTTTTTCTCTTTCGTTTCGTAAGTGCTGAACAAGTGAGTTACTGTTCCATACGTTTCAGTATTGCGATGAAGTTCGCGTTCGAAAAAACCAGTAGTAATTCTTGAGGTGAATAGTTGAACGTATTCCTCGGGAGTTAATGTTTTTAAAGTGAGTTCACCACTTTCAGACTTTCGTGTTGGAATGAGCCGCGTTTCGGGTTTAAATAAGTTTCGGAAACGGTCCCAATCACGTGGAGTATTGGGTTCTCTCGAGATAACATCATACAAAGCGGCTATAATCGCGTCTACAGATTTCACATCGGCTGAATAATCTTTTTGAGCAAATGCATAATTGGAAAGCAAAATCAAGGTAAGAACACTCCATTTTCTCATAACTGATTTTTTTATAGAATAGAAATATAGAAAATGTTATTGGTTATTTTTGCGCGACTGATTCGGCCGAGAAGCTACTTTTAGATGAATGGTTTGTTTCATTAGTCACAGCATCACTTAAATTTTAAATAATTGTTTTATTCCTTCATAGTTCCTGCATTTAACAGACCAGACGAGGTTGAAGACCTTCTCAATAGTTTTGTTTCACTTGCATTACCTACATCTGGTTTTGAAGATTTTGAAGTTATCATTGCTGATGGAAGCCCAACTGATGTGCTTGCTCCTATTATTGCAGACTTTAAATCCAAAGTAAAAGTTGTCCATCTTCATCGTCCGCGATTAGCTATAAGTCCTTCAAGAAATTTAGGAGCAGAGAATGCTCAAGGCGATTATTTCATATTCCTTGACTCTGATGTTATTCTTCCACCAAACTATTTAATAAATCTTCACGCTTCACTTTCAAGTGATCCGGTTGATGGTTTTGGTGGGCCTGATGCTGCCCATACCTCTTTCACTCGGGTGCAAAAAGCAATAAGCTTTGCCATGACTTCCTATTTAACTACAGGTGGTATTCGTGGTGGAAGAAAACAATTACACCAATACAACCCACGTGGATTCAACATGGGCATAAAGAAGTCGGTCTTTAATCATGTCAATGGATATTCATCGATGACCTGTGGTGAGGACATTGAATTAAGCATTCGAATTTTAGAGGCTGGGTTTAAAATAAATTTGATTCCTGAAGCATTTGTCTATCACAAGCGAAGGTCAACGTTCAGAAGTTTTTTCCGTCAAGTGTTTAGATTTGGTGCTGCACGTATCAACATCTATTATCGGCATAGAGATCAATTGAAAATCACGCATCTTTTTCCAAGCGCTTTTTTGTTGTTCCTGATTTTTGGCTTTGCATCAGTTTTAGTGAGTCAACTTATATTTCAACTCTTCTTGTTGATTGCTGGGATTTATTATGCCGCCATTTTCTTGTCAGCATCCTTTCAAGAGAAAAGTATTCATGTTGGCTTGCTAAGCATTGTATCCGCCACATGCCAATTATGCGGCTACGGAGCTGGCCTGCTCGCTAACGCGTTTGAAGTTTTTATTAAAAGGAACACCCAGGGATTAGGACTTGGGGCGAGCAAATAATTATTTCACCCGCGCATCGTAAGTCGTCCCCATAGACATGTTCTTACCTTGAAGTCTACGCATCACTTCTTTTTTGATGACATTGAAAACGATCATGTGAATATCTTCAGCCACTTCCATGTCCATTGCAACAGAATGGATAATGATGTCGGCAATAGCACTAATCTTCCCGCCTTTATATCCACAGAAAGCAATTGATTGCACTCCCATTTGCTTCGCATACTCCATCGCCTTAACTACATTCACAGAATTACCCGACCCAGAAATACCCACCACGAGATCACCGGGCTTAATAAAATTCTTGAGTTGCTCAACAAAGATGTCATCGTATGAAATATCATTGGCAATGGCCATTAAGGCGGGGAGGTTATCTACCAGGCTCATCACTCTAAATCTTTTTTCAAGACCGAAGGATGCGCCTTTTACCAAATCACCGGTAGCATGAGTTGCCGATGCTGCACTCCCGCCATTCCCAAAAATATAAATCGTATTGCCCGAATGATACACCCGCATGAAAGCCTCAACAGTTTTCTCAATCTGCGTTCTGTCAAGTTTGTCGATCGTGTCCTTAACAAGAGCTAGGTAATTTTCTATCGTTTGCTGCGTCTCATTCATCGGAAATGTGAATTAATTTTGTTCCTTCTTGCTCGAATTTGAAGTCAAACTTACGAAAGGGTTTTAATGCGGCAATCAATTTTTCTTGCGAATGCAATGGGCAATAGAAAAGAAGAAAGCCACCGCCACCCGCACCCAACAGTTTTCCGCCTAATGCACCATTTGCCATAGCTGTTTGGTAAGCTTGGTCAATTGAAGTATTGGTGATACCCGATGCGAGATTCTTTTTTAAAATCCAGTTTTCGTGAAGGATTTTTCCGAAATCATCAATATTTCCTTTTTCAAGTGCGTCTCTGGTTTCGTAAACGAGACCAACCATACTTTGCAACGCTTTGAATTTCTCTTCTTGTGCGTTGTTCTTATTTTGTTCAGATAAAATGGCTGACGCGCTGCGTTGATCTCCTGTATAAAACATGAGCAGGTTTTTTTGCAACGTACTATAAACTTCTTCACCAAGATTCAGCGGATGAACAGTGACTTCTCCCGAAGGATGAAATTCAATAACGTTTAGATCACCAACAGCTGCTGCATATTGATCTTGTTTGCCAATTGGTTCTTTCAATAAATCAATCTCGATGTGACAGGCTTCTTCGGCCAACATTTCTTTACTAGCCGGCTTCCCCGAAATAATATGCAGATTATTCAAAAGACCAACGGTGAAAGCGGAAGAAGAACCCAAGCCTGTTCCGGCTGGCACATCTGCAATAGAACTGAATTCAAGCCCGCCTTTAATTTCAAATTTATCTAATACTGTCCGAAGTATAGGATGCTGAAGTTCACTGGTGCCTTTTACTGTTTCTGTCTTGGAATATTTCACTCTGATCTTATCCTCCTCAAAAAATTTATGAGAAGAGATGTACATGTACTTATTAATAGATGTACTGATCACAGCGCCTTTATGGCGAGCATAAAAACTCATGAGATCAGAACCACCTCCAACAAAACTTACTCTGAATGGTGTGCGTGTAATAATCATTTTGTTTGTTAAGTAACTTTATATAACAAAGTCTGCAAATTGCTGATGTTTTTCTATGATATCGTATTCGTTCTTTTTTCTCTTGGTGTAAAGCTCTTCCATCTCACTGTCCGACATTCCCTTCCATCGATAGAAATTTACAAATCTCTTTTTCAATTCATCAGGTACAATGGCTTTAAAGATTCGTAAGTGAGCAAGATTTCTCAATTTTTCATCGGTCAATGCAACTATTCCTTCGATCAAAATGATTTGTTCTCCGGAATACTTGTAAGCAACTGGATCTGCTTTCCAACTTGGGTGGGCCGAGTATCCAGGTAAGTCAACGGATACACCTTGTATTATCTCAACAATGTCGTCAACCAGCTTAGGTGTTTGAAAATTATCAAATACGGTAAAAGAATCCTGACGATTCTCTTTTGCAATCAACCAATCATCCAAATTAATTCTGAAGACGGAGTGTTGTTGCTTCTTAAATTCTTTCTCAAGATACGTAGCCACGGAAGATTTACCCGAACGTGTATTTCCACCTAGCAAAATAACAAAAGGCCTTTGCTTCGATTGGAGAAATAAATCCTTTGCTTGTAGAAATGTTGATGAATATGGATCGTCAACAATAAAATCGACTGCTTCTTCGAGGTTATAAAAAAAATAATCAGGTTTGGCCTTGCTGTTAAACATGCCTTTGCCTGTCATTAAACCAACGGTGGTTACTCCGGCACGTTGCCCGGCTACAATATCGCGTTCAGAATCTCCAATGAAATACGAGGAAGAGAGATCGATATTAAAATCACGCGCAGCATCCAATAGCATTCCCGGTTTTGGTTTACGGCACTCGCATTCGATTTTGTATTTTTCATTTTCACCAGGAAAGCCTTTATCAGGATGATGCGGGCAATAGTAGATGGCATCTAGTTTTGCTCGCTCATGACCAAGCACCGTGTCAAGTTTATTGTGAATTACTCGGAGCTCTTCTTCTGTACACATGTTTCTCGCAATTACGGATTGGTTTGTAATTACGATTGACAAAAAATTGGATTGATTTATTTTCTTGACCGAACTCGCAGCAAAAGGATATACAAGAAGCTCATCTGGATTTTTTACCAAATCCGTGTCTTCGTTGAGTACACCATCTCGATCTAGAAAGATGGCACGCTGTTTATTCTTATAATTTTTAGCTTCAATTTTTCCCGAAAGGAAATCACCAGTTACTTTTTCCAGTCGATCAGGCGTCCCCATGTCTTTGAGATATTCAGATGTATTGTAACCGTACATTCCAATCTTATTATAAAGCTTTGGAAAAATATCTCTACCGAAATCGGCCTTCACGTCCTTTTCAAGATGGCGCAATAGTGATAATGAGAGAATGTACATTCCTGCACTCACCAGGTTACGATAGTATTTATCTTCTTCGTGCGGCTTAGGGTGAAAGGTTGTTACTCTTCCGTCATTGTCAATATCCACAAGGTCGCTGTCATAAGGATGATCGTTGGGATGAACCACCAAAGTGCATTCACTATTTTTTACTGAATGAAATTTCTGTAGCCTGTGAATATCCATATCAACCATCACATCGCCATAAAGCAAAATGAAATCTCCTTTAAGCATATTTTCAATTGCCTTTACTCCACCTACTGTGCCTAACGGAACCACTTCTTCATAGTAAGAAATTGTAACTCCGAATTTCTCTCCACTGCCGAAGTAAGAAATAATTGAATCTTTGAGGTGATTAACCAGGATGATGATTTCAGTGATGCCGTGTGACTTTAATAATTCGATCTGATGAACAAGCACTGGCTTATCCCCTATTGGTAACATGGACTTAGGAACATCAGTACTGATCGCACGCATTCTCGTTCCCTGACCTCCTGCCAAAATCACAGCTTGCATTCAAAGTTTTTTGCAAAAATAGAAAGTATGACCTGTAAACAAGCTATGAACCATCGGTACAATAACACCCATTCGATGTACTTGAATTAAGATACCAGATTCACCCCCCACTTTGCAGTAAATAGACTACCAGCCAGTAGTGGAAGAGGCCCCTAGCTAAATCTAGAAAGTATCAATAACCCAAAACCTTTTGATAATTAAGCCTTTATTAATTAATTTCGGGTTGACCAACCCACATTTTTTAGATGAAAAAGGCAAATTTTTTAACCTTGCTCATGGTTGTTGGAGTGTTTTTTTCAACAACAGTTGTTGCCCAACAAACCACCAATAATCTTTCTAACGGTTATTACTTAGTCGTTGCTGCATTCTCCCCACATCATGAAGATTATGCCATTCGTTTGACCAACGGCCTCAATAGAGATGGCCTTCACTCGAAATATGGCTTTGAGGCAAATCGCAAGTATTGGTACGTGTACCTCGATCAGTTTGCAGATAAGGAAAAATGTAAGACTGAGGTAATGAAAGCCAGAAGCACAGGGAAATTTGCTGATGCCTGGGTTCATACCATTGGACATGAAGAGGATAACGTTACCGTAACAATAGAACCTGAGGAAAAGAAGACCGAACCAGTTGCGGTTAAAGATGTACCAAAAGACACCGTAAAAACTGCTCCGACAGAGGTGATACCCAACCCGCAACCGAAACCCGTTTATGTTCCACAAACACTGAAAAACACACAGGTATTTTTGAGTTTATTTAATTCCACTAACAACGAAGTGATTGATGGCGAGGTAGAGGTGATCAATTCTGAAACAGCGAAACTAATCACTCGCGTTAAAGGCAACACTTACCTCACACTACCCAATCCGAATACGGAAACCGGTCAGTTGACTCTCATTAGCAACACCTTTGGTTTTAAAAAACAACAATTAGAAATTAGTTATAAAAACACTGAGGCTGATACTGTCAAACCGTACATTGCCTTGGTAGGAAATTTTTACATGGTCAACTTCGCGCTCATCAGAATGAGCAAAGGTGATATCTCAACTCTTTATAATGTTTATTTCTTTAACGATGCTGCAGTCATGCTGCCCGAATCAAAATATCAATTGAACAGCTTGCTCGAGTTAATGAAGGGTAATGAGAAAATGAAAATCACCTTGCACGGACATACGAATGGCGGTGGTGGTGGCAAAATAATTTATATGGGGCCAAGTAAAAACTTTTTTGCTATGACCAAAGATGTAAAGAATGGGTCTGGCTCGGCTAAAGAACTTTCAGAGGCTCGGGCAGAAACCATTAGAGAATGGTTGATTGCCCAAGGAATAGCCGATAATCGGATTGATGTGAAGGGCTGGGGTGGCGGCAAGATGGTGTACGATAAGAATAGCGCTTATGCGCGAAAAAATATTCGCGTGGACGTGGAAGTCAAAGAAGATTGATTTTACCGGCTTACCTCAAATCGAATAAAGTTTTTTAGAAGTCCTTCTTCTATTTTAAGATTATCAACACGGGCGCGGCTTGGACCGCGCCCGCACCATTTCAGGAATTCTTGCAAGTGACTCTCCTCCCCTTCTGCTTCAATGTAAACGTCTCCGTTGGCCTCATTTCGAACGAACCCTGTTACACCCAAAGTATCGGCTTGTTCTTTGGTTGACGCTCGAAAAAAAACTCCTTGCACCTTGCCGGATACCTGGATGTTGAAATGCTTCATCTTCAGAATATGTAGTCTGTACTTAAGAATGCAGACTCACGATTGCGAATAATATTGCCAATGATTTTTTTGTTGTCAACAGTAATTTTGGTGGCTACTAATGATCGAATAGAAAAGGCCCGGAGTGCATCGGTCACTGACAATGTCCCTTCGGCCGAATCTTTTCTTCCATTGAATGGAAATGAATCAGGACCACGCTGACATTGAGTGTTGATATTGATTCTTCCTACTTGACTGGCAAACGAATCAATCAAATGAGCAATCGTTTTTGAATCTCTGCCAAAAATACTAAGCTGTTGACCAAAACTTGAATTCAGAACATAATCGATCACTTCCTTTTCTTCATCAAATGATCGGATCGGAACTACGGGTCCGAATTGTTCTTCAGAATAAATTCTCATTTTATCATTGACTGGATATAGCACCGCGGGATTGAAAAAAGAATGCAGAACTTCTCCACCACCCGGATTCAAAATCTTCGCACCGTGCTTGATGGCATCCTCAACAAGTTCTTTGAGAAATCCTGTTTTACCTGGCTCTGGCAATGGCGTTAAATTCGCTCCCATCTCCCATGGCATTCCTGCCTTTAAATTGCCCACCACTTCGCACAATCGCTTGTTGAATTGATTAACAATGTCTTTGTGCGCAAAAATAATTTTGATGGCAGTACATCGTTGGCCATTAAAAGAAAGCGCGCCAAGCACACATTCATTTACCGCATTCTCTAGATTGGCATCTGGTAAAATGATGGCGAGGTTTTTCGCATCAAGACCTAGCACCGCTCTCAATCGATGAGATTTTGGATGGGCCTTCTTCAATTCATTTGCGCCCTCGTTGGTACCTATAAAAGCAAACACGTCAATTTTTCCGGTCTCCATCATCGCACCAACAGTATCACGTCCACGACCATAAATAACATTGATCACCCCTGGAGGGAAACTTGATCGAAATGCCTCCAGCAATGGCCTAACTAACAACACTCCGTACTTGGCAGGTTTAAATACCACCGTGTTGCCCATGATGAGTGCAGGAAAAAGTGTGGTGAACGTTTCATTGAGTGGATAATTATACGGCCCCATGCACAACGCAACACCAAGAGCAACTCTCCTGATCTGCCCCATGATTCCTTGCTCCTGAATAAAGTTAGACGACTTCCGATCGAGATCTTTCAACGCATTGATCGTATCGACAATGTAATCGCAAGTGCGGTCAAATTCCTTTTCAGAATCTTTCTGGGTTTTGCCTATCTCCCACATGAGCAGTTTTACTACCTCACTTCTTTTCGTGACCATCTTACCCAGAAATACCTCTACGTGCTGAATTCGTTCGGCTACTGTCATCATTGGCCATACACCATGACCTAAATCGTAAGCTGCAACGGCTGCATCCAGTGCTGCCAATGCCTCGGTAGAGGTAAGCAAAGGAGTGCTTCCAATAATTTTTTGTTTGTATTCATTTCCGTCTTTGACATACACAGGGCTAGCCACCGGACTCAAGTTGCCCTCCCACTGCAGCAATTTTCCATTGATCAAATATTCGCGTTGCTCAATGGGCTCCTTTAATTGAACTTCCTCAGGAATGGATTGCTCTTCCGGAAAAAGATTGGATAGATCGGTCATGAATTGATTTTTTGAGTTTCTAAGATTTTTACTCCTGATGAAGTGCCAATGCGTGAAGCACCCGCTTCGATCAATGCGACTACTTGTTCGTAAGTTTTTATTCCACCCGATGCCTTAATTCCCACGGATGATGGCAGCGCAGCTTTCATTAATTCAATGTGTTCTTCTTTCGCACCTGTGGGTGCAAAACCTGTAGATGTTTTTACAAAATCAGCTCCGGCATTGGCACAGAGTTTACATGCCGTCACGATTTCTTCGTCTGATAAGTAAGCGGTCTCAATAATTACTTTTAAAACTTTTTGATAATCGTGTGCAAGCTTACCACACTTTGCAATTTCGATTTTAGTCCAGGGAAGGTTTGTTTTGAATGAGCTTATGTTCCAGACTACATCCACTTCGTCTGCTCCGTTATCGATGGCACGTTTAATTTCGTCAAGCTTAGTTTCAGTCATGGAATAACCCAGAGGAAACCCAGCGACTGTCACCAACAAAATATTCTCATTTCCGATTTCGCGCTTAGCACGTTTTACCCAGAATGGCGGAACGCACACTCCGAGGAACCCAAATTGTTTTGCTTCCTCCACCAATCGATCGATGTCTTTGATCGTGAGGGTTGGATTGAGATTGGTGTGCTCGATGAAAGTTGCGACATTCATTGAGTACAAGTTATAATGTTTTATTGAAAAATGGATGCCGAGTTAGATGCCAGATATTAGACGTAAGACGTTAGATTGGATACTGGATGTCGGTGCCCAATCATATTCGAAGAATCTACGCGTCTGGAATCTTGCGTCTTGGATCTAGTGTATAACGTCTGGATTTCAGTGCCTCAAGCCACACTCTTTGCAATAGCGCATCGCATAAGGCAAGTGTTTCTTGGGAAGGTGCTTGTGGCCAAAGTATGCGAAATTAGAATACTGTGGCTGGGCCATTTTGATTAGCCTGTGTTGTTTTTCTTTAGCCACTGTTTCCGCACGTTTGTAAAACTCAAATTCCGCTGTATTTCGTGCATCGGCTACTCCACGAGCTTTTATCCGCTTTAACGCAATGCGTTGTTTGTCGCGAGCTACTCGCTCTAAGTGATGATAGTATTCATAGTCAGCAGTATGGCGTACGCTAGGTTTTCTGAAAAGCAATTTCTGTTTTCGGGTAACGTGCTGCTTTTGAATTTTATGACTCTGCTCTTCAACCGCAGCAGGTCCACGATCACCCAGCGTATTGCTTTGTGCGTGGCACAAGAATGGAAATACCACTATGGCAATTCCAATAAAAAACCCCAGCTTCATTTTTTTCATGGCTGGGGTTATAACGATTCGTTTTAAATTTTATTTCATCGATACTTGGGCTCGAGCATGGTTTGTTCCCTACGGAAAATCCAGGGAGGCGTTGGATCTTTTTCTCTCCACAATCCTTTGCCCTGAACTCGCGCTTTTTCTTTTACCGATTCTAGTTCTTCAATCGGATTTCGTTCTGCCGTCCAGGCTAATCCCGCTTTAAGCAATTCAAAACGCGGATCAATTTTCCCGTCAATTAAAATAACTCCGAGACGGTTGCCCCAACGATCTTTACCCTGAATTTTTACAACCACTTTTTTATCGAGTATCATCTTCTGTAAAAACTTTTGAGCTTTGTCGCCATACTCCTGGCCTAACTCCGGACTGTCGATGCCATACAACATAATTTTGTACGACTCATTATCATCGGCTATCAATTCAATTGTATTCCCATCAGGAACGGAAGTAACCTTGCCTGAAAGCTCATTCTCTGCATGCACAAAAGAACTTAACACGACTGCCATCACAAAAACCACGATCTTTTTCATCTTCATCAATTTTGAGTGGATAACGTAAAGTTGCATGAAACTATCTACGCTTCACCGACCAAATCGACTGCCCACTGACGGATGTAAGATTTTATTGGGGAATTTGAAAATCGAACTTCAGTCCCGCAATCAAGCGCTATTTACAGTACTGCTCAATTGAAGATTTCGCTTTAGCATCGCCCAGTTGCACGGCTTTTTTCCAATCCTCACAAGCTTTATCCTTTTCTTTCAACTGATAGTGGTAATTACCACGTTGCTTAAAGTAGCCGGCATTTTTGCCGTCAATTTCGATGGCATCGTCTATGTTTGAAATGGCTGCACCAAAGTCTTCTAGTTCAGCTTTACAATTGGCAAGGCCTGCATAGGCGGCTGCATCTTTTGGATTCAGGTTAATTACTTTTCCATAATCAATAGCGGCTTGCTCAAATTCTTGATTTTCTTCTTTGATCACTGCGCTGTTGAAATAGGCATCAGGGTTTTTAGGATCGAGTGCAATGGCTTTCGATAAATTATCAAGCGCTCCCTTTTTATTTTCTATTCCCAGATAGGCTCGTGCATTTTCTAAAAATAAGATCACCGTATTTTCTCCGGCTTTTGCAGCATCATCAAAATTTCTTGCTGCCGCTTGATAGTCTTGTTGCTCGAGCATACACTTTCCAAGCTTATACAACATGTCTTTTCCTTTATTACCACCGGCCACTGCTTTATCAAAGTAATCTTGTGCCACCACATAATTCTTTGTTTCAAAATAGGATTCCCCTAACCTCTGATAGAAGTTAGCGTCTTGTTTTTCAGTGAGCTTCTCTACCTGACGCATGTCTTTGATAACCTCTGGAAATTTTTTCAATTTCAGATAGGCATCAGCACGGTTTTCAAAGGCGCGCACATAATCTCCTTTTTTAATAATCGCTTTGCTGAAATCAGTAATTGCATTGTCGTACTGCTCTTGGTTGGCATATGCCTTGCCGCGGTTGTTGAAAATTGTGGCGTCATCAATTCCCTGGTTGATTGCATTAGTATAATCATCAGTAGCTCCTACAAAATTATTGTTGCGAAAACGAGCATCGCCACGATGGTAATAGGCTACAGCAAGTTTTGAATCTTTGGCAATGGCTGCATCAAAATCACTTATCGCTCCATCTACATCTTTACCATCAAGTTTACAGAAGCCACGCATGTCGAATGCCTTTGCTTCAGAATAACCTCCGCTGATGGCCTTATCAAAATCGGGCAAGGCACCTTTGAAATCCTGAGTACTGAACTTGCAGGAAGCTCTTTTGAAAAAGATGTCAGGTGTATTTTCTCCAAGCTCAATGGCTTTCGTTAAATCGGGTAGAGCTTTGACAAAATCTGCTGTTTCAAAATAGGAGTTACCTCGCGTGGTGAACACTTGTTTGTCTTTTGCACCTGCGTTGATTGCTTTAGTCATATCTTCAATTGATCCTTTAAAATCTTTCAGATTGTATTTCGCGAACCCTGAAAGGGAAAATTCTTCGGCTCCAGCCTGATTCGAAGTGATAAGAGTAAAAAGATCATCTACTACCTTTTTCCATTCGTTGAGCTGAGCATTTGCGGCTGCACGATTTTTCAGTGCTTGCGGATAATTTGCTTTGATCTGTAATGATTTATCAAAATCTGCAATCGATTCTTTTACCAGATTGGAATTCAGTTTTGCTTTACCGCGATTGTTATAAACCACCTCATCGTTAGAGCCAAAAGAAATGGCTTTGTCGTAAGCTTCGATAGCCCCTGCAAAATTATTGTCTTTAAATCGGCCATTACCCACCTGAAAGTAAACCTCTTTGTTCTTGCTACCAGCAATGATTGATTTTTCTAAGTAAGTGAGTCCTTCCTTATTCTTTTGTTGCTGCAGATAAGCGAAGCCAAGATCTTCGAGCGTGATGACGTCAGCTTGTTCTTTCTGAACTACTTTTTCGAGATCAGTGATTGCACCTGCGTATTCCTTTGTTTCGTAGAAGGACTTTCCTCGTTTTTCATTGATAGCTATCCCCTTTTCGCCCGCCATCTCGGCTGCGTTTAGTGATTCGATACAGCCTTTGTACTCCTTCACATCAAATCTCAAATACCCCAAATACAAATTTACTTTGGCATCCTTCGATCCGGCCTTCACTGCTTTCTCCAAAAATGTCTTTGCGGGTTCCATCTCCTTCAAATTGTATTTTGAGAGACCTAGCATCTGCAGTAACTCAACTGACTCACCTTCTGCAATGCGCACTTTATCCAAATCTTCAAACGCTCCTTTAAATTCTGATAACGTGTAACGAAGCGCACCCCGATTAGAAAGTGCTTTCGTGTATTGAGGTTTAAGTACAATGGCTTTATCAAAGTCAGTCAATGCTCCTTGTGTGTCGCCCAACGAAGACTTTGCTTTTCCTCTATTGTTGTAAATCACTTCATCGTTGGCATCCAACAAAATCCCTTTGTCGTATGCAGCAATGGCTCCTGCAAAATTGTTGTCTTTGAATTTTCCGTTACCTACTTGAAAGTAAACGTCTTTGTTTTTACTTCCTGCCGTCATGGCCTTTTCAAACGTGGCAAGTCCTTCTTTTGTCTTTTGTTGTTGTAGATAGGCATAGCCAAGGTCTTCCAATGAGATTACATCGGCTTGCTCGGTTTGGGCAACTTTAGACAAGTCGGTGATAGCTCCGCCAAATTCTTTGGTCTCGTAAAATGATTTTCCTCGCTTCTCATTGATTGAAATATTTTTTTCACCAGCAACCTCAGCTGCATTCAGTGATTCAATGCAGCCTTTATAATCCTTAGCATCAAATCGCAGGTAGCCGAGATATAAATTCACTTTGGCATCTTTAGATCCTGCCTTTACTGCTTTCTCTAAAAATGTTTTCGCGGCTTCGTTGTCTTTCAAATTGTATTTGGCAAGACCCAGCATCTGCAATAGCTCCATCGATTCACCATCGGTGGCGCGTACTTTGTCCAAGTCTTCAAAAGCTCCTTTGTAGTCGGCAAGATTGTATTTCACTGTTCCACGATTCGAAAATGCTTTGATATAATCCGCCTTAATCGAAATCGCTTTATCGAAATCTGAGATTGAGCCTTGCAGATCTCCTACAGTTGACTTCGCCTTCCCCCGGTTATTGAAGACAACTGCATCCGTTTGAGAAAGCGCAACAGCCTGGTCGTAATATTTAATTGCGCTTGCAAAATCACCTTTCAGAAATTTTCCATCCCCTAGATTCTTGAAGGCATCGTAATCTGATGCACCAAGAGAAACCGCTTTCTCTAAATCGACAATTGCTTTATCAATATCCTTTTGTTGGAATCCTGCATTTCCCTTGTAAAGAAAAATTTCTTTCGT
Source organism: uncultured bacterium (assembly GCA_967789005.1). GTDB lineage: Bacteria > Bacteroidota > Bacteroidia > Cytophagales > Cyclobacteriaceae > ELB16-189. The sequence goes on along the minus strand of CBRFFM010000012.1, from coordinate 108,385 downwards.
GTTAGATCCCAGGACAACTGCGCGACCAAGGGAAGTCACCACTCCGGCATAGTCTTTCGTTTTGTACTGGCAAGTTCCCAGCTTCTCAAATATTTCTTTTTCAATGAGGCCCATTGCTACTGCAGATGAAAGTGCCTTAACTGCATCTTCACAAGCATCGGTATTGGCGAGACTCAGTCCTAGCATTCGATATACATCTTTGTCTTTCGTGCCGTTGGCAACGGCTTTACTCAAAGCAGTGCCACAACCTTTATAATCCTGTAAATTGAATTTGGCTATGCCTGTCTTTTGAAAGAGATCAGCATCGTTGCGGCCATTGGCAATCATTTTATCCAGGTCAGCCGATGCTCCTTTCCAATCTTTTAATTGATAGCGAACATCAGCTCTATTTTCCAGCGCTTTGTCATAATCTGATTTAATGGTAAGCGCTTCGGTAAAATCTTTTTCGGCACCTGCCAAATCTTTGAGATTCAATTTTGCTTTACCGCGATTGTTAAAGATGATTGCATCCTTCTTGCCTGAAGCAATGGCCTTGTCATAATTCGTAATCGCGTCTTTGTAATTATCCAGTCTGAATTTTGCGTTGCCAAGTGTGAGAAATACATCGGCCTCTTTAGCTCCCATCGTTATGGCTTTGTCAAGATCACCAGCCGCTCCGGCTATATCATCGAGTTTGTAGCGAGCCATCCCGCGATATTCGTAAAGCTCTTCGGTGTTGATTCGGGCCTTTACCGCCTCATCAAAATCCGCTTTGGCTTTTGTGAAGTCGTTAAGCATATAACCGGCAATACCCCGCTTAACAAATACGTCTTTGTTAGAAAAATTGGTTGTAATCAATTGTGAGAATTGAGCTGAGGCTTCGGCATAGTTCGCTTGCTTAAATTTCTGCAAGGCAGACTCATAAATAACACGTTGAAGTGAATCCTGATTTTGAGCATTCAAACCCAAACCAGAAAATAAGCAGCAGAGTACAATGACGAGTCGAGATGAATTCATAAGGGATTGTTAATTGATTAACCAAAATTATAGATTGCTTTTATGAAAACCACAAAAAAAATCCCCACACCAACCACGATGTGAGGATCTGCAATTTAAAATAATCAATCTACTTCATGAATTTATCTGAGAGATACATGACTAGCAACCAAATGGCTATCATCAGAGCCAGGTATCCAAAAACTTTTGCTCTTTGATAATAATTTTTCACTGGAATGTTCTTATGCCTGCCCATTACTAAAAATAAAGAGCACTAATTTTAATGGTGATGTAAGTCACCAGAAATAACAGGATCACCCAGCCAACAATACTAGCCTTGTGGTAATAAAAGAGGTTAAATGATTTCATAGCTGTTACATTAGTTATATAAGATACAAAAAAATGTAGTTAAAAATAGGAGCGTTTACATATTCGTCTACGAACTACCTATACACTCGTTAAAACAGATATACGAAGCAAATAGTTGCCCGGATTCAATTAGAAATAAAAAAACCGGAAAATAACCTTGAGGGTGGTATGTCAGCCTTTGGTTACGGCACCTGCTACTTGGAGTGTTTCTACGGTAGGTTCAGGTTTTCCACCTCGAGGTTCGATCGTAACAGCGAAGACAGTCACTGTTTCTTTAAACATTTGTTTCATCTTAATGAGCCCGGAAACATTGCCATCAAATACACCGGCATCTACCATCTTGCCATCGATCTGCGCCCAGAGCTGATATTGTTTTTCTTGTGCAAGCTCACGCATATTTTGAATACTGAGATAGACTTCCTTCGTGTCTTTGTTCCAATAAACAGAAGCAACTGACTGAGGAGCATTCGCAGTTCCTTTCATCACTACTTTAGTAAACGATGGATCATTGATCACCTTAAGATCATTCTCCATTTTGTCAAGACGAAGATTAACACGATTGTAATCTTGTGCTACTTGTTGATTCTGTGCGATTAATTCGTTCAATGCAACTTGTGAATGAATCCACTTGTCGCGGTAATCATAAGCGAGATAGCCGAGTGCTAAAGCTAAAACCACCGAAGCTACTGAGGCATATTTCCATTGGATAATAGAGGTATCCATTGCTACAACCTTTCCTCTCGGCTGAACAGCTTGCATTACTTTAGCCTTGACAGCAGCCGGAGGTGCAATCGCCATCTTCATCAAAAGAGCTTCTTGTGCATCTTCTATCATTGAAAGCTCTTCACGCAACTCCGGATATTGAACCAAATTCTTTTCAACCTGAGCGCGTTCCACAGCACTCAGCTCTCCTAAAGCATAGGCCTCTAAAATTCCGGTCGATATGTATTCTTTTATATTCAATTCTCTTTCAAAATCATTCTCAACTCAGTTAATGCTAATCGTGTTCGGGTTTTAACTGTTCCTAATGGAATATTAAATTCTTCGGCCAGCTCTGATTGTGTGTATCCTTTTAAGTACAAATGTTCGATTACGAATTGTTGCTCTTCAGGTAATTGCTTGAGGGTCTCTTTTAACCCAATTGCTTCCACATGCAATTCCACCTTTTCCTGGTTGTCAATTCTATTTACGGAATGTTCCAAGTCATCGGTTTTTTTGCTTTTGCTCATTTCTTTTGAGCGCGTACGGTCGATGGCCAAATTGCGCGTAACGTTAAGCATCCAGGTAAATAACTTTCCTTTGGATGAATCATAGGAATCGATCTTCTCCCAGATTTTTAGAAAGGCATCTTGCAAAACTTCCTGAGCAATATCCTCATCACGAACTACGCGCAGAACCACGCTATACAATGCCCCGGAATAATGATCATAAACATAATCAAGCACAGACTGGTTGCGAGAACACAGCCCTGAGATGATCTCATTTTCTTCGATATGTTTTTTGCTGGCGATAACCTGGCTCAATTCGTATTGGGACAAGTTATTTAAAAGGAATAAAATTTCAATAATGAATCTGAAATAATCAAAGTGCTTTCATCGCCACTTCGTAAAGCTCGATCATCGTTTCGATATCTTTCTTATGCACGCGCTCGTGAGGCGTGTGTGCTCCGTGTTCTGGCGCGCCAACGAAACACCAATCAAATGGCAATGTGCCTCGTTGAAGTTCTCCGCCATCACTTGAGCCAGAACCTTCCACCTCTAATTGATGTTCGATTTTATTTTTTTCTGCAATTGCGATAACTCTATTCACAAATTCTCTGCGCGGAATATTCTTATCTCGCAAAGAGATGGCTACACCCTTGCCATGCTCCACTCCGTCAGATACCCATGTGATATCAGAGATCAGTGCCTGTCGTACATTCCATTTTTCATAAATGTATCTAGCTAGATAGCCAACCGATCCTCCACCATGTTCCTCCCAGCAGCTGAAGATGATTACTCCGTCTTTCAATGTTTCAGCAACTTTCAATGCGTTATAAATACCGAGACGATTGTCTAAGTAAGGTGTTTGAATAAAATCTTTGGTCTCTCGGAAGTCAATTTTATAAGTGAGTGTTGTTCCCCTATCGATCGCTCTGCCGAATCTATAGAACACATGATTCTCTTTATCGTACTCCAATTCGCAATCAATTGCACCGAGCGAATCACGCCCAACTAATTTGGTCCCTGCTTCTGCATCGGGGCTTCCGATCGAAACCAATTGATTAAAATAACGAACCGAAAACCCAACGGTATCCATGTGTGCAAAGATGGCGGTGCGCGGTTTGCCAAATTTCAAGATGATGCAATCCTGAAATTCTTCACCCACTATGATTTCGGGTTTAGAGAGCCAGTTCTTCTTTTCTTTTTTTATATAATCCAGTAGAAAATCTTTCACTGGCTTTTCGTGACCAGATGGAGCGTGGATTTCACAGAGCTGATGCAACAGGTGAAATTCACTTTTTGGCTTTTTATTTTTCTTCAAGACTTTCTTTTTATATTTTCACAAAAATACCTTTCTAAATCGATTTTATAGTGGCGTTGATCTGAAATACAATGGTAGAAGAAATCCTGAAGGCTATTCCTGTTTTTCTGTCTAGTGCGTTCAAATTTATTTTAGGCCCCACTGAAGGCTATTTTGTTGCCCATCTCCATTTTATCACTACAATCATTGCCACAGTTGGTGGCATGATGACCAGCGTAATTGCCTTCACCTATTTTGGTCACTGGCTACGGAGAAGATTACTGAGACGATTCTTCAAAAAGAAATCAAACGGGGAGAAGCCGCACAAGAGGTGGAAGGATTTCGTTGCAAAATACGGACTTGGTGGAGTTGCATTTCTTACGCCACTTTTTCTCACGCCAATCGGTGGCACGCTCATCGCAGTAGGTATGGGCAAACCCAAAAATAAAATCTTACTTTTTATGTTTATCAGTGCTGTGGGCTGGGGGCTCACGTTCACTACTTTGATCTATTGGTTAGGACCTCACTTTAAAGAGTGGTACCAATTACTTTTGAAGTGGCCACCTTTTTAATTTGAAGCACATTAGGATTAACTACTCTGCTCATCCGGCAATACCTCAATATCTCTGATCAAAACTCTTTTCGCTATTGCCTGTCCGGTTTTGGTTGCAGCTAATCCGCCAAGTGCAGTTTCTTTGTAGCGTGTTTCCATGCTGGCGCCAATCTCGCCCATCGCTTCGATCACTTCGTCAACCGGAATTACGCTGCTCACATCGGCTAGCGCAATTTGCGCAGAGCTGTTAGCAATTGCTGCCGCGCTCGCATTGCGCACTACGCATGGAATTTCTACAAGTCCGGCTACAGGATCACAAACTAAACCAAGCATGCATTGAATAGTAATAGCAACTGCATTAAACACTTGATCAATATTTCCTCCGAGACAATACACAATAGCTCCTGCTCCCATGGCAGCAGCAGTTCCCGTCTCTGCTTGACATCCTCCAACCGCTCCTGCAATGGATGCTTTCTGTTCGATGATGATTGCAATACCTGCAGACACCATCATCGCTTCTATAATTTTTTCGTCATCGATTTTATGAATCTCTTGAAGTGTATATAAAACCCCTGGCATAATTCCACTCGCACCCGCAGTAGGTGCAGCCACCACGCGCCCCATGCATGAGTTCACTTCCTTGGCGGCTAACGCACGTGAAATCAGTTTTTGAAACTCCGGAGACAAAACAGCAACAGGATAACGGTAAACTTTCTTTGCGCCATTGTTGATCATGCCAGAGCGTGAAGTCATGTCTTCTTCCAATCCGCTGTGCACAGCATCTTTCATCACAACCCAAGCGCGCATCAGACCATCGTTGATCTCTTGGACCGAACGATTCTTTTGATCATTCTCATATTCCAACACCGTTTGGGCGAGGGTATAATTCTTTTCAACACAATATTTCTTCCAACCTTCGAATGAATCAAATAAATAGGCCATGTCGATTCTGTTTAGTGGTGCAAGTTAGCAACAAAACAATATTCGCTGGGTTGAGGTTCAGCCCCGTCTATCAAATATCTTTGGTTTACAATCTCAACTTAGTATTTTTGATCGCTTGAAATCTCGGGTATTACATATTGCCTCCTCTGTCTTCCTGATCAGCACCTTGCTTTTTGCTCAGGTGGCCGTGAATTTCTTTCACAAGAACCATGATGTTCACGAGAATAAGTCAATCACTTCTCCATTAAAGCACGGAGCAGCGGGGGTTCAAAAACATGACGAGCATTGTAAGGTCTGTTCAGTAGATTTTTTCAATCACGCTTTTGTGGGGAACGATCTAATTCTCACTAACCACTCTTTTTCCTCAGATTATCGGAAGCAAATCGTTGACTTCACCAGTCATGCTTTTGTTTCTCTTTCTCAAGGCCGCGCGCCTCCTCTGTTCTTAATCTAAAAGCTAATCGCTTTAATGTGAAAGTGTAGCCACGGCACACTCTTCATTCTTTTATTCATAAGAACATTTCAAAATTTTTCTGATCATGAAATATTTCATTGTTGTATTTCTTTCCATTTTATTCTACCCAGCATTGGCGCAAAATAGTTTGGCTGGTCGTGTTTCATCACTTGATAGCGTTCTTCAAGGTATAACCATTTATATCACTGAACTTAAAACAGGAGCCGTTTCCGATGCGGAAGGCAAGTACGCTTTCAAAAATTTACCGAAAGGAACTTTCCTGGTGGAGGTCCGTGCGATAGGATTCAAAACCATTGTTGAACCTATACATATAGATGGGGCGGTAGTTAAGGATTTTAATTTAGAAGAGGCATTCATCGAAATGGATGAAGTGATAGTAACGGGTGTAACTCGCTCGGCAGATCTAAAGCAAAGTCCGGTGATCATTAAACCTATTGATGCCGCTGCATTGAACGAAAACAGTTCTACCAATTTGATCGATGCCCTTAAAAATGTTCCAGGTGTAAACCAAATTACTACCGGTGCCGCAATTTCAAAACCGGTTATCCGCGGCATGGGTTACAACCGTGTGATTTCATTATTTAACGGAGTGAGGCAAGAGGGTCAGCAATGGGGTGATGAGCATGGAATTGAAATAGATGAGTATTCTATCGACCGTGTAGAAATTATAAAAGGTCCCGGTAGTCTATTATACGGATCGGATGGAATTGGCGGAGTAGTGAATTTTCTAACGCCCAAACCACTAGCTAATGGCGTGATTAAATCGCAGGTGATCACCAACTATCAATCCAATAATAACCTTATAGGTTACTCCATCTCTAATGCAGGAAACAGAAATGGCTTTCAATGGTTGGGTCGCTTCAGCAGCAAATTGGCGGGGAACTACTCAAACAAATATGATGGCAAAGTTTACAACTCTGGATTTAAAGAGTACGATGGGAGTTTGTTTTTGGGCCTCAACAAAAAGTGGGGCTACTCTCATCTTACGTTGAGCACTTTCAACCAGAAATTAAATATCACAGAAGGCGATCGGGATAGCGTAGGTAACTTCGTAAAATTAGTGCCTGATGGGATGGGTGGCGCTAAAGAAGCCACCACTACATCCGATGACCTGAAAGGTTATAAAATAGGATTTCCTAATCAGGGGATTACTCACCTTCGCGCTGTCTCCAACAGCACCATTTTTATAAAAAACTCTTCCCTGAATTTGGATCTTGCCTACCAAAATAACTTACGTAAAGAGTTTGCGAATCCATCAAACCCCAATGAGAAGGGGCTTTATTTTGATTTGAAAACCATCAACTACAATGTCAGGTACAATGCAACTGCCAGCAACGGATGGGAAACTTCTGTAGGAGCTAACGGCATGTTTCAAAATAATCAAAACAAGGGGGTTGAATTTTTAATCCCCGCTTATTCGTCATTCGATGCGGGCTTATTCGTATTCACACAAAAGAAAATCACTGATAAATTTACTGTTGCCGGTGGTATTCGTTATGACAACCGCCACATGTCATCAAAAGAATTAATACTCGATAAAAATGAAAAGCCAATAAGTGTTCCGAATGATAGCACAACTGTAAAATTCAAGGGGTTCACAGCGAATTATGGAAATTTTTCAGGCAGCGCTGGCTTAACTTATAGTCTCAGCAAAAGCAGTACGTTAAAATTCAATTTCTCGAGAGGTTTTCGTGCGCCTAACATTGCCGAAATTGGTTCGAACGGAAAGCACGAGGGAACTTTTCGATATGAATATGGAGCCTCTGATTTGAAAGCCGAAGTGAGCCATCAAATCGATATCGCTTATTTTTTAAATTCGGATCACGTAACGTTTGAGTTTACTCCTTTTATAAATCTCATCCAGAACTACATCTTTCTGGAAAAGCTAAAGGGTGTGAATGGCACTGACTCCATTCCTGATCTCAGCGATCCGGTTAGCGCATTTGCTTTCCGTCAGGGAAATGCTCAGCTCTATGGTGGTGAAGTATTCGTTGATATTCATCCGCATCCGCTGGATTGGTTGCATGTTGAAAACTCTTTTTCATATGTGCGTGCCATTCAATCCAATCAACCTGACTCTTCGCGCAATTTGCCTTTAACGCCTGCTCCAAAATATCGGGGCGAAATAAGAGCACAGTTTGGTCACCTTGGAAATAGGTTGACCAATATCTATTTCAAATTTTCCACTGACTATTATTTTGCTCAAAATAATTTCTTTTCGGCATTCAGTACAGAGACAGCCACGCCAGGGTATGCACTGCTTAACGTTGGGTTTGGTTGCAGTGTCAAATCATCAAAGAAGAAAAATTTCTTATCCATTTATTTCGCAGCATCGAATCTTGCCAACACAGCTTATCAGAATCACCTGAGCCGCTTAAAATACGCATCTGAAAACCCATTGACAGGAAGAACGGGCGTTTATAATATGGGTAGGAATTTCAGCATCAAATTGATATTTACGATTTGAGATAATCCTGCTTAAGGAAACACATTTACCGCCAAAACTATCTGCACTATGCACCCATGTGTTTAAAGATTATATTGTCGGCTCAATAAATTAATCATGAAGGTATTATTCTTTTTGTTTGTTGGATCTTTCACGTTTGCCAGTGCTCAAACTGCTCAAGACAGCGAAGGCATTAAAGAAATATTTGACGAAGCCTTAAAAAATGGAAAGTCTTACGAGATGCTCAACGAGCTATGCACAAAAATAGGCCCGCGTCTTTCCGGATCACCAGGAGCCGCTGCGGCAGTGGAATGGAGCAAGCGCATGATGGAGAAATATGATTTTGATTCCGTTTGGCTTCAACCGGTAATGGTGCCTCATTGGGTACGCGGTGAAAAAGAAATTGCTCGTGTGCTAAATTCAAAAAAGATGGGAAAGGTTAATCTGACGATTTGCGCGTTGGGCGGGTCACCCGGCACAGGCCCATCAGGAATTACTTCACAAGTAATCGAAGTGAAAAATTTCGATGAGCTAAGGCAGCTGGGCGCCAAAGCCGTGCAAGGAAAAATAATTTTCTTCAATCGACCTATGGATCCAACCCAGATACACACATTCGCTGCGTATAGCGGAGCTGTTGATCAGCGAAGTATTGGCGCGGTCGAAGCTGCAAAATTGGGAGCGGCTGCGGTGATCGTTCGTTCTATGGGTGTCAATCTGGAAGATTACCCGCACACCGGTGGAGTTCGCTATTCAAGTGAAGTTAAGAGAATACCTGCCGTGGCCATCAGCACCAAACATGCTGAATTGCTTTCAAGTATTTTAAAAGGGGAAAAAGATTTACAAGTATACATTGAAACACATTGTGAACTCCTTGAAGACGTCCCTTCATTTAATGTGATCGGTCAAATTAATGGTGGTGAGTACAAAGATGAGATCATCGACATCGGTGGTCACCTCGACTCATGGGATTTGGCTCAAGGCGCGCATGACGATGGTGCAGGTTGCGTGCAGTCAATTGAAGTATTGCGACTCTTTAAGTTGCTCGGCATTAAACCACAAAGAACAATTCGCGCAGTGATGTTCATGAACGAAGAAAATGGTTTACGAGGTGGAGCAAAGTATGCCGAGATAGCAAAAGCTAAAAACGAAAATCATATTGTTGCCATTGAATCCGATGAAGGCGGTTTCACGCCTCGCGGATTTACAATGACTGGAACTGATGCTGTAAAAAATAAAATTAAAAGCTGGAAGCCCCTGTTCGAGCCCTATGGCTTGACGGATTTTGAACATCCAGGTGGAGGCGCTGACATCGGCCCCCTTGGTGCCTTGGGTACAACCATGGTTGGATATCTCCCCGATTCACAGCGCTACTTTGATTACCACCATACTCCTGAAGATACGATCGACAAAGTAAGTCCGCGCGAATTAGAGCTTGGTGCAGCCGCAATGACTGCCTTGGTATTTATGATTGACAGGTATGGCTTGAAATAAGCCGACTGAGAATTTCTCAAGCAGCATGTGCGCGCAATGTGAAAAAGAATTTACTACCGCGACCTTCACTGCTTTCAGCCCAGATATGTCCTCCGTTTTTCTCTACGAATTCTTTGCACAAAGCAAGGCCAAGACCGGTTCCTTTTTCACTGGAAGTTCCGGCAGTAGAGCGTGTATTAAATTCAAACAGAGAATTTAAAATTGGAGAAGCGATTCCGATGCCGTTATCTTCAATGCAAACTTTCTGCATTTCACCTTCCGTTGTTGCTGTCATAGTAACAGTTTGATTGCCATGACTGAACTTTACAGAATTGGTTAACAAATTTCTAATGACCAGGGCGATCATATTTTTGTCAGCATTCACCAAATGAGTTCCAACAATCAGGTTATTGATAGTGATGTGCTTTGGGCTCGCCTGCGCTTCGGCTATCCGAACTGCATCTTTCGCCAATTCAGATAAATCGAAAATTTCATCTTGTTGCACCGCTCCTTTCATCTGACTGTGTGACCACACCAACAAGTTGTCGATCAAATCAGAAGTCGAGTGCATGTTCTTCGAAAGGCTTGCGATGTACTGCTTAAATTCATTTTCGGAAACCCAGTTTTTTTCAACCATCGTTAAAAGTCCTTTGAGCGAGTTAAGCGGGTTACGCAAATCATGAGAGATGATGGAAAACAACTTATCTTTTTGTGCATTCAACTCTTTCAGTCGATTCGCCTGCATCTCGATTTGATTGTTCTGCAAATTGAGTTCTCTATTCTTGGCCTCTATTGTTCTTTGAGATTGATCATATGCTACACGATACAGGCTTGTTAGAATGTACACTGTCAGAAAAGCCAGTACAGGATCGATCATTCGATTGGCATAGGCTACAGTTTGCCATGCACCGGTCTTCATCTTGACTGTCATTATTAAAACGTAGCTCAGAAATACGAGCAGAAAGGAGATGATCTTTACACCACCGTCAAAAAGTAGAGCACAATAAATTGAGCAGGGAATCAAGATGATTTCCGTATTAAACTCTTTGCCACTCAGGGCATGATTCCAGCAAATTGCCGTAATTAAGATCAGCCCTCCACAAAAAATAGTTGCCTTTGCCGCGAAGTAAAATTTGTGATTGTTAAAGTAGAGCACCGGCATTATCAAGAGACCAATCGAAACATTGAGCAGGATAAGATTGACTCCATCACCCATGCGAAGACGAATGAAAATCAGGACCAGCTGAACGAGTGAAAGCAGAACAGCGCTGCCATTAACTACGCGAATACGGATATGCTCGAGCGTGGGAAGCCCCTCCTGACAACCGGTATCAATTGCGCGAATCCAATGGCTACGAATAAAATGCCAAAGCCTCATAGTCAAGAGAAATTCAGCCTATAAAGAACGAGCTTAACTTTATTTTTTTTGCACAATTTTTGAAACAGCCATTCGCACTACTTCATCTACTTGTTCATCAATAGTGATGTGTGTGGTGTCCATACCAAGCGCGTCTTTTGCTTTTACTAATGGGCTCTCTTTGCGCGTACTGTCGATGCGATCGCGATCGGTGATATTGGATAAAATTGTATCGAGGTCAATCAGCTGATCGCGCTGTAGTAATTCTTGTTGTCTACGGTAAGCGCGCACCTGAATATCGGCTGTAAGAAAGAGTTTCAGTTCGGCATCCGGAAAAACTACCGAGCCAATATCGCGACCATCCATCACAATACCTTTTTCCTTACCAAGTTTGCGCTGCTGTGACACCATGGCATGTCGAACTTCTTTGATCATACTAACCTGGCTCACATTCTCTGAGATGCGCATCTTCCGAATTTTCTTCTCCACACTAATTCCATTCATAAATGTTTCAGAGCTGTAATGCGCATTCACGTGAAAGGCCAAATGAATCTGCATCAGTGCTTTTTCAATTTCTTTGGGATTCGTTAGCGAAATATGATTATCTAAAAAATAAAGTGTCACCGCACGGTACATAGCTCCCGAGTCGATGTAGCGATAGCCGAGGATCGCTGCAACTTCTTTGGCTGTAGTACTTTTACCACAAGCGGAGTACCCATCAATAGCAATAATTATTTTGCGCATATCATCAGCAGTCTTTTAGTGGACAAGGCAAAGGTTTATTCGGATTGGGTTTCTTGTACTTGGGTTTGTAACCCGATGAACTTGAGGACGCACAAGAAAAAAGAAATAATGGAATGAGGATTAGAAGCGAAGCAAAATATTTATTCAGTCTTAATTGCATTCCGTTGTTTTACCTATTTCAAAGATAAACTTTTTTCGCGGTTGGAAAACCGACTTCCCGACAAACATTGAATTAATTTTTTTAGTCTAAGATGTGATGGCATGAAAGGATATTAACCTTCCGTTCGATTCTCGTAACTCATTCGGAATCCGATCTTTTGCCCTCCACCCAACTCCTGTGTCTTCTCGTTTTTCTGATAAAGGGTAATGAATTTTACTTGCGGAAATGGCGGTGCCATCAAATCATTTTCAATGGCGATCATCAATGCAAGTTTCACCAATACATTCAATTCATTTTCTGAAATGGGAGTTTCTGAAATTTGGTGAGCCAGAGAACCTAGTCTGTCTTCGCCCTCTATAACATATCTTCCCTCGTGGTTGATGAGCAATCGCGCAAGCAAATAGCCGGGATCATTCACGCGATTGTACTTGATTGAATCAGACATGAAGTTATAAATCATGATCTGCCCAAAATACCGATTCACTTCCTTTTCTTTGATGTACTCGCTTTGCATGACCGGATGTGCATCATCAAATGTGACAATGTTGGTGTGCAACACAAATACCAAAAGATCGCCTGCCAGTTTCACATTAAATTCATGTTCCGTCACCAACTTGAAATTGAGTGTGACATCTTCGTCTCCCGGGTTGGCTTTTTTCTTGAGTTCACCTATGATCCGCTTCGCTTCTTTGCCCAACAAATTAAATGCATTCAACAAATTCTTATAGGTCACCTGTTTGGCAGTCGATTTACTTTCAAGCAAATGACTGATGTAATCGATCGGGTCTTTTTGTTCGCTCATTTATTAATAGGTTGGCATAGTGGTGTCAATTTCGGTTGCCCATGCTTTGATTCCACCTTTTAAATTATAGAGGTTAGTAAAGCCGTGATTTTTCTCGAGCCATTGCACCATGTTGCCACTACGTGCTCCACTGCGACAGTGAATCACCACTTGCTTTGTTTTTGAAATCCTATCCACGTTGTGTGGAATTTCGGCCTGTGGGATTAGCTCTCCTCCTATGTTGCAAATATCGAATTCATGCGGCTCGCGCACATCGATCAATTGAAAATCCGTTTTCGTGTCGATTAGATTCTTTAGTTCTTGAACAGTTACTTCCTTCATAGTATTTATTGATTTTGAATACCCGCAATATTCGTCATAATCGATGAGATTTTTTATTTTTTCCTTCTGTTCTTGAGCTGGTATTGAAATCACAGAAGTTTCTAACGCTGCAGAATCAAAAATCAAAAGTCTCCCCGCCAATGGCTCGCCAATACCGGTAATAATTTTGATGGCTTCGTTAGCTTGAATACTTCCGATAATCCCAGCCAACGATCCAAGCACTCCGCCTTGCTCACAATCCGGAACGCTTCCGGGTTGTGGAGGTGTTGGATATAGATCGCGATAGTTAGTCCCATTCTTAAAATTGAAAACAGAAACCTGCCCCTCGTATCGAAATATGGATGCGTAGACCCACACCTTATTTAATGACACGCACGCATCGTTTAATAAATACCTTGTCGGGAAATTGTCAGTGCAATCAATAATAATATCCGAATCAGAAAGAAGTTCAATCGCATTTGCGGAATGGATGCGGAATGCCTTTGCCACGATTTGAAGGTGAGGATTTAATTTTAGCAATTTCTCTCTTGCCACTTCCGCTTTTCTTTTTCCAAGGTCTTCGCTGTTAAACAAAACTTGTCGTTGCAGATTAGAAACACTTACTACATCCTGATCGATAATCTGGATTGATCCAACACCCGCTGCGGTGAGATAAAGAAGAACCGGGGAACCTAATCCTCCTGCGCCAATCACGGTAACCCTCGCCTTCTTAAGTTTCAATTGAGTAGCTTCATCAAAATCAGGCAAGGCCAAATGGCGGCTGTATCTGCTAAGTTCTTCTGACGAAAGGCTGGCATTCATTTGTTGTATAAAAATAGTGAGGCTTTACTAAAGTGTTGCTTACGCTTTGATATTTTTGTGAAATACTGAAACTCTAAACGAGGAATAGCAGTTAAGATTTTAACACCATTCATTTGGAACGAACACTTAAAATTGGCGGGGCCACTCTCAATCAGATTCCTTTCGATTGGAATAACAACGTTGCAAACATTCTTGAGGCTATTGCGACAGCAAAAGAACAAGGAGTTAAAATTCTTTGCCTTCCCGAATTATGCATTACAGGTTATGGCTGTGAAGATCTTTTCTTAAGTGATTGGCTAAGCGAAAAAGCTTTCTTGAAATTACTAGAGATCGCTCCGCATTGCAAAGATATCACGGTTGACATTGGCCTTCCCATAAGGTTTGATGGAATAACTTATAATGGAGTTGCTTTAGTTCACGATCAAAAGATTTTGGGAATCACCCTAAAGCAAAATCTTCCTCGCGAAGGAGTGCACTATGAACCACGCTGGTTTGTTCCGTGGAAGCCCCTTGAAACAAGAGAAATAGAAATTTCAGGTCATACCATTTCTGTGGGAGACCTCATTTATGATGTACAAGGAATCAAGCTTGGATTTGAGATCTGTGAAGACGGTTGGTCTGACGAAAAGCGCCCAGGATTCAGTTTGAAAAAACGTGGAGTGGAACTCATTCTAAACAGCAGCGCAAGTCATTTTGCGTTCGGAAAAAGTTTGCAACGCGAAAATGAAGTTGTGGTTGAAGGCTCTGAAAAATTTGATTGCACTTATTTGTTTGTCAATCATCTCGGCAATGAAGCTGGTCGAATGGTTTATGATGGAGACATCATCATAGCGCAAAAAGGAAAATTGATTGCCGTAAATGAGCGATTGTCATTCAAGAATTTCAATCTTCTTGTGTGCGATATCAATTTTGACCAACCTTCTAAAACCAAAGCACTTCCTGTTCGCGATAGCAAAGAAAAAAATGAAGAGTTTGCCCGCGCGGCATCGCTTGCCTTATTCGACTATCTAAGAAAAAGTAAATCCAAAGGTTTTGTATTGAGTTTAAGTGGTGGTGCAGACTCATCCTGCTGTGCCGTGCTCGTTGCTGAAATGGTGAGAAGAGGCGTTAAGGAATTAGGCATTGAGGAATTTTGCAAAAGAGTCGGCCTTTCGGTTTTAAAGACTGAAAAGGAAATCGTTTCGCAATTACTTACTTGTGCTTATCAGGGAACAAAAAATTCTTCTGATGCGACACTTCAAGCAGCAAAAGAATTAGCTGAATCCATTGGAGCAAATTTTCATCGCTGGTCAATCGATGATGAGGTGAATGCCTATGAAAGCAAAATTGAAAAAGTTCTGGGTCGCCCATTGACTTGGGAGAAGGATGACATTGCGCGGCAAAATATCCAGGCTCGCTCACGCTCACCCATTATTTGGATGTTGGCCAACCTAAAACAATCTATTTTATTAACTACTTCCAATCGAAGTGAGGGTGATGTTGGTTATGCCACAATGGATGGAGACACCAGTGGAAGCCTCGCTCCTATTGCAGGTGTTGACAAGCCATTTATTTTACAATGGCTAAGGTGGGCAGAAAAAGAATTGGGTTACTCCGGGTTATCCTTTGTAAACAACCTAACTCCAACAGCAGAGCTTCGTCCGCTCGAGCGGGCACAAACCGATGAAAAAGATTTGATGCCTTATTCAATTTTAGTGGAGATTGAAAAACTCGGCATTCGCGACCGAAAAAGTCCTGTTGATGTTTACAAAACTCTGTCAGTATATTATCCCGACAAAGAAGCTTTAAAAAATTACATCAGAAAATTCTTCAAGCTGTGGTCGATCAATCAGTGGAAGAGGGAACGCATTGCTCCTTCCTTTCATTTTGACGACCTCAATGTTGATCCGCGCAGCTGGTGCCGTTTTCCAATTTTGAGTGGAGGTTTTAAAGAAGAGTTGGAGGAACTGGATAAATTGCTTTAACGATAGAGAGGTGCCTCTGCTCTTCCACAAACAGGCGTAGAAACCAAATCCCAAGCTGTTTACCTTGATACAATCCGTTAATTAGGTCTCTTCCTAATATAAAATTGATTGTTGGGTTGAATCAGCAGATTGCTGGGGCTCAAAATGACTTCAGTTATTTGTTCTGCCCAGAAGTTATTCTCCATATGATAAGCATGAGATGAATCTTCCGAGAACGAAAATGTCAAATAGCTTTTGAATTTAAGCGGTGAATTGGATTGAGTATAGTCTGCAAATATGCCCCTAGCCTTAATGTCACTCTTTCCTTTAATTGTAATCTTTTGGTTTAAAGGGGAAGGCGTTTTAACATAGCTATGATTCACCGCGATCCTTGTTTCCGTTATAAAGGTCTGTGGTGGAATAAAAGTCTTTTCACGATCAGTTTTTATCACCCCGGTCACGTTGCCACTTCCATGGGAGTATCGACTACCATATCGATAACTGCTGCTGCTGAATGTCGCCCTCAGTTTTGATTCAGTTGGAAGAAAACTATAACTTTTGTTGTTCAAAATGATGGACGACATTGCCCAATCGATGAAAAGCGGTTTTTGAAGTTTGTTATATACGTAAACGTTTACCGGACCGCCCTCTCCTTTAAATTGATATTTTAAAAGGAGTGTGTCATTTTCCAATATAAATTCATTGCCTTCATTTTTCTTTAAATCACTTCCAAGTGTGATATATTGAAATGTTGTACAGTTACAAAACAGCGTGGTGGCTAACCCAAAAAAAAGATAATTTACGCGCTTCATGTTTCAGATTAGAGTATGATTTTTTGAAGCCGCAAATATAAACTATAAATCAAACAGGACCGTCAAATGATTACGGGGGTAGCCCATTAATAAGAGATTTCCCACATTGCACAATCATTTGCTTTACAGGTTGGTATATCTATTTCTTCTGACTTTTCACGATCTCATCAAAGGAAAGGGGGTGCGAGAGCCTTCTTGGCCTTTCGTTGGCAAACATTATCTTTGCCGGTTGTAAACTTTAAGTAAGACCTCTCATCTAATAAATTCAACACCTTTTATGCTAGAATTCATTATCTGGAACGGTAGTCCTGAAATATTTTCATACGAACAGTTCGCACTTCGCTGGTATGGTTTGCTTTTCGCGCTTGGTTTTTTAGTGAGCCAGCAAATTTTGTATTACATGTACCGCCAGGAAGGAAAGCCTGAAAAAGATGTGGATACACTCACCATCTACATGATTGTGGCTACTATTTTGGGCGCGCGTTTAGGTCATGTTCTTTTTTATCAGCCTGAAATTATTTGGCAAAGCCCGTTAAGTGTTTTACTTCCTTTCGAGTTTAGCCCTTTCCGGTTCACGGGTTTTCAGGGGCTGGCTAGCCATGGCGCTGCTATTGGAATTTTATTCGCCCTTTGGCTTTACTCTAGAAAAAAGAAGTCAGGACAAAACTACATGCAAATCCTTGATCGCATTGTGATTTTGGTCTGCATTGCCGGATGTTTCATTCGTTTAGGAAACTTTTTCAATTCTGAAATCATCGGAAAGCCATCGAGCAATCCGCTAGCAATTGTATTTGCGAATAGAATCACCGAAAGTATCATGCGCGATACTGACGGGTCGAACCCGGTGGCCTATACACAAATAAACAAATCAGATTTACCCCCGGGCCAAAATTCACGGATGCCGATTGACATCTTGATCTTATTTAAGAAAGGAATTGATGAAGACCGTGCAACCAGTTTTGTGACCAACGAGGTGAAATATTATTTGGTACAGTTGAATGAATTTGTAGATGAACCCGCCATGACTCCTTTGAGTTTTCAAATGGTAAAAGAGCAAGACGGTTCTTATGCTGCGCGAATTCAAACTTTTGGTATTGCTCGTCACCCCGCTCAGTTGTATGAAGCTATCTCGTGTTTAATTCTTTTTGCCTTTTTCCTTTGGTATTGGTCAAGGTATAAAAACAACCTGCCGGAAGGAAGAATTTTTGGAATGTTCATGATTGCCCTGTGGACGTTGCGTTTTGCCTATGAATTCTTGAAAGAAAATCAAGTATCGTTTGAAGATCAGTTGAAGTTGAATATGGGTCAGTTGTTAAGCATCCCGTTGGTTATTGTCGGAATTTTGGTTCTGATCCGTTCGTATAAAAAACCCGTTGCTGAAATTCAAGACGCCTCGTAAAAGATTTTATCGAATAATTTAGTAATAGAGTATCATGCTGGCGTTGATCGTAGGGTTTTTGGGAATATTGGGCAGCAGCCAGGCAGATACCGTGAGCGTCCCTACAGACTCATCACGTGTGCTTACGGTCAACCGTGTGTTGATCATTGGCAACAAAATCACGAAAGAGCGGATCATTTCGAGGGAAATAAAATTAAAGGCCGGTGATACTATTTCATTGAAAAGGCTTCAACATGAAATCCTGTGGGACAAACGAAAGATTTACAACCTGCGTCTATTTCACACCGTAATCGTGCGTGTCCTTGAGCTGCCCGAGAATCGATTTGATTTGCTGGTGGATGTAACAGAGCGGTGGTATACTTTTCCCATTCCCATCTTTGAACTATCTGATCGAAACTTCAGTGAATGGTGGCGCAACTATAATCATGATCCAAGCCGCATCAACTACGGCATAAACTTAACTCGATATAATTTCAGAGGACGTTATGAAACCCTGCAGCTCGTTGCTCAGTTTGGGTTTACGCAGCGATATGAACTGTCTTACAAAATTCCGTACATCGACAAGAAACAAAAGCAGGGCCTATCTTTCACTTTTGATTACGCTGAGCCAAAAAATCTCGCGATCAGTACAGAAGACCTTACCACATTTACCAGACCGCATGTACTTCAATACTTCAAGGATGAGAAACAGCCACAACCGATGAAAGTCACCATAGGTGGCACGGTATCCTATTTCTATCGTAAATCTTTTTTTGAGACTCATTCATTTCAAATCGGCTATAAAGACAGCCGCATTAATTATAAAGTAGATTCGCTCAACCCAAATTATTTTCGCGATCACCGCCTTGAACTTCAATATGGGTATGCCAGCTATACCTTCAACTCCGAGCATCGCGATGTTGTGCAATATCCGCTTCGAGGCTATAATGTAAATGGCTATATTCAAAAGACCGGTCTTGGCTTGGGCAGTGATGTCAATCTTCTAGAAATGGGTTTGGGTCTTGCAAAACACTTCGTACTTAGAAAAAATCTTTTTCTTTCTAACTACATAGGAGCCTACTGGGCAACGCCCAATTCGCAACCCTACGCATTATATGGTGGCATGGGTTACAGAAGGCAATACGTTCGTGGCTATGAACCTTATGTTGTTGAAACTCCCGCGTTAGCCATCAACAAGACCACCTTGAAAACAAGAATATTTCATAAGTCCTGGACTCTTAACGGCATGCCGAAAGAACAACTCAAATATTTTCCTCTTTCGATTTATTTAAAGGTCTTCACCGATTGGGGGTATGCCGTTAACTATCCGTATTACAAAAATTACATTGATCCGGCTACCAGCCTGCCTCAACCACTGAACACCAGTTTTACAGATAAGCTGATCGGAAGTTATGGGGCCGGCTTTGACTTTGTGGTCGTTTATGACATGGTCATTCGCACAGAATACACCTTCACCAATCAAACCCGTGGTGGCTTTTTTCTTAGCCTAAGAAAAGAATTCTGATTAATACTTTTTGTAAATCTTCTTTTTCCCTTTTTTCAGTTCATACCAGGTGCCCACTTCTTTTCCTTCATGATAGGAGCCGATAAATTGCAATTGCCCATCCTCTGAATAGAATTGCCACTCACCCTCTTCTTTTCCCAAATGATAACTCCCTTGCTGAATTAAAAATCCTTTGTCATTATAGACTAATATCTTCCCTTCGGGCAATCCGTTTTGGTAAGAAACTGCGCGCTGAGGTTTACCATTATCAAAAAAATATTCCCAGGTTCCGGCATATTGGTTGTCCTGGTAAATTCCTTTGCGGTGGAGCTGACCATTAGCGTGAAAGTATTCTGCTGTCCCTTGCATTTTCCCGTCTGACCATTGCTCACGCCCCTGCATTACCTCATCGGGATAAAAGTAAGAAACATTGCCATGGAGTACTCCTACCCTGTAATTCTCAATGGAATTCTTTTTTCCTGATGGATAATAGAATAACCACTCACCTTCTTTTAGCCCATTGACAATTTTACCAGAAGCTTTTAGCTCACCAGTAGCATAGTATTCTTTAGTTACTTCTTGAGCGGTAGCAACAGTCATCTTGAAAACCAAAAGAATGGAAAGAAGAATCATATACGAAATTCGATCAGTGTTTTGCATAGAAGAGCAAGAAAAATGAGCACGTGGAAATTCACGTACGTGATTCGAGGAAAACACGGTTGAAAGTAAGACTCTGTTCATAGCACCTTTGCGACCTACTAAACCCAACAACTATCAATCAACTCTACCTGAACGTAAAAATACGTTTTCTGATTATCTTGACTTTGAGTGTTTCTTCAAGTCTAGCGCAAAGCTCTTCTACTTTGATAGGCGCACGTGCTATGGGCATGGGCTCAGCATCATCTACTATTGGCGATGAATGGGCACTCTTCAACAACATTGGCGGCTTGGGTAAAATAAATCAGTCGAGCGCAAATTTTGCTTACGAAATACATCCGGCACTAACCGGGGCCAATCGAATGGCAGCATCCATTTTAGCTCCAACAAAAATTGGGGCCGTTGGTTTTGGTGTTTTTCGCTTTGGTGATGATGTTTACAGCGAGCACCTAGTCACCTTCGGATATGGAAGCTCCATTGGAAATACCTCGCTTGGCGCGAAAATAAATTACTTACAGTATCGGGCTGAAAGTTTTGGCGTAAGTACCTCCACCAGTATTGACTTTGGTGGCATAAGCCAAATTACAAAGCAAATCACGATTGGCGCTTACATCATAAATTTAACTCAATCAAAATTGGTTGGAACCAATGGCGAACGATTACCTACAAAACTGGTGGCAGGCCTTGGATTCAGACCATCAGAAAAAATACTGATTGTTACAGAAATTGAAAAAGACCTCGACTATCAAATTACGCTTCGTAGCGGATTAGAGTATGCTATTTATGATAAAGTATTTTTCAGAACAGGTTTTAACATGAACCCCAATGCTGCTTATTTTGGGCTAGGTGCGCAAAAGAGAAACATAAAATTTGATTTCGCTATCAAATTCAGCCAGCTTATGGGAGCGGCTCATCAGGCTTCAGCCATTTACTTGCTTCCAACAAAAACCAGAAGATGAAATATTGGCTGATTGTTTTGGCAGCAACCATCAGCTTGAATATGGATGCTCAAGATTTTCCACGCAAAGATTTTAGTCCATCCGGCTTAGTAGACGAGATTTTTGCCACTCAAGATATTGATGTTAGTTACCAGGATTTGTACGAAAATTACTTGCAACTAATTTCAAATCCTTTAGATCTGAATTCGGTCACAGATGAACAACTCCGCTCCTTATATATCTTGAAACAAGATCAGATCAATTCTCTTTTGAGTTATCGTCAGCAGGTAGGGCCCTTCATCTCAGTTTATGAGTTGCAAAGTCTTTTTGACAGAGATACGTTTCATAAAATCATTCCATTCGTCATCGTTCCTGACGTGACTCAGTCGTTTAATAAGAATATCTTCAATCGAATAGCAAGCGAGCCGAACAATTACCTTTTGTTGAGATGGGGGCGAACGGCCGAACAACAAAGAGGGTATTCCGAAAAATCAGCTTCCTCTTCGCGATACTTAGGCTCTCCAGATAATTTTTATTCTCGTTTTCGTACAAGCCGTGTGGGAGA
This sequence comes from uncultured bacterium, assembly GCA_967789005.1. Classification (GTDB taxonomy): domain Bacteria; phylum Bacteroidota; class Bacteroidia; order Cytophagales; family Cyclobacteriaceae; genus ELB16-189. The sequence goes on along the minus strand of CBRFFM010000012.1, from coordinate 86,671 downwards.
TTTTAGTGTTGGTTTTACTTTGAAAAAAGATGCCGGAGAAAAAATGGAATGGAATCCAGCCAAGAAATATTACGGATTTGACTATACAAGCTTTCACTTTCAAACCATAAATAAAGGACAGCTTAAAAATCTGATCCTGGGTGATTACCAAGCTCAATTTGGCCAAGGCGTGGCACTAGGTTCTTATTTTGGAGTGGGCAAAAATGGCGAGGCGGTAACCACCGTACGTAAAGCTAATCTGGGTTTTCTACCATACACCTCCATTTATGAAGCGGGCTATTTCAGAGGTGCAGCAGCCTCGTATGCACTAGGCAAAAATTTCACCCTGCATTCAATGGCATCCTCGCGTGGGCGTGATGGTAATTTGCAGCAGGATACCCTCTCATCAACCTCAGACTATCTTTCATCCTTCAGTTATACCGGCTTACATCGAACGACTTCAGAGCTGGCTAACCGAAATTCGTTGACTGAAACAAATCTTGCGGGTGTCTTTCAATTTAAAAATCAATCTCTCGATGCTGGGTTGATTTTCAATCGCACCCAATTTAGTAACTCGCTTCAGCGAAATCCGTCCATATACAATCAGTTTGCCTTCAACGGAAATGCAAACACTAACGCAGGTGCTTTTCTAAATTACAGTCTCAATAATTTTTCTTTCTTCAGCGAGTTTACTCAAACGATCAATAACGGAAGGGCTGTAGTGGCCGGAGTTCTTGGAAGCCTTACTCCTCAATTGGATGTTTCAATTGTTTACCGAAGGTTCGACAAAAACTTTTGCAGTTTTTACAGTAATGCCATTGCTGAGAACTCTATCCCTCAAAATGAATCGGGGATGTATTGGGGATGGAAGTATTCATTCAATAAGAAATATTCAATCGCGGGTTACGTTGATTTGTTTTCGTTTCCATGGCTGAAGTATAGAAGTTACGCTCCTTCAGATGGGAGCGAATGGCTGGTGAGATTTAATTATCGTCCCTCGAAGACAGTTTATATCTTTCTTCAGGCTCGCCAGGAATCCAAACAAAGAAATACTGGAGCGAATTCCAATTTGTACTTAACGGCAAACGGAGTCAAACAAAGCTATTGGATCAACTGCGATTATTCTGCCAGCTCAAGATTGAGCTTTCGAATTCGGGCTCAGTTCAGTTCGTATTCGATTAATGGAAAAACAACGTATGGTAATGTGTTTCTTCAAGACGTCACTTACGAATTGGGCCGCTTCTCCATTACTGGGCGTTATGCTTTGTTTGATACAGATGACTACGACAATCGGCTTTATGTTTACGAGCGCGATGCCTGGCTTGCCTTCAGCTTTCCGGCTTATTATGGAAAGGGAATTCGTCAATACCTCCTGCTTCAATATCGCGTAAGCAAACAGATAGATATTTGGCTGAGGTGGGGGCATACCCAGTACAGCAACAACAACATTATTGGATCTGGTGGCGATGCCATAACTGGAGATACGCGAAATGATGTTAAATTTCAGGCGCGAATAAAATTTTAACATGCACGGAGTAGAGTTGGTCACCCCAGGAGTTTTGCTGATGCTATGCATTGGGCTAGTAGTCTTCATGATCGTCTTCAGGCTCATCTTTAAGAATCCACGAAAGTAATTCGGCTGCGATTTCAACTTTTTGGCGTAAGTCTTGCATTTTTGGCGAATCTCAACTTACTTTATAGTCAAAGACCCCCAATTTTCTGTCGTTCAATTAATTACAGATGAGAAAACTGAACCTAATCTTTGTCTTAATCATTGTTTCGTTGTTGCTTTTATCTGCCGCTTCGATCGCGTTGGCCCAACCCACCAAGAAAACACTTGAGCTTGCTGAATTCAAAAGTATCTATGTGAATTCGAATTATACGGTCTATTTAAAACAGACCAATAAGCAAGAAGTGAGCGTAGAAGCTGACCCCGACATTTTTGCGCTGACCAAAATTTCGGTTGAAAATGGCGTGCTCATGATCAATGTTGATCGAAAGCCCGATAATCCAAACAAAAGCCTTTGGGCTAAAATTGATGACATCAAATTGAGACCCGTGATGAAGGTTATGGTGAGCATGAAAAACATCAGCGACCTGCAAGTGAACGGAGGTGGAAAAATCGTTTCAGAAAACTCTATTGCATCAGATAATATCAGCCTTTCAGTTTCCGGAAACGGCAGCATGGATCTTGACATAAAAGGGAATAATGTAAAAACTGAAGTAAGTGGCTCCGGTAGCATTGCACTGAAAGGTTACGCTACTATGAATGACATCTATATTAGCGGTAGCGGTGCTCTTAATGCATTTACCTGTGAACTTGAAAAGGCAAAAGTGAAAGTGAGTGGCTCAGGTAATTGCGAGATCAGCGCAACCAATAATTTAGATGCCCTTGTTCTTGGAAGTGGTACAATAAAACACAAAGGCAACACCAAAGAAGTAACTAAAAAGGTTTACGGCTCTGGCACCATTGATCGGGCCTATTGAGATTAAAAGTCATCTGATTTTCTGATTTTAGTCAGCCTCATAATTTTATGGGGCTTTATTTTTATGGATTGAATAATACCATGAATAATTCGATCCTTGCACTTCTTTCCAAGTACGACAAGCCTATTCCCAGGTACACCAGCTACCCCACCGTTCCCTATTGGCAACCCGAAACTATTGATGCCGAAAAATGGAAAAATTCAGTACTGAAGACATTGGAAAGCGAGAATGGTGAATTGTGCATTTATATTCATCTTCCCTATTGTGAAAACCTCTGTACTTTTTGCGCATGCAATAAACGCATTACTAAAAATCATAAAGTAGAAGACAGATACATCGAAGCCGTTTTGCATGAATGGAAAATGTATCTCGAGATGATGGGTGTGAAACCGGTCATCCGAGAAATTCATTTGGGAGGAGGAACACCCACTTTTTTCAGTCCTGCAAATTTGACCTCATTGATCGAAGGGATTACAAAAGATTGCATTGTTCAGGAGGATCATGAATTCAGTATTGAGGTTCATCCTAACTATACCAAGCGCGAACATTTGGATGCCTTGTATAAGGTTGGATTTAAACGAATAAGCGTGGGGATACAAGATTTCGATCCGCACGTGCAGTACATCATCAATCGTATTCAGTCATTCGAAAAAACCAAAGAGGTAATTGATTGGGCACGAGAACTTGGCTATGAAAGCATCAATGTTGATTTGGTTTATGGTCTTCCCAAACAAACCGTGGAAAACGTTGAAGGAACAATTGCGCAAATCAAAAAGTTAATGCCCGAACGCATTGCATTTTACTCTTATGCCCATGTACCCTGGAAAAGCAAAGGGCAAAGAAGATACACCGAAGCAGATCTTCCAAGTGCAGCTGCCAAATGGAGTATGTATAATCGGGGAAGCGAGTTATTAACCGCGCAAGGATTTAAATCGATTGGCATGGATCACTTTGCATTACCTAATGACAAGCTTTGGAAATCGGCATCGGAAGGAAAAATGCATCGCAACTTTATGGGTTATACCACAACCCAAAACAAACTCATTATTGGCTTGGGTGCATCGTCCATTAGCGATTCGTGGGGAGCCTTTATCCAAAACGAAAAGGAAGTGGAAGCTTACGAGGAAAAAATTGAAAGAGGTGAGCTGCCCATCATTACAGGACATCTATTAAATGAAGAAGACCTGATGTTAAGAAAAAACATTCTCGAATTGATGTGCAAAGGGAGGACTTCCCTCAATCCACAAAGACTTATTGAATCTTTTTACGATTCAATCATTGACAGCCTCATCGAAATGGGAAATGATGGTTTGGTAAAGTTAGAAGGTGACAGGATCACCGTTACTGAATTGGGAAATACATTCATTAGAAATATTTGCTCAACACTTGATGCCCGAATGTGGAAGAAGAGTAATTTTGGCAACGTGTTTAGCAAAGCAATCTGATTCAATGTATTTATACGTAAAAGCTTTCCACATCATTTTTATTGTCACCTGGTTTGCCGGATTGTTTTATATCGTCCGGCTTTTTATTTACAACCGAGAAGCACAGGATCAGCCCGAAGTGGAAAGAATCGTTTTGCAAAAGCAGTTTTCAATTATGATTAGACGATTATGGTTAGGCATCACATGGCCCTCGTGTATCCTCACAGTAATTCTAGGAACCTGGCTGACCATTCTTTTAGGATCAATACCCGGCTGGTTGTTCATTAAAATCGTTTTAGTTTTTGGGCTTCTCTTATATCATCTCTCGTTGCACTGGATTTACCTTCAGCAGAAAAAAGGTATATTCAAATTCACTTCAGCTCAACTAAGAATGTGGAATGAACTAGCAACGCTTTTCTTAATTGCGATTGTGTTGCTTGTCGTTGCGCATAGTCAAATGACTTTCCCTTGGTTCGTGGGTGGAATGTTGGTATTTACAACCTTACTGGTCGTTGCAACTTTGATCTACAAAAAAATCCGTACTAGGTAAGCCAATCAGAATATTTCTACTTACCAGATTCTCACACGGGCAGTATCAGGCCGATACATGAAATCTCCCTGCTTCACACCAAACGCTTCGTAAAACTCGGGCATATCAGACAAGGGACCAATCACACGAAATTGTGGTGGTGAGTGTACATCTGTTTTCACCTGAGTAGCTAAAGCTTCAGGTCTTAGATTAACCATCCAAGCTTGGGCATAGCCTAAGAAGAACCGTTGATTGGGGGTTAGCCCTGCAATAGATTTACCTTCTTTGAATTGCGTTGTTTTCTTGAATGCTTCAAGGGCGATCATTACGCCTCCCAGGTCAGCAATGTTCTCTCCTTGCGTAGCCTCACCATTGATGTAAAGACTATCAACCACCTTGTAAGTTTTAAACTGTCTGACAATCGCTTTTGTCTTAGCATAAAATTTTACGCTGTCTTCAACAGTCCACCAATTGTTAAGATTGCCATTTTCATCATACTTGCTTCCCTCGTCATCAAAGCCATGTGTGATTTCATGCCCAAAGGTAGAGCCACCAATGATGGAGTATAGGATAGCATCATCGGCCAATTTCCTTTCGTATCCCGGAATAATGATGTTACAAGCCGGGACCACAATTTCATTGTTTGAAGGATTATAGCTTGCGTTGTAGGTTTGTGGTTCCATATCCCATTCGGTACGATCAACGGGTTTACCTAATTTGCTTACCATGTAATTCCAATTCCATTCGTTTGCTCGAATCACATTTTGCGCATATGATTGACGATCCACTTTTAGGGCGCTCATATCCTTCCACTTGTCGGGATAGCCAACCTTGAAAATCATGGTTTCTAATTTATGCCCAGCTTTTTTCTTGGTGGCCTCACTCATCCAATCAAGTCGCTTGATTCGTTCGGCAAAAACGTCTTTCACTGCCTTACCTACTTCAATCAATTTTTCCTTTGTACCCTTGGGCAAATACTCCTCCACATAAATTTGACCCACCAAATCGCCAAGAGATTCGTTCGTTTGATTAACTATCCGTTTCCAGCGAGCGCGAGGCACCTTCACACCTCCAAATGTCTTCGCATAGAAGTTAAAATACTCCATGTATGTTTTGTTATCAAGATTGGGAGCAAGTCCTCTCAATAAATTAAAGTGGAGGTAATCTTTCCATACAGCGAGTGGAGTAGATTTAATCTCCTTATTTAAAGCGGTTAAGAACTCAGGTTGGCCAACGATTACCGTATCTGGGTTCATTACATTGGCAGATGTCATGAATGCCTTGAAGTCAATTGCGGAATAGGTCGCAGACAATTTTGCGATTGACATCTTATTGTAATTATGAAACGGATCGCGCAGGTCTTCAATTTTGCGGCTCGCCTTCGCCAGACGAGTTTCAAGATCAAATACTGACTTAGAAGATTGGGCTGCTGCTTTCTCATCCTGTCCCATCAACTTAAACATGTTGGCCAGGAATTGGCGATACTTACCGCGGACTTCGACCGTTCGCTCATCTTTATCAAAATAATAGTCTCGATCTGGCAGCCCAAGGCCTCCCTGGAAAATGTGAATTGCGTTTTTGCTGCTTATTTTTTCATCCTGCATGATGTAAAAGCTAAACAAAGGATCATTTGAAATCATGTGAATGCGTGCCGCAGCTTTCATCAGCGAAGAGATATCTGTAACACTTTCAATCCTGGCAAACTCATCTTTTAAAGGACTTAATCCTTTTCCTTCAATGGAGACCGTATCCATTCCTGAAAAATACATGTCACCAATCTTTTGCTTTAGGCTTCCTGACTCATGGGTGGAAACGGCAGCCCGAACGCAGACCTGTCTTATTTGGGCATTAATCGTATCGTTGATGGTGCGGAAAATCCCGTTGTAGGATTCACTCTGTGGGATTGGGTTTTCTTTAAACCAGCGGCCGTTGGCGTACATGAAGAAGTCATCGCCTGGGTTGGCGGTTGAATCTATATTAAAAGCAAGGGCATCTTTAGCATCGTCCTCATTTGTGTTTTGACACGAAATGAAGATTAGAGCAACAAAACAGATGAAAGCAAATATTAGCTTGTACATAGGTCAATGGCCGAGTTTAGAAACCAAAATTAAGAGACTTTTACCAGTCATCTAATTCGCAATAATGGAGCACAAAACAAAATTAAAAGCTTTGAGTGGCTGCCAATTACTGACCCCATTTACAGGGGGTATTCCTTCTAAAACACATAGGTTTTGGAACTTTAAGTATTTTATTGCTACCTTTGAGCGTTAATGATATAATTCCCACCTGGTAGTATTCAAATCCAAATCTGTTTATTGTCAGCCCGGCCTTATTGAATTAGCAAGAACATTTATCACTTAATTAAAAAAACAAATGAACATTTACGTAGCCAACATTCCTTGGAAAGCTTCTGAGGATCAGTTGAAGGAGCTTTTTGGCCAGTATGGCGATGTGGCTTCTGCAAAGATTATCATGGACAAAGTTACGCAGCGTAGCCGTGGCTTTGGATTCGTTGAAATGAGCGATGACAACTCAGGTAAAAACGCTATCAACGAACTTAATGGCCGTGATTTCTTGGGCAAGAACTTGGTAGTGAACGAAGCCCGTCCTCGTGAAGAGCGTCCGGCACGTTCAGGCGGTGGTTACCGCAGAAACGATTTCAATTAATCCGATCTAGCCGATAAAAAATCAATGCCCCGAGTGATCGGGGCATTTTTGTTTTAAGCCATTGCCAACTCCTAAGTAGTGCCTTCTTCAAAATATCGAACGACCTTCGGCCACAAAGCTTCTTTACTAGCCCGAGAGAACAAACCAAAGTGGCCGATTTTCTTTAAGTCAAAATCTCTCGGATTCAATTTTTCTACTGTTGTTGGGGCATTCCTATAAAAACTTCGCAAAGATTTGACTGTTCTGTTTGTAGCTATGGTATCATCCGAAGGATAAAGAAAAAGGATAGGGAATTGAACTTGTTCAAAATAGAATTTCGAGATAGTCTTGCCCAGAAAACTTCCATAATAATCTTGTTTCAAACACCAGCTTCTCCATTCCCAAGCAACAGCTTTTGGTAAGTCCTCACCTAAACGAAACCAACTTGACGGAAGATAACCTAGTGTATACACTGTACATGGCACCAATACATACCATACTAATAAAGTAAAGTATTTATAAGGTGAACTCAGCCATCGCCAATAACCAGTTGATGAACTGATGGAGATAGCTTTGCTTACTTTATGGTGATTATCCATAAAACCGATTTGCTGCCCTCCGGCACTGTGACCAATAAAGTACTTTTTAAGGTTTGAATAACGATGGTCGAGCCAATCTAATACTGCCGCCATATCCTTCTGACCCCATTCGTGGTTAAAAGCGTCAAACCCGCGTAGAGATTTAGGACGCGACTTCCCAATTCCGCGGTAATCAAATATCAATACCGCATAGTCATTTGATGCCAAGTACTCGGCAAAGTTCTTATAGAATTCCTTTTTAACACCGGTTGCTGAGTTGATCTGAATGCAAGCCTTTGGTCTTAGCGGCTCGAACAAAATTGCATCGAGCATAAATCCATCACGCGAAGGAATAGAATGACTGGTGATGCTGACGCTCTTATCCATTTGAATTTGCCATTCTTAAAATCAAGGCTAGTTTATTTCTTCTGGTAAAGAACCTTTCCACCTACAATTGTCATAACGGCTTCTGTTGAGAGTAGCTTTTCATCGGACACAGTCATCAGGTCTTGTGAGAAAACGGTGAAGTCGGCCAGTTTTCCTGGTTCAATTGAGCCCTTGATCTTTTCTTCGAACGCACCATAAGCGGCATCAAGCGTATACGATTTCAAAGCCTGAGTCCGTGTCATTTTCTCCTGCGGCTCATAGCCGCCAACTGGCTCGCCCTTCAAAGTTTGACGAGTAACCGATGCAAAGAAGCAGGCAATAGGATTGATCGGCTCGACAGGAACATCTGTGCCATTCACAATTTTTGCCCCTGACTTCAAAAGCGATTGCCACATGTAAGCACTTTCCTTGATTCGCTTCTCTCCCAGCCTATCTATTGCCCAAGGTCTGTCTGACGAAAGATGAATGGCTTGCATGGCCGGAATCACTCCCAACTTCGCGAATCGAGGTATGTCTTGCGGATCAATATGCTGTGCATGTTCAATTCTAAAACGCACATCTTTCGATTGGTCAGGGTTTTCTTTGAAGGCCGTTTCATATCGATCAAGAATTTCACGATTGGCACGATCTCCAATGGCATGTGTACAAATTTGAAAGCCGGCCTTTAGTCCTTCCTTCGAAATTTCTAAGACCGAATCCATTGACATTAAAGGCATACCAGATGTTTCTTTACGATCCTCATATGGAGCCAGCAACCAGGCACCGCGCGAACCGAGTGCGCCATCGCTATAAAGTTTCACAGAACGAATCGTTAGCCAGTGCGCAGAGTCTACCTCAATTCCTTTTTTAAAATATTCGTTTACTAATGATCTATCAGAGCCTGATAGCATTTCGTATAACCTGATCTTCAATTTATTTTCTTTCTGAAATCGCTTGAGTAAAGAAACATTTATCCGGTCTATCCCCGCATCATGAAAACTTGTGATTCCATTTCTAAGACAAGCCTCCATAGCAAGTTCGTAAGCCTTCGTCAGTGTCTCTTCATTTGTGGAAGGGATGAATTTTGAAACCAGAGACTGTGCTCGCTCAACGAGTATTCCAGTTGGGTTTCCAAGGGGGTCGCGAATGATTTCCCCACCTACTCCCATATCCTTTTGAAGTTGTTCTTTAGAAAGTTGGTTGATGCCTGCAATTTCCATGGCCTTCGCATTTGCGAATGAAGCATGACCACTTGCATGCGTAAGGTAAACAGGGTTATCAGGAGAGACCGCACTTAGTAACTCATGTGTTTGAAATCCTTTGATAAGCTTCATTGGTTTTTTATCCCATCGGTCCTGATGCCAACCTCTGCCAATGATCCAATCACCAGGCTTTGATTTCGCTACTGCTGTCTTCACTCGATCTACTATCTCTTCATAACTTTTAGTATCGGCTAAATTGAGAGTAAGCTCCTGAAACCCCAGTCCAAGCAAGTGACCATGCCCTTCGATAAACCCAGGTGTCATCATCTTTCCTTGCAGATCAATAATTTGAGTTTGATCATCTTTAAACTGCTCAACTTCTATGTCACTTCCGGCAAAAATGATTTTATCACCCTTCACCGCAACAGCCTGTACTTCCGGCTGAGAATCGTTACCAGAATAAATCTTACCGCCACGAATAATTAGATCGGCTGTAATTTTCTTTTCAGTACATGAAAAAAGTATAGGAACCAGAAGAAGAGAGAGCAAGTATTTCATAAGGGCATCGTTTATCCATAAAAATAGAAAGAATCACTTTATCTTCGAACGATAATATGATGACAGGCGAAGTGGGCTATCAAGTCTGCGAAGAGTATAGTATGTAAAGTTTGACGATCCTGTTCTAACTATTATTAAAATAACCAACTGAATGAAAAAGATTTTGTTGTTTTCGTTTCTACTTCTTGGGCTGAATTCAATTTCCAGTGCACAAAGAGTAGGCCTTTCGTTTTCCTATTTTGTTCCTCGCAACGGATACTTTTCCACACCGATTAGTCCGTTTTCAGTTCGTGGTGTTGGATTTGATTTCGGAAAGCACTTTGGTGTGCAAACCGGTGCCACCTTATATCGCATGTCAGGTCTGAATATCATTGACCTTCCATTCGAATCGAAAGATCCTATGCTCGGACCTAATTTCACTTTGTTTGTTCCGGCTGAATTTGTTTATCAATTGAAAGGGAGACGAATGGAGTTTGATCTAAAAGCGGGCGGATTTTTCTTTTATGGCTTCGATCAAAAACTAAACTCAGGAAATATTGACCGGGCTATTCGCGATTACAAGCAGTGGGATGTTGCAAATTCAGATTTGAGTTTCAAAAATAATCCTGGCTTTGGCAAACACTTCGGAGCTGAATTTACTTATTATGTTACAAGTCAATTCGGAATATCTCTTGAAACAAATTACCTGATGGGTACCGCTAAAATTCCGATGACAGGAAATTATGTTGGAGGAACTATGGCCGGACCACTATCAACTGTAAATGTGGATCCTGATTTTAAAAATGCAAAAGTGGACTTTACCGGTTTCGAATTTTCAGTTGGGGTAATTTTAACCGGAGGTGGTGGTCCACCAAAGCCAAAAGCGAGAAGAAGAAGGTGACGTTACCGTGATTAAATCACGTTATTGAGTTGCTCTTTAATTTTCTCGAGCTCATCTTTCATTTCCACTACGAATTTCTGAATCACAGCGTCATTTGCTTTTGAGCCGATGGTGTTGATCTCACGCCCGATCTCTTGTGAAATGAACGCCAACTTCTTTCCATTGGAGTTGTTGTCCTTCATCACAGTTAAAAAATAGGACAAGTGTGTGGAGAGACGAACGCATTCTTCCTGAACATCTAATTTCTCGATGTAGTAAATCATCTCTTGTTCTAACCGATTGGTGTCCGCATTCTCATTGGTAAAAGTGCTTGCAATATTTTCGCGGAGCTTATTTTTGATTTTCTCCGTTCGGGCTGGCTCAAGTTTTATCACCTGCTGCAATCCGTTATGAATATTGGAGATGTAACCTTCCAGTTTATTGCCCAACACTTTTCCTTCAGCATCGCGAAAAACATTGCATGCCTCAATTGCGGTTTTTAGTTGGCCTACAATTTTTTCCCATTCGGCAGGGTCAGCTGTTTCGGGTACATCGGTTTGTTTTACGCCAGGGGAATCCAATGCCAATTGAAATAGCGAATCGTATCCGGCCATTACCTTGTCGGCCATTTTTTTTAACTCTGAATAATTCAAAGAAAAAAGATTTTCATCATAGCGCTGTGTCTCGCCAACTCCGGGTTTCTTTTGATATTCAATGCTTACAGAAACTTTACCTCGCTCTAGCGTATCTGCTATTAATGTGCGCACTTCATTTTCCTTATCAGAAAATTTTTTTGGAAGTCGCAAAGAGAGATCCAGAAATTTTGAGTTGAGTGACTTTACTTCAATAATAATATTTGCATCGGCAAGGCTCGTAACCACTTGCCCAAAACCCGTCATCGATTTGATCATAAGCTAAAACTTCGTGCGAAGGTATCGAAAAATCAGAGGATGATCAGAAATCAAAGCCTAAACTCACTTGCAGACGCGGCTCTTGCACCTTATAATTAACCACTGGCCATGCCAAGTCGCACTTGAGGTAATATCCAAATATCATTGACCGGAAACCGGCTCCATAGCTGTACAGCCAAGGATTGAGATACTCTTTAATATCAATGGTGAAGGGACCATTTTTTACTGTACGAAGCAGTCCTTCATTGGCATTACCGATAGGAATTGATCCACTCCAACTTGAACCGATGTCATAGAAACCGGTGAACTGCAGGTTTCGGAAGAAATTGGAGGTAATCGGGCCGCTTGCCAATGCACGTACCAATGGAACACGGAACTCAATACTGGCCATAGCAACGCTATTACCAAATTGTGTTACATAATCAAACCCACGCAGACCGGTGGCAAATTCGGAAAAGAGTAAATTTTCATTGTAGGTATTCACTCCATTAACTAGCGGATTCAGCTTGCCAGAGTAGTTCGAGTTGTTGAACAACCAGTTATCAACACCGCCAAGCATATATTTTTGAGGAGAGTTGCCAAAAAAACTACCGGCATAACCGCGCGCTGCCAAAACAATCTCTTTGTAAATCTTTTGATAGTGGCGTACATCAACATAAACCTGCGAGAAGTTTTTCCTTGGGGTGCCCATGGCATGGTAAGTAATTGCACTCAACTTGCCACGGGTGCCTTCAATTATATTTAATCCTGTTGTAATGGAATTATCATAAACCAATTCAGCCCGGGCACCAGTATAAAATTGGTATTGTGACGGCATAAATGTTAACGAACCCGGATTGCTTGATCCACGATCTACAAATTCAGTAAATCCGGTAAATGGTTTGATTGCCACGCGTGTGCGCACCGAAATTGGATACGAAGCACCGACTTCAATTTTCTGGAAAGAATATTTCTGGTTCTCCTGAGGAGCGCCTTGCAAATCATAATTAGTTTTTGTCTGCCAATAAATAACTTTACGATCTACACGGGCAGTAAGGTCAATGCGATGCGGGAGGTATTGAAACTCCGCAAAAACATCTCCACTCTTAATATCAGAAAGTGCAAATTGAATTCCTGCAAAAATTTTATAGTTCTCAAGCATATCATTCATTTGCGCTTCCCATCTCGCACTAAACCCGCGAAGGGGATCCACTACGAAATTTGCGACCAGATTGTCGTAACTAAATTTGGGTGTGTAAGGAAAAGGCCCCTGAACTTTACTCACCTCTCTTGCTTTGGCATACCGTGTTAGAAAAGATTCATTGGGCTGCTGTTTTTGCTTGACTACTTCATCTTCAAAAACATAATCATCAGTGCTTATGGCTTTATTTGTCGGCTTAACCGATGGTTTTTCAGAATTGATCTCCGCATTTGGTTTGACTTCTTCTTTCTTTGGAGGCTCGTCTTCAAATGAATAATTCTCGGTACTTATTTCATTTGGCTTTTTCACCGTTGTCGCACTATCTTTTTTTACTTCAGGTTTTTCATGTGGATTTTCGCCAATGGAGTCGTTTCGCTCCTTGATGCGAGAATTGATCAAATCTTTAAGGGAAGTAGTCTTTACTGGTTCTTTTTTCTTCCGCTCGATAAAAGATCTGGCTTGCAATATTTCTCTTCTTTTTGTTGAAGGAGTAAAAATTTGTCGATCGAAATTAAAACCACGCTGCACAAAAATATTTTCATGTAAATCTTGTGAGAGTACTACGGTGAGCAATCCATCGTTAAAATTTACATCATAGTCTTTAATGCTCGAATTAAAATTCGTGACTTGAGAATACGTTCCTGTACTGGCATTGTATCTAAATAAATTGGTGATGCCTCGCTGATCGCTTAAGTAAAAAAAGTTATTGCTATCCATTGCGCGTGCGTGGAAATCCTTACTTAAAGTATGTGTAACTCGCTTTAACCGATTGATTGTAGTATCAATGTTGTAAAGGAAAAGATTATAATACGGAGATAATTTTTGAAGTCCCTTGACACTATTAGTCAGCGAATCGGTAGCGCGGTTAGAACTAAACACAATGGTGTTTGAATTGGGGATAAAATGAGGGTCGAGGTCATCAAATACATCGTTGGTCAGTCTTTTGGTTCGATCTCTCCTGCTGCTCAACAAAAACAAATCGTTCTGCCCCTCAAAGTCGGCACTCACAACCACCAGGCGACCGTTGTTAGAGAAACTGAAACTGCGAATGTTGCTGAACTTATCCAATTCGCGAGGGAGTTTGGTCTTTGTTTTCAGATCATAAAGCCAAAAAATATACTGTCCCTCTTCAACCCCAATCACACCGAGGGTATTGGCATCTGACCAATTAAGTAAGGGCACACGGTAATCAACAGTCTGGTTGGCCACCGCACGGTTACCACCACTGATGATTGTTGATTCCACTCCATTCTCTAGCGATTTTACTTTCACCGAAAATTTTCCGCGATCATTTATCGCGTAGGCAATGCTCTTTCCATCAGGACTAAGCTTCACTGTGGTGAAAGCAACCTCATGTTTTTTTTGCCTGGTAAATTTATCTGTACTCGGAAGCGGCACATAGCTCTGGGCCACGCGTTTCTCCTGGGCTAGGTAGTATTCGCCCCAGTCATTCATCAGCTGCCTGAATGGCACACCCAGGGTGAGCAAAATACTTCGCTCTTCGTTGCGAATAATTCGGGTGTAATTAAGAATATTATTGATACTGCTCTTGCCGTATTTTTCAACAATGTAATTCCAAATGGATTGCCCAACGAGAGCCGCTTCTCTACCCTTTAAACGCAAAGCCTTGTTCATTTTTTTGCCTGCCACCAATTGCCGCACATAATCGTCCATCTCATCATTCCATCCGTGCGCAACGTAATATGATGTGCCACTAATAAACCAGTCTGGTAAATTAAGTAACACGCCACTGGTAAACATATCTCGGAGACTCCCACCAAACATCATTTCATTTACCAACAGGTTCGACATCTTGAACACAAGCTCTTCTTTGAACTCTTCCAAATTGCCAGGATGAGCAATCTCCACATATGGTTTTATGAATTCCGTTTCACCGCTTACCACATACCGATTATGATTGAGTCCTACATTACTTTGTTGTAAGTCAGTGATAGAATTGTAAAGAAATACTTTTGTCTTTTGATAAGGATAATAACCAAGCAGATCCGTGATACGATCAAACTCTGACTCCATGTACTGAAGTGCCTCCTGTGAGGCCTTTTTACGCTCTCCGTAAAAATAAAGGTCGAAATTCTCAGAGCTCAAATATTTCCAATCAAACTTTTTGTATTGAATTCGATTGCGACCGAAAGTCTCATTGGCATGTTGTGCCTCGGTATTGATGAAAATAAAAAACAAAACAACAACCCCCACCAGCTTCTGTACCTGACTCATCTTCATATTTAGAACAAACTTAAACTCGAATATAATGCTTTAAAACGGTCCATATTTACTTCTCGCGGTATTTCAGAATTGCCATCCATCCATCCCGCCAAAACGCTTGAAAAGTATGGTGCCAGACTAACCCCCTTTGTGCCCAGGCCATTAAAAATAATTACGTTTTTAAATACAGGATGAGCGCCCATAACGGGTCTTCGATCAGGTGTAGTTGGTCTTATGCCCCAATTTTGGTGATCTATCTGAAAAGGAATTTTAATCAATGCCTTTAATTTTTCTTCTAACTCCATTTTTGCTTCCAGTGTTATGTCTTCAGATGAATCGCTGGGTTGATAAGTGGCCCCAACTGTAAACGAGTTATTTTTCTGAGTGGGGACGAGGTAAACGCCCCGATTAAAAATTACTTCGGGCTTCTCAATCAAAGAAACAGAAAGCGTCTCCCCTTTCAATGGTCGAATTGGAAGCCAATGGAGCAGTGGATTTTTATTTGCCCCGATGCCATCACAAAAAATAATGCTGGACGCTTCTATGATACCTATCCGTGAGTTTGAATATTTGATTTTATCTGAATCTATAATCAAGTTATCAAAATCGAAATGACTCTCATCAAATGATTTGTCATTCATCAATAAACCACGAACAGCTTTTAAAAAAGAATTAACATCGAGGTAGCCAGAGTGAGCAATAAGAATTCCACCAAATGGATCGCTCGCCTGATTGAAGGCAGAGCGAACAAAAATCTTTTCAATAAAATCTTTAACGGCTTCATCCTCACTCAACGCCATCCATTCGTTTTGCTCTTCCACAGAAACAAATGGTCGGTAGATTGGCTGCGGATGAAAAAAAATTTGATCAAGCAATTCTTCCGCATTCTTGTAGAATTGAAACAGATAGGAAAAAATTTCTTTGGCTTTCCATGATTTGCTCATTCGCTTGCCGGTAATGGGGTTGAACAAACCCGCAGCAATTGCAGATGCCCTGTTTTTCCCGGGTTCATCAAACACCAAAATTTTTTTTCCTCGATTCAATAATTGAATGGCCAGGCAAGAACCGCCTAGGCCCTGACCTACAATAATATGATCTACTTTTGTTTTGATTGGCAAATATCTCCTTATGTAGAGGTATAAACGATTTTTTGCTCGCTAATATTTTACAAATCTTCCAGTATCATTTACTTGATCGCCTGAAAGTAACTGATAGATATACAACCCAGCGGGCAGCTTGATCACATCGATGGCATCTTGAAACAGTTGCAAATCTTTTTCGATGATAATCCTTCCATACAAATCAAGGATTCGAAATCTTAGTCCACTTCCGGCCGAAATAATATTGAGGTCGCTCTCTGATGAAACAGGGTTGGGATAAATAAGCGTCTTCCCTTTCACTTCTATTGGAATTTCTATTATTTCAGAAAAAGTGGGGAGGCCTTTGGTGAAAAATATTTCGGCTTGATAAGTCATGACACCTGCAATCAATTCTGTATCATAAAAACTGGGGGTAAGCTGGTTGGATGGTAAAATCGTCTTAAACGTATTTTGAATTCCCCCAGCAGACTTATAAATAACTACATGATCCACATTGTGCCACGAGCCAAGAGATAACTGTACTTTCACTTGAGTAGCGCTAATCCGCTCGGCTGCAAAAAGATTCAAATAACAAAATGATCCTTGCTTGGTGTAATTAATGGCATTACTTTTTAATCCTATCACCCCATTAAAAACCGGAGCCACAGCAAAAAATAGATCGGAAGATTTTGATAAAACCTTCATGGTATCTGCGGTCGTAGAAATCTTTTTCAAGTATTCACTTCCCATGGTATAAATTTCATAGCCGGAAGATTCTTTCGAAGAATTCCAAATTAGTCCTATGCTATCGGCACAATTAAAGGCCGTGGTCATTTTCAGTTCAGGAGATATCAAAAACTCGTCTGAAAAAAAATCATTCCCCCCAATAACCATTTTTAATTTTGCCTTTGTCAAAACATTGGGGCTAGACCAGTAAAAATATTTATTGAGATCAATCCCGCTCTTAATCAATTGCCAGTTGCCCAGATTCAATTGCAAATACAAATCCCCCGTTTGGTCTGCAGCAGCTTGCCATACCAGCAAGTTTTTTTCTTCACCCTGAACAATTTGAGATGCGTCAGGAAAATCCCAACTGAATTGGGTTTGGTCGTTCATCCAAAAGGCAACCGAAACTGTTTGCGAAGAGTTAGTCAGGTTTCCTGAGTTCAACACCAATTGATAAGAACCTTGTGGCGGATTACTCAATGTGATGTATTCCACATTATTCAGATGATCTTGTTTTCTTTTGGCCAGTGCAAGAAGAGAATCTGAGCTTGGATAAGGATTTAAAAGCCATGGGAGCGTAATCGTACTTCCATCATCGAGCCAGCTATCTATGTCGTTGATCAAAACAGTGCTTGAATTAACTACGGCCTGAGGATCACTCCAGGCAACTGCAATTTTGACTTCTGAAGTAGAAGCAGGAATACTAATCGGCACTTTAATCTGATCGTTGTTTGCAAGTGTAACCTTAATTGTTTGGCCGAGCTCTACCAACTTTAATGCCTTGTAAGCATTAATGCTACCATATCCATATATGTAGTCAATTCCTTTTGGTCCAATGTCATCCGCTGATGCAATAAGAATTGCCTTCACCATAGATGCCTCGGGTAATTGATTGTTAGTTCCGGTATATTTTTCCTGAACAAGAGCGCTTATACCTGTGGCAAGCGCTGCCGCTTCTGATGTACCACTTTGACCAAAAGTAGTAAGCTCGGGCTTTAGTCTTCCGTCAAATGCCGGGCCTCTAGAGTTGAGCGTATTAATTAATAATGTGGTGTCAACAGCATTTACAACCAATACATTTTTGGACTGCTTGAAGTTTCCGGTGAGATTGGCAAAGGTCATATTCTGATAAGTTCCATCAGTTGGTTTTAACGTTCCGGAATTACCTGAAGAAAATACATGGAGTAAGGTTGGATTTTGATAAACCTGCTGATCATAAGCAACAGCATGATTGCCATAATAATTTTCAATATCCACCCCGTAACTGTGATTTTGCAAATGAATATTATTGGAGGTAAAGACAGAGATTTCATCTGGAAGTGTATTACTAAAATCAGAAGAGGTAAAATGAGCCTGAGGTACTACTCCTGCTGAGCGCCATGATGAGTTGCCGCCACCGGTGATAAGTGTTGCCATGTTTGTGGCATGTTGGGATGTTGTAGATGGGGTAATGGGTGTTGTAAAACTTCGGTTTTTCAGATCGATGTCGGTGCTATCAACCCCCTGTTCCTTTATTGAGATTTTTTGGCCACTTCCCAAAATAGTCGGAAAAACGAAATGCGCCTTTGTGATCCGGTTGAAATTTGAATTTATATGATCAAGGTTTGCCTCCTCTCTTACCTTTTCATGATGGTCGATAAACAAAACATTAGGGTCTTCCTGCAGCTCACGTATTAGATTCTTATCTATACCGGTTACCGAGATGACTTTTGCTGCGGCATTGCTATAATGGATGGAAACTTTTCCCGCATATTTCTTTCGGAAGACATCAATATCTTTTAAACTTAGGGTAACCAATGTGTTACCCCCCATAAATTGGAAATTATTTTTTAACCGAGGCGAAAGCTTAACCTGACTAAAGCCTAGCGTTGGCAGGAGTGCGATTAGGAAGCAAAGAAGCAGTTTTTGTTTAAACATGAGACCAAATAATCTTTCAAAAATGAAACCTTTTACGCAATAACCATCTGGCTTTGTTAAAAAATTCTTAACTAAATGTTGCATAATAAAAATAAAAGCCATTTTTTCGTGCCCGTAATTTTTACCTAAATCCAAACCTAAACCTAAATTTTATCTCTATGAGAAAGACCCTTACCTTTTTCAGCGTGCTAGTTGCGTGCTCAGGCGTATTCTACTCCTGCTCGGAAAATCACGAAGAAACAATGACTGTTCCTTCGTCTGTGCGTAGTCAACTTAGCAGCCTCGGATTCGATTTGATTAAGCATCCTCCGATCGCTGTTGACAATGGCTATTTAGTAGAAGGCGACATTTTCATGACGCAAGCAGACATTAACAACATGAAGCCTGCTACCAGAGTACCAGCTGCTGAACAGTACTCCACAAATCAATTAGTAACCGGTCTTCCAAGAACGATCACCGTTTACATGCCAACCACTTTTAGCGCAGCTAACTTTGCAGCAGTTGATGAGGCTATCAGACGCTACAATGCAGAGAACCTCTCGTTGCACATGGTACGTGTTACTACAAGCGGTGCTGACATCTCTTTCTCAAGATTGAGCAAGTCGCAAGAGCGTCAAGGTGTACTTGGCTCTTCAGGATTCCCAACTGCATCTGGTAACCCTTATGGCACTATCAAAATGAGTGGCATCCTTGAGTCAACTTACCATTTGACTACTAATGGAATTGCTACAATCATGGCTCATGAAATGGGACATTGCATCGGCTTCCGTCACACTGACTACTACAACCGTGCGATCAGCTGCGGTGGTTCTGCTTCAAATGAAGGCGATGGCGGTATTGGTGCTAACTTGATCCCTGGTACCCCAGCTACTGCTACATTGTCAGCTGGATCTTGGATGTTGGCTTGTACTGATGGTAGCAACCGTAATTTCAACAATGACGATAAGACTGCTCTTAACTACCTTTATTAATAGAGGAGATTCTTAACTTTAAAAAAGCCCTGACCAACCGTCAGGGCTTTTTTTTGCGTTCCATAATGCCCCGGCCTTTCATCCCTTAAGCTGAAATGCTAATCATTATTTGGCCATAGGTTCTCTATAATTATTAACTTTAGGAACGTGGAGAACCGAATTCATTTGTTTCTGATTGATTAGAAGTATAATGTTTAATGATAGCCTATGAAATCAAGTATCATTAATAATTCAATGAAGGTCGCAGCCTTTTTCTTTTTGGCACTCATTCAATTTAATGTCTATGCTCAAAAGAAATTTACGTCCGATAAAGGAGAACTGAGTTTTACTTCAAATGCCAAACTTGAGTTGATCAATGCCACTTCAAAACGTGTACTTGGCATAATCGACCCAACCAATGGGCAATTTGCTTTTATCGTGAAAGTGCAGTCGTTTGAAGGATTTAACAGCAATCTTCAACAGCAGCATTTCAATGATAAGTACATGGAGAGTGATAAGTACTATGATGCTACCTTCTCAGGGAAAATTATTGACCCTATAGATTACACGAAGGACGGAACCTATTCGGTGAGGGCTAAAGGCTATTTGGTAGTCCATGGTAAAAAGCAGGAAAGAATTATCCCGAGCAAAATCCATATTGAAAAAGGAGTTTTGACAGTGACCTCAGATTTTGAGGTGCCCCTGGCCGATCACGATATTCCAATTCCAGAAATTGTGAGCCAAAAAATCGCCACTTCCATCAACGTCAAAATAAACGTGTTGATGACACAAAAGTAAAAGGCCCTAATTCCTTTGTCTTGTAACCCATTTGATCGATTTGCGTTTAGGGAATTTAGCTTTAACTTTGAAATTGAAAGTACTTTTATATGAAAGAGATAAAGGAATACGAAAAAGACCTGGCCTCCATCAGATCGATCATGGAGCGCTCGGTGAAGTTTATTTCCTTGAGTGGCTTATCAGGTGTTCTTTCGGGACTATACGCACTCACAGGCGCAGCAATAGCCTACAAAATCATCTATTACCCTTTGCCACCCTTCGGCTATTTCAATGTTTCTATTCTAGACCACCCCTCCGCCATTTTTAATTTAGAACTTACAGCTCTAATCGTACTAGTAGCATCTTTAGTTACGGGATTTCTCATGAGCCTTCGTAAAGCGAGAAAACTGGAAACTTCTTTGTGGAATGCTACGAGCAAACAACTACTACGGGATCTTCTGATTCCGCTGGGCTCGGGTGGATTGTTTATACTTCTGCTTTTGCTCAGAGAATATTACATTCTGCTTGCTCCCACGTGTTTAATTTTTTATGGTCTTGCATTGATTCAAGCCAGCCGAAATACTTATAGCGAGGTAATGTACCTTGGGCTAATTGAAATTCTTTTAGGACTAACTTCAGCTGCGTTTCCTGGATATGGTTTGATTTTGTGGGCTACCGGCTTCGGCCTAATGCATATCGTTTACGGAACAGTGATGTATTTTCGATACGAGCGGTGAAAAATCCTTTTGAAAATCTTGATAAAGTTTTAGAGCACAGTGTGCGCTTACAGATCATGTCTGTATTGATGGCTAACGAATCGTATGATTTCAATTCGCTGAAAGAAGTCATTGGTGCAAGTGATGGGGCGTTGGCCACACATATCAAAGCGCTAGAAAAGGAAAAATACATAACGGTGACCAAATCCTTTATCGATCGGAAGCCTAATACCAAATACAAAGTGACCGAGCGTGGAAAAAAAGTCTTCCAAACTCATTTGGATGGATTGGAACAGTTAATCAAACAACAGAAGAAATAATTTTTTTGCCTTTTTACTTTTAAATACAAAGTACTTTTAAATAATAAATTTATGGAAACAACAGAAAACCAACTCAATCTTTTCGAAAGATTCAACCGATGGGTCCAGGACTCCATCACTGTCAAACTCATGTCTATTGGGTTTTTAGTTCTCATTCTACTTATCCCTTCTTCGTGGATTCAGGATTTAATTGGGGAGCGGCAATCGCGGGCGGAAAGCGTAATGCAGGAAGTCTCAGCGAAGTGGTCGGGCAACCAAACGGTATCGGGGCCGATCCTGGTCATTCCTTACAAAGTCATAAGAAAAATTGACCATGGAAAAGAGGGGGTTGAAATTCAAGAGTACATCGAAAAGTACTTCTTACTTCCTGAAACCCTCGACATTAATGGAGCAATAAGTCCAACCGTACTTCATCGAGGAATTTTTGACGCAGCCGTTTACGAGTCTGCCCTTAACATCAAAGCAGATTTTAGCAAACCAGATTTTCAAGCGTTCAAGATTGCCAATGAAATGGTGTTATGGAAAGATGCTTATATGATTTTCTCCATCACCGACTTACGAGGCATCAGTGAGAATCCGCAATTCAGTGTTGGAGGAATGGCAAAAACATCCGAGCCGTCAAGTACTCTCGGTATTTCCGTTCGCAAATTTCTGAAAGGCATTAACGCCTCGTATCCTAATGGCATCGACATACCTGCAGATGCACCCTCTGATTTCTCGAGCAATGGAATCATTGCTAAACTGGGTTGGCAAACTGAAAATGATTTCAAGGGAAACACAGCCATAAAAATAAATCTGAAAGGAAGCACTAGGTTATTTTTCAATCCAACAGGCAAGACAACAACTGTTCAACTCTCAGGCGCATGGGATTCACCAAGTTTTGATGGAGAGTTCCTGCCGGAGAAGAGAGAGATTTCTAACAAAAATTTTTCTGCAAGATGGAATATCCTCCATTACAATAGGCCATTTGCACAAGCCTGGACGGAATCTGATATGCGTTTAAGTGGATCTGAATTCGGAGTGAAGCTTGTAATTCCGGTAGATCAATATCAAAAGAGCATTCGCACTTCTAAATATGGCCACCTGGTCATCATTCTTACTTTTGTTGCGCTATTCTTGGTAGAGATCACCAAGAAAATTCGAATCCATCCATTTCAATACATTCTTATCGCAGCTGCGCTCATCATTTATTACACTTTACTTTTGAGCTTCTCTGAGCAGGTTGGCTACAACATGGCGTACGTAATCTCATCCCTTGCCACCGTCACCTTAATTTGCTTCTACTCTTTTTCATTTCTTAAAGACAAGGTATTGGTTGCACTCTTCACCAGTTTATTGTTGATTTTCTATTCGTTCATTTTCATCATCGTTTTGCAGCAAGACTTCTCTCTGCTGCTGGGAAGCATTGGCCTGTTCCTGATTGTAGGAGCACTGATGTACTTTGCCCGAAGGGTGAATTGGTATGGCGAAACCACGGTATAATTAGCAAAGAGGCTGTCCACTTGAGGCAGCCTCTTTTTCTTTCAAGCGTTTGTAAATAATGGCAAAAAGATTTTTACATCGGTGCCTTTGCCAATCTCGCTTTGGATTTCAACCCGGCCACATAGTTTATCTACCATTTTCCTTACAATATAAAGACCGAGTCCATTCCCAATACTTCTTTCATTCGCTCGAAAATACATTTCAAAGACGCGCGGTAAATAGGCAGCATCAATCCCTTGACCATTATCACTTACTTGAAGGAGTACTTCTCCATCTGCACTCGTAGCTGAAAGGTGTATCATCGGTTTTTCCTCGCCACAGAAAGCAATGGCATTCTCAATTAAATTTTGAATCACCACTTTCAGCAAGATGGGATAAGACAAAATTGGTTTAGCTATTTTCACTTCAGTGGTCACAATAATTTTCTTTCTTAAAAATTCATGCTGAAATAAATGCTGCTCTGATTCAAAAAGAGATTTGAAATCGATTTCGGACTGCATTAATCCTGCTGTTGAGATTAAATTAACCGACTGCAATTTGCCCAGCATCTTATCCAGATTATTGGCAGTCTCTTTAACCTTTTCAAACAGTTCAAGGGCTGCCGACTCTTTAACAGAGACTTTTGCCACTTCTGCTAAACCCATAAACGTAGTAAGAGGTCTTCTGAAATCGTGCGATGATCGATACAAAAAAGTATCCAGCTCATGGTAGGCTTCTTTCAGTTCAGAAGTACGAAGCTTTATTTTATCCTCCAAACCTTCGTTGATGCGGGCAATCGTTTGATTGCTTTCGGTAAGCTCTTCGGCCTGAGCTTGAATTTCTTCTTTCTGCTCCGAAATTTCGCGATTCAAATTCCCCAGTCCTTCATTCGCCTTTCTCAACTCGTCAGCCTGAATGGCAATCTCTTCGCTCCGTTCTGAAATCTCACTATTCAACTGTTTAACTTTCCTGTAATACCAAAAAACAATTATCGCAAAAGCTCCTACCGCCAGTGAGACGATGACCCCTACAATGATGATTGTGCGCTGCCTTGTGATTTCAGACTTTTGCAGATCCAGCGTGCTTTGTTGCAAAGCACGCTGCTGATTAAGAATTTTAATTTCACTTTCCTTCTGATCTAATTCAAAATCATGTCGAAGTGTTAAAATTCTATTACTCATATTTCTGTTGAGCAAAGAATCTTTAATTTCCTCGTATCGCATGGAATAAAGGAGGGAATGGCGATAGTCTGATTGAGCCAACCAAAGGTCACGTTTGTTCTTATAAATTTCGGCCAATACTTCTCGTAATCCTGTCTTCACGGCAAGGTCTTCGGCTGTACTGAGGTGACGCTCTGCCTTCGTATATTCTTTCATGTGAAGATAGAGTATGCCAAGACTAAGATGAGAATTGCAAATACCATACAAATGATTTGCCTTCTCTTCCATCGCTAAACTCTGGAGCTGGTAGGTCTCTGCTCGTTTATAATCGCGCAACTTTTCATAGAGCAGTCCAATATTTAAAAGGGTACTGGAGATCCGGATTGGATTGTTATTTTTTTTGCGCAGGTTGAGCGAGTTATTAAAATATTGAAGTGCTTTTTCATCTCGATTGTTTCTCATGGCCAACAAGCCAAGTAAATTAAGCGCGGAAGCTTCCTCAAATTGGTAATGATGCGGAGAAGCAATCTGAAGTGTCTTGTTGCAATATTCTTCGGCCAGTAAATTTTGGTTCATGGAATAGTAAACCCAGGCTATTCTGAAATAGAGAAGTGCTTGTATACTTTCGTAGTGATTATTTTCAGCCAGTCGGATTGCTTGAAAATAGTATTTCAAACTTGTTTCATAATTGGATAGATCTGACTGAACATATCCGACTTCCGTAAGCAAATTGGCCAAATCCCATGGAAAAGGATTACGTTCATAAAACTTTTTGGCCTTCGCAAACAAATCCAGTGCACGTAGATGATTTCCCTTGTTGGCCTCTATTATCCCCTGATTTTTATAAATATTACAAATACCCTCGTTGTCGATGGTATCGTTTTTAAGTGCAGCTTTTGCTTCGTTGAGATAAGCCATCGCTTTGTCATACTCACCTCTGGCCACAAAAAAATTGGATAAACCGGAGGCTACCCAAACTAATGGATATTTGATGGGCAACCTTTTCCTGATTTCCCAGCTTTTTAAAAGGTAACGTAACTCAAGCTCCTGGTTGTTCTGCTGCTGATACATGTCAGACAGCGTGAGATATAAATAAGATAAGTAAAGAGGGTTTAAGCTATCCTTTAAAAATTGATATGATCTTTGATAATAGATGGAAGCTGAGTCCAGCTGATTTACCAAGCGATAAGCTTGACCAATGTTAGATAAAATACGGCCCTTCAAGTGGGGCGCTGACTCGCCCGATAATACCTTTATTCCTTTTCTGAAATTATTGAGTGCGATGGTATCCTTACCAATACTTAAATCAATGATTCCTTCATTCAATAAGGATTCAGCAATTCCCTTTTTATATCCAAGTTGAGTACTCAGCTTTTGGGCCTCTTGTATAAGATTTTGCGCCTTATGATAATCATAGGAAAGCAAAACATATCCGTAGGCATTAAGTGCATCGACTCGCTGCTTGCCTGTACTCCTTTCCAGGGCATTACGGAGGCTATCAATATAAGGTGATTGTGCACCAACCTGACAACTCAATAACAGAGCAAGTAGAAAAAATAAAATACCAGAACGCAAAATTTAATATTTATAGTACTGACAATTTAATCAAATAGAAGGTCAGCCCATACTAAATTTATTTATTCTTTATCCAGAAATGGATAGCGGTAATCCGTTGGCGTAACAAATGTCTCCTTTATAGTGCGAAGAGAAACCCAGCGAAGCAAATTTACTTTTGCACCGGCTTTATCATTGGTACCTGAGCCTCTCGCTCCACCAAAGGGCTGCTGACCAACAACTGCACCCGTAGGTTTATCATTGATATAGAAATTGCCAGCACTATTGGCAAGTTTTTTAGTAGCAAGTTCTACTGCATAACGATCGCGTGCGAGTATGGATCCGGTAAGCGCATAGGGTGAAGTCTGATCAACGAGCTCTAAGGTTTGCTCAAAGTTTTCGGCATGGTAAACATAAATAGTTAATACCGGGCCAAAGATTTCTTCGCACATCGTGAGTGACGAAGCATCTTTTGTGGCGATCACTGTTGGTTCAATGAAATAACCTTTCGATTTATCATACTTGCCGCCAGCAATGATTTCGTTCATTGGGTTTTGTCTCGCTTTCTCAATGTAGCCGGTGATGGAGTCAAACGCCTTTTCATCGATCACCGCATTCACAAAGTTTCCAAAATCTTCAACCGGTCCTACAGTCATGCTTTTCAAATCGGCAATCATGTTTTTCTTCACCTCATCCCAAAGGTTTGAAGGAACATACGCTCGCGAAGCAGCTGAACATTTCTGTCCTTGGTATTCAAATGCACCGCGCACCAAGGCTGTAGAAATTTCTTTTGCATCGGCACTCTTGTGCGCAATCACAAAATCCTTTCCACCGGTTTCTCCAACAATACGTGGGTATGATTTGTATTTGCTGATGTTCTCGCCAATGGTTTTCCACATGCCATTGAATACACCTGTGCTTCCGGTGAATTGAATGCCGCCAAAATCCTTGTGGCTAAAAATCACATCAGCGGCATCGGGGCCACTTACATAAACCAAATTGATCACACCATCAGGCAAGCCAGCCTCTTTCAATATCTGCATGATCACGTTAGCTGCGTAGATCTGTGTGTTGCTTGGCTTCCAAACAACAGTGTTGCCCATCATAGCCATGCTTGTAGGAAGATTTCCTGCAATAGCTGTAAAGTTGAATGGGGTAAGTGCAAACGTGAATCCTTCGAGCGGACGGTATTCTATTCTGTTCCAAATTCCAGGAGATGAAATGGGTTGATCGTTATAAATCTCGCTCATGAATGCAACGTTGAATCGCAAAAAGTCGATGAGCTCGCAAGCTGAATCAATCTCT
Source organism: uncultured bacterium (assembly GCA_967789005.1). Classification (GTDB taxonomy): domain Bacteria; phylum Bacteroidota; class Bacteroidia; order Cytophagales; family Cyclobacteriaceae; genus ELB16-189. The sequence continues at coordinate 59,764 of CBRFFM010000012.1, read as the reverse complement.
GCCTGGTAGGCGTTCTTCGATTGACCGAGCATAGTAGCCGCATTGATTTTGTAGCGGTAAGGTCCTGCCATCAACTCAGCCGCTTTCAAGAAAATACTGGCGCGGTTTTCCCAACTTAAATTTGCCCAAAGTTCTTTTGCCGCCATGGCCGCGTTGATCGCTTGCTCTATATGGCTCTTATCGCCTTGATGAAAATGACCAAGTGTATGCTTATGATCGTGCGGAGGAGCCAATCTCTTTTTATTGCCGGTTCTCACTTCTTCCGCACCAATGTACATGGGGATGTCGAGCTCTTTCGAGCGTGCTTCTTCCAATGCTTTCTTTAATGCTGCTCTTTCTTTTGTGCCAGGAGCGTAAGAAAGTACAGTTTCATTTTTTGGTGTGGGAACTTTGAAAAATCCGGTTGACATATAGATTCAAAATTTTAAGATTGAATGATTTTAAAATGAGCTGCCAAAGGTAACAAAATACCAATCAGAGAAAGTTCATCAATTCGGTTAAAGTTTCGATTTCATAACTCACGTCAGTTTGATGCTGAATTTTGTTGGGATTGAAAAACACGGTGTCAATTTTGGCATTGACTGCTCCGGCAATGTCGGTAAGCAGATTATCTCCTATCATAATTGCTTCGTGGGGAGAAACATTGGTTTCGCTTAACGCGAAATCGAAAATTTCTTTGGCCGGTTTTTTATGTCCTGCACGTGCGGAGGTGATGATGCTTTTGAAATAATGATCGATGCCTGAGGACGAAAGCTTGGTTGATTGAATTTCATCAAAACCATTGGTCACAATCACCATTGGGTATTTTGGATGTAAGTAATCAAGTGTTTCCTTACAACCTTCAATCAGGTTTTTCTTTTTAGGCGATACCTCAATGTAATCATGTGAAAGAGCAAGTGACATCTCGTAGTCATTGACACCCAGCGTCACAAGAATTTTATGAAACCGCTCATTGCGAATTACATCTCTGTGAAGTAGTCCGCGATCGTACAGATCCCACAGTTCGTTGTTGATGACATAAAAAGTGCTCAAAAACTTTCCTTCTTCAACTCCCTTCTTATCCAATTCAAAATCGATGTACAATTCCGACAGCGCTTCGCGCGAATTCGTTTCGTAATCCCAAAGCGTGTGATCAAGATCAAAGAGGATGCACTTATATTTCATTTTAGACTTTAGAGGTAAGATTTAAGACATTAGATTTCATCATATCAGACATGCCCCAACGGTTTTATTTTTAATCGGTTCAATGTGAGCTCTCGATTGGTATACATGGTTTGAAAAATCTGTTGATCCTTTTGCAGCAAAGGATCGCGTCTGAGAAACTGCATAATCTGTTGAATGATATCCAATACTTCATCTTTGATTTGATAAAACATCCATTGGTTGAATTTGCGCGAAGTCAGAATTCCTGAATTCTTCAAATAAATCAAATGCCGCGAGGTTTTTGTCTGCGTAAATTCCAATATCTGCTCCAAATCAGTGATGCACATTTCGCCATTGGTCATAATCAGATGTAAAATCCGTAAACGAGAGGTATCGCTGCAAGCCAAAAAAATCTGGGCTCCGGGGTCTATGTTGAAATGTTTTAATCGCATGAAATGGCCTTTGTATTTTGTTCACCTGAAGCATGATAATAAGCATGGCTATAACTTATGACCATTTCTAAGCAATTATTAACATATGAAATGGAAAATTACAAAAACTTCAATGGGGCGAAAAAAAGCAGAATTAAACTTTTCCGGCCGTAAAGCCATCCTAAACCAAATTCACCAATTATGGCGTAGGCTGGTTTCGTCTGAATCCTTACCTTTGTCGGTTACAAATAATGAATGTGAGAAAGATTTACCCTTTTCTAGTCCTTTTGCTGATTGGTGTTGCACTAAGCACTTCACAAAAAACATTTGCGCAAACAAGACGCGTAATACAGCTCTCAGGTATTGTGACTGATACTACCGGAAATTTTGTTCCAGGTGTGAATGTGTATGTGCCTAAAGCCGGCCGGGGAACAACTTCCCTGAATAATGGTTTCTTTTCTATGCCATTACTTGTTGGAGATTCGGTGGTGATTAGCTGCGTAGGTTTTCAGCGTCAAAGCTATATCGTTCCTCGAGATGCTAAGGAGTTCACTACATTATTGATTGAGTTAAGAGAAGATATTACTATTCTTCCTCCGGCCATTGTATACATGCCTACAGAAGAGATTTTCAAAGACGCGGTTCTCGCCCTCAACGTACCGCTGGACAATACTGGTATCGATCCAAAAAACATGAATGCTGAACTTCTCGCACTCATGGTACGCACTACACCAATGGATGGTAATGCTAACTATCGCTACTACATCGAACAATTCTCGACATCGGCTGATAATAAGTTCCACCCGATTTATAATCCTTTCCTGAACCCGCTCAACTGGGTGAAGTTTATCAAAGACATCAAGAAGAAAAAGCGAGAGAACCAGCTTAAGAACTAACAACTGCAAATCACGAATGGTTGATTTCAATTTCTGTTATCAACCTTTCTTTTCCTTAGTAGCAACTCTAAAATCTCTGACTTCTTTTCGCGGCTTATTGGCAAATGCTTTCCGCCAACAATCAAGTCACTTCCATCAATAGAAGAGATTGCATTGATTGCTACAATAAAAGATTTATGAGTACGAATAAAATTAGAGGCAGGCAATAGTTCTTCTATCGCTTTCATGCGCATTAGCGTTACAAACTTTTGCGCTGGTGTGTGAATGACAACGTAATTCTCCATACCCTCTACATAAATTACATCGCGATACATAATCTTTTCGTAGCGATGATCGCACTTCACAAAGAAAAACTCCGAAGTTTGAGGAGCTGGCCTATTCTTAAGCAAATAAAAATCACGCACCTTGTTTACAGATTTAAGTAATCGTTCAAATGGAAAAGGTTTAATTAGATAGTCCATCACATCCAATTCGTAACCTTGCAGCGCGAAATTTGGATAAGCAGTGGTCATCACAACCATGGGCGGTTGTTTTAGTGATTTCAAAAATTCAATTCCTGTCAGGCGCGGCATCTGAATATCGAGAAACATCAAATCAATTTGCTCAGAAACAAGAAGCTGGTTGGCCTGAAGGGCATCTTCACAAACTCCCTTCACCTGAATAAAATCAATTTGAGTCAAATAGGAGAGCAGGCCCTCACGAGCAAGTGGCTCATCTTCCACAACGATTGTTTTGATCTGGATACTCATGCCACGTCCAGCGTTAGCATGACTTTATAGGAACCGGGTCGCTCCACTATATTTAATTTGTGCTTGTCCGGATAGATTAGCTCTAGTCTGCGTTTCACATTTTTATGTCCAATGCCGCCCGGTGAGGTCCGCACGAGATTGTCGGTAGTGTTGAAAAAATGCGCGTTGAAATTATTGTCTTCACGCCAGAGCTTCACAATGATCTTGTTTTCCATGCCGGAATAATTAGAGACGTATTTAAAAGTATTTTCTAAAAATGGAATGAGCATAAACGGGGCTACTTCAAATCCCTGCAAATCATCAGAGGTCACGAACTCAACTTTGGTCTTGTCTCCTTTTCTGATTTGCTCAAGCGTCACAAAATTGCGGAGGTATTCTACTTCCTTTTCAATGTTGATTTTATCAACGGTGCAATCATACAATTGAAAGCGCAGCAAGTCAGACAAGCGAATAAGCGTATTTGCGGCCTGATCCGGATCTTTCTTGATCAGAAAATAAATACTGTTGATGGCATTGAATAAGAAGTGAGGGTTTACTTGCGCTCTCAAGTACTGCAACTCTGACTCTACACGTTGCTTTTCTATTTTCTCAGCCGATCGGTCTGCCCTGATTTTATCGACAATCAATTTCATGGCGCACAAAATTCCTGCAATGAAGAGAATTGATAAAGCAGCGGACATGAAAACAAGGAACAAATTTTCCGAAAACATCTTTATCTGGTACATGTATGAATAGTACATGAAAAAAGATAGCCCAATGGATTCCACCAGTACTACAATGAAAGTGAGCGTAAAAAACTGCCGGTACTTTTTGGTGTAGAAGTACTTTGGAATGAGGAAGTACCCGATCGTATAAAAAGAAGAAGCATGAAACAGAAAATAGACCGCTGTGGTTAGAAACAACTGCAGCATGCTTCTATTGTAACTCTTATACATCGTCATATAGAAAGCGAAGTAGCACACCCACCCAATAACGTGGTGCACTTTGTATTTGTATAGCTTTTGAAGATCAGAATTCATGGTCGCGAAATTACGGAGAAGGCACCATCAAATTCTGATGGATTGACCAACTGCTCTAATTTATTGATGAATTGTGAATGATTACTCAATATGGATTCGGCTGTTGGTCCAGAAGAAGTTAATTCTGGTTCACTTCTGCAGTTGGTCAGGATTGTGGTGCAGTTGGTCAAAAAATATGAGTCTTGTCTCACCTTGCTCCGTTGATGACGGAAATCAAAAACCAATGAAAACAAAAATATTATTCCTCCTTGTCTTTGTTCTGGCACTTGGCCGGTTGAGCGCACAACAAATGTTCACCGTTGATGTGAAAGGCAGCGGCAAACCAATCATTTTTATTCACGGACTATATTGTTCAGGTGAAGTGTGGAAAGAAACGATAGAGCGTTATCAGAAAACTTATGAGTGTCATGTGCTTACGCTTGCCGGTTTTGGGGGCAATGCCCCAAAATTGAGCGATCGCTTTTTGGAAAATGTAAAAGACGATGTGGTGGCTTATGCACGAAAATTGAAGAAACCCATTTTGGTCGGCCACAGCATGGGCGGTTTCATTTCGTTTTGGGCTGCTGCCAGTGGCACAGGAGTATTTGAAAAAGTAATTGCAGTAGATGGTGTGCCATTCATGCCGGACTTAATCATGCCGGGCTCCACTCCTGAAACAGCCAAGCCTATGGCCACTTCGATGAAATCAAGAATGGAAAACCTAACCCCAGCTCAAATTGAGCAAGGCCAATTACAGTATTTGCCGTCCTTAATTAGCAGTGCTGACCGCATCACCAAAGTTGCTAAGATTGCATCCAACGCTGATTCAAATACGCAAGCTGAGGTGATGTATGAAATGTATACTACTGATTTGCGCAAAATAGTTGGCACCATCGATTGCCCTGTGTTGCTGATGGGTGCATGGATTGCGTATAAACAATATGGTGTCACTCACGAGAGCGTAACCAAAGCTTTCCAAAGCCAGCTGGCCAACGTTAAAAATAGTTCTTTAGAAGTGACGGATTCAGCAAGGCACTTTATCTTCTACGATGACCCTGCTTGGTTTAATGAGAAGATGGACTCCTTCCTAAATAATTAGCCGCGAGCTCAGAGTTTCGAGCTGCGAGCCCAGTAATTCCTTAAGGCTCGCAGCTCAAAGCTCGCAACTCTTAGCTCTTCGCTCCCAACATCACGAAGTCGTTTACATTGATCTCGGTGAAGTAGCGCTTCTCTCCTTTGTCGGTTTCATAAGCGCGGTGCACGAGTTTACCTTCTATTGCCACCTCGCTTCCCTTCTTTAAATATTTGCCCGCAGCGTCAGCAAGCTTACCCCAAACCACCAAGTTGTGCCATTGCGTGTCTTCCACTTTTTCACCTTTGGAGTTTTTGTACGTGTCGCTGGTTGCGATGGAGAAAGCCGCCCTCATTTTGTCGCCAAAAGTTTTCACTTCAGGGTCTTTGCCTAAACGACCGATCAATTGCACGCTGTTTCTTAGAGTTTTCATAGTAGTAAAATTTAATTGTTAGTAATTGATTTTCATTTTTCGCCAACCGTTGTTTGTGATTGACGATGCAAAGGTGTGGGGAGCGAAACAGCCGATCCGTATTTTAATCGGTTACTTACGATTATAAGCGTTTGTAAACGTTTGTGGACGAATACTAATAGAGCTTGCAGCTGTCGAAATATTGATAAATCTTAGCGTATGGAAGGATTTTTGGTCTATTTTAGAACTCCAAATTCAAAACTGATGAACTCAAAGTATTTCGGATTCAAAACTGCATTTATGACGATCGGCATCTTACAGATTGTCCTTTCAAGCCTCATGTTTATACAAGGAATAGTACCAGCCATGTCACAGTTTGGCGTACCAGATGTAGTCTTACACTCCCCGCATTATTACGATGCCATGCTTTATGTCTTCTATCATCAGTTCGTCAACGGATGCGTACTATTAATTGTGGGGCGCTTTGCTACTGACTTGTCTTTACAGACTTGGCTTACGCGAATACTCTCTGTGCTGTATTGTATTTATACCTATTTTGACTTCAGAGTCTCTGATTCAGTTTTTGGAAACGGGCTTTACCATGGAAGTGCATCTGTTATTCCTCCCTTGTTCACACTCTTCTTTACCATTTTGATTGTACAGTTGAATTTTAGAAAGGAATAAAGTCGTCAGGTCATGAGTGAAAATCAAAAATCGCTTCCATATAAAGACTTTACGATTAAAGCGAAGTTGAAACTCGCTATCGAGAAAGAGAAACTTCTTCGGTCAATGAATGCCCAGTTCATTGGAACAGATTTCCAAACCGATCATTACTTCGAAACAACCAAAGGAAAATTAAAATGGCGAGAGGGCACCATCGAAAACCTTATCACACATTATGAGCGGTTCGATGACTTTGGCTTAGAGCGAACCCTTGTCTACCGATACGATCTCAATCCTACCAAAGAGATGATCGATGATCTTCTCCAGAATCATAAGAGTATTGGCACTACGAAAAAGGAAAGGAAGATCATTCAATTGGATAATATCAAGATTCACCTCGACAAGCTTCCAAACGATGAAGAATTTATCGAAATTGAAGCTATTGATTCGGAGAATCGATTTACCAGCGAAGAACTGAGAACTCAATGTCTGGACCTAAAAGCAAAACTTAAGATTCTTGAGGAAGAAGTAATACCTACAGGATATCTGAAGACCCATGAGCAAAGACCAAACTAAAGACCTGTTAAAATTTCTGAAGCCATTTCCTGATGAGACGGAAATTGTTTTGTGGCTCCGAGAGTTTGTATGGGATTTATATCCGAAAGCCAACGAGCTGATCTACGATAATTACAATGCGCTTGCCTTTGGGTGGTCGCCAACAGATAAAGTGGGTCATACGTTCTGTTCCATTGCTGTGGGAAGAACAAGCAAAAACATTCACTTCGGGTTTTATTGGGGAAGCGAATTGTCTGATCCTCAAAAACTATTGATAGGTGAAGGAAATCAGTACCGCTATATTTTAGTGAAGAGCAAAAAGGAATTTCCAAAAGCATACATCAAGAAACTAGTAGCCGAAGCCCATTCCAATTCCCTTGGCAAAGTGAAAGACCCAAAACAAATCAAAGAAGGCTTAACTATTACAAAATCGATTTCAGCTGTTAAGCGCACGAAGAAGAGTGTGGCAAAGAAGAAAGCAACCAAGAAAAAAGTAGTCAATGGCAAATTGAAAAAATAGTTTAGTCTTGTTATCGTCTTAAGTATTATGAATCCAGCAAAGAAGATCCGAGCTATTATCACCGGTGCCACTGGTATGGTGGGCGAAGGCGTATTGCATGTCTGCCTCAATCACTCTGAGGTTGAACAAGTATTGATCATCAATCGAAAAACAAGTGGAGTCACTCATCCCAAACTCAAAGAAATCATCCATTCGGATTTTTTTGATCTTTCTGCCATTGAATCACAACTCGCCAATTACGATGCGTGTTTCTTTTGCCTCGGGGTGTCATCGGTGGGAATGAATGAAGAAGAGTATTCTAAGTTAACCTACACACTTACTACCAGCTTTGCAAGAACACTTGCCAAGCTAAATTCAGACATGACCTTTTGTTACATCTCTGGAAAAAGCACAGACGGTACTGAGAAAGGTGGAATCATGTGGGCACGAGTTAAGGGCAAAACTGAAAATGAGTTGACGCGAATTTTCAAACAAGCATATAATTTCAGGCCCGGGATAATGATCCCAATGGAAGGAATGAAAAACACGCTTAGCTTTTACAAATACTTAGGCTGGTTAATTCCCGTCATCCGATTGATTTCACCAAAATCCGTCTGTAAACTTGAAGAAGTGGGTGCTGCCATGATCAATGCGGCTACCAAAGGATATGAGAAACAAATCCTTGAAGTGACCGATATCCTTGCATTGTCGAAAAAAGCCTAATGGATTTGCAAACAAACAAGACGGTACCGATTGAGGTAATGCCATTGTTTCCTTTGCTCGACAGGAAACTCATTGAATTATTGAAATCACTCTCACCTGAAGAATGGCAAGCTCAAACCATCGCCAAACTTTGGAAAGTAAAAGATGTTGCCGCTCATCTTCTGGACGGAAACATCAGGCCTCTTTCTATGCTTCGCGATAATTATCATGGAGAGCAAGCCAACATCAATTCTTATCAAGACCTGGTTGATTACCTGAACAATCTCAATGCAGATTGGGTGAAGGCTATGAAACGAGTAAGTCCAACCATGCTAATACTTCTTCATGAAATCACAGGGCCACTATATTATGACTATTACAAATCGCTGGACCCATTTGGCAAATCCGGTTTCGCGGTGAACTGGGCGGGAGAAAGTGAAAGCAAGAACTGGATGCACATTGCGCGCGAATACACCGAGAAGTGGCTGCATCAACAACAAATCAGAGACGCGGTTAACAAACCCGGCATACTTACGAAAGAATTCTTTTATCCATTCATTGATGTCTTCATGCTCGCATTGCCATACACCTATCGCGATGTAAATGCAGAGAACGAAATGGTAATTAAGTTAACTGTCTCAAGTGAAATTGGCGGCTCTTGGTTCTTAGTCAGAGAAAATTCGAAATGGAAACTTGATAAGGACATCTCCATTCCCCCTACTTCCGAAATCATCATTGATCCGGATACGTCATGGAAATTGTTTTCTAAAAGCTTGCGACCAGAAAACGTACGGGATAAAGTCACTATCCTCGGTGATCAAAAATTGGGGGAAGTCGCCTTAAAAATGGTTTCCGTAATGGCCTGAGAATTGTTTCGGTAAGTTTTAATACCTTTCGAAAAAAGAGATATCGCGAATGAAAGAGTTTTTGATTCTTGTTGACGATCATGACAAGCCTTGGGGTAAGCTGGAAAAAGATCAGGTACATCAGCTTGGGCTCCTTCATCGTGCATTCTCCGTATTCATTTTCAATTCAAAGGGCGAACTCCTCCTGCAACAACGAGCTGATGAAAAATACCATTCAGGCGGATTGTGGACCAACACGGTCTGCAGTCATCCAAGGTTTGGCGAAGAATTAAAAGATGCGGTGGCCAGACGTTTGGAAGAAGAAATGGGCTTGACATGTGAAACAAAATTCATTTTCAGCTTTATCTATAAATCCGAATTCAGCAATGGACTGACCGAGCATGAATTTGATCATGTCTATTACGGAACCAGCGATGATCAACCCAATCCCAACTCAACTGAAGTAAGTCAGTGGAAATACATCGATTTGCCATCGCTCGAAAAAGACCTAACCCGCTCGCCCGAGAAATATACGGTGTGGTTGAAAATCTGTCTCCCAAAAATTATCGAACACTTTAGTAGCAGCGCAAAGAAAGTAGCCACTTCCTGAGTTCCTTTCAAGTAAAGTCTTACGCCTGATCATTCAGCGGCTAGAGTTGTCTTACCCTGGGGCAACCAATCCCTTTTAAATAAAATCGATAAACACTTGCGTAACCGAAAGGTTTCATTATATATTTGTAACCGAACGGTTACTTATTAATAATAAAATGAGAAGAGACGTATTTCAGGCCATAGCTGACCCTACGCGTAGGGAAATCATCAACATGCTGGCGCAGAAAAAACTGCACTTAAATGCAGTAGCTGAAAACTTTGATGTGAGCCGACCTGCGATTTCCAAACACATTAAGATTTTAACTGAATGTGGTTTGATTGTGATCACGCAACAAGGTCGCGTACGTCATTGCGAAGTGCAACTTCAAAAATTAAGCGAAGTATCAGAATGGATAGAACAGTATCGTCAATTTTGGAATAAGAAACTAGATGCCCTCGACAGTTACCTGAATCAATTACAGGCAAAGCAGAAAAACAAGCCTCAACTAAAATCGAAGAAACATGGAAAGAAAAAGTGAAACCGCAGACCGCGAGATATTGATTACCCGCGTGTTCAATGCTCCCCGAAATTTAGTCTGGTCTGCATGGACTGAACAAAAACACGTTGCCCAATGGTGGGGGCCAACCGGATTTACCAACACTATTCACAAAATGGAAGTGAAAGTGGGAGGTGTGTGGGACTTCATCATGCATGGTCCTGACGGCACAGACTATCCCAACAAAATTGTTTTCACTGAAGTGGTAAAACCAGAATTGCTAAAGTTCGATCACGGGTCAGACAATCCAAATGACCCTGGGCAATTCAAGGTCACCGTAAATTTCGTGGCAATCGAGCCAAAGAAAACAGAGATCACCATGCGCATGGTCTTCCAAACCAAAGACGCACGCGACCTGGTTGTAGAAAAGTATGGAGCCATTGAAGGCAACAAACAAACCATGAATCGCCTAGAAGAATATTTGAAAACAATGTCACTTTAAATAAAACAGCCATGAGAAAATTAGTCTTATTCATGCACACATCACTGGATGGTTTTGTGGCCGGCACTAAAGGGGAAATGGATTGGATTCATGTAGACGAAGAACTTTTTGACTATGCCGGTAATCGCACCAATGATTCTGATCTTGCTTTATACGGGCGTGTCACCTATGAAATGATGGAGGCCTATTGGCCTACAGCTGCTGACCAGCCCAATGCCACCCGGCACGATATCGAACATTCGGCCTGGTACAGTAAAGTACAGAAAGTCGTTTTATCGAAGTCGATGAATGGAACGACTTTGAAAAACACAAAAATCATTAATAGTAATCTTGCCAAAGAAATTAATCAGTTGAAGAATGCCATTGGAAGTGAGATCATCATTTTTGGAAGTCCCGGTGCCGCGCACTCACTGATGGCCGAAAACCTGATTGATGAATTTTGGCTTTTCGTAAACCCGATTTTGATCGGCCATGGTATTCCCTTATTTAAGAATCCACCATCCACCAAGTTGAAACTTATAACTAGCAAAGCGATGAATTCTGGAGTCGTTTGCATGCACTACGCTAAAATTTAACACCAACATTTTATGAATACAACAGCAACTGAAGCATTGATCGTTGAACGAATCTTCAACGCTCCTATTGAAAAAGTTTGGCAGGCTATTACTCAGAATGAGGAAATGAAGCATTGGTTTTTTAAGCTCGCTGATTTCAAACCCGAGGTTGGATTTGAGTTTCAGTTTAAAGGAGGGAATGATGATCGGGTTTATCTTCATTTATGCAAGATCACTGAGGTTATTCCAAACAAAAAATTAAAATACAGTTGGTGTTATGGTGGGTATGAAGGGGCCTCTTTTGTAACCATCGAGCTGTTTAGTCAGGGTAAGCAGACTAAACTAAAACTCATTCACGAGGGATTAGAATCTTTCCCGATGAGCAATCCTGATTTTGCAAAGAAGAATTTTTCAGAAGGTTGGAATTATATTATTAACACTTCACTGCATAAATACCTGGAGGCGGACCAAGTCGAGAAGTAAGAGGAAAGCTTCTTTGGGCAGAGGAAAATCAGAAAAATACTAAAGTCGTCTTTGAGACAATAAATTGTAGTCAAAGTGTGCAATTTTGTTGTATGAAGATGCTGTTAACATTATTCCTGTTTAGTGTAGCGGATATTTCTCTGGCACAAAATCCCGTGGTCGTTGAGTTGTTTACATCTCAAGGCTGCTCTAGTTGCCCTGCTGCGGATAAAAACTTAGCTGAAATTATTGAGAAGGCCGAGTCCAACGGACAGCAAGTCATCGGCCTTTCTTTTCATGTTGATTACTGGAACCATATCGGTTGGAAGGATCCCTATAGTAAGGCGGAGTTTACCGAGCGTCAAAGAAAATATGCTCAGCGAATGAATTCAGAAAACATCTACACGCCTCAAATGATTGTAAATGGTGAACATGAATTTGTTGGCTCAGATAAGAATACAAGCAGTACCGAAATCACTAAGGCTCTTCAGAAAAAAATGCCTTTCCAAATATCACTCAAGGAAGTGAAACAAGCAGAAGGAAAAATTATAGTTTCCTATGCTCTGGATAAGGTCCCTGGCAAAGAGACGATCAATATTGCCTTAGTTGAAAAAACCATAGGCAATGAGGTCACGCGGGGAGAAAACTCTGGCAGGAAGCTAGCGCATCACAATGTAGTTAGGTATTTCGCCACTCTGGTCTCCCAAAAAGAGGGAACGATTGAAGTCAGTATTCCCAGCAGTATCACTAGCGGAATTTTGATCCTATACCTACAAAATAACCAATGGCGCGTTACTGGTGCAGTAAGCAAAATCTTTTAAAATCATTAGCTTAAAGAATCCAATTTCTTTAGATAATTTTGCCGGCTTGAAAGCTGTCGGAATTTGAAAAGAAGTATACTCCTCTCCTTGTTGGCAGCGTTGTCTTTATCTGTAGAAGCACAAAAAAAATTCCGTTTGTGGTCCGACACTTCCAAGAACACTCGAAATATCATTCTGCCTATTTTAGTTTACACGCCTGAAACTCATGTTGGCGTAGGTGGCCTTGGCATAACGCTTTGGAAAAGTCTGGACCCTGATGTACCTACTCGCACTTCCAATGCCGAGCTTTTGTTTCTTTACACCAGCCGGCAGCAAGTCATCATCATTCCCCGCTATACCATATTCACAAAAGCAGAAAAATATTTGATTGAAGGCTTTGGTGAAGAACTCATTGGTTTCCGCGACTTTTATTTTGGAAAAGGTAATGACGTTCCCTTTAGCAGGAGTAATAAAGACAAATACCTAATCAGGTACGATGTGTTAGGATGGGAAAATCGGATTGGCCGCAGAGTATCTAAAAAACAAAAATTATTTGCGGGGCTGGAAACTCGAGCTATCCAATATTATAACATCAGACGTGGAACCGATGGAGTTCTCGACTCCACCAAAGCTGAAGGATATAACGGATCATCCTCTGTAGGTCTCGGTCCGGCAATCACTTGGGACAAGCGAGACAATGTGGTGAATCCAAGCAAAGGGTTTTACTGGGATTTTCGTTACGCGTCTTACTCCCAATCACTGGGCGGTACCGTTAACTATCATCGCATGTTGGTTGATTTTAGAAAATATTTTAATGTGAACCCTTCGAGGCGGCATGTTCTTGCTTTTGAATTGTTTGGAAATTTTGTCAGTGGCAATGCGCCATTCAAAGAGCTTGCTGAGTTGGGTGGTCCTCGTATGATGCGTGGCTATTATCGTGGACGATATCGCGACAATTACTTAACTGCTTTTCAAGCTGAGTACAGAATGCCTGTTTACAAACGAATTGGTGTAGTTGTATTTGGCGGGCTCGGCAAAGTCTACAATCAAGATGAAGTAAATCTAAATGGCCTACACTATTCTTATGGCACAGGCATGCGCATGAATATCAATATGCGAGAGAAACTAAATCTTCGCCTCGATTATGCCTTTGGAGATCCAGGGCATCCGGGATATTTCTATTTAGGGTTTGCCGAAAGTTTTTAATCAAAGCCTATTCACTAACTCTTCGCAGTATTTCGACAGGATACGTGCCTTAGAAACGAACCCAACATATTTATCATCTTCAATCACAGGCTAATTCCATTGATTCGCCTCATCAAATTTCTTAAGGACATCGTGCAAGCTTTCGTCAGGAGAAATTTTAGCTAAGGGACGGGTCATTAAATCCTTTATTAAGACCGTTGAATACAATTCTGTTTGAACGATGATTGATCGTACATGATCTAATAGAACAAGGCCAACCATCCCGCAAGATAAGGCACGCCTCCACTACTTTAAAAATATTTATACCATTGGCGTGAATACCATTCAATTATAAAATTGTGTGTTGTAACTTACCGCGATGAGCTTTGGTTATTCTTCCTTTCTTTGGGCATTGTTCGCACTCGCTATTCCGATCATCGTCCACCTATTTAATTTCAGAAAGACAACACGCATTTATTTTTCTAATACCAAGTTTTTAAAACAGGTAAAAGAAGAGACCACTCAAAAAAGAAGGTTGAAGCAATACCTGGTGCTTGCATCGCGATTGTTGTTTTTATTTTTCCTGGTGATTGCCTTTGCTCAACCTTTCCTTCCTGCCAAAGAACAATTAGCCGATCAGCAGAGCATTGTTATTTATCTCGATAACTCATTTAGTATGTCCACACCCGTGGCCGAAAAAACACGCGCACTGGATGAGGCTATTCGGATGGCGCAAGGAATTATCGATTTGTTTCCTGCCGAAGCGCATTATCAACTGATCACAAATGAATTTGCATCCTTCTCAAGTTCATATAAGACTAAAGCAGAAGTTTCAGACTTACTTTCGCAAATCCGTTTGTCTGCAATTAGCCGGTCAGCTTCAGAAATAATTGGAAGGATAAAAGAGAAGAGGGTTACGCTCTTCTGGCTTTCTGATTTTCAGAAATCAACTTTTAGCTCCGCCTCCATTGATTCCACCTGGCAAGTAAGCCTGGTGCCTTTGAAGTTGGAAGATCATGCCAATGTATATGTTGATTCCGTCTATCTCGACAATCCTTTCGCCATAGGCGGAGAGAAAAATACATTGAAAGTAGCGTTGCGAAATAGTAGTAAAAAGAAAGTAGAGAACCTGGTTACGAAACTTTCAATCAATGGAATTCAATCGGGTGCAACCTCCGCGAGCATAGAACCCAACAGCGTCACCTTGGTTCCTTTCGATATTTCTTCCGGCAAAGGATTTAACAAAGGCACTATTACCTTCAGCGATTTCCCGATCAGCTTCGATAACGAGTTTTTCTTTACATTCAATTTCGCATCGCGAATGAGTGTAATAGAAATAAAACAAAATGCAGCAGCGTCCTATATCGAAAAGGTTTTTGGAAACAAGGATCTCTTTACGTTCAAAAGTTTTAACACATCAAATCTCAATTACAGTTTATTGGCTACTGCCGATCTGGTGGTGGTTAATGGAATCGATAAGCTTGATGCAGCTCTTGCTGAGGCGATCAATTCATACAAAGAAAAATTTGGCGCTCTGCTCATCATACCCGGCACCCAACCCGATTTGATTTCATATCAAAAATTAATTTCTGCACCGCTAACAAAAGTGGGTGAGATCGAGCTAAGTGATTTGAATAAACCTGATTTTAGAAATCCATTTTTCGCCAATGTATTTGAAGAGAAGAATACCTCCATTGCTATGCCTCAAGCCAGCCAACTGATTCGCTGGGGAACGGATCGCTCCGCCATTCTTCAATTCAAAAACAATCAACCTTTCCTTTCACAATTCGGAAACACATTTCTGCTTGCTTCTCCATTGGATAAAAAATTTACTGATTTTTTTAATCATGCCTTGTTTGTTCCGGTCATGTATCGCATTGCAGCGTCAGGTAAAAAGTCTGAGCAGCCATTGTATTATTCCTCATCCACCGGTTCAATTGCTATTTCAGCGGACAGCATTGTTGGCGAAGAGCCCATTAAATTAGTAGGGAATCAGGAGCTGATCCCCACCCAAAGAAATATGAACGGCCATTGGCAACTCGATCTTCCTAAGCATTTGTTAACCTCCGGGTTTTTCTATGCCATGAATCGAAAAGACACGCTTGGGCTCATGGCATTTAATCTCGACAAACATGAGTCTTCATTAGAGCAATTGAATGCAGATGAAGCAAAGAGCCTTTTGGGAAATAATTCAGCTATCTCCGTCTTCAAAGGAACCAGCGCTGACTCATTTATTAGTGAAGTAAAAGAAAAGTATTTGGGCAAACCCTTATGGAAATACGCCATCATGTTGGGGCTATTATTCCTACTAGCAGAAGTTCTTTTAATAAGATTTTTGAAATGATCGAAAATAAATGAGAAATTTCAGCCCTGAATGAGAATCCTGCTTCAATCCCCCCGCATTGTTAACACCCTTTCTCCTTTTCATCTAAAGAAAAAAAATGTGCTCATTGTCAATGGACGCATTACCGAGATTGGCGACAAAAATTTTCAAGCTGATAAAACCATTGACGCAGATGGGATGATCTTAAGTGCAGGCTGGTTTGACCTCGGCACATTTGTGGGCGATCCGGGATTAGAGCATCGGGAAAATATTTTGTCATTGATCAAAGCCGCTTCAGCTGGTGGGTTTACAGAGGTCGCTATCCTGCCAAATACCAGCCCAACGGTACAAACAAAAAATGAAGTCAGCTATATCACTCAATCAAATGATAATCGATTGATTCAAATTCATACGCTGGCTGCCGTTACGAAAAATTGCAAAGGTGAAGAACTCACTGACATGATCGATCTTCATGAGGCCGGAGCTGTTGCTTTCACAGATGGATTAAAAGCCCTATGGCATACTGATATTTTTCTGAAGTCACTTCAATACTTGCAGAAGTTTAATGGTCTATTGATCGATCACCCTGAAGATATCTGGCTCGATTTGTTTGGGCAGATGCATGAAGGGCCGCAAAGCGCAACTCTCGGATTGAAAGGAATGCCACGAATTGCAGAAGAGATTGCTGTAAGTCGTAACTTAAAATTGCTTGAGTATGCCGGTGGGCGTTTGCACTTCTCTCGAATTTCATCCGCCAAGAGCGTGAACCTCATTCGCACCGCAAAGAAAAAAGGACTTAATGTCAGTTGCGATATCACAGGGTTTCAACCACTGTTACTCGATAGTGAATTAGATAATTTTGATACCAACTATAAGACTAATCCTCCGCTTCGCGAAAAGAGTGATGCCGATGCTTTACTCAAAGGATTAGAAGATGGAACCATCGATGTAATTTGCAGCGGTCACCTGCCGGTGGATGACGAAAGTAAGTTCTTAGAATTTGATCAAGCCGATTTTGGAATGATCAACTTGCAAACACTTGCTTCGCAATTGGCTTCGCTCAGTGAAGAAATAAAACTGGAGGAGCTGATTCTAAAAGTTTCCGAAGCGCCACGTCAGCTGCTCTCAATGGAAATCCCCAAAATAGATATTGACGAAAAAGCAAATCTCACCTTGTTCGATCCCTACTGTGAATGGGAATTTAATTCGACAAGTAATTTCTCTAAGTCTAAGAACTCGCCTTGGCTCGGTAAAAAAATAAAAGGTAAAGCAGTTGCTGTTTTCAACAACGGCAAATCGAGAATTGACGAGTAAATAGAAACTGATTTCTAAATCAATTTCTATTTCTCCGCCAGTAAATTCAAGTAATACCTATTAATGCCTGGTCTGTTGCTTATGCAAATGTCTGAAGCGATGTTGATTGAGCAGTTTGTAAATCGCGGGCAAAATCAACAACGTAAGTAGAGTTGCAGAAATAAGTCCGCTAATCACAACAACTGCCAGAGGTTTTTGAGTCTCAGAACCAATTCCGCTTGAAAGGGCTGCCGGCATTAAACCAAGTCCGGCCATGAGAGCTGTCATTACCACAGGGCGAAGTCGCGACATAGCACCTTGGTGAATCGCCTCATCCAGGTGCAACCCAAGGTCTCGGTTCTTATTAAACACGGAAACAAGGATTACCCCGTTCTGCACGCAGACACCAAACAGAGCAATGAAACCGACACCTGCCGAGATGCTAAAGTTGATACCGGTAAAATACAATCCAAGAATTCCACCAATCAAAGCAAAGGGCACATTTATCAAAACCATGCCGGCATCTTTAGGCGAATTGAACATAAAGAATAGCCACATGTAAATTAATCCAATACAAATCGGCACAACCAATTGAAGCCTGTTTGTAGCGCGGACTTGATTTTCAAATTCACCATTCCAGGTCATCGAATAACCTTTGGGCAAATGAACACCAGCCCTTACTTTGCCTTGCGCCTCTGCAATGGTACTTCCCAAATCGCGACCACGAACTGAAAACTTAATTGGAATGAAGCGTAAGTTCCCTTCGCGATAAACAAATGCAGGGCCTGTTTGTAATTTGATATCGGCAATTTCACGAAGAGGAATTTTTGTTCCGTTAGTACATGGCACTAAAAGCTTACCAATTTCTTTTTCACTTTGACGGAATTGAGGAAGATAACGCACGCGAATATCAAATCTCCGTTCGCCTTCATACATAGTACTGGCTTGCTTCCCTCCTACAGCCATCTCGATGATGTCGTTGGCATCAGAAATGTTTGCACCATAGCGTGCCATTTTGTATCGATCCAATTCAATACGCAACTCGGGCTGACCGAGGCTTTTGAAAATACCTAAATCTTGAACACCCTCAATCCCGCCCATAATGCTCTTCACCGAGTCGGCAAGTTTTTCGAGTTTAGTCAGGTTGTCGCCAAAAATTTTAATAGCCATCTCACCCTTCACGCCCGACACCGCTTCTTCCACGTTGTCTGAGATTGGTTGCGAAAATCCAAACACCACACCCGGGAATTGGTCGGCCAATTGTTTTTGCATATCTAAAATGATTTCCTCTTTTGATACTCCGCGAGTCCAATCATCTTTTGGAAATAGATCTACAAAAAATTCGACATTGAAAAAACCGGTTGGATCAGTACCATCATTGGGTCTTCCGTTTTGCGAGATCACGCCTTTTACTTCAGGATACTGTGTAAAAATATGTCGCATGGATTCTGACTCAATATTCGCTTTAGAAAAAGAAATGCTTTGCGGCATGCTGGCGCGAACATAAATCGAACCTTCATTGAGCTTCGGCAGAAACTCCGAACCAAGTTGTCTTCCTACACCTAAAGAAAGAACCAATAACAAAATAGAAAAGAAGATACTGCGGGCCGGATGATCCATTGACCATGTAAGCAGCGGAGCATAAATTCTTTCCATTCCTTTCACCAATGGATTCTCACGCTCTTTTACATTTTTGTTCAACAGCAATTTGCAAAGCAATGGCACGAGTGTAAGCGTGAAGAGAAGTGCGCCCCCTAAGGCAAAACCCATTGTATAGGCAAGCGGAGAAAACATTTTGCCTTCCACCTTCTGAAATGCAAAAATTGGAATAAGCGCTGTAATGATGATCAGCTTAGAAAAGAAAATCGGCTTACCCATCTCTATGGATATCTTTTTAACGAATCCCATCTTAGTCATGAGATTGAATTTCTCTCTGCCCATTTCATGCTGCTTGTGCGCCAGGTAAACAAATACACCTTCCACCATCACCACCGCACCATCGATGATAATACCAAAATCGATTGCACCAATGGAAAGCAAATTGGCGGACATTCCTTTCAAGCGCATGCATATGAAGGCAAACAATAGCGCAAGAGGAATAATAATTGAAACAATCAATGTGGCGCGCCAATCCAAAAGAAAAACCGAAAGAATAAAAGTAACTAGCAACATACCCACCACCAGGTTTTCCATTACTGTGTGAGTAGTTAGATTTACCAACGTAGTGCGATCATAAAACACTTTGATATTCACACCATCGGGAAGAACTCGATCATTTAAATCAGAAATAGTAGTATTCAAATCTTTCAATACCTGACTCGGGTTTTCTCCTTTACGCAACAACACGATTCCCTCAACTACGTCAACCTCATCGCCACGACCAACTTTACCCATTCGGGGTTTGAAAGATTCTTTTACGACTGCAACATCTTTTACCCGGATAGGGGCACCATTAATATTTTTGACAATGATATTTTCAATGTCATCCATACTATTGACCAAACCCACACCGCGAACTAAAAAAGCTTGTGAGCCACGCTCAACAACATCTCCACCGACATTGCTGTTGTTTTCATTTACTGCTTTGAATACATCATTTGCCGTAAAGTCGTAGGCGCTTAATCTATTGGGGTCAATAGTAACTTCATACGTCTTCACTTCACCACCGAAACTCACTACATCGGCCACACCCTGCACTGCTTTCAATCTTTTATCGATCACCCAGTCCTGAACTTCCTTCAGTTCACGAAGAGTCTTGCCTGCTCCTTCCAACGTATAGCGATAGATTTCACCTGTTGGGCCAGATGGCGGTTGAATTTCAGGGTCGGTACCTACAGGTAAATTCACATTCACCAATTGGTTGGATACCATTTGGCGTGCGTGAAAATCATCCACTTCATCTTCGAAAAATAAAGTCACCACCGAGAGACCGAAAAGTGAAATAGAGCGCTGGCTCGTTTTGCGCGGCACCACATTCATTTCAGTTTCAATCGGAATGGTCACAAATTTTTCAAGTTCCTCCGCACTGCGTCCAGGCCATTGTGTGATGATTACAATACGGGTATTGATTACATCCGGAAAGGCTTCAATGGGTGTATTCAAAAAACTCTGCACTCCCCACGAAATAATCAGTAAGGTTCCCAGAAAAACCATTAACCGGTTTTTCAATGAGAAAGTAATAATTCCTTTGATGAATTTGTTCATACTAAAATCGCGAAGGTTATAATTGATTGAAAGCCGTCAGCACGAAGAGAGATCCGTCTGTAACAACGTGCTGTCCCGCTTTAACTCCACCTAGCACTTCTGTATAGTAATGAAATACCCTACCCGTCTTGATCTGCACTTTTCTAAATTCATTCTTGGAGGTTTCTACCATCACATAGTTTTGGTTATTCTCAAGAATGATCGAAGTATTTGCAACCACAACCGCTTTCTCGGTCACTTTCGGAGTAATGATCACATTGGCAAACATCTCGGGCTTAAGTAAACCCTCGTTGTTGTTCAGTTCAGTACGGATTTTAATTACTCGCGAATCGGGATCTAACATCGTAGCAATTTTTTTTACACGGCCGTTAAAGACTTTGTCAGGATAAGCGATGGTTTTCACCTGCACCTCATCTCCTTCTGACACTTTAGAGAGGTCACTCTCATGAATGTTGGCCCAAACCCAAACCGTTTTTAAATCAGAGATGGTAAAAATGTTGGTGTTGTTATCATTTCTGATCTGAGTTCCTTCAGTAACGTTACGCTCAACTATATACCCGGAACGCGGGGCCAGTACATTGTAAATCGCATCAAGATCGCTGGAGGAACCACCATACAATTTCAAAATCTGAGTACGTTCATTCAACTCTGACAGCGCATTGTTATAATCCTTTTTTGCGGCTGCAAATTCTTTTTCACTCATCATTCCTGCCGCAAAAAGTTCCTGAGCACGAGCCAGGTTTTTTTCTTCCACCGAAAAGTTTGATTTCGAAATATTGTAGTCGCGTTGAATCTGGCTCATATCCATACTCAGCAACATGGCAAGACTTTGTCCTTTCTGCACATAATCACCCAGCGACACAAAAATCTTTTCAACAGTGCCACTCACAATCGGGTATATGCGCACCACATTGTCTTCGGCAAAACTGACTTCACCAACGGCCGTTAATTGGTCAGCAAGTTTCTGTTCTCGCACGGTATCCACTTTGATGTGGGCCATCTGACTTTCGGAAAGAAACAATTTGTCTTTCGCCAGGGCTACCTGATGTTTTTCTTTTTTCTTGTCGCCACCACACGAGGCAATCAACAAAGTCAAAATCAAGAGAAAATTCAAATTCTTCATAATCTATTATGTGTGCTTTTTAATAATCAATAATGGTTTCACCTACGCTAAAATTTAACGTGTTCACGCTATTTAAAAATTGTTGACGCAATTCAATCAACTGAATATTGGTACTGATATAAATACGCTGGTAATCGATAAATTCAAGCAAGCTGATGTCACGCTTCTGGAAATAAGTATTTGTATTTTTATTCAGTTGTGCAAGGCTATTCAAATACTCATCGGTATAATTCGCCAGACCTTCCGAGTTCTTTTTGTATTGATTAAAAGCAGCAATTACCTGATTAGTGATAGTGATCTTTAGATAATCCCTCTGCAAACCCGACTGCAGAATATTGTACTTCGCTTCTTTGATGCTGCCTTGATTACGATTGAACAAGGGCAGCGGCATTTGCAATACCACACCAGAGTAGTTGGACTTGTAATTTCCAGCTACATCATAATCATAACCAATGGAAAGATCCGGTACGGCAAGCGATCGCTGCAATTTTAAATTCTGCTGCTGATATTCCTGGTAAAGTTTTGAAACCTTGAGGTCGGGTCTAACAGCAAGAGCGCGGCTAATCAAACTATCGAGTAGAAGATTGCTGTTAAATAAAGGGATCTTCTGAGCGACCTGTACCAGCGAATCTTTCGGATACTGAAGCAGTGTTCTTAGCTGGGAAAGATACTGTTCCTTCTGATTAGAATTGTCAAGAGCTTGAGTCTTCACTGCAATGTACTCCGATTTTATACGCAAATCTTCTGTTACTGAGATTGCTCCAACTTCCAATTCCTTTTTACTTGCAACAATCAATCGCTGATAGCTGGTCAATACTTCGTTGTACAATTTTTCCTTTGCCTCAAGCGCAGCAAGGTTGTTATAATTATTGCCAAGGTCGTAAAGCAAACTTCGCATCACATCGGTGAACTGTACCTTGTTTAATGCTAGATTGATTTTGGCAAGCTTCACAGTATTAGAATGTCTTCCTGCAATGGCAATGGTTTGACTAATCTGTGTTTCGAATTGGTTCCTTGCCATCAGGGATTTGTCTTGCGCTCTTTTATATGCTTCCTGATTCCAGGAGATCGTTGGATTGTAGTAAAGTTTAGCTTGAACAACCTGCGCTTCGGCTTGGTTGATTTCATAATAAGCAGCGAGCAAATAAAAATTCCTTTTGATCAACCGATCTTTCGCTTGCAAAAACGACAATGTCGAATCCTGTGCAGAGGCTGACGTGACTAAGAAAATAAAAATAATAAAGCCGATGAGAGACTTGTTCATAAAAAATAGAATGTGGAGTAAAATGGAAAAGACCTGGCGGGTTGGCCAAATCAACTCATATCAAGAGTTGTCGAAGCTGGAGGTAAACTGCATCGGTATAGTGACCGGCAACTTCCTTAAGCATTTTGGCTGAGGCAATATCTAGTGAAGGAAATTCAAAACATGAAACTACAAAGTCATTGAAAAAATGAGCACCAGTAGAAAAGTCATTAGAATCTTCAATGTCATCGGCTAGTAAAGAACAAATCTCAGTTTGCGGTGCAGGTGCCTTAATGAACGTTTTCTCTGCAGAATAGTGGCAATCCGGAAAAGTAAATCCAGCGCAGACGGCCAGCAAAGCAACAGCTGTCAGTCGAAAGATTCCTTTTCTATTTATTGCAAATTGAGCCACAGTTCAAAATAAAATAAAACGAATTAATCTCTTAAATGGTTAAGAAATGGCTTCAAAGATATTGGTAATGTGTTAATTACAAAAATCTAATTGCGGGTATCTTTGTCAAGACAATCAAACTCCATGCAATCAACCAACCATGTTTTTCTAATTCGGCCGGCCAATTTCAATTACAATCATGAGACAGCCGATTCGAATTCCTTTCAAAACAAAACACAAATTGCATCATCCGATATTAACCAAAAGGCAATTGCGGAATTCAACTCGCTTGTTGCAAAATTGAAATTAAAAGGAGTAGATGTTAATGCATTTGATGACACATCGGAACCCATCAAACCCGATGCTATTTTTCCTAACAATTGGATATCACTTCATGCTGACGGAACTGTAGTTCTTTACCCGATGTGCGCACCTAATCGCAGACTTGAACGAAGACTTGATATCATTGAATCTCTTAGAGAAAAATTCAAAGCAACCAAAGTAATCGACCTTTCAGATTACGAAAAGGAAAACAGGTTTTTAGAAGGAACAGGAAGCATCGTTTTCGATCACCAAAATAAAATCGCTTATGCTTGCCTCTCTCCCCGAACGGATAAAGAACTATTCATTGAGCTGTGCAAAAAGATTAATTACAGGCCCCTCTATTTTCTCGCGCATACTTATGTCAAGGGAGAAAAATATAGTATCAAGAAAGAGATTTACCATACGAACGTGATGATGTGTATTGGCGATAAGTTTGCTATCGTCTGTTTTGATTCTATTACCGATGCTGCGGAAATGAAATTAGTGAGGGATAGCCTTAAAGAAACCAATCACGAATTGATCGATATTTCATTTCACCAAATGAATCACTTTGCAGGAAATATGTTAATGCTCAAAGCCAAAGAAAACAATCCTATCCTTGCAATGTCGCAAAGTGCATTTGACAGCCTAAACAATATTCAGAAAGGGTACCTAGAAAAGCACTGCGAACTCTTTCCACTCCCCATTCCTACCATTGAAACTATTGGTGGCGGTAGTGTGAGATGCATGATTGCAGAAATATTCTTGCCCGCGCTTTAATTTAAAGCCCAAACAATCCTTCATTCAAAAGGTTGAGCGCTTTATCTTTTTGTGAAGTTTCAACCAGCAGAGAAATATTGTTATTGCTTCCACCGTAGCTTACCATGCGAATTGGGATTCCGGCAAGTGATTGAAATACTTCTTTCAGTACGCCTTCTTTTTCGGCAAGCATATTACCAACAATGCAAATGATAGTTTGATTCTTATCAACATCAATCGATCCGAAATCTTTGAGCTCACTCAGGATTTCATTCAGCTGCTTATCGTCATCGATTGTCACCGACACGGCCACTTCAGAGGTTGAGATCATATCGATTGAAGTCTTATGCTTCTCAAACACTTCAAACACCTGACGCAAAAATCCATAGGCCAACAGCATCCTTGAAGATTTGATTTTAATGGCGGTGATGCCATCCTTTGCAGCGATAGCTTTGAATTGACCACTCGTTCCTTTTTCGCTTATCAAAGTACCAAAGGCTTTTTCATCCATTGTATTCTTTAAACGAACAGGCACTCCGTATTTCTGCGCGGGCACAATGGTAGACGGGTGCAAAATCTTAGCGCCAAAGTAAGCAAGCTCCGATGCCTCATCGAAAGTGAGTTCGGCAATCGGTAACGTCTTCTTCACCACACGAGGATCATTGTTGTGCATTCCGTCAATGTCGGTCCAAATCTGAATTTCTTCAGCACGTGCCGCAGCGCCAACCAGCGAAGCGGTATAATCACTTCCACCACGCTTGAGGTTATCGATTTCATTTTTATGATTCCGGCAGATGTATCCTTGGGTAATCAGAATATTGGTATTAGCCATCGTTTCCAAAATCGGCTTTAGTCGTTCGCTGATTTTCTCCAGCTCAGGTTCGTCATTTTCATCAATAGACATGAAATGAAGCGCAGGCAACAAGCGCGCATTGATCTTTCTCTCCTGACAATGGTGATAAAACAGCTCAGTAGAAATCAATTCGCCTTGGGCAAGTAACTCGCGATAGCTACGGTCATCAAATTTTCCGGCTGCCAGCAAACGAAATAAGCTGAAATAACGACTTACCAACTCCTCACCTATCGCTTGATATGGAGCTGATTCGTACAATTCCTTAATGAACTGCAGGTAGTGCTTTTCGAGAGTCGTAATTTCATTGTTAGCGTCTGCGTGTTTATCCGCAAGCAAGAAGTCACCAATTTTCACCAGCGCATTAGTGGTTCCACTTAAGGCTGAGAGCACCACAATCTTCTTCCCTTCCATGCCCAGAACAAGGTTTGCAATCTTCTTCATGCGCTCGGGCTTACCCACCGAGGTACCGCCAAATTTCACTACTAGCATATTCTTAAAAATTAGAGCGTGCAAAGTTATTTCCCAGTGTGGATTTGTGACAAAGTTCAGGAGATTATTTTACCATATATTTTTCTTTTTGAATGGGGGTATGATAACTTCGCGCCTCTTTAGAAGCTAACCAAAACTCATTCCTATGAAGATAACAGTTGTAGGCGCTGGCAATGTAGGTGCCACTTGTGCCGATGTGCTGGCCTACCGTGAAGTGGCCAACGAAATAGTACTTGTCGATATCAAAGAAGGCTTGGCTGAAGGCAAAGCCCTCGATATTTGGCAAAAGGCCCCCATCGATTTGTACGACACCCGCACCATCGGTTCTACAAACGACTATTCAAAAAGTGCGAACTCTGATGTTGTAGTAATCACCTCAGGTTTACCACGCAAGCCGGGCATGACCCGCGATGACTTGATAAGCACCAACGCAGGCATCGTAAAGACCGTAACTGAAAACATCGTTAAGCATTCACCTAACGCGATCATTATCGTGGTAAGTAATCCGCTTGACGTAATGACATACCAGGCGCATTTAGTTTCAAAATTCCCACGCACGCGTGTGATGGGTATGGCTGGAATCCTTGACACAGCTCGTTACCGCGCATTCCTTGCAGAAGCATTGAACGTTTCTCCTAAAGATATTCAGGCCATGTTGCTTGGTGGTCATGGCGACACAATGGTGCCACTCCCACGCTACACCACTGTAGCAGGAATTCCTGTAACTGAATTGATTTCAAAAGATAAATTGGAAGCTATCATCGAGCGCACAAAAGTGGGTGGTGGTGAACTGGTGAAACTGATGGGCACTTCAGCTTGGTACGCACCAGGTTCTGCTGCGGCACAGATGGTAGAAAGCATCGTGAAGAATCAGCGCAGAGTTCTACCTGTATGTATGCGTTTAGATGGCGAGTACGGAATTAAAGACTGCTACCTCGGTGTGCCTGTAATTCTTGGTAAGAATGGTATCGAGAAGGTAATCGAACTTGAATTGAATCCTTCTGAACAGGCTCTGCTTGAAACCAGCCGTAAGCACGTAAAAGAAGTAATGGAAGTGTTAGATAAGCTTCCTAAGTAGTTTTTAAAATAAATAAAGCTTCAGGCTCCTGGCTTCAAGCTACAAGCAATCTAAGCTTGTGGCCTGCAGCTTGGAGCCTGAAGCATTTAAGACTTCACCGCCTTATAGATATACTCCGCTCGACTCACACCAAAATGATAAGCCTGCTCATCCGTTAAAGATTCAGAGAATTTCTCTTCGGAAGGTTTCAACCCACTTTGCGCAATTCGTTGGATATAATCAGTTCCGTATTTTCTGACATGGTCATCCTGACCAAAAATCTTTTCGCGCTGGCGTTTATCAGTAATGGAATTATCCTCAAAAGTTTTCTGCTCCACAGGTGAAAAGAAAGGTACTTGCAAAATAGCCCAACCACCAGGCTTAAGTACGCGATGAATTTCTTTCATCGCCTGAATGTCATCTTTAACATGCTCAAGTACATGATTACACAACACCACGTCAAAGTGATTTTCCCCAAAGGGAATTTGGTGAATATCCATTTTTACTTTAGCCAAAGGTGATTCGATATCGGCAGTGATGTATTTATCGCCATGCTGTTCTTCAAAACGATTGATGAAGCAAGGCTCAGGCGCAAAATGCAGCACACTTAATTTCTCAGAGAAGAAATTAGTCTTGTCCTTTAAATAAAGCCATATCAGTCGATGGCGCTCAAGACTAAGGCAGTTAGGACAAAGTGCATTTTCGCGGGCATTGATCCTCCCGTAAGGAAGAAACTTACTGTATTGATGATCACAAATGGTGCATTTAACCTTGCTCCCAATATAAAAAACGCCAAGCACCTTCAGCCCTACTCCTGTAAAAAGCTGTAGGTATTTTCTTGGAACAAACCGAACGACCCAACCGATAATCTTCTTCATGGGCCGCAAAGATAAACTGGATTCTGGAATCTGGTAAAATGAACTTTGAACTTTACTCGTACCTCAACGAATCAACAGGTTTTATTCTTGCTGCACGCAAAGTTTGGTAACTGATAGTAGCTAAGGCAACAAGCAAGACTATTATTCCTGCAATCAGAAATATCAATCCGGAAATAGAAGCCCGATAGGCAAAATTCTGTATCCAATTATTCATTACCCACCACACCAAGGGAGTTGCTATTAGAATTGAAAAGCCAACGAGCTTAAGGTATTCCTGCGACAGGAGAAAAAATATTCCGCGCTCCGAAGAACCTAATGCCTTACGAATGCCAATCTCTTTAGTGCGTTGTGTTGCCGTGTAGGCCGAAAGACCAAATAACCCTAGGCACCCAACAATCACAGCCAGTGCAGCAAAAGTGAGGAAGAGACCTCCGAACTTTCTTTCATTTTCATATTGCTTGTTGAAATAATCATCGAGAAAGAAATACTCAAAAGGATTTCCCGGAAAAGCTTTCTCCCACGATTGCTTCACATGATCGATCGTGTGCGCAAGCGAGCTTGTATTAACTCTCATCGAATAAAACTCTCCTCCATATTTAGAACAATAAAACACGCAAGGATCAAGTGGCCTCTTGAATGATACTTGGTGATAGTCATTCACTACACCTACAATGATCGGGTTCCATTGAAAATTGGGAATGGCAACCGTTTGTCCGATGGCGTCTTCCGGTTTAGCAAATCCGAGAATCCGTGATGCCGATTCCGTGATGACAACCGAGGTATCCTGATCTTTAACATATTGTTCAGAGAAAGCACGGCCTGCTATCAATTTCATTTTGAACACTTCCATGAAATCGTAGTCCATGCTATTGAATCGTACGGTAACGATCTGGTCATCGCTGGATCCGTATTTTTTCACCCCAGCTTTAAACTCACGTTGCTTGCCGGGAATAGTAGCCGAGGCTGCAACTCCTTGAATCGTTGGCTCTCTTCTCAGCTCATCTCGGAACACATCAATAGCAGAATTAAATGCTTTGCGATCTCTTGGCGCAATACCCGGGCGATCTACCACCATCACTTGATCAATGTTCACACCCAAATCCTGATTCATCATAAAATTCAATTGGTCATAAACAATGAATGTTCCTGCTATCAAGGCAACTGAAGCCATGAATTGAAAAACAACTAATGACTTGCGAAGAAAAATTCCGCCAACACTGTTCTTCAATTTTCCCTTCAGCACCACCACAGGCTTAAAAGAAGACAGAACAATGGCAGGATAAAATCCCGAAAGAAATGTTCCAATCAACCAAAGCGCAGCAGCCAATCCTAAAAACCATTCTTGAAAAAGATAACTGATATTGATCGACAAACCTGAAAGAGTATTAAAATACGGCAACACCAAGGCAATCAATCCAAATGCAATCAACACAGATAATAAGTTGACCAAACCTGACTCCGTAATAAATTGTCTGATCAATTGAGATTTAAAAGCGCCCATCACTTTTCGCACACCCACTTCCTTGGCACGCTCCATTGCCTTTGCCGTAGAAAG
Organism: uncultured bacterium; assembly: GCA_967789005.1. Taxonomy (GTDB): domain Bacteria; phylum Bacteroidota; class Bacteroidia; order Cytophagales; family Cyclobacteriaceae; genus ELB16-189. The sequence continues at coordinate 30,737 of CBRFFM010000012.1, read as the reverse complement.
GTTTACATAATTAATCCACGCAATGATGAGCACAAACAAACCGATCAAAGAAAGGAAGCTCACAATCCGTTCATCGCCATTTGGCTCGGGTTCCTCGGCAAGGTTTGATTTTAAATGAATTGACTTAAGTGGTTGTAAGGAAAGAATATCAACTTGGTTGTGCTGTTTATTCTCGGGCTTGTATTTCGTAACAACAGCGGGCAGCTTTGATTCGAGTATTTTAGGATCAGTGCCAGGTCTTACTGTTATAAATACGTACATGTCTTTGCGTTTCCACCCGTGGTCATAACGCGCGATGGCCCAGTCTCCACGAGGGAATAAACTTTTGTACGAAAACAAAACATCAAACTTCAAATGGGTATTGACTGGAATATCTTTTACAACACCTGTCACTTTCACCAATTCATTTATAAAATCGTCATCCTGAAGTCGCAGGGATTTTCCAATTGGGTCCTCATTTCCAAAATACATCTTCGCATATTTTTCAGAGATCACTGCGCTGAACGGATGAGCCAGAGCTGTCTTTGCATCTCCGGCTACCATCGTATATCCCATCATCGGAAGGAAAGAAGAATCGGCATAAAGAAATCTGCGATGCTTAAATGCAATAGGATTGGGCTGCGCATCTTCGTTGGTGATGATAATGTTGTTTTTGTAACCCATGTTATAAAGGCGGGCGAACCCTGTCACTTCGGGCAATTCATTTTTTAGTCCTGGGCCAACACCCGGATAGTTTTCAGCACTAGATCCTACGAGCTGATTGTTCAGGTAAGTCTCCAGCTTTACCCGGTAAATATTCTCGGCTTGCGGAATAAAATTTTCATAGCTCTGCTCAAAATGAACGTACTGTGCAATCAATAAAAAAACAGCCATGCCCACAGCAAGACCTACAATATTGAGTAATGAAAAGAACTTGTTCTTCAGGAGGCTTCGCCAGGCAGTAGTCAAAAGATTGCGTATCATAGTGATTGAGATTGGGATATCCTGTAATACTCTTGAAAACAGAAAAGGTTTCGGGGTTTTTCGCCTAAAATAGCGGCCCAATCAATATGCTTCTAAATTACTCGCACTTAAATAAAACTATTTCCGTCCATCCCCCATCTTTATACCAGAAAGCAACCTGAACTCCTGAATTTTGTGGCTGAAACCTTACTTGACATTGCAATGATGCATTCGGATACCCTCATCGCCCGCGCCCGCGAAGGGGATAAGAATGCCCAAGGCAAACTGGTGCAGCTATGGTACAAGCGCATCTATAACTTCAGTTATAAGTTCTTTTTTGATCATGACCAGGCCATGGAAGTGGCACAGAAAACATTTATCAGCATGCACAAAAACCTGGCTGGGTTGCAAGAAGTAACGCGATTCAAGTCTTGGCTGTACACCATTGCTGTGAATTACTGCCGCGAGGAAACAAGAAAGAAAAAAGCGAGTAGATCGTTTTCATTGCATGACATGAACCCGGGCGAAGGCGAAGAAAGTTATCACTGGGAAGAAAGTCACCAGCGACACGAGAACCCGGAGCGGCAACTTCGACACGCTGAGTTGAGTGATCTGTTGCAACAGTGTTTAATGCAGCTAAGTGTGGAGCAACGAGAAGTGGTGATCATGAAAGAATACGAAGGGTTAAAGTTCCGCGAGATTGCAGAGGCATTGAACATTTCGGAGAACACGGTGAAGTCAAGAATGTATTACGGACTGGATGGATTGAAGAAAATTCTGGAACAGAAAAAGATAACGAAAGAAACCATTGGTTATGAACTATAAACCCGATGAGAGTATGTTGATTGCTTACCTGTATGGCGAGCTCAACGAAAAAGAAAAAGCGAAGCTGGAGGATTATTTTCAACAACATCCGGAAGAGCTGGCAAAACTTCGGGCACTGAATGACGTGCGCGAGATCATGAGCCATGCTCAAGACAAGGAGGTGATCGCCCCACCTGTATTTGTTGATGATGCAGGCACACGACCACTCTGGCAGTCTTCCTATTTCAGGATAAGTATGAGCATTGCGGCTTCGATTCTGTTTCTCCTTGTGGCCGGAAAACTCCTCGGTCCGGAAATAAATTACTCCAAGGGTGAGTTACGCATCAGCTTTGGCAATAAGACAGAGCAGCAAGTAGTTCCCGCAAATACATTGTCTGAAGAAAAAATAAAAGAGATGATATCAGCTTCACTGGCATCAAACAATGAAGTACAAAAAAACTTCAGAGATGAAGATCAGAAAAAATTGATGCAGTCGCTGGTCGATGTGAATTCCAAAAAAATGGATGCCTTGGCCAAGAATGCTTCCATGGCAAGTAGAGAGCAAGTGCAGGCATTTGTTGCAGGGTTACAGGAGCAGAATCTGAAACTGATGAAAGATTACTTTCAGCTTTCATCAACTGAGCAGAAAAAATACATGGAGACTATGCTCACCGATTTCTCTGGATACCTGCAAGAGCAACGCAAACAAGATTTACAGTTAGTACAGTCTAAAATGAGTTACCTCGAAAAAAACAGCAACCAGCTTAAACAGGAAACCGAGCAAATCCTTACAAGTTTAATTTCCAACCCCAGCAGAAATAAGAACAATTACTGACCAGGATTTGAATATTATGAATATTAATAGGATGAGCCTAAAGAACTAAAAAAAATAAAATAAAAATAGTTATGAAAAAAGTGATGATTGTGTGTGTGATGCTGATGAGCACTCTTGCCTTCGCACAAAGCAAAGTGGATGAGGCTCGCATGCAGCGTGATATTGAAGTGGCTGAAAATATTCTGAGTACGCTCATAAAGCAGCAATTGGGAAAACGAAATTTCTTCCCGTTGGAAGTGCAAGGAAGTTACCTGCCGGGTTATGGCGTTACCTTCCATTTACCTTCAGAGTTTTTCGGAAACATGATTTTTATGCAAGATGATGGCAACAATTGGAATGTAGAACAATCCATTCCAACAGAACCGGGTTTACCTGGTGAACCACCTCACCCGGTGAATTCGTACAGCTACTCTTACAGCACGAACGAAGGCAAGGCTAAAGAAGAAGTACGCAGATCCGGACCGAAATCGAAAACAAAAATTGCGCGTGGCCACAGTACAAACTCCGATAGCTCAAGAAATGTTTATAATGAAAATCTTTTAGAGGCAGCAAAAAACTTCATAGCCGATTACGGTGACTTACTTACTCAACTTCAACCCAATGAAAAAATTACTATCACTAACAAGGGTGAAGGGAGAAACTTGGCGCTGGTATGGGCTGGATCAGGCGGGTTTGAAAAAAGAAAGCAATCCGTCATAACAGTTGAAGGAACCAAATCGGACGTGAACCAATTTCGCCAGGGAAAGATCACTCGCGATCAATTGATCAGTAAACTTCATGTAATGAACAATGAAGTCAGTGATGAACTTCAACCTGATCTGGAATTGCTCACCAGTATTTTTAACAGACTTTACAGCCGCGATCTTTCAAAGACATTCTTTTCTGATGACAATATCTACTATGAGAAACTGAAAGACTATGGCGCTGTCTATCACATGCAGGTATATGCCAGCCATCAGATTGATCAAGATGGAAATTACTACATGCCAACCGTCCGCTTGAATGACTTAGATCAACAAGCCCGCGACAAAAAAGTAAAAGAGCTGTATCCTGAATTTGAGAAAAACATCAAAGAAGATATTCTAGAGTACGGTCGCACACTTAAGAGCTTGAAAGACGAAGAAGTGCTGATGTTTGAAGTCACCATGACACGCTGCAAGGGTTGTGCTATTCCATCCATGCTTGAGTTGTCAGTGAAATATTCTGTACTCAAAGACCTTTCTTCAGGTAAGATTAGTAAAGATGCTGCTTTAGCGAAAATCAATTTAAAGAAGGGGCCAGATCAATAAGTTTAAGTAGGTTAGTATACATAGAAAGGCAAAGGCTTCCCATGAGGAGGCCTTTGTTATTTATCAGAATTGACCAATTAACGAATTAACTCTATCTTGCCTTTCTTTTTCAAACCATAAACGAGAGAAAATGATCAATCTTGTACTCTTCGGCCCTCCGGGCGCAGGTAAAGGAACGCAAAGTGAAAAGCTCATCAAGAAATATGGTTTCGTTCATATTTCAACAGGTGACCTGTTTCGTTGGCATACCAAAAACGATACACCTCTTGGCAAGAGAGTAAAAGAAATCATGAACAGCGGTGCATTGGTTCCTGACGAAATCACCATCGCAATGCTGAAAGAAGAACTCGACAAAAATCCACAAGCCAAAGGATTTCTATTTGATGGATTTCCGCGCACCGTACCTCAAGCCGAAGCACTCGATAAGTTCATGAAAGACAATGGCTCGGCCATTCACTTTGTTGTTGCACTAGATGTAACCGAAGCTGAATTGCGCGCTCGGATCGCAAAACGCAGAACAACCGAGAACCGTGCCGATGATGAAGAGGAGAAATTGAATAAACGCGTAACTGAATACTTCACCAAAACAATTCACGTGCTTCCGCATTACGAAAAACAAAATCGTTTGAATACAGTGCACGGCATTGGTGATATCGAAGAAATTTTCGGTAACATTTGTAAAGTGATTGATCGCTAAATTTTGACTGGTGATTTTAGAATCAGTTTAATAAATCTGAAATCGTAAATTGTTAAATCTAAAATCCTAATGTCTTCCCCCAACTTCATCGATTACGTAAAATTCTATTCGCGCTCCGGTCACGGAGGTGCCGGCTGCAGGCATTTTCATAGAGAGAAATTTATTGATAAAGGCGGGCCCGATGGTGGTGATGGTGGCCGAGGCGGGAGTGTAATCCTAAAAGGAAATTCACAACTCTGGACTTTGTTGCATTTAAAATACCGCAAACACATTACTGCCGAATCCGGAAAAGGTGGTGAAGGTCAAAACATGTCTGGCGCTGCCGGCAAAGACGAAATACTTGAAGTGCCACTCGGCACCGTTGCCAAGCGATTTGATACTGATGAAATCATTTGCGAGATCACCGAAGACGGCCAGGAATTTGTTCTCACGCCTGGTGGCCGCGGTGGAAAAGGAAACGCCTTCTTCGCAACACCTACTGTGCAGGCGCCTCAGCACGCGCAGCCCGGAGAACCCGGAGTTGAAGAGTGGGTGGTACTTGAATTGAGATTACTTGCCGATGTTGGCTTGGTTGGTTTTCCAAACGCAGGCAAGTCAACTTTGCTTTCGGTGGTATCGGCTGCAAAACCAAAAATTGCCGATTACGCTTTCACTACACTTACTCCCAACCTTGGTGTTGTTCCTTATCGGGATAACAGGAGTTTCGTAATGGCTGATATTCCCGGCATCATTGAAGGAGCGGCAGAAGGTAAAGGACTTGGTATTCGTTTCTTAAAGCACATCGAAAGAAATTCGCTGTTGCTGTTCATGGTTCCCGCTGATGCGAAAGACATCAAAACAGAATTTGAGATTTTACTGAATGAACTGCGAAAGTATAACCCTGAATTGCTTGATAAGAAAAGATTGCTGGCCATCACCAAAAGCGATATGCTCGATGAAGAGTTGCTTGCGGCCATAAAAAAAGAAGTGCCTGAAAATATTCCTTCACTCTTCATCTCATCAGTTACCAACCAAGGGCTGGTAGAGTTGAAAGATTTGATCTGGAAGGAACTGCATTAGACCTCTAATTCCGCATAGAGGCGAATGCGCTAAGAATTTCAAAGCGACAAATCTCTCTGGCCTAGTCTCAATTCCTAAGGTCCTAATCCCTCAATGCCCAATGCTTAGGAAATGAAGTCAACCTGTCACATTTCGCTTCTTGGCAGAATTCTTGTCTATTTGCGCTTGAATTAAGCATTAATTGATGGAAAATACTGTGCATCCCGAACCAGAGTTGGAAAAACATGACGAAACAATGCCCGAGGGCACTCCCCTGCAAAGTCCGGAACCTGTAGCAGAAGAGAAGAAAGAAACTCCTGTTGATCCAGCAAAAAAGTTGCAAGACGAATTGGCAGAAGCTAAGGATAAATATGTGCGTCTATACGCAGAATTCGACAATTTCCGTAGACGTAGTGCAAAAGAGAAATTAGAAATGATTTCATCGGCCAATGAGCAATTGTTGAAGTCCCTTTTGCAAGTGGTGGACGACTTCGAACGTGCAGAAAAAGCATTCAAAGAAAAGAACGATAAAGAATCGGAAGGACTTCTTCTGATTCACAATAAATTGAAAAAAGTGCTTGACCAGTACAATGTGAAAGCAATGGAAATTGAAAAAGGTGCTGACTTCAATACCGATCTTCATGAAGCAATTACCCAGATTCCCGCTCCTGATGAGAAGCTAAAAGGTAAAGTGATGGATGTTGTTGAGAAGGGATATCTTATAAATGACAAAGTAATTCGTTTCGCCAAAGTAGTAGTAGGCAGTTAATCTTAATTATTATTATCAACAGATGTCAACAAAACGCGACTACTACGAAATATTGGGTGTAAGCAAAACAGCTTCAGCTGAGGAGATTAAAAAGGCCTACCGCAAAACTGCCATTCAATTTCACCCTGATAAAAACCAAGGTGATAAAGAAGCGGAAGAGAAATTTAAGGAAGCAGCTGAAGCCTACGAAGTATTGAGTGATCAGCAGAAGCGTGCACAATACGATCGCTTTGGTCATTCGCGTCCAGGTGGTGGTGGATTCCAAGGCCACGACATGAACATGGAGGATATCTTCAGCCAATTCGGAGATATTTTCGGTAGTGGTGGCTTCGACAGTTTCTTTGGAGGAGGCGGAGGTCGTTCGCGCGGGCGCAAAGGCTCTAACCTTCGTATCAAACTGAAATTGACGCTGGAAGAAATCTCAAATGGGGTTGAGAAAAAAATCAAAGTAAACCGGTTGGTTCAAGCTGAAGGCGTTACTTATAAGAATTGTAGCACCTGTAATGGCCAGGGCCAGGTACGTAAAGTGGTTAACACCATGCTGGGTCAGATGGTCTCAACCACAACATGCCCAACATGTAATGGTGTAGGTCAAATCATCGACAAGCGTCCTTCTGGTGTTGATAGCTCCGGACTTGTATCAAAAGAAGATACGATCAGCGTGAAAATCCCTGCGGGGGTTGCTGACGGGATGCAACTTTCAATGTCAGGTAAAGGAAATGACGCGCCAGGTGGCGGAGTTGCAGGTGACTTACTCATCTTGATTGAAGAAGTCGAAGACAAAGAGCTCAAGCGTGATGGTAATAATATTGTGTACGACCTCCACATCAGTTTTATTGATGCTGCCTTAGGCACATCTGTTGAAGTTCCTTCGCTTGGTGGGAAAGTCCGTTTGAAGATCGAGCCAGGCACACAAAGCGGAAAAATTCTACGCTTGCGCGGAAAGGGTGTAAAAGATCTCAACGGCTACGGCCATGGTGATCAACTGATTTATGTCAATGTTTGGACTCCAAAAAAATTAACAGCAGAAGAAAAAGCAAAGTTGGAATCGCTGAAATCCTCAGTCAACTTTCACCCACATCCAAGTGCAGATGAAAAAGGGTTCTTCGAGCGAATGAAGGAATATTTCGGTTGAAGAGTAATAACCTTTGAGTGATCTGCCCGTATAAGCCCTATTACGGGCATTTTTTTTAACAAAAACTTAACCTTCCTTACATCGAAGCAACTTTAATCGGAACCTAAGCGTAAGATTACATTATGTTAAGAGTATTGATTTTGATTTTCGTAGGAAAGCTGATCAGCTTGGATTCCTTGGCGCAAGTGAAAAAACAGTTCACTGTAGAGAAAAATGAACAATGCAACAAAGTTGAGCTTTGCCTAAAGGCAAAAACAGGAAATTGTTTCATTCGCCCCAGCCAAAACAACGAATTACTCAATATTTATAGCAATCAGGATCTTGAAGAATATTCGCATTCCTTCAGCAACGAATTAAAAGGCAAAACATGTTTCGTAAAACTTGCCCTTGATCAGGAGAGTGAGCGCGGTGTGGGAAGAAAAATTTCTTATCACGTTTTTGGAGGCGATGAAAAGCCCAATGAAAAATTCTGGAAAGTCTATTTGACCGAAGATCTTCCCTATTCACTTGACCTCGATTATGGTTTAGGCAATGCCAACGTAGACCTTGCAGGCTTATCCATAAGCAAACTCAAAATCAATACCGGTAGTGCCGATGTGAATGTTTCTTACAGCACAGGTGAACAAAACAAAGTAGACATGGACACCTTCTTTATTAAAGTGGACATGGGTTCTCTTACAGCAAGACAATTAAATCTAACACGTTCAAAATATGTATTAGCGGACGTAGGCTTTGGTAATATGCTTTTGGATTTTAGCGACAAGCCAAGCATGGGTCACAAGATCAAAGGCAGCGTTGGTGCTGGCAATTTGATTATCTATCTCCCTTCCAATGATGTTCCGATAGTTGTAAAAATATCTGACTCCTGGTTGTGTAGTGTACACCTTACTCACAACCTCAAAAAAATTGGCGAAAACACATTTGCCAATGCAGCCTACAGTAAAAATTCAAAGGATGCCCTCTCTTTCGATCTCGATGTATCGATGGGAAAAATCGTTTTCAAAGAACATTAATTTCTAGTTGACAATCGACAACCGCACTAATTGTCAATATTTGGTAGTAGTTTGTCAATGGCGTATTACCAGTTGTCAATTCTTTGAACAAAGGTTATGTTGACTTCACATTGAATTCCTATTTTTGTCCTCACACACACAAACCTATTTAAAGTGGAAGCTTTAATTGTAAAAGAAGTATCCAAGCATTATGCCCAGCATACAGCATTGGATAAAGTCAGTATCACCATCCCAGAAAAAACTATTTTTGGTTTGCTAGGCCCCAACGGAGCAGGCAAAACCACACTTATTCGCATCATCAACCAGATTATCAACAGCGATGAAGGCGAGATTATCATCTTCGGGGAAAAGCTGAAGCCCGGCCATGTTGAAAATATTGGCTACCTCCCTGAAGAACGTGGACTCTACAAAAAAATGAAGGTGGGCGATCAGTTGCTCTACCTTGCCCAACTTAAAGGACTCAGTAGAAAAGACGCGTTGGCTAGAATCAAAGTCTGGCTCGAGAAATTTGAGATCAAAGACTGGTGGAACAAGAAAGTAGAAGACTTGAGCAAAGGCATGGCGCAGAAGGTACAATTCATCAGTACTGTGTTACATGAACCCAAATTGATCATTCTTGATGAGCCATTTTCAGGATTTGATCCGGTTAACGCTGAGCTCATCACCGAAAAAATTCTGGAACTTAAAGAAAACGGAAGCACGATCATCTTTTCAACACATCGAATGGAAACCGTTGAATCACTGTGTGATCACATAGCACTGATCAATAAGTCAAAAAAAATCCTGGAAGGCCCAAAAAAACAGGTAAAAGAGCAGTATCGCTCAAACACCTTCATCGTAGAGCATAAAGGAAATCACTTCAATCTCCCTGCTGAGAAATACGAATTAAAGAAACAGGTCATCGTTGAAGACAATTTATACTCTACGACCATCCAAGCCAAAGGAGGAATCAAAGGCAACCAGCTAATCCGCGACCTCATCGACATCACTGATGTATATAGTTTTCAGGAAAAGCTTCCAAGTATGTCCGATATCTTCATCAGCTTGGTAAAAGGTGAAGGGGATGAAGCACTGAAAAAGCATTTGCAAGAAGTCTAACTAAGTCAAAGGCTCAGGCGGCAAAGCTTTGAGCTTAACGTATTCAAACCCATTTTATCATTTACACTTATGAACAAAGTTTGGTTGATTATCCAGCGTGAGTTTTTGATACGCGTAAAGAAGAGGTCATTTCTCATTGCAACGATTTTAGTTCCGCTCGTATTTCCAGTAATTATTGCGGGGCTAGCGTATGTAGCTATTAAGGAAGCAGAATCTGCGAAGCCTGAGACAATATTGTTAAAGGACGAAACGAATTTATTCAAACTTGAATCGAACAAGAAATTCACATTCGTGCCCCTCAATGTCTCAAAAGAAGAGGCCAAAGTAATTCTCCAGCAATCTGACAATTTTGGGTTACTCTACATTCCACAGACTGAACTTAACAATCCGAAGGGGTTAATTCTTTATACTAAAAAGAATCAAAGCATTGAAAAGATCAAAAATCTAAAATCAATGCTTACTGATCTTGCAAAAGAATCTAAGATGGAGAAGTATAAAGTCGATGAAGAAACCCTCAAGGATATTCGATCTACTTCCATCGGTTTTAAAGAAATAAACTTAAGTGCAACAGGAGAGGAAAAATCGAGTGACTCAGATATCCTTTTTGCTGTAGGAATGGCCTTAGGAATCATGATTTATGTGTTTGTCTTAGTCTATGGTATACAAATAATGCAAGGCGTGATTGACGAGAAATCTTCCAAGATCGTGGAAGTGATTGTTTCGTCCGTAAAGCCATTTCAATTAATGCTCGGTAAAATTATTGGGATTGCTGCCGTGGGCCTCGTGCAGTTTACCATTTGGATTATTCTAATCTCAATTCTATCAACGGGAGTTCTGGGTTATTTCGGTTTGAAGATGCCCCAAAAACAAGCCATGGAGCAAGTGACAAAGCAAATGCAAACTAATCCAGAAATGAAGGAAGCAATGGACCAGCAAAATGCGGTTGCCACTGAATTGCTCACTAACTTAGGTGACTTACCTTACGGTAAAATTGCGTTTGTCTTTGTCTTTTATTTTATCGGAGGTTATCTTTTGTACGGAGCTCTATTCGCTGCCGTTGGATCTGCCGTTGAATCGATGCAGGAGTCGCAGCAATTTCAATTTCCAATAACAATCCCATTATTAATTGGGTACTTAGGTCTTTTCATGTTTGTCCTTCCACACCCGCAAGAGTCTCCGAGCTTCTGGCTCTCAATCATTCCGTTTACTTCTCCGGTGGCTATGGTGGGTCGCATTGCCTCAGGCGTTCCCAATTGGGAGCTCGCTCTTTCTATGTTTTTATTAGTGATTGGTTTCATCTTTACTACATGGATTGCCGGTCGAATCTATCGCGTTGGCATCTTGATGACAGGCACCAAAGTGAACTGGAAGGTGATGGCCAAATGGTTTATGATGCGTGAGTAAGTTCCAAGGTTGTAAATCCAGATTACTGATACCGTATTGAATTTGTAATTTGTAATCAGTAATCTTGGTAGATGAAGGCCACTCTTCCTTCGATGGAATTTTATCAGGACAACACAAACCTGAAATGGATCATTTTAGTCGTCTCAGTCATTATCAGTGCTGCCTCCATTTACTTCACCGATATATTGGTAGGAAAACTCAAAGAGCGTGAACGCGATCAAGTAAAGCTGTTTGCGCGAGCCCTTGAGTATACAATCAACGAAACCGACAGCGATATTCTCTTTATCACCGAGGAGATCATCAATAAGAATAATTCGATTCCTACCATTAACACTGATAGCGCGGACTCCATTCTTTACTATAACAATATCGATATAGACTCAGCCTGGAGTCAACGCAGAAAATATTCCCATTTGAGAGCCGAGCTCCAGGATATGAAAAAAACATATCCACCAATTGAAGTCATGCTCAAGGACCCAAAGACACAGGAGGTTTTTGGCAGGCAGTACGTTTATTACAAAAATTCTTTCCTCCTAACACAACTTACTGCCTACCCCTACATACAACTCTTTGTGCTTGCCATTTTTGGATTCATCTCCTACCTCGCTTTCAACTACTCACGCACTGCTGAACAAAATCAGGTGTGGGTGGGATTAGCCAAAGAGACTGCACATCAACTGGGTACCCCATTATCATCACTGATGGCATGGATTGAAGTTCTCAGAGATGATCCAGAAATACGTAACAAGGGAATTGTTGATGAACTGGATAAAGACATCCGCAAGCTGCAAGTGGTGACCGAGCGTTTTTCAAGTATCGGATCAAGCCCAACATTGAAGAATGAAAACATCTATCAGTTGGTAAACCGGGTGGTCAGTTATCTGCAACCAAGAGTTTCTTCCAAAATAAAAATTGAGGTATACGCACTTTCAGAGAGTATTCAGGCCATGGTACATCCACCCTTGTTTGAATGGGTTTTGGAAAATCTTTGTAAGAATGCGGTTGATGCCATGGGAAGCAGTGGAACCATCGCCATAAAAATTCTTCGTGGCAACGACAACAAGGTGCTCATTGATATTTCCGATACAGGAAAAGGAATTCCTAAAACGATGATCGCCAATGTTTTTAAACCTGGCTTCACCACCAAAAAACGAGGCTGGGGCCTTGGACTTACATTAGCCAAGCGAATTATCGAACTCTATCACGAAGGAAAAATCTTTGTGAAGAACTCTGAAGAAAATGTAGGGACTACTTTTCGAATTGAGTTGATGAGTGTTTAAGACTCAATTTGCCCGAATAGCAATCACTGGATCAAGGCGGGCGGCTACAGCGGCAGGAACAATTCCAGCAACCAATCCAATCACCGATGAAACACCCAATCCAAGAATGATATTCTTAACGGATAATACAACTTGCAAACTTCCAAACGGAGCAAACGTCAAAAGCCACACTAGAAATAGCCCAGCAAGCCCGCCAATCATGCTTAAGAAAATCGATTCGAACAGAAACTGGAAGAGTACAAAATAATTTTTCGCTCCAAGCGATTTCTGCAAGCCGATTATACTGGTCCTCTCTTTCACAGACACAAACATGATGTTGGCAATTCCAAATCCTCCTACTAACATGGAGAAACCGCCAATAATCCACCCCGCAATTCCAAGAATACTAAATACGCCATCCAAAGATTTAGCAACAGCCTCTGGCCTGTTCATTGTGAAGTTGTCTTTCTTTTCAGGTTTCAATCCACGCTTCACCCGCAAAAGACCGCGTGCCTCATTTTCTAACTCAACTAACCCAATGTCACTCTGATCTCCTTTCAAACCGATGACTGACCCAACTTCATTCCATCGGCCTGTTCCCGTTTGGTATATCTTTCGAAATGCATCGTATGGAATGATGCAAGTATAATCTTTACTCGTAAAACCCATGAAACTTTCGCCTTCACGTTTGATGACCCCAACAATTTTAAAGCGAAGGTTTTTTATTTTGACATACTCGCCAACTGGATTATTTGATTTCGGATAAAGAGCTTTCGCTACCTCATGCCCAATAACAACCACATTCCTGCCTCCGTCTACTTCAGCACTTGTTAAGTAGCGTCCGTTCTCAATATTGATTTCGAAAAGCTTTTCATAATCCGGAGAGGCACCGTTTACTTCGATTTGATTTATCCCGTTGCTCCCTGCTTTAACGGTGTTAGAATTTGTACTTGCATAAATAGAAACAACACGGCTCGTCTGCATGTTGTTTTTCAAAAATCGATACTCAGCGTAAGAAGAGTTTGGTCGCTTTATGTATTCCTTCCACCAGTCGCGACCTTTGCCACCCGCACCCCATGGCCATTTGTGCACGTAGATCACATCCGATCCTAGAAAATTTAAACTGTCGAGGATATTCGATTTTAATGAATCGACAAGTGTAAGCACTGCAATGATGGAAAAAATCCCAATGGTGACACCCAGGAGTGACAGTATCGTGCGGAGCAGATTTGAACGAAGGGCCTTCCAGGCGAAAGATAAACTTTCAACAATTAATTTAAGAGCGAGCATGAAGGCAAATTTATATTAAGTAGCACGAATGGCAATGACAGGATCCAGCCTTGCTGCCACAGCCGCAGGAATAATTCCTGCCACCAAACCAATCACAGAGGAAACACCCAATCCTAAAATGACATTCTTAGCCGACAATACCACCTGTAAACTTCCAAATGGAGCAAATGTCAGTAGCCACACCAAAAATAGTCCTGCCAGTCCTCCAATCAAACTCAAGAAAATGGACTCAAACAAGAACTGGAAGAGTACAAAATAATTTTTTGCACCAAGTGATTTCTGCAAGCCAATTATACTGGTGCGCTCTTTCACCGATACAAACATGATATTAGCAATCCCAAATCCGCCTACCAGCATGGAGAAACCTCCAATCACCCAACCCGCAACGCCAAGTACATCAAAAACTTTTCCAATCGCATTCACTATTGCTTCCGGTCGATTAATCGCAAAATTATCTTTTTGATTCGGCTTAAGCCCTCTCCTCACCCGCATGTCTCCGCGAATTTCATTTTCAAGTTCTACAAGGCCAAAATCACTCTCATAGCCTTTCAATCCTACGAAGGAACCTATTTCATCTATTTTACCTGAACCGGTGTTGAATAATTTGCGAAATGACTCATATGGAATCAAACTTTCATAGTCTGCGCTGCTAAAGCCCATGAAACTTTCTCCTTGCCTTTTGGTTATGCCAACCACTTTGAATCTCAGGTTTTTTATCTTGACAAACGAACCTGTGGGATTGTCATCTTTTGGAAAGAGTGCTTTCGCTATTTCATAGCCAATGACTACTACATTTCGTCCACCCTCAATTTCATCCATAGTTAAATAGCGACCACGCTCAATATTTACTTCACGGATAAATTCATACTCATGATGAATACCGCGCATTACAATTTTATTAATGCTGTTACTGCCCGACTTTAATGTCAATTCATTCGCGATAGCGTATATGCAAACATGACTGCTGTTTTTAAGATTGGATTTTAAAAATCGGTATTCGTTGTAAGACATATTAGGGCGCTGCAGATATTGCTTCCATTCATCGCGACTATTACCCCCGGCAATGAAAGGCCATTTTTGAAGATAGATTACATCGGAGCCAAGAAAACTAAGGCTGTTCACTACATTTTTTTGAAGCGAATCGACTAATGTGAGGACGGCTATGATTGAAAAAATCCCGATAGTAACACCAAGCAAGGAGAGAATGGTCCTCAAGAGGTTTGATCTAAGCGCTTTCCAAGCAAAATTGAGGCTTTCGCCAATGAGTCTAAGGGTGAGCATGGGCATTTAACGCGAATTGCAATCTTTTTGGTTACGAAATCAAACTATTTTACACCAACTGAGAACCAATCCTTAAAAACGAGATTACTTTTGGCGTTCACAGTCATTTATTTACTTTTGCGACCTTAAAATTTAAACTGTCCATTAAAGGACAAAGCCCGTAAGCTTATGAAGTTATCCGAATTCAAGTTCGAGCTGCCGAACAGTCTTATTGCAGCCCACCCAGCCGAAAACAGAGACGATGCACGCATGATGGTGTTACACCGTGGAAGCGGAAAAATTGAGCACAAAGTGTTCAAAGACATCGTCAATTATTTTGATGAAGGTGATGTGATGGTAGCGAACGACACTATGGTATTCCCAGCGCGCCTTTATGGCCGTAAAGAAAAGACCGGAGCTAAAATTGAAGTTTTCTTGTTGCGCGAACTCAATGCCGAAATGCATTTGTGGGATGTGCTCGTAGATCCTGCACGTAAAATCCGCGTGGGTAACAAACTCTATTTTGGCGATGGAACATTAGTAGCAGAAGTAATCGATAATACTACTTCTCGTGGCCGCACTATCCGTTTCTTGTTCGATGGCGACTCTGTGGCTTTTGACAAAGTAGTGGAATCATTGGGAGAAACTCCTCTTCCTAAATACATCAAGAGAAAGGTTGAGCCTGCTGATAAAGAGCGTTTCCAAACCATTTTCGCGAAAAATAAAGGAGCCGTTTCTGCACCAACTGCAGGCATGCACTTTACCAAGCAATTGGTAAAACGTCTTCAATTGAAAGGGATTGACATGACTTATGTAACTCTACACATTGGTCTTGGCACTTTCCGTGCGGTAGATGTAGAGGATCTTACTAAGCACAAAATGGATTCTGAGAACTTTATTGTTGGTACTGAAGCCGTTCAGAAAGTAAATACCGCTCTCGATAATAAAAACAGAGTTTGCGCTGTGGGCACAACCGCCATGCGCTCACTTGAGTCAGCTGTATCCGCGAATAACCGCTTGAAAGAAAGAGATGGTTGGACTGACAGATTTATCTTCCCTCCATACGATTTCAAGATTTGTAATGCGATGGTGACCAACTTCCAGCAACCTGAATCAACCTTGTTGATGATGGCAGCGGCCTTTGGCGGATTCGATCAAGTGATGAAAGCATATGAAGTAGCCAAGAAAGAGAAATACAAATTTCTCACTTATGGAGATGCACTATTGATCGTCTAATTAATATTGAGTAGAACATAGAAGCCTCGGCATTTGTCGGGGCTTTGTTATTTTTGCGATTGTCACTTCAGAAAATCCAACACGTGAAAGAATACGCTCTTATCGTAGCCGGAGGCAAAGGCACGCGCATCAACAGCAAATTGCCTAAGCAATTCATTGGACTAAATGGCAAACCTATTTTGCTTCACACCATTGAGGCCTTCTATAATTACTCCGAAAAAATTTCTGTTGTGCTCGTCTTGCCTGAGGATGATTTTGGAATTTGGGAGTCGATTTGTAAAGAGTTTAATTTCAAAAAGCCGGTGGCTTTGCAAAAAGGAGGAGAGACAAGATTTCAATCTGTCAAAAACGGACTTGATAAACTAGAGGGCGAAGGTTTAGTAGCTATACATGATGGTGTGAGACCATTGGTGAGCTCAGATTTAATTGGAGCATCCTTTCACCTGGCTGCGGTGCATGGCTCGGCAGTGGCTGCGGTTAGATTGAAAGAATCCATACGGATTACTGACCAAGATACCACAAAGGCAGTAGACCGATCAAAATACAGATTGATTCAAACGCCTCAAACATTCAATCTTCAGCTGATCAAGAAAGCATATCAAATCAAAGAAGATTCAAGTCTTACAGATGATGCGAGCGTGGCGGAAAGATCCGGCCACAAGATTTCTTTGTTTGAAGGAAGTTATGAGAACATTAAAATCACTACACCCGAAGACCTGATTGTGGCCGAGGCACTTCTGAAGCTAAAATAATAGCCCAAACTCACCGTTATTACATGAGCTGCATGACTAATTGTTTTAGTTATTCAATTTTATTACATTACTAATCCTTTGATTATCAATGTTTATTGATTGTCAAGTACTTCTAAAGGAGTATAATTTGACGAGTAATTATTTTGGTGAATTTGGCCTTTAGTAAACTGAATTTAATTGGAATTTTGACCCGATTAACCCCCGCTCAATTTCATGCAACAAAAATTCAAAGACTTGCTAATTACCTGTTGCTCTTCACTCTTTTCAGCTATATGCCTGGTCGTATTCGCTTTGGGGGCTATTGCCTTTGCTTTATTCAACATTACCCTTGCTAGCATCTTCGAATTAATCGTGCAGCTCAAAAAGAAAGCTGAAGTCATTATCGGACTGATGCAGACTTATATCCAAGGTGCACAGGCAAGCTCGGCAATTAGGTCATCTAGGCTCAAAGTAATTAAACATGATGTGCTGCACCTCTGGACTAAAGTCAGGCACGTTGGTTAACGAACTAAGTAAAGATAGTTCTGTTGCAAATAAAAAAGGGCAGTTGCCCGCCCTTTAGTCATGATCAGTTATCCTGATTTTAATATTCGTCTTCGTTGAAGAAGAAGTCTTCCTTCGTTGGATAGTCAGGCCAAATTTCTTCGATGCTCTCGTACGGCTGGCCGTCATCTTCGAGCTCTTGCAAGTTTTCAACCACTTCGAGCGGTGCTCCAGAACGGATCGAAAAGTCGATCAATTCATCTTTGGTTGCCGGCCAAGGCGCATCTTCCAGGTAAGAAGCCAATTCAAGTGTCCAGTACATAGTGCCTTTTAAATTTCCCGCAAAAATATAATTAATTAGACCATAAGCAAGGCCTGCCCCTCGATAGGCGGAATTAAAAAAAAGTAACCCATCTAAACTGTGATGGCATTGGGCCGGGTTTGTGGCAAAAACGGCTTTTGTACTTCGATTTGGTTACTGATGCGTATGATTCCCCTGATTTCAGGCCTATCGCTTTACTCATTTAGCTTTTCCACATTTGTTTTGAAGAATCCCTTACGATTAGCGGAATCATCTGAATGATTCCTTTCGAATAAGTGACGAAATCGCCTGCGCGAAGAAAAATTATCCAATAAATAATCTAAGTTATATTTGCCGCCTGAACAGAATTATAAATCCATGGCAGACGAAAAAATAATTTTCTCAATGTCGGGCGTAAACAAGATTTACCCGCCCAGCAAAACAGTACTTAAAAATATTTACCTCTCTTTTTTCTATGGCGCCAAGATTGGCGTGCTCGGTCTCAATGGCTCGGGTAAGTCATCTCTGCTGAGAATCATTGCGGGTATTGACAAAGAATTTCAAGGTGAAGTGGTTTCTGATTTAGGATATTCTGTTGGGTTGCTTGAGCAAGAGCCGCAACTCGATAAAACCAAAACGGTGAAAGAGATTGTGGAGGAAGGGGTGAAAGACACCGTAGCTCTTCTGAAAGAATTTGAGGCGATCAACGAAAAGTTTGGTGAGGCTGAAATCCTTGAGAATCCTGACAAGATGGAGAAACTCATTGCTCGTCAGGGTGAAGTGCAAGAAAAGCTTGACGCGATTGGTGCTTGGGAACTTGATCATAAACTGGAGCGTGCGATGGATGCGCTGCGCTGCCCTCCAGCTGATTCAAAATGTGAACACTTATCCGGTGGTGAGAAAAGACGTGTGGCTTTGTGCCGACTTCTTTTGCAAGAACCGGATGTATTGTTGCTTGATGAACCTACCAACCACTTGGATGCAGAATCTGTTTTGTGGCTTGAAGAACATTTGCGCCAATACAAAGGCACGATCATAGCCGTAACGCACGACCGTTATTTCTTAGATAATGTGGCCGGATGGATTTTGGAATTGGATCGTGGCGAGGGAATTCCTTGGAAAGGAAATTATTCAAGCTGGCTTGATCAAAAGCAAAAGCGTTTGATGCAGGAAGAGAAATCAGAAAGCAAACGTCAGAAAGCATTGGAGCGCGAGTTGGAATGGGTGCGCATGAACCCGAAAGGAAGACAAGCGAAAGGAAAAGCTCGTTTGAATGCGTATGAAAAATTGATTGGTGCTGAGGGTCGCGAGAAAGAAGAGAAGTTGGAGTTATACATTCCGCCAGGACCACGTTTGGGAAATAAAGTAATTGAAGCCACGGGTGTTGCCAAGGGCTATGGAGACAAACTGCTATATGAAAATCTTTCATTCATTTTACCGCCAGCGGGGATTGTTGGAATCATCGGACCTAACGGTGCGGGTAAGACCACGCTCTTCAAAATGATTACCGGCCAAGAGAAACCAGATGCCGGAACTTTTGCTATTGGTGAAACTGTGAAGATCGCCTATGTCGATCAATCGCATGATGACTTAAATCCCGAAGACAGTGTTTTCCAGGCGATCACGGGCGGCAACGATCTGATCATGATAGGTGGAAAAGAAATCAACTCGCGCGCATACGTGAGTAAATTCAATTTCAGCGGAACTGATCAGCAGAAAAAAGTAAAAGAACTTTCAGGTGGTATGCGTAACCGCGCTCACCTGGCAATTGCACTGAAGCAAGGTGGTAACTTATTGTTGCTTGATGAACCTACCAATGATCTTGACGTGAACACCCTTCGCTCACTTGAAGAAGCGTTGGATAACTTTGGTGGTTGTGCCGTAATCATTTCTCACGACCGTTGGTTCCTTGACAGAGTTTGCACTCACATTCTGGCTTTTGAAGGAGATTCACAAGCCTTCTGGTTTGAAGGGGGCTTCAGCGAATACGAAGAGAATAAGAAGAAGCGCTTAGGTGACGACCAGCCTCACCGGATTAAATACAAGAAACTAGTGAAATAGACTTTAGACGTTAGTATCAAGACATAAGACAAGGCTCGGCAAGGCCTTATGTCTTGACACTTGTGTCTTGAGTCTCTAAGCCACTTGCAAATAATTCATAATACTATCTGCAACTTCCACGCTTCCAAAAAATACGCCTGCACCTAGCGTAACGCTGCGCGGTGAAAGGTGAGAGAGCGCATAAGGAAATGCTGCTACTGACGCGAAGCTAAAGCTCACTCCAACGATTACGCCAAGAACAATCATTGCAATTCCGCTCGGGATAAAGTAAATCAATGCTAAGCCAGCAAATGTTGCAATTAATCCATAAGTCAAACTAGTAGTGACTCCAAGCTTATTCACGTATCGCACCAATGGTACGGCAGCCACTGCAGATATGATCAGCACACCCGCCACTAAAATGGAAGAGTCATCAGTTAAAGCGAAATTTGGTTTTGCGATCATCCAATCAGCCATATAGTTTTTGATCAGGGCTGTGGCAAGGCCTAGCGCCAAACCCGAGATCAACACCTTAAAATATTTGTTCTCTTTAGATGTTGCTTCTTCCGCATCGCGTTCGAATGTTACGTTGCGGGTAGTCTTACGGAAGAAATAGCCGGTAGTAAGAATAAGAAAACCACCAAGAGAAAAAGTAGCGACAGGACCTATAAGATTTACAAATTCAATAATCAAAGGTTCAAATGCAGCTAGCAATTCGTTTGTTAATACAATGAGCGCCATTGCTGCAGGCAAGTCCTTTGCGGGCGCGAACAGTTCGAGCATAGAGTTTGCCGGACTGTGAAATACATTCATCGAGATAAGCCATACTACAATCATGAATGGAAGCGCAGCAGTCAAATCGATTGTAGACTGTGCACCAACAGTGAATGCTACCAACATAAACACCATTGCTGTTACACTCACACCTACAGTGAAAACAACCAAACTATTTCCATTTTTCTTGATCATGAAATCGCCAAGTATACCGGCAACTGGTGGAATGAGTACAAGAATCAAACCCTGGGCGATAATGAGAAATAGCTTCAGTTCTGTAAAATGAAATATCTCCAGCACTTTTGGTTGGTAATTGTGGTAGGCAATCCAGCTGATCACAATGGCAGCATTGAGAGCAAGGAGACTATACACTTGACTCCAGTTGGTCTTTGGTTTAGCGCTAACTGCGGCAGTATTCATAGGTTTTGGTTCAATCGGTTTTTAAACTTAATCATCCTCTTCGAAATTTGACAATTTTCAAAGACTATATAAATACGCATATTTTTGCCTTCTTGGATTTCGAAAATAACAATGATTTTATGAAACCCGCCCTTACTATCGTTCTACTCATCCTTTCCAACACCTTCATGACATTTGCCTGGTATGGCCACCTGAAGTTCAAAGACATGAACTGGAGCCAGAATCTCGGATTGGCCAGTATCATTTTCATCAGTTGGGGAATCGCCCTGTTTGAATATGCCTTACAAGTGCCTGCTAACCGAATTGGCTTCAAGGAAAATGGCGGTCCGTTTTCCCTTGTTGAACTAAAGGTCATTCAGGAAGTGATTACTCTTTCAGTATTTGTGGCTTTCTCGTTGATCTTTTTCAAGAACGAAACACTAAGGTTCAATCATTTCATCGGATTCATCTTTTTAATACTTGCTGTGTATTTTATTTTCAAGAAGTAGGCTAAAATTTTACTTAACTCCGAAAGAACTATGAAACGTCCATGGTCGGTTACATTAATGAGTTGTGTTTTTATTGTGGCTGGCGTTGTTGGATTTATTTATCATGCAGGCGATTTGAAATCCATTAGTTCTGATCTGGAGCCATTATGGATTCTTGTTGTTCGCCTACTAGCTATCATTGGAGGCGTGTTGTATTGCGAGGAATGAATTGGGCCCGCTGGTTGCTTCTCACTTGGATTTTATATCACGTCATTCTTAGTTTATTTCATCCGATATCTGAATTAGTAACTCATATAATCGTAATGATTATAGTGACACTTTCGTTATTTCACCCAAAGGCAACAGCTTATTTTCGGAAGAAGTAGCATAACCACGATTATTCTTAAAGGCGCATGCTAGACCACCTGCACAATTTCCCTTCGCAGTGTGTAAAACTTTTGCTTTCTTCCTGACTTAATCCTTCCTATGAAATACTTGCTCGGCATTTTCGTACTCATCGGCACAAGCTCCTTTGCTCAGACGCTTACTGGTTTTTCTAATACATCCAATGAAAAGCAAAAACAAGCCGAATCTTTCTTCCTAAATCAACAGGAAAGCGAGCGCTATAAAAATCATTTAAAGACCCTCACCAAGGAACCGCACATCGCGACCTCAAAAGCCAATGAACGTGTGCGCGATTACATGGCCGAGGTGATGCGCAAAGCAGGGTTCCAGGTAGAAATATTTCCGTACGATATCTATTTACCCGTAATGCCAGGCACTGCGTCTGCCGAAATTGTGCAGCCTATTAGAATTCCACTCAATAATAAAGAGTACGTCCACAAAGAAGATCCATTCTCGGCTGACCCGAATTTGTATACGGGCTACAATGCTTACTCGGGCTCAGGTGATGTAACTGCAGAAGTAATTTACGTCAACTTTGGCCGCAAGGAAGATTTCGAAAAACTCAAAGCGATGGGTGTCTCCGTAAAAGGAAAAATTGTAATTGCACGTTATGGCGGAAATTTTCGCGGATATAAAGCCAAGTATGCCGAAGAGAATGGAGCAGCTGCACTTATCATATTTACTGATCCTGGTGATAGTGGATACGCTAAAGGACTAGTGTACCCCGAAGGACCCTATTACAATGAAAGTGATATTCAACGCGGATCATTGCTTACTACCGACTGGACAGGCGATCCTCTTACTCCATTTGAACCAGCGCTTCCATTAGACGGTAAAAAGAAAATTGTTCGTAAAAAACCAGAAGAAGTTTCGGGGATGCATAATATACCTGTGCTGCCATTGCCCTATGGAGCAGCCAAAGAAATTTTTGCTCTCATGAAAGGTAAGCCTGTACCCACCGGATGGCAAGGTGGATTACCATATACCTATCGCATAGATGGTGGACCAGAATTGAAAGTGCGGGTAAATGTTTTTCAGAAAAGAGAAGTACAGCGTGTGTATGATGTTGTGGGAACACTAGTTGGTTCAGAATTTCCCAACGAATGGGTGATGGTAGGTTCACATTATGACGCCTGGGGTTTTGGCGCTACTGACCCTAATAGTGGCACTGCGATGTTGCTTGCATTAAGTGAATCGCTGGGCAAACTTGTTCAAGCGGGATATAAACCTAAACGCACGATTAAGATTGCTCACTGGGATGCAGAAGAACAGGGTGTGATTGGTTCCACCGAATGGGTAGAACAATTTCGCGATGAACTTAATGCCAAAGGAGTAGCTTACTTCAATGCAGATGGTGCAGTGTCGGGAAAAAATTTTCACGCAGCATCTAGTCCATCACTAAAAAGCTTGGTAATCGAAGCTACCAAGGCAGTACCTTATCCTGATTCGTCTAAAACAGTTTTTGAACATTGGCTTGGAAAGCGCACAACCAAAGAACCTCCTTTAGGAAATTTAGGTGGTGGCTCTGATCACATTGCGTTCTATACTCACATCGGCATTCCTTCGGGAGGTGGTGGCACCGGTGGCCCAACCATTTATCATTCTAACCACGACAGTTTTTCGTTTTACGAACGCTTTGCCGATCCAAGTTTCAGCATGGGCCCGCTTGTAGAGCGAGTGTTTGGCATGATCACATTGCGGTTAGCTAATGCCGATGTGATACCCTATAATATTAGTCGGTATGGAATGGATCTAAGAACTCATTTTGAAGGATTGCAAAAGCTCACTAAAGCCTACGACAAATCCGAAAACCAATTTTCATTTGATGCCTTGATCAAAGCCTCTGACGAATTGAAAAAAATCGGAGAGGAAGCCGAAACGGCATTGAAGACTGCGAATGAAGCTAACAAAAAAGCAATCAATGCAGAACTTCTTACACTTGAACGGCAGTGGATCGACAAACAAGGAATGCAATACGGAAGTTGGTACCGATCGCTTTATGCTTCCCCCGATCCTTACAGTGGTTATGCTTCATGGATGATGCCTGCCTTTCAATATGAAGCATCAATTAAATCAACAGCCAACTTAAAAATGTGGGAGCAGAAATACTTGGATGTGATCAATCGATTGAAATCTAAAATGGAAGTGATTTCAAAGTTGGCGAAGTAGTTTAGTCCGAGATACTAATTTGAGCTTATCAATGGAACTCTTTGAGAATAGGACATTCGACAAAATCCATTCTGCTACTGATCCCCTATCTAAAGGAGAATACGAAAATTGTGTTTTCAAAAACTCCGACTTGTCCAGCGCTGACCTATCCAATAGCAAATTTATTGAGTGTCAGTTTTTGAACTGTAATTTGAGTTTGGCCAATCTTTCAAACAGCACGTTCAGAGATGTAAAGTTTAAGGATTGCAAGATGCTAGGGTTGCTTTTCTATAGGTGTAATGAATTTGGGTTGGTGTTTAGTATTGAAGGTTGCAACCTGAGTCACTCTTCATTCTATCAGACAAAAATCCGGAAGACTTCTTTTGTGGGCTCAAACTTGAGCGAAGCCGACTTTACTGAATGCGATTTAACAAGTTCGGTTTTTGACAGGTGTGATCTGCTGAATGCAAAATTTGAAAACTCGGTTCTTGAAAAAGTTGATTTTCGAAGCTCGTTTAATTATTCCATCGACCCCGTTTTGAATCGGATAAAAAAGGCAAAATTTTCTCTAGAGGGTATTGTCGGGCTTTTAGATAAGTACGACTTAGAAATAGAGTCGTAAGGTCTGTTGGTTTACTGAATCTCCTCCCCTGGCTTTGTCTTCCAGCGTTCATGCATCCACACCCACTGCTCCGGGTGTTGACGAACAATGTCTTCCGTGAAGTTGGTAAAGTTTTGTGTGTTGATAATTAAGTCTTGTTCTTCATCGCCTGTGTAGACCAAAGGTATCTCAGGAAGAATAACCATCTGTTGTTTATAATTCTCATCGAGATAAACATACGTTGGCACAACAGCACATCCTGATTTCAGTGCCAATACTGTTGCACCGATTGGTGTTGACGCAGGCTTACCAAAGAAATTTACAAAACGACTTTTTACTTTGGTGTCCTGATCGATCAAAATCGCAATCGATCCACCCGACTTCAATGCCTTAAACAATCGCACACTTTCTTTACCTCGTGCAATGGCAATCGCTCCGTGAGCGTTTCTATATTTAACCAGCAACTCATTCAGCCGCTCATCTCCTAAAGCTGTACCGATGATATTAGGTTTGAGTCCGCGAAGAGCCATGTTGGTGATCTGTAAATCAAAAGCACCTAAGTGACTGGTAAGAAACATCACTCCTTTTCCTTTGGCATGCGCTTTCTCATAGTTTTCTATTCCTGTGGTAACCAAAAACTTTTGAAGATCGGTTAGTGTTTTAACGCTAAGAGAGCGGATGATGTCGCCAGCATTTTTTCCTAGCATCTCAAAAGTCTTCTTGCTCAGTTTCTTTATTTCTTCTGGTGATTTTTCTTTCCCGAAAGCAATAGTCAAATGATTGAACATTCGTTCGGCTGGTTTGGGCGAGTAGCGATAGGCAATCCGGCCAAGCATTCCACAGAATCTCAGCCACATTTTTCGGGGCGGAAGACCGGCTGAGAAAATCAGGAAGCGAATGAAGTAATAAAGCGCGGTGTATTTGATTTCCTTGCGGAGGGGACGTTTTTCCATAGGTGAAAAGGCAAAGATATATCAAGATTATCTGGATTTTAAGATTTACAGGATTTTTGATTGGGGTTGGGATTTCTCCAATATATCTTAAAAAGCAAACACCTCGCATTTAGATTGCGAAAACGTAAATTAGAGTAATGAAAAAATTATACCTCGTCCGCCATGCCAAATCCAGTTGGGCCAGCCCGGAGATGAATGACTTTGATCGACCGTTAAATGAGCGTGGGGAAAAAGATGCTCCGCACATGGCCAAAGTCCTTAAGCAACGAAAAGTTTTCCCCGACCGGATGATTTCAAGCCCCGCAGTACGAGCACTCAAAACATGTAAAGAATTTGCTAAGGTCTTTGACTTCGATAAACATAACATCATCACCGTTGATCACCTTTATCACGCCAGCTCAGATACTTGGTTCAAAGTTTTGAAGTCCCTTAAAGAGCACAAAGGCGATGACGAAGATGTTGCTCTGGTGTTTGGTCACAATCCGGGTATCACCGAATTTGCCAATGAACTGTTAAATGTAAGCATCGATAACATTCCTACTTGCGGAGTCGTGAGTGCCAGTTTGAACATTGATCAATGGAAGGATATTACTTTGGGCTGCGGAAAAATGGACTCGTTTGATTACCCGAAGAATTCTTAACCGCAGAGAGCGCGAAGGTGCGCAGATAATTATTTTTTGAACAAAGAAGCTAATCTTCTAAAGGTCTTCTTCTCAAACTCCAGGAAGAAATGAAATTGTCCGAACACAAATCCGTAAAAGAGAAGAATCAAATTGTAGATGGGGAGAATTAAAATGTAGTAGACAGTCTTTGTCCATCCTGGAATTTCTTCACCAAAGAAAAAATATAGCGTTGGGCGTTTCAACCAAAGAACCGTGAACCCCGTGCAGGCAAACACAAACAAGATGACAATCACTTGCCAAATGTTTTTCATGTTCCACCGCTGCTGAAGTCTTTGTAACCAACTCATCGATTCCAATTAACTAAAAAGATTCCAATATTCATTCTTCGGCAAAGAAGCCTCAATAGAAATCATTTCCTTTTTTACCGGATGCACAAATTGCAACTTCCTCGCATGAAGGCAAATACTCTTGTCAGCATTTGGATTTTCATATCCGTATTTCAAATCGCCTACGATCACGCAATTCATGGAAGCCAACTGAACTCTGATTTGGTGTGGCCTGCCAGTAACCGGATTTACTTCCAATAAATAATAACCTGACTTCTCCTTTAATAATTGATAACTCAACTCCGAGCGCTGCCCTTGGGGGTTTTCTCTTGCATAAGCCGTGACTTTATTCGTCTTCTCATTCTTCACCAACCAATGAACCAACGTGCCTGATTTATTTACCGGTCTATTTTTCACCACAGCCCAATAAGTCTTCTTCGTTTCCCTATCGCGAAACAGCGCATTCATTCTTTCAAGTGCCTTCGATGTACGTGCAAAGATTACAACCCCACTCACAGGTCTATCCAGTCGGTGCACCACACCGAGAAAGACTTCTCCAGGCTTGTTATACTTTTCTTTAATGTACTTTTTGCAAATGTCAACCAGCGGCTCATCGCCCGTCTCATCGCCTTGCACTAAAACTCCTGCGGGTTTATTTATGGCGAGTAAATGATTGTCTTCGTAGAGAACATGGAGCATGCTCAAACTTCTGAATTTTTTTTGACAACGCTGTGCTTCCTGGGTTTGGCGAAAATAATATTTCAGCCATTTCAGCTTCTATTACCACATCTTCATCACTTCCTTCAACAAGGCTCATTGAAAGTCAGAAATCTCATCTAATTTTGCAGCCAATCCCAGACCTACCTAATATGATTAATGGAATTATCCGCCTATTTAAACGATTTGCTTGGTTCAAACGCCTAAACGCTAAAGTCACGTATGAACTTTTAGCCAAAAATATTCCTGCTAAAGACTGGCAGTTTATGAACTACGGCTATTCTCCTGAACCAACCGATCCCCCAATTGCACTTGCAGAAGGTACCATTCAAGTATATCCCACACAGATGTATCACTACCTCGCTATCAAAACTCCTCTTGAAGGAAAAACAGTTTTAGAAGTAGGCAGCGGTCGTGGCGGTGGCGCAAACTACCTTGCACAAACCATGAAGCCGAAAGAATATATCGGTATGGACCTTGCACAAAATGCCGTTGATCTTGCCAATGGATTACACAAACTTCCCAACCTCAAGTTTGTTCAAGGCAGCGCGGAATCTATTCCCTTACCTGATAACAGTGTTGACGTTGTATTGAATGTGGAGTCATGCCACGCATACGGTTCCGTTCCTAAATTTCTATCCGAGGTGAAGCGCGTGTTGCGACCACAAGGAGTTTTCCTAATGGTTGATTTCAGAAACTCACAAGAGAACATGACTATTCTAAAACATGATCTTGCGAATACGCATATGCAATTGGTAGAAGAACAAAACATCACCAACAACGTAATCCGCGCTATCGAAGCCGAAGATGCAACCAAACGCAAGCGCATTGAAGAATGCGTACCTAAGCGCTGGCAAAAATTATTTTCTGATTTCGCAGGAGTAGCTGGCTCAAGATTTCATCTTACACTGAAAGACGGAACCCGAAGTTATTACAGATTTCATTTAGTGAAGTCTTAATTCACTAATCGAATTTTCTCAACCACAGAGAACACAGAGGGCCGCGGAGATGAATTCTCAATGGCCCTCTGTCGTTAGGGAAAAAGATTGAAGACTCACTTCTGTAGATTGAGATTTATCCCGAACTCAATACTTTTAGGATCATACCACCCCTCACTTAAATCTTTCCATTCCGGATTCATTTGATTAATCAGGTTTGCTTTAAAAGTTCTTTTGTACCTCTTTATTTGTTTTTCTCGCTTGATCGCCTCCTCTACGTCCGAAAACTCTTCGAAGTAGACAAGTCTATCGCATTGATACTTTGCCGTAAAGCTGTCGGGGTGAAATTTCGTTTTGTGTTCATACACTCGTTGCTCAAGATCACTTGTTACGCCTGTATATAAAACAGTGAATCGTTTGTTGGTAAGAATGTAAACACAATATGTTTTCACGGCATAAAGATAAGTGTCTAACGTTTCACTTTTAATGTCATGCCGGACAGCGCGGGCAAGTGTGATGACCAGTTCCGGCATCTCACCGAATCTTCTCGTTTACTCCGTACTTACGCGAAAGAACAGCGACCCGTTCCTTCGCAGCCATTAGTTCAGACTAAATTAGAAGACAGGGTGAGATTCCGGCATTCGTGCCTCAGCCGGAATGACAAAAGGGTGGTGTTACGATTACAAATTTCCGTGTCATGCCGGACAGCGCGGGCAAGTGTGATGGCCAGTTCCGGCATCTCACCCAGTCTTCTCGTTTACTCCGTACCATACGCGAAAGAACAGTGAGCCACTCCATCGCAGCCATTAGTTCAGACTAAACTAGAAGACTGGGTGAGATTCCGGCATTCGTGCCTCAGCCGGAATGACAATGAGAGTGGGTCTTAGCGCCTTCGCGTGAAATGCGCTAGTCTTTAAACTCGCTCGTAAAATGGAAATTGATATCCGGGAAATTATCCTGCACCATCTGCAGCCACGCCTTCGACTCAGCCATGAAAACTAACTTCCCGTCTTTGTCATACGCAATGTGGCGTTGCTTTGAGGCAATGAACTCATTCAACTTTTTCTCATCCTTGCTGCTGATCCAGCACGCCTTGTAAATATTCTGCGGAGCGAAATCCGCGGTAGCACCGTATTCGTTCTTCAAGCGGAATTGAATTACTTCAAACTGCAGCGCACCTACTGTGCCCACTACTTTCTTCTTTCCAAGTTCGTACGTGAACAACTGCGCCACACCTTCCTCCATTAGTTGAAGAAGACCTTTTTCCAACTGCTTCGTCTTCATCGCATCTTTGTTGATCACCTCCTTGAAAATCTCAGGCGAGAAACTTGGGATGCCTGTGTAAAATAATTTCTCTCCTTCTGTGAGTGTATCGCCAATTTTCAAGTTACCTGTATCAAACAAACCAACAATATCACCTGGCCATGCTTCGTCAACCGTCTCTCTGTCTTGAGCCATGAAGGCAGTTGCATTTGAGAAGCGAATCGACTTATCGTTGCGCACGTGCAGGTAATTGCTTCCGCGCTCAAACTTACCTGAACACACACGCAAGAACGCAATGCGGTTTCTGTGCTTCGGGTCCATGT
This sequence comes from uncultured bacterium, assembly GCA_967789005.1. Classification (GTDB taxonomy): domain Bacteria; phylum Bacteroidota; class Bacteroidia; order Cytophagales; family Cyclobacteriaceae; genus ELB16-189. Next base: position 1,134 of record CBRFFM010000012.1, on the reverse strand, counting down.
TCGCGTGAATCTTGAAAATGAAGCCCGTAAATTTTTTCTCTTCGGGTTTTATATCTCGCAACGTAGTCTCGCGAATCAGCGGAGGTGGTGCAAAACGAATAAACGTATCCAGCAATTCTTTCACACCAAAATTATTCACCGCACTGCCAAAGAACACAGGCGCCACTTTTCCACTCAAGTAATCTTGCACATCCAACTCCGGATACACACCATTCAATAACTCAACATCCGTACGCAGTTGCTTAGCATAATTTTCGCCTATGTATTTATCCAACTCAGGTGAGCTGATGTCCGAGATTTCAATCGACTCCTCCAACACCGTAGTTTTACTCGGAGTAAAAAGCTTCAAACTCTTTTCATACAAGCTATACACACCCTTAAAAGTTTTTCCCATGCTGATGGGCCAACTCAGCGGATGCACTTTTATTTTCAACTTCGCTTCAATCTCATCGAGCAAGTCAAACGGGTCTTGACCTTCGCGGTCGAGTTTGTTAATAAAACAAAGTACAGGCGTGTTGCGCATGCGGCACACCTCCATCAGTTTTTCCGTTTGCATCTCCACGCCCTTCACACAGTCTACTACCATGATCACACTGTCTACTGCGGTGAGCGTGCGGTACGTGTCTTCAGCAAAATCCTGGTGACCGGGTGTATCGAGCAAGTTGATTTTGATGTCTTTATAATTGAAGCCCATCACCGAGGTGGCCACCGATATACCGCGTTGCTTTTCAATCTCCATCCAGTCGCTGCGCGCGTGGTCTTTGATCTTCGATGACTTCACCGCCCCCGCCTTCTGTATCGCCCCGCCAAAGAGCAGCAACTTCTCCGTGAGCGTAGTCTTGCCCGCATCCGGGTGACTGACAATCCCAAAAGTCCTGCGCTTGGCTATTTCCTGTTCTAAACTCATAATTCCTTTTTTCCGAGGCGCAAAAATACATAAAGGATTGGGAATACACTGTGTCACCCTGAGCTTGTCGAAGGGTTGTTCGTTGTTAGTTATTAGTTGTTCGTGGCTGTCATCCTGAGCTTGCCGAAGGAGGGCGGCCTGGCCAAGCGAAACGCAAGGCCACCGGGCTATCCCTTTAGACTTGCAGAATAATAATTACGAATTTGTTGAAGAGTTAACACTGACAG
>CBRFFM010000011.1:0-191118 GCA_967789005.1 uncultured bacterium | reverse complement strand
AGCTCAATTCAAACGTTTCAAAAATTACCGGTGTCATTTGTGGCTATCGTGTCGAGGAAATCAAAGATGGCCTCATGCAAAAAGTCCGCTACCTCGATAAGCTGGTCGATGAATTGGCCAAAGGAAAAACAATGGAGAAAATTCTAAGGAAGTAAGAACCGCACTATTGTCCCCCGCTGGCGGGGGTTAGTCGGTGGAAAGCACGCACTGAAAAAACACTTAGCTTAGCAACCATGACCAAAGAATATAATCTCACCGAAGTATTTCACTTCGATGAATCAAAACTACCCGAGCTTCGGGAAAGACTTAAACGAAAAATGTGGAAAGTAATTTTTCCTGTATTCATTGGCATAATCTCATTAGATATTTTAGTTAACCGCATGGAAGACATCGCGCAGCTTTCATTTATGACTGCTACGATGATGATATTGTTCGCCATTGTTATGAATAGGTCTTTAAAGAAAGTAATCAGTGAGTATAGACAATACCGTCTACTGATCAATGACAAAAGAATTACCTCGATCTATCGAATTGAAAAAGCAATAGAATGGGAATACGCCAAACTTAAAGTGAACGATTCGGGTGAAATCACCATCATCAACTCAAAACTGAATTGGCTAAAAAGATTGTATGACGAGCAAGGGACGATCGTCATTCCACCAGAGCTTGAGAATTATGAAAAGCTTAAGTTGTTGGTATTTAAAAGGGCTAAAACTGTTTAGCCTTCTGCAATTCACCACCCCCAACATCTGCTCGGCCTAGGGGACGATGCTTGACTACAGTCTCGGCTTATACTTGAAGGAAAATTTTGCACATTCAAAAACGCGGCTTTATCTTGGATAAGAAGAGCCTTAAATTTTCAAAAACTAAAACAGTTTTTATGATAATCCTTAGAATTGAACATGAAGTCATGAATTTTGACGGATGGAAGAAAGCGTTTGATAGCGATCCAATTGATAGGAAAAAATCTGGTGTTAAACGATATCATATTTATCAGCCAATTGACGATCCAAAGTATGTAATCATTGACCTCGAATTTGATAATCTCTCTAATGCACAAACAACACAAAAAGCATTACAGAATATGATGACAAAAGTTGTTGGCCAATTGATAATTGCACCTTCGATTAAAATTCTAAACGAATTGGAATCAAAAGTGTACTAAGAAGCTCTCTCCTATTTCCGCTTCTTAAAAAAGAATGGCCGGCTAAACCCTGTAAGTGTTTCGCTCAACGAATCAGCCGCCACTGGCTTCCCATCCCTAAAAAACTGAATACTATTTTCACGTGAGCTTACCCGCACGCAGTCTCCTTTGGCAACCATGTTTGCATGATTGGTCAAAACGAAAGTGACGGAATCCATTGATCGTTTGAAGATCAGGTATAGCATGTCATGGTGTTTAAATAATTTTTTCAAGCTGTCTTCCCGATCGATCTGCGGGTCACCAGCAGTGAGCAGGCACCTTAGTCGGCAGGCATCCTGGTTAAACATCCACACCGAATCTACTTTTGCAGAAAATTCATAACGTAAGGCCTTAACAAACCATTTCCGTTCATCAGTCACAGTACTTTTCTGCTTGAATAGCATCCGCACAGTTAACAGCAACATTAATAGTGCAATACCACCAAGAATAAGAATCGTTCTTTTCATTTTGAATGCAGGTTTTCTACCTGACAATAAATATATACTTTGGCTTGCAACAAATAATACTCATGGGCCATTGGCGCAAACAGTCACATCGTCCCTCTGACCAACTTTATTTCAAAGGATTAAATCGTCTGCATTCAACTTGCACTGAGATAAATCAGTCGCTATTAGAGTTTTTTGCTCTTGGCTCTTTTTGAAATCAAGGTTAACTTATAATTCAATAACAAGAACAAGAAACGATGAGCATTCATATCGCAGGTACTCCTGAAGAGATTGCCCCAACTGTCCTGATAGCAGGAGATCCACTTCGAGCCAGGTATGTTGCTCACAAAATGCTCACCGCGGTAATTTGTTACAGCGAGATTCGTGGAATGCTCGGGTTCACAGGCACCTACGCTGGAAGAAGAGTATCGGTGCAAGGAACGGGGATCGGTATTCCGTCTACTGCCATTTATGTTCATGAATTGATTCACGATTACGGTGTAAAAAAAATCATTCGCATCGGAACGTGTGGAGCCTTACAACCTGAGCTTAAACTTGGTCAATTAATTCTAGCGGAGTCTGCCTATACTGATTCTAATACCGAATTGGTGCATTTTAAAACCAGGGGCGTTGCACCAAAAGCCGATGAAGAGTTGTTGCATCAAGCCAGGCAAAAGGCCGATCTTCTTTCCATCCCGTTCATTCAGGGACAAATTTTTAGTACGGACACTTTTTACAGTGAAGACAAAAGTCGCTGGAACGATTGGATCAGCCGCGGTGTGCTGGCTATCGAAATGGAAACGAGCATTCTATATACTCTAGCGTATGAAAGCAATGTAAAAGCAATTTCGATATTGGCGGTGAGTGACAATATCATCACCAAGAAATTTTCCCCAGCGAAAGAACGTGAAGAAATCAGCGCAGACATGATGAAACTCGCCCTGGAAATCGCGTAAAAGCCCGCCCCCTCCTTTTCGACTGGCTTAGGAATTATTTAAATTCGTCATCACGAAAAGCAAATAGCCCTAATAAATTGACAATTGATTTAATAATAGCATGAGAAAACTAATTGCAGCAATGAACGTGACACTTGACGGGTTTTGCGACCACACGGCAATGATTGCAGATGATGAAATACACCAACATTACACTGAGCTATTGCGCAGCGCAGGCACCCTCATCTACGGAAGGATAACCTACCAACTGATGGAGTATTGGCCAACAGTGTTAAAAAATCCTACTGGTAACAAAGCAATAGATGAATTTGCAATAGAAATGGATAAAACTCTCAAGGTGGTCTTTTCTCGTACGCTGAAAGATGTTGAATGGAAAACGGCAACATTGGCTAAGAAAGATATTGAAGAAGAAGTTTCAGCACTCAAATATCAAGCGGGCAAAGACATTTTCGTTGGCAGCCCGAGTTTAATTGTAGCCTGTTTGAATCTTAGTTTAGTTGATGAACTTCAACTCTGTGTTCAGCCAATTATAACAGGAAAAGGTTTGCCATTATTAAAAAACATAAACGATAGAATTGCTCTTAAACTCTTAAAGACAAAAACTCTTACTAGCTCCGGTTCAATAATACTTTACTACGAGCCTACAAAAAAATGATTGCTACCTTGAAGAGACCTATAAACGAAGAGTAGCACAGTGTTCTTATGATGATCCATCTCATTGACGGTACTTACGAAGTGTATCGGCACTTTTACGGTCAGCGCAGTTTCTCGACCACCGTAGCTTCAGCGAAGGCGGTTAACAAGGGCAAAGACAAACCCTTTGGTGCTATCATAGGTGTACTCAACGGAGTACTTCAAATGATAGAAGAAGGCGCCACACACATCGGTGTTGCTACTGATCACGTGATCGAGTCGTTTCGCAATGAACTCTGGCCCGATTACAAAACGGGAGAAGGAATTGAGCCGGCACTCTACAAACAATTTCATCCTTTGGAAAAAGCATTGGCAGCGATGGGCGTTGTGGTGTGGCCTATGGTAGAATTAGAAGCAGACGATGCATTGGCGTCAGCAGCCTATTTAGCTGCCACCGATGCGCGTGTACTGAAAGTTTGTATCTGGACTCCCGACAAAGATCTTGCACAGTGCGTGCGCGAGGACCGCATCGTACAGATTGATCGCAGAACAAAAGTGATCAGGGATGAAAACGGAGTGAAAATAAAGTTTGGTGTGAGCCCCCAGCTCATTCCCGATTTTCTTGCACTCGTAGGCGACAGTGCCGATGGCTATCCGGGCATCGCAGGCATCGGCAAAGCAGGTGCTGTTAGGTTATTGAATCAATACGGAGCAATTGAAAACTTCCCAAAAGAGATACTACAGAAGCAACACAAACAAGCACTGCTCTTCAAACAACTCGCTACCTTGCGTACCGATGCAAAACTATTTGATAATGTTGATCAATTGAAATGGTGCGGGCCCACGCCAGACTTCAACGCATTTGCCACAGAGGCCGGAGCACCCAAGTTGATAGAACGAGTGAAGGCAGCCACCTTGAAGGCTATTGCGGAAAAGAATTGAAACAAAAGTCAATGCGATGAATGGCATGCAAATAAATAAAAAGATAATAGGAGGCGTTATTATTTTAATCCTCATCGGTATCGTGTTTGGTTATTACATGCAGCGTGAAGGTGAAAAGCCTCCAACTGTTCCAGAGGAAAACAAGCGACCCTCAACTGATTCTGCTGCGCGCCTCGATCGTGTAATACCTTCCACTGCGATGGGTGCAAAGCCTGAGATAAATTCGAAAGACGGCTCTGTAAAAATCGTAGAAGAGTTTATCAAGTTGAATGCTAAAAATCCCGCGACTTTTGAATTTCTAGAATGGTCTGAAGTCTCAACCGAAGGCGGATATTGGAAGGTAAGATGCAAATACACCGGAGTCAGCTCCTTCAACGCTGAAGTCACAACCAACGCCTGGTTCTATATTCAGAACAACAAAGTGGTGTACACTAAGATTATCTCAAAGATCTAAATCAACCCTGCATACAGGTCGTGTCATTGACCAAACGGTCAACTGAACTAAATGAGTCTTAGGGTTGCTTCGAAAAAAAATGGAGCCGCCTGATCCTCTCGTACAAACAGCTCGTTTGCGCTCTTATCTGACCTGCCAGTACACGTAGAAACCCTGAGGCGAAACTCTCGGCTTTTCATTGAATAAACCCTAATTTGGCTGTTTTGACCTGCCATCGAGTTGGCTGAAGCTACCCTCCTACGTGTTTCACTGATTTATTCAAATTCAGGGTTCGCACTGATTCGCAGCCTTGGTCTGTGACGCACCTTTGTATCATCAAAACAAACACAACTAAACAAACACAATATGAAACCGTCAATCAACACAAAATCGATCCGAGGTATAATGTTCGTGCTCTTAGTAACCCTGATCGCAGCAAAATCTTGTATAGTAAATGCACAATCAAATCATAGCTATACCTATTATGGATATGGACTTTCCTTGAGTGTACCTCAACATGAGCTTAAGAGCAACATACCTCAACTCAATGGTTTAAAAGTAAACTTCCTGGGCTACAACCTGGGCGGAATGATCGCCAACAAATATGGAAAGGTAAAATTAAACGTAGGCTCGTATTACTCTGGTTCATCAGTACCTTATGAGATTGACATGATTCGTGGCTCTGTGTGTGGCAACATTTACTTGCTGAGGTTGAATGAAGTTAAAGTTCACCTCTTTGAACCCTACGCAACTTTGGGTTTTGGTCAACAGATTTCAAAGTTCTATGGAAATTATTTGTCAACCGATCCAAATAACACTTCAAGTTCCAACAACCAACCTCTTCTTGGCAAGGTCAGTTCAACAAGATTGAATATTGGGGCAGGCGTTGAAATGCAGTTGGAAAATGATAATCAGAAGTTTATCCACTTGTTTGCCGAGGTTACTTTTGGTACTCCTCTTAGCTCTTCGGCATCTAACAGCGCTTTTGCTCAAACCAAGGTGATGAACTCAGTGACTTTTAATTTCGGGGTTAATTTTGGAATAGTAAAAATCGGTAGATATAAAAGATAATTGTTTGTTGTTTTGTTGTGGCTTTTAAAAAGACGGACTTAGTCCGTCTTTTTTCATTTCATAGCATAGATAGTTTGACTTGACATTATAATTTGAATGAACACGATTGGAGTACTGAAATGATGTCTGGCGCCTTTTCGATGTATTACACAATAGAAAGAAGATTCTCACAATTAGGATCTGTAAAAAATTCGTAGAGGGCACTGCTACAATCTCTAAAAAATACATCATGTCTCTTTAGAATACTCCATCTCCTTTGGCCACTTGGATTCCTGTCGACAAAAAAATATCTAACTTTCTAGTAAACCCAGCTCGCCATGTTTCAGTCCATCCTAAATTTAGTTTACCGAAGCTTTACTCGAAACTTATCTTTCTCGCTAATTACGCTTAGCAGCCTGATCCTAGGAATCACCACTGCGTTGCTCATGTTTGTGTGGATGAAATATGAACTCGCATACAACCGGTCGCTGATCGACAGTGATCGCACTTTTGCAATACTCATGAATGATAATGTGGATGGTGAAATCCATACTGAAGAAGGCACGCGTATTCCTCTGGTGGATTTTCTGACTCACGATGTTCCTGACGTAGAAGCAGTGACTCGCATCAGCAACACTCGAATGGTTTTAACGCACGGAGATAAGTCCATTCAGAAAAGAGGAGTTTATGGAGACAGTAGTTTTTTCAAGGTTCATGTCCCTGCACATTTGTCGGGCAACATGAATCATGTTCTATTGAATAATCGCTCAATCACCATCTCTCAAAAACTTGCAATAGAATTATTTGGCACAGACAATGTCTTGGGGAAAACCATAGTGATGGACCACAAAGATGAATTTATGATCAGTGGGATATTCGCTCCCTATCCGGAAAACAGTAGTTTCAATTATTTCGATTTTGTTTTGCCATGGGCAGCGAGACGTAAGGATGCCGATGATTGGGTAAACCATGATGTCAAACTATATCATGCATCTGCTCGTGATGCGGTGGAGAAAAAAATTGATCAGAAAATTGTACAGACTTATCCAACTGACGACACGAAGTCATTGCTGTTTGGAATGAATGATTGGCGTCTTCACTGGAATTTTGAAAACGGAAAGTCCGCAGGTGGGCGTATTGTTTACGTAGTCATATTCAGTATTGCAAGTTTGTTTGTGCTCGTGATGTCGTGCGTGAATTATATGAACATTGCTACCGCCAGGGCCACCAAACGCACGCGCGAAATTGGCGTTCGGAAAATGACTGGGGCTACACAAACTGTGTTGATACGACAATTCATGACGGAGAGCCTGATGATGACGAGTGTAGCAGTTGTACTCTCTCTCCTACTCGCGCAACTTCTTCTGCCTGCCTTCAACCAGTTGGTAGGCGTGCAATTAAGTTTTTCTGTTTTTGATCCGACAATTATAGTTGGATCAATTGGCATCGGCATGTTAACGGGTTTGCTGGCGGGCATCTATCCCGCACTGGTGCTATCATCGTTTAAGCCAGCGGTTGTGCTAAAAGCAAATCTTTATTCCCATGTGAGTGGCGCAGGCTTTCGCAATGGTCTGGTGGTTTTTCAATTCACACTTTCTGTTGTCATGATCTTCTGTGCGCTGGTGATGTGGATGCAAACGGATTTCCTTTTGAAAAAAGATCTTGGCTATGATAAGCATCGCATTATCAATGTGTGGATGGAGCGAGAACGAAGAGATGTTGCTGCACTAGATAACCTGCGTGCGATGGTACTTTCTCATTCGGCTGTGGAGTCTGCAGCCTTTAGTGGCGCTAGCCCGATGGAGATTAATGGGTATGCTGATTGCAACCGCGTAACCGCTCCTCTGCCAACTCCCCTTCCGTTCTATGGTGTCAATATTGATGACAACACGCTAACCACTTTAAAATTTGAGATCGTTGCAGGAAGAAATTTTTCTCGCAAGCTGGCATCCGACTCAAATAATTTTATCCTCACTCAATCTGCCGCCAAACTTCTTGGATTTGACCAACCCATTGGTCAGCGGATATTGTACACGATGTATTCACAGCAGGTAGGCGAAATTATTGGGGTAGTCAAAGATTTTCAAAACGATGATATTCACATTGCTGAAAAACCGGTTGTGTTTGCTTTTGGTAAACCCCAATATCTTGGCAATTTGTTTGTGAGGTATCAGGAAGGCAAGCTGGACGAAGTGCTTAGCCATTTAAAAAACATACACGAGAAAATTCAACCTGGAATTCCGCTCAACTATTCCTTTCTCGATTCTGATTTTGAAACGCAGTTGTTCCGCGAGAAACTTTTAAAAACAATTTCAATTGCGTTCACCGTGATAGCTGTTGCGATTGCCTGCCTCGGTCTTTTCGGATTGATTCTCTTCAATACCCAACGAAGAACAAGGGAGGTTGGAATTCGGAAAGTGCTTGGAGCTTCTGAGAAACAAATCATCATAATGTTGTGTCGCACGGTTGTTCCCTTTGTATTTTACTCATTGTTACTTGCCTTCCCTATCGCCTACTACCTCATGCAAAATTTTCTTGAGGATTATCCTTCTCGAATTACAATTTCCTTAAACCTTTTTTTGAGCGTTACAAGTATGGTTATGTTTATGACGCTGTTGACCGTCTCTTATCAGTCGATAAAAACGGCACGGCAAAAAACAGTAGAATCACTTAAGATTGAATGAGTCTACTGTTTGACGCAAAGTCGGTGTTCAGCGAGCCCGAAAATCTTATTTCATAAAATTCCATCCCACCGAAACCAGGAATACCTGGCTCTTTGCCGTTTCGCCATTAGATGCGTTATTGATATCATGAACGCCAATGTTGTAGCGTACATCCAGGCCTAAACCAAATTTAAAATCATAGCCTAAGCCTGCGGATATCGAAACATCGTTTTTCTTGTAATAGTCTTTGATATTTTCTGTTGAGGTCCCGAAAGGTGAAACCGTTTTACGTTGGCCATCCACCAAAAAACCAAACTGAGGTCCCACCTGCATGTTTAGCCCCCAAAAGGGATAGAACTTAAACATCAACGGTACACTTAAGTACGTGAACTGCTGAGTTACATTATACAACCCTTGGTAATTTTTGATGGTATTATTTTGCGTGAACAAAAGTAACTCGGGCTGAAAGGCAACCTTATTGAATTTCTCGCGAAGGAAGAAGCCCGCATGATAACCCGTTCTTGAGTCGTAGGTTCCCTGGGCATCGGCTACATTAAGATTGGTGACATTGATACCGGCTTTGAGACCAAAAGCAGTCTGACTTTTAGACTCAAAAACAATAGCAAAAAGCAATACGAAGACAATGATTTTAATGGAGTAGTTCATAAGCTTATCATTTTTTATATAACATACTTACCACTCCTTAAACGTGATTCGAAACACTTCTACCCACGCACAGTACAACTTAGCCTTCTAATAACCCTAATAGCCGTTAATTTGAATTTAGGCGCTGTGAATTAGGATCAGACTTCACAAAGGCGAGGGCTATTCAGCTTTATCGCCTTTGATGAGGTGACGTTTATTTCTAATTTGGAAGAGAAAATTTTTTCCTCATGAAGAGACTTCTTAAATGGATGGTTCCCCTGGTTATCATTGGTGGCATAGGCTGGGTTGCATGGAAGTGGTACGGAGCAAAGGGAATTTCCGGTGACGCTTTCAGTCTCATCCCTGCTGACGCCATCTATTGTATTGCCACCAGCCATCCCATCAAGATGTGGAAGGATGTGAGTGAATCCAACACGTGGCAACACCTCCAAAAGAATTCTTACTTCGCACACCTCACGTCCGCTGCCGAAAATCTTACCGACCTGGTAAAAGGAAATGACCTGCTTGTAAACTTAGTTGGCTCCACCTCCCTAATCGCTTCAGCTCACATGACAGAGCCGAAGAAATATGATTTTCTTTTTCTGCTCGACCTTCAAAACGCCTCGGGCATAAAGTTCCTCAATGAGTACCTGTCGTCTTTCGTTGCATCCGGGTACTTGGTTCGCAAACAGAAATACAAGGGAGAAGATATCATTATCCTTTACAACACCTCTGATAAATCGAGCTTGTACCTGAGCATGCCTGGCAGCTATCTGATAGCATCATACACCAGAAACCTGCTGACGAAAGCATTGGACCTGCAGGGAACGGAACATAAATCGTCAAAGGAACTTTTCTTCGCGGTCGATGACGAACCTGAGAAAACCGACAAACTACAATTGTATCTCAATTACAGTATGTTGCCGCGGTTCATGGCGAGTTATTCGGATGGCAAAAATGAATACGTGAACAGGCTCGCTCAAGCACTTCGTACCTCAAGCATGGACTTGACTGTTGAAGAAGATATGATCCGGGCCAAAGGCGAAACTTTCATTAATGATACAATTGAGTCGTATGTAAAAACACTGGCATCATCAGGGAAAGGAGCTTCAGAATTTCTCACAGTCGCACCCGAGCGAACGGCCTTTTTCATGAGTATGGGTTTCAGCAGCTTTGGCGAGTTCTTCAAGAACTTTGAGAATAATTTACAACACGATGTCACCGAGTATGCCAGCTACAAGCAAAGCATGAAACAAGTAGAGTCATACCTGAACATCAACATACAGGAGAATGTGATCAATTGGATTGGTGATGAAGTTGCAGTACTGGAAATGCAATCGGCCGGCAAGGGCCTTGACAATGAGACAGCCGTGTTGTTGAAAGCCGACAATATTGAGAAAGCACTCAGCAACCTGAGCCGTATTGAAAAAATGGTGAGGCGAAAGACTCCTGTCAAATTCAAGACCGTTGAGTACAAAGGATATTCCATTCGGTACCTCGGAGTCAAAAATCTATTCAAGGTTGTGCTTGGAAAATTCTTTGCCCGATACGACAAACCCTACTACACCGTGATCAGCAATTTTGTTGTCTTCAGCACACACCCGCAGGTGCTCGAGAGTATGATTGACGACTACGTGGAGAAACGCACGTTGGCTCGCTCTGAGGATTTTCGTTCATTCCGAAATGAATTTGAAAATGAAAGCGCTGCCTTTATTTACATCAACACACCCATTCTCTTTAATTCCATGAAGACATTGGCCGATGTGCCAACCCGTACTTCCATGGAGAACAACAAAGATTATATTGTGTGCTTCCGGCACGCTGGGTTTCAACTTGTGCCAGGCAAGGAAGGATTTAAAACATTGTTCATAGAAAAATTTGTAGGGCCGGTAAGTGAGCAAATCGAAGGTGAACCTCGCACTACTGTGCAAGAGAACCTGGAACAAGATACGGCAGCAGCGGAGTTGGAGGCAGATAAAATTACTGAGGAAATCAAACCAAATCCTTCTGACCCCATGGAACTCCCGTACATCTATGTCAAGAACGTGAATGCCAAATTCTATGAAGAGTTTTTTGCAGACAGCACCACCCATTTCAAAGTGGGATTGAAAGGCGGATTTAAGGACGGCTCCTTTAAAGAATACCATCCCAATGGCAAGGTGAAGATGACGGGCCAGTTCAACAGAGATAAACGCGATGGCACCTGGCGGCTCTACGATGAAACCGGCAAACAAATCATGAAGAGAAACTATGATGAAGGCAAGGTGACCAAAGAGAAAGTTAGTGATTGAGTATTGATGACATCCCCAATGAGACAGGAGACGATGCTTAACCTGTCTCCAGATAAACGATAGAAAATTTGATGATTTCCATCATTTCAAAAACTCTTTCAATGAAGTAATCTTGATTACACTTCACACGCTTCCATGCGTAATGTATCGGAGGCGATGAACTGTATATGTTCAACAAATAAAATTTTCAATACCATGAAAACGAAAAAAGATTTTACCTACGCCCATGCCATTGGTTATGGTGTAGCCACTGAATTAGTTCTGGTAATTGCTCAGTATTTGCTGTTGACCATTTACCACAGCATCAATCCGACATCTGCTTTTTCATTCAGCACTGATTATATGATGTCAACGGGTTTTTACATTTTTCTTATTCCCGGTTTTATCCTGTATGCAACAGTGGTGTTTCTGATGTTTAGCAAATTCAACATTACTTCACCTGCCTACCTGTTTGCGTTTATCTTGACTGCCGCAGTAATTGAAGTGACCTTTTATCTTACCATTGCAGCAAGCTACCAGGGGGCCTTTGTATATTCCATTTTGGACAAAGTTATTGGCACTGCTTTGGGTGTCATCGGGTATTTTGCTATGGCCGAACCCCAGGTGGCAAAGTAAAAGATCAATAAAAAGTACCCACTAATAGTAGATTAGAAACTGCCACTAGCAAGTGACATGGTGATCACTTTGCCTGGGGCACCAACCAGTTTCTTTATTTGAAGACCAAGATTTACGCACAAAAATAACACTATCATTTTGCATGAGCCTGAAACTTTTAGCTAAGGATCCCCGCTTGGGAGACGATTGGCCGATGTCTCTTCCTGAGGCGGGAGACGATGCTTGACTACGCACCGTTATGTCATCCAACCTTTGCCTCGATGATTCCATCGTTAGGTTATTGCTTAATTGTCTGGAAAAACTTATTTAGCATAAGTCGAAAACCTTAGAGACAAATAAATCAAACTAAACAGTTCTTATGAGACTCTTCTATTCATCTTTTTTGATTGTATTAGTTCATGTGGCCTTTGCACAGCAAATTCTAAAACCGGTGAAACCGGAAGTGGCCAGGCAGGTAAAAGAAAAAAAGATTATCGTAATGCTGTACGAAGAAGATCCTTCGGTGGTGAAAGATCTTGATGCAGGAAAACTCAAGACCTATAAGGAAAGAATCAGTAACCTTAACTCAGGCCTGAAACTGATCAAAGATCTGTGGACTTTTAATAGTTCAGTTACGTGCCTTACTCCCACCGAGATAAAACGTATTCCTGACCTTACCAACCATGTGATAATATCAATGGCTATTCTTAAAATTAACGATGGAGCAATTGTAGGCTGGAATAATTTTTTTGCACGCTTGTTCATTTGCTTTCCCGACAAACTTGATCCTAAACATCCGATTTTCTATCAAGAAGTTTATGCTACTACAACAGATTATGATGTACCCAGCACCGACAAAATAGGAATCATTGCCGGCATGTACAGACTTCAGGATCATTTGATGGCACGCGCAGAAGACAAAAAACGGGTGGCTGGTCTATTTCAGGAAGATGCGCTGGAGAATCATGGTATGTTGAGTTCAAAAACGCTCTTACTTAACAAAGAATATTTAGATAAAAATTTGACTGATCCTGATACAAAGGATAGTTATCACTATAACTACGAGGTTTGCGACAAAACTAAAATTGCTCAAGTACAACTTGCTAAAGACAAACGCTACGCCTACGTGTATCGCTTCCCTCTCGTCAGTAAATACGAAGAATACCATCACGTCATCTTTGACGCTGAGACAGGCAAGATTCTGAGCTACTCCATACCTTGGGGGGTGCATCTTAATGACAACATAGATAAGAAGCACCTTAAGAATTATTGGCTTTTCAGTGACTACTATGTCAACAAAGCCAAGGCGAAGGAATAGAAGGGAATCGTTGGTGATCTTTCCCAACGATCCGCCTCTGGCGCATACAAATGACTGCGAGAGTCTGACGAAAAATCTATTTCGTTTTCTTAACCAACCCTTCGGGGAATAGGAAAGTAAGGAAAGAGAAAATAAGCAAGAAATTAAACTCGACACCATTTCTGCCTCCTCCTACCACATACCATCCGTTCGCACCGTGAATCATAATAATGCCGGCAATGAATATGCAAATGTTCAGCACGGCCAATGGCTTCAGATATTTATTAAACAGTAAAGCAAAAATAGTTACTACGTGAATGGCCTTGACCGTAATAGCGATGGGCACGCCAAAGAAACCAAAGTCTTCCTCGAGCCCGTGGCCAAAATCAATCACAGACATATCAATGAACGAAGGAATGCCGTGCATGATCATGATTACGGCCAAAGCAAAGCGAAGAAGAAATGTATGGTCGAGGTTTTTAGTTATCGAATTCATATTTATGAAATGAGTTTGAGTTTGTTTAGCGCCAAAATGAATATTTACTCGCTACCATAAAAATCTAAAGTTTTCATTTATCAATTATTTAACAAGTGATGGCACTCACTTCACGTAATATGGGTAACAAAATTGGAAATAGTGTTTTGGTCAAGATCCGACCTGGCAGCAGGAAATTTTATAGGCTGCTGTTCTTTTGTTTTACTTAGTAACAAAAGTGTGAGAAAGAAAGTCAGGCCAACGCCACCAATAGAACATTCTCAAAAATATTTATTCTTCATCTCTAATGCGAGCATTAAAAAAATCTGGTCAAGGATTTCTTCGACAAAGTTCGTTTCTCCCCAGAACGGTTGCTAAATAATCGCTAAATTCAAATTCTGCTTCACCTATGGCAACCAAGGAAGATTTTCTTTTGGAGTATCCGAAGTTCGTTCAGCAGTATGGAGTACTGTTTGAAAAGAATGAAGCCCCTATGACTGAAAAGGAGCGAAAGACGGCCCGGGGTTTTTATTGGGTCATATTATTCTTTTTCGTTCTTTTTTCCGGACTTGGGGGCGCCACCTATTATTTTAATTCATCCAAAGGAATAACGATTGGAATGGCCGGCTTTGTACTATTCGAGGTAGTCACCATTGGATATCTTTATTATTATTTGCGAAGGATACTAAAGCGCGGAAAAAAGTGGGTCATAAAGGCCGTTGTCACATCAAAAAAAAGTGGCAAGTCAGAAGATATAGGACTCAGTTACCAGGAATATGTTAGCATTAACTCCACCGACTACAGCGCATTAAATTATGGAGACATTATCCAGATTGATAAAGTAGGAACGTCCGTCACGTTTGCTATAAGCGTTACCAAAATCGGGTCGATCTTTGATCCTTCTTCCATTAGAAATTCTTAAAAGAATCCACGCAATGCAGATCGGTCTGATTATCGACTACACACAACTGTCGGCCAGAAGCCAACTCAACCCTCAAAAATTATCTTATTTTTGCCAATGTTGAGCTTTAAAAAAATCTGGTCGAAAATTTCTTCCCTGGGCATTGAGCCGGGTCAGCCTCACGCGTTAGCGAGTAGCATTAGGCTTTCCAATCAGGCGGCTTTCATCTGCGTAATATTACCCGGCCTCTACTTATTAATCGAAGTATTTTTCATACCCCCTAAATCTCCAAGCGTTCATTTCTTTTCTTTTTATGGAATTCAGGTGGCCCAGATCACGCTTTTTGCATCTGTCCTTCTCCTCAATTTTTTTAGGAGAGATTTAATTGCGCGAATAATATTTTGCGTGGTATTACCCTTCACGCTATTGCCGAACGCTTATGCATTGAACCAGCCCTTGCGCGCTGAGTTTTATATGTATGGGTTTGCTGCATCAACATTCCTGTTCTTTAGTCAGCGAAAGTTAATCAGTGTCCTCTTCCTTATCCCGATCATCGTTTATTATCTGATGATATTCAATCTCGGGAAACATTTCCCGGAGGTGTATAAGCTAGATTTTGGTGTTTTTCTACGCATCGGGTTATCCTTTTCCTACATTTTTCTAGCGATGAGTTTGCTAAGAACAGAAACGAATAGATATGCATCTGAATTGGAACGATTGAATTTAACAAAGAACAAAATTTTTTCTATTGTAAGTCACGATTTGCGTGGTCCGATCGGTTCGCTCCATGTCATGTTACAAATGATGGAGAATTCACAAATCAGCAAGGAAGAATTTCAAAAACTAGTACCATCTCTACTCACCAGTGTGAAGTACATTCGTAGCACGCTGGACAATCTTCTGCAATGGTCATACACACAGTCTGCCGGCTTAAAAGTAGTGCCCGAGTTGTTTGTACTTAGCGAATTAGCTGAGGAGGCATTCCAACTTATTAAATTCAACGCTGAAGAAAAAGGCGTGTCCATTCAACTAAAAGGCAATTTGGAGATGAACGCATTTGCAGATCGAACAATGACAAGATCGATACTCATCAACCTTCTCTCTAATGCGATTAAGTTTACTTCAAAGGGAGGCATCGTAAGCTTGTCGGCTGAATCTTATGACGGCATAGTCAGGGTTGCCATTGAGGATACAGGCAAGGGGATGACATCCGCTTTGATTGAATCACTTCTTGAATCATCGGGGCACTCATCCACACTCGGCACCAACAATGAAAGAGGCACAGGCCTTGGACTATTACTTTGCAAAGAATTTGTGCAAAAAAATGGAGGGGCAATTTCCATTTCAAGCGAATTAGGGGTTGGATCTAAATTCAGCTTTACTCTTCCTGCTCCAAGCGCAAATTAGTCGCCCTGGCTGACTTCGATGTTGAGATGTCCATGAAACAAAGACTGTAAAATTTATAAATTTGTCACCCCAATAAGCCACTCTTGTTCCAACTTTTATGATTCTAAAGACTATATCTCTTTTTTTTGTTTTATTTTTTTTTGTTTTCTGTCCGTGTAGAGCACAAATTGATTTTCAAGAAGTAAAGGCTTTTAATATTTTATGGAAGCACGAAAATATTGCGGTGGATTGGAAAATGGATGGAAAAATCCAAATGAATCTCAATGATGGAATTAATAATCTGGCGGAAAATAAACCCGAAATTGCAATCGAGAACCTTAGTGAAGTTCTCAAATTAGATTCCAAAATATGGGTCGCTCTTTATTACCGTGCGATAGGTTATAAGCTTCGAGGCAAGTTTTTAAATGCCAAGTCTGATCTAATTGAATTAATCTCAATTAAAGACGATCTCCCTCAGGCATATCTTGAGCTAGCCAAAGTGATGATACTTTTAAAAAATGAAAAAGAAGCGGAAAGCCAATTACAAAATTGCGTTGTTAATTACCCGAATTATTTGAGCGCTTTTTATTTAATGGGAGATCTCTATTTGATGATAGGGCAAGTGGAGAAAGCAAAAACTTTCTATAAATCATGCGAAAAAATTGATAAAAATTTTTCGCTGGCGAAAGTCAAAATTGGAATCATCGAGATGATTGAAACAAAAAGTCCTGAGGCTGGATTACCTTATTTCAATGCTGCGATTGCGCTAGACTCATTGCAAGGTGAGGCCCTTTGGTACAGAGTAACTATTAACTTCAAAAACAAACCAGAGAAAAGTTTGAGAGATATCAACACCTTAGTTCGAGTTCGGCCTGACAACCTTTTGTTTATACTTCAAAGAGGGTTGATATTGACTGAACTAAATAGGTTCGAAGACGCCTGGAAAGATTTTTACAAATTCATTACGACTGCAAACATTGATCAAAAGTATTTTGTGGGGCAACAGACAAATGTAGATCGGAGGATTGATGTTCAAAATGCGGGATACTATCTAGTCAGTCAAGTATATGGGCTTAATGAAAAAGATAGGGCAATTATTAAGAAATCATATTGCCTCATGTTCGCTGAACGAAACCCCGAGGCACTTGAAGTAATAAAGCAAGCAGGAGACCTTGAGAAGAGTGCACTTTGGCAATACCTGTGTGGAGTAATTAATGAACACCTTAAGGTCCATAAGGTTGCTTGGGGCCATTATGAAAATGCGCTTCGGTTAGATCCGGAAATTTTTGACGCTCACCAGAAAAGAGGCATTTACAGGTCAAATGTTGGAAAATGGCGTGCAGCCGAACAAGATTTTACCGAAATGATTAGAATTCAACCGGCAAGTAAATTTGGATACAAATTAAGAGGTGTTGCTAGATACCGCCAGAAAGATTATAAAAAAGCGATAGACGACTCGAAAAAAGTCCTGCAAGTTGATAGCACAGATTGCGATGCAAGAAATATTTTAGGGAACTGCTTGCTGAAGACCAATGAATATTTTTCAGGTATTGACGAGCTTGATCGTTGCAAGGATTATGCAGGTCTTTTTAATCTGAACCTCCACGACTTTCATAATTCCATAAAAGGTCTGCTAATATCTGGAGATACTACTAAAACCTTAAGATATCTAACTATAGTTGCCATTCATTCAGCAGATGACGAAGCTGTGATGTTGAAAATGGACATTCTATATCATCAAAAAAAATGGAAAGAGCTAAATGCCTACTTGAAAGAAACACTGAACTATTTTACCCCTAACCTGCATTCAAAGGATTATATCGACTACCTGAACTTAAAACTAAAGCAGATGAAAGAAATAATGGGCTCTAAATAAAAAAAGCTAATTATTGATAATTCCTATATCTCCAGTAGTGCCTCCTCGGGGCACGCTGCATTGCATAAGCATCCGGTCCAAGGTTGAGACTCTGGCGAGTAAAAGACTAGTGACTAAATTACTTTTGATTTCTTAACCAACCCTTCGGGAAATAAGAAAGTAGCGAAAGAGAAAATCAGCAAGAAGTTGAACTCTACACCATTTCTGCCCCCTCCTACCACATACCATCCGTTAGCACCGTGAATCATGATAATGCCTGCAATGAATATGCAAATGTTCAGCACAGCCAATGGCTTCAGGTATTTGTTAAACAGTAAAGCAAAGATAGTTACCACGTGAATGGCCTTGACCGCAATAGCGATGGGCACTCCAAAGAAACCAAAGTCTTCTTCGAGCCCGTGACCAAAATCAATCACCGACATATCAATGAACGAAGGAATGCCGTGCATGATCATGATCACCGCCAAAGCAAAGCGAAGCAGAAATGTGTGGTCGAGGTTTTTAGTTATCGAATTCATATTATTAAATGAGTTGATGGTTTGTTTAGCGCCAAAATGAATATTTACCAGCTATGATAAAAATGTAACATTTTCATTTATCAAAAAATTAACAAGTGCTGGTGCTCGCTTCACGTAATATGGGTAACAAAAATGGAAATACTGTTCGTCAAAGAAACACGCAACAACAAGGTCGAGAGAACAGCCAGACCGCTCGATGCTTGACGAAAGATGATTATATTCGTCAAACCAAACTCAAACTATTATGAACACAAAAACAATATTGGCCACTGCTGTGGGAACCGTGTTTAATTTTCTTGGCGGATGGCTTGTCTTCGGTATCGTCCTCTCGAACTTTTACCTGTCAAATACAAAAACTTATGAGGGTTTATCTAAAGCTGATATGCCTGACCTTCCATTTATTTTTCTTAGCGGTATCTTCACCGCTTACCTAGTCAACTATGTTCTTCGCAAGGCTGGCCAGGGCTTTAGTTTTGCCACTGGATTCAAACATGGATTTGTAGTGTACTTCTGTGCGGCCGCTTGGGTCAACCTAAGTATATACGCTTTTTACAACCTAATGAACCTGACTCTCACCTTCAGCGATATTTTTGTGCAGGCCATTTTTGGCGGAATCAACGGAGGCATCATGGCGCTGGTGTTGGGTTCAGGGAAGAAAGAGTAGCAGATAAAGGGAATCGATAGAACCTTATCTAAATAGTGAAGACCTCCGAAATTAACAGGAGGTCTTTGATTTTACAGGATATCGAACAGGATGATTTCATCAATCCACTAAGCAATCCAGGCGCTCCACAAGTTCTTTCTGTTGTTGCGTAGTGAATTTAACCTCCACAAAATTCTTCCTGGATTTATCGATTGCACTTTTCCGCGTTTCTACTCGAACGGTTTCCACTTCATTATCCAGGAACATTCTGAATTCTTTCTTTTTGCCAAACGGTCCGCCAAAGAAGGAGGCAAATTCATTGTCGCAATTAAACTTGCCATCCATAGGCAATGTTATCGTTTCACCAGAAACAAACTTGACGGTCATCTTACTGGTTTCATCCAGGCAATAATCGCCCGAGCCTTTAATCAAAACGGAGAAGACGATAGCTTCATTGAACTGTTTTAAATCAAACTCAAGCTTGTCTTGGGGAGAATTTGAGATCACAAGCTTTTCCTTAAAACTGCGAGTAAAATTTCCACTAACTGAATCTGTCTGCTCAATTATTTTTCCAGCACATTTTGCAGGTTCTTCATTTTGAGCATAAGAAAGATCGGGGCCCAACCATAAGACAACAATTGATATAAGTAATAATCTAAAAGGCATATGGCAAGATACGAAGATTGTAATTTTAGAGGTAAGCTCAGCTTCATAATCTCTTCTCCGAAATGTAGTGTTGGGAAGAATGATACACCTATTTTCAAATTGAAAATGTTCCTCTGCTCAATAATTCTTAATAACTTCAAGAGTTAACCAAACATATCATTTATGATTGCTAGCCAACGCATTGTTCAGATATGCATGTTCCTCTTTGCTGCCATCGCCCTCTTTGGCGGATGTGTGCAAATGTATATGGGTGAGCCGGACACTACTCCGCGCCTGGACAACATTCATCGGTTTTTGGCAGGCATCTATTTAGGCTGCGGCATCATTTGTCTTTGGACGGGCATCACCATCCGCAATCAAAACACGCTCGTCTTTCTGATTTGTATCGCAGTACTTTTGAGTGGTACTGGAAGGCTTATCTCAATGAGTATTGTTGGGCTTCCTCAACCTGGTCCACTTTGGTTGGGATATGTGAGTTCTGAAATTGTAGTTCCCATTATCGCGATCATCGCGCAGTTGATTACAAATCAAAAACTGGTTAAAACCTAGTTCACATCACTTTGTAAATACAAATGAGTGCGTAACTAAGCGTAACAAAACTAGCACCTCAAATTGAATATATTTATTCCTTAACCTTCCTGTAAAAATCAGAGGCGATCAATACCAGTAACTTTGTTCCGGAGTCAAATTGAATACTAGCGAGTCTATCCTTTCCTGCACCTTTAACAAAGTTTACCTTTCCCTTGCCATGATTTAAATGGAAAAGCGAATCACCAGCTTTAACTTTTTCAATTTGATGCTCCGTAAAAGGCTCGCCAACATAATCAGGTAGCGGTGAGATTATGGGCATGCGAGGCTCCTTAGGTTTGGTTTCTTCTTGCGGAGCAGGCTCAGTTGGTTCGGGGCTTGAGGTGATCTCCGGTTCTACAACTGGAGGGGTAAACTGAGGAAGTCCGATACTCAGGCGATCGAGTAATGGGTGTCTGCCCTTCTTGGTATCAACCGCCTTCTTCAACGCGTTACTCAAACTTTCAACCTCTTTTTGAACCGTGTCGATTCGAAGCGATTCATCGTATTCTACAACACCAAAGTCGCTGGTATCAAACATCACAAATGACTTCGTGTCTTTAACCAGTGTAACCGGAAGGTTGAGCGAACTACGCACTGCAAGTCCGTATAGCGCATTAGAATTACTTGCGCTTAAGTCGCAGAGCACGATCTCACTGTCGATAATATTCTTTACTACATCCAGTGGATTTTCATACGTGGCACTGTCTGATCTTGTGGGCCAATATCCCGCTGCTCGACACGCAGGCACAATCACGTAATCATAAACCCTGTTGAAGTGCCCCTGAGAATATCCTGTCGGCTCGCCTGAAGGCATGATAATAAAACATCTGTCCATGGCAATTCTATTTTATGGGTGGTTTGTTGTGTCGTTTCTTTAAATAAATTTAGTAAAGTAATCGCTACGGATGAAGGACATTACTATTGTAAGTGTTTAAAAACAGTTGGATAACTTCAATTTAATTTCGTTCACCCCAACATCGCTTTATGAATTACAAACTACTCCCCCAATTTGCGCTTGCATTTTGCATGTGGGCCGGTATCAATTCTTTTTCTCAAACGGTATCGGTTTCTTCCAGAACCAAGGTAATAACACTTGGCACCGGCACACCCAATCCAGATCCGAAACGTTTTGGTCCTTCTACTGCCATTGTTGTAGACGGTGTTCCCTACATCATTGATTGCGGCCCTGGTGTAGTAAGAAGAGCTACAGCTGCAGGAATAAATGCCAATCAATTAAGCAGGCTTTTCATTACTCATCTGCATTCGGATCATACAACCGGGTACGCAGATTTTGTCTTTACTCCTGCTGTAGTGAATAGAAAAGAGCCATTGCGTGTATTCGGACCAAAAGGAATTGCTTTCTTCAACAATCATATTCAACAGGCGTATAGTGAAGATTACAAAATCAGGATCACAGGTTTGGAAAAAGGAGATTCAATGGCATACAAAGTCCTGGTAAATGAGATTGTTGAAGGAGTTGTTTTTAAAGATGAGCGTGTTACCGTCACCGCTTTTCTTGTGAAACATGGAAGCTGGCCTCAAGCCTTCGGTTATAAATTTGTTACCCCAGACCGCACAGTCGTTATATCGGGTGATTGTACTTATACAGAAGAAATCATTCAACAATGCAATGGATGTGATGTACTCGTTCACGAAGTTTACTCAGAAGACGGCTATTCGAGAAGGTCGCCTCAGTGGAAAGCTTATCATGCAGACTTTCACACCTCCTCATCGCAACTCGCTGTTATTGCCAATAAGGCGAAGCCTAAATTGTTGGTGCTTACGCATCAGTTAATCTGGGATAGTACTGAAGAAAAATTATTGGAGGAAATAAAAAGCAGATATCAGGGAAAGGTTGTCTCAGCAAAAGACCTTGATGAATTCTAGAGCAAATATTCGGGGTGACTGAGTTGCTAAACAATTCAACCTGTCGTTAAGCCGTCAAGACAACCATAGTGCGTTTCATCACTTCCGATCAATTGAAGTGACTTGGAACTTCTATCTTTAGTAACCTAAAATCTCTGGCTATGAAAAAATTATCCTCTCTTGTCTTATCCTTCATTTTGTCAAACACTATTTTGTTTAGTCAATCATTTAACGCACGGCCCGAAGGCCCGCAAAAGCCTCCATTGCACGGTAAAAACTGGATGGCCATCACGGGCAAACCCTTGGCTGCTACTGCTGGTGCCATGACTTTTCAAAAAGGTGGCAACGCAGTAGATGCAGCATGTGCAATGTTAGCTGCCACTTGCACCATGTGGGATGTTTTGAGTTGGGGGGGAGAAACGCAAGCCTTAATCTATAATCCAAAAACAGGAAAAGTAATTGCCATCAATGCACTAGGCGTTGCTCCTACTGGAGCTACTCCTGAATTCTTTAAAGGCAAGGGTCTCAATTTCCCCCCTAACTTCG
The DNA here is from genome assembly GCA_967789005.1 of uncultured bacterium. GTDB lineage: Bacteria > Bacteroidota > Bacteroidia > Cytophagales > Cyclobacteriaceae > ELB16-189. Next base: position 168,538 of record CBRFFM010000011.1, on the reverse strand, counting down.
GACCACTGGCAGCCACCACTCCCGGAACAGTTGGCGGACTAACAACTATGTTAGCCGAATACGGTACGATGAGTCTGAAAGACGTATTGGCGCCTGCTATGCAAATGGCCGAAGGCTACCCTATCGAAGCACAGACGGCCAACTCCATCGAAAGAAATAAAGAGATGATCAAAAAGTGGCCGTACTCAAAATCTGTTTTTCTTCCGCACTTGGGCGAAAAGCGCGAAGCACCGGAAGCGGGAGAGATTTTTAAACAGCTTGAGTTATTAGAGACACTTAAAAAATTAGTTGACGCTGAACAGCAAGCGCTGAAAAAAGGAAAGAACAGAAAAGAAGCAATCTATGCTGCTTATGAAAGATTTTACAAAGGAGATATCGCTAAAGAAATTGTACGCGGAAATAATGAGCAAGGAGGATTATTCACCGAAGCTGACCTTGCCAATTGGAAAGTGAAGATAGAAGAACCTCTTTCGGTGAACTACAAAGGCATTGAGGTTTATAAGATGCAACAGTGGACGCAAGGACCTGTGATGTTGCAAGCACTAAACATTCTTGAAAATATTGACTTGAAGAGTATGGGCTTCAACTCTGCCAAATACATTCACACCTTATATCAAGCAATGAATCTTTCCTTTGCTGATCGCGATTTTTATTATGGTGATCCGGCATTCTCTACTGATCAACCAATGAAAGGATTGCTCTCCAAAGAATATGCAAAGGAAAGAGCAAAGACAATCAATTGGGAAAAGAACGACTCGAAAGTTGGCCCCGGTGATCCTTATCCCTTCGAAGGAAAAGTAAATCCTTATCAGAATTATTTGAAGGAATGGAATCATGCACTGAACTTTAATGTGCCCACTCCCCTTGACGAAAATTATTTAAGCAAGGTGTGGGCCGGCACCACTTCAGTAGAAGCTGCCGACAAAGAAGGTTGGGTTGTCTCCATCACGCCTAGTGGTGGTTGGATACCCGCCTGCATTGCAGGTAAGACTGGCGTAGGTATGAGTCAGCGCATGCAGAGCTTTGTGTGTGATCCAAAGTTAAATCCATTCAATGTAGTTGCTCCAGGTAAACGTCCGCGAGTTACACTCACACCATCGATGGCACTGAAAGACGGTAAACCATTTGTATCCTTTGCGGTGCAAGGTGGCGACACCCAAGACCAGAACTTACTCCAGTTCTTTCTCGACATGGTAGAGTTTGGAATGACCGTGCAAGAAGCAACCGAGGCACCTAACATTAATACATATCAATTTTATCTCTCACTTGGCGAAGGAGAAGATGGCCAAGATAGAAAACCAAAGCCCGGTTACATCCTGATCAACTCCAACACTCCTCCCTATGTGCAAAAGGAATTATTGAAAATGGGATACCGATTAAGTACTGATGAGCGCACTTCAGGGCCAATCAACGCTATCTATTTTGACTGGAAGCACGGAACCTTTTGGGGCGGCTCAAGCAATCACGGGGAAGATTATGGAATTGGGTGGTGATGAGTAATTGGTATCGTGAGCTTCTAACAAATTCCTATATTTATTTTATAAAATAGAATCACAATGGCATCTGTCAATTGGAAAAAGGAAATACAACCGCTGATTAAAAAATACAAAGGCAAAAAACATCCTTTAGAATACAGCAACTATTATGAATTGATTGTAGCGGTGGTGCTTTCTGCACAAGATTCAGACAGGCATATCAATAAACTTGCTCCCGAGCTTTTCAGCGCCTTTCCCGATATGAAGGCACTCGCTAAGGCTGATGCCGAATCTTTACTTCCTTATATCAATGATGTGCGCAACTTCGGCAACAAAACAAAATGGTTGCTTGCATTAGCTGCGGAAGTTAAAGACAACAAAAACATACCTACTACTTTAGAAGCATTAACCGAATTACCCGGCATCGGAAGAAAATCAGCCAACGTGATTTTGCGCGAAATGGGATTGCCGGCTGAAGGAATAATTGTTGACTTGCACGTAGTGAGAGTTGCTCCACGACTTGGCATAGCCAAAGGCACCGACCCCAAGAAACTGGAAAAACAAATGATGGAAATTCTCGATCCTAAAGACTGGGGAGAAGCGGGTATGGCCATTTCATTTCTCGGCCGCGAAACATGCAGACCTACCAACCCGAAGTGTACTGAGTGTGTGATGCAAAACGTGTGTGAATATTATTCGGAATCAAAATAGGGTTTCATCGATTTATCACAATCATCATCTCGGTGCCTCTTCCAAGTTCGCTCTGTACCTCCAATGAGGCGCCCATTCTTTTGAGGAGGTCATTGCAAAGCATGATACCAATACCCAGCCCTTTTTCGCCTTGTGTTCCCACCGATGACGCGTAATTACTCGACAAGATTCGATTGGCAGTGGAAGAATCCATTCCAATTCCAGAATCTTTCACAATGACGACTTTAGAATCTTTTGTTTCGCTGGCAATGATTTCAATCAGGCCATTTCGATCGGTAAATTTTATAGCGTTGGAAATCAGGTTTCTCAAAACCGTAACCATAACTTCTCGATCGGCCATCACAGAGTAAGATGTATCTATGGAAGTAGTTACTTGAATGTTTTTACCAACATAACTCGCTTCATAAAGTTGAACCACTTCCTCGGCCAAAGGCTTCATGACAACCAATTCATTCTTAATTTGAATAAAATCAAAATTGGATCTCGCCCAGGTAAGTGTAGTGGATAGGAACTCCATGCATTGAAGTGCCTTATCATTTACTTCGGCTAGCAGGGCCATAAATTCATTCTGGTCAATTTGCTTCTTCAAGGCCATCCGCGAGAGCGAATACAATTGATTGATTGGTCCGCGAAGATCATGACCAAGAATCGAAAGCACGCGGTCACGATTCTGATTGAGCATGGTCAGATTCTCTTCCTGAGATTTCGTTGAGTGTATATCGATAAAAGCTACCATTTGGGGCTCGCTCAAGGAGGCTTTCACTTCATACCACCGATCTTTAAAACGTTTAGTACGAATGCGTACTTGCATCGACACCGAATCATTGCCTAGCGCAGTGGCTTGTTGCGATCGCAAGGCCCAACTTTCTTCAACATACTTTCTATACTCAGGATCTGGATAAGCAAATGCAAACCACTCATTAATGGTGGGCATCTCCTCTATGGAATAGCCGATCTCTTCAAGAAATTTTTGATTGACATATGCATTGTACCGAACTCCTTCTCGCAACCTTCCCACCAAAAAGGGATAGGGCAAAAAATCTAAAAATTTTTGCAGCGCCTCTTCACTAATAACCACACGCCCGAGTTGGATTGCCATCCGATTTGCTTAAACGACCTATATATAGACCTATCTAACTTAATAAAATTCAAGCTATTGTGAAAGGTGACACCCCGTTTTATGCTCATTACAACAAAATCCTGCCACATCTGCAGTAGTGAATAAATGCAGATTACTGTGAAAGCCGAGGGCAATCAGGGCTGCAGCCTCATTTACTGTTCAACAGAAGCTTAAATCAACTTCTCTGAATTCGCTTTAGCGATAGCTTCCGACTTGCAGTTCACCTGCAACTTGGCGTAAATGTTTTTGATGTGTGTCTTCGAAGTCTCCTTTGAAATAAATAGCTGCTCCGAAATCTGAGTATAAGTTTTCCCTTCAGAAATAAGTTGCAGGATTTCTGTTTCCCTTTTGGTAAGAGGACTGTTGGGGTTTACATGAAAATTATCAATCACCATTCGGGCAATCTTGCTACTCATCGGTGCTCCACCCTTGCTTATTTCTTCTAACGCAGAAAGAAGCTCACGATAGTTTGCACTTTTGGTGATGTATCCACTTGCACCGGATTTCAGCGCTTCAAATACCAGGTCACTGTCTTCATAAACAGTTACCATAATGACATCAGCAGTTGGCCATTTGTCCTTGATGATCTTTGCACCCTTGATTCCATTCATTCCACCCGGCAGCTCTATGTCCATTAAAACGATATCAGGCTTATCGGTATTTAAATGTTTGATCGCTTCTTCACATGAACTGTATCCGTTCACCACGTTAAATTGCGATGAACTGTTTACAATCACTACAAAACTGTTTCTGATCTCTTTGTCATCTTCAACGATCAGTACTCTCTTTTTTATTTCGCTCATACAAGTTGGGTTTTAAATTCTGGGATTAATAAGTGTATTTCAGTTCCAATATTTTCCTGGCTTTCGACCTTAACTATCGATTTTATTCTGGCGGCACGTACGTTCATGTTGCCAAGACCGTTGCTCCTTACTGTTCCGTTTACAGAAAAACCTTTGCCGTCATCTTTTAAATCCATGGCATAGCCATCCGCAGTCTTCTTTAACGTAAAAGAAACATTCTTAGCTTCAGAGTGATTAAATGAATTCGTCATTGCCTCTTTGATGATCAAGTTTGCTTCGCGGCTGAATCCATACGGCAAACGTACTTTTTCATTTATCTCGTTGTAGGCACGAAAATGAATTCCCTTTTCTTCAAACAACTTCTCACCAAAATCGCGAATGTGAAAGAATAACTTAGAGAGTTCATCATTGACCGGATCAATGCTCCAAATGAAATCGCGTGTGCCTGTGTACAAATATTTTGCGGAGATTTCGACTTTGTTATAAAATTCTTTCGCCTGACCGTTGGGGCTAAGCTTCATCAAACTGATATAGTTAATAATGCGCGTCAGCTGGTTGCCCATTTCATCATGGAAATCGCGGGCAATTTCTTTGCGCAGATTCTCTTGTTCTTGCTGGCGGATACGCTCAATCTCTACCGCTTTACGTACTCGCGCGCGTACCTTCGAGTAAGAGATGATCACAATGAGTCCCGAAATAAAACAGAAAACCAGAATACTGAATGTGGCTGTCTGATAAAATGGTGCGGTAACAGTAAATGCATAACGAAGAGGCTGGTTATCCCATACTCCCTGGTGATTAATTGCCTTCACCTGAAAGACATAATTGCCAGGCGGCAAATTTCCATAAGTTACCCACCCACGATCGGTTGGGAATGACCAGTTCTTATCGAAGTTTTCCAAAAAGTATTTGTAACGAACTGACTTCGGACTTTGCTTATCGACACGATTAAAATAGAATGTGATATGGTTTTTATCTGATGGAAGTGATGGTTTATATGGAAGCTTAAAAAAACCAAAAAGGCTGTCAGCATATTTTCGGCTGGATACTTCACCATAAGAAACCTCTACACCTGTAAGATGAAGTGGGTAAGAATAAGCATATTCCTGTTTTCTCTTGTTATACTTATACACACCGTCTACCAGTCCGAAATACTTTTCTTTGCGACTCAGGAAGTAAGCATTCTGGTTGGTCTCTACTCCGGTCAATCCATTGTCATATCCAAAATTCTGAATTTCACTGATCTCAAAATCTCTATTCAGTCGGAGTCGGCTGATCCCTTGCTCTGTGCCCACCCAAACATAATTCTCTTCATCCGGACCAACGAAATAAATTAAGTTTGACGGAAGCCCGTCTTTTGACGAAATCATCTTCTTCTTTTTTGTTACCGGATCGAAAACAAGTATTCCCGAACCCGAAGAACCGAGCAACAAAACGGAATCTTTATAAATGCTCGCTGAAATTACTGGTGAGTTGGTCAACTCCGGCAACTCAATTTTTTCAATGGTACTGTTTGCTATCAATTTAATTCCCGACTCATAGCAGGCAAACATGGTTTTCAATTTCGAAAAATACCTTAGAGAAAAAATTCCCCGTCCATTCGATTTATCAGTCAGTGAATAATTCTGGAATCCTTTGCCATCAAATAAATTCAAACCCCCATCAACCGAACCACACCAAACATTTCCTTGATCATCAAAATCGAGTGAAGAAATATATTGGCTGGAGAGGCCATCTTCTCGCGTGTACCATTTGAAATTATCTTTGATGCTATCATAACGTCCCAACCCCGAAAGTGATGCCACCCACACTTCGCCACGCTTGTTCATTTTAATATCCATCACCTCATTTCGGGTGCTTCCATAGCGGGTAAGGTATTTCTTGATCTTATTGTGATGGATTTTTATAAGCGACCTCCCGCCAATCCAGAGTGCACCCGATCTATCTTTCGCGATGGTCATCACTTCTCCTAATAGATGGTCAGAGCCTAATTGACCTAAACCCAATTGGTCGTATGAATATTTATTGAAATCCTGAACGAAATACTTGTACAATCCTTGACCCGAAGTGGCAATCCAAACATTGCCTTCATGGTCAAAAAGAATTTGGGTGATAGGCACATCGGCAATGACCAATTCTGGTTTTCCTCCCACTTTCTGCCTAAAGAAAGAACCTGCCTTTTCTGTCCAGAAACTTTTAGTAATAGAATCATAAGCTATTACTTTATTATCCACCGCGATTTCAGCGTGAAAGAAATTTCGGTGCCTCACATCAAACACATAGTAACCTTTATCAGTGTCGAGAAGTATGTTACTAAAGTAATTGGTCATCGACTTCACCGTATTGAAAAGACCATTAAATGATAACCGTGTGCGTTTACCATCGGGCGATAACAAGAGAAAGCTGCTATCGCTCATGTAATAGCAAATCGTTCGTGACTGTGAGCGAATGCTATAATAAATTCTTTTGCCTTCAATGAGAGGCTTATCGTAGAAAAAAATGGAGTCCTTATAAATTTTGCCGGTCATTCCCCTTGCGCCCACTTGGAAAAAAAGGGTGTCATGCGAATCAAACAGTTTTGAGATTGTTCGTTGTGCAGGAGTAAAAATTTTCTTGAATCGATAACCATCAAATTTGGTCAAGCCTCGTGGGTGCACAATCCAAATATTATGATGGGAGTCCATTTGCATGGAGTTAATCATGTTGCTTAATAGGCCATCGAGTGTGGTATAGACTTTAAACTCCCGTCCATCAAACCGAGCAAGTCCGCCTCCCATCGTGCCAATCCACAGATAGCCATTCTGATCTTCTAGCATCGAGCTTACTTGCGATTGCGGCAAGCCATCAACGGCCTTATAATTGCGCATAGAATATTGTTGCGCAAAAGCGTGAGTAGAAATGAGCAAAAGAAGTATTAGAAAACCCTTCATTTGAGCCTGAAAGTTAGGTCTAATTATCTCCTGAACGAATACCCCAAGGTTGGGTAACCGACATCCAGGCGAAATAGTTTTCTCCACCTGCAACCTTTTTTTGTAAAAAGAGTCTTAATCAAAAAAAATTCTATGCTCAAGAATTACCTGCTCGCTTCATTACGCAACCTTCAAAAGCATTTTTCTTATTCGTTAATTAACATTGCAGGCATCGGTCTAGGTCTTGCCACATGCATTTTGCTTTATTTATGGATCGACCATGAACTGAGTTATGATCGGTTTCACACCAAATCAAAGCAGATATATCGAGGGGCACTTGAATATGGTTTCGGTGGGCAAGTAGCGAAAACTTCCGTCTCTCCTACCGCGCTTCTTCCAACCATGAAAAAGAATTTTGCTGAAGTAGAAAATGGTGTTCGTATTTACAACCCCGCTACACGTAATCCTTTCATTGTAAAAAATGAGGAGAAAGTTTTCCAGGAAAAGAGATTCTATTTTGCCGATAGCACATTCTTTGAGGTATTTTCATTTCGCTTACTTCAAGGAAATCCCACCAAAGCATTGACAGAACCCAACTCAGTCATTCTCACTCAATCCTCCGCCAAAAAATATTTCAACAGCGAGGACATTATCGGAAAAACACTCACCATCAATAACCGAATTGAGTATAAAATCACTGGACTAATCGAAGATTGTCCTTCCAACTCGATGATTCAATTTGATTTTATTGCTTCGCTGACTTCTCTTGAGGAAGCCAAAGAGCTAATTTGGTGGAGCGCCAACTACCAAACCTTTGTACTTCTTAATCCCAATGCAGATATCAAACAGCTGCGAGAAAAAATAAATACCATTGTTAAAAAGGAATTGGCATCAGAGCTTACAGGTCAAGGCGATTATGTTGTTTACAATTTCACACCGCTTACTGATATTTATTTAAAGTCGGACGTGGATGAGCCAGAGGTGGTAGGAAGTATTCAATACGTCTATATCTTTTCTGCCATTGCCCTTCTCGTTTTAATAATCGCATGCATTAATTATGTAAATCTTGCCACCGCAAAAGCGGCTGACCGCGCGAAGGAAGTAGGCATCCGTAAAGTGGCGGGCGCTATTCGAAGTCAATTATTTTTTCAATTTATTAGTGAATCTCTTATTCTGACCTTCGCGGGTATCTGCCTTGCATTGCTCTTCTCATCAGTTGCACTCCCTTTTTTCAATGTGCTTACCGGAAAGAATTTCATCGTAGCAAACCTATTCAGTGCCAATTTCGTTTTGCTGATCTTAACCGTGTGGCTATCCATTGCGTTCCTGGCGGGGGCTTATCCTGCCCTTGCGATTACGTCATTTAAGCCGGTAAGTGTCTTGAAAGGAAATTTCAAAAATTCCGGAAAAGGCTTGTGGCTTCGTCAATCGCTTGTAGTTTTTCAATTTAGCGTTTCGATTATTCTGATGATCGGTACAGCAGTGATTCTAAAACAACTTGATTATATCCAAAATAAAAATTTGGGTTATGACAAAGAGAACATAATTATGCTTCCGCTTGATAGTAAAAGCCGTGAAGTTTATAATCAACTTAAAACGGAATTTATAAAAAGCGGGACAGTGGCCAGCATGGGACGTGCCAAGGAAGCTCCTACCAAAATAATCGGTGGATATGGACTGCAGCCTGAAGGCGCAACAGGCAGAGGAATAATTGTAAAGGCTATGGCCATCGACCAGGATTTCGTCCCCACTCTTAAAATGAATTTACTGGCAGGCAGGAATTTTACAGACGGAGATTTTCAAAAATTAAAATCTGATTCTATTGTTTCAATAATAGTAAATCAATCTACCATCAAAGAGATCGGTTTAAGTTTGGAAAATGCTGTAGGCACAAGAATCAATTTTCAAGGAAATAAGGCGGTAATTGCTGCGGTGGTTGAAGACTTCCATTTCTCATCACTCCATGAAAAAATTAGTCCACTAGTTTTATTTACTGCGCAAGAAGACTGGCAAATGAGTAAAGCTTTTGTGCGATTAAATGCAGGGGATGTTCAATCATCTATCGATCAATTGAAAACCATTGGTGCCTCACTCCTTTCTCATCGCCCGTTCGAATATGAATTTCTCGACCAACAATATCAAAAGATGTATGACAAAGAGCAGCGCATGGGTAAAGTGACTATTGTGTTTGCAGCACTTGCCATAGCCATTGCTTGCCTTGGACTTTTCGGATTAGTTGCGTTTGCAGCTTCGCAAAAGACCAAAGAGATAGGAATTAGAAAAGTGCTTGGCGCAACTTCCGTCAGCATCGTTAGCCTCATTACTCAAGATTATATGAAGCTGGTTCTCATTGCTATTTTCATCGGTATCCCATCGGCTTGGTGGATCATGGAAAACCTGTGGCTTGGGAGTTTTGCTTACCACGTTAGTGTAGGAATTACTCCATTACTAGTTGCATCATTAGCTTGCATTGTTATCGCATTCGCTACATCAAGTTATCAGGCGGTAAAGGCGGCACTACTAGATCCTTCGAAGACATTACGCAGTGAGTAATTCACCCCCTTGGGATGATTTATATTTGACATGTAAGAGCTATTTTGCACTTAATGAAAAAGTTCATCCTTCCTTTTTACCTGTTGTTTGCATTTTCATTGCAAGCTCAGGAGCTTCAAAAGTTCTATAAGGATGCAATGGCCGCCTATAAGGCTAAAAATTATGGCAAGTTTTATGAATGCATCAAAGAAGCCCACAAGCTCCGGCCAACACATCAGGGAATTCTCTATCAACTTGGAATTGCCGCGGCATTAACCAATCACGATAAAGAAGCCATTGAAAGTTTAAAGCAAGCTATACTCATTGATGCTGATTTTAAATTGAGTATCTATGATTTTAACTCCATCAATGACACCAAAGAATTTAAGGCCTTACTCGCTTTACAAAAAGAATGGCAAACTCCTGTAATCCATTCTGAAGTAGCTTTTACTATCAAAGACAGAAGTCTTCACACCGAAGGAATTGAATATGATGCCGAGCATAAAGTATTTTACTTAGGAAGTATCCATAAAAGAAAGATCATCAAGGTTTCACCTGATGGCACTGTAGCCGATTTTTGTCCGTCAGCTTTTAACGGAATGACTAGCATTTTCGGAATTAAAGTCGATACCAAAAGGAATCTTTTGTGGGCTTGCTCTTCGCCCATGCAAGAGATGGAAAATTATGATTCCACATCTCGTTCGGCCGTTTTCAAATTTGAGTTGTCTTCAGGCAGCCTCATTCATAAATACGAAGCTCCACTCATTGCAAGAACAAATGTATATGGCGACTTGATTATGAATAAAGGCGGGCAAGTTTTTATTTCAGATAGTCAAAGTAATTCCATTTCAACAGTGAGTGAAAAGACAAACAAGCTAGAGCCATTTTATTCATCACCAGATTTTCTGAACATTCAGGGAATGGCTTTCTCATCAGATGAAAAATACTTGTTCATTGCCGATTACATGAAAGGAATTTACCGACTGGAATTAAAAACTAAAGAGTTGATTGAAGTAACTACATCGACAGATGTTTCTCTAAAAGGAATTGATGGAATCTATTTCTATAACAATTCACTCATTGCCATTCAAAACGGAGTCAATCCTTTGCGATGCACCCGATACTTTCTTAACAAAGATTTGAGTACGATTACTAAATACGAAATCATCGATAGTAAGCATCCAAATTTTGGTGAGCCCACACTTGGAGTTCTTGATGGGAAGGCTTTTTACTACATCGCCAACAGTCAATGGGGAGCCTACGATGATAAACATCACATCAAACCCGATGATGAGTTAAAGGATATTGTAGTTCTGAAAGCGTTGTTGAAATAGATATTACTTTCCCACTCTCTTATAAGTAAAATCGTAACTCGTTGTCCACGTCTTGCCACCATCTGAAGATGTTTCATTGAATTGCCTTACCTGGTTGGGGCCTTCATTGAAGAAAATAAATCTTCCTATCATTTTAGTGCCATTCACTTCGCGATCAAAAACAAAACGCATCGCACCATCTTTGTATTCTCCGTCATAAAAGCGAGTGATGTTTAATGTATTGATACCGGAAGACCCTACCCACACCTGTATCCATTTGTTTGTAATCGGGTCAACATAGTTCATACTCTTACCATTGTGAGGCTGTGATCCCACAGCAGTCCAGTTTTCAAGAACCATACATCCACCCGAGGCGCTTTCTATTTTACTTTTCCCCACAAGCGTGGCTGTTCCCCTTGCATAAACATCCCATTCGCCTAACCAAAAATCAAATTCCTTAGTATGCGCATCTTTTTGACATGGAAAAGCATTGGCATAAGCAAGCTTCTTTGTGTTCTCAAAGCGACTGTCTTTTCTGAGGTTTGTAAAATCGGAATGCGTTTCTAGTTCGGTAGTATTATTATAACCCAGGCTTACCGCTTTGTCTAATGATCCAAACGATTTATCCATTTCGTTTTTCAAAGAATAGGCACGCGCCAACCTCGTTTGAACAATCTGTTGCAGGAAAGCCGTTGGCTTATTCTCGAGAGAAGTCTGATAATCTTTGATGGCCATAGCAATCTGTCCAACATTGTGATAACAGTAGCCCAGTCGATTCCATGTAAGCGCATTATTCACTCCTGATTTGATTGCCGATTCATATAATGGAATAGCTGCCTTCCACTGCTGAGCGCTAAAAAGTGAATCCGGAATTTTTGTGGTTGGTGTCTGCGCATTTACGCCAGAGGAAATCAGAAGGAGACAAGCCAACGTGTTTTTCATAAAAATTGAGTTTAAACAAAACTAATTCTACTACTTAATCAATCTATACCTTACTTGGGGAGATTTTGCAATCCAAAAGTTTTAGATTTGCAGGATTACTTAACTCCGAAATGTTAAAAATCGATAGCCACACACACATTCTTCCTAAGAAAATGCCCAACTGGAGCGAGAAGTTTGGCTATGGCGAGTTTATTTACCTGCAGCACCACAAAAAGGGTTTTGCCAAAATGATGCGTGGCAATCAGTTCTTCCGCGAGATCAAAGAAAACGCCTGGCATCCTGAACTTCGAATGAATGAGTATTCAAAGTTCGATACGCAGGTACAGGTAGTCTGTACTATTCCCGTAATGTTTTCTTATTGGGCTAAGCCGATCGACTGCCTTTCGCTGTCGCAATTTCTTAATGACCATATCGCAAAATTGGTCGCTAAGTATCCTAAAAATTATATCGGTCTTGGTACACTGCCGATGCAGGATACGGAATTGTCTGTAAAAGAATTGACACGGTTAAAAAAGATCGGCATCAAGGGGATTCAGATCGGATCAAACATCAATGATGAAAATCTGAATGAAGAACGATTCTTCCCAATCTTTCAAGCTTGCGAAAGCTTAGGTCTTGCTGTAATGGTTCACCCATGGAATATGATGGGCGAGAAAAAAATGCAACGCTACTGGCTTCCATGGCTGGTAGGCATGCCTGCAGAAACTTCACGTGCCGTTTGCTCAATGATTTTTGGCGGGGTATTTGAGAAGCTTCCGAAACTTCGGGTGATGTTTGCCCACGCTGGCGGATCGTTCTTGCCAACTATTGGAAGAATCGCTCACGGCTTTAAGTGCAGACCTGACTTGGTTGCTATTGATAATAATATTGACCCAAGAAACTACATCGGAAAATTCTGGGTTGATAGTGCAACGCATGATCCGATGTTATTGGAATATGTTTTAAAATTGCAGGGATCAAAACGTGTAATGCTGGGTACCGATTATCCGTTTCCGTTGGGCGATTTGGAAATCGGAAAATTCATTGAAGAAATGGAGTTGAGTAAAAAGGTGAAAGAAGATATTTTTTATAATTCTGCACTGGAGTGGCTCGGGATGAGTAAAGAAGATTTTATTGACAAAAAGTAATGATGATGTTGAAGAAACTTTTGAGTGTAATACTTTTTTTGAGTTGTGTTACAGTCTTTGCGCAGTCGCAATATGAAAAAGACAAAATCAAAGAACTGGAAATGCAGCGACAGATGGACCGCACCAGGAAAATCACAATTAAAATTGACTCTGCGGTTCGACTTTCTGATGAAGGGCAATATGAAGAAGCAGACTTAAAGTTCAAGACTATTTTAAAATCGATTAGAAGCGTTCCCTCCGATCTCACTTATCACTTCGGAAGGAATTCATTTTACCTGGGCAAGTACAGGCAAAGTGTGGATTGGCTTAACAAATACATTCAACTGAAAGGCACCCAAGGCCAATATTCAGACGCGGCAATCGAATGGCTAGCGAAGGCGGAAAAAGAACTAATGAAAGAAAAGGAAAAAGAGTCTAAGCATGCAGCCGAAGTACTATCTGGCGACTATTACATCGACTGTGGACCAACTGGCAAAGTACTTTGTCCAACCTGCAAGGGTTCTTTGGTAGTGGTGAAGAAAGACTATTTCGGTGATCTCTATAAAACCTGCCCCTCCTGTCACAAATTGGGCTATCTTACTTGCGATGAATACAACAAATTATTGAAAGGTCAGTTGATTATTAAGGAATAAAGAACTCGACTATCCTGCTAGGGATACACTCTGAGGGAGAATATTAAATTCATAGGATTAAAATCAGGGAATTCAAGTCGACTAAAGCCGTAGCTCTTTTTTGAAATCCATTATCTTTGCATTTTGAAAGGATTCAAAATGCTTCATAATCGTACCAGCGGCAAGGAATTAAAGGAAAAGCTCTCGAAATCGAGCGAGCCGAGAACTACCATTTCGTTTTATAAATATCATAAAATTGAAGAACCAGCTCAATTTCGCAATGAGCTTTATAAGTTGTTTGCCTCCATTAATGTGCTTGGACGCATCTATGTAGCCCACGAAGGAATCAATGCGCAAATCAGCGTGCCTACTGAAAATTTTATCGCTTTCAAGTCGCTCCTGGATCAAATCGATTTCCTGAAAAATATCCGCTTGAATACGGCCATTGAAGACAATGGAAAATCGTTTTTCAAACTAAAAATTCTGGTTAGAAAGAAAATTGTTGCAGACGGACTCAACGATGATTCATTTGATGTAACCGACAGCGGTGTTCATGTCAACGCAAAAGAGTTCAACCAACTGGCCAATGATGAAAACACGGTGATTGTAGACATGCGTAATCACTATGAAAGTGAAGTCGGCCATTTCAAAAATGCTATTTGTCCGGATGCCGATACCTTCCGTGAGGAATTGCAAATAGCCGAAGACTTGCTTCATGACAAGAAAGAAAAAAATGTAGTGATGTATTGCACCGGTGGCATTCGCTGTGAGAAAGCAAGTGCATGGATGAAGCACATCGGTTTTAAAAATGTATTTCAATTAGATGGTGGCATCATAGAATATGCCCGCCAGGTTAAAGAGCAAGGGTTAGAAAATAAATTCATCGGGAAGAATTTCGTTTTCGATGAACGATTAGGTGAGCGTATCTCAAACGACATCATCAGTCATTGTCATCAGTGCGGCAAGCCTTGCGATACGCACACCAACTGCAAGAATGACGGATGCCATCTGCTGTTCATTCAATGTGACGAGTGTAAAGAAAAGTATAATAACTGTTGTTCAAGTGAGTGCAAGGATATCCTTGAATTGCCTGCCGAGACGCAAAAAGAAATCCGAAGAGGAATCAACAAAGGAAGACAAGTTTTCAAAAAGGGTCGAGTTCCAAATAAAAAATTTGCAGCAGACGGTAAGCGATAGGCAAAATTTTAAATCCTACATTCTAAATTTTAACTCCTGAATTCTCAAATCAAAATAGGGATCATCAATGTTTCAGATCGCGCGAGTCAGGGGATCTATGAAGATATACCAGGTCAAACAATAGTCTCTACGTTAAATGAATACTTGAAGAGTAAGTGGGAAAAGGAGTACGCTGTTATTCCTGATGAGCAAGCCATGATCGAAAAGACCATGATCGAGATGGCAGATCAACAAAATTGTTGCCTAATTATTACCTCAGGAGGCACAGGCCCAGCCGTACGTGATGTTACACCGGAGGCTACCGAATCGGTTTGCTCCAAGATGCTTCCAGGTTTTGGAGAGCTAATGCGCAAAGAAAGTCTTACATACGTGCCCACGGCCATTCTTTCACGCCAAACGGCAGGCATACGAAATCAAACTTTAATCGTAAATTTGCCCGGCAAACCCAAGGCCATCCGCCAATGCCTGGATGCGGTCTTTCCCGCAATCCCCTACTGCATCGATCTGATCGGTGGGCCTTTCCTGGAATGCAATGAAGATGTTATTAAGGCCTTCAGGCCGAAATAGATAGACTAAGATTTTAGGTTTTAGATTTTATATTTTGAATCTGAAATATTGAATTGATAGCATGGCGAGAATAAAATACTACTACGACACAGAAACGTGTAAGTACGAGCGAATCAAAACCACCACCGGAGATGTCATTCTCAACGTGTTGGGTATTGTATCGCTTACTCTTGCAATGGCCGTAGGCCTAATCTTGCTGGGAGGAAATTATTTCGAATCTCCCCGAGAGCTCCTTCTGAAAAATGAAGTGAAGGAGATGGAATTCTATTACCAAAACCTTGAAACCGAGCTTCATAAATTAGAAAAACAATTGGCGAGCATGGAATACCGCGATGATAATATCTATCGTGCCGTGCTTGGTGCCGAACCAATTGATAAGAACATCAGGCAAAGTGGTATTGGTGGTGCCGATCGTTTTGAAGACATCCGCAGTAAAAATATTGATCACGAAGAAGTAATCATCAAGATGGAAGAAACGCTGAGCAAACTCAAGCGCAAAGTCTACATCGAGTCTAAATCGCATGATGATGTGGTTGCTCTTGCTGAAAATAAAGAAAAATTATTTGCTGCTATCCCTGCTATTCAGCCTGTTGCTAATAAAGAATTGATTGCGCTTGCCTCGGGTTATGGTATGCGCATTCACCCGGTATACAAGGTGTTGAAAATGCACACCGGCATAGACTTCGCTGCAAGCATTGGTACTCCTATTTATGCTACTGCCGATGGTGTAATCGATAAAGTAGAAGTAAGCTTTAGCGGTTATGGAAAGGTACTTGAAATTGACCATGGCTTTGGCTATCGTACCCGGTTTGCACACATGCACGAATTTGCAGTTAGGCAAGGACAAAAAATAAAACGTGGTGATTTGATCGGTTATGTTGGTGACACAGGTTTATCCACAGCGCCTCACTTGCACTATGAAGTATTTGTAAATGGAATAGTGGTAAACCCAATCCATTATTTCTTCAACGACCTCAACCCTGCCGAATACGAGAAGATCATCGAACTTGCTTCAATTGAGAATCAGTCTCTCGGGATGTAATTCAATTTACAGATTAAAAAATTTCAGATTGCAGATTGTGGTGAAGTTCCCATGAACTTTCATCTCGAATTTGTAATTTGTAATCCGTATTCTGTAATTTAAAATTTGCATGCGCCCCTTCTTTTTACTTTTAAGTTTTGTTACGATAAGTTTTTGTGCTTGTTCGCAAGGCTGCAGCGATGCAGGCTTTTGTACCATGGGCGCCATGAAGCCCGATCAGCCTTTCAATAAAAAAATAAAAGTAAAGCTTCGTTCGATGGAGGTAAGCTTTTATAGAGGTACAACTACCCTCACTCCCATCGTCTATGTTGCCACGGCCGACATGAACTTTAGCTTGAATAGAAAAACAACCTTTCAACTGAAAGTTCCCTTTCAGCATGTGGAAGGCCAACTGGCAAATACTTCTTCGCTTAGTGATTTGTCGTTGTGCTTCACAAGGAATATTTATTCCTCAGATCAATTTGATTTGAATCTTTCAGTAGGTGGAAAGATTCCCACCAATAACTCTGACTTTTCTGACTCAGAAGGAAATCCGTTACCAATGTACTATCAAACAAGCTTGGGATCATGGGATTTAATTTCTGGTTTATCATTAATCAACAAGCACTGGTTAATTGCAACAGGAATTCAGTTACCCCTAAACGAAAATAAAAACAACTTTGACTGGCATCGTTGGGATCAGACCGATCCTGAACTTGCCTATGTTAAAGAGTATGCTAATGCCACGCACCTTAAAAGAGGAACAGATGTGATGCTTCGAGTGGAAAGAAATTTTAGATTCTCAAGACTCAATTTTTCTGTCGGCCTTCTCCCGATCTATAGAATTACGCCTGACATTTATACAAGCTTCAGCGGATCCCGAATATCTCGCAAGACATTGAACGGAGTTGAAGTGGGTGATAAGGCCGTGGGACTAGCCCTTTCTGGGATTGCAACAATGGGTTATAACTTCAATGTTCGCTCCGGTATAAAATTATTGGTGGGCCATAAAATCAGACAGCGTGAATTCAGTCCTGATGGACTCACACGCGAACTCGTTACTTCGTTCACTTACATCTATCGCTTCTAATGAAACGTACATTAATTATCTTCCTCATTTTGGTTTCCATCAGAAGCACCGCTCAATCCATTGAAAAGAAGATCGATTCGCTCCTCATCCGTGCTGAGTACGCCCAAACGATTCAATTGATAAATGCGCTGAATTCTAAATCCGTTCTTTTACAAAACAAGGAAGCAGAAGCACTCATGTCATCAGGAAAGCTCGCGGAAGCTGAGGCGATCCTTTCCAAAATAAAAAATGAGGATCCATTCATCAAAGCGATAACCGAAACCAACTTAGGTTATCTCAGCTTACTTAAGGGACGAAGTGATCTTGCGCAGGAATTTCTAGAACATTCGCGTGATGGCTTCAAGCAAATTGGGAAAGATAACACCAAAGAAGCGGCTCGCTGTTTTTCAAATTTAAGTTTGCTCTACTGGAGCACCGGAAAAATCAGCCAGGCAGAAGAAAACGGATTGCTTGCCCTTCAATTGCGTCAAAGTATTTTCGGGAGCGAAAGTGAAGAGGCCGCGGCATCGCTCAACGACCTCGGCCTCGTGTACGGCAGCATCGATGCAGACAAAGGCCTGGATTATTACGAAAAGGTACTGACAATCTATGCGAAGTTCTACGGAGAAGATCATCCGAAAATTGCCATTGCCAAGACGAACATCGGATTGATGTATTTTAACTTGAAACTGTATGGCGATGCCGTTGTCAACTTTGAAACAGCTCAAGCTATTTGGAAAAAGACTTATCCGGGTGGTCATCCCAACGAAGCAATTTCATTAATCAACTTAGGTCGCACGTACACTCAAATGAAGAACACAAAAGCGGCATTGGAGTATTATGAAAAGGCGTTATCGATCTATAAAAAGAACTATGGAGAGAAGCATCCGGACATCTCAGTGGTCTATAATCAAACCGGATACATCAAACTGGAAGACAATAAATACGAAGCTGCCCTAAATGATTTTCAAAATGCCCTTTGCTCAAACGCTCCATCATTTAATGAATTGAACATTTTTAAAAACCCAGGGATTAGAAATTTCTATAATGGAAAAGTTTTACTATTCTCTTTGCGGTTAAAGGCACAGGCATTCGAGTCTTTGCATTACGGCAAAACACTGAAACTCCATGATCTGAAGTTCGCTCTTACAACACTACAGTCATGTGATAGCTTAATCGACAACATTCGGCACAATAGCAGCAATGAAAACGACAAGATCGAGTTAGGTTCGCTCGCTAATGAAGTTTACGAAGATGGTGTACGAATAGCTCACTCCATTAGTGAGCTTACTCCGAAGTCAAAATTATACAAGGAGATTGCATTCTACTTTGCTGAAAAAAGTAAATCAGCTGTTTTGCAAGAATCAATTGCCGATGCGCAGGCAAAGACTTTTGCGGGAATTCCGCAGGCGTTGATTGATGAAGAGCAAAACAAAAAAACAACCATCGCCTTTCTTTCTCAGAAGCTTTCAGAGAAACCCAATGCCGAGGAGGAAAAATATTTAAGAACGGCTTTGTTCAATACCAATTTGGAATATCAACAGTTTATTAAGAAACTGGAGACTGACTATCCATCCTATTACAATCTCAAATTCAGTTCTGCAACACCATCGGTTGCCGAGGTGCAAAAAGTAATTCAGTCTTCGCAAGCGGTGGTGAGTTATTTCATTGCAGAGAAAAATAAAAAGCTCTATCAATTTGTAATCACAAATAAAAAATTCAAACTCGCTTCACGATCATTGCCTGAAAATTTCGATCGATCATGCAAAGGCTTTATCAACGGCTTACTCTATAGCGATTTCAATACGTATAAAAATTCTTATTCATTGGCTAAACTTTTAAAGCCAAAAACCTCGGCATCAATTAAGTCTATCATCGTAATTCCCTCAGGGAAAATTGGCTCATTACCATTGGAAGCTATGCCTTTAAAAAAAGTTAATGGAGCTGACTTTACTGGCACTGCATTCTTTATTAATCGCTGGTCAATCAGTTATGAATTTGCTGCGGGGTTGATGCTGCAAAAAGCAAAGGAAAAGGCAGCGAAAAAATCATCGGGTATTTTTTTATGTGCTCCCATTCACTTTACCGAAAATCAAAATCTGAATGACTTACTCGGCACGGAAAAGGAAGTAGATGCAATCGCCAAGCTTTTTCCTAATCAATCAAAAGTCTTTACCTACGCTAACGCAAACGAAGCAACATTTAAATCAAAAGAAGTCCAGAATTACAATTACCTGCACCTTGCCACTCACGGAATTGTTGATTCAAGTGATCCTTCATTGTCTGAAATCTTCCTTAATGGAAATGAGTCGGAAGATGGAAATCTTTTTTGTCGCGAGATCTATAATATGAATATGAGTGCCGATTTGGTCGTACTTTCTGCCTGCGAAACGGGGCTTGGTAAATTTTCAAAAGGCGAAGGCGTCATCGGGTTGTCACGCGCACTGACCTATGCTGGGGCGAAAAACATGATCGTGTCATTCTGGAAAGTATCCGATGAATCCACTGCTGAACTGATGATCAGTTTTTATAAACATCTCATCGAAAACAAAGACGAGAATTTCAGTAAGGCCATTCAACAAGCTAAGAGGGATATCATCAAAACAGGTAAGTACGCTTCGCCTTACTACTGGGCTCCATTCGTGCTGATCGGCAAATGAGATTTGGTAGCCTTTTCAATTTAACGAGATGGAATTAAACTCTACTGAACACCCTATTACACATTGGCTAAAGCGAACAAGTACGTTCCATTTTACTTGGTATGCTTCGATCACAGCATTCTGCCTTTACACGTGCATTTTTGCCTTACGCAAGACTTTTAGTGTTGCTACATATGAAGGAATAACCTATTGGGGGCTGGACTACAAGGGTTGGATGGTGATTTCTCAAGTTATCGGATACCTCATCTCGAAGTTTATTGGTATCAAAGTAGCCTCTGAATTAAAACTGAAGTATCGCACCAAGGGGATACTTCTAATGGTATCCATTGCAATAATTTCCTGGCTATTATTTGCAATCGTTCCTTCACCTTACAACCTCGTTTTTTTGTTCACGAATGGATTACCACTTGGAATGGTGTGGAGTCTTGTATTTAGTTATCTCGAAGGAAGGAAAAGCACAGAAATACTTGGCGCAAGTTTGTCTGTTAGTTTTATTTTCTCAGCAGGCTTTGGAAAAACCGTTGGAGGATTGGTAATGCGTGACTGGGGTGTATCTGAGTTTTGGATGCCTTTTGTTTCTGCGTGTCTTTTTTTTGTGCCGCTACTAATTTTTCTGTGGTTGCTCGACAAGCTACCTCCTCCCGATCTGCAGGATGAAATGCTACGAACCAAAAGAAAGACGATGACTGGAGAAGAAAGGAAAGCTTTTATAAAGATATTTTGGCCTGGACTAATTCTTCTGATTTTGTCTTATTCGATGTTAACTGCCTTCCGCGATTTTCGCGACAACTTCTCTGCTGAAATATGGAAGTCTTTGAATTATGGGGATAAGCCATCTGTCTTCACGCAAACCGAAGCCCCTATTTCGATAGTAGTATTAATTTCTATCGCTTCGCTGATTATTGTAAAAAACAATCGAAGGGCCCTGTTGATTAATCACGTTATGGTACTTGGGGGAATGCTACTGGTGGGGATAAGTACGTTATGCTTTGAAAAGGAATTGATTAATGCTATTCAGTGGATGACACTAGTGGGGATGGGACTTTATTTCGGCTACATTCAATTCAACAGCATTTTTTTTGATCGACTTTTAGCCGCCTTCAAATATTCAGGTACTGTGGCTTTCTTGATAAATCTTGCCGACTCGTTTGGCTACTTGGGTAGCGTTGGTGTACTGTTGTATAAGTACTTTGGCCAGGCACAGTTGAGCTGGCTTAATTTTTTCATAGCGGGTGGATATATTCTTTCCATCATGGGTACTTTATTGATGCTGTTATCCCTCATCTACTTCAGAAATAAATTTATGAAATCGAACCTGCCAGATGAATGAAAACAAAAAATCCGAGGAGGCCTCGGATTTTTTATCTTATCAGTGAAGTATATCTTATTTATTATCTGGTTCCACACCTTTAGGATCAAATCTCCAACAGTCATCAAATTTTGATGATGCTGAGGGGCCACCAGTAGTCATATAACCGTAAGTAGTACCGTTTGAAGTTAAGGCAAATGCAACAGCTCCATATCGTGATGCACCCGAAATAGGAACATTACTTGTAAAGGAGAAATATTGGGCCCATAAATCAGTAGCTGGATTATATTGCCATGTGTCGCCATAACCAGGGTTACCAAGCATGAGATAACCCATTCCGTCAATTGTGAATGTAACAGCAGACTCACGAGGCTTAGGTTGAACAATGGCATTGCCATTGGCATCTTTACCTGTCAAACTATTAAGTGCAGTCCAAGGTACACCTGCATCAAGTTTCGTTACATCAAACTTATAAAAATCATTCACATAACGTGAGCCATCTAAGCCACCTCCTACATATGCAATATTATTAATCACCATCACAAAACCATTTTGGCGCTTAGAGCCGCCAATGCTTGGTCGCTGGATCCAAACATCGTTAGTCTGGTCATATTCCCACAGGTCTTTCAGGTCTCCCAAATAATGCCCCCCTCCAACAAATGCTCTGTCTTTTGAACCATCATTAACAGTGAAGGCAATGCAACCATGCCTTGGTGAAGCGTCAGCAGGAAGTGAAGCGGGTGAAGTCAATGCGAAGCTCCTCTTTTGGGTCCATGTTCCAGTAGCTCCATTGCTAGGGTCAAACTCGTAAAAATCACTCAAGTCATTGATGCCATCGGTTCCTGTACCAACATAAGCTTTACCATTGAGAGTAAAGGCCACCGCTTGGCTCCTTGCTGTCCCAGGAAAAGGAGCAACTTTTGTCCACGTGTCTGCAGCCTGATCATATTTCCAAAAATCATTAAGACGTCCTGAAGTGCCTTGCTGCTGTAAGTCATAGTTATAACCTCCACCTACATAAGCAACGCCATTAATAATAAAATTTACAGCTCCTCCTCGCGGGTAGCCCTCAAAATCCCCAAGTTTATCCCATGATCCCGGCAAAGTGGTGGTGGTTGGCGAACTATTGCAAGATGTCAAGCTATTTTGCAGGGCAAATAGAAGTAAAAAACTTGCTAAAAGAGATAGATACTTCATGATCAATTTAATTAGGTGAATAGGAATAATAAATGTTCAATTTGATTTTATTGAAAGGTGAAAAACGATCACCAATATAGGCGCGCTGGATACTACTACCCTGACTCCCAATGGGAGCGAGAATCAAAGGGGTAACAAAATCATTATTTGCTTGGAGTTGACTAAATAAATACGGGAAAAGCTGATACCTGTATACTGTGTTTAATCCAAATTCGTAATCGTATTGAATTGAGGCTGTACTTGAAATTGTACCCAATGGCATATTTGATCCATCTGTTGCATATAACTGAAGTGAGCTAGGTGGCAGTAGGTTTCTTGGGTAGGTACCAATTACCGGATGAATTTCAAGAGATACCGAATTAAGAATTATACCGTTGTTGATGCGAAAGAAATTTTTTAATGAAGGAAAATCAAGACGCGTAACCAAGCCAGTTCCAGATTGAACAAAACTCTTATTACCTGTTAATTTCGTTGGAAAAGCTTGCAACTTTTGAATTCCTGCTAATGAGGTTCCTGATCGATCATAATCGATATGATTGAATTGATAAGGATTACTGTAAACTGCAAAATCAAAGTGAGTTTGTTGGAGGATATCGCCAGTCAAGCTTTTATAATAAAAACGGATTTTAATATCCGAGGTCTTAAATCCAACAATACAAGCCTCTGTTAAAGGATCAATCTCAAGATGTACCCCATGAAAATAATTGTTGATAAAATTATTAACGGATGAAAACAATTTACCCGAATCCGTTTTTGCTAATCTGAACCAATTAGATGCAAAGGCATCGGGTATACGTATCGATACTTGATTTGCGTGCGGAGTAAATTTGATCGTCTTGGATACGATAGGACTCGGATCGTATTTAATTTTAGTTGTATTAAAAAAACCGTTAGTAGTATTAAAAACGGATAGTTTCAAGTCTCTTATAGCAGGAAGAGTTCTGACTATCATTTGTTCAGTAAGCTGATAAACACTGAGCTTCACTGCTTGAGTTGTATCACCTGAATAAGAATGATTGTAAGGCAGAATCAAGGCAGCTGAATCAAAAACACTGTATGTTTCTGGTTTAAAGGAACCTGTATATCCAACAAAAAAGTAAGACGATGCCGATACAATTCCAAGTTCTTGATCTCTATATCTGCCCACCAGAACAGTACCACTTCCGTTGGTGAGCACAGAATCAAGCTGAACAGTAGAGGTGATCACCGAAAAAGTATCCACAAATACGGTTTGCAATTTGTTGCCGCTGAAAACCTTACTGATAGGCAACGTGGTCGGATCCTCGCATGACCAGATGAAAAAAGAAACAATCACTAGAAAAAGAAACCTACCTCGCATTCCTGAATTTATAAAACTGTTCTAATGATGCTTTATGGTCCTAAAAAGTTTAACTACTACCAACTAAATTGTGGGCCCGTAGGGATTCAAACCCCAAACCTTCTGATCCGTAGTCAGATGCTCTATTCAGTTGAGCTACGGGCCCAGTTTTGTTTTACAAAGCGGCAAATTTAAGAGAATAAATCCGATCACCAAACCTTCTTTTTGGTCGCTTGTGTTAAAAATGTATTTTTGCCGCGTTAAAAAAAATCCATGTTTAAGCGAAGCCTATTTTTTTTCATCCTATTTTCAATAGCCACTAGCCTGTTGGCGCAGGAAAAAACAAAAAAAGTTTACAGACCTGATATTCCAGGTTCTTTTATGATTGACTTTGGTTTTAATAGCGGCATAGGTAAACCGCTGAACTGGGACCAAAGTTTCTGGGGATCTCGCACTCTGAATATTTACTATCATTATCCGATTCGCATTGGAGAAACTAAATTCACCTTCAATCCTGGTGGCGGCTTTTCATTTGAACGGTTTAAATTCAATAATAATTATACACTTCTGCCATTGGCAGGCTCTGATGGAGGATATGTCTTGGATAATCCAGGAACACCAACTAATGCTGTAAACGCTCTGGGGATAAATTTTTTACAAAATGCGAGCATCCGGAAGAGCATGCTTGTGTCCAATTATTTTGATTTAATGCCCATTGAGTTCCGCTTTGACACCAACCCAAAAGACCCTGCACGTAGCTTCAATGTTTCTGTTGGCGGACGCATTGGTTTCCTGATTGAATCGCACACTAAAATAAAGTACTCTGAGAATGGTGTAAACTCAACTTTCAAGGATAAACAACAACATGGATTGAATCCGCTGCGCTATGGATTTTATACACGCGTTGGAATTGGCAATTTCAATTGGTTCTTGCAATACAATTTGTCTCCTTACTTTGCGACCAATAAGGGCCCGTTGAACTCTAGTACCGATTCAAATCATACTATAATGAATACCATGACTATCGGTATTTCGTTGAACGGATTCTAAATC
This sequence comes from uncultured bacterium, assembly GCA_967789005.1. GTDB lineage: Bacteria > Bacteroidota > Bacteroidia > Cytophagales > Cyclobacteriaceae > ELB16-189. Next base: position 143,604 of record CBRFFM010000011.1, on the reverse strand, counting down.
ACTTCCCCAGGAAAGCCGGCTTCCGTTTCTCTAAGAATGCGGTTACTCCTTCTTTGTGATCAGCGGTACTACCGGCTATTTCCTGGCAATAAGCTTCATACTCCAACATTTCTTCAAGTGTTGAGGTCGAAGATTTATTCAACATCTTTTTGATAAGGCCAATCGCACGGGTTGGTGCATTTGCAAAATAGTCTGTGTACGCTTTGACTGCTGCGTCTAGTTCTTCTGGTTTCACTACCTTATTAACAAGCCCAAGCTCAAATGCTTCTCGCCCTTTCACGCGATTGCCCATGGTGCAAAGTTCAAATGCGCGAGCCATGCCAGTAAGCCGTGGAAGAAAAAAGGACGAACCTGAATCAGGTACGAGCCCGATGTTAATAAATACCTCAATTAAAGTTGCTTCTTCTGAAGCCACAACAATATCGCAAGCCAAAGCAATAGAGCATCCAGCGCCTGCCGCCACACCATTCAATCGACAAACAATGGGCTTACCAAGATTTCTCATACCCAGTATTAGCGGATTGTATCGCTTATGCAATGAATCGAGAAATGATCTCTTGCCTTGCGATGAGCTTGCCTTTAAATCTTGGCCGGAGCAAAATGCCTTTCCCTCGCCAGTTAGCACCACTACCCTCACTGATTGATCTTTCGCTACACTCTTAAATGCATCTTGTAATTCGAAAGTAATTTCATCATTCAACGCATTGTAAACTTCCGGGCGATTTAATGTGATGGTGGCAACACCATTTGCTATTTCATATTTTATAAATTGGAAAGGCATTGTGCTTAGAATTTAATTTCGGACCAATATTAAATAAAAAAAATAAGCCATGAACATGACGGTTCTTCAATCTCTTTAAATCAATGTTGGGTATCTCTATCGATCTTTAATCGATTTATCATTTCATTGCTTAGCGAGCCAGAGTAGGCGCCATAAGCATCCACAAGAATCCCTTTTATTTCATTTGAGCTTATCGCATAAAGCACAGCACTATCATCCGGGTCAGTAGCACCTTCAAAACGGTGAACTTCATCCACATGAAACTCCGTTGGCTTTAATTTTAAATTCATTGGCGGGCATTCAATCCATTCCGGATGAAGATTGAAATCTCCTGAATAGCCACGCTTTTTTAAGTCGGTTATAGCTTCGGAAAGTGTCTCAAACGTCTTCATGCATTCAAGTTAGAAAATAAAAGATTATTTTCGAGCACTGGTTAAATTCCTGAGATGCGCTTTTTCGTTTTCCTCTTCTCATTTCTACTCCTAAGCTCCTGTGGTTCTTCCAAGAGTGCCAAAGTAGTCAAACCAAAAACCCATAAGGTCTGGGCAAAAGGAAATAAGTATCTAATCGATATCCCAATTGGCGCTCGTCATATTCGCCTACTAGAAAGAAAACGCACGAAGACTGTCCGAACGAATTAACTTATTGCATTCCCTTCAACGCAAGCTCAAGGTTTTTTCTAAAGAAAAATTTTAATGGAGTAATCTGGTTGATATGAGCCGTAACCACAGATCCATAAAATATGGAAATGAAGAGTTGCGTAATATCCCTGGTAGAAGTGGTCTTCGTTATTTCTTTCTTGAAAATTGCCTCCAATGAAAATTTTTCAAACATCTGATCTACCGATTGAATCTCTATCGATAAAATTTCATTTTCGTCAGGGAAAAGTAGTTTCTTCTCTTCCGCCTTTACTGGAAATGGACGAGGAGTTCTTTTCAAATCAGCCAAGTAAGCAAATAGGCTTAAGATTATTCCTGGATGAGTTTCAGCATCTTCGCTGAGCTTATCAAACAAGAAAGTGATACCCGCTAAACCTTCTTTGGGTTTATCATGTAACTCAAGTCCACGCTTAAGGCACCAAATCCTAAAATAGTAGAGAAGAATATCTTCCTTCTGTGGAAAATATTTAAACAAAGTCACCTTTGATATTTTGACCTTGGCACAGATTTCATCTATGTGAAGGTCATCAAACGGTTTTTTTCCAATCAACTTAAGGGTGCTATCAAGCACAGAAAGTTTCAACCGTGCTGCTTTTTCTTTTCTTAGTCCCATCGTTTAAAGTTGTCTTGCTCGCTAAGGCAAGTGCATTTATATTTAAGTTTTTATGAAGGTAATTAAACAATACTGTGGTAAACAATAATATCAGATGAAACTAAAAACTAATTCCACAAACTGTATCTACATTCTTTTATTGGCGATGAGCGTCTTTGCTTGTCAGACAGACAATGACAAGAAAATTAGTGGAGTTGTTGGCGATTCTGCCATGGTAGTCAGTGCTCATCCGATAGCCTCACAAGTGGGCATAGCCATTTTAAAAAAAGGAGGCAATGCAATTGACGCGGCTGTTGCCGTTCAGTTAGCTCTCACTGTGGTTTTTCCAGAAGCCGGCAACATTGGCGGAGGCGGTTTCATGATTTTGCGAACTAATGACGGAAAAACAGCTGCCCTCGATTTTCGCGAAAAAGCTCCTTCAAGTGCCTCTACAAAAATGTTTTTAGATGATAAAGGAAATGTGATTCTTAAACTTAGTGAGCGCGGTGACCTATCATCTGGCGTGCCCGGTTCGGTTGATGGGATGATTGAATCTCATAAGAAATACGGCAAGTTGCCCTGGAAGAATCTCGTTCAACCAGCCATTGATTTAGCGTTTAAAGGAGTGGCTTTAACCAGGCGAGGGGCAAAAGATCTAAACAAGATTCAGTCCGATTTAAAAAAATACAACTCAATTACCCCTGACTACCTCATTCGAGAGTGGAGTGCTGGAGACACCATTAAATGGATCGAATTAGGACATACGCTAGAGCGAATTAGGGACAACGGAAGAGCCGGTTTTTATGAAGGCAAAACAGCAGAAGATATTGTTGCCGAGATGAAACGTGGAAGTGGAATTATCACGCTAGAAGATTTAAAGAACTACAAATCAAGATGGCTCACTCCTATTACCGGCAGATTCAAAGACTACAAAATCATTTGTATGCCGCCTCCATCAAGTGGAGGAATTGCATTAATCCAACTTTTAAAATCCGTTGAGCCTTACGACCTGAAGAGCTGGGGACTAAATTCAGCTAAAGCAATTCACCTTTATACCGAAGCTGAGCGAAGGGCATTTGCTGATCGTGCCACTTATTTAGGTGATCCCGGTTTTGTAAAAGTGCCAATCGATAAATTGATCGATGACGAATATGTTGATGAGCGAATGTCCTCATTTGATCCTGAGAAAGCATCAAAGAGTAGTGACATAAAAGAAGGAAAACTAAATCTCGAGCCTTCTGAAACTACACACATTTCTATAATTGATAAAGAAGGAAATGCCGTTGCTGTTACCACAACTCTGAATGATTGGTTTGGTTCGCATGTAGTAGTGGCAGGTTCAGGCTTTTTTCTTAATGATGAGATGGACGATTTTAGTATAAAACCGGGAACACCTAACATGTATGGCGTTACAGGCGGAGACGCAAACAGCATCAAGCCTGGAAAGACTATGCTTAGCTCTATGACACCAACTATCGTGGAAAAAAACAATGAGCTTCTTATGGTTGTTGGCTCACCTGGGGGCTCGCGAATTATCACTGCGGTTTTTCAAACCATCGTGAATGTAGTTGCCTATAAAATGAATATGCAAGATGCTATAGATGCCCGAAGAGTACACAGTCAATGGTTACCGGATGCAATCTTTCCTGAAGTTGGTGCGTTGTCAAAGAAAGACAGTCTACTCCTTACGAAAATGGGGCATGTTGTAAAGCCGCTAAACGAATTAGATACTGACTTAACAGCCATTGGCCGTGTAGATGGTGTTTTGGTTTTACCAAACAAGAAACTAGAAGGTGGAGCAGATCGAACCCGTGGCGATAATACCGCTGTAGGATATTAAAACCATAGGTAAATGAGCTGCTAAAATCTCCAACCGAAAATAATTTCAGAATATTTCTCTTTGGTAATGCCTTGAGAGTCGTGAGCATCCAGATAGAACGAATTGGTTGCAGGCACTTTCCATTCTTGTTCTAGCCCCTTGAAGTACATGTCTTGAGTAGAGAAACTTAGTCTCCAGGTAACCTGAACATGCTTAAACTTCATTCCCAACTCAAATCTTTTAAAGATTGAATTCTTAACAGCAATGTTGGTAACATCCCGACTGTCTTGTAAATAAGTACTTGTGGGTGGATTATAAAAAATAGGAATAGAAATATACGTTGACTCCTCACTTATATGAGCATAGGTTAACATGTTATAGCTGACACCTGCTCCAAAAAAAATGCGCCAATCTTCTACCAAAGGAAACGGTCTCCAATTCAGGCGAATGGAGAGAGGCACTTGCAGATACCTCGTTTGGATGTTTGTTGAACGTGCACTTAGACCTGTGGTTCCCAATGGAACACTTGACGAATAACTGAAACCGTTAGGTAAATAAGTTAGACCAGTTGTGGCTGAAAGGTAAACCGAAGAATAAGGTTTAGGCTTCTTTCTTCCCTCAACCTCGACTCCAAAAAATCCATAATTTCCCCCTTTCGTGTAGCCGCTGTAGGTATCGGTCATTCTTGTTGAGTTCAAGCCAACGAAAGGGGTAATGGTAATTTGCGCCTGCACAAACAAGGGTAATAATAACAATATGAAAACGTACTTCTTCATTTGCCAAGCATAACAAAGGCTCCCCAATAAAACGGTTCGGGATATATTTTTCGAAGCTCAATCTGTGCCTCCCTAAAGGCATTTAAATTATTCTTCTCTGATCGCAATTGATAGAAAATGGACATGAGTTTTGCGGTAGCTTCATCATCCACTTTCCAAAGCGACATTACTAAATTCTTAGCACCGGCAACAATAATGGATCGCTGTAACCCATAAACCCCCTCACCATTCCTAACTTCACCGAGCCCTGTTTGACAGGCCGAAAGAGTAACTAAGCTAGTTCCTTCTAAATCAAGGTTGGTCGCCTCATACGCTGTTAAAATACCATCTTCTTTTCCCTCATTGTCATTGCGTACACCTGCTAAAATTATTCCCGAACGAATCATTGGGTTAATTGAGCTGGCGCTATCATTTATAAAAAAGCCGTGCGTAGCCAAATGCAGTATGTCAGGGTTTTTCAACCCCTTTACATTTTCTTCAATCGCATTTACGCCTGTATAACTTGTCACTTCCATCTTTTGGCTTCTAAGAATATCGCCAATCTTCGATACCTCTTCGGCTGTTCCCGGCAAGTCAGCAAAATTCTGGTCTTTGAAATTTATAAGCTCTTCTTTCGCTAATCCTCTCATGCCTCTGTGCAATGAGACAGTCGGTGATGACAATGCTGTAGAAATTTGTTTATCCGAAAATTCAAACGCGGGACGTCCTACTAAAAATGCTTCTTTGCTTTTGCTTGGCGAAGGAATAGCTAGCAAGTCGACAGTGTTAGTAACCAATACCAATTCAATTTCATCGATTAAATAATTACCTGTTACCGGGTTCTGGAGCGTATTTAAATTAATCTGGTTAAACACTCCGTCTGCAGACAAATAAATTCTATTTATTCCAGTGAGATGAGTTTTAATGGATCTCCAAAAATTGTCATATGAAATTTTGTCTTCTGTCTTCGACAAAATAGAATTCCGATAAAAGGGAAGAAAATGGTTCTCAAGCTTGTTTCCATTGGGCAATAAAAAACATTCTGGTTGAGCTGAAGTAGATGTAATCAACAGTATCGCGTATACCACCGAATCAGTCAGTCCATTTCTTTGAGTAGACAGCTGGGTGTTGTTTTTATTAAATGTATTTACCCTTACAATTTCAATTGCCGCCTCTCCTGTCTTTAAATTTGCCTTAACGTCTTGCCATGACAATGCCTTTACTTTATTCTGAAACATTCCAGAGGCCTGGTTGATATCTCCTTCGAGATCCTCAATAGACTTTTCCAATGCTTCAATTTTCTCTGGTGTATTTTTTTCAAAATAAAGAGAAGCAAGTTGATCTTTCGCTTCCTCCCACTGTTGCAGCTTGTCAATCAGTGTTTGGTTTCCACTTCGTAATATTTCCTTTTTCAACCGATTAGTTTCATTCAAAAGAAGGGCTTTCGTATTCAAAATATTAGTATACATTTCTCCGTACAATGTAGCTGATGCTTGTGCCGGATTTTGAGCCACAAAAGAATTAAAAAGATCAAAGTCATTCTTCAGCGTGTAATAAAACTGCTCTCGTTCATAGTCACTCATCGATGCGAAGTTTCCCTGAATATGCTGTCGATATTCATTGACCAGCTTCTGAAATGTTAATGCCGCTTCATCCAAACGTCCTTGATACCAATGAAGAAGTGCTTCTATTTTAAGCAATTTCAATTTGACTACTGAAGCCGTAACATTGGCCGGATGATAATGGTAGGCTTTATCAAGATATTCTTTTGCTTTCTTGAAGTTACCCAAAGTCAAATAGTACCTTGATTTCAATTCAAACACACGTGCAACCTCCATTCGATTAGCGATGCTAGATCCAAATTTTCCGAAGCCCGAAGAAGCTATAGCCAATTGATTAAGAAATCTAAGTGCTTCCTTTTCTTTATGGAGTATCATACATAACTCCACCATGTCATTTAAAAACAAGCGATTTAGATTATCAAAATCATACCCAGTGGTGGTAGCATATGACATCATTCTTTGAGCAGTATTAAATTGCATGTAAGTCTTATCATATTGTCCTTTCTTAAAATAATAAGACCCCATCCCGATGATTGGATGAACCCGGTGAATGCTCAACGAAGGAAAAAAACCATCACGCAAAGTTTTTGATTCCTGAAAAAACTCTTTTGCACGTTTAAAATTACCAATGGTGAGATAAAAATATCCTAACCTATCAACCGGATCAAAAAAAGTCTTTTGATCTGTCTGCCTCATTAAATAATACTTGTGATGCTTTAAAGGCTGATGTTTTTTTGCTTCTTGATAAGCCTGAGTGAAAAAACCTTCGGCAAGAGCATAGTCATTCATTTTTTCATACTGCTCGCCCAACAGAAGTTGGTAATAAATAACCATTCCAAATTTATTTCTCGATCGGCCGAAATCGATCATAGCCTGGTAGTTGCTGACAACAGCACTTACTTCTTTCTGTCGAAAAGTCTTAAGGGCCTGCCTTCGCCAATTCATACGGGTCAAGTGCGGAACTTTGGGTTTAGTTTCTTGCGCTAACCCCGATAAGCAAGCAAATAAAATCAATATAGCTAGTGGCCAGGTTTTCATCTGATTCGACATCCGATTTTTATTCCCAATAAATTAAAATCAGAATAGCCTCCCGAACTCAAAAAAGTGGATTGCTGAACATTAAGCCCCCAATGGTCACCTAAATTCTTGATTACGGTTTGACCTTTGAACTGATAGATGAAAAAAATTGAAATTGAAAGTCGTTTAAATGCGTATGTCTCTTGAAATTTAAAGCACTCAGTAATCCGATTTAAATAGGGAGATACCTCTCCTTCATACGAAGTATATTGTCCGTTGTTAAATTTATCAATTGACTCTTTCAGGTGGGCGCTCGCTAAAAAAAAGGTGTTCAGTCCGAAATCGACATAAAAAAAATTTCTATTTCCAATATTCCATCGCGCCATAATAGGAACGGAAATGAATCTCGCATTGTAATCACTATTAGCCTGCCCAAAAAATCCCTCCGTTGATGAATAGCCAACACCATAACTGGACAGTCCGCTGACTACGTAGAGCGAGCCCATTACTTTCTTGTCCACTTCCAGGTCCATCATCCATTGAGAAGGTGATTTGGCGAAGAAAGTGGTTATGTTGCCTCCAAAAGATTGAGTTGTACCAACTGACAGAAATGCCCTTGCCTGAGCATTAACTCTCATCTCACTTATCAAAACAACAAAGAATACGACTAAACAGCTAATCCATCTCTGCTTCCCTATTTCTTTTGCCACTTGCATTTCAAAAAGGATATTGTCTGGAGATTCGAAATTTGGTAATAGTGCCTGATGTTTGGTCCCAAGAGTCAATAAAGAAGCGTCCGTAGGTGTTGTCAGGAAATTTAATCAAGTACCCATGATGCAAAATGGGTGTGACCGTATCGACAAAGGCGGCATCCGGATTTAAGATGACTTGCCCCAGACAGGATACTAATCCAACATCTGCGATCAAACCTACCGTACAGGATGGCTGATAAGCATAGTTCTTAATTACTTGTGGAAGACTTGGAGTCATATAATAGCACCCATTATATGTGCAATCCGCTGAATATTTAGTGAAACAAAAAAGCTGGTTAGAATTTACAGAAATATTCTGTGTTCCGATCGGATCCACGCAAACTTTACTCAATGGATCATTATTACAACCTAATCCAAAGCAAATAAGTATAAAAGCCAGGCGGCATTTTACTTTCATCACGAATGTTTACTGTTATAATAAAATTACAAAAAAAGATATCTAAGTCAGGAGTCAATCCTTCAAAATCACAAACTCAACTCTTCGGTTTAGCTTACGCGATTCTTCGCTATCGTTGGTAGCAATCGGGCGAGAGTCTCCATAACCTTTGCCTTTTATTCTTTTCGTATTAATGCCTTTTGACACCAAGTATTTCTTGATAACATCCACACGCTGCTGTGAAAGAACGAGGTTCTTTTTTGAATCTCCGCGATTGTCCGTGTGGCCCTGCAATTCAATTTCTATTTTAGGATTGTCGTTCAAGAAAGCTAACACCGCGTTCAGTCCCGAATAAGATTCATCGAGCAATTTGGTTGTTCCCATGTAAAACAAAACGTTCTTCATCTGAACAACGGTGCCCACCTCAATGGGCTGAAGCTTGAAATTCAATTGAAGAGCTTTCAAATCGTATTCCTGCAGATCAAGCTTATCAGAAAGATTCACAAAGCCAGTAGAAAGTATTTCGATGGTGTATGCTTTAGCCGCAGGAACTTTTATAGAGTACGTTCCTTCTTCGGAAGCAAATACAAAGTGCAACGAATCTGTCTTGAAGATGATTTTTGATTTAATGACCCCTCCTGTTTTTGAATTGGTGATCGTTCCGGTTATTTGAACAACACCCTTACGATTTAGGTACTGATGATTTTTCACATCAGTGGTATCAGTCCATAAGCGGATGTCTCCATAGCCATCGCTATTTCTGGTAGTGGTGAAAAAAGCTGAGCCTTTGGTGAATGGACGATAGTATAATTCTCGCGCATCGCTGTTTACGGGCGTTTCCAAATTCTCTGGTCGTGACCAAAGTTGCCACGTTTCGTCCAACCGTGTGGCCTTGAAGATGTCGAAGCCTCCTTCACCATTTCTTCCATTTGAAGAGAAGTAAATTGTTTTTCCATCTTCACTGATGGAAGGACTCAGTTCCTGAAATGGTGTATTAATTGACGCGCCCAGATTAATGGGTTCACCCCACTTGCCATCTTTCTTAAGTGACACATAAATATCTTCCGTTCCATCTTTGGTATTATTATAAGAGTCAGCGGCAAATACAAAAATATTTTCATCTCCATTGATCATTCCCGAAAGCGTATTTGATCTATTCAGAAAATAGGGTACGGCAATATTTTCAGGAGCAGACCAACCGTATGCTCCAAGTTTACTTACAGAAATTCCTTGCGTAGTTGCAGGCGCACCTTTCCTTCCATAATGGCCAAGCAAGAACATTTGCTTTCCGTCTGCACTAAAGCCTGCCACCGAATTATAGTCAGTATTATTAATCGCGTTTCCACCGTGAATGGGTTTGCTCCATACGCCACCTACCCAAACTGATACCCAGATATCGCCAAGGTCTTTTTTACCACCAATATTTTCGGGATGATTTGCTATTGTAAAATAAAGCGCATCCGGTCCAAAGACTGGATTTTGTTCGTCATACTTTGAGTTGACCGGTTTAAACGGATCTACTTGTATGCGTTGCGCTTCCGCATGCAGCGACAATAAAAAGATTAAAGCAAGCCAATAGACATTGGGTTTTATCATATCGTTCGTTCGTTAAATTCATAATTGCACTATAATTTACTCACCCAAACACTATTCTTCAAAAAAAATCTCCACGGCAGAAGTGCATCTTCACCCGCATAGTCAATACCAATGCGTTTGCCGCTCACAATCGCTTGGGTAACAATCTTATTACCCAAATCTTCTATCCAAATTTCGTTTCCATTTAACTCTTTACCATTGAGTGATCGATCGATGCCCATTGCTTTCGTTACTTTGCCGGGGCCTGAGGTAATTCTTCGTTGTGAATCGGTTTTCATGCGGACTTTCATCTCCTCCATTCCTTTTACAGGTTCTAATGCACGAATCAAAATTGCATCAGCCTTACCCTGTACATTCGTAACTACATTAAACATTTGATGAATGCCATAGCAAAGATATACATAGGCTACACCTCCATCGGCAAACATGATTTCATTGCGCTTCGTCATGCCGTTATGAGCATGACACCCCTTTTCCTTATAGGAGTAAGCTTCGGTTTCAACAATCATACCACCGGTAATCTGACCGTCTATTTTTGTGAATAAGCCTTTGCCCAGCAACTGCTTCGCAATTGTTACCACATTCCTTCTTAAATAAAAGTCTGGTGATAATTTCATGAATTGTTAAGGTGATGTTAAAATGAACAATCAGTGCGAAACTATTTTAAATTTGCAACTCGTCAAATAAATAAAAACTATGAAAACCATTTTATCTCTTGTATTAGTTGCGCTTTGTCTGGTGTCTCAGGCACAAGTGAAAGTGCCTTCACCAAGTCCAGCCGGTTCGGTATCAACCGTTATTGGTCTTACCGATGTAAAAATCGATTACTCACGCCCACGCATCAAAGGCAGAAAAATTTTTGGTGAAGGCGCTGGTTTCGTTACACCTTACGGATCGATCTGGAGAACAGGCGCTAATGATGGCACTAAGATCTCTTTCTCAGATGACGTTACCATCGAAGGAGTAAAAGTTCCGGCAGGTCAATATTTGATCTACACTTGGCCAGGTGCAACGGAGTGGACAGTGTCTCTTTACAAAGACCTTGAACTTGGTGGTGATTATGACAAGTATGACAAAACCAAAGAGGCTGCTAACTTCAAAGTAAAGTCTGAAAAGCTTGCGGAAAAAATTGAAACACTAACGTTCAACATTGGCGACATAGCTGACGACAGCAAGGCAGCTAAAGTTCAACTTATGTGGGAAAACACTTCAGTTAAATTTGCAGTTGCTGTTGACTTTGATGCAAAGGTGATGAAGTCAATCGAAGCCAGCACAAAGGTTAGCCCAGGAGCTTATTTTCAATCTGCAGTTTACTACTTGGAAACTGGTAAAGACTTAAAGCAAGCGCATGAATGGATAACCAAAGCTGCTGATTCAAATCCGAAAGCCTTCTGGGTTTATTACCAGAAAGCAAAAATCGAAAAGGCGTTGGGCGATAAAGCTGCTGCGATGGCGTCCTCTAAAAAATCATGGGAAGAAGCTAAGACTGCCAACAACCGCGATTATGTAAACATGAATGAAGAACTTCAGAAGTCATTGAAGTAATCTTTAAAAGATTCTATTTGAAAGGCAACCCTAAACGGTTGCCTTTTCTTTTTGCCCGGATACGGATTGTAAGATCAATGACAATACCACCACCACACCACATCCGATAATGTTGTAATACAAGAAGGCGATTTCATCGTAGTAAAAACGATAGCAGACAAGTACCACCAATTCGCCTGCTATGGCCGCCCAGAAAACCGCATTGCTTCTTACCTTCTTCAGATAAAATGCCACGAGGAAAATCCCAAGGATAGTTCCGTAAAAAAGAGACCCAACAATATTAACGAACTGGATCAGGTTCTCTGCGAAGTTGGCGAGCATAGCAAAAACCATTGCCAACAAGGCCCACATGACTGTAAAAAATTTGGAGGAGCCAAGATAATGAGCAGCAGAAGCTTCGGGTTTAAATGTTCGCTTATAAATATCAACCGTTGTGGTGGAAGCCAATGCGTTAAGTTCAGATGCCATAGATGACATGGCTGCCGAAAACATCACTGCTAGCAAAAGACCAATCACGCCATGAGGCAGGTAGGTCAAAACAAAATTCAAAAAGATGTAATCCTTGTCTTGCGTCTTTGCCAATGGAATTGCTTTGGCAATTACTTTTTTTGTTCTCGCTCGCAAGGTGTCTTCCTCGATCTTGAAGCCGCGATATTCCGATTTTGCCCGACTGATTTCTGATTGGTTTTGGGTTTGAATTCCGGCAACCAGCCGGTCAACCACTTTTTGTTTGTTGGAAAATGTCTTGTTGAATTCATTTTCCAGTTTGGTAATTTCAGTTACTTGCTCCGTTTGCTTTGATTGACTCAATAGCACTTGATTATGGAAAACGGGAGGCTGGTTGAATAGATAAAAAACAAAGACTAAAACCCCAATGAATAGAATGATGAATTGCATAGGGATTTTGAGAAGCCCGTTGAAGATCAATCCCATTCTGCTCTCCGTTAATGATTTTCCTCCCAAATACCTTGATACCTGTGATTGATCTGTGCCGAAATAAGAAAGAAAAAGAAATGTTGAAGCAAACAATCCTGACCAGATATTAAATCGATCGTTCCAACTGAAATTAGTTGTGATGATATTCATTTTACCAAGCTCTCCCGCCACACGAACTGTGTTACCGAAAGACATGTTTTTTGGCAAGAGTGTGTACGCAATAATTCCAGCCAGCAGCATCCCTCCCATGATCACTGCCATTTGCTGACGCTGTGTAATGCTCACCGCATTGCTTCCTCCAGAAAAAGTATAAATGATTACAAGAATCCCGATTAGGGCAGTTGTAAAAAAGATATTCCAACCCAAAATAGTTGACAGCACCAATGAGGGGGCAAACAATGTAATGCCCGCAGAAAGGGCACGCAAAATCAAAAACAAAATCGCGGCAAGCGTGCGAGTCTTTAAATCAAATCGAGTTTCCAGATATTCGTAAGCGGTGTAAACTTTAAGCTTGTAATAAATGGGAAGCATCGTCACTGATATGATTACCATTGCCAGTGGCAAACCAAAATAAAACTGAAGGAATCGCATTCCATCTTCTATCGCTTGGCCAGGCGTAGATAGAAATGTGACCGCACTTGCCTGGGTTGCCATGATGGAAACTCCCACCATCCACCATTTCAATTGTTGATCACCTTTGAGGAAGGATTCCATATTCTTCGCCCCTCTCGACTTCCATGTTCCGTAAAGAACAATAAATGCAAGAGTACCAAAGAGCACGAGCCAATCGATGGTGCTCATGAAAAGGAATTAGTGATTATAAAATAAATGATTACCTGGGCGAACATTACAGCTAATACCAGCCAGTACCAACTTCGCCAGGATTGAAATACGGGAGGCTTTTCTTCCGTCATTTTGCTTTGACTTTTACGTCATCAGGTTTACTCTTTTTACCCATGGAAACCAGGTTGGTGAAAAGCTTATAAGCTCCAGCCACTCCTTCTGGCAATTCACGGAAGAATGACAGAGATGTATAAATATAATGGCCATTGCCATAGTTAGCCACAAGTAAGCTTCCATCACGTGCAGGCTCACCCGCATCATTCATTGATAGCAAAGCATCATACTCTGGCGCCCAAGCCGATGGGAAATACAATCCTCGCTCTTGCACCCATCCTTCAAAGTCTTTTGTAGTGATCTTATTGGGATAATTGAGCAAGGGATGATCGGGTTTTAAGATTCGCACTTCACTATTCTCCTGGGTAACTCTGTCGCGCGACATCGTGATGGGATACGGTGAAAATTTATCTTGCCCTATTTCTAAATCATAGTTGTTATTGTATTGCACCACCATGTTTCCGCCCTCCTTTACAAACTCAAGTAACGAAGGCATAAAGTGTTGGATACGTTCATTAGTATTAAGTGCACGAATACCCAGAACCACTGCATCTACCTTTTTAAGGTTTGAGGTGGTAACTTCCTCATCTTTCATTTCCCAAACCTCATAACCTAAATCGCGAAGTGCTGAAGGAATTCCATCACCTGCACCTTTGATATAACCTATGACATGTCCTTCCTTCTTCAGATTCAATCGCAACGCTTCTGATTTTGCTTCGGGTAAAAGTGTTTGTGTTGGGATGTGGTCATACTTAATGGATTCCAATGAATAATTAAACTCCTTTGAATCAATTGTAGCAACGGCACTGATATAGGTTGTAGCCTCTTCGGGCGATGGCAAGACTTGAAATTTATACTGCTGCTCCTCTCCTTTCTTTTTTGCATCGAAAGAATAAAAAGCAGGATCTGATTTCCATCCTTGCGGTAGTTTCAATTCCAATTTTCCCGTACAATTATCCTTAGCAGACTTCAGGATGATGCGTACATCTTTAGGTGCATTATCGGCAAATAAATAAACTGACTTGTCCAGGTTAATAAACACCGGAGGAACAACTTCAAAGGGCTGAGTGACTTCACCCTTAACAGGATCAGTAACTTTATAAATCAGCGGCACACGCACAACCAACTTTTCGTTATTGATAACAAAAGTGAACTCAAAAGAAATCGCTGGTTTGTTTTCAGGTGTTCCGATCAAAGCAGCATCGTTTACGGTAAACAACCCAAGCGTGTGGCTTTGGTGTAGCCAATACGGATCGGAGTATTTCAAATTGTCATTCAATTTCTTTTCCGATTTAAAAGTCATTAAGACATTTTTCTTTAAGTCGGCCGTGAATGAACTATCGAATGATAAGTTGGGCGCTAAAATTTGATTAAACAATACGTTTGCACCATTTCTATTGATTACTTCAAAAGCGACTTTAACTTTCTGCCCTGGGGTAGACCAAAAATTATCGGTCGTTGCTTCAGCAAAAAGCCCAAGGCAATCTTGCATCAACCGATTTACTTCGTTCAGCTTTCTTGTTTTCCAGACCGAGCCTGGCAATGCATCAATCGATTTTCTGATTTTCAAAAGCATGGGAATACTGACTGAAGGATTTTCATCTTTGAATTCATTTACCGCCTGATCCACGAGCATCGCGATTTTCTCTGCGCCTTTTACTCGTGACCACGTAGTGTTCACCCCATCAAAAATTGAAGTCATTGCTTTCTCCCCTTTAACAAATTCAAAAAACTCAGGCGCATCACCTCTTCTTCCTGAAGACCCAAATCCCTGGCTCTTATGTTGTGAACGACTCTCTGCGGCAATTTCAGAATAGGATTTACCAAGCAAGGGATTATAAGCACCAATATTGATTGTAATTACCCCGGGGGTTTTCTCATTGATCGTTTGATTCCACCAGCGGCCCGTGTTGGTAAACAATCGTTTAGGTTGCCAAACGCTACCATCTTTCACCTGCTCCGGAAAAGCATTCGCGTCTGCACTTAAATCAAAAGCTTCTTGCGCTAGAATAGCAGAGGCGGTATGATGACCGTGACCTGCACGTTCGTCTGGAGGGAAACGAGTGATGATCACATCTGGTTGAAACTGACGATAGATTCGAACCACATCAGAGAGGATTTCATTCTTGTTCCATATTTCAAAAGTCTCTTTGGCATTCTTGGAGAAACCAAAGTCATTTGCCCGGGTAAAATACTGCTGGCCACCATCAATCTTTCTCGCCATGAGCAGTTCTTGAGTACGAATCAACCCAAGTTGATCACGTATTTCAGAGCCGATCAGGTTTTGTCCTCCATCGCCACGAGTCATGGAGAGGTAAGCAGTGGCTGCGAGTTGCTCACTCACAAAGTAAGATATAGCTCTTGTGTTCTCATCATCGGGATGTGCTGCTACATACAATACCGAACCAAGAAAATTTAGTTTCTTTAATTTAAGCTTGATCTCAGAGGCGCCAGGTTGCCGCTGATTTTGCGCAATACTATAAGAGAAATGAAGAAGGCATAATATTGTGAATACAATTCGCATGATTTTTTCTTGCGAATTAAGAGAAAAAAGACGGGTAACGTTGAACCGTTAAAAACATATTCGAAGAATTAACAAATCCTTTAGAATTTGCCATGCGATTTACCATTCACTTGGAATGTTCCGTCTGATAATACCGAAAGCACTATTTTTCGTAATTCCTTTTTCTCAGAGGATAAGAAGAAGATAGTAATCTCCTTCGTATCTGATCCGTTTTTAAGATCACTTAAGAATCCCATTTCAATATGAATGTCATCCGGGGAGCACTTCTTTTTAAGTATCGTTTTCCCTTTTGAATCCACCGCATGCATTCTCACTTCGTCACCAGGATTTTTTAGTTGTGTTAAATTAACGATAAGAAAAGACTCGACCTTCGTTACATCTAATCTTGTGCCACTAGTAGAGTAGCTATTCGGGCTAAATTCACTTTGTTTTGTTTTAAATTTCAGGTCGATCTGAGCTTGAAATTCATCCGAATTTTTAAAAGGAATTTCTTGCTGAAGAAAAAAACAAAAGGCTAAGATTAATGATGTTTTCATATAACTCTTAGCCTCTTTCCATTACTAATTTTTCCCATCACGTTTTGCCCTTTTTTCGGCACGCTTCTCTTTTAAGGTTTTTGTGGGCTTCTTTTTCTCTTCTTTCTTTTTGTCTTGACCTTTTGACATAACAAATTGGTTTTAGTTTTAAATCAAAAATAGCGTAAAGCTTTTACGCTTCCAACCCCTATCACGGATTGCACGGATTACGCAGGTTGTGGCATTACATATATTTTTAGTCAATCGAAAAAGGGGGACTTCAAATCTGTGCCCTGGTGTTACCCACGGCAAAAACATTTTGCTATTTTTGCCGCTTAGATTTACAATCCCATGGGACGCATATTTGAAAAAAGAAAACATAAGATGTTTGCTCGCTTTGACAAAATGGCGAAGGCATTCACCCGTATTGGTAAGGACATTGCTATCGCTGTAAAGCAAGCCGGCCCTAACCCCGACAACAACCCAAGGCTTCGAATGGCTATGCAAAACGCCAAGGGCTTGAACATGCCTAAAGACCGAGTTGAGTCTGCCATTAAGCGCGCGTCCTCCAAAGAGGAGAAAGATTTTCAGGAAGTAATTTATGAAGGATATGCCCCCCACGGAGTGCCTGTGGTGGTAGAATGTGCCACTGATAATCCGACCAGGACGGTTGCCAATGTTCGTCTGCACTTTTCTAAAAATGGTGGCAGTATGGGAAACTCCGGATCTGTTGCTTTTATGTTTGAGCGAAAAGGTGTTTTTAAATTCGATCCTTCAAAGCTTAACCTCGATGAGCTCGAACTAGATCTGATTGACGGAGGCGCTGAGGATATTCAAAAAGAGGAAGAGGAGATTACCGTATACACCAAGTTTGCCGAATTCGGCCACTTTCTTAAGTTTCTGGAGTCCAAAAAATTGGAAGCCAAGAGTTCATCACTGCAATACATTCCTAATACTACTAAAGAATTAAGTGAGGCTGAACAAGACGAAGTACTCAAATGCATTGAGGCTATTGAAGAGGATGACGATGTTCAGACTGTGTATCACAATCTTGCCTAAAAAAAAGAAGGTTGCTCATTACTGAGCAACCTCTGTGTTTTTGAACTATTAAGCTTTACTTGGACGGGAAAATGTAAGCAGCCCTTAATCCAATCATATTAAAATCGGAAATGGCGTTATAGCGGAAAGAAAAATCAAATTTCTCTAACCGATAGCCAACTCCGGGAACGAAAGCAAATCTATTAACACTATTTCCAGAGCCGCTATAAATAACGAAACCGGCATCAAGCCCTCCATAAAAGCCTGCGTTACTTTCTTGAAAATAGTATTTTATACCACCAAGAAACGAAAGTGAGCTAATGCTATTGTACTTGTATCCTAAATATGATTTCCCTGCATAAGACATGTAGCCGACACTAGCAGTCCAGTTCAATTGATCCTGGATAGCTGCTTCATATCTTCCGTCAATACCAATTCCGGTACCCCAACCATTTGACCAGTCACCTGAAGGTAAGCCCAAATTAAGCCCTACAGAGAATTGAGAAAATGCGGGAGACAAAGCAAGCATAAACAAAGCAGTGAACAGTAGTTTGCTAAAGTTTTTCATGGATAAATAGTTTAGTTGAACATTAGTAATATCAAAATAAGCAAATGTTTTTCATATTTCGATCATATTCGTGATCGGATAAATAGCTCATCTTCTAAACAATTTACAATAAAATAATATCACATTTTGATTTTTGCTTTAACCCACTCCCTCGCATTAGCAAACGCCTCCATCCAGGGACCAACTTCATCCACTTTTTTATCTCTAGTATAATAAGGCCAGTTCCACGCAAACAAACTTCGTTCAATGTGTGGCATGATCGCTAAGTGCCTTCCATCTTTCGAGCATAGCGCTGCAACTGAAAGATCGGAGTTATTAGGCGTACCTGGATATTCCGAATAAGAATAGGTTGCTGCCACTTTATAAAGTGAAGAATCCTTCGGTAATCTAAATTGTCCTTCGCCATGCGCAAGCCAAACTCCCAACTGTGCACCGGCATAACTCTTCAGCATCACGGAGTTATTTTCAGGAATGGTTACGGAAATAAATCCGCACTCAAATTTCCCGGAATCATTATGATGCATTTTCTCTTGCCACTCTGGATAGAGCAATCCTAACTCCATCATTAACTGACATCCATTGCAAACACCAAGACTCAAAGTGTCATTGCGCTTATAAAAGTTATCGAGAGCTGCTTTAGCTTTGGGGTTGTATAGGAATGCTCCAGCCCAACCTTTGGCTGCACCAAGTACATCGCTGTTTGAAAAACCTCCAACGAAGACGATCAAATTTACTTCACTCAAATCTTCTCGGCCCGAAACCAAATCTGTCATGTGCACATCTTTCACATCAAAGCCGGCAAGGAAAAGTGCGTAGGCCATCTCACGATCACTGTTCACTCCTTTCTCACGAATGATCGCTGCTTTTATTCCAGATTTATTTTTACGCTTTGGATCAAGTCCATAGGTTGAAAGCTTGCCGTCAAACTTAGGTTGGAATTTGTATTCCAATTTCTGTTTGAAAATATTTTCCTTCCGCTTTTCAGCGTGACCTTTCGGTCTTTGAATTTTATCAAATTGATAAGAAGTCTCGAACCACTTTGATCTCAGTTGGTCAATGCTCAATTGCTGATTGCCCAGAGACAATTGCTGATTGCTTTTTACTTCACCTATGATTTTGTAATCAATTCCCTGTTGCTTCAATAGATTTGTTACCGTCTCTACTTTTTCTACTTGAAGAACAACTCCCGGGTTCTCGCTGAATAGAATCTTAATTAAATCTCCTCCTAAACTTTTTGCATCAATATCTAAACCAGCATCCGTGGTTGGGAAACACATCTCCAAAAGTGTGGTGATCATTCCACCGGAAGAGATATCGTGTCCAGCTAAAATCAGGTCTTGTTTGATCAATTGCTGAACTGCTCCAAATGCCTTGATGAAATAATTTTCGTTTACAATGGTTGGTGCAGATTCCCCAAGACAATTAACGATCTGGCCGAAGCTGCTACCTCCTAATTTGAATTCATCTTTAGAGAAATCGATATATATTATCTTCGAGGCTGAAGCCTTTTTCAAATCAGGTGAAATAGTTCTTCTGAAGTCATCTACTTCCGCTACGGCAGAGATGATAACAGTACCCGGTGAAAGTACTTTGGTTCCATCAGGATATTTCTGCGCCATCGACAATGAATCTTTTCCTGTTGGAATATTGATTCCAAGTTTGCACGCGAAATCACTTACCGCTTCAACCGCTTGATACAATCTTGAATTCTCGCCTTCATTCTTCGCAGGCCACATCCAATTCGCGCTTAGCGAAACACCTTTTAACCCATGTGTAAGTGAAGCCCAAACCAAATTGGTCAACGCTTCTGCAATCGCCAGTTTGCTTCCCGCCATCGGATCAACTAAGGCCGCTGCTGGTGCATGACCAATGGATGTTGCCACTCCTTTATAACTGGAATAATCCAAAGCCATAACCGCAACATTATTCAAGGGAAGTTGAATGGCTCCGCAAGTTTGTTGTGTAGCCACTTTTCCGGATACGCAACGATCGACTTTGTTCGTCAACCAATCTTTGCATGCCACTGCCTCGAGTTGAAGAACTTGCTCGATGTATTCAACTAATTTTTCTTGCTGGTACTTTATTTCTGCAAAAGAAGACTTTGAAGTGTTATCCGTAAGGATTGTTTTTGGAGATGAACCAAAGAGGTTATCCAATTTCAAATCCACCGGCTTCAATCCATCCTTCGCATCGGTGAAAATTAATTTCTTATCACCGGTTGCCGTGCCTACCACATACATAGGAGCACGCTCACGATCAGCAATTTTTTTCAGCATGGCCGCATCCTTCTCTCCTATCGCCAGGCCCATTCGCTCCTGCGATTCATTACTGATAATCTCTTTATCAGACAAGGTTGGATCGCCAACAGGAAGCTGATCGATATTAATCGTACCTCCGGTTTCTTCAAGTAATTCAGAAAGACAATTGAGGTGACCACCTGCTCCGTGATCGTGAATCGAAACAATTGGGTTTACGTCTGCTTCTACCATCGCACGGATTGCGTTCATCACACGCTTCTGCATTTCAGGATTCGAGCGCTGAATAGCATTCAATTCAATGGCATTACTCATCTCACCAGTAGCAACCGATGAAACAGCTCCACCACCCATACCGATACGATAATTGTCGCCACCAAGAAGTACAATCTTATCGCCTGCTTGCAAATGTTCTTTCTTGCTATCCTTCTCTTTACCAAAGCCGATACCACCGGCCTGCATCACCACTTTGTCGTAGCCAAATTTCTTTCCGTTTTCAAAATGCTCGAAGGTGAATACGCTTCCGCAGATGAGTGGCTGGCCAAATTTGTTTCCGAAGTCGCTCGCACCATCCGATGCTTTGATCAATATCTCTAATGGTGTTTGATACAACCATTTTCTCTCGTCAATTTTTTTCTCCCACGGTCTTCCATTATTAAACCTTGGATAAGAAGTCATGTACACGGCAGTTCCCGCCAGTGGCAAAGATCCTTTTCCTCCTGCGAGGCGATCGCGAATCTCGCCACCCGAACCTGTTGCTGCGCCATTGAACGGCTCAACTGTAGTTGGAAAATTGTGTGTCTCTGCTTTCAGTGAGATCACCGAATCAAAATCTTTAGTTTCAAAATAATCAGGAACATCCTGGCGTGCAGGCGCAAACTGTTCCACCTTTGGACCTTTAACAAAAGCTACGTTGTCTTTGTATGCCGAAACTAAGAAGTTCGGATTTTCCTTTGATGTCTTCTTGATCAGTTGAAAGAGTGTTGACTCCTTCTCTTTTCCATCAATAATAAATGTGCCATTGAATATTTTATGGCGGCAGTGTTCGCTGTTTACTTGCGAGAACCCAAACACTTCGCTATCGGTAAGTTTACGGCCAAGCTTAAAGCTCACGTCTTTAAGATAGTCTACTTCTTCAGGGCTAAGGGCTAATCCTTCCTTTTCATTGTAAGAAGCAATGTCATCAATCTCTAAAATCGGTTCGGGCGTGTGGTGGATGGTGAACATGTCCTGATCCAACACGGTGTAAACCCGTTGAAGCATGGAATCGTGTGGGGCGTTGGCATCATTTACTTCAAAAAATTCTTCCATTCGCTCGATGCCCGAAATGCCCATAGTCTGGGTGATCTCCACGGCATTGGTGCTCCAGGGCGTGACCATCTCCTTGCGAGGGCCGATGAAGAATCCCTTCACCTCCTTTTCAGGAATTGGTTTGGCACCGCCAAAAAGCCACGTTAATTTCTGATAATCTTGAGTTTCAAGAGATTGGGTAGTACCAACAGCGAAGATAACAGGGCCGCTGGCGCGAAAGAAAACGATCATGAGTGAAGACGTAAGCTCAAAATTAAGATGATTTTTAAGGATTAAGAATTATTTAAGAACAAATAAAATGATGCTCGATAGTATCTTTCCTGCATGCTGATTGAAGAGAAAGCGCTTAAACACTGGATCGACAATTTTTACGGATACGGATCATGGCAAGCCCGGTTCTGGTTTGTTGGCTATGAAGAAAGTGGCGGAGATGTGCCGGAAGAAGTAGCGGAGAAGTTCAGCTACTTTTATGATCTACAAACCAACACGCCAACCCTCTGCGACATCCGCGAACTGTACCGTCATGTCACGTTTCGAGTAGAGGGGCCGAGAGCAGAGAAATTTGCAAACCTCAACGATCACCGATTCGGTAGTCATGCCACATTGCATGGTGCATGGAAGAACCTCATCGCCTTTGTGCACGGATACCAAAACAAAAAGCTACCTGACCTGCTCGATTACCAGCAAAAATCTTTTGCATCGCCATCAAAGCCCAATGAAGCGTTGATTCAATTATATCCCCTGCCCGCTCACAACCATGCGTGGTATTATTCCTGGCTCGACTTGCCGCAATTTCCGTTTCTTAAAAGTCGCGCGTTGTATCAAGACTACGTGTACCCAAGCCGCATGCACAGCATCCTTCATCACATAAGTTCGTACAAGCCCGAGGTTGTGTTGATGTACGGCATGGATAACATCAACTTGCTTAAAGAATCCGTGCACGAGTTCTTTCCTGCCGCGAAGTTCTCCATGGTGAAAGCTGTAAAGCATCAAATCCCACAACATCATCGGGCGGACTTTAATGGAACTACCTTGATCATCACCACACAGATTCCTGCACTCCGTCATAATCGGATTGAAACAGGATTTGATTGGTATGAGTTTGGGAAGTTGGTGCCTTTGCATAACTCCTAGGAGTTTCTCCTACGGCATCCTGTCTGGGAGATACCCTTGTTACATTTTAGCATAAGCTTTATAGTTGGTCTTAAATCTCATGATCAGAGTAGCGAAGATCTTCGCAGGATTGTTACTCAGCATTGAGCGACAGGGAACTAAAAAGTAAAATTTAAATGTCTGGTTAGTTAAACTTCAAAGTATATGGCTACGCCAAGAGTATTCGTTAGTTCGACATTTTATGACTTAAAGTATATTAGAGAAAATCTCAAGTATTTTATACGAACAATTGGATACGAACCGACTTTAAGTGAGGAAGGTGACGTGTTTTATAACCCAAAGAGGCATACGCACGATTCCTGTATTAATGAAGTTCCTTCATGTCAAATTTTTGTCCTCATAATTGGTGGAAGATTTGGAGGCAAGTTTAAGGAAGGTGAAAAGTCAATAACAAATATTGAATATCTCGAAGCAACAAAACAAAAGATCCCAGTGTTTGCTCTAGTCGAGGCATCAGTTTATGCAGAAAATCATGTCTATAACGAAAATGTGAAAATAAATGGAAAGGCAAAAGCCAACACGGTTGCCTATCCTTCAGTTGATAATGTGAGAGTGTTTGAATTTATAGATGAGGTACGGAAAAATGCAATAAATAATGCCATTGTTCCTTTCAGAGACTTCTCAGATATCGAGGCTTACCTCAAAAAACAATGGGCTGGAATGATGTTTTCATTCTTATCGACTATTAGTGAAGATGGGCGAGTGTCCGATACTCTTTCGGCCCTCACAAAAATGAGTGAAAAGATTGAGTTTCTTTCTAAGCAAATTTTAAGTTCTGTAGGCAGTAATAAAGCCAAATTGACAATTAAGCTTTACGATCAGATGATAAAATATGAATGCTTTAGGGACTTGACTTTTACAAAAGTTCGCCCTACACCACAAGACATTTTGAAAGCTAAGGATTTTGCGGACATAGGTAAGAAGTTCAATGTCAATCTAAGACCTTACGATTACGAATTCGGAGATGAAGGTGAAGACAACTCTTTCGTCTTATCCGGTACAGGAGAAATGGGAAAGTCTAGATTCGAACAAAATGTAGAAGCTTTTAATACAATGAAAGATGAATTGACTAAGGTAGTAATTGACAGTGGGTGGAAGCTCAAAGATTTTCTAAACGATTAACCGAGTTTCTTTTGCGTCTCAGCCTTACAGAGAATAAAATACTTTAAAAAATGATTTGCAATCTTGACGTACACCTATGGACACTAATAACAATAATGATTGTTACCGGTGTGTTTGGGGGATACCTTAACTACCTACACAATTTTGATACGTCAGAAGATGAACAAGGAAAAAAACATTTAAAAGATAAGTACATCTTTCTTGGGATTGGCTCTTCGATTTTAGTTCCTGCATTCCTTAAAATGATTGCCAGCGATCTGATAAAAGACTCAAAACCTTATGACAACATTAATTACCTAATTTTTGCAGGGTTTTGTTTAGTAGCTGCGATCTTTTCAAAACGATTCATAAACACAATTGGAGACAGAATACTTGAGGCTGCCAAAAAAGCCGAAATAACATCTAATGAGGCTAAGAAAGAGATTGAGTCAACAAAACTTGAGTTAAGTTCAGCGCAGGAAAGAATTGAGGATGTAAAGTTAGCTGTCAACCTTAAAAACACTGAGAATGAAGTACAAGCTTCGGTCGGAGATGAGCCAACCAGATTATTACTTGAACTTGTTGATTCCTTCATTCAAAAAACTAGCATTCCTGACTACTCTGACAGGCTGAAAATGAAAGCAGAGTTAGGCCGTAAAATGGGGCAGTTAGTATTAAGACAAAACTTAACTAAAGATGAATTGCTTTCAAGACACCCAAAAGAAGGGATGTATTTAGCTTTAGCTTACTCTGTTGAATTGCGACCTGACAAAAACGGTCTATCGCTTCTAAATAGCTTAGCAAAAATTGCATCACAATTGTATACCAAATATGTAATCCTTATAGCATATCGAACCTTAGCAAGTAGTGGACTCATTACAAAGGAGGAAGCTCAAGGCGTAAGCGAATTGATTCAAAAATTTAAAATTAATGGAGACAAACCACTATTAAGAAATATTGACGATACTATTAACGTACTGAGATTCATTGAACCTAGAATTTGAGTTTCTCTTTTCGGCTATAGCTTCTCGTTCTTCATAAGGTAGCAGTTCTGGAACTCTTAAGAATTAACTTAAAACAAAAAAAATGCCTTTAACTATCACAACCTTGACACTTCTAAATGAATACATCAATGGAGTCATGAATCGAGCAGACCATCACGGACAAAATGTAAATGAAATCGTGTTGACTCTTGCGGGAGCAGTGATTTGGCGTGCAACGCAAGATGTTGAAGTAAGAACTTATAACGATGAAACCGCTAACATTTTATGGCTGACAATCAATGGGCATCGTTATGCAATAGCATACAACCATCTTACTGGTGACATTGAAATCCGTGATAGGAACCAAAACGGAAGTGTACTAGCGACTTTTAACAATTCAACTAGTGCGACAGTCGTAAAAGCGATTTTCAGTGGATTATGACCAGTGGAAACACTTACCCCTCTTAGCAGAGTTCACCTGTCTCAAGGACTCTGCGTCTATTAAGATCTCTTTAGAACTGAAGAACCTGTTCTAAGCAAATAATAAATGCGCTGTCATTCTTATATTTCGCAAAAGACGAAATAAACTACGACTAAATGAATTGGTACCTAAGAGCATTAAGCTTGTCCACTGATTTTAATGGCCGAGCAACACGTGAAGAATATTGGATGTTTGTATTGTTTAATGTGGTATTTGCAATCATTGCTCTGATCTTAGATAATATCATGAATCTAACCTTGCGGGGAACTCCTTACGGAATAATTTATATTCTTTACAATGTAGGTATGATCATGCCTGCATTGGCAATTGCCGTAAGACGATTGCACGATGTTGGCAAGAGTGGGTGGATGATGTTGATTGGTTTAATCCCCATCATCGGAGGCATCTGGTTAATCGTTCTATTCGTTCAAGAAGGTATTCCCGAAGAAGGTGAAGATACAGCAAGCGCAAACACAACAGAGCAAAATTCCGGAGACAACTTGATTTTATATGCCATAGTATGGATGTTCCTTGCAAAGTTATTTTGGGCCGTGCTAACAAAGTTTGTTCATGATTTCTATTCAACCGGATGGTTTAAAATAACAAACCTCTTAATGAATCTGGTTTGGGCATTCCTTCCTTTGATGCTTGCTTTTGCAATCAAGGATAAATCAAGGCAAAAAATACTATTTGTTCTTGCCGGACTTTATCTTTTATACTCACTATTCGATTTATTGCTACAGCTCAGATTTTGATCAAATTATGACTAGACAGAACAAAAGACTAATCGGAATTGTGCTCACCGTAGCGGTTCTGCTGCTTATTCCATTCATTGCGATGAAGTTCACTGGTGAGGTGAATTGGTCAAGGTTCGATTTCATAATCGCTGGTGTTCTATTGCTCGGCACAGGTCTGGGGATTGAGCTTGTACTAAGAAGGGTAAAAGAAACCAAGCACCGAGTCATCATCTGTTTAATTATTCTGGCTGTGTTCTTACTCATTTGGTTAGAACTTGCGGTTGGCATCTTCGGTACACCGTTCGGTGGAAGTTAAATAGACTTAAGACATTAGCCGTTAGACATTAGATAGAATCAATCAGACGATTAGACTACTTTATTGTAGCTGACTTTCACTTAACAAAATCCTTGGCGGCTGCAATCAATTGGTTATGACCTGTCTCGACAATTTGAAGTTGACCATGCGGAACATGTTTCAATAACCGCTGCATATCTCTAACGGGAATTACCTTATCGTATCGGCCAACAATAATTTTTAAAGGAATATTTCTTTCGTTGAGTAAGTCGGCAATCGATTTCATCTCGAACTTGAGATGCCTAAAATAAATCCAAGTGAAGTAAACGCGCTTTCGCTTTTCTTCGGTGTCCATCTGGAGTGTCACAAACCGGAGCAGATACTTATCGATGATTCCGATTGATTGCAAAAATCTGGCAAGTGAGAAGAAAAGCTTCGGCTTCGAAACAAAGCTTTCGAATAAGTATCTCATGGCAACAGGATAAGTTGCTAACCGGTACCAAAAATTCACTTTGATTCCATCAGGCGCAATCAAGATCATTCGTTTTGTTTTCTCAGGAAAAGATTCCAGTGTAGAAAAAGCAAACTTCCCTCCCATGCTAAAACCTGCCAACTCAAACTCGGTGAGTTTTTCCTCTCGTAAGAAGAGTTCAATTACATTTTTCCAATCCTCTTTCTCCAAAGCTTGCGAATCTGCCCAAGTGCTTTGTCCGTGAAGAAATATATCGAAGGAGAAAATAGTATACTCATTCTTCAATGGTTCTGTCCATGATTCAAATGCAGTATGATCCTGGCCATAGCCATGAAAAAGCAAAAGGGCCTTCGGTCCCACCCCATATTTATAGTAGAAGAGTTTGTTTTCTTTATAGTCGATCTGATGGTACATTGACAATTATAGACAGCTTAGTTCGAGGCAATTAATCATGGAAATCAAGTTAATCAGATTAATCTTGGTCTAACTTTACAGAAATTTTAATTCTTTTTAAAATAAATCGTCCACCCCGCCCGTCTTTACCATCAAATGAAGCGGACGATGGATTTGGCCATGTCACAGATACAGCAGAATACATTCCTGAAGGAAAAGGACAAACTACTCGGATTTATTCGAAGCAGGGTGTCATCGGTGGAGGAGGCTGAGGATATTCTTCAGGATGTGTTCTACCAATTTGTGTCAGGCTTTGAAGCGATTGAATCAATTGACCGTGCTACCTCCTGGCTGTACAGCGTAGCACGCAATAAAATAATCGATCGTTACAGAAGAGATGCCGTTCGCCCAAAGCGTACCGACTTTGAACTCGTCAGCGGAAAAGATGACGATGCTCCGCTTACTCTGCAGGAAATTCTGCCTGACCTTGATAGCAGCCCCGAGTCGACATTGCTTCGCGAAGCAATCTGGGATGAGATCACCGATGCGTTAGCAGAACTTCCTGCAGATCAGCGCGAGATTTTCGTACAAAATGAAATTGAAGAAAAAGGATTTCGCGAAATCTCGGAAGCGACAGGAGTATCGATCAACACATTGCTTTCGAGAAAGCGGTATGCCATTCTCGCACTCAGAAAAAGGTTGAAGAAGTTTTATGATGATGTGGTTGGCGATTAGACGGAAGAGCTAAGACACAAGACGTTAGACATAAGACAAAGGGATTAAGAATTAGAAAAAAAATATTTAACGATCACTGTTAACGATAAAAGATATGAAAAATAAAGCAACATGGATTGCGAAGATTGTGGCGATGGTGCTGGTGGCATTGGCTGTGTTTGGCTTTCTGACGATGTCATTGTGGAACTGGCTGGTGCCGGCATTATTTAACGGACCACATATTGACTTTTGGCAAACGATAGGCTTGCTGATTCTGAGCAAGATTTTATTCTCAGGTTTTGGAAAAGGAAATAACCGAGGTGGTCACTGGAGACCCTACTGGAAAGACAGATGGAGCCGAATGAGCCCCGATGATCGTGAACGATTTAAACAGAAAATGAAGGAAAAGTGGTGCGGCTGGGGCGAAAACCCTTCAGCTCAAAATTCTGACGCTCCAAGGGCTTAAACGCCCGTTTCGATGAAAAATTAACAAAATATTTTTCCAAAAAGCCCAACCATTGCAATAGAAAGGCGTTTAATGGAACTATGGAAACTTTGAACTTAAACATAGTTTCCATAGTTTTGCATCTATTATGGAAGAAATAGACACCAAAGAGAAGATTTTACAAGGGGCAGAAGACCTCTTCGTCAAGTACGGAATCCGGAGCATTTCTATGGATGACATTGCAAGACATTTATCGGTATCGAAGAAGACCTTGTATCAGCATTTTGTGGACAAAGATGAACTGGTAACGATGGTTGTGCAATCGCACCTGAATGATCAAAAAAAGGTGTACGATGAAATCACTGAGCTATCAGAAAATGCCATCGATGAATTACATCGCATAGGTTACTGCATACGCAAGCATTCGGAAGAGAGTAATCCATCGCTCCTATTCGACATTCAGAAGTTCCATCCTAAAGCCTGGACAGTCTGGATAGACTATAAAAATAAGGTGATCAGAGAATCGGTATTGCGCAATATTGAACAAGGAATTAAAGACGGGCACTTCAGACCTGAAATCAATTCAAATATTATTGCCTCATTCAGACTAGCCTCGATCGAAGTTATTTATAGTGACCATGTCTTCCCCAAAGACAAATTCAATTTAGCGGAAGTGCATTCACAGATCTTTGAACACTTCGTTTATGGACTGTGTACTGAAAAAGGAAAAAAACTTTACCAGAAATACAAAGAGAACAATCACAAACTATTAACTAATGAAACAGTTTTATAAAACGGCACTAGTCATAGCATTGGCTGTTGGTGCATTGGTTGCAAATGCGCAAGAGCAAGCGCAGTCATATACATTGGATCAGTGTATCGAATATGCACTGCAGAACAATCCAAACTTAAAAAACTCTAATGCTTCAATTGAGTCTGCAAATGCAAGAGTGCGGGAAACCATAGCCGGTGGACTTCCCCAGATTGCCGCAACTTCTGACCTGGGCAATAACTTTGTCATACCCACTACATTCGTTCCTGCTACTGTCTTTGATCCGTCAGCACCCAAAGATCAATATGTAGGATTAAAGTTTGGAACACAGTACGTTGGAAGAGCTTCCATCAATGTCGACCAAATGATATTTAATGGATCCTATTTTGTAGGATTAAAAGCCAGCCGGGTTTATACTGAGTTATCGCGACAAGATTTAGTAAGCTCAAAAACCGATTTAATTATAGCGATCAAAAAAGCTTACTATTCCGTCTTAGTCAACAGAGAAAGACTCGACCTTGTAAACAAAAATTACCAGAGACTAGATTCACTTCTTTCGCAAACTAAGGCCATGTTTAATAATGGCTTCAGTGAAAAGATTGACGTTAGCCGAGTGCAAGTTCAATTCAATAACATTGTTAATCTGAAAAGAACTACAACCCTCGGTATGGAAATCAGCATGAACCTGCTGAAGTTTCAAATGGGCTTGCCTATCAACCAACCTATTTCACTGACAGATAATCTTGAGACCATAAAACTTCAGGCATTGGATGAGAACTTTACGAAAAACTTCACTTATGCGAATCGAGTTGAATATCGGAAGCTTGATGTGAACAGTCAATTAGTTCAGTTGGATATTAAAAATACCAGGTCTCAGTATCTTCCTCGCCTTGATTTTTACGGAAACTATGGCTCAAGCTATGGAACAAACGACCTCGGTCAGTTCACCAAGTTTGGGTCAAATTGGAAAAACTATGGAGTGTTTGGTCTCCGCGCCAACCTGCCAATCTTTGACGGCTTACGTAAAAGCAATCAAATTCAGCAAAAGAAAATTCAGCTCCAGCAACTAGAGAACAACAAGACTCTTGTAAAAAATCAGATTGATATGGAGCAAAGCCAAAGCCTCCTCTCTTTCAATGCCAATGTCGAAACCTTGAAAAGCCAAAAGGAAAATCTGGATCTGGCTGATGAAGTATACAAAGTATCGGTTATCAAATATCAGCAAGGTGTTGGTTCAAACATTGAAGTAATTAATGCGGACGCATCGCTAAAAGAGGCACAGACTAATTATTACGCTGCACTTTATGATGCCTTAATCGCTTCTGTTGACTTAGAAAAATCTTACGGAAAAATTTTAGATAAATAATAAATCAAACAATACTCAACGATAATAGACATGAAATCAATACTCAACCTACAAAATGCAAGTGCTGTTATTCTGGTAGCGATTCTCGCCTCCTGCAGTGGCAAGCCCGAAAGTAAAACTGAAAAGCTTGAGACTTTGAAGAAAGAGCAAGCTGAGCTTTCTAAGAAAATTGAAAGCCTTGAGAAAGAAATCGCCAAGGAAAATCCTGATGCGGCACCTAAGGTTAAAATGAAAGAAGTAAATGTGGTTGAGCTTGCTCCCCGCCCCTTTGATCATTACGTGCAAACCCAAGGCAGCATCGTTTCAATCGACAACATTCAAATGAGTGCTAAGTCCGCTGGAGTTGTTACTCATGTATTTGTGCGTGAAGGCGAATCCATTTCAATGGGCCAGACTCTCGCACAGATTGACAATTCGTTGATCGTACGAGGAATTGATGAATTGAAATCAAATCTCGAATTAGCCACTACCGTTTACGATCGTCAGAAAAATCTGTGGAATCAAAAGATTGGCACAGAAGTGCAATACCTGCAAGCGAAAAGCAATAAGGAAAGTCTTGAGCGCAGATTGGCTACGATGCAAGAGCAAAACGACATGACCAAAATCAAGGCGCCAATTTCCGGCACTATTGAGGTTGTGAATATTAAAGTCGGTGAAAACGTAGCTCCAGGTGTTCCTACATTTCGCGTGATTAACACAAACGATCTGAAAGCTTCTGCAAAAGTCTCTGAAGCTTACATCACTACCATCAAGCAAGGAAATAAAGTCAGTGTTTCTTTTCCTGACCTTGACAAGAACATCGATGCGCGTGTAACATTTGTTGGTCGCAACATCGATGCACTTACCCGTTCGTTCCCTGTAGAAGTGAAACTTCCTTCCGCAGCTTATCTGCGTCCTAACATGACTGCCGTACTTCGAGTGATTTTTCACACTGAAGTTTCTGCGCTTTGCGTGCCTGTAAATACCGTGCAAGACATCAATGGCGAAAAGATCATTTACATCGCTGAGAGTGATGGAAAGAATTTAGTTGCTCGCAGAAAAGTGGTTGAAGTGGAAGGCATATTCGGCAATCTCGCTCAGATCAAATCTGGTTTGAAAACCGGTGACAAAGTGATCACTGTAGGATTCCAAGGTTTGAATGATGGCGAACTAATTAAATTATAAACAGAATTTAGGATACAGTAGTTAGGAGATAGTAGCCCCTGGCTTTTCCTACTAACTACTGACTACTAACTACCAACTTCTTTTAACCATGAAAGACCTCGAAAAAGAATTTAAGCCCACCAGTTGGTCGGTCGATAATAAAGTAGCGATCTATGTTGCAACGGCTATCATCTGCCTTGCGGGTATGATGACGTTCAATAATTTGCCCAAGGAAAATTTTCCTGAGATTGTGTTACCCCAAATTTATGTGGCCACAGTATTCCCAGGCGCCTCTCCGCAAGATGTAGAGAACCTTGTTACCAAGCAGATTGAAAAACAAGTGAAGTCAATTGCCGGTATAAGAAAGATTACTAGCAATTCAGTTCAGGATTTCTCAAACGTAATCATTGAGTTTGATACCGATGTTGAAGTGAGTGAAGCCAAACGCGAAGTTCAGGAAGCTGTAGATAAAGCGAAAACAGATTTACCTCCCGTGCCTTCGAGCTTGCCAAACGAGCCTCAGGTAATGGACATCGACTTTTCAGAAGTGCCAATCATGAACGTAAACTTATCAGGCGATTATGATTTGAAGACTTTGAAAAAGTATGCTGATCAAATGCAAGATCGCATTGAGGCGCTGACCGAAATACGAAGAGTGGATATTGTTGGTGCGCTTGATCGCGAAATACAGATCAACGTAGATATGTTCAAAGCTGCGCTCGCGGGTGTTAGCCTTGACGATATTTCAAGTGCCATCAATTTTGAAAACAAAATTATCTCTGGTGGTCAGCTTTCTGTAGATGGAATGAAACGTTCACTAAGTGTAAATGGTGAATACAGCAATGCAGAACAAATTGCCAATACTGTAATTGGTTCCATCAAAGGCGGAAAAATCTATTTGAAGGATGTGGCCCAAGTAATTGACTCACACAAAGAGCAAGAAAGCTTCGCTCGTCTTGATGGCAAAAATGTGATCACGCTAAATATCGTAAAGCGCAGTGGTCAGAACCTGATTGAAGCAGCAGATAAGATTGAAGAAATCAAGAAGGATTTTAGTGACAACATTTTACCTAAAGGAGTAAAAGTAACGATCACAGCAGACCAGAGTGTGAATACACGTACTACCGTTCACGACTTGATCAACACAATCATCATTGGTTTTATTTTAGTAACAATTGTGCTTATGTTTTTCATGGGCGCTACTAATGCCATTTTCGTAGGGCTTTCAGTTCCTGTCTCCAGTTTCATTGCATTCCTTGTGTTCCCTACTATTGGCTTCACATTGAACTTAATGACTCTGTTTTCATTCTTGCTTGCCCTCGGAATTGTAGTGGATGACGCGATCGTTGTGATCGAAAATACGCACCGTGTTTTTGATAATGGTAAGGTGCCAATTCGCAAGGCCGCCAAGATTGCAGCGGGCGAAGTATTTCTTCCTGTGTTATCAGGAACATTAGTAGTACTTGCTCCATTCGTGCCTCTCGCGTTCTGGCCAGGTACAATCGGTGAGTTCATGAAGTTCTTACCCATCACTTTGATCATTGCATTGTTGGCTTCATTAGTTGTGGCTTACATCATGAATCCAGTCTTTGCTGCTGATTTCATGGGTGTGCATGATCACGATCACAGCCGCAAGAAATTCACGAAGGGCTATAAAATTTCAATGGCGATTTTTGCTGCTATCGCATTGATTTTCTACGTCACGGGTTCGGTTGGCCTTGGCAACTTTACAGTATTTATTTTTGGAATCTACTCTTTGCACCGTTTCGTGTTGGAGAATGTAATCTCCGCTTTCCAAACCAAAGCATGGCCAAGTGTACAAAGCGGATACAAAAATATTATCCGCTGGTGCTTACAAGGGTATCGTCCAGTTGGTGTTTTAGTATCTGTATTTGTGCTGTTCATTTTTGCAATCGTGTTTACAGGCATTCGCAAGCCACCGGTGGTGTTCTTCCCACACGGTGACCCTAACTTTATTTTCACTTACATACAAATGCCCATTGGTACAGATCAGCGAGTAACTGATTCGATTACAAGTGTTGTTGAAAAAAGAGTTACTGCAGTTGTTGGTAAAGACAACAAAGTGGTTGAGTCCATTCTTTCAAACGTAGCAATCGGTGCTAGCGAAAATCCTTTCGAGGGAGGCAGCAATGCAAGTCCTCACTTGGGCAAGGTCACCGTTGCGTTTGTTACTTATGCTAAACGCGAAGGGCAATCAACAGCGGTGTACCTGGATAAAATCCGTGATGCTGTGAAAGGAATAAAAGGCGCAGAGGTTTCTGTTGATCAAGAGAAAGGTGGCCCTCCTACAGGTAAACCCATCAGCATTGAAATTGCAGGTGATAATTTCGATGTGTTGGTTGCAACTGCCAATCGTGCTAAAAAATATTTGGACTCACTTCAGATTGGAGGGGTTGAAGAATTGAAATCAGATTTTCAAAGCGACAAGCCAGAGATCGTGATCAGCATTGATCGCGAGAAAGCTAACCGCGAAGGAATTTCTACTGCCCAGATTGGTGGTGCTTTGCGCACAGCTATCTATGGGTTTGAAGTGTCAAAATTCCGCGATGACAATGATGACTACCCGATTCAACTTCGTATCATGCAAAGTCAGCGCAACGATATCAACACGTTGATGAACTTGCCTATAACATTCCGCGATATGACCATGGGTGGAGCCGTCCGCCAAGTGCCACTCTCTTCTTTTGCTAAAATCGAATACTCTAATAGTTATGCAGGTATTCGCAGGATAGATCAAAAGCGTACGATCACATTAGGTTCGAACGTATTGAGTGGATTCACACCTAACGATGTGGTTGCGCAAATTCAAGAGGCGATGTCGTCTTTCACTTTGCCCGATGGAGTAACTATCAATATGACAGGTGAACAAGAGAAACAAGCAGAAACGATGAGCTTCCTTGGTGTAGCTGGACTAGTAGCTCTTGGATTAATATTCATGATCCTTGTGTTGCAGTTCAACTCAGTTCTAAAGCCGGTAATCATTGTATCAGAAATCTTTCTGAGCTTGATTGGTGTGCTTATTGGGTTCTCGCTTTTCAGAATGGAAATTTCGATTGTAATGACAGGCGTTGGCTTGCTAGCGTTTGCTGGAATTGTTGTTCGTAATGGAATTCTGTTGGTTGAGTTTACTGATCTTTTGATATCACAAGGTGTTGAAGTGAAAGAAGCAATCATCGAAGCAAGTAAAACAAGGATGACACCTGTGTTGTTGACAGCAATGGCAGCAACCCTCGGCCTAGTTCCACTTGCAGTTGGTTTGAACATCGATTTTGCAACGCTATTTACAGACCTGAATCCACACATTTTCTTCGGAGGTGATAACGTTGCCTTCTGGAAACCGATGTCATGGACGATGATCTTTGGAATTATCTTCGGAACGTTCCTTACACTCGTGTTCGTTCCGGCCATGTACTTATTGCGACTGAAGTTTAAAGAGCGCCTTGCCAGGTTAATTGCCTGGATACGCAAGTCTTCTGAAGAAGCACCGGCTCCAGAATCTGTAGCTTAAAATAAATTTCTCAGATGATCGTCTTGTATAGTCAAGACGATCATTTTTTTATGATACCCCGACTCATGACTCTAATTGTTTTCCTTTTGGTTTTCCTGTTGATCGATGTTTACGTTTTCCAGGCTGTCGTCAACGTAAGTAAAGGCTGGTCTCCACTTTGGAAACAAATTTTCAGGTTTGCCTATTGGCTGCCCACCGTCATCGCCACTCTTGGGCTGATTTGGTGGAGTGTTAGTGACCCCTATCGCGGAACTGATTATTTAAGAATTTATGTTTTGGCGGGCTCTGCAATTCTTTACTTCTCAAAGCTATTCGCTGTTCTGTTTTTATTCATTGATGATCTTCAGCGCGGAGTTAGGTGGTTGGCAAATCAGTTCTTTGGAAAAAAAGAAGCCTTGCCAGGAAATCCAATTACACGTTCCGAATTTCTTTCTCAAGCAGCGCTGATTGCCTCTGCTGTTCCTCTCGGCCTTTCGGCATATGGTGTGATTAGCGGTGCACACGATTATCGCGTGAAGCGAGTAACACTTAAACTTCCTAATCTTCCAAAATCGTTTGACGGAATTCGAATCGGGCAAGTCTCCGATATTCACTCAGGGAGTTTTTGGAATAAAAAGGCAGTGAAGGGCGGGGTAGAAATGATGATGAATGAAAACCCCGATCTGATCTTTTTCACAGGCGATCTTGTCAACAACGAATCATCTGAGGTAAAAGATTACGTTCCCATTTTTGAAAAATTGAAAGCTCCTCTTGGTGTTTTCTCAATTACAGGTAATCATGACTATGGAGATTATCGAGCTTGGCAAACGAAAGAGGCGAAACAACAGAATTTTAAAGACTTGATTGAAGCGCATCGATTGCTTGGTTATGATTTGCTAATGAATGAGAACAGAATCATTAAGCAGAATGGAGATCAGCTCGCCATTATTGGAATTGAAAACTGGGGAGGCGGAAGATTCTCTAAGTACGGAAAATTAGATCAGGCCTACCAAGGAACGGATGAGACTGCTACTAAAATTCTTCTGTCGCACGATCCTACAAGTTGGGACGCCATTGTAAGGCCTGCTTATAAAGATGTTGATCTCACCTTGTCAGGGCATACACATGGATTTCAATTCGGAGTTGAGATCGGTAATTTCCAATGGAGCCCTTCTCAATATGTTTACAAGCAATGGGCAGGACTTTACCAGGAAGGTGAACAGTATTTGTATGTTAATCGGGGCTTTGGATTTTTGGGTTATCCCGGAAGAATTGGAATGCCTCCTGAGCTGACGATTATTGAATTAAAGAGAGGCTGACTCTAAATTCCAAATGTCAAATTACAGATCATTGATTTTTTAGAACCAAGAATCTGTAATTTGAAACCTGAATCTGCAACAATCACTTCTTCATCTTCTTCTCCTCAATCAAGTAGGCAAGCCCGAGGCCAATGCCACCGAAGATAAAGATCATTGAGAAGTAAGCTACTTCCTGCATATCCCAGGCGCGATCAAGAAAATATCCGAAAAGCAAACCTGATCCCGCTCCAATGAGAAGCAAAGCCATACGTAACGTTGGCGCAGTTGAACTCTCCTTCTTAAAGATGGCAGGATCCATTCCTTTGTCAATG
This sequence comes from uncultured bacterium, assembly GCA_967789005.1. Taxonomy (GTDB): domain Bacteria; phylum Bacteroidota; class Bacteroidia; order Cytophagales; family Cyclobacteriaceae; genus ELB16-189. Next base: position 106,872 of record CBRFFM010000011.1, on the reverse strand, counting down.
ATGGCCATTCGCTCGAGGTTTTGAAACTTCCGAATGTAAATGACTGTAATAAATACTCCGATTGAAATGATGATCGGGATCAAGGTTCCTATAACTGCAACTTCCATAATTGTTTTGTTTTAATTTTTGCCCTATGACGCAGGGTTTTCAAGACAGGTTACAGCTTATTTCAATAAATCTTTTCCTTTAATATATGTAACTTAAAAAGAAATAAGTGCGTCAAAGGGCCGTGATCACAACTCAGGAAGAATATTCGTTGATCGACCGGATTGTAGCGGGCGAAGAGGCCTTGTACGCCACCTTGGTGAACAAGTACAAGAGTTATGCCTATACAATCGCTTTCAAAGTAGTTGAGAATCGTGCGGAAGCTGAAGAAGTAGCGCAGGATGGATTCATCAAAGCTTTTCATTACTTGAAAAAATTCAATCGCGAAGCGAAGTTCAGTACTTGGCTTTACAGAATTGTTTTTAATCAGGCCATCAGTTATAAAAGAAAGAACCGGCAGCAATTTGAAAGTATTGAAAATAGTATTGTTGAATATTCCGATCGGGCAGACAGCGATCTGATGAAAGATGATAAAAGAGTTTTTCTTTCTCAGGCAATGGAAAAGTTATCTGATGCCGACCGAATCGCAGTGCAACTATTCTATTTAAAAGAATATTCTTTGGAGGAAACAGCCGAAATGCTCGGACAAAATATAAACACATTGAAAGTACGAGTGCACCGGGCAAGGCAGCGATTAGCCGATGAATTAAAAAAGATTTTAAAGGAAGAAGCTTTAACTTTGTAAAGTATGGAAAACATCAATATCACCGATGATCAACTTCTCAATTACCTTGACGGAATGGGAACAGAAATTGAGAGGAAAGGTTTAAGAGAAGTCATCAATAAAAATCCCTTGGCTCAAAGAAGGTTGAAGGAGCTTGAAGCGGTTCACTTTTTTTTGCAAAGCCAGAAAGGAATAGAGCAGCCGTCAAAGAACTTCACTGATAAAGTGATGGAAGGATTGCACGCCAAGTCAGCGTTTACATTCTTCTCACCAAAAAATGGATTGATTTTGTTAGTTGGGTTGATCGTTGCTTCCGGATTAGCAATGACTTTATTGTCTACAGGTTCATTTGACCAATGGCATACGATGTTCAATTTCAATTCACTGCCTGTAAAAACTGACGTGATCAAAATACCTAAATCAATTCCATTTGACTTGAAATTGTTTGTAAAAGTATTTGTGATGTTGAACCTGGCCATTGGCCTTGTCTTACTTGACAGAACTATACTTCGTCCAATTTTTCAGAAGCGATCTGAGAGACTGAGTATTTAGTCGACTAAAATTTCGAGTAGGAGAATAATTAGTATCTCGATCTCGACCTTCTTCGCGTAGGTGTGCCAAATAACATTCCAAAAACTCCGCGCACAATTTCTTTACCTACTTGCTTGGTAATAGGCGAAGCAAGTACTTGCTCAAATGTACTTTTTTCAGCTCGGCTCTTTGGCGATTGTGATTTCTTCTCTGCCTGAACTTGCGCCTCCTCCTCTTGCACCGACTGAATTCGTTCGTTCAAAATTTCAAAGGCGCTTTTCGGATCAATTGTCTCTTTGTACTTTTTATTAAACTCTGATTGGTCGAGGTGTGATTTGTATTCACTCTCGGTAAGTGGTCCCATTAACGATGCGGGTGGAGCCAGATGAGTAACGACCGTTTCCGTGGGAATCCCTTTTTCATCAAGAACCGTTACAAACGCTTGCCCTATTCCTAACTGGGTGAATTGTTTTTCGAGATCGTAAAATTCAGATTTCGGAAAAGTCTTTATCGTTTCTTTCAAATCACGTACATCGTTGGGCGTAAATGCGCGGATTACATGGTGTACCCGATTCCCTAATTGACTTAAAACCGAAGCAGGAACATCTTGAGTCATTTGTGTGCAGAAGAAAATCCCAACTCCTTTAGACCGGATCAATCGGATGACTTGTTCAATCTGATCCATAAATGCCTTGGGCGCATCTTTAAAGAGCAAATGCGCTTCGTCTAAAAAGAAAATGAGTTTCGGTTTATCCAGATCACCAGCTTCGGGAAGCTTTTGATAAAGCTCTGCAAGCAAAGACAACATAAATGTAGAAAAGATCATGGGTTGACTCTGCACGTCAGACACATTAAGCAAGCTAATGACCCCTCGCCCATCGACCTTCTCAAACAAATCTTGAACATCAAACGAAGTCTCTCCGAAAATTTGCGATACACCCTGCTGCTCGAGTGCGACAATCTTTCTTAAAATAGTACTGGCAGTAGCTCCTGAAATTTTCCCGTATGATTCTTTAATCTCGGCCGCCCCTTCCCCACTGCTGAGGTAATTCAATACCTTTTTCAAATCATTGATATCAACAATGGGAAGTTTCTTATCATCGGCATATTTGAATAAGATCATCAAGACACCACTCTGCACTTCATTCAGTTCCAAGATCTTGCTAAGCAGCACCGGGCCAAATTCAGTTACTGTAGCACGCATTTGTGCGCCAAGCTTTCCGCTCAGTGAGTAGATCTCTAATGGAAATCCGGAAGGCGAATAGTTTATGCCCAGTGCCTTTACTCGTTCATCAATTTTTTCATTCTTGGCTCCTTCCTTGCCAAATCCGCTTAGGTCGCCCTTCATGTCGGGCATGAAAACCGAAACTCCGGCAGCAGAAAGCTGTTCAGCGATCAATTGAAGCGTTCTTGTTTTACCTGAACCCGTAGCGCCTGTTACCAAACCATGACGATTCATCATCCGCAATGGCAAGTTGACTTTAGCATCAGCAACAATTTCTGCATCAAGAACTCCAGCGCCTAAAAAAATGGAAGCTCCTTTGGGTGAATATGATTTTTGAACAGCTGAGATGAATGCATCTTTTGACATTAGTGCAATTGTTAAGTTAATTATAATAGTGGTGAAACCACAAACTTGGATTTTAAAGTTTCTTTTTCATGAGCCAATCGATCTGAGGATCATCGCCCATTTGAAAAACATGTTCGCTGAATCTTTCAAAACCCCATTTGGTATAAAATTTTTGAGCGCGGAAATTCTTTTCCCATACGCCAAGCCAAATCCATTCGTGCTTTTTCTCCTTGGCATATTTCAGCGCTTCTTCCATAAACATTTTAGAGACTGCACTTCCATGATAGTCGCGGTGAATATAAAGCCGGTGCAATTCAACATGATTATTGCCCAAATAGCTGCTGGCCTCATTACTTTTTCGTAGCCTGAGAAAGCCTATAATCTTCAAGTCATCCAATGCGATATACAAGGCCGATTCCGGTTCGCTAAATTCTTCTTTGAATTTTTCCATACTGTAAGAATCGCGAAAGAATGCTTCGAGATTATCGCGGGTATTGTCTTTCGCAAAGGTGTCGGTGTAGACCTCAATAGCTAGTTCTCGTACAGCGGACAATTCTTCAATTTGGGCTTTTCGTAGCTTTATCATCAAAGCTAAAATAAGTATTTTTTTCTAGCCTGACTGCAAAAGAAAAAGCCCTGTATTCAGGGCTCTCTCAGTAATATTAAATTTGAAAAATTATTTCTTCGTTGCTTTGGCTGTGTCTGTTTTTACAGCACCTGGCTTTGAAGTCTTATATTCTTCATTCAATCCTGCAATTACATCTTGAGAAACATCAATTCCAGGACCACCAAATAATACATCACTTGATTGATCGTATTTAAGGACTACTTGGAGGCCGCTACCTTCTGCGTATTTTTTCAAGAAAGCAGTGATCTTGCCATACAATTCTCCCTGAAGTTTAGATTGATCGTTCACCACTTCTTGTTCTACACTTTGCTGGAACAAGCGGAAGTTTTGCTGCTTCTTTCCAAGATCTTCTTCCACTGCCTTTGCCTGGCCGATTGTTAAGTTACCTACGTTGCGCTGGTAGGCTGTAATATCATTTTGCAAGCTCTGTGCACGATTTTGCAAGTCTTGGTCAAGTCTTTTGTTTTTAGCTTCATAAATTGTCTTCATTTCTTTGAAGTAGTCATAGTACTTCAACACTGTATCAGATTTTATGTAAGCGATCTTTAGATCAGAGGGAGCTGTTACGCTGCTTTGGTTACTCTTTTTATTTGAGAAGAAAAGGAAATACAAAACACCTACGGCCACCAGAAGTACACCATTAAGGATGAGAGAGAGATTTTTCATTGATAAATTGATTTAAGGGCGCAAATATAATCTAATTTGAAAACGGGGCAATCCCTCAAGTTGCCGGTTACAGATTTCTGGTTATCGGTAGTGGGAAATTGTGAGTTATTCCTTAAACCATTCTGCGTACATAGGATAATTTCGGGCCGTACGAGCGATTACTTCGGTCATTTCTGGACCTACAGATTTCACTTTTTTGGCGGGAGTCCCTGCATAGATGGTTCCCGGTTCGACTTTAGTTCCCGGTAAAACTACAGCACCCGCGGCAATCACCGATCCGGTACCGATCACTGCATCATCCATAATAATGGCGCCCATGCCAATGAGCACATTGTCTTCAATGGTGCAACCATGAACAATGGCACTATGAGCGATAGATACATTGCTGCCAATAACCACTTTTGCCTTTTGATAAGTACAGTGAATGATTGCCCCGTCTTGAATATTGGTGTTGTTGCCTATTGTAATAGAGTGCACATCGCCACGAACGACTGCGTTAAACCAAACAGTACAATTATCTCCCATGATCACCTCACCTATTATCGTTGCATTGTCAGCGAAGAAACAATTATTTCCAAATTTGGGTGTAAGCCCCCGAACCGATTTAATTAATGCCATTGCGAAATGAATGTATTTGAAATGTTAAAGTTAGACAGTTATAGGTGGATGATCAAGAAACAGCGGCCCGCGTTCTATCTCAAAAATCTTATCCGGCTGGGAAGTATCTCAACTTTCATTGGAAGCCAGCCCATCAGCTCACCCTCCGCCTCAATAGCACAAGATTCGGGAGCAGAGATTTTAATGGAGGTACACTCATTGTAGAAAATTAAGTCGTCCTTGACTTTTGCTTTGCCCTTAATCCTCTGCAGGTAAAACAGGAATTTCACTAAGGAAACATCGCCTGCTAAAAAAGTCGAAAACGAGCCATCGTCAGGTGAGGCATCTGGCGCAATGAACATGGCGTTACCAAACGACCGGCCATTGGCAACAGCAGCGACTCGCATCTTTCCTCGCCACTCCCATTGTTGTGCTTCAATGGAAACTTCTTGTGGCAGATGACTAAAGAAAGTTGACGTTATCGATTTAATATAAGTGAGCCAAGGACCGAGAGAACGATCGCTTTTCATCAATCGCTTTACTACTTCTGGGCCCATGCCAATGCTACAAACGTTGATGAAATATTTGGTGAGCTCTTTTCCCTCATCATCATGGCAACTGATTTTTCCTATGTCGGTAGGTTTGGGGCTATTTTGCGTCAACAGATTTGCAATTTGATTTGCATCGGGTTTAATGCCGCATGTTCTGGCAAAATCATTTCCGGTGCCAAGAGGAATTATGCCTAAGGATGGAAATGTTGTTTCTTCCTGAGCCTGAACAAGACCATTCAAAACTTGGTTGAGAGTACCATCTCCACCTGCAACCAAGATACAGTCAAACTTTTCCTTTGATGCCGAATAGGCTAACTCAGCCGCATGCTGAGCGAATTGGGTTTCAAATACCGTAATGTCAAACTTCTGTTTTAGTAAAGAATGAATTTCGCGATAGAAGAATTTCTTTTTCCTTGAAACACCATTGAGAATGATTGCGACTTTCATTTATTTAAAACTCAAGCTATAGAATTTTTAACTCCCTGCCAATCTGTCACTAAAGACCAACTTTTTGATTAAATTTGCAGTCCGAAAATGAAAGGAAGATGCAGAATTTGATCCCAGATCTTGATATTTTGGATAGAAACAAGGAATTGACGCAAGAAGTCAAGACCACTCCCGACTATAATTCGGGGAATAAAAGGAAGCTTTATATCGAGAGCTATGGCTGCGCGATGAATTTTTCTGATAGCGAGATAGTAGCATCCATTTTACAAAGTGAAGGCTTTGATACTACATCTGACATTGCTGAAGCTGACTTAGTTTTCTTGAATACATGCTCTATTCGTGAGAAGGCCGAACAAACTGTACGCAATAGACTCAATCACATCAATGGCTGGAAAAAGAAAAAGCCTGAGATGCTGGTGGGGGTTCTTGGCTGCATGGCCGAGCGATTGAAAACGAAATTACTAGAAGAAGAAAAGATCGTTGACCTGGTAGCGGGTCCTGATGCTTATCGCGACCTGCCTCAGCTCATTTCACAAGTAGATGATGGCGCAAAGGCAGTTAACACCTTTTTATCACGCGAAGAAACCTACGCGGATATCAGCCCGGTAAGATTGAATTCAAATGGCGTTACAGCGTTTGTTTCCATTATGCGAGGCTGCGACAATATGTGCTCATTCTGCGTAGTACCCTTCACCCGCGGGCGTGAGCGCAGTCGTGATCCTCATTCTATCGTTGCAGAAGCGAAAGATTTGTTTGAAAGAGGATATCGCGAAGTAACATTACTTGGTCAGAATGTTGATTCATATAAATGGAGCGAAGAAGAAAACAATAAGGCGCGACTTGAGAAAAAAGAGGTTAACCAGATTGTGAACTTTGCCAACCTGCTCGAGATGGTGGCGCTAGTTCATCCTGATCTTCGTGTTCGTTTTTCCACCTCTCACCCCAAAGACATCACCGATGAGGTGCTGTACACCATGGCCAAGTACGAAAACATTTGCAAGAACGTTCACCTTCCTGTTCAAAGTGGAAGTAGTCGCGTTCTTGAACTAATGAATCGCGGCTATTCACGCGAGTGGTATATGGATCGTGCGAAAAGTATTCGAACCATTCTGGGTGAAGATTGTGGAATCACTTCAGATATGATTGCTGGTTTTTGCAGCGAGACCGAAGAAGAGCACCAGGAAACGATTTCCATCATGGAAGAAGTGAAGTACGACTACTCGTTCATGTTTTTCTACTCAGAACGGCCCGGTACATTGGCTGCAAAGAAATATACCGATGATATTCCTTTGGACGTTAAGAAGAGAAGACTTGACGAGATCATCACAAAACAATCAGAGATATCGCGATTCCGTTATGGACAGGATGTGAACAAGGTTCATAAAGTCTTGATTGAAGGAACTTCTAAGCGCTCAGAAGACTTTTTACAGGGAAGGAATACCGCTAATAAAGTGGTGATCTTCCCCAAAGAGAATAAAAACAAAGGCGAATACGTCAATGTATTAGTAGAGAGTAATTCACAAGGAACATTGTTTGGCAGGATAGTTGAATAGAAATGGCTAACATCGAAACTGAAATACAAAATATAAAACAGCGGTTTGGTATTATTGGCAACGCTACGTTGCTCAACCATGCCGTGCACGTGGCTATGCAAGTGGCGCCCACTGATATGTCGGTGCTGATCACAGGCGAGAGTGGTAGTGGCAAAGAATCGTTTTCGAAGATCATCCATAACCTTAGTCATCGTAAACATGGGCAGTTTATAGCCATCAACTGCGGCTCAATTCCCGAAGGCACTATTGATTCAGAATTATTCGGTCACGAAAAAGGATCATTTACTGGTGCTCATGAGGCACGTAAAGGTTATTTTGAGGTGACACATGGTGGCACAATCTTTTTAGATGAAATCGGTGAGATGCCTTTAAGCACACAAGCAAGATTGCTTCGCGTGTTGGAGTACGGTGAATTTATCAAGGTTGGTTCTTCTAAAGTTCTAAAGACCGATGTGCGTGTGGTTGCTGCCACGAATGTTAATTTGTTGAATAAGGTCTCCGAAGGTCGCTTCCGCGAAGATTTATATTATCGTCTGAATTCTGTACCGATCTTTGTTCCACCATTGCGCGAGCGCGGAAAGGATGTAGAGTTGCTTTTCAGAAAGTTTGCAACTGACTTCGCTGAAAAATATAAGGTAAAACCAATTTCGCTGACAGAAGATGCGAAAGCTATTCTGTTGAAACTCCGGTTCCCTGGAAACATCCGTCAGTTGAAAAACCTGGTTGAACAAATTTCAGTTCTTTCGGCCGACCAGAAGGAAATCGATTCAATCACTTTTGAAAAGTATCTCCCAAAAGAATCTAATTTGCCGGCTATCATCAATGGTCATTCTAAAGAAAATATTTCAGAACGCGAGATTCTTTACAAGGTCCTTTTTGATTTAAAGAAGGACGTGACTGAGGTGAAAAAAATGGTTCTTGAAATCCTTTCTGATCCGGCCCAGGCACAACAGATTTTGAAAAACAATACCCATCTTTTTGAAGGCATCCATGAACAGAAGCCTCAAACTGATCAACCAGTGGTTCTCACCCAAAATGCCAGCCCGGTTGAAACTGAGGAGGTAATTCAAGACATTTCTCATGAAGATGAAGACGAATCTCTCTCAATTCAAAAAAAGGAAAAAGAACTTATTGTTCGGGCGTTGAACAAGAACAAGAACAAGAGAAAGTATGCCGCCAAAGACCTTGGCATCTCTGAAAGAACCCTTTATCGGAAAATTAAAGAATACGACCTGGAGAAATGATTATGAGGCGGTTATCAATTCTTACTTCAATGATTTCTCTCAGCTCTTTGCTCCTCTTTTCAGGCTGCATTAAGTATTCCCTTTCCGGTGCTTCGACCAACGCAAAGTCAATTCAAGTCGATGCCTTTTACAATAACACGGAATTAAGTCCTGCAAACTTAGGCCAAACCTTAACCAACAAGGTAAAGGATTACTATCAGCAAAATTCCAGTTTGCGAGTTGTGCCAAACAGTGGCGAACTTCAGATTGAAGGAACAATCATAACGTATGCAACAGCACCTGTTGCACCTCAGGCCAGTCAAGGAACAGGTGCCAGCGCCACTCCTAACTATGGCAAGCAAACCAGGCTTACCATTGCTATCAAAATCAATTATGTAGACAACCTTGAGCCTAAGAATAGTTTCAAGGATCGCACCTTTAGTTTTTATGCAGACTTCGATAACGATGCTTCAGACTTCTTTTCTGTTCAGGAATCACTTGAGAAAAAAATATTTGATCAAATCATGATCGATGTTTTCAATGCTACCATCGCCAACTGGTAGCAGTTGCTTCTCCTCTCTTTTTATTTTACATTTACTTTAACACGAACATTCGCCCCCGTGCAAAGAGAATTATTTAACAATCTTCTGGCAAATTACACTTCGTTGACCAGAGACGAGGCTAATGAACTTGCATCTTTATCGAATGATTTTCCATATAGTCAGGTAATTCGTAATCTGGCTGCCCGTGCCGCCCAGGACAATGCACTTACATCAAAAGAAAAATTACTTACCATCAGCGCCATTTATAGTACTGATCGTGGAGCATTGAAATCCTTGATGACGGCCCCGGTAAGAGTTCGGATTGATGTAAAGCAACCATCCGCCTCAGAGCAAACATTAGCATCATCAATTGATCATATTCATAACGACCAGCTACTCGATCAACTGATGGCTGACATTGCAACCATGCAGGAGTCTAAGAAAGCCTTTGAACAATTCATTGAAACCATGGAAAGTGAAAAGGCAGAGCCCTTAGCTCCAGTCGAAAAGAAGAAAGAAAAGACTGAGGTTAAGCCAATGGCCTTGCATGGAAATGATTTGATAGAAGAAATTAAATCGACAAAAAAAAAAATAAAACCTGAGAGCACTAAGCAGATCGAACAAATCGAAATCATCGATCAGTTCATAAAAACACAACCTTCTATTCCCCGAACGAAGACGGCAGCGCCCCCCCCACCAGAAACTAACGACCTATCAGAACCTAGCGGCCAGTTTGGCGAAAATATAGTTTCTGAGACTTTAGTTGAAATTCTGCTAAAGCAGGGCAAAAAAGAGAAAGCTATTGAGGCTTTGAAAAAACTCATTTGGAAGTTTCCACAGAAAAAGGCTTACTTTGCAGCCCAAATTGAAGAATTAAGAAAATAAGCCATGTACGTATTATTGATCAGCCTTGCCATTGTTAGTGCAATTTTATTGGTTTTAGTAGTGTTAGCTCAAAATTCCAAAGGTGGTGGTCTTTCAGGCCAATTTGGAGGTTCTGCAGCCAGCAATCTTATTGGTGTTAAAAAGACCGGAGATGTGCTTGAGCGCATGACCTGGGGATTTGCTATAGCTATCATCATATTTTCGTTGGCAACGAATTTTACAACTCCTAACGTTGCAGTTTCTACTGATGAACTTTTGGAGAAAGCTAATGAGCAGCAATCAGCTCCTATAGCTCCGCCACAGCAGAATGCAAAACCTGCTGACAGCACAAAGAAATAGTTTAAGCAGCTTTAGATATCTCTTTTGCCAAAAGCCTCTTGGCTATTGGCATAAGCGTTTGCGCATGCGGAAATTTCAATTTTGACAGCACGAGGTAAGCCGCAGGATTTGGCAAAGAAGTGTATTTCTTAATCAACGTCATTTTGATGTTTTCGTAGGTGCGGGCTAAGCTTTTCTCGCACGTCTCTACAAATGAGGTCTGTATGCCACGCATAGGTTCGTTGCTTTGCTCAAAGAATGTTATTTGATACCTATAAATGTTAGTTTCCTTTTCGGGAGGCTGCGTTACAAATAAATAGCCTTCGTTGGCATAAAGCATTGTTAAACCCACAGGGGAAATCTCGCACTTCGATTCTACAAATTCATAAATGAAAGAGCCCTCATCAAGCGATGCCTTGAACTGAGGAAGGGCATACTCCATGATGGATTCTATTTCACGCATGACATTGTCATCCTCAATCATTTTACGGTAACTGATTTCCAATTTCTTCAAATTTTCGGATGAAATCTCCTTTGGGAATGACTCCGCAATCAGCATCTTATTCTCACGGAGGGTTATCAAGTTTCGATAATGAAATACCAAATCAGATAAGTAAGGATAGAGCTCCACTCGCTTAAAAGAATCTTTAACATTCTGGAGATAGGCCAGCAGCAAATACTTTTTGTACTCGAAATCGATCAGGCCTTCGGTGAGCCAATTGTCTTTCAGTACGTCCATACACAGCTATTTTCTTTTATTAATATACACAAAATCAAATAGGTAAGTGTAAAATTACGGCCAGATTAATTACTTATGACCAGAGAAGAGTCGCTTAAAGAATTGAAAACGATTCCCGGAATTGGTAAATCAATTGCTAGAGACCTTTGGAATATCGGGATAAAAAAGATTTCTGATTTAAAAAACCAAGATCCCGAATTGCTTTACGATTTATCAAACCGATTTGCCGGTACAATTCAAGACCGATGTCTTTTATATACGTTTCGGTGCGCGGTTTATTTCGCAAATACTTCACCGAACAAGCGCAAACCCGAAAGACTTATGTGGTGGAATTGGAAAGACAAAAAGTGATCAAACCATTTTTTTAATCCTTTCTACTATTTCCAAAACTGCCGGGCACACCAACGTGTTTTTGTAGGTAAGCTCCGTGATCTGTACCATCTTCTTTCTGTCTGTATGCGGGTATTCGCGGCAAGCCTTAGGGCGCGACTCATAAATGGTACAATAATTCTCGGAATCAAGGAAAGCGCAAGGCGAAGATTTTAAAACATAATCTTTGTCTTCATCAATACGCAAGTATTTTTCAATAAAGTCTCCTGGCTTCATTCGGAGGAATTTGGCAGCACGCTCAATATCTGTAGGGTAGAAAATCGGACTTGTGGTCTTACAGCAATTAGCACAAGTAAGGCAATCTAATTCAGCAAAGACTTCTTCATGCATTGAATGAAAAGCATCATCTACTTTCCGTGCATCTTTCTTTTTTAATCGATTAAGAAATTGCTTGTTTTCGACTGCTTTATTCTTGGCCTTTTCGCGAAATCTCTCAATATCCATCTTACTAAGCTGAATTACGTGCAGCGTTTATAATCCCAAACATACACCTAATAACCAGCTTGCGATAGGTTTGTTCAAATTCCTTATCGTTAGCTGTTGGCTGACGCAAACTCATCAGCGCAAACTGTTGAATTGCAACGAGGGGAAGCACGATCTTTTCGCGCAATTTTACAGACTCCTTTATGGTAGGATTGTTTTCCATCAACTTAGTAAAGCCCGCAATTGAAAGAACCATCTCTCTGGACAGATTGTATTCACCAAACATCCTTTTCCAAATATCCCCATACTCTTTATCCTTGCCTAAATAAGTAGTTGCCTGGTAATAACTCTTCGTCAAAGACATCATACTGTTTCCAAGAAGTGTTCTGAAAAAGAGTGAGTTTGAATAAAGCTTCCTTAATTTATCTTCCTTGCCATTACCTGATAGCTTCTTAATGGCCGATCCGACTCCGTAAAAACCGGGAATATTTTGTTTCATCATAGCCCACGAACCCACGAAAGGAATGGCACGCAGATCTTCAAATTTCAAGCCTTCATCCCCATTTCGCTTCACGGGGCGAGAGCCAATGTTTGTGTCTCCAAAAAAGGAAAGCGGTGTCACCTTCTCAAGATATTCAACAAATTTTGCATGGTGCTTTAAATCCAAATAAGCGCGATACCCTTCGTCCGCAAGTTCATCTAACAATTTCTTGTCGTCATCGCTCATTTGTGTTTCGGCTCTTTTTGAAATAGCGCTTTCTAAACCTGCCGACAGAAGTTGTTCAAGATTATATCGGCAAGAAGCAGGTCTTCCAAAATTTGAACTGATTGTTTGACCCTGAATAGTAATTTGCACTTCATCACTTTCAATAGTGTCACCTAAGGAAGCATAAAAGTCGTGCGTGTTCCCACCGCCTCTCGCTGGGGGCCCTCCCCTCCCGTCAAAGAAGATAGCCTTTAGTCCATGCTTTCTTGCAACTGCCGTAAGAGATTCCTTTGCACGAAAAATGGACCAGTTTGCACGGAGGTAACCGCCATCTTTTGTTCCATCTGAAAAGCCAAGCATAATGGTCTGGCGATTGTTTCGTCTGCTAAGATGATCGCGATAAGCTGGAATCGAATATAACTCTTCCATGATGACGCTGGCATTGGCCAAGTCATCAATCGTTTCAAATAAGGGGACCACATCCAATTCAAGATTATCAACTTTACCAATCAATAATCTACCTAGAACAAATATTTCGATAACGTGCAGCGCACTCTGACAATTACTGATGATGTACCGATGACAACCTCTAATCCCGTTCTCTTTTTGAATCTCGCCTATCGATTTAATACTCTCTATTGTTTCACTGACAAGTGCATCAGAAAACTTTTCACCGCCCAAGTTCAAATTCAAGTTCAGCAGATAGTTGATTTTGTCTGCAGTAGAAAGTTGCTCAAATTTCTCACTCGAAATAGTAAGGCCTTTCACTGAAAAAGTTTCCAGGATGGAATTCCACACGGTATCGTGTTTGCGGCTGTCTTGCCGGATGTCTAGAGATGCAAAATGAAATCCGAAGATTTTTACTTTTAAAATAAACGAATCGAGTAGTTCTAAAAACAGTCCGTTGTGCTGGTTAATCAAATTGATCCTGGCTTCATAGAGTTCATCAAGCAACTCTTTTGGGGCATAATATTTCTTTTCTTGAGCGAACACATCAGCGTAAACTTTTTGCTCGATTGCTCCGACTATTTTGGAAACACCATGAAATGTTAGTCGTCTTCTAAGCAAACGCAAATCACGATAGTAGCATTTCATGATGGTTTGCTTTAATCGAGCGGCAACTTTTAAAGTGATATCACTAGTTACAAACGGATTTCCATCGCGATCGCCACCCGGCCAAAAACCAATAACAATGAGCCGATCATTTTCCCACTCATTCAAATCCAATTGAATTCCTTCCGCCAGTTTCTGGACAATCTCTGGAGCCGCAGAGTAGAAAACATTTTCCAGGTACCAGCACAAACTTAACGCTTCATCATAAGGCGATGGTTTTGCCTGATTGATAAACGCGGTCTTGCCTAACTGTTGAAGCAACGAATTAATTTGAGTCAGATCATTTTCGCGAATCGATTTTTCTAAGTCGGTTAAAATTCCAAGCACATGGCCTGGATAAAACTGCGTTGGGTGGGCAGTGAGCACAACGCGCAAACTGAATTCATTAAGCTTAGCTTTTAGTGCGTTCCTTTTATTCTCAAATCCGGTTCGTAATAGAAGAGCCGTGACAGTCCCTTTTCCATCAAGATCATTAACTCGTTCAAACGCAGCGTCTTCAACAGAATCAAAAAGCGCTACTTGCCGCTCAACATATTGGATAAAATTAAAGAGCATATCCATCTGCTCTTTTGAATTGATTTGAGGAACAAAGTCATGGAAGAAACTTTGAATGATTTCCACAGGAGATTGCCCTCGCTCAAACTCGCTCTCGCAGTGGCCTTGCAATAGCGGCAAAAGTATTCCGGTTCGAGAAATACCTTGGAAGGGCAAATTCAAAAATAAGCTGTTATAAATGTGAAATCTTGTGCCGACTACTCGTTCGTTCATAGAAGGATTTTTATTAAAACTACCCCTACTTGGTGATTTGACCAAGTCAATAAAAAGGTTAACTTCGACAACACAATTTCAGGGTATGAAAAAACTATACATTTATGCCTGCCTATCCTTGACTTCTTGCCTTGGCTTTAAGGAATTACCTGTCGATTACGATTACAGTTATAGGGGAAATTTTGAAAAGTACCGCACTTTTGATATGCTGAAGCCGTTGGACACGTCAGACAGTACGATGATTAATGAGTCCATAGAAAAATCTATTTCAGCACGAATGAAATTCTTGGGCTACAAAAAAACCGGGAATCGCCCCCACCTAATCATAAGTTATAAAATGTATTTTGACAGCTTGAAGTTTCATGGATATGAGCAGCCTGATATTGAAACTTGGGTCAAAAACAAAAAAGATGATCTGAATTATGACAAGCGCAAGTATAACCTGAAGAAAGGAACCTTGCTCATTCAATTTTACGACAGAAGGCAAAATCGTTCAATCTGGCAAGGATATGCCACCGCTAATTATGGCGATATTGATTTTGGAAACCAACGACATTTGCGCAACGCGGTAATTTCTATACTTGATAAATATCGTTTCTGGGCGCAAGGATTTATTGATCAGCAACATGCAAATGCCCAAGAGGAAGCTGATAATCCATGATTATCTTTCGGGAATTTTTTCCTGATGGCTTCTAAAGAACAACTTCTTATTGATCACCTTAGTCAATACGTTACCGATCACAAAAAAAACTTCATTGAGAAAGTTTTAGGCGAACGCACAAGGCACGTTACATTAGTGCTTGAAGATATCTATCAATCTCAAAATGCAAGCGCTGTTTTGCGTACCTGTGAGTGTCTGGGGCTTCAAGATATTCACATCATTGAGGATGACACCAAATATTCTGTTAATAAACGCGTATTGAAAGGTGCCAATAAGTGGATCGATTTGCATCGATACAAAATGAAGAGTTTCAGCAATTCCGAAATCTGTTTTCGGAATCTAAGAGAATCAGGATATAAAATTCTAGTGACCGATCCCTCACCTGATGGGGTTTCAATAAATGACCTACTGATCGACCAAAAGATGGCTGTGGTCATGGGTAATGAATTGCACGGCACTTCTGAGTTTGCTATTAAAAATGCCGATCAGAAAATCTTTATTCCCATGAGTGGATTCACAGAGAGTTTCAATATTTCAGTTAGTGCTGCCATCATTTTAAACACCCTCTTAACAAAATTGAGGGCATCTGACACAGATTGGCGCTTATCCGAAAATGAAAAAGAATTTATTCGACTAGAGTGGCTCAGAAAAATTGTCCGAAGATCAGATTTAATTGAGCGAGAATTTCTGAAATCGATTGAGTAACTTTGTGTGACTTTAATCTATTGATCAATGTTTTCATGGAGGCGATTGAAAATTGGGGGGATTGTGCTGTTTCTATTTGCAGCATTAATGATTCTTTGCGCAAACCTATGGGTAGTAATAAGTACCGAAGACAAAGTTCTTACTGATATTAATCTACTTGATGGCCATCGGGTAGCATTGGTACTAGGAACAAGTAAAAGATTAACCAGTGGCGCCTCTAATCCATTTTTCGAAAACCGAATCAAAGCTGCAGCCCAGTTATTTCACGAAGGAAAGATTTCTCATTTTATTGTAAGCGGGGATAACCGCGAGCTCAATTACAACGAGCCAATGCAGATGAGAAGAGCCCTGATTGAACTTGGCGTACCGGATAGCGTGATCACCCTTGATTATGCCGGCCTTCGAACACTGGATTCGATTGTCAGAAGCAAAGAAATTTTTGGCCAAGAGAAGATCACGATCATCACACAATCATTTCACAGTTACCGCGCCCTATTCATCAGTAATTATTACGACATTGATGCTGTTGCGCTTGTGGCACAGGATTCTACTACCGAAACTCCAATGCGCGTTTACGTTCGCGAGTTTTTTGCTCGAACAAAGGCTGTACTTGATCTTTATGTGCTCAACACACCTCCTAGACATTTAGGGGAAAAGGAACCCTTGGATATCTAATTCACTAACGACTGTTTGGTCTTTCTCTTTAGGGCACACAAGTCTTGCCTCTCTACTTTTATTCCTGTAGGTTTAGCAAAATTTAAAATCTATGGGCTTCAACGTTGACCATGACATCACACAAGCAAAAACACTCGACACCAATTTCTATCTGAGTGAAATTTTTTTTCAACAGTCGAAAGAAAAGATTTTTGTCAATAGCTGGCAGTTCATCGGTGATTCTGATTCAGTGAAAGAAAAAGGGTGGGTCACACCTGTAAACCTTCTCGAAACTTTTCTTGACGAACCCCTGGTTATTTCTAAAGACAAAAATGAAAAACTCCAATGCCTTTCCAATGTTTGCACGCATAGAGGAAACTTGATTGTGGAAAGGCCTTGCAAACTCAACGACATCCGTTGCAAATATCATGGAAGAAGATTTCAGTTAGACGGAAAATTTCTTTCCATGCCTGAGTTTAAAGAAGTAAAGAACTTTCCAACTCCTGCCGATGACCTCCATCAGCTTCCATTACATTCGTGGGGTAAATGGCTTTTTACTTCTCTTGGTTCAAAAATAAAAGCTGAAGAGTTTCTTGGGCCAATCGCTGAACGCGTAGGTTGGATGCCATTGGAAGATTTTGTTTTTCATCCCGAGCTTTCCAAAGATTATTTTATTGATGCGCACTGGGCACTCTATTGCGAAAACTATCTAGAGGGATTTCATATTCCTTTTGTTCACGCAGGGCTAAATTCTGTAATCGATTATGGAAACTATACGGTTGAGCTTTTCAAGTATTCCAATCTTCAACTCGGTCTTGCCAAAGAAGGAGAACTTGTTTTTGACCTTCCTCCCTCCTCTCCAGACTACGGTAAGCGTGTGGCCGGTTATTATTTTTGGGTGTTCCCAAATATGATGTTCAACTTTTATCCTTGGGGGCTATCCATTAACATCATTAGCCCTCTTGGAGTGAATAAGACGAAGGTTTCTTTCCTTTCCTATATTCTTGATGAAAGTAAACTACGTCAAGGCGCTGGTGCAGATCTGCATAAAGTAGAATTAGAAGATGAAGATGTAGTTCAAAATGTTCAGAAAGGAATTCGCTCAAGATTTTATACTCATGGTCGCTATTCAGTTACTCGTGAGCAAGGCACTCATCATTTTCACCGGTTGATTGCGGAGTTTATGAAGTAAGCCATTGCTATTAGCCTTCACTGGCAAACCATTTTCACAAGTTTTTATCATGACGGGTTACGGGTATTAATGACTACCTTATAAATTCTTTAAAATTTAACCCCACAATCATGATAAAAAGAATCTTCTTATGCCTGTTTGTATTTTCTACAGCAGGGATTTTAGTTACGAGCTGCGGTGAAAAAAAAGCTGAGGCAAAGTCGGATGAAACTCTTCCAATGGATATGGTTGCAATGAGAAAAATTATCGATGAGAAAAATGCAGAATTCGCTAAGGCCTTTGTTTCCGGAGACAGTACATCAATGATCAGTCATTTCACGGCCGATGGAAAACTATTCCCTCCCAATTCACCTGTTGTAACAGGCAGAAATGCTATTGCAAAAGTGATCAAACAATACTTGACGTATGGTATTAAAGAGTTTAAAGATGAAACCACCAGCGTTTATGGGGCTGGCGAAGCAATTGTTGAAGAGGGAAATATCTTTATGGGTGATGGTAAGGGAAATACATTAGAAAACGGAAAGTACATTACCATCTGGAAGAAAGTGGATGGCGATTGGAAAGTATCATCAGATATCTGGAACACCAGCTTACCTCTAGCACCTACGAAATAGTTATTTCTATTTTTGAGTTAATCTAAGGGTCGTTTCTTTTTATAGGGAACGACCTTTACTCACTTGGCTCTTGCGAAAGCCTTCGTCTCACAATCTTTAACCGCATCATGAATTTTGAGGGAAGTCTCGGTCAATTCGTCCACAACAAATCTGCGCGTGATCATACCTGATTTCTTATCAACGAAGTTGAGTTCCTGTCCGGAAAATTTATATTGGAAAGAATTCAAATCAGATCCCTTCTTCTTGCCTGCCGAAAAAATCCCTTCCTGACCGGAGCCGTCTTTTTTGAAAATAATCAACTTAGCCACCGAGCTTGCTGAATTGCCACCCATCATGCCCTCCAGTTCTTTTTCAGTTTCAGTCTCCTTCAAATTCGTTTGAAAGCAAGTTTTACTATCGGTCATTTGCCAAGTACCAAGAATCGATTGTGAATAAGAACCCAAAGAGATTAAAGTGAAGACAAATACAATTAGAGTTTTCATAATAAAGCAAAAATTAAGTTGCATCAACTAATAACGAATTTAAGAATAACGGCATTGTTAAAGAAGCTTAAGAATAATAGCTTTGCTCAAACACACAATTCATGGATCTCACCATTCTCTTCTCTCCTATTGACGAAGCCATCTACACAGCCGATTATCCTTCTAACTCTTTCTTTAAAAACATTAGAGTCTATGCAGAAAAGATGCCAGATTATAAAGGCGCCCAGTTGGCTCTAATTGGCGTAAAGGAAGAAAGAGGTACAATCGATAACCAAGGCGCAGCGCAAGGCCCGGATGAAATCAGGAAAAAACTTTATCGATTAAAAAAAGGAACAGGCAAGTACAATATCGTTGATTTGGGGAATCTTAATGTGGGCATTGATCTCGATGAAACCTACACGCGAATCAGCGAGGTTTGCCGCATGCTGCTAGAAAGCAACGTGATGCCTGTTCTACTTGGCGGCACTCATGATCTTGACTACGGCCAATATCGTGGTTATGAAGAAATGCAAAAGTTGATCAGCTTCTTAAGTGTTGATGCATTTCTTGACCTTGATGATAATCAGCAAGCGCCACCCGCCAAGAAGCATATTCATAAAATGTTGGTACATGAACCGAATTATCTTTTCGGATACACTCATCTTGCTTACCAAAGTTATCTAGTTGATTCATTTTCAACTGCAGTATTAGAAAAGCTAAATTTTGAAGCTCATCGTATTGGCCAAATGAGAACCAATCTTACAGAGATGGAGCCAGCCATTCGCTATGCCGATATGTTCTCGTTTGACATAACCGCAATCAAATCTTCAGATGCTCCGGGCAATGCGAATGCCCAGCCTTTTGGCCTTACAGGGGAAGAAGCTTGCCAGATTTGTTGGTATGCAGGGATGAATGAAAAATTAAGCTCAGTTGGTTTTTACGAATACAATCCGAACTACGATGACATCCATAAAAAGACTGCATCGGTCATTGCCACGATGATTTGGTATTTTATCGAAGGATTTTATCACCGCAAGCAAGAAAGCAACTTCAAGTCGAATGACTTTTTAAAATATGTGGTGGCCATGCCCGTTCAACCAGAGACCATTGCATTCTATAAAAGTAAGCTCACCGAAAAATGGTGGATGGAGGTAAGCATCACGCGTGCTGGTGCCAAATACGCACGCAACTCCATCGTGCCCTGCAGTTATGCCGATTATCAAACCGCCACAAAAGGTGAATTGCCCGAGCGGTACATCAATGCGTTAGCTAAGATGAGCTAGAAATAAGACGTTAGCTTTAAAAAGGCACAAACAAAAATGTCAGACCTTGCGATCTGACATTTTTCATCTTAGCAAAGTCAAATATTATTCCGACTCTACACTCCACTTCTCAGGCGAACGCCACAAGCTGGAGAGTAAAAGCTCGCGCATGAAAATAAATTCCTTAGGCAAGCGATCGTACATACGTTCGAATAGTTCAGCGTGTGAATGCAATTCATTCTTCCATTGCTCACGATCAATGTGCATGATCTGATCAAACTGTTGCTTAGTAAAATCTAAACCAGTCCAATCAAGGTCTTCATAATGCGGCATCCAGCCGATTGGGCTTTCAACAGCATTCGATTTACCACGCACTTTTTCAACAATCCATTTCAATACACGCATGTTGTCACCAAATCCTGGCCACAAGAAGTTTCCATTCTCATCTTTACGAAACCAGTTCACACCGAATATCCTTGGTGGATTTTGAATATCGCGGCCGAACTGCAACCAATGGTTGAAATATTCACCCATGTGATAACCGCAGAAAGGTAGCATTGCAAACGGATCGCGTCTTACTTTACCAAGTTCGCCAAAGGCAGCAGCTGTCATTTCAGAGCCCATCGTTGCTGCCAAGTACACTCCGGAGTTCCAGTTGTGTGCCTGATAAATCAACGGAATGGTATTACTTCTTCTTCCTCCAAAAATGAAAGCCCCGATTGGCACACCATTGGGATTTTCCCAATCGCTATCAATACTTGGGCATTGTGATGCCGGAGCTGTGAAACGAGCATTTGGGTGAGCTGCAGGCTTGCCTGAAGATGGATCCCACTTCTGACCAGTCCAGCCAATCAAATTCTTTGGTGGTTCTTTGGTCATTCCTTCCCACCACACATCGCCATCCTCGGTTATCGCCACGTTAGTGAAGATCGTATTCTTTTCGATGGTCTTCATCGCGTTAGGATTGCTCTTGGTGTTCGTACCCGGAGCAACGCCAAAATATCCGTATTCAGGATTGATGGCGTAAAGCTTTCCGTCCTTTCCAGGCTTAATCCATGCGATGTCATCTCCAACGGTTGTTACTTTCCATCCGGCAATTTCTTTAGGCGGAATAAGCATCGCAAAATTTGTCTTACCGCATGCACTTGGGAAGGCCGCAGCAACGTAAGTCTTTTCTTTATCTGGACTTTCTACGCCAAGAATGAGCATGTGCTCTGCCAACCAATCTTCTTCTTGAGCCATGGTAGATGCTATGCGCAATGCAAAGCACTTTTTACCAAGCAATGCGTTACCTCCATAGCCTGATCCGTAAGAAACGATGGAGCGCTCTTCAGGGTAATGAACAATATATTTCGTAGTAGGATTGCACGGCCACTTTACATCTTTCTGGCCAGCTGCAAGAGGTGCACCATTTGTGTGAAGTGCCTTTACAAATTCTCCGTCCTTGCCAAGAGCTTCGATGACTTTCGTACCAACACGCGTCATGATGTGCATGTTAACTACCACATATTCTGAGTCGGTGATTTCAATACCTATATGGGCAATATCAGAACCGATAGGCCCCATGCTAAATGGGATCACGTACATTGTTCTGCCTCTCATACAACCATCGAGCAAGCCGTTCAGGGTTTGCTTCATCTCTTTCGGCTCGACCCAATTGTTGGTGGGTCCGGCATCTTCTTTTTTACGACAGCAGATGTAAGTGCGGTCTTCTACGCGGGCCACATCGCTGGGGTCAGAGAAGCAGGCAAAGCTATTTGGTCTCTTGGACTCATTGAGTCTTATAAACGTGCCCTTCTCAACGAGGTCATTGCACAATTCATCGTATTCCGCTTGAGACCCATCGCACCAATGCACCCGATCTGGTTTGCATTGATCAGCGATTTGTTTGACCCAATTTTTTAATGCGGTGTTACTTACTGGATAAGTGGAGGTATGTTTTTCAATGGCTACCATAAACAAGTGTTTAGGGGCGCAAGATAAAAAAAATGCCACAATTAGAGAGCTTCAATCGGTTGCAGCCTGTTAACGTACCTTTTTAATCCGGCCGGATTACTGAATCCGATAGATCGCATTGACAAACAGTAAATTAACCCAAAATGCCCTTCAAATTTTTGATGGAAACTTTAATACTTTCCATTGGTGATAGAGGATATTGTTCTTGTTCAATATAGAAATGCTTCAAGCCTGCCTCTTTTGCTTTCGCAAAAATTGCCTTGAAGTCAATAGCCCCTGAACCTACATCCGTTTGCAGAGCTCGGTCGGTTTTGCTCATGTCTTTCACGTGCCATTGTTCAAACCTGCCGGGATATGCAGCAATTAATTTCAACGGATCTTGATTAGCAAAAGTAGCCCAGTAAAGATCAAGCTCAAGGCTTACCAATTTTGAATCAAACTCAGATATCAGCAAATCATAAATGGTCTTTCCTTCAAGCTTTTCAAATTCACTGGCATGGTTATGATATCCCATTCGGATGCCATACTTTTTACATACTTCCGCTTTCTTATTTATCAACTCACAAACCTTCTTCAGTTTATCGAGAGAACTAAGATCTTCATGCGGCAGCGATGCAATAACCATATATTCTTGCCCAATTGATTTAGCATCGGCAACTGCACGCTCCCAGTCGGGAAAATGTTCAACACCGTAATGGCCGCTGGGCACTTTCATTCCCAAATCAGAAATCAGCTTTCCAAAATCAGCGACAGGCATGTTAAAAAGCTTTCCGCTGGTGTATCCATAGCTTTCCAACTCGGTGTAGCCCAGGGCTGCCACCTTCTGTAAAGTTCCCTTCACATCCTTTAAGATCACATCGCGCAGCGAATAAAGCTGTAAACCTATCTTGCGCTTATTGTAGAGGGTAAATGAAGATGAAGACAAAGCCATTGCCGTGACTGCCAACGCTGTAGACTGAACAAATTCCCTGCGATTCATGATAATTGTCTTTCCAAATTTAAGAAAAGCAATACACTAATTTGCCAGAGCTTATGCAAGCTAAATTATTTCAAAAGGTTAATGTGTGCGGCCCTACATTAAAGAAATTTCTAACCACTAAAGATACTTATCCACAACTTTTGGCAAATTTTAGATCTTGAATTTAAAGGCATGCGTATCGGCTTAATATCAGACACCCACAGTTACCTGGACCCCAAAGTTTTTGATCACTTCAAAAATATAGATGAAGTATGGCATGCCGGTGATATTGGAGACTCATCCGTTGCTGATGACCTTGAAAAATTCAAACCTCTACGAGCGGTTTATGGAAACATCGATGACAAGAAAATGCAGGCTCGGTTTGCCGAAGATCTTTGGTTCGAGAGTGAGGGGCTAAACATTTGGATGACACATATTGGTGGTACTCCTCCAAATTACAATCCCCGAATCAAAAAAATCCTAAAAGAAAAGACTCCGGATATTTTCATCTGTGGCCATTCACATATTCTACGAGTCAAAAAAGATCCGAATTACAAAAATATGCTCTACCTGAATCCGGGCGCTGCCGGCAATCACGGTTTTCATCTGATGAAGACATTGATACGTTTTGAAATCCTTAAAAAGGAAATCAAAAAAATGGAGGTAATTGAACTGGGGAAGCGAGGGGCAATCAATTAACCGAATTGGAAAAAAAATAGCCAACGGTTTCCCATTGGCTAAATGCTGATTGATATATGACTAATTACTTCTTAGCCTTAAATTCTTCTTTGATCTTTTCGATATCGACTGCTTTAGAGACAGGCTTGAAGTTTTGAACCTTCAAATCGGTCCTTCTGCGGGCTGCTTTAGCTTTATCTTTGCGATTCTTTCTTTTCAAACGGGTAACTGACATGGCTTTTGTATTTAAAGAGCGCAAAAATAATCAGTATTTTCTGTTTTGCAATAGGTTTTTAGAACCTAAAGGCGATACCTACGCGGATATTGGAGGATCCAAGGGCTCCAACTTCCATAAATGCGCCTGTCTTTGGGGCAAAATAGTATCGCGCCCCTGCATGAATACCAAGAAATAATCCGCTGTTATAATAGCCACTTGAGTAAGGATAATTGTCACCCCAAGTAAACGAGCGATAACCAAGGGTGCCACCGCCATAAATATCCCATTTCTTGTCGTTAATGTCGAAAGCCTCATTAAAGTGATAAGACACTCTGAATCCTAAATAAAGAGCCGTGAAATTATAATTGTTACCCGGTACACCATAATGATAGGTCAGATAGTCAAGCCCACCACCCACACTCACCAGATTACTAACTCCGTACTCATACGAGGCACTAAAGGGAATACCCCCTGAGTAATATGAGTTAAGACCAAACCCGATGTTTAGCAAGTTATCGCCCCTCTTAAGCTGTGCATATCCTGCAGTTGAAAGCATGGAAAGTAAACCAACTAAACTGAGGACAACAAAAATCCTTTTCATAAGTATTCTATTAAAATTTTAACAAGAGTACACTTTGCATGGTTCTGTCACAATGCTTTGTCGACAAAGTGCTCTGATCTGCGAAATACCGTTAGTTTTGTGACATGGAAAAAATTTCCCTTCCCAAAGGCACGCGCGATTTTGGCCCTGAGCAAATGGCCAAAAGGCAATTTATTATAGACTCGATCAAAAAAGTATTTCAGCAATATGGTTTCATGCCTCTTGAGACACCCGCAATGGAAAATTTATCTACCCTAACCGGGAAATATGGTGATGAAGGTGACCAATTGCTTTTTAAAATTCTAAATTCTGGTGATTTCTTGAAGGACGTTGAGCCCGGGAAACTGGAATCCAAAAACTCCAAACTTCTTGCTTTTGATATTGCTGAAAAAGGATTGCGCTATGATCTTACTGTCCCTTTTGCAAGATATGTGGTAATGAACCGTCATGAAATTGCATTTCCATTCAAGCGCTATCAGATTCAGCCCGTTTGGCGAGCAGACCGTCCGCAGAAAGGAAGGTATCGCGAATTTTTCCAGTGCGATGCTGATGTGGTAGGAACTGACTCATTGGTATGCGAAGCTGAAATTATCTTGATGATTAAAGATGCCTTCAAGGCGTTGGCAATTAAAGATTACACCATAAAAATCAACCACAGAGGAATTTTGTCAGGCCTGGCAGAGATGCTCGGAGCAATAGTGAATGAAAACTCGCTCTTCGTTGCCATTGACAAGCTTGACAAGATTGGAGAGGAGAAAGTGCAGGAAGAATTACTGGCAAGAGGTTTTAATGGCGCTGCTCTGCCTCAGCTATTTGAAATTCTGAAATATAACGGAACCACTGCAGAGAAGATTGGCATGTTGACTTCAAAATTTGAGAACTCAGGAAGAGGAAAAAAAGGTATTGATGACCTCAACCAGGTGTTTTCTCTGTTAAACAAATTTGGTGCTACCGGTGAGCACGTAGAGTTTGATATTGCCCTCGCCCGTGGACTCTCCTACTACACCGGCTGTATCTTTGAAGTGAAAATTAATAACGTGGCTATCGGCAGCGTGAGTGGCGGTGGCCGGTACGATAATCTTACTGGTGTCTTTGATTCGAAAGAGAAAAGCTCAGGGGTAGGAATTTCATTTGGAATAGACCGTTTGTATGACTCCATGGAAGAGTTGAATATCTTCCCTAAGGAAACCACTGCTGCCTCTACTATTTTAATTGCTCACCTAGACCAGGAAGCTTTTGAATATGGCTTAAAAACGGCTCAAGCATTTCGCGAGAGAGGTATTGCCTCTGAGATTTATCCTGACCAGGTGAAAATCAAAAAACAAATGGAGTATGCCGACCGAAAGAAGATCCCATTTGTGGTGGTTATCGGGCCAGAGGAAGTTCAGACAGAAACGCTGACTTTAAAAAAAATGGAGACTGGCAACCAATTGAAGCTTTCCTTTGAAGAGATTGCAACCGCTATTCAGTTATTTAATAGAAATTAAATTTAGATCGCTTGAGTTACTTACACGCTATTAGTTCTGATCAACTGTCATTTGCTGACTTAAAAAAAGTTTTGAACGAGGGTTCCGAACTTTCACTCTCAAAGGCGGCTAAGGAAAAGATCCAACAAAGTCGATCATACCTTGATCAAAAAATCGCAAATTCATCAGAGCCCATTTATGGTATTAATACCGGGTTTGGATCGCTGTACAATAAAAACATCCCGAAAGATCAATTAGAAAAACTACAGGAAAACCTCGTGCTTTCACACGCATGCGGTATGGGAGCCGAAGTTCCACACGACCTCGTTCGGTTGATGTTGTTCTTAAAAATCCAATCCTTGTCCTACGGATATTCTGGTGTACAAGTAGATACTGTTGAGCGATTGATCGGCATGTTCAACAAAAACATTCTGCCGCGCATTTACGAAATGGGTTCACTCGGGGCCTCGGGTGATTTGGCGCCATTGGCGCATCTATCCCTTCCATTAATTGGAAAAGGGGAAGTCTATTTTCAAAGCAAAAATCAACACAGCGAAGAAGTTCTAAAAGCGATGAAATGGGAAAAACTTCATCTCAAATCGAAAGAAGGTTTGGCGCTGCTCAATGGCACTCAATTTATGAGCGCATATGGCGTTTGGTGTATTCTTCATGCCCAACGAATTCTAAGATTGGCGAACATGATCAGTGCTGT
Source organism: uncultured bacterium (assembly GCA_967789005.1). Lineage (GTDB taxonomy): Bacteria > Bacteroidota > Bacteroidia > Cytophagales > Cyclobacteriaceae > ELB16-189. The sequence continues at coordinate 80,316 of CBRFFM010000011.1, read as the reverse complement.
TTCACTGGATGGATTTGATGGTCGTATTGAACCATTCGATGAAGATGTACATCGCATTCGTCCGCATGCGGGTCAATTGAAAGTGGCAAAGGAGATTAAGAATTTGTTAAAGGGAAGTGAAATTATTTCCCAGAAGAAAAAGCATGTACAAGATCCGTATTCCTTTAGGTGCATACCCCAGGTGCATGGAGCCAGCGATGACACGATACAGTATGTGTCTCATGTTTTCCTCACAGAAATTAACAGCGTTACAGACAATCCAAACGTATTTGCAGAAGCAGATAAAATCATCTCTGCAGGAAATTTTCACGGCCAGCCCCTAGCTCTAGCTTTAGATTTCTTGGCAATAGCAATGGCGGAGATGGGGAATATTTCTGAACGTAGAACTTACCAGTTGATTTCGGGAAGCCGCGAACTACCCAATTACCTTGTAGCCGAACCTGGTATTAATTCGGGATTGATGATACCTCAATACACAGCAGCATCGTTGGTGAGTCAGAATAAACAACTCTGCACTCCTGCTTCGGCAGATTCCATCGTGTCGAGCAATGGGCAGGAAGACCATGTGAGTATGGGAGCCAATGCCGCAACAAAAGCGTATCGGGTGATTAACAACATTTACTCAATTCTCGGCATTGAATTGATTACAGCAGCACAGGCATTACAATTTAGAAGACCATTGAAAACCTCAGATACTTTAGAGAACTTTGTTAATACTTTTAGAAAGCGTGTGCCGTTTATAGAAAGCGATCGTTTCTTGCACGATGACTTGATAGAGGCAGAGAAATTTCTCAAAGAATATAATTTAGAGTAGTGAGGAGGGCATTTCTTTTTATTGTTTTTTTTGTTCCATGGCTCGCTGCAATAGCTCAACCCTATTCTAGCAAGGGTTTAAAATTTCAAGTAGACCAAATCCGTGGTTGTGCTCCATTCACTATCAATATTGTTAACACCAATTTAAGTGGTAATGGCGGCTGTACCGCAGGCACTCCGTGCATTATGAGTTTTGATGGCACAAACAATTGTCCGCCTAATGCAAGCTGTCAGAATGTTATAAAATTTACCTACAACACTCCTGGTACTTATAGGCTTCAGGTAATCTATCAGAGCACAGGTGCTGATTATATAGATGTAATAGTGGATCCAAATATTCAACCTGCGTTTGACATTTATTCTTGTGCCGGCTCAAAAGTGGAAGTCAACATTACTGATAAGACCTACGACACATACTATGTCAATTTCAATAGCGAAACCGATGCAGTCATTGACAAAACAGTCAATTCTGGTAATAACCAGACAGCTATATTCAACTATGGAGCAGCCGGCAATCATACCATAAGCATAAACGGACAAAAATTGAATGCCGCCAATAACTGTAGCGCTAAGGCCCTTCCGTTCACGGCTATCAATACATTGCCCTTGCCAACAATCAATTCACTTACGGCAACCAGTTCTACTACATTACAACTGGCCTATACCCCTGCAACAAACGTGGAGTACAAAAGTGAAATCGCTACCAACAATGCTACTAACTTTCAGGTCTTTCAAAACCTTTATGGCGTTAACTCATTGACAGTACCGAATCTCAATGTCAATAATAATTTCTATTGCCTTAGGCTGAGTTCATTTGACCCTTGTGCCAATACTAACCTATATCCTCCTTACCCAATTTGTAGTCAGAAACTCAGCGTTACAGCAGCGAGTGGCGCAAATCAATTATCATGGCAAACCTCAAACCTGAGCGTTTCAACTATAGATATTAAAAGAGATAACAGCATTATTAACACAATCCCTGGAAATACTACTTCGTACCAAGATAAAACGGTGGTATGCAAATCATCTTATCAGTATCAACTGGTAAGCAAATACGCCAATGGCTCAACAAGTACGTCCTTACTTTCAGCACCCGTCACAGCATTTTTAATACAAACACCGATTGCCATCAATAATACAAGCGCAGTGGTAGGCGAACCTCAAGTAGATTTGATCTGGCAAGATCCTACCGTCACAGCTACCTCTTATAATATCTTACGCGCGCCACAGAGTGGTTCCTATATTCCAATAGGTAATAACACATCACCGGAATTCACAGATGAATCTTATAATAATGCCGGGTATTGCTATCAGATCAACTATACGGACAATTGTGATAATGTGAGCGCGAATAGCCTGCCCTCCTGCCCCGTGCTACTTGCGGGAACTATGGATGAATCTAATGAAGTAACATTAAATTGGTCCGCATACAGCGGATGGAATCAAGGAGTAAAAAATTACTCTTTGATAAAGTATTACCAACCAGGTCAAGCCCCTCAAACCATTTATTCGGGGTCAAATTTGACGTACCTTGACAATTCACCTGACTTAACCAATCAAGTAGTCTATTACAAAATAATTGCTACAGCTGTGGAAGCGGGAGTCTCACCATCACTATCCAATGAAATCAAAGTGGTGCGAAATATTAATCTCTACTACCCCACCGCATTCAACCCCGACAGTAAAATATCTTCTCTGAATAGAACCTTTGCAGTAAAAGGTCATTTCATCGCGTCAATGAAACTGGAAATCTTTGATCGTTGGGGGGCGCTCGTTTTTTATTCAGACAAAAACGAGGCTTGGGATGGCAGGCGCGAAGGCCTTGCTATGCCTGATGCCACTTATGTATGGACTGCCGATGGCACTGACCTTGCCGGGAATACCTTTAAGAAGGCTGGCACAGTTGTGCTGATCAGGAAATAGTTTTCTTTTCACAGTTATTCTTACACGCAGGTTTTAACCCAACTTTTCCGAGTAATTTTACATCCTCTTAAAAACTAAGGATTATGTTCGACTTGATGAAGATGATGGGTAAAATGAAAGAAGTGCAAGCCCGCATCAAAGAAGCACAAGACAATCTTGCCCTTTTAAAAGTAAATGGCGAATCAGGTGGTGGCATGGTGAAAGCCACCGTAAATGGAAAAAGACAATTGATATCCCTTGACATCGATCCTGCAATTTTGAAAGCTGAAGACAAATCAATGATTCAGGATTTGGTAATTGCTGCCGTTAATAAAGCCAGTGAAGAAGCTGAAACTTTGGCACGCGAGCAATTAAAAAAATCTACTGAAGGGCTCCTTCCCAATATTCCGGGCATGGATTTAAGCAGCTTGATGGGATGACCCAAGTTGCAGTCGTTATACTTAATTACAACGGAAAAAATTTCCTGCAGCAGTTTCTTCCTTCTGTCATCAGCTTTAGCGATGGGGCAAGAATCATTGTAGCCGACAATGGCTCAACCGATGGATCAGCCGACTTTGTCAAAGGCAACTTCACTAACGTAGAGGTGATCACCATAAAAGAAAACAAAGGCTTTTGTGGTGGATACAACACTGCCCTGAAACAAGTTGAGGCTACTTACTATGTGCTTTTAAATTCTGATGTAGAAGTTACCCCAGGGTGGCTTACTCCTATTGTTGAAATGATGCAGAGCGATCCATCAATTGCCGCAGCTCAACCTAAAATTCTTGCTTATCGGTCAAAAAATAAATTTGAATATGCCGGTGCCGCAGGCGGAGAGATCGATACCCTGGGCTACCCATTTTGCAGAGGTAGACTCTTCGATTCCATTGAAGAAGATAAAGGCCAGTACAACGATATTACAGAAATCTTTTGGGCATCGGGTGCATGTATGTTTGTGCGTGCCGCCCGATTTCATGAAATGGGCGGACTTGACGAAGATTTCTTTGCCCACATGGAAGAGATTGACTTGTGCTGGAAGCTATCCAGATCAGGTCATAAGATTATTTATAACGGCAAGAGCACCGTTTACCATGTAGGAGGTGGAACATTGTCTGCATCAAATCCGCGCAAAACCTATTTCAACTTTAGAAATGGGTTAAGTTTGCTCCTGAAGCACCAACGTATCTCTTCATTGGTCTGGAAGCTTCCAATGAGAATGCTTTTGGACTGGATTGCTGCGATTCACTTCCTAATAACGGGCTCAGGAACGCACGCTAAAGCCGTAATTATTGCCCATTTAAGCTTCATCAGGCGATTTGGCCGCGAAATGAAGAAGCGTACCCTAACAGGCAATCAGATCAAAAGTTTCAGATCGGCCAGCATTTACCCCGGCTTTATTGTATTCGATTATTTCCTTTCTGGAAAGAAAACTTACAAGGACCTAAAGTCCTAAAAATCCCAGATGGTATTGCGCTTACGCAGATGGGCTCGCATGTTCAGAATGAAAGCCATAGAAAGGTAAATTATGACAGGAGAACCCAAAGTTAGGAACGAAGCATAAATAAAGAAAAGTCTGATCGAAGAGGTGGCCACCCCCAGCTTTTCCCCTAAAAAGGTGCAGACCCCAAAGGCATGACCTTCAAAAAACAACTGAATCCTCTTCACTAAATCCATATCTGTCTATCGTAATTGATGTTTCAAAACCGTTTACCCGCGTAAACTGCAGTTCAACGACCTATTTTTCAACTCACAAATATAAGCACACTATCTGGGCTTATTAGAAGTCGAGATTCTTATTTTTTTGCCTATCCTTGCGTACAAATGCCGATAAACCTTACATTTGCCACTCTTAAAAACCAAGTTTATAAACCAAATTCCATGAGAAAAATAGTTTACTCTTTAGCGATCATAGGGACCATGACCGGATGTGCCCTTCCACAAATGATCAAAATGGTCAAGGATCAGAAAGTTGAGGTTAAACCTAACCCACTCGAAGTACATAAAGACACGGTGAACTTCGACATGTCAGGTAACATCCCTGCTAAGGTTCTGAAAAAAGGTACCACCTTAACGCTAAATACTTTCTATAAGTATGGCGAAAGCGAATTAGCTCTACCTTCAATTGCTTTCAAAGCAGAAGATTATCCTAACAACAAGACCGAACAAACACCAGTAACTAAACCTTTCTCATTCCCTTATAAGGATACTTATAAAGTAGGAACGGTTGAAATTGGTTTTGTTGCTACTAAAAGCAAAAAATCAAAAGCAACTCCACGTGTAGCTGTGGCTACAGGTATTATTACTACCTCTAAGTTGGTTCAAAACTCATATTATGCTGCTTTTGCTGAGCATGGATATAACAACCAGGAAGAACTTATTCCTGTAACTATCCCTGATTTCAACTTCGAGCGTGGAAAGTCTATCCTCCGCAAATCAGAACTTCATGCTGAAAAAGGCAAGCAATTAGACGCCTTCATCGCTGCTAAGAATATCACTAAAACTGTTACAATCACTGGTACTCACTCACCTGAAGGTTTAGAGCGCATCAACAGCAAACTTTCTGAAGAGCGTGCTGCTGTAATCGAAAAGTTCTACCGTGAGGAAATGAAGAAGTATGACTACCAAGGTGTAGCCGCTGATATCAAATTCATTTTGAAGCCTATCGTTGACGACTGGTCAGGTTTCTCTACTGCCTTGGCTTCTTATGAAGGTATCACTGCCGATGAGAAATCAGAATACACGAACATCATCAACAACGGTGGTTCTTTCGAAGAAAAAGAAAAGTCATTGAAGAAATTGAAGACTTACAACAAAGTTTTCAAAGATGTATATCCTGGACTTCGTGCAGCTAAGACCGAAATCTTGACTGTAAAAGCTAAGAAAACAGATGCTGAGATCTCTGTACTTGCTAAGCAAATCACAAAAGGTGAAGTTAAAGGTGACACTCTTACGTTCGAAGAATTGATGTATGCAGGAACACTTACTCCTTCTTTGGATGAGAAAGCAGCAATCTATGAGGCCGCTACTAAAAAAGGTGACCACTGGAATGCAAACAACAACCTTGCTGCTTGTTACATCCAAATGATGATCGACAATCCAGCAAGTGCTACTGAACTTTCAAGCAAAGCTGCAACTCAGCTCGATATTGCTTTCAAGTTGAAGCAAGCTCCTGAAGTGCTAGCTAACCTTGCTTCTGTTACCTTAATGCAGGGCAACCCTTATAAGTCATACAGCTATGCTACTCAAGCATTGAATGGCGCCAGCAACGATGTAACTCGTGGTGTAAATGGCGTTAAAGGTGCTACTGAAATCTACAAAGCAAAATACAGCGATGCAGTTCGTTCGACATCTTCTGCAACTGATACTGATGTGAACCTTTTCAACAAAGGCTTGTCTCAATTGCTCAATAAAGACAACAGCAACGCTGCTTCTTCATTCGCAGAAGCAACTAAGAAAAACCCTAACATGGCTATCGCTTTCTATGGTGCAGCTATTGCAGCAGCCCATAATAACAGCGGAGAGGCTGTTGTTAGCAACTTGACAAGTGCTGTTAAGCTTGACCCTAAGTTGAAAGAAAAAGCTTTGACCGATCTTGAATTCACAAAATTCAATACTACTGATGCATTCCGTAATGCATTGAAATAATCAAATCCAAATGGAATTGGGGAAAAGCCCTGACTTAACCGTCAGGGCTTTTTTATTGATGTTTCGGATGTTATTTTTACGGACTTTGAAAAATCTAAACAATCGCTGACATGAGAGAAATCCAATTCAGAGAAGCACTTCGCGAAGCCATGAATGAAGAAATGCGCAGAGACAAGAGCGTATTATTAATGGGTGAAGAAGTAGCCGAATACAATGGCGCTTATAAAGTGAGCCAGGGGATGCTTGATGAATTTGGTCCAGACCGAGTAATCGATACTCCGATATCTGAATTAGGATTCGCTGGCATTGGCGTGGGTGCCGCAATGAATGGCATTCGCCCGATTGTTGAGTTTATGACCTTCAATTTCTCGTTGGTGGCCATTGACCAAGTAATCAACTCGGCAGCTAAAATGCTTTCCATGTCGGGAGGGCAATTTAATGTGCCCATTGTGTTTCGAGGCCCTACTGGTAATGCTGGTATGTTGAGCTCACAGCATTCTCAGAATTTTGAAAACTGGTACGCTAATACTCCTGGTTTGAAAGTAGTTGTTCCTTACACCCCGTATGATGCCAAAGGCCTTTTAAAAACGGCTATACGCGATAACGACCCGGTTATCTTCATGGAGAGTGAGTTGATGTATGGCGATAAGGGGGAAGTTCCTACGGAAGAATATTTGATCCCTATAGGTTCAGCAGATATTAAAAGAAGCGGATCGGACGTAACGATCGTTTCATTTGGTAAAATAATGAAAGTAGCTTTGGCTGCAGCTCAAGAATTAGAGAAAGAAGGAATCTCTGCAGAAGTTGTCGACCTTCGTTCGGTACGACCAATTGACTATGCAACGGTTGTAGAGTCCGTTAAAAAGACCAACAGGCTAGTGATTGTAGAAGAAGCCTGGCCATTAGCCGCAATTTCTTCTGAGATCACTTATCATATTCAGAAATATGCTTTCGATTACCTCGATGCGCCTATCCATCGTGTAAATAGTTTAGATGTGCCACTGCCCTACGCTCCAACATTGATTGATGCTATATTGCCAAATGTTGAGAGAACCGTGAGAGCGGTAAAGGCTGTGATGTATCGGGATTAGATTCGCTGTTACTTCCCTTCGTTCAAGCTTTCTGCGATCAACACTACAAAGTCTTTTCCTTTTAAAAAGCCTTTGCCCAGTTTTTCGTCATACTTGTCAGTAATACCTAGAGAAGAAATCTCTCCAACCTTCTTACCTTTTTTCAATGCTTTAGCAACCTGATCCCGGATATCAGTAATCTGTTCTCTAAGAGTTTTTACGTCAACTTTGGTAGCCAACTCACCATGTCCTGGAATAACCTTGGTTTGATCATTCATGATCAGCAGCAGCTTATCGAGTGAAGAGATGAAACCGTTGATTCCCCCACCGCTATCTGTATCAATGAATGGGTAGCCATAGCGAACAAATGCATCGCCAGTGTGAATCACATTAGCCTTCTTGAAATAAACAGCTACATCGCCATCGGTATGGCCGCGGTCAAGGTGAACGAGTTCAATCTCTTCATCATTAAGATGAAAATTTAGTTTATCGGAAAATGTAACTACAGGTAATGCATCTTTTTCACGAGGGGGTGTCGTTCTATTCATGCGCTTATTTACTTGTTCCTTTTTCATCCGCTCACGCACCTGGTCATGTGCTACAACAGTTACACCCTGCTTACTAAAATTATCGTTGCCTCCAGTGTGATCGCCATGAATATGTGTATTCACCAAAAATCGAATTGAATTTTGAGAGATGGATTTTATCGCCTCAATAATCTTATTGGAGAGGGGAGCAAACTGATCATCAACCATCATCAGCCCATCATTTCCTATAAGAAGGCCAATATTCCCGCCAGAACCTTTCAACATATAAATCTGGTCGGTCACTTTGATTGGCCTGATTTTAACAGTGTCGAAATTCTGCTGTGCTTTAGCTACAAAAGCAGCCATTAATAGAACCAATACTGAAAATCTTTTCATATGGATAGTTTAGAAATTAAAACTACGAATTGGTTTTCTTTGGCTTCAGCCGATCATCACAAATCTTGGGACCCAAGCAGCACTTTCCAAGCTTCGTCTACTCTTCCTTCCGCTAATAATTTCTTGGCCAACCGATGTTGCTCATCGATATCGATTGAATCATTTTTTTGGGGGCCAACTTCAGGAAGCCTTTCAATATTAGCTAGTCGACCAAGGTCATTGCCCGAAAGTACTTTACTGTTACGGACGTTCTCAGGAAGTTGATCGAATCCAATTCCAAGCTTGGTGTTAGGTTTGGGAACTGTAAAAATGTTTTCTCCATGAGCACGGCAATAAAAATCACCGCCCATTCTTGCTACAGCATCCAATTTCTGTGGATCGACATGACCATGTTCATCAAGTATTTCCTTCTTGAAATGGGCTAATATGATTTCACAAACAATCAGGTTACCTGCCCCACCCTCATCTCCCAACGAGATCACTTGATTTACTTTACACTCGAATGAAGCTGGTGACTCTGCCACGCGGGGAGGCTTTACTTTTTCCGAGGGCAATTCGGTAAAGCCTGCCTTTACAAATTCGTTCACTCCCTTTGGATATTCGCAGCTTGCTAATGAAGCTTGCTCGACCATAGCATAACTGACGATGTTGATTACCACCTCAGGAATATCCAAGACATTCTCTAATGTATGCTTTGTGGTGTTATCACGCACTCTTCTCGATGGAGAGAAAACAATCACGGGCGGCCGAGTACTAAACATGTTAAAGAAACTGAATGGACTCAGATTGACGACTCCATTTTTATCAATAGTACTTGCAAAAGCAATCGGTCGTGGGGCAATAGCGCCTTGTAAATACCCTTGCAATTTGGGCGTAGGTACTTCCTTAGGATCGATAGTTAAATAGCTCACATGAAGTGTTTAGGTTTTAAGCTTTGAAAGTTGACATATGAGTTCTCTGCCAACATGCTTTAATACGGATTCAGCTTATTCTTATTTTTTCCTTTGTACTTAATCAGCGTAGGATGATTCTCTCCATAACCTGGATTTTGCTTTTTGTAAATCGCATGCTTTCGGCTTCTATACTCTTTGTTGCCGTGAGCATGATTGATCTGGGCGTGACAATCCCTTAAAAAACAACGCGGCAATTCAGGAATCGAATAAGTAAACCCTACTTGCACATAGAGAGCATTGAGGTTGTAATGAATTGATTTATCACTTCCTGGAGGAGTGAGGTTGTAACTTTTGATTTCGTAGGTAGGTCGGGCGTAAACTTTGAAGTACTCCGAAAGATTGCGCTCGATGGTAACACCCAAGTTGAAAAAAGTGGTTGTGGTCACTTGCGAAGCATTGTAGTTCGTTTTCAATTTATAACTACCTACTTCCAAATCTCCTGTAAATAAATAGTCGTTCCACCGATAAAATGAAACACCTGCCATTCCCCAATATTTCCTGACGAACCCAGTCGTGCTACTCGGAGTGATACTGCTTATTTTATCACTCAGTATCTTAGAATGAAGGGAACCAATACTCATCAATTCATACGAATATCCTCCGCCAATTCTATACCTGTTAAACTCGTAATGCAATGTTCCTCCTAAAGGAATGTTCAATCCATGACCTTTAAAACCTAAGCCTGACGTACCCGGATTGACTACAGTAAATGCTCCAGGAGCTGTTATATCTGTGCCTGCATTGTTTACCCAATTGAAAAACCGTGTGGATGTGGTTGAAGCTGTTGTAAAGAGTTCTGGTGCGCTTCCCGGAGCCTGGTAAATACCAAACCCGTCAAGCTTGCTATTAAAATAAGTCCTTCCTACACCTGAAAATAGGCCAAAGTGAAAGTCCTTTAATATTCTTCGAAAGACATTTGATCCATGTCTTGGCTTCACATAAAAATGATCAAGAGGAATAGTCGAATTACCTTCATTCTGTGCAAAAGAAGAGATTGGCGTAAGCGCCAAGATCATTAAAGCCAGATGTAATTTCTTTTTCAGAATGAAATTTTGCTCATAAAGATAGAACAGAATAAAGAATTATCTATGGCCGTTAGTAGTTCGGATAATTGGAGAACTTACTTTCTAACGAGGAAAAGGTGTGAAATAGTGTCTGTCCTTTCTTGACCTTGTAGGTATAAGTATGATCAATGGATTTGCCTTCCATACTCTTCAGAGTAAATGTTAACGTGTTCTCTCCTTCTTTTAATGGAACGCGGCAATAGTAAATGCTGTAAGGAAGCGTTTGCCAGTTGCGCGTGTCTGCCTTTTCAGTCATCGCGTTGATCATTCCCAAAACAGAGCCGAGTGCTTTGTCTTCCTTACGAAGTTCATATTCTTCTGCTTTCTTAATGGCTACTCTTATCAATGCTTTGCTGAATTCAAGGCCCATTCTTTCTTGTAAGCACTTGAAGGCAATCTTATTTACATCTTCCAGTAATTGTAAAGAGAATACGTCATCGTTTATGCTAATCGTACCCTTAGAATAATACGGCAGGCGTTCAACATACTTCGGAAATGCTACTCGAAAAATTTCCAAACTGGCTAACCCTTTCCTGTCGCGGTCACTGTAGCCATCCGTATTAAAAGGAAACGTCAATCCTAATTGCTCGTTCGTAAAATAAACCAGGCCGCCTTGCCTGCTGATCACAAAGTCGACACCCCATTCGGTTTTGACGGGACTCAATCCGTTATGCCAGAAAAAAATAAGTTCGCCACCTTCACTCGGTTTGTAAACGTAAGTGGGCATTTGCAATGAATCCTTGTACATTTCAAATTCATCCTTCATGCCGCTAAGCCAGGCTGTACGCAATAGATCTTCTTTCAATTGATCGGGAGCATAAACTCCAAACATGGAATGGTAATCCTCTTTATAAATCCGAAGCGCATTGCGATACGCGATGAAGGCGTTGTTGTAATCCTTATCCACTTCGTATGTAATCCCCATTAAAACATGGGCAAATGCATCTTCCTCATACTTTGCATTTGACTTATACCGGTCTGACAATTGCTGCAAGCGTATGTTAAGTCTCCTACATTCAACCAAGGCATCATCTGTCTTGCCCACCTTCAGGTAATTGATTGCTTTGTAATAAAGCAACATCAAATGTTCATGATCTTCTCCTTTGTAGGATGTGAAATTGGGATTCGTAAGGTAGGAGCCTACCTCGTTTAAATAGTTAGTTCTATAATCCTCACCAAATAAATAAGCCTTCTCAAAGAAATTGTTGCTGTCTTCATAACGACTCATCATGGATAGCACCAATCCATTGTTAACGAAATACAAGAACTCCTTTTTACCATGAGCCTCAGACGAGTGTTGCTGTAAGTTTTTAAAAGCTCTATCCAGTTGGCCACTTTCAAATTCTTGGTTGAAAGCAAGATTGGATTGATAGTAAGTAGCGCAGGATGAAACCGCTAAGATCAACAGGATGAAAAAAAATCGTTTCAAGTTAGAGTTCATCCAGAATCCTGAATCAGTTCTTTATGTATTTCTTAATCTCATCTTGTCCATACCAAATACGCTTGTTGGTTTCGATATCGGTAAGAAAAAGCGTGGTAACATAATTGACAACACGCTTGTTGTTATAGGTGTCGGTCTCAGAAGTCATCTCACCAAAGAGCATCAAATTAGCCCCCTGTTCCAAGCTCCATTTAGACGCAGTGTTACTAGTAGCAAAATCTTGTTGCTCGGCACGCTCTAGTCTAAGCTTATCGCGAAAGCTATCAGACTCTACCAAGTCAGCTACTCCTGAGTTATAAATAGCCAATTCAAACTTCTTGATGTAATTGTCAGCATCGATGTGTTCGCTGGTTTTATTTCGGATCAAACCAACGATTATTGAAGGCTTTTTATTTAAGGCTTTGGAATAGTCTTTAAATTTATCGCTGGCCAGAAAATCATTGATCATTTTTTGCGCGACCATGCGCGAATCGCTGTCGTTCCATCTTCCACTCAAATCAATCTGCTGGTCTGGGCTAACTCGGGAAACTGTTCTTGCGCATGAAGTAAGAATCAAGGCCGCAAGGCAAAAAGAAATGAGTCGGGTCATCAGTTCTAAATTAAAGGATTAGTAAGCTGATAAGAAATCAAAAATTAAGCCGAAATCTCTAAGGCCAAATCAAACCACTTCTTTCAAACGCTGAATTACCTCTTTTGGATTTGGCGAAGAGAACACAAAATTACCGGCAACTAATACATCAGCGCCTGCATCGAGTAAAGGCTTTGCATTTTGTTGATTTACACCGCCATCAATTTCAATCAAGGTATTTGTCTTACGACTATTGATCAATGCTTTCAATGCTTTGATCTTATCGTAAGTTCTCTCAATAAATTTTTGTCCGCCAAAGCCTGGGTTCACCGACATGAGACATACTAAATCGATGTCGTGAATCACGTCTTCCAAGCTGGCAATTGGAGTATGTGGGTTTACAGCCACGCCTGCTTTGCAGCCCAATGCTTTAATCTGCTGAAGATTGCGATGCAAATGAGGGCATGCTTCAATATGAACAGAAATCGTCTCTGCCCCTGCTTTATGAAACGCTTCCACATACTTTTCTGGTTGCACAATCATCAAATGGACATCCATCGGCTTTTTCGCATGACGTTTGATTGCCTCAACGATAGGAACACCCAGCGAAATATTAGGCACGAATACACCATCCATTACATCAATATGAATCCAATCGGCTTGGCTTGTATTGATCATTTCGATTTCACGCTGAAGATTAGCAAAATCAGAGGCTAATACGGACGGAGCTATGATGGGTGTCATTTTCAATCAAAATTTCGGATCGCAAATTACAAATAAGAACTAATCCGGAATGTGTATTCTGCAATATGTAAGTACCTTTGCACCCTTATTTTAAAAACGTGAACTATCTCTCAGCAGAAACCCTCTCCAAATCTTACAACGACCGTTGGCTTTTTCAAGATTTGACCTTTGGAATATCACAAGGCGAAAAAGTAGCCCTCGTAGGCGAAAATGGGGTAGGTAAATCAACTTTACTTAAAATCCTCATCGGACAAGTACAGTCAGACAGTGGCAAAGTCAGTGTGCGCGATGGAATAAAGATTGGACACCTGGTTCAGCAGCCTAATGCTCCCGGGCATCTAACAGTGAATGACATTCTTTTCGATGAAAAGAATGTTATTGCCAGGGTAGCGAAGGAATATGAGCACTGCATCCACGATCCTCATGTAACGCCCGAAAGGATGCAGCATGCGCTGGAACAAATGGAAGAATTTCACGCGTGGGAATATGATGCTCAAGTGCACGAAATCACAAGTAAACTTGGAATCGTCAATCTGGATCAGAAATTTGAAGAGCTTTCAGGTGGCCAGCGTAAACGCACGTTTCTTGCTCAGATGCTCCTCGCCTCCCCCGATCTGTTAGTTCTCGATGAGCCGACCAACCATCTCGACCTTGAAGCGATTGAGTGGCTTGAGAATTACTTGTCTGGCCAGAACATTACTCTATTGATGGTTACTCACGATCGTTATTTCCTGGACAATGTTGCCAACCTGATCATAGAGATCGATCGCAAGAAATTATATACCTACAAAGGCAACTACGCTTACTTTCTAGAAAAGAAATCAGAGCGTGAGGAGATGCTTAAGACAGAGGTTGCTAAGGCGCGCAACTTAATGAAGAAAGAATTGGAATGGATGCGTAAGCAACCTAGGGCCCGCGGAACAAAAGCTAAATACAGAGTTGACGCCTTCTATGAAATTCAAGAGAAAGCTTCAACTAGTTTGAAGAAAGACAGACTGGAACTCGACATCGCAGAACGCAGACAGGGAGGCAAAATTTTAGAATTACACAACATCAGCAAAAGTTATGGCCACCAAAAGATAGTCGATAATTTCTCTTATGTGTTTAAGAAAAAAGATCGGATAGGGATAGTCGGAAAAAATGGAGTTGGCAAATCAACCTTTCTTGATTTGCTTAATGGAAAAAGCAAAGTCGATTCTGGAGAGCTAATCCCGGGGGTTACAACAAAGATCGGGTACTTCACGCAGGAAACAGAAAATCTTAATCCTGCTCATCGGGTTCTTGAGGAGGTGAAAGAGATTGCCGAATTCATAACGCTTGCGGATGGTTCTTCGATATCAGCATCCAGATTTTTGGAAATGTTTTTATTCACACCTGAAAAGCAATATACCTTCATTGAAAAACTTAGCGGTGGAGAGAAAAAGCGTCTTCAGCTTCTAAAAATATTGGTGACTAACCCCAACTTTTTAATTCTTGATGAGCCGACAAACGATTTTGATATTGATACGCTCAATGTGCTTGAGGACTTTCTTGAAAAATTCAATGGGTGCTTGATGCTCGTTTCTCACGATCGTTATTTCATGGATCACCTTGTTGATGAGCTTTTTATTTTTGAAGGTGACGGCAAAATCACTCCTTTCAATGGCAACTATTCCGATTACAGAACTTGGATCGAGGAAAAGGAGAATGAACCCAAAGAGGCAGAGCAAAAAGTAAAATCTAAGGAAGAACCATCTTCCGATAAGAAAGCAAAACCCTCCTTCAAGGAAAAACAAGAGTATGATCAATTAGCAAAGGAGATACAGAATCTAGAATCCCAAAAAGAGGAGATAACTCAAAAGATCAACTCGGGAAATGATGATCACCAGAAATTAACGGAGTGGTCGAGGCAGATTGAGTCGCTTACGCAAACGATTGAAGCCAAAACAAATCGCTGGCTAGAGCTTGCCGAATTTATCGAACAATAAATTTTCCGGATTTCGTAAACTAAAATAACCCAGCCTACGTCTAATGAGGCAAAAATTGGGTTATGATCAATTCTACTTACAAAAAAGATCATCGCTTGTCCATCAAGTCCGATTGGTCGAATTACTATCAGAAGAATTTTGCTATTGCTTTATTGAATTGGGAGATCAACCGGCAAGAAGACCGGCTTGAAACTCCCAAATACACTCGCTCCAAGAACTAATCAGTTTGATTTTTTCACTGAGCCACCACTGCTTGAATGTGTGTTGGTGCGTGAAGGATTTCCGCGATAGCGAATATCAGCGCCACTACTGGCATGAGCCTCTAAGTCTTTGGACACCGAGATTTTTGCATCACCACCGCTGCTCGCACTTGCTTTCACTATTTCGCTTTCTAATTTATAGGCATCAACTTCACCACCACTACTAACCTCTACTTCCACTCTGGGGGCCTTCCCCTCTAATACTGCTTCGCCCGCACTTGAAACATCTACCACCACTGATCCAGCATCGAGGGATAATTCTACGTTTGCTGCGCTGGATACGCCAATATCTATGCTATTGGTTTTGATAACTCCTTCAGAGAAAACGCTTGAGGCTGAGCTGGCAGAAATTTTCTCCAATTCCACGTATGTTACATATACTTTTGCATCCACTTTAGAGAAGAAACCTCGTGTGTCTCGCATCTTTACTCGCAAGGTCGTTCCCTCTACTTCAGTTACTACATCGGCTAAGTCTGAACCGGTTACCACTACTTTCACACTTTCTTTATCACCCTTCTTTAAATACAGGTCTATGGCTTGAGAAACCTTCACTCCTTTAAAAGGGCCAACCTTTCTTACTTCACTTTGTTGAGCAAATAATGATAACGAGCTGATCAACAACACACCGAGCAATAAATTCTTCATAAATTTTAATTTGGCTTAATGACAGATGGTTAAAAACAAGGTTGCATGGAGGTCATAATCATCTTTAAAATATTTTATTTTGCGTGTAAGAAATAATGGGATTTTAACCTAAATTCGTTACCTGTTCATTTTACTTTCGTACAAATATTAAAACATCATGATTAAAGAGCAACTTAACGTACTTATCAATCTCGCTGCTAGCGATAATACCGTTGCCGAAAAAGAAGCTAAGACTATACATGTAATAGCCAAAGCCAATGGCATTTCTAAAGAAGAGGTTGACGCTATGCTTAAAAAGCCTCAACCAATAGGCGATCTTTCTTCGTTCACTGAAGATCAGAAATTCGAAAACCTGTACCACCTTATTCAGTTAATGAAAAGTGATGGTCAAGTTTTCAAAAGTGAAATTAACTTTTGCGAGACCGTTGCTGAAAAGCTTGGTTATAAAAAAGGTGTTGTAGCTGAACTCTCAGCTCGCATCTACAGTGATCCAACCATTACTGCAGATCGAAAGATGCTAATGGAAAGAGCGCACAAGTTCTTAAAATAATTTACCCTGAAAATCTTTTGATAAAGGCTGCAAATGCAGCCTTTATTGTTTCATCGCCTTTTTAAGCTGACTTCCCTCCGGTGTAAGGTTATTTTCAACCATGCGATTATTGTACTGCTGAATGAACGCCTTTAGCGACCGGCTCATATTCTGAACAGTATCTGGAAGTTGACTCATTAAATTGTCTTTAAGGAATTTATCCCTTTTAAACTGGTAAAGCGCGGTTGTATTTTTTCCGTCAAACTGCAACAGGTAATCGCCACGAAAAATCTGATAGGTATTGTTCAGGTAATTAAAGGCAAATGGTCTTGTCTTGTCATTAATAATATCTCTGCCAAATGCCACATAAGGCTGATTGTAATTCAGATAACCTAGCACCGTGGGCATAATATCTATTTGTTGAATAATTTCCGGTTTCAGACCACCCCCATTTTCATTTGGACGATAAAAGAAGACAGGGATTGAAAAATAGCCCCAGGAAGAATTGTATTCCGGCACATTGATCTCAGCCGAAGCATGGTCTGCTGTAATAACGAAAAGAGTATTGTTGAACCAAGGCATGCGGCTGGCCGTTTTAAAAAATCTTTTCAATGCATAGTCAGTATACCCAATTGTTCGATGAACGAGATGAGGCCCGGTTCTAAATTTATTCTCATAACCTTCTGGTAAATTGTAAGGGTGATGAGATGAAACGGTGAATAGGGTTGTATAAAATGGCTGCTTGAAAGTATTCATCTCGCTCGCGAAGTATTGGAGAAATGGCTCATCCCAAATTCCCCAAATGCCATCGAAATCTTCATCGTTGTTGTATTCGGTCTTACCAAAATAATTATCAAAGCCCGAAAGATTTGCAAAAGCATCAAACCCCATGGATCCATTTGGCGCGCCATGGAAAAAGGCCGTGTAGTAATTCTTCTGCTTCAATAAACTGGCAAGACTATTTACTTTATTTCCTGAAAAATGGGAAAGTACATAAGGGATTTCGATGGACGGAATGCTGGAAATCACTGAAGGCATGGCATCAATCGATTTACGGCCATTAGCCAGGGAATATTGATATGCATAACTCACACCAATGAGCGAGTCAAGAAAGGGAGTATACCCCTTATATGTACCCCCATCCAAGTCCTTGTTATAAGCACCCACAAATTCTTTGGAAAAACTTTCGAGGATGATAACTACTACGTTTTGCGGTTTAAAGGATGCAGTATCTTTTGGGATTCGCAAAGGCGTGAAGACCTGATCAAGTTCTTGCTCTGAGGAAAAGTAGTTGACCCTTTCAATGACATTCGCCTTGGCTGTTCGCATAAAGGCAAATGGTGTGTTCAAAACTATATTGATGTCATTAGGCACGACAGCATAGGCTGCAGCATTGCTAAGGGTAATTGGCCTTGTGCTGCTTCTGAATCCACCCCTTGCTCCGCCAACAAATAAATAGATGCACAGAAGCATAGCAGTAACTCCGCTTCCATAAAAGGCTATTTTATTACCAATCTGTGGTCCACTGAATTTTATTCTTTTGAAAGCGAGATACAAAAGTGCCACGGTGAATATCCAAAAGAGAACGGCATACCAGTAGTCCCAAAGAAACCTTGCCGACAAACGTCCAAGATTCTCTTCATTTTTAAATTGACTGAACACGCTTACCGTTGTTCTTCTGAGCGTGAATCGATAATAGATAAAGTCTGCTGTGTTGACTGCAAAAGCGACTGAGTTGACAATGAGAAATACCCAAAACAGTATCTTATGATATAAGGGTTTAAAGCGGACTGCCAGCGGCACAATCATTAACAAAATAAATAGCGAATTGGAGTACAACGTTGCCGATAGGTCGAAGCGCAAACCTCCCCACATCATCTTGGCCATTCGGGCCCAAGTCATTTCAGGAAAAAAAGAGGCGTTGAAAAGGTAAAAGCCAATTCGCCCAACAGAATACAAGGCCATCACAAGCAACAAGCTTAAAACAAGGGCTGTGTAAATGTTGCCTTTAAAATGCAAGCCTGAAAAATATTTCCTGATCATGAAAAATGAAGTGCTTAGGTACGTTCGGTAAAATTAAAATTAATTCAACGATCAGTAAGCCGATAAACCAATTTAAGCCCTGACCATACTTCGTTGACTGAACAGACTTTTACATCAACCAGACCATTCTTTAATGCAAAATCGCGGATGATGTTTTCGTTTAGATCGGTTGTTACTTTGGAAGCTTTCTTGGGCCATGATACCCACAACATGCCATTCTTCTTGAGCATCGATTTTTTCTTATTGAATTCTCCTTCAAATATTTTATTGTCTTTTACAAACCAATGAATGAAATCAAAGTGCTTTCCCTTTGACTTAACTACTAATTTCTCGGGCAAAGGTGCGAGCCAGTTCCAGTAATTCTCAGGTCCATTAAATACAATAACAAAAAAACCGGATTTGATCCCAAGCTTCTTGATTAGCTCTGTTGCAGATTCAGCTGGCATAGACCTAAAATAAAAAATCCCGACCTAAAAGATCGGGATTTCTAAATATTCTATTTTGAATTAATTACCACCGTTTTTCTGAGCTGACATCTTATCCATTTCTTTGTTAAAGGTGTCTTTGAATTTCTCGTAATCGTAATCCACTTTCAACTTATCATCTGAAGAAAGGCGGCTATTGTATTGCTTTACCAAATCATCAGCTGATAATTCGATAGCAATATAATATTTGTAGTTTCCTTCTTTGGTTTGAACAGGCTTCTCACAAATCGTGCGGATTCCTTGCAAGGTCTGCTCTACAACCTCGCGATTCAAACTCTCAAACTTCTGCTCCAACTGCTCTTTCTTATCCATTGAAGTAGAGTTGGTGTAGTTGTCTGTAACCGTTTTTACAGTTGTCTTGATTGATTGAGCTAAGTCGTTGCGCGCGTTAGTTAAGGCTTTCTTCTTAGCGGTTACAAGATCCATGCTTTCGCCAATTGAGTTAGCTCTAAACACTTTATTGTCTGTGTAAAATCCAGGGCCTGAGCAAGGAATTGATACTTCCTTTTCACCATCTGGCACCTTAGCTTTTTTGCTGCTTTTGCAGCCTGCGATTAATGCAGCAGCGATTACTACTACAACCATCGATAAACTTCCGATTCTTTTCATATTCATTGGGTATTAAAGGTTAATGCAATTTAGGATAAAGCAAGTTTAAGGCCATTCTTTTCGTTAAAATTTAACATTGAATATTTGAAGGCATTTACGGTTTAATCTATTGAAGTATGGCATTGAGCATTTCCGGCAAGGTCTGACTGTCTAAACTCTCTAGTAATTTATTGTATGCATCCTGACTGCTTCGGTCGTAATCTAAACTAAACCCTTTCACGCGATCCAGTGTAGTGGCATAAATTTCTTTGTCGTCCTTAACGGAAGAGACTCTAATAACGGATGTTGCATAAGTAATGAAGATGCTTCCAGACACCGCGCCCTTTTCTGAATTGGAGGCTACATCAAGAGCAAGTTCTGCTTTCTTCTTATCAGCGGTAAATTCAAACCCAGCAGTAGCCAAGTAGTTTTTTATTTTATTTGCAACCTGTTGGTTAGCCTTATCCAACCCGAAATTCTTTTCAATGGAAGACAAAAAAACCAAGGGTCTTTGAACATTCATCACCACTTGCCCTTTAGGAACGACAATCTTCTGCGATACCAGTGAGTAAATTACAGAAGGATTATCACCAGCGAATTTTAACAGATTCACTTTCACTGCTACGGTCTGTTCTAAATCCCGAGAACTGATTTTAGTAAGAAGAATTTTCACAGCTCCGTTGTCATCAGTTTTATAATCAGGAAAAACATCGCCTGCTCCTTTTTCAAAAGCTGCGATCAAAGGCAAGCCTGCAACGGGTTTTTGATTTGCTTTTTCAATCATTCTTGCTGTTACTGTTTGTCCGCTTTGGGCTACGATGCGATTGACCATAATCGAAGTAGGATGTACATTCAATTGCATCCTATCCAAAAGTAACTGCATACTTGTAATGATTTCGTTAGTAAGCAGAATGTCCTTTCCACCAAATTGAATCTGTAGAGGTTCTGCTAAATATTTTTCCACAGCGCGGAATCCCTGGTAATAAAATCCAAGGGACGTGACAAAGTCATTGCTTTTTTCAGCTTCTCTTGCCTTGGTGAAAAAGTCGAGCCCCAGGGTAACAGCATTTCGCTTTAACTGATCTTTAATTTCTTTATAACGTTGCTTTGATAAACGATAATAGACCCAGTAGTTTCTATCGTCCTGCCACACATCCACTTGCTCAAATTCTTCAATATCATCGGTAGCAGTAGTCTGAATCATCTGCTGGTATTTCTCCTGAAACTCTTTACCATTATCTAATTGATTAAGCACAGAAGTGGATGACACATTCACCTTAATTGATGAAACCAAATCCTCAAGAGCACTCTTCTTAGCTTCCTGAATGTAATTGCTTTGGCCATCTTTTAAGGCGTGGCCAATACCAATGTAGTAGATCCCTTCATCAGGTTTGGCGCTCAACCAGGCCGGTTGAGGGTTTAAGTCTTTCTTGCCTTTCTTTTTCTTCGAGGACTTGCTCTGAGTTGAAGCCGGTGAGCAGCTTACAAAAACGATAACTAATAGAAATAAAAACCTTTTCACTAGGGGTATTGTTTGTTTCAAAGATAGCTATAACTGTGCCGAATTTGATTTCAGAATTCAGATTTATGATTTCAGATTGCAAAGCAAAAAACGAATAAAACAAAAAAGGCCACCTTACGGCAGCCTTTTTTATTGGGTAATTTCTGATTATTTCAATTTCTTCACTACTGCCTCAAATGCCTGAGGATGGTTAGTAGCTAAGTCAGCTAAAGCTTTGCGGTTCAATTCGATTCCGGCAGTTTTGATTTTGCCCATGAATTCTGAATATGACATTCCATGTAGTCTGGCGCCTGCATTGATACGGGCAATCCAAAGTGAGCGGAAGTCGCGCTTTTTTGCTTTACGATCGCGGTAAGCATAACCAAGGCCTTTTTCAACCTTGTTTTTAGCTACCGTCCACACATTTTTTCCGCGGCCGAAATAACCTTTGGCTAATTCGAGCGTCCTTTTGCGTCTCTTACGAGAGGCTACGCTGTTTACTGAACGTGGCATATTAATTTAGTTTTTGACCGTAGGCGTCCTCTCTCGAAGATCTTTGTGCCGTTCGGCCGGGTTCAACATAAAACCAAACCTTGCTCAAGGCAAAGTTTATACTAAATAAGGCAACATCAACTTGACGTTGCTCTCATCTACTTTCTTTACAGTCACTTTCTTTCCAAGATTCCTTTTTTGCTTGGTTTCTTTCTTGGTCAAAATGTGTCTCGCATAAGCTTTCTTGCGCTTGATTTTACCTGTACCGGTAACTTTGAAACGCTTCTTTGCTCCTGATTTTGTTTTTAACTTAGGCATGATATCTACTATTAAAATCGATTACTTCTTTCCTTTGGGTGTCAACATCAAATACATCCGCTTTCCTTCCAACGCTGGCATCTGCTCTACCTTTCCAAACTCTTCCAGCGACTGAGCAAACTTCAACAACAATATCTCACCACGTTCTTTATACACAATTGAGCGGCCCGCAAAGTGAACATAAGCCTTAACTTTTGCTCCCTCTTTTAGGAAATTCTCCGCGTGCTTCATCTTAAAATTGAAATCATGGTCATCCGTGTTAGGGCCAAATCTGATTTCTTTCAAAACCGATTTCTGCGCGTTTGCCTTGATTTCCTTCTGTTTCTTCTTCTGTTCGTACTTAAACTTCGAATAGTCAACCACCTTACAAACCGGAGGATCAGCCTTTGGAGATATCTCTACCAAATCCAATCCCTGTTCCTGAGCCAATTTGATGGCTTGTGCAATCGGATAAACATCCACTTGGATGTTTTCGCCTACTACACGCACGCGTTGTGCGGTGATTCTTTCATTAATGCGGTAGGGTTCTTCTACTACTCGCGGCCTAAATCCCCTGTTATAGGGTCGGCTATTCGTTGGTCTTAATGCCACTCGTTGGGTTTAAATTCTTACTTTTTTAAAAACAGGCTGCAAATATCGGGAATTTTTCGGCTTTTCAAAATAGCTGGTTTACACTGGCATCCTAAAATCTCCCTTAAACTGCTCTACAAACTCGGTGAGTCCCATAGCGCCTTTGTCGCCTTCGCCATGTTTACGCACAGCTACCTTGTTTTCGGAAGCTTCCTTCTCCCCTACGACCAGCATGAACGGCACCTTCTTCATCTCTGCATCGCGAATCTTGCGGCCAATCTTCTCATCTCGGTCGTCAAGGAATCCGCGGATGTCAATTTCTTTTAGAGTATCAACTACTTTTTGCGCGTAGTCATTGTATTTCTCTGAGATAGGAAGCACGGCAAACTGCTCCGGTGCTAGCCACAGCGGGAAGTTACCAGCACAATGTTCTATCAAGACAGCCACAAAGCGTTCAAGCGATCCGAATGGCGCGCGGTGAATCATCACTGGTGTGTGTTTCATGTTGTCTGAACCAACGTATTCCAATTCAAAGCGCTGAGGCAATTGATAATCCACCTGGATGGTACCAAGCTGCCAGCTTCTTCCGAGTGCATCGCGCACCATGAAGTCGAGCTTCGGTCCGTAGAAGGCAGCCTCGCCTAGAACGGCAACCGTTTTCAATCCACGCTCATCTGCAGCTTCCTGAATCTCTCGTTCTGCACGCTCCCAGAATTCATCTTCGCCTACGTATTTCGTTTTATTGTCTGGGCTGCGGAGGGAAACCTGAGCTGTATAATTTTCAAAGCCAAGCGCCTTGAAAACATGTAGCACCAAATCAATCACCTTTACAAATTCCTCCTTCACCTGGTCAGGGCGACAGAAGATGTGGGCATCATCTTGTGTAAAGCCTCGCACGCGAGTTAAACCGTGCAATTCCCCACTTTGTTCATAACGGTAGACCGTTCCGAATTCTGCTAATCGAACAGGGAGATCCTTATAAGATCTTGGTTTGGTCTTGTAGATTTCACAATGATGAGGGCAGTTCATTGGCTTTAGGAAGAACTCTTCACTCTCATCAGGTGTGTGAATGGGTTGGAAAGAATCCTTACCATACTTTTCATAGTGACCAGAAGTCACATAAAGTTGTTTGCTTCCAATATGAGGAGTGACAACCGGATCATACCCTGCTTTGATCTGAGCCTTGCGCATGAATTGCTCAAGGCGTTCACGAAGAATCGTTCCTTTAGGCAACCAGAGCGGAAGCCCCGCCCCTACTTTTTCAGAGAAGGCAAACAGTTCCAGTTCTTTGCCAAGCTTGCGGTGATCGCGTTTCTTCGCCTCCTCAAGCAAGTGCATGTATTCTTCAAGCTCCTTCTGTTTAGGAAAAGTGATTCCATAAACACGAGTGAGCATCTTGTTCTTTTCGTCACCGCGCCAATAAGCACCGGCTACGCTCAATAGTTTCACAGCCTTGATCGGACCGGTCGATGGAATATGCGGCCCGCGGCATAAGTCAACAAAATTTCCTTGCTGGTAGAAAGTGATTGATCCGTCTTGCAACCCATCAATCAATTCAAGCTTGTATTGATCGCCTTTATTTTTGAAGTAATCGATGGCTTCCGCCTTAGAAACATCTCTGCGAACAAAGACACTATTCGTCTTCGTCAGTTCTGTCATCTTCTTTTCAACAGCGGCTAGATCTTCTTCACCAAAAACCTTGTCTCCTAAATCGACATCGTAGTAAAATCCGTTTTCAATTGGAGGGCCAATTCCAAACTTCACTCCAGGATAAAGGGCTTCCAGTGCCTCCGCAAACAAGTGCGCAGACGAATGCCAGAAAGCGTATTTGCCCCCTTTGTCATTCCACGTAAATATCTTGATGGATGAGTCCGTTGTTATAGGCCTGCTCAAATCCCAAATCTCTCCGTTCACTTCGATAGAGAGGGCATTGCGCGCGAGTCCTTCGCTGATGCTTTGCGCAATCTCAATTCCCTTAACAGCCGCTGGAAATTCCTTTACTGAACCATCGGGTAATGTAATCTTAACACTCATGATCTTTTTTTCGAATTGCAAATATAGAGTTAATCGCTATTTCGTTATTCGTTAATTGTGGGACGCTAATTTGTTTGTCTGGCATTAGCTGATTTTCGAACCAGGTGCTACATCTTCTGAAGGTTGTAGCATCCTCAATTTGCCGTCTTTATCAGCAGCCATTAGGATCATTCCCTGCGACTCCACACCCATGATTTTGCGTGGAGCAAGATTAACGAGTAGCGTTACCTGTTTACCAATAATTTCTTCAGGTTTAAAATGCTCCGCTATTCCGCTCATTACGGTACGCACATCTATGCCTGTATCCACCTGAAGCTTCAATAGCTTTTTAGATTTCTCAACTGCCTCCGCCTTCATGATCTTTCCAATACGGATATCCATTTTGGAAAAATCATCGAATGATACTTCTGGTTTTGCAGCTTCGGCCGGAATTGCTGCTAGTTCCATCGCGTTCTTTTTATCGTTCAGTTTTTTAACCTGTGCTTCAATTACATCGTCTTCTATTTTTTCGAAAAGCAATTTCGGTTCACCGAGTTGGTGCCCATCTTTCAATAAGGATGCGCTTCCGGTATTTGACCAGTCTGCGTTCCCTTGCGCCAACATCTCTTTCAATTTCTTAGAAGTGAATGGCAAGAACGGCTCGCACAATACCGCGAGATTCGCAGAAATCTGCAATGCCAAATTCAAGATTGTACCAACCCGTGACAAATCAGTTTTGGCGAGCTTCCATGGTTCTGTCTCGGCCAGGTATTTATTCCCCAATCGAGCTAAATCCATTAGCGAGGCTGTTGCCTCTCTGAAACGATAGCCTTCAATTGATGCTGCTATTCGCGATGGAAATTCTTTCAACTCTGAAATTACTTTTTGATCGACTTCACTCAGTTGTCCCAACGCAGGAATTTTGTTGTCGAAATATTTTTGCGTGAGTACTAATGCCCGGTTCACAAAGTTTCCAAAGATGGCAACAAGCTCATTGTTGTTCTTCGATTGAAAATCTTTCCATGTGAACTCACTGTCTTTGGTCTCGGGTAAATTCGTAAGCAAGGCATACCGGAGCACATCCGGTTTATCCGGAAAATCTTCCAGGTACTCGTGCATCTCTATCGACCAACCGCGGCTTGTACTCATCTTATCTCCTTCGAGATTCATGAATTCATTGGCCGGAACATTGTCGGGTACAATGTATTCGCCCTCGGCATGAAGCATGATCGGAAAGATGATGCAATGGAATACGATGTTATCCTTTCCAATGAAGTGCACCAACTTCGTTTCCTTATCCTGCCAATATTTTTTCCAATCATCTTTGGAAGCTTTTCCAAAATCGCGTTGAGGAGTTGAGAATTCTTTTTTCTTATCAACTATTTCATTGAACAAGGCACGTGTTGCCGAGATGTAACCTATAGGCGCATCAAACCAAACGTAAAGCACTTTCCCTTCAGCATTTGGCAATGGTACTTTTATTCCCCAATCTAAATCGCGTGTCATTGCGCGGGGCTGAAGACCTGCATCAATCCAAGATTTGCATTGGCCATACACATTCGCTCGCCAATCTTCCTTGTGCGAGTCGAGTATCCATTCCTTCAACCAGCCTTCGTAATTCTGTAAAGGCAAGTACCAGTGTTTGGTTGCCTTCATAACAGGAGGCTTTCCTGAGAGGGTTGATCTTGGATTTATCAATTCACTTGGACTCAATGTCGATCCGCATTTTTCGCACTGATCACCATATGCATTCGTATGTCCGCACTTCGGACAAGTACCCACTATGTATCGATCCGCTAAGAAAACTTTAGCTTCATCATCATAATATTGCTCTGAAGTTTCTTCTGTGAGTAATCCCTTCTTATGAATCTCAAGAAAGAATTCTTGCGAGGTTTCATGATGAATCTGTTCACTTGTTCGATGATAAATATCAAATGACATTCCCAACTTTGTAAAACAATCACGGATCAATGCATCGTATTTATCAATGATCGCTTTAGGAGTTGTATTTTCCTTTAGGGCTTGGTTCGGAATAGCGGTGCCATGCTCATCACTCCCACTCACGAATACCACGTCCTTGCCGTTCAAACGTAAATAGCGAACATAAACATCAGCCGGAATGTAAGCACCCGCCAAATGACCGATATGTTTTGGTCCATTCGCATACGGCAAGGCAGCCGTTACCATATACCGTTGGTAATTCTTACTCATAGAAAAAAATGAATTGCAAAGATTGTGAAAAATCAGCTAACCGCTGATGAGTTTGACATCGGTTCTGCCGGTTTCTCTAAAAGGTCAACCAGTTTTTTCTCCTTTTTGTCTCGTACCGATATAATATCCTTAAGATCAAGAGGGAAAAGTGCTTGGAATACCGAACCACTTGAACTTGAGCGCACTAGGCTGATCTCACCTCCGGCTTTATCAATAGCCAATTTGATCAAATACAACCCCACACCACCAATCTCTGATTGTTCTGAAGCGCGTACAAACATTTTGAAAAGATCATGCGCATACTCCTTGCCAATACCTATGCCGTTGTCTTCTACAAGGATCTTTAGCTTTTGATTTTCCATGCTCAATTTTATTTGTACGAACGGATCCACACGATCAGAGCTGGAGCGGAACTTCACCGCATTATCGATAAGGTTTTCCATAATCGTGCGCACCAGAAACTCATCAGATGTAATCTCACAATTATGTCCTATCTCATAGATGAAATTGAAATGATCAGGCGTGCCCTTTCTTTTCTCAAAGGCAATTATTTCATCTATGATAGCTTTAAAGTCAATCCTTTCAGGCTTAAGAGGCGAATGAGTTACATAATTCACCATTTGCAAGCGTGTAAGAATAACATTGAGTTTATCAGTTGTGATATCGAATTTTTTAAAATACTCGATCGCAATAGGGTCTTTCAAGTCCATCAATGCGATGTTACTCATCCCCTTCAGTGTAGCTAATGGCCCTCGGATATCATGCGAGCTTTTGTAAATAAAATAATCCAGCTCATCAACTGCCTTATGCAAAGCATCATTCGAGTGAAGCAGGTAGCTGGTCCTTTCTTCTACTTTATTTTCTAATTCTTTGTTGTAGCTCTCAAGGCGATCGTTTTGTTCCTGAATAAGATTTTTTGCCTTCGAAATTTCGCGATTGGCCTTCTGTTGTCTTTTGCTGAAGTAGAAAGAAAGGAAAGCAAGAGTGACTACCAAACAGGCGATTGCTACTATGAAATAGTATTGGCGTTGCTGTCTTACAATAACTTCATTTTGAAGAGTAAGAACCTGATCTTGTGCTGCTATAGTCTTAATATTCTCTCGCTCTTCGTAGTTAGTCCTAAGTTGGGCAAGATTGCTGATTACCTTTTCGTTCAAAATGCTATCCTTTAGTTTGATGTACTTGGTTTGATACTCAGATTGACTTTTATAATCGCCAGTCTTATCATAGAGTTCGGAAAAACGTTTATAAACATTCTCCAATAGAAATCTATATTTTCTATCCTTCGCTATCACCTCAGCTTCAGCCAAATATTTCTTTGTCTGATCAAAATCATTCTTGGCAAAGTAAACCCTCGATATTGATTCCAAATTCTCAATCTGAAATCTATGATTTTTGATCCGCTTAGCTACTTTATACGATTTTAAAAAATGTTCCAAAGACTCATTTGCATGATCACTTTCCAGAAGAGAAATGCCTAACGCTATTTCGCCTTCCAGAATGATTTGATCAGAACATGAACCAGCGCATGAACTCAACCCCTTGGCTATAAATTCCCTTGCTTTCTTGTATTCACCCAATGCGTTATAACAAAGTCCTAGATTGATGTGAAGTCGGTCAACATCAACAGCATCGCCTATTTCTTTCTTGTATTGAAGGCCTTTCTTATAATATTCAATCGCTCTAGCATAATCGCGTAGCTTATAGTAATTGACCCCTATATTGTTTACCAAAATACTCATCCATTTCTTATCGCCTTCATTTTCAAAAATAACCAGTGCATCCAGATTATGTTTTAAGGATTTATCGTACTCGGCACGTAAATGATAAGAAATTGCTAATGATGTCAATAAAATTTTCAGCTCTGAAGTGTACTTGTGGCGCACTGCAATCGGTACGATTTTTTCTCCAAAGGATATAGCTTCCTCAATTTGTTCCGTTCTTCTTAAGGCTGCCACCTTCATTCTCCCACCTTTAATTATTCGGTTCGAATCATTTAACACTAAAGCCAAGTCGTAAGCTTGAGTCGCATAAATGAGAGAAAGGGAATCTACTTCAGCTGAATACTCGTAGGCCAACTCAAACAGTGCATCGAATCTTTGCACACCAGTTGCAGTCACAAGGATTTTTTTTAAAGAATCAACTCGCTGAGCTTGAGAATTCAGGGAGTAAAAAAAACAAAAAAACAGTATAATGATTGATCTAGTATTCACTAAGGTTAAAAATATTTCTTGGATTTGTAAAAGTTGTTACTAATTTCGCGGCCGCAATTTAAAAAATCAATCTTCAAACCAAAACCAACATGAAAAAAGTACTTTACTCTATTGCCCTTGTAGCCGTTCTAGCTATTTCATTCTCTTCTTGCACAGAAGAAGTGGTAAAACCTAAAGATGACGGTTCTACTACTTCAGGTGGCTCCACGTGTACCAAAGGATGTTAATTCTCTATTCACTCAACATTTAATCATTTCAATTATGAAAACTAAAGTATTAAGTCTCATCGCGATTTCTGCAGTTGTTGCTTTGTCTTTTGCTTTCACTTCTTCTTCAAAGCACACTGCGAAGAAGGCAACCAAAGAAATGAGTTCTAAGAATCAAGATGCCGAGCCTCTCGGTGGCTTGATTTCTGAAGACAAGTATTAATCTTGTTTTCACAGAAACTCCATCAACGAGTCATTCATCCAATGACTTGTTGATGGCTTTTTGCGTTTACTGAGGCACGCTCTAAATCTTTGTACGACTTCCTTGGCTTCAAGTTTAGCAATTGGAACATCTCTTTGTCTTGTACCACATTAGGATTGGGTGTCGTCAAAAGCTTATCACCGGCAAAAATACTGTTGGCCCCGGCTAAGAAACAGAGTGCTTGTTCTTCAAGAGTCATCCTTACACGACCCGCTGACAATCGTACCATTGCCTTAGGCATGAGTATACGCGCTGTAGCAATCATGCGCAACATCTCCCACACCGAAACTTTCTCCTGATCTTCCAATGGCGTTCCTTCAACAGGAACTAGTGCATTTACTGGTACTGATTCAGGGTGCTGAGGCAGCGTGGCGAGCGTAAGTAACATCCCTATTCGATCTTGTTCCTTCTCTCCCATTCCAATAATCCCTCCCGAACAAACTGATATTTTCGCATTGCGAACGTTGTCCAAAGTTTCTAGTCTGTCTTTGTAAGTACGAGTGGTTATTATGTCATTATAAAATTCTTCGCTGGTGTCAAGATTATGGTTATAAGCATATAAACCAGCCTCTTTTAATTTCTCAGCTTGTTCATGCGAAAGCATACCCAGCGTGCAACAAACTTCCATGTCCAACTGACTTACTCCTTTCACCATCGAAAGCACTTTGTCGAAATCTCTATTATCACGCACTTCACGCCAAGCAGCGCCCATACAAAAACGAGTGCTTCCAGCCTCCTTCGCTTCTAAAGCCTTTTGCATTACCTCCCCTACTTCCATGAGCTTATGAACTTTCACATCAGTGTGGTAGCGTGCTGCTTGTGGGCAGTAAGCACAATCTTCTGGGCAGCCGCCAGTCTTCACCGAGAGAAGAGTGCACACTTGAACTTCCTGAGCATCGTGATGCTCTCTGTGGACGGTTGAAGCCTGATAAATCAAATCCAGGATCGGAGTATTATAAATTTCTGTAATCTCTTCTCGAGTCCAGTTATTTCTAATCATATATTAAGTATTAGGGATTGGCTGTTAGTAACATCTATTTCATCTCAAGAACAAATGGCATGCGAGCCTGAGTGCCTTGCAAGTGTTGCACATTTTTCAATTGCTCATAGGTTTTGTAACCTTCACCTAATTCTTCCTTCAATGCATTGATCTTAGCATTTTCTTCCATGCCCTGAAGCCATTGAGCGAAGAAGTTTTTCTGCTTAGGATAAAATTTCAGCTTGTAATCATTTTCGATGCCTGCTTTTTTAGCTGCGATATTCACGGCATCGTCAAATCCTCCAAGCAAATCAACCAGCCCCTTTTCTTTTGCCTGCGCTCCGGTCCATACGCGACCTGATGCAACTTTGCGAAGCTGCTCTACATCCATGTGTCTTCCTGCAGCAGCCTTTGATGTAAAGCCTTCGTAAATCTTATCTGTTCTTTTTTGCCACACTGATTTTTCAAAAGGGGTTAATGGGCGAGTTACTGTTACAAGTTCACCAACTTCACCTGTCTTCACTTCATCAAAAGTGATCCCAATTTTTTTATCGAGGAAACTACTCAAATCGAACAGCACACTAAACACACCAATCGATCCGGTAATCGTACTTGGTTCAGCTACAATGGTATCGCAGCCCATGGCAATGTAGTAGCCACCTGAAGCAGCTAAGTGCGACATCGATGCAATGACCGGCTTTTCTTTGGCAGCCAATCTCACTTCGCGCCACATCACATCAGACGCAAGCGCGCTTCCTCCGGGTGAATTGATACGCAAAACAATTGCTTTCACTTTATCATTCGTGCGCGCCTTACGCAACTCCTCTGCAAATGTCTCTGAGCCTATCGCACCTTCCTTTGCTTTACCTGAGATGATTTCTCCTTCGGCAACAATCACAGCAATCTCATTTTTAGAGGTAGAAGGAGACGTAAAACTCTTCTTGTACTTATTGTATTTAACGAATGTGATTCTCTTATCCTTAGCAAGACCTAATCGTGAGCGTAAATCAGCCTGAACCTGATCAAAATAATAGAGCGAGTCAACCAGCTTGAGACGTTGGGCATCTTGAGGGCTTGTCACTAACATCTGATCAGCTATCTTTTTTAATTCATTGAAATCTATTTTTCGACTTTCGGCAATTTCTCCTTTAGTTAAATTGTTAATTCCATCGATAAGTTCTTTCAGTTGAAGGCGATTAGCATCACTCATTTTATCGAGGAAGAATGGTTCCACTGCACTTTTAAAATCACCTACACGAAAGATCTCAGGCTTAATGTCCAGCTTATCAAACATTCTCTTAAAGAAACTTACCTCAATGGCCAAGCCATTAAATTCTATGTCTCCTTCGGGATTGAGGTAAACTTTGTCAGCAACAGATGCCAAATAATACGATGACTCTGAAAACAGTTCACTGTAGGCTACCACCCACTTTCCCGATTTTTTAAAATCGATGAGCGACTCTCTAATTTCTTTAGCGACAGCATAGCCGCCTTGAAAAAAACTCACCTCTAAGTAAATTCCTTTAATGGAAGGATCTGTCTTAGCATGTGCAATGGAATTTTTCAACGGAAGCAATCCAACAGAGGCTTCTTCAGCTCCGGGAAAAGGAAGACCATCGAATGGATTTTCAATTTCTATTTCAGTGATAGGAACATTGAGTTTTAAATGAAGAACCGAATTATCAGCTACCTCAACTACTTTGTCATCTTTTGAAAAACTAGAGACCGCAGCTGAAAAAACTCCGATCATTAAAAAGAACAATGCCACGAGAGCAACCAGTGAGCCCAGGCATGAGGCAAGAAATGTTTTAAAGAAATTCATGAGTTTAATAATATTTTTTTTGGTCACAAGAATGGCTGCGCCATTTCATTGTTAAAAATTAAAGGTTCAAAAGTAAGGAAACCTGAACGCTAAATAAAGCCAGAGGGTTACCTTTAATCCAATTTATGCTTTACAAAAATGTTTTTCTCTTGCTGGGCGGCAATTTGGGCGATCGGGTGAGCAACTTGCGTCATTGCAATACTTTGATTGAAGAGCTGCTCGGTCCAATTGTAGAAAATTCATCCATTTATGAAACCGAGCCTTGGGGAAAATCGGACCAGCCAAGTTTTTTGAATCAAGCCCTTCAAATAGAAACCTCACTTCCTCCAATGGAATTACTTTCTGCCTGTTTAACTATTGAAAAGAAAATGGGAAGATCGCGAGATGAAAAATGGGGAGCTCGTGTAATTGATATTGATATCATCTATTTTGATGGCCAGATATTGAATTCAATCGATTTAATCCTCCCACACCCACGAATGGCTGAAAGAAAATTTGTGCTGACTCCGTTGGCAGAGATCAATCCAAGTTTTGTTCATCCGGTTCTTTTAAAAACTAATGAAGAGCTCTTGAAGGAATGTAAAGATCAATTATCTGTTAGGTATTTCTCACGCCTATCGTGAGCCTGCGCCTCTATCTAAAATAAAAATTACAAGCTACCTGCTTCAACTGAAGGCGCAATCTTCTTTACCAATCCTTGCAGAACTTTTCCGGGGCCACACTCAACAAATGAAGATCCACCATCCTTAGCCATATTCTGAACCGATTGCGTCCAACGTACCGGAGCAGTGAGTTGATCAATCAGATTCTTCTTGATTGATGTCACATCAGTGAAGGGCAAAGCATTTACATTTTGATAAACAGGACAAAACGGAGTACTGAAATTAGTTGCATCTATGGCTGAGGCTAATTCCTCACGAGCAGGTTCCATCAATGGCGAATGAAAAGCGCCACCAACTTGCAGTGGTAAGGCTCGCTTCGCTCCTGCTGCTTTCATTTTTTCACAAGCTATTTCAATTCCTTTCATCGAACCCGAAATCACTAATTGACCGGGACAATTATAATTAGCTGCTACAACAACTTCATCTTTGATTAATGCACAAATCTCTTCAACTACTTTGTCATCAAGGCCAAGTATCGCTGCCATTGTTGACGGGTTTTTCTCACACGCTTTTTGCATCGCCATCGCCCTTTTGAAAACCAATTTCAATCCATCCTCAAATGATAAGGCACCATTGACAACAAGTGCAGAAAACTCTCCGAGTGAATGACCTGCAACCATGGAAGGCTTTTGTTGATCCTGACTCAAGGCAACCAACACAGAATGAATAAAGACTGCGGGTTGCGTTACTTTGGTCTGTTTAAGTTCATCAGCTGAACCGGTAAACATGATATCTGTAATATTGAAACCAAGAATTTTATTTGCTGACTCAAACAAAGATTTTGCTTTGGCATTGGCATCAAATAAATCTTTGCCCATACCTGTAAACTGAGCACCTTGTCCGGGAAAAATAAAAGCTTTCATTGCGTGATCTGTTAATTATTAATAGGTCATTTGTTATTGGGCAAATTTAAAACTATTCGGGATTAACCAAATCAGCTTATGAACCTGCTGGTTAATTCAGCGCTGGGAATCCAGCATTGATCTTTTTTACCGAACCAGCGATAGCGATTCTTAGCGATGACATTGTAAATCCAATCTCGCACAGAAGTTGGGATAAATTTAAGGTATGTAAGGTAGGGATAAAGTCCGCTTAGTTCTTTGCAGATTTCAAGTGCGGCATCGCTTCTTAGCCAAGCTTTTCCATTTATAATGAAAACGATCGTTCTCACTTCTGGCGGCAATTGAAATTGAGCTAACAGACTTTGCCCAAATTCAGATTGAAGGGAAGCAAATTTCAAATTGCCTTTTTTGTTATGGCGAATAATAAATTGCACTGAAGCACTGCATAAATTGCAAACTCCGTCAAAGAGCACAATTTTTTCTACCGGAATATCTGCACCCATCCTTTGATGTTCTGGCTTTTCTTTTTCGGGTCAACCACATCGAATACTACGCTTGCTATGTAGTAGTAAACTCCAGGATCAAGGTCGTGTCCATTATTATCCTTTCCATTCCAGTCAATATATATAGTATTCTCACCACCCGATTGGTATTTGTAAACCTCTTTACCCCAACGATTGTAAACTGTTAGGTTCACGTCCGATACAAATCGGGCACATCTGCTTTTAATGTTTAAAAAATGTACAGTGTCCAATCTGGTATTCTTTGAATTATCATGACCGTTTGGCCACCCATCATCACCATAGTTCCTAATGCTAAATGCACTGAATTTATCGTTGTATCCATCTCCGTTGGGAGTAATTACATTGGGTAGTTCGTAATAAGGGCAGTTATCAAAACAAAACTGATCGCTAAGTTCACTCTCGATGTCTGCCCGGCTCACCGCTGAGACTTTGTAGCATTGGGCAAAAGATTGAAGATTATTGTGAATATAAAATGTATCCGTTACCAGACCAGCTTCGGGAATCCTTGCAAAAGAATCGCCTACAGCGTTGGCAGAATAGACATAGTATCCCTTGATCTCCTTTCTACAATTTGAATCTGCCGGTCTTTTCCATTTAATCGTGTTGCTGAACGTTGAAGAACCTATGACGGGACAATTATTAAAATTGCGACAATCAATTCCAGTTACAGCCAAAACCGGTGTACATGGTTTAGTCTGAATATCAGGCACTATGCACGTGATTTCAGAGAAGTTTTTCAGTGGAGAAATTATTTTGGGATTGCCATAGGA
The DNA here is from genome assembly GCA_967789005.1 of uncultured bacterium. Taxonomy (GTDB): domain Bacteria; phylum Bacteroidota; class Bacteroidia; order Cytophagales; family Cyclobacteriaceae; genus ELB16-189. The sequence continues at coordinate 45,291 of CBRFFM010000011.1, read as the reverse complement.
GCCGCGAGTCATCACCGCATAACAATATTCTTGTGTCGGTACTAAAGGCGTGTTTTGATATTGCCCGGAATCAGTGTAAGCAAATTGGTACTGGTTAACATTTACGCTATCTATCAACACAAGGTCGCTAATGGTTTTACCGCTCTCATTTGTTCCTCTATAAATCAAATGATAAGGGTATGACACCGTATTATTTGACCAGGGGACAGACGCATTCCAACCTAACTCCACTCGTTTAAAAAGTGGTTTTAGCGCTAACTTCACAGAAGATGCGGACGGAGAAGTAGCAATAGAATCTCCGTTAGAGTCATAAGCCTTTATCTTATAGTTGTAAATGATTTGTGACGTATTTAAGCCTACATCAACAAACAACGTGTCAGGTATTTTACCCACACTTACTTTAATAGAATTAATATTTCCAGACACACCTTCGGCCCTGTAAACTTCATACGAATAGGGTGATGTCTTTATAGATTCAAAAGGTCGCCTCCATTTTACTGTGATCTGACCTGTATGAGTCACCGTGTTATCATCGGTAACATCAATAGTTACATTGGTGATCACAGGTCCATCAGATTTTATTGGAGGCAAGCAAACTTCCTGAGACACATAACTCTCTCCGCCATCGGGTTTAGGAAAAATCGCAACAATCCGGTAACAATACTTTGCACCCGAAGCAAGATGTTTATCTGTATAACTAATGGAATCCTTTGGCACCTGATCGATCAAACTATATCCTAAAAAATCGGGCATGCCCGTAACGCACGGAGGTGGGGTAAATGGTGCGCTATCTACCCTCCTCCAAATCTGGATATAGGCCACGTTTTTGCAAGTATATTTCTGCCATTTCAATCGAGCGTAACGTGTTCCGGTAACAAGACCAACACTTGTCAATTGAGGTGGTGGTGCAACCACTTTGATTTTCCATGTTTCAAATGTGGCAAGATTTGGAGAGCCATTATCGGTAGCCTTAAATACAACTTCATAAGGTTGTTCTTTTATATGGGCGCATTCCGTTTGCCAAGTAAACTGAAGGTGCGCTTGTTGAACATCAGTGGTAGTTGCCTGCCACACCACTGGAAATGGTGTATAGGTAGCTGGTGAAGGATTAATGCTAAAGACTTGAGAAAATGCTTCGATCATGACGGAATTTCCATCCTGAGATGTACGGTTTCCAGGGTTTACCGCTGGGTCAGTCGCAAAAACATCACCGGTTACAAGAGCGCCTGCATCGACACACACATCTGGGGGTACTTGAATTTTGGGTCTGTTATTCTGACATGACTGAATAATGACTTGCATGTCTCGTTCTACATAACCGAGGGACACCCATGTGTCTCCAATTTTGCGCCATTGTCGAATGATGAAGGCAATATTGTATTCTCCGGCTGTACCGGGAGCATCCCATTTAATAGTTCCAGTAACATGGTCAATTTCAAATATCGGTGAACCTGTTCCTGATTCTCTTGTATGTGAAAAATTGGGTGAGTCTGGACTTAAGTAGTTTGCATCAACGCTGGATATGTATTGCCCGTCTACATCGTAAACAGCGCCTTGTTTAGGCACATATAATTCATATGAAAGACTATCTCCATCAGGATCATATGCGCCAGGATTGTGAAACCATGCTACGCCTGTGCAACCAAGATCAATAGGAGGCACGAGCAATTGCGGTGAATTATCACACCCCAGAAAATCATCGATTACAATTTGCGTTTGGATGAAAAAAGGAATCTGGTCAGAACCGCCACCACCTAAATTTAAGATGCCACCATTTCTATTTTGTTCATAATAAGTAATGGTGTAGACTCCTGGGCCAGGAAATCGATGATCAACTGAATATTCAATATCTCCGATTCCACCATCAACGGGTGAAATAACTGGTGGATTATTAAATTGTCCGATAGGCGTAGTGCTGCTGGTTCCATCTCCAAAGCCAAGGTTACCTCCACCAAATTTTACAGTGCTTGAAGCTCGAGTATAAATATGAAGTGTAATCTTATACCTATAGTCACTGCAGCTATAACGGGTTACTGTAATATCACCTGCCCTAAGATGGGTAGCGTCAACGTTTATCCACGAAATCAAGACCACTGAAAGGACCAGAAGGGAAATCCGCACAAACTTCAACATGCAAGTATTAGAATTATAGTTAGGTCAAAAATACAACATTAATAAAGATGATTGCCGTTCTGTAACTAAGGATTAGTCTCATTTCAAATTACCTGATTCTCAAACGAATATTAATAACTATTATTGGGTGATTTCATTCATTAAATTAGACAATACATTTTTCAAATAAGTTTACCTTCAACTAAAAAAGTATGCGTGTAGTAGGGGAAATTCCACATCCAGAATTGAAAATTACTATCTTCCATTGGAACAATCGTTATCTGATCAAGTTAGAAGCCGGCCTTTTCGAACAGACCTTTAAGATCCACGAATATGATCTGGCATCTGAAGAAGAAGTAAAAAAGTTAGTAGATGAAGCCTTCATCACCAGCGCGATGACCCGATTCAATGAAATGGCGCAAAGCCTTTACACTTCGATGAAGAATATTTAAGTTCCGTTCCCGGTTTTGGGAATGAGGTTGCGTAGGTTAACTTTGGCGTCTTGTCTATTTGCAGCTGATGGAAATTATTGAAGAAAAGAAAAATAAAAACAAAAGGTATAAGCCAATACTGGATCGTATTCCCGATTGGCCTGTATATCAGCTGAGCAAAAACCGAAAAGAGTTTATCGAAGAAGTGACCAGCAAATCTGTGGAGCGCATTCACGAAATGCGGCCTTCCACAAAACAGCTTATCGAGGATTTGCAAGTCACTGCCTACCGCGAACAGAATAGAATCAAAAGAAACCGCTGGCGTGTTGACCCGAAAGATGATTCAACCTTCTGGTCTTCTGTAAAAAATGAGCTTACCGAACTTAATGCCAGAGACCCCGAAGAAGGAAAGTCCAAGGTAGATGAGATTCTCACCAAGATTGTTCATCGTTATGCTTCAGAGATTTCAGGAAATTTCAAGCCCACAAGTTATCGCTTTGCCCGAGAGGTAATAAAATTCTGGTTCGCACGCTTACTTAATGGCTCGCGCATAAAAAAATTCGGTGGGTTCTTCCGCAATCAGTATTCGTTGCGCGATAAGATTCATATTGTCGGCAAAGTAAAAATGATCAGGAAGTTGGCAAGACAGGGTACAGTAGTGATGGTACCTACCCACTTCAGCAATCTGGATTCAATTTTGATTGGTTGGGTAATACATGCCATGGGATTGCCGGCATTTATATATGGAGCCGGCCTCAATCTGTTTAATATCAAGATCATTGCTTACTTCATGAACAGTCTTGGTGCTTACAAGGTTGACCGCAGAAAGAAGAATCTTCCTTACCTGGAAACATTGAAGATGTATTCTAATCTCGCCATCCAAAAAGGAGCACACAGCTTGTTTTTTCCGGGAGGCACCCGCTCACGTTCGGGGATGATCGAAAAGCAATTGAAGTTAGGACTGTTGAGCACAGCCATTGAAGCGCAGCGCACGCTATACAACAAGCCTGATTCGGAGGTTAGAAAAATATTTGTGGTACCTGTTACTTTGAATTATCACTTCGTACTTGAAGCCCCTGACCTCATTGAAGAGTATTTATCAAAGAAAGGGCAAGACCGTTATTTTCAAGAAGAGGATAAATACGGCAGTTTCCAGTTGATCAGGTTCATGATTAAATTCTTTTCGCACCGATCAAACATTTCTGTTTCTATTGGTCCAGGACTTGACGTGATGGGAAACTATGTGGATGAAGATGGTAATAGTCTTGACTCCCATGGGCGAATAATTAACACCAAAGATTATTTTACTAGCAGCGGGCAGCTTACCGTTGATCGACAACGAGAAGATGAGTATACGCGAATGCTTAGTCAACGGATTGTTACCGAATATCATAAAATCAATCGTGTGTTTGCAAGCCACCTGGTCTCATTTGTAGCTTTTGAAATGTGGCAGAAGAAATACAGCCAACTAGATTTATTTAGCTTACTTCGCTTACCCGAAGAAGATTTGGAAATTGATTATCAGGAATTCAAAAGCACCTTCAAGCGAGTGCGTAAACAAATCTACCTGATGAAAGAACAAGGCAAGATCAACATTGCCTCACATGTCAAAGGCAAATCGGACTTGGTGATCAGGCGTGGCATTGACAATGCGGGCGTGTTTCATTTGAACAGATCTGTTACAAAGAACAAGAAGGGTAATATTGTCACACAAGATCTCTCGTTACTTTACTACTACCACAACCGCTTAGTCGGCTATGACCTCGAACAATTTATCTGAAAAACCAGTCGGGGTTATCGGTGCAGGAAATTTCGGCACCGTCATCGCAAACATGCTCGCGCAAAATCGCAAGGTGCTGCTCTATGCTCGCAATGCAGAGGACGTACACCGGATAAACACAACACGTCAGAATAGGGGTTACGAAGTTCATGATCAAGTAGAAGCAGTCAATGATTTTGCCCGAATAGGCCAAGAGTGCGAAGTGATCTTTCCCATGGTTCCTTCTTCACACTTTCGTGAGATGATGGTGCAGCTTGCTCCTCATTTGCATCCCTATCACATGCTCATTCACGGCACAAAAGGTTTTGACATCACATTACCCAAAGGCGAAACCATTGAGACGGTAAAGAAATTTGATCGCAGCATGGTGAAGACCATGAGCGAAGTGATCCGCGAAGAGAGTGTTGCAGTACGAATTGGTTGTTTAGCGGGGCCCAATCTTAGTAAAGAATTAGCACAGCGTCAGCCGGCTGCAACTGTTGTAGCTAGTCACTTTAACGAAGTGATTCAAACGGGAAAAAAGTTATTGAAGAGTGATCGTTTTCAGGTTTATGAAAACAGTGACATTATTGGTGTAGAAATAGCTGGCGTACTAAAAAATATTATTGCCATTGCTTCCGGTGCATTGAGTGGCCTTGGCTTTGGAGATAACGCAAAGGGTTTATTGATTAGCCGGGGGGCAGTAGAAATGGTTTATCTCGGACGGGCACTAGGCGGAGATACCAAAGCATTTCTTGGAGTAGCCGGCATTGGTGATCTAGTAACCACATGTAACAGCCCGAAGAGTAGAAATTTTACAGTGGGCTATCGACTAGCAAAGGGGGAATCACTTCAGCAAATTGTCGAGGACATGAAAGAAGTAGCGGAAGGGATCAACACTGTACGAATTGCAAAAAAATGTGCCGATCACTATAAAGTACGAGCATTGATTACCGATAGGCTATACAAAGTTTTATTTGAAGGTCACACCATTGAAGAAGCGCTTGATTTTTTGATGCGCTATCCGCTGAATATGGATATTGATTTTATTTAATCAGGCAAGATTCGCCTCGATCTCTTTCGTTACTTTTTCAAATTCTTCTTTCGACAGTTTCAATTTTGGATTTGCAAAGTTGATGTCACTCATCCCATTCATTGGCACTAGATGAAGATGGGCGTGAGGGACTTCAAATCCGATCACCGCCACTCCTACCCTTTTGCACTTCACTGATTTTTTTATTGCCGAAGAAACTCGTTTCGCAAACACCATCATAGCTGCAAGCGAATCATCATCCACATCAAAGAAGTAGTCCACTTCAGTTTTAGGAACGATGAGTGTATGGCCCATCGACAATGGATTGATATCAAGAAAAGCAATAAAGCGATCATCTTCGGCAACGATGTACCCAGGAATTTCGCGGTTAACGATTTTGGTAAAAATTGAAGCCATTAATGATTATTAATTACAGATTCAACTTCAAAATGAACTATACTAAATCAAGCTCCGATATTCACAATCTCAAACTCCATGTCACCCGCAGGTGTTTTTACCTTAGCTACATCACCTTTCTTCTTGCCCAACAAACCTTTCCCGATGGGTGACTGTGTAGATATTTTTCCAGCTTTCAAATCGGCTTCTTCCTCACTCACCAACATGTAAGTTACAGATGCACCGTTCTTTTTATTCTTGATCGTTACTTTAGAAAGAATAGAGACTGACGAAGTATCAATTTTTGTTTCATCAATTAAGCGCGCACTCCCAACAATATCTTCTAGTTTTGCAATCTTCGCTTCGAGGTGTCCTTGTGCATCCTTGGCTGCATCGTACTCCGCATTTTCGCTGAGATCTCCCTTATCGCGTGCTTCTGCAATTTGTTTTGCAATATCTGAACGACCTTTTGTTTTGAGCATAGCCAGCTCGCTGGTCAGTTTATCCAAACCCTCCTTAGTGTAATAAGAAATTTTTTTACTCATAACTTCACTGACATTAAATAAATTTTAACTGCATCATTAAAAAACAAAACAACGGCTTCGATGCAGGAGCCGTTGTTTCTTTCGTTACAAAGATAATTCTTTAAAACACGTGAGCAAAATTTTAGCTGCCCACTAATTCGGGCATCACATTTTTGACTTGCTCCAGTATATCATCGTCAAACTGGGCAAGGTAAAGTGTCTTCGCTTTGGTCAGCTGCTCAACGGTTAATCCTTTTGCACCACGAAGATCTGCCTTATATAAACTAGCGTTTTCAAAATCAGCACCCATCAAATAACTGTTCTGCAAGTTCGATTCCATTAAATAAGAATTCTTGAAGCTCGTTTTGATCAAGAAAGCATTTTCAAAATTGGCCTTAATCAAAAAAGCATCCTTAAAGTTGGCACCGCTGGCATAAGCTCCTTTTAAGATCGCCTGATTTAAATTAGAGTTTTCGAGATTGGTCTGATTCAGACGTGTATTCTCAAGATTCGTTTCGATCAAAGAAGAATTCGAAAGATTAGCCGAATTCATATTCGATGCTTTTAAATTAACGTGGCTCAAGTTTGTGCGCGACAAATGACAGTTCACCAAGTTGATCTCATAAATTTTATGGCGATTCAATCGCTTAATATTACCCACCGTTCGAAACGCAGCTTCTTCAGACTCCCACAAACGAAAGTCATCAATCTCATCTTTGTAAGTACGAATCTGCTGGCGGGTCTGTCCATTCTGATTCAACCAGAAAAGCAAAATACCGATAACGGCAATATCGAAGATCATGCCGTGTGCTTCTGCTAAAATCTGTCCCCAAAATCCGTGAAAGTCCTCGAGATAGTAACCTGCACTTAAACCCAGCACGACCACTGTAGCTCCAATTAAAACAATCGAACTCGTAAGTAGTGGCTTCTCGACTATTTCATCGAACTTCTCGTTAATCTTTTCTGTCCATGTCTTCTTCGCCATCACTATAGAATCACAACGGAATTTATAGAATTTCCTTTACAAACAAAACAAAACCAAGCCCTATTAAATTTCCTCAATCGTTGAAAAAAGTACATCCACGTGATTGGCAATCAAATCAACACTTGAACTGTAAGGAAATAGGTAGTGAGGCCAAGCAAATCACTCATGGTGGTGATGAATGGACCGGAAGCAAGCGCTGGGTTGAAGCCGAGTCTGTTAATAAGAAGTGGTGTGACAGTACCAACGAACGATGAAAATAATACCACGCAAAAAAGTGCAAACGATACTATAATGGAAAGTCTGTTGTTGTCAAAAAACAGATAAGTGGAGCCCAGCACAATCAGTGAAAGCAAAAGCCCATTGAGTAATGCGACACTGAAAACTTTTGTTAATCGTTTCCACAGACCTTCGTCCATATAGTTTGGGCTAACTAAGCTCTGAACAACGAGCCCTGAAGATTGAATGCCCACATTACCACCGGTTGCTTGAATGAGCGGAACGAAAAATGCGATAGCTGTAACTTTCGAGAGCTCTTGTTCAAAAAATCCCATGAACCTCGCACTGAGCATTCCTCCAAAAATACCAATGAGCAACCATGGCAAGCGAGCACGTACATTACGCCAAACGCTATCATCTTCTTCTACATCTTCAGTAATACCACTCATCAACTGACGCTCTTCTTCGGCTTGCTCCGTAATCACATCCAAAACATCATCCACCGTAATTCTGCCTACGAGTTGTCCTTGCACGTTTACCACAGGCACCGATTCCAAATCGTATTTCTTCATGATCTCAGCCACCTCGCGGTCTTCCATATATGTTTCAACTGAAACCACCTCATCATAAATATCTTTTACTAATGTCTTAGAGTCAGTCAGAATCAATTTTTGAAGCGCTACACTTCCGAGTAAACGATCATGCTCATCTACAACCCACACGGCATAGAATTTCGTTTCGTTCTCCGCTTGCTTTCGGATCTCATCAATGCATTCAACCACGGTCCAGTTGGCACGCGCACGAATAAGTTCCTTCGCCATCAATCCTCCTGCTATGTTTTCATCGTAGCGAAGCAAGTCAATTACTTGTGTCTTAAGGTCGGGATCGAGTGAGGCGATGATTTCCTCGCTGGTCTTAATCGGAAGTTCATTTAGAATGTCTGCGGCATCATCCGAATCTAGCTGATTAACAATATCCGTAAGTTCTTCGAGGGCATAAACCGATAGAAAATTTTTGCGTGTATCCGCATCTAGATCTTTAATAATCTTGGATCGCGTTTGAAGTGGAAGTAAATTGAGTACAAACTTTGACTCTTCACTTGTAAATTCATACAGCAGCGATGTAATATCCGCAGGGTTTACATCTTCCAGACTGGAAAAAATAAATACGGAATCCTTTTCGTTTAACGCTTGCTGAAAGCGATCACGAAACTCCTTGGTTAATTCAAACTCTGCGAACTGCTCCACCTGCCTGCTCTATTTGTAATGTGAGTGAAATAAAATCTTCTACGCTCAGTTGCTCGGCACGCAAATCCATTTGTGGCAGAGACGAAATCTGAGTCGGTAAATTTAATGGTTTGAGTGCGTTACGCAAGGTCTTCCTCCTGTTTTGAAATCCTTGCTTCACTACTTTTTTAAAAAGTACTTCATCACATGCTAATCGATCTCGATTGTTGCGTGTCATTCGAATCACACCTGACATTACCTTGGGGGGAGGAAAAAAAACTCCGGGTGGCACCTTGAAAAGAAACTCGATATCATAAAACGCCTGAAGCAAAACACTGAGGATCCCGTACGTTTTGCTTCCTTCCTTTTCAGCCATACGATCAGCCACTTCTTTCTGTACCATTCCAACAACTTGCTTCACTTGATGACGGTGATCTAATACTTTGAAAAAGATCTGCGAAGAAATGTTGTAAGGAAAATTTCCAATCACGTGGATATCTGCACTCGTGAGTTGCGCCAAATCCAATTTTAAAAAATCGCCCTCAATGATTCTATCAGCATGCGATGGATAGTGCTCCTTCAAATAAGGCACCGACTCGCGATCGATCTCCACCAGATGCAAATCGACATTTTCTTTCTTCACCAAAAATTGGGTAAGCACACCTGTACCGGGGCCAATCTCGAGAACAAAATTGCTTTTGTCTGTGAGTGTTAATGCTTCAACAATTTTAGAGGCAATATTCTGATCCTTTAAGAAATGCTGACCGAGAAATTTTTTAGGTCTAACCAAAATCGTTAATAGTTAATCGTTAATAAATAATCCGTTTGCCATCCTTCGTGATGCGTTCTACCCGTACTTCGTTGGTCAATGAGTTTTCTAAAATCCAAAAGTCACCATTGGGTGCCAGTAAACTTCCTGTTGGCGACCAAGGTATTCTAGTTTCAGCAATTACAGAAATTTGTTTTGATGGTGTAATTTTTTTTACCTCGCGTCCACTATAATCCGCAACATAAATATTCCCTGCCTTATCCAAGCTTATTCCGCTGAGGTAGTGAATCGGGTCAACAAAAAGTTGGGTGAGTTTTTTATTAGGTAATTTTTCAGCAATGGTTGTGACTATTCCTTCACGATCTACTTTCTTCAAATCATGTACATCAATTAAATAAACAACACCCTTCGGATCGCAAATCATCCATCGAATATTTTCCATGCATTGGTCTCCTAATTTTTTTATCGTTCCGTCTTTGCTTTTGCGGATAACTTTCTGGCATTTGTTTTCCCTGTCGGCCCAGTACATGTTACCCGCCTTGTCGCGAACAAAACTGTAATCATTTGGAAACCCTTCGGTTGGAGGAATGATCTTTTCCAATTTCCCATCGACTGAAAGCTTCCAAACGTAATACCCCCAAGTGTTTGCCTTCTCCCCATTATACCAAAGATGCTCGCCATAAAGATTATCTGCTTCATCAAGAAATAGCTCATGCGTATGTACACCATTAACAACCACTGTTTTCTTTCCTTTGGTGTCGATCTTCCATACTTGCTTGAGGTCGCTGTAAAAAACATTTCCCTTGCTATCCATCACAATACTTACGCTGGGATGAGCAGCAACCCCTAGCGACATTGAATATAGAATTATGAAAAATGCTTTTAGCATGTCTATCCTAAGAAACAAAACTTTAAGCTAAAATGACAGGATTATCTTATCGTTAACTAACTTGCACGAACCAGATCAATTAATAATGAATCCACAAACTCACGATAAACCCCGCATCGGAATTACTATTGGCGACCTCAACGGTGTAGGAACCGAAGTTGTAATTAAGGCACTTGCCGACAATAGACTGCTCAATTTGGTTACACCCGTAATTTATGGATCAACACGAGCTCTCTCTTATTACCGCAAGTTGATGAACATTGAAGACTTTAATTACAATCAGGTAAAAGCGAAGGGCCAGTTCTTTCCCAAGACAGTCAATGTGGTGAATTGTTGGGAGGACATGATCGAGATTACTCCCGGTCTACCTTCGCGTCAGGCGGGCAAGGCAGCGCTTCTTTGTTTACAAAAAGTAGTAGAAGAAATGAAAGAGGGTTTGATTGATGCTGTAGTGACTGGCCCCATTGACAAGAACACTATTCACGGAGAGGATTTTCCCTATCGCGGACACACTGAGTTTTTTACCAACGAATTTAATGCGGGTGAAAGCCTGATGTTACTCACAGGCGAAAGCTTGCGCGTAGGTTTGGTCACAGGGCACATTCCTGTAAAAGATATTGCAAACCATATCACTCGAGATCATGTTGAATTAAAAATCAGGTTGCTTGAACTTTCACTCAAAAAAGATTTCAACATCAGTAAACCAAAAATTGCAGTGCTGGCACTCAACCCGCATGCAGGTGATGAAGGTCTTCTTGGTAATGAAGAGAACGAAATAATCAAACCCGTAATCAACGAACTGAAAGCGAAGGGTAAGTTGATCATGGGTCCTTTTGCAGCCGATGGTTTTTTTGCTTCAGGTCAGCATACGAAGTACGATGGCATCCTGGCGATGTATCACGACCAAGGGCTAGTGCCCTTTAAAACGATCGACTTTGCAAGCGGAGTGAATTTCACTGCCGGGCTACCCATAGTTCGTACTTCACCCGACCATGGAACAGGTTACTCTATCGCTGGAAAAAATCAAGCAGATGAGAGTTCTATGCGCCAAGCAATTTATTTGGCTTGCGATATTGTCAAAAACAGACTGGAGGCAACCAAGGCAGCATAACAGAAACTAATGTGCATTGGTCTAGGTTTTAACTTTGTGAGCAAGGAATAGTTTTTAAATTTGGCCCAACAATCAATTTAAATGGACATCGTTACTGAGAAGAAACTCAATATTCTAATTCAACTTGCTGAAGCCGATAAACATTTTGCCACTGCCGAGCGCGAAATGATCCTTAGAATTGCTAAGGAAAGGAATTTCTCAGAAGACACTGTAAATCAGCTAATCAGAAGCCCTCAGCCTATTGATTCTTTGGGGGCCCTAACCAACGATCAAAAGTATGACTACCTCAATTCGTGCATAGAATTGATCTATGCCGACCACAAAATCTTTGAAAGCGAGCTAATCTTTGTAAAAAGCATAGCCATTAAGCTCGGATTTAAGAAAAGTGTAGTAGAATTCTTGATTAAGAACTTTGACAAAAAACCACAATTAGAGTTAAAAACGCAGGTTTTTGCCGAATACTTCTGATCGTTAGCCTCATTTCATCTCAATTCTCCGGAAATTCGTACCCAGATTGCCTGAAATTCGGCAAAACGTGATAAATTTGCGGTCTTATTTTAAAAACCGGGATGGCGAAGGAGTTCAATGTCAACGTTCTGGGCCTTTCAAAAAGTGTTCACCACTTCGATTTTCAATTGGATGAAGACTTTTTCAAGAAATACGGCCAGGATTTAGTTGCGAATGGCAAGTTCATCGCTCGGGTGTCTCTCGACAAAAGGGAAACGTTCATTGAAGCTGATTTTAAGATTGAAGGCAACGCTCAATTAGTTTGCGACCGAAGTCTGGATGAATTTGATTATCCAATTTCGATTACCAAAAAAGTGGTCTTCAAGTATGGCGAAGTGCCTCAGGAAATCAGCGATGAGATTATCCTCATCACGGCAGATCAGGACAAATTAGATCTTGGTCAACTGATGTACGAGTTTATAGCATTGGAGATACCAATGAAAAAACTCCATCCTCGGTTTCAGGGTGATGAAAATAAAGAAGGATTGGTTTACACATCGTCTGACAAAGAAGAAGACGAAGAGAAAATCGATCCAAGATGGGAAAAGTTAAAAAAGTTAAAATAGAATAATAAATTTTAGGTTATGCCAAATCCGAAACGAAAAACCTCCAAAACCCGCAGGGATAAGAGAAGAACGCATTATAAAGCAGTTGCAAAAGCAGCAGCTGTATGCCCTACTACTGGTGAAAACCATTTGCCACACCGCGCTTTCTGGCACGAAGGCAAATTGTATTTTAAAGGAAACGTGGTAATGGAAAAAGAAGTACTGGCCTAATAGCCATGCCTTACTTTTTTAAAGGTCTTTTATCATCGTTCAATCATTGTAGCTTTAAGCTTCAATCGAACTAATATATTTGTACTGCCCGATTGAGATTATTCAATCGGGCATTTTATTTTAAGCCGTTTCCAAAATGAATAAAATCAGGGCAGCGATCACAGGTGTAGGCGGTTATGTTCCCGACTATGTACTCAGCAACAAAGAGTTGGAGACCATGGTCGACACCACTGATGAGTGGATAACCTCACGAACCGGGATTAAAGAGCGCAGAATTCTGAAGGGCGACAACGTTGGAGTTTCTGTCATGGGCATCAAGGCCGTAGAAGACATGATCGCCAAAACGAAAATCGATCCCAAAGAAATTGACTGTATCATCTTCGCTACCATTACCCCTGATTTAACTTTTCCTGCTACAGCTAACATCGTTGCTACAGCAGTAGGCGCTACCAACGCGTTCAGCTATGATTTAGGCGCAGCGTGCTCCGGATTTATTTATGGACTTAGCACAGGCGCCAGCTTCATCCAGTCGGGCATGTATAAGAAAGTAGTTGTCATCGGAGGCGATAAAATGTCCGCCATTCTAGATTACACCGACCGTACCACCTGTATCATTTTCGGAGATGGAGCAGGCTGTGTTTTATTGGAGCCAACTACGGAAGATGTTGGGGTAATGGATGCCATATTGAAAAGTGACGGGGCGGGTGAAGCCTACTTACACATGAAAGCAGGTGGAAGCAGAATGAGACCTACTCACGAAACTATTGATAAGCGTTTGCACTACGTTTATCAGGAAGGCTCAGCCGTTTTCAAATTTGCTGTAACTAATATGGCCGATATAGCTGCTCAAGTAGCTACACGCAATAACCTTACTGCGGAGACAATCACCTGGTTAGTTCCACACCAGGCAAACAAAAGAATTATCGATGCCACTGCCAGTCGCGTAGGCATTAGCGAAGACAAGGTGATGATGAATATTGAGAAGTATGGCAATACTACAGGCGGCACGATTCCTTTATTATTATGGGATTATGAAAAACAATTGAAGAAAGGTGACAACCTTATTATTGCAGCTTTTGGTGGTGGATTTACTTGGGGGGCAATCTATGTGAAGTGGGCATATGATGGGAGTAAGAAATAGGCCTTTGCGATTGGGTAGTGAAAAAATGTTTTTGAATTTTATATTTGAATTTTTAATCTGAGAGTATGGCAACCGTATCTGATCTGAGTAAAGGAAATTTCATACGCTACAATGGCGAGGTAGTGCAAATTGAAGAATTGCAACATCGCACACCTGGTAATTTGCGTGCATTTTATCAAGTTAAAATGCGCAACGTGCGTAATGGAAAAGTTGTTGAAAACCGATTTCGTCCTGGCGATGCCGTTGACCAACTTCGGGTGGAAACTAAAGAATATCAATACCTCTATCAGGATGGCGATAGCTTAGTTTGCATGGATAATCAGACGTTCGAACAGATCTACCTTGATAAAGTTTTATTGGGGGAATCTGTTAACTATATCAAAGAAGGTGTTACTCTTTTGATTGCGTTTGAAAATGGAGTACAACCAATCACAGCTGAAGCTCCTGCACATGTAGTAGTAAATGTTACATACACAGAACCCGGACTTGCCGGTGATACTGCAACGCGTACGTTGAAAGCTGCAACTATTGAAACAGGTGCCGAAATTCGTGTACCTTTATTTGTAAACACTGGCGACAATATCAAGATTAAAACCGCCAATGGTGAATATGTTGAACGTGTAAAATAATTTTCATGGCATCAAACAAAACAGGTGGAGCAAAAAAGAAAATCGCTCGCCCATCTTCAGAATCCCAAAACCAAAACGAAATGAAAACTACGGAAATCAGAGACTTAATCGACTTCATTGCGCACTCCGGTTTGAACGAAGTGGATATCGAAACTAAAGAATTGAAACTCCACGTGAAGCGCGAGCCAGATCAAAAAGTAATGAAGGCCTCTGCTCCTATGATGGCTGCGCCTATGGCCGCACCTGTAGCTGCCGCACCTGTGGCTGCTTCTGTTGCACCAAAAGTTGAAAAACCTGCTGCTCCTGCCGCAAGCAAGACCGTGGATATCAAATCACCAATGATTGGTACATTCTATCGCTCTTCTAATCCTGACTCACCTCCATTTGCATCTGTTGGAGATAAAGTCACCAAAGGACAAGTGGTTTGCATTATTGAAGCGATGAAACTATTCAATGAAATTGAATCTGAAGTTTCTGGAACCATTGTAAGGGCGATGGTGGAAAACTCGTCACCTGTGGAATACGACCAGGTTCTGTTTGTTGTTGAGCCGGACTAGAATTCAAAATTCGAAAAGTCAAAATTCAAAATCAGAGGATAACCTCTTAATTGAATTCAGAAAATTTTGAATCTTAAATTTTAAATTTTGAATCAACACCTATGTTTAAAAAAATATTGATAGCTAACCGTGGAGAAATTGCCTTGCGCATCATTCGTACCTGCAAGGAGATGGACATTAAAACGGTTGCCGTTTATTCTACTGCCGATCGCGAGAGCCTTCACGTGCGTTTTGCCGATGAAGCTGTTTGTATTGGCGATGCTCCCAGCAAAGATTCTTACTTAAATATTCCTCGCATTATTTCTGCTGCCGAAATTACCGGAGCAGATGCAATTCACCCCGGCTACGGTTTCTTGTCTGAGCGGGCAGAGTTTTCTGCCATCTGTCATGAATACGGAATTAAATTCATTGGCCCTACGCCTGCCATGATCAACTCCATGGGCGATAAGGCTACGGCCAAGGATACCATGAAGAAAGCAGGTGTTCCTACTATTCCTGGCTCTGATGGATTGTTAAGTTCCATTGAAGAAGGAATGGCCATCGCCAAAAAAATTAAGTACCCTGTTATTGTTAAGGCAACGGCAGGTGGTGGTGGAAAAGGAATGCGCATCATCAACGATGACAGCGAATTCAAGAAGGCATGGGATGATGCAAAACGCGAAGCCGCAGCCTCATTTGGTAACGATGGTTTGTATCTTGAAAAATTCGTTGAAGAACCACGCCACATTGAAATTCAAGTGGTAGGTGATCAGTACGGAAAGGTGTGTCACCTTTCAGAGCGCGATTGTTCAATACAACGCAGACATCAGAAGCTGGTGGAAGAAACTCCTTCTCCAGTGGTGAGCCAGGAATTGCGTGAGCGTATGGGCGAAGCTGCGATTAAAGGTGCGAAAGCAATTAACTATGAAGGTGCAGGAACGATCGAGTTTCTAGTGGATAAGCACGGTGATTTCTATTTCATGGAGATGAACACGCGTATTCAGGTAGAGCACCCGATTACAGAAGAAGTGACCAATTACGATTTGATCAAAGAGCAAATCAAAGTTGCTGCCGGTGTACCCATTTCAGGGAACAATTATTTCCCAATGCTATACGCGATGGAATGCCGTATCAATGCGGAAGATCCGGCCAACGGATTCCGACCTTCACCAGGAAAAATCATTAACCTACATAAGCCAGGTGGTCACGGTATCCGTGTCGATAGCCATGTCTATGCAGGTTATACTATCCCTCCGAACTACGATTCGATGATTGGTAAGCTGATTGCGACTGGTCAGTCGCGTGAAGAAGTGATTACGCGTATGAAGCGTGCTTTGAGTGAGTTTATCATTGAAGGTGTAAAGACAACTATTCCTTTCCACCTGAAGTTGATGGACAATCCGATTTTCCGCTCAGGTAAGTTCACTACTAAGTTTTTGGAAACCTCGTTTGATTTTACTCAACTGAAATAATTTTAGTTCGAAAGGACACGACTCATTTAAGTTAAAAAGCCCTCATATGTAAGTGTGAGGGCTTTTTCTTTCCGGGGGAAAGCGAAGGTTGTCATTTCTTATGCTTCCTTCTCAAAATAGATCTTGTAATATTTTCTACCGTCCTTCTCTACACCCTGCTCAATCAACTCGCGATTGCCGTGGATGTAGATGTGAAAATTTTTATCCAGTTTTAATACGCTTTTGAAAACGCGCGCCTGTTTTTTTACAGCAGATAGTGAAATATCAAAAGCCTCTTGTTGCTCAATATTATTTTCAGCTCGATAGGTCTGATCAAAATGGCGAAAGGATTTAATGATGCCTGTATCTTGCAATACCTCTTTCTCAAATTCCTTCTTATCAAAACTATCGTGTGTTTTAAAATAATCTACCGAACGATTAAGTAGATCAATCTTGTCGGTTTTGCTCACTTCAAACTCAGCTGGAAGCTTTTTAGTAACAAAGTCTTTGGTGATGCTCATGAACTGACTGGTCTGATGAAACTCGTTAGCTATAGGCTTTACTTTGAGAAAATCATCTTTCCAATACTTTGCCTCTTCTGCCCTGCTAGCGTTGTCAATGATCAGGATTCGATAGCCGTCAATTTTTTGTGTTTTAAAAATAAGACAACCTTTATCGATTCGATCTATTTCAAAACCGAAATCATGGTCGATGACAAATCGTGATTTTTGGTTTCTCATTTTCAAGAACGGAACGTTCTTCTCTGATTTAAAAATCCCGATGGCGTCCATGCTTTTGCCATCCAGTACTGCCTTTGAGAAAAGGGCAACATTCAGTTCGCCTTCGTTTATTTTAGGATGCACTGAATATTCGTACAGTAGTTTGGCCAAGTTCTGAGATGCTTCAACAAAATTGTCAGGATCAGAAAAGATGCTTTCTGCAACTGCAAAGACATCGTTCTGATACAGTTGCACCGGGTGAGTAAACGAATAGACCTCTTCTGCCTTGAGCGTGGTGAGGAAATACTTCAAGAGGAAATCCCGCGTTTCTGCCTTTACTACGGTTGTTTCGTTTGAAAGCGAAAATTGCTCTTCTTTCGATTTATTACCTACGTGGTGTGTGATTAGTTGCTGAAGCTCTACTTGAGTGAAGTCTATACCTGCCATGGGAAATCAATGAATGAATGAATAAGTGAATAAGTGAGTGATAATGTTAAAAGTTATAAGAATCTCAGACCTGAGTCTTTGTTCGTTGATATTCACTTTGGCCAACAAGCGTGAGCTCCACAATAACAAGATTTTTGTTAAAGTTGGAGTATAGCAATTTCACCAGGTCGTTGTTTTGCATATTATTGGCAAGCATAAAACCCTCTTCAAATCTGGAGTCCGGCCACGTCAAAATTTCCATCACATTGCCCATTCCTCCGGCTTCAATGATTTTGCCAAGGATGTCTATTTCATTTTTTGTGAGCACCATTGGTTTTACTTGAAGATGTTTCTCTCTGCCACCATCTTTTTATACTCCGGCAGAATCTTTTCATAAAGTGCTTCATCCACCTTCTTTAAAGAATTCATTAACCCACCAATGCCAGAGTCTTTCAGGCTCACCCGTTGGCTTTTGATTTCTTCCATTTTGTTCCGGATCGTTTTTTCCAATTTGATTAGCTCGCGTTCCGTCATAAGATTTAGAATTTGTAATGCAAAGTAAGATGATTATGACAGAACTAATAATTGAAGACACGCAGAGAATTTTTGCCTGATGGGAGTTAGGATAGCTCCGTAGATAAAATTATCTATATTAAATCCAGTGCAAAATCAGAGATGAACTATACACCCCACAGATGGACATCATACCTGCGTTAATCTGTGCCATCTGTGGCAAACTATTTTTAATCGTAGCCTTCTGTTGCTACATGAGGAAACTTGTTTGCAACAGCTTTGGTAACTAACTCAATCGTTTTTAATTCCTTGCCCTCTTTATCTGCAAAGAAGAACACGCTGCTTTGTGGGTTATCGGGCATGACACGGAAGTTTACGTTTAATGAAGCGCTATCCTTCGTTGGCTTATTTATCAATTTAAATTTATAATAGACGACATCACCCTCATTAGCGATTTTACAATTGACAATGTCATACTCGAGAACCGTATCGAAGTCTTTGTAAACAAGGGCCATCTTTGCCGGATCAACGGTAAGCTGTCCATAGAAAGAACTATCTGTATTCACAGGAATTTTCATTTTTGCTATAATCGAATCAGGTGTAGAATTGACAATCAATACCCAATCGGTTGGAAAACTTGCCAAGTCACTTTTTTCTGAGGCAGCTGCCTGATCCCCTTTCGTTTGGCATGCTACCACTGCAATGAAGAACAAAGCAAGTAGTGCCAGTGGGGTGAGTAAATATCTTTTCATGGATGATTGGGTTTGGGTTCCTTAAAGATAGGAGTTTTGCTTTATGATCGCCTTTGAATGCTAGTCGCATGAATGTGTGAGGCTTGACAGTTAGGCACAGATTATATGGATACTAATGTTATCAGATTTTTCAAGATAACTCTCGCAACGGATGTGAGAATTTCTATAGCCAAAATAGTTCTAACTTATCTACCGATATCCCGTTAGAACCCCAAACCTTTCAAAATGGCTTTAGTTATCAAGGATCTTTCAAAAAAATACAATAAAGAGAAATACGGACTTCGCGATTACTCACTCACCATCGAAAAAGGAATACTTGGACTCTTAGGACCTAACGGTGCCGGCAAGTCAACGCTGATGAAAATAATCGCTACCATAAGCAAGCCAACAACTGGAATATTGACACTCGATGGGCACGACCTTGTCAATGAACCTAACTACATCAGAAAAATGCTAGGCTATCTCCCGCAAGACTTCGGAGTGTATGCCAACCTAAATGCGTATGAATTTTTATCCTACATCGCAGCCATGAAAGGTGTTGGCGGACCAAGTTTAAAAAATAGAATTGAAATGTTGCTGGAGGGAGTAAACCTGATTGAAGCGGCAAAACTTCCTATCGGCACTTATTCCGGTGGCATGAAGCAACGCATCGGTATTGCACAAGCGTTACTCAACGACCCCAAGGTGCTCATCTTCGATGAACCGACTGTAGGTCTTGATCCGGAAGAACGCGTTCGCTTTCGAAACTTAATTTCAGACTTGGCACACGACTGCATCATCATTCTTTCATCACACATTGTTTCTGACATCGAAACCATTGCCGACTCCATTGCCATCATGAAAAGCGGAACCTTAGTCACAACAGGAACACAACCTGATGTAATCGCGAGAGTTGAGGGTAAAGTGTTTGAAACGGTAATCGATGGCACAGCAGTGGAATCATTTCGGGCAACGCAGTTCGTGGTCAACACCATTCGTCAAAAAGATAAAATACGAATACGTTACATCAGTGATCAGCCCGCTCCTTCTTCAACACTCTTTGCGGCCACGTTGGAAGACGCTTATCTGTTTCTTACTAAAAGCAAGTGATTATGATGTCGCAGTTCCTCACCATTATTAAAGGAGATTATTTGCAGCGCACTCGCAGCTATGCTTTTTTAATTACGCTTGCTATTAGTCTGTACATCGCTTACACTTTTGTGCCCGGACCAGATGCTGCCTACACTACGGTGCGGATTGGCAAATATGTTGGTGATAATAATTCTGCGTGGATCGGTCATGTGACAGCTATCATGACGAGCGTGTTTCTTTCACTCATTGGTTTCTATTTGATAAACAACAGTGTAAAAAAAGATGTTGAAACAGAAGTGGGCATGATCATCGCTACCACACGAGTCAGTAATTTCAGATACCTGATGTTTAAGGTCGTGAGCAATTTCCTGGTATTGCTTTCGATTGTAGGAGTTGTGTTTGTGATGAGCATAGGTATTTTCTTTTATCGCTCACGCGGATTTGATTTTGAGATCACGTCTTTTTTGGTGCCTTATCTCCTGGTAACGATACCCTCTATTTTTGTCATTTCTTCGCTGGCAGTAGTAACTGAAGTATGGCTAGGCAGATATGCCGTACTACAATACATTGGTTTCTTTATATTTTTCAATGTGATTATTGCGAATGTACAGATGCGAGAAGGCTCTGATTTTATTTCATGGCTTGACCCTTTCGGTGTAAAGCACGTAACGATGGGATTTGAGAAATATGTTCGGGCGAATTTCGATAGCCAAGCCCGTGTAACATCGATGGGCTTTAACTTCAGCGACAAGAAAGATGTGCAAGTATTTGAGTTCAATGGAATCAATTGGCCCTTTGGATTTTTACTCTCACGATTAGTCTGGATGGCCATCGGTGCAGGATTGGTGTTCGCGTCATCGCCATTCTTTCATCGCTTTGATGTGCGCGAAAAAATGAAGGCGGTGAAGAAAAGTAGAGTATCTGTTGTCACCGCTGAACGTGTTTCCTCAAAAACCATTTCATTATCTGCACTTCCTCCTATCGTGGTTGATTACAGTATCACCGCGTTTATTAAAACTGAGCTGTTGATGCTCTTCAGAAAAGGTCCAAGATGGTTTTGGTTAGTGAATTTAGGTGGGATGATCGCTTTGATCTTCGCTCCTCTTGAGGTTGCTCACCAGATGTTGTTGCCCATTCTTTGGTTTTTACAAATAGGCCGGTGGTCTGATCTCACTACCAAGGAGAAAACCAATCGCATCCATCACTTTACGTTTGCGGCTTATCAACCACTTAGAAGATTATTACCTTCTCAACTCATAGCCGGAGTTGCGTTGGCACTAATACTTAGTTCCCCTCTTCTTGTACGCTATTTCTTTGCGCAAGAATTCTTACCAATAGCAGGAATAATGGCTGGTGCGTTATTCATTGTTCTCCTGGCTGCTTGTCTCGGAGTCATCAGTGGTGGTAAAAAGCTTTTTGAAGTTTTGTTCTTCGCCATTACCTACATGAACCTCAACAGAATTCCATTTGCAGACTACTTTGGATTTGAGACGACTGCCAACTCACTTTTGGTTGTGATTGCCTTTTGTACTGGGCTTGCCGTTTTATGTTGGGGTGCCAGGAGTTATGAGATCCGACACAGTTAGACGGTAGCTGTGAGACATAAGACGCAAGAAGTTAGAGTTATGGGCTGCAACCTTTTATTTTCTCTTCTCATACATCGACCACAATGCAAAACACAAAGCTGCCGTTCCAAAACTTGTAACAAATAGCCAACGCTGATCTACCCGATCAGGATCACGAAAAGATTTTACCAATTCACCTTCCTCGTCAACATCCTGCTTGGTCATCATGCCAATAACCAAGGCAATTGTAAAACAAAGCAAAGCCGCACCATTCAATTTTCGTTTCATGGTGCTAAAACAAAAAATTCAATCATATCATTCGATTACGCAGACCTCGTAACACACATTTCACTGTCCTATTTTTAAGGACACCAACTATACGTACCAGACGTCTTATCGGAAAATGAGGTCGGTAAACCCCGATTCAGGCATCTGGTTAAACCTTCATGACCATAAACCTGTCTTTAATACAGAAGCGATACTCAACAAATTAATTACTGAATCTGCTTGCTTCAAAAGCGATGATCGCTTTGCATATCAAATAATAACGCAAAACGAGATTGTTATGAAAACACTAAAATATTATGTTATCGCAATAGTGGCATTAATTGCTGGAGCGCAGTTGCTCACGGCTTGTACAGGTTATATGGTTGCAACAGGACCACCAATGCCACCCGATGAAGTAGTTGTTGTTGCACCGTCACCACAATACGTTTGGGTTCCGGGGTATTACTCTTACAGAGGTGGAAATTACATCTGGATACAAGGGTCATACCAAATACCACCGCGTGGAAGAAATAAGTATGTTCAAGGTGAGTGGATGAAGACACCAAAAGGATATAAGCACGGAAGAGGGCATTGGAAATAATTCCGAAGACATTAGACGTAAGACATAAGACTTAAGAAGTTGGGAACTTTAAAATTTTCCCTTTCAACTGTCTTCATAGATTTCTACATTTAGTAAGCACAATTCAGTTTTCCGGCTTTAATTATGAATTGGATTACTAGATACTTTTCGCCCACCAACCAAGTTCTGGACGAGTTTGCTCTTTTTAAGGTCCGTTTACTGGGGCTCTTCCTGTTCATTACCGCTGTGGTGAACATAGTGTATACTATCATTTTTACCACACTGCTCCATTCCAATATTTCCATTTCCGTTTTTATTTTCGGAGCACTCTCCTATTCAGTCCTGCTCTTGTTGATGAGATTGGGCGTCAACCTGAATTTGATTAGTCAGTGCATGCTCTGCATCGGTTACTGTGGGGTTATTGGAGCAGCTTACTTTTCTGGCGGTGCCAACTCGTTTGTGCTGCCATGGCTAAGCCTAATTCCGGTTTTGTCTGTCTTGCTTTTAGATTATAAGAAAACAGTGATCTGGTTCGTCATGGTGATGGTCACGTTTCTCATTCTTGGTTTGGCTGACCCTTGGCTACCACCCTTGCGATATACCAAAGATCCCTGGCGAGCGATGTTCTCTGTTACAGGACTTAGCCTCCTGCTATTTTATTTCACAAGCTTATTCGATCGCGGTCGCTATAAAATACTTGGAATCTTAAAGGAGAAAAATGATCAGCTGGAAAAGAATCAGCAAACTATTAATGCCAATAATGCGGAATTACTAAAACAGAAATTAGTAATTGAAGAATATAACAAGACACTGGAAGATCGGGTGCATGCGCGAACACTCGATCTAGAAATGAAAAATAAACAACTCGCTGAGTATGCTTTTATCAATTCTCATTTACTGCGCGGTCCACTAAGCAATATTCTCGGACTCGTTAATATTTTACAGAAAACTGAATTAACAAAAAAGGAAGAAGAGATTGTCATCCATTTAAAGGATGCCTCAGTTCAACTAGACGATGTCATTTCAAAAATTAATAAGGCTATTGATGAGAATGCTCCGTTGGATAGGTCGACTTTGAATAAACACATGAAGTGAGATAGGAAATAAGTACTTTTGCGAAATTTTATTTCATGTCTGAATCAACAAAATGCCCAAACTGCCAGTCGTTATACGGATACCCTACTGGCACTTCTATGATGTGCCCCGAGTGCGGTCACGAGTGGAATCCGAATGAATCGATTGAATCTACTGAAGCCGTTGTAGAAGAAACTGATTCATCCGCAGTGAAAGATGCCAATGGCACCGTGCTGCAGGATGGCGATACTGTAATCCTTATTAAAGATTTACCGGTAAAGGGCGCCTCTAAAGCCATCAAAGCTGGCACCAAAGTGAAGAACATCAAGCTTGTTAGCGGAGACCATAACATCGACTGCAAGGTTGAAGGTTTCGGGGCAATGGCTCTCAAGTCGATCTTTGTGAAGAAAGGGTGATCAGTTTAATGTTGGTCTTATAATGCTTGCGCTAGACATGGGTTAGGTAGATAACACCATATTCATATTGTTCATATTGATGAACTCTCCATTTTACTCATCCACCATATTCCTTCTTTTCGAGAGAATTCTGTTACGCTACCTTTGATCTTTCGAAAAGACCTGTTCATATTCCAGTTTCCGAAAAACTTGTCATTTGAAAATTTGCCGGTATAGTAAATTTCAGGGTGAGGCTCATCATGTGTTTCAATTTTCCCAAAGCCAAAATCAATCATCAACTTGGGATATTGCTTTACAAAATAAATATCCGGCTTGTTTATCGATCCGTAAACTGTGGCATGCATGGATAAGTTACTTTCGCCAGGATCGTCTTGACAAACTCCCTCAAACGTTATATCGCCTAATCCCAGGAATCCGCTGATTTTGGTAGGCTTAATTTTCATAACGAACGACACAGATGACAATTTTGCGTGCCCTTCCGAAATTTCGCTGTACTCTCCTCTCCAAACGCCCGATATGTCCATATGTTTTTTGTAAGTAAAAATAATGCTATTTCAGAGACCTGATAGTGGTTCAAATTTTCCGGAGAATAAAAGTTACCCATACCGTTGTGTAATTTGCAATCTGAAATTTGAAATCACTTACATGATCATTAAAAAACTGGCGGTCCCTTTTATTAACGATAAGCTTCTCCAACAAGTAGAACATTGCTATATCGCCACAGCGGCTATCTCGGAAGCGGGATTCGATTTTATCAGAAGCCGCATTCCTACCAAGACCAAAATGGAAATCGTTACAGGACTGGACGAGCCTACCTCGCCTGAGGTGCTGCGCAGAATCTGGCGAAATTATCAAGGGCGAATCACACTCAATATCTACACACGTAATTCGTTTCATGCCAACGTGTACATTTTTGACTTGCCCTTTCGAAAAGCCGTTGCCTTTGTTGGCTCCGGTACTTTTACATTGGAAGGCATCAAGGACAGCGAAGAACTCTTCTATAAAATCACCGACCCGAAAGAAATTGAAAATCTGAAATCGTGGTTCATAGGCTTCTACGAATTTGGTGAACCGCTCTCCGAATCGCTCATCCAGGAATATGAATATCTCTATCCTACCTTGAAGCAACGCGACATCTTATCGCGACAAGAAAAGAAACAATTCATTTCACTCACCACTGCTGGCTTCAGTTGGGATCATATCAAGTTTAAGCATCAGTATTTTAAAAAAGAAGATTACCTCACATTGAGTAGCGGCAAAGCTCGTTTCACTACTCCCGAGATTCATGCCGAACGTGTTAGCTTGCAAAATAAATTGTTACAGCTTCATGAGTTGATCAAAGGTCATGTGCACAAACTAAAACTACATGAAGCTAATACAGCTGAGATTGTTAGCAGCCTCGATCCTGTTCATCATCCCGGTCGCCAACTACGGAGTATGTGGTTGTCTTATGGACGAAGTGAATCTGATTTGAAAAAATTGAATGCACCAACTCTTGCCGAAGTGATGCATTTGCAAATCATTCTCAAGCAAAAAGAAGTGTGCATTTATTTAGTGCCGGGTACTCCCCGCACAGGCAAAGCCGATCGTGAGCATTTTAGGAACCAGATGGTCGATGCCGAATACCGAAAACAACTCTTCACGTTACTCACTGCCTTGGGCTCCGGCTACTGGATTGAAATAGCAGGCGACAAAAAAGCAATCGACTCATTTCAGAATGAAGAAGTTCTTTGGGAATATACCAAGTCCGACAACTGGTTATATTATTCTTTCCTTATCGGAAAAAGCTATTCGCCTGCAGATGTTGAAATCAGCAGCGAGAACATTGCACCAACGATGATGAAGGAATTGGAAAAGCTGGTGGTGGTTTATAGGAAGATGGAGAGTGATTAAAGATGTTAGACGTAAGATATAAGACATTAGAAGCTTTGAATTGGTGAGGAGCCGGAAGGAAATGTGTGCGAGTAAGCTCTAATTTCTCGTCATCAATGAAACGACAACACCGCCAGCACTACAATGGTAATGCCTAAGAAGAAGTTGAGCAAACCAAATGGCTTAAGCTTCATAAGCATGGCAGGGTTGCCTTGCTGTTGAGCCTTTCGGGCGATTACGGTAATCACTAAAACCATGATCACCAACAAACCAACACAACAGAGTTTGGCAATCAATGCTGGCATCTCTCCAAGTGTTTTCCAATACGGTGTGATCAAATAAAAACCTGATAGTAGAAGCAATCCAAGTCCTGTTTGTCCCATGCGCGCTAATATCATAGTATTCGACATGAACTTGCCTCGCTCCGCAGGTTCAAGTTTGGATGCGGCCACGCCAAGAAAGAAATTGGCGAATCCAGCTCCGAGCGCCATAGTCAAGCCAATAAAATGAATAACTAGCATTACGTCTTTCATAAATTTTATTTTCTATTAAACATTCGGTCTGATATTAAAGATATTATTTATTCTAAAAACTCCTCTTCGTTATCTGTTGATTGTTATTCGAAATTCGTTAATCGTTAATGTCAATTAAACTATAAAGCCTTCTTGTAATCATTTTAATGACAATATCTGCCTAACTAGAAATAAAAAAACCTCAGATTGCTCCGAGGTTTTTACTCTCACAAAATCTTTCTTACTCAATACAAATAATTAAGCGCTACTCTATCATTTGAATTAAACGGACGATTGGTTGTGCTACTTAAACACGCAAGCATCCACGAACCTGAATCCGGACCTGTGGGTGTGCCTGGAATATGCACTGCACCAACACCGGTGGTTTCTTGGCCTTCGTTTCCACCAGTGCCACAGCTATAGCTGCGGTTCATATAATCGGTATGACGGAAGCCAATGCAGTGGCCCATTTCATGGGCCAATACTGTAGTTAGAAAACCTGAACTATAACCAGCATACTTCTTGTTGAACTTCACTTCACCGTACGGGTCACCACCGCTGCTGGGGAAACCTGAAGAGGCAATGTAAGATCCTCCATTCACAATCTTCACATTGATGTCGCCACTACTTGACACACGCTGAAAAGTAAGACCTAAGTTTTCCGCATTGTATCTTGCAATTGCACCATCAATGGCGCTGGAAACAGAAGCGGGCACATTGCCACTACTGCTTACCGTTATTACTCGAGGAATACTCGTCACCAAATTAAAAGTGTTATACTGTTCCGCTTGAGCAATGATCAATCGCGGAGAAGTTGGTACCGAGCTGAGGTCTCGCTCGCTCAGAAAAATATCACCTTCCACAATGTATCCGCCATCAGCACGATACACACCTTGAGTACCAAATCCCAGGCTGCTGATTTTAAAGAGCGTAGCATCTGAAATTTGATTTTGCGTGACTGAGTTGTCAGTCTCACATGAAAGCATAACCATTAAGCCAACAGTAGTAACGAAAGAAAGTAATCGTTTTAACTCCATAAATTTTAGGGTTTAGGTTTGATGTTTGTTTGTGTAAATCAATCTAATAAAATGTCACTTCTTTTGGAAATGATTTTAGGTAACATTCCTTCTCCATCGCCAGAAGGTTTTTAGGATGTGATTTGGGCGGCTGATCGGGCTGTCGCTACTCGCCACCTCACACACATGCCATTTCAGGCTCAAACATGCCGCTCCATCCTGGCCGCGGTAAAGACAATCGTCATAAAGCCTAAAACTGGTGAAGCATCAATGCCTTTAAACCTTGAGCCGAAAAAGCACAAGCGAGACGGGTAAAAACAGCATACTACAAAGCTTCACAAACATAAAGGCTGCGGTCCGCACGAAGCTGGAAACGTACTTTATTGAAGATGTCTGTAATAGTCCCATCATCAAAGATTCACACAAGGAAGGAGGCTCTATTTTCCTTCTTCAGTTCGAGATAATTTTGAAAAAAAATGAAAGAGAAATACTGTTTTTTAAACGGCTTTAAATCGTCACATCATCATGGGATTGTGGGCAAACTGTCCTTATCTCAATTTTACATCATCAACCAAACCTGCCTAAGATGATGAACAAATTATTTTCTTGGTAGTATATCTATGAACCTAAGAATACTACTGGGCTTTCTTTTTCTGTTGTTAGTCATAAGCGCTAATGCACAATTCACTGGAGGAAACAGTGATGGCTATTATAGCCTGCAAGCGAATACACAGAAACTGGGAACGAGCATTTACAATGGAGGTAATGGCAAAGGTGATTACAGTATGCAAGTCTCTTCACAGAAACTAGGTGCAAGCTTGTACAACGGAGGTAGTGGAAAGGGAGATTATAGTATTCAAGTCTCATCGCAAAAACTTGGAGCTAGCATCTACAACGGAGGTAGTGGTAAAGGAGATTACAGTTTATTAGCTGCTACACAAAAATTGGGAACGAGCATCTATGGCGGAGGCAATGGTAAAGGAGACTATAGCTCACAAGCCTCAGCTCAGAAGCTAGGAGCTAATATTTACGTTGGGGGCGTAGGAAAAGGAGACACTAAGTCGAATGCTACTTCACAGATGCTAGGCGTGAGCATCTATAACGGAGGTGTTGGCAAGGGAGATAACAGTATTCAAATTAATGGGATATCGATTGAAGCATTGCCCATCACTTTAATCTCTTTCAGTGGAAAGCAAATGGATGAGCATGTGATGTTAACATGGTCAACAGCAAGTGAATTGAACAATTGGTATTTTGAAATACTTCGCTCATCAGACGGAGAACATTTTGAGACCATTGGATC
The DNA here is from genome assembly GCA_967789005.1 of uncultured bacterium. GTDB lineage: Bacteria > Bacteroidota > Bacteroidia > Cytophagales > Cyclobacteriaceae > ELB16-189. Next base: position 16,714 of record CBRFFM010000011.1, on the reverse strand, counting down.
AGTAACCGGAGCGGGCACGAGTTCAGCCCCGCGCCATTACAGTTTACTCGACACCAAAGCAAGATTTTATTCTAAAGAAAAAACTATTTTCTATTACAAGTTAAAGCAAGTAGATATCGATGGGCGCTTCAGTTACTCTGCGGTGATCGCGCTTGAAATAAAAGGGACTTTAACCATCAGCATTTTTCCCAATCCAGTCTCAGAGCAACTCCACATACAAATTCAAGGAGCGAATTGTTCTGATTATTTAATATCGATTCTTGATAACCAAGGCAGTGTCGTGAAAAGTATGAAGCTTGATGAAAGCTACATTTTAGATGTGAATGAGCTTTCGCCAGGCGTGTATTTCCTCCGCATTCATTGCGGAAATCAAATCCTGGAGACAGTAAAAATAATTGTTCAAAAATAACCCCCAAACAAACCAAACCCCACATGAAAACAAGAGCTAGAATTACAAAGTCAGCAAGGCTCGTGATTGTTCTTTTAATCTTATTGTTTGCCAAAGAGAAATCAAATGCAAACAACATTACCATTTCTGCACTTAGTACAGTAGTCACCGGCTCGGTTACGCAAGTACAATTCACGCTAAGCTGGGATAATAGTTGGTACACTACCGTTGCGCCTTCCAATTATGATGCTGCCTGGGTATTTGTAAAATATCAAGATCCCATCACGGGCGCTTGGAATCACCTGAATCTGACCGGCACAAATAATTCTGTTCCATCGGGATATGCCATTAGCCCTACCGCAGATAACGTTGGTGCATTCATTTATCGCAATACTGATGGTAGTGGAAATAATTCCATTGTTGTTCAGATGGGTGTAGTTACGCTAGTTGGCAGTTATAACATCCGCGTGTTTGCAATCGAGATGGTGAATGTACCTCAGGCCAGTTTCCAGGCAGGCGATGGTTCTTCAACTTCGTATTACCGCGATGGAGTAAGCGGAAATCCTTACACTGTAACCGGCAATGCGTCAACAGTTACTATGGGAATCGCCAGTGGAAATTTGAATGATGTACTTGGCACCAATGGAACACTGGCCACCAATTATCCGGTTGGCTACAGTTCTTTTTATTGCATGAAGTATGAAATCACACAAGGAGCTTATCGCGATTTTCTAAATACGCTGACTTATACACAGCAGTTGAAACGAACCGCCAATGCGCCAAGTTCTGCAGTCGGCACAGGTGCTCTTACTACCAGCGGTAACAACAGAAATTGGCTCGAAACAAAAACTGCAGGAGTTGCTACTACTACCCCAGCCGTATATGGCTGCGATGCCAATGCAAATAATGTTACAGACGAAACAGCCGATGGAGAATGGATTGCTTGCAATTTTCTTACGTGGATGGATCTCAGTGCCTATCTTGATTGGGCAGGATTGCGACCGATCACCGAACTTGAATATGAAAAGGCCTGCCGCGGTAATATCACTGCAGTAGCATCGGAGTATCCTTGGGGCAATGCCAATATCTATGCTATAACAGGATATACGTTCACCTCTCTTGGCACAACGAGTGAGGGGGTAACAACCGCCAGCACAACACTAGGAAATGCCATTTATGGAAATACCAACTTTGGCAACCAGAGCCCTTACCGTGGTGGACTTTTTGCAACATCAACTTCAAACCGAATTACGGCTGGGTCGTCTTACTATGGAATCATGGAGATGTCTGGCAATGTTGCGGAACAATGTGTTACTACCGATAATGCAGCGGGGCGAAGTTTTACCGGATTGACCGGCAACGGAGCACTCAACAGTGCCGGTGATGCAGACGTAGATTATTGGCCAGGTATCAATGGCAATGCAACAACAACAGTTGCCAACACTATTTATGGTGGCGTCACCGGAGTGAACAATTCTGTTGGTGCTGGCGCCAGAGGGGGAAGTAACATTTCAATTTTTACAGTTTCATATCGTGGTACTGCTGACATTGCCGGTGGCATTCATCATACAAATTATGGCGGCAGAGGTGGGAGGTAAATCAAATCGTTATTCGTAAATACTGTTGATCTGAATTGAGAATTATGAGTGAGAGAGTGAAATCTGCGCGCGTGCACCTCCCCCTTAACCCACTTGAGAGAGGGACATAGTACAGCGCCAACTTAAAAGTGATGAGTAGTGTGGTTCGGAGGTAAGGTGAGAGGATGTGCCGCGAAATTGATGACACGTTTGGTTGATAATGTCCTCCGCTACCGATGTCTTTGCACTTGGCGTGTGCAAGCTACATACTCATCCATCACGCCATTCGTCAAGTAATCCCGGCAGATGATCAGACTTAACGCACACGCCCTGTTTTTATGCGTTCCTTCGAATGACATTAAACAAAGTCTCAAACCATTAAAATTAAAAAGTATGAAAAAAATCATTTCCTTTTCCCGGGCTAACATCCTGGTGGGTGTTGCCTTGTGTGCCACTCTGTTTTCGTTTTCAAATATGCCTGGTGCACACAGCGTTCAGATTTATCTGGACAGTAAACTTGTACTCGAACAACATATCAATTTCAAATCAGATGCTCAGAAATTGACGCTGGACGTATCGGGAAAGTATAACCAGCTTACTGTGAAATACAACGAATGTGGAAGAACAGTAAGCGGCAGAGTGCTTACACTAAAAGACGACCATAACAGAGTGCTCAAAGACTGGCATTATGAAGGAGCATCTACAGGCTATTCAGAATCAATGTCGTGCCAGGTGAAAGACATCATTGCATTGAAGCCAAAAGGAAGCAATACAATGAAGCTGTATTATTCATCAAATGATTTTCAGGAAGGACAACAAATCGCCTACCTGATAATCAGCGACAAAGTAGCTACTGCCTCCAAATAGCATTGATATACTTGAGTACTCAAGCCTTGAAGTCGCAAAGTCTTTCAAAAGTGCGAGCCAAATGCTTGAGTACTTAACTCCGATCACTGACTTATCTCTTGAAAAGACTATTACCCAAGATTTGCTGAATTACCTGTTCCTTCAGACTTCTGCTTATAGGAATACGCGCCTGCTCCAATAGTACCTCATCACCTTCGATGGCCTTCACATGGGAAATGGAAATCAAGAAAGATTTATGAACTTTTAAAAATTGATCTTTTGGCAATTGATTTTCAATGCTAGTCAACGTCATGTAAGTGATCAGTTTCCGATCAGCAACATGAATCACCACATAGTTCTGCATCGCTTCAACATATGAAACATCGCGAAAAAAGACTTTTTCAAACTTGCGGTCGCAGCGAACAAAAAAATAATCAACCGCAGGCGCACTGCTATTTTCAGCGCGGCTTTTCAATTGAAAGAATTCCAATGCCTTCTGAGAGGCTTTCAGAAATCGCTGAAAGGTGATCGGTTTCATCAGGTAATCAATCACATCAAGAGCATAACCTTCGAGGGCATAATTTGAATAGGCAGTTGTAAAAATGGTGAGGGGCGGATTTTTCAAAGTCTTAAGAAACTCTATACCGCTCACTTTAGGCATTTGGATGTCCAGGTAAATCAGATCGATCTTTTGCTCATTCAAATAAGAGGCAGCCTTCAACGCATCTTCGCACGCAGCAACACAATGGAGAAACTCAATTTCCAGAACATATTCTTCCAAGCCTTTGCGAGCAAAGGGTTCGTCATCGATAATGAGGCAGTTTAGTTTCACGCGTTGATACTTTGAAATTTTGTCGTGTCGATGCTTCCTTGAATCCAAAGTGTAAGATGAACCTCGTAACTGTCTGCTCTATCATCGATCATTAATTCGTGTCGATTTTTGTACAGCAATTCCAGTCTGCGTTTTACATTCCTCAATCCTATGCCCTTATAATCACTCGCAATCGTTTTGTTTTCTTTTGTGTTGAAAACCGAAAGCTTGACGGCATCGTCTTGCTTACTAAGCTTTATCCGCACTTCGTTTTGTGAATGATGCGATACATGCTTAAAAGCATTTTCAACAAAGGGAATGAACAACAAGGGCGAAATCGCAACGGCATTCACATTTTCTTCTACTTCAAACGAAATGGTGTAGTTTTCATCTTTGCGCATCCGTTGTAATGCAACGTAATTTCTTAAATACACAATTTCTTTTTCGATTTCAATTTCCTTTCCATTGCATTCATACAGTTGATAGCGAAGCATTTCAGAAAATGCCGACAAAGATTCACGTGCAGCACTATTTTGTTTATCAATCTGAAAATAAATAGTGTTGATCGAGTTGAACACAAAGTGAGGGTTGATCTGCGCTTTTAGGTATTCCAATTCGGTACTCAATTTTTCAACTTCCATTTTCCTGATCAACTCTCGTTGAAAATACCACTCCTTACTTAGCTGAAGGGCAACATAGAAGGCAAGGTAGAATAAGCCAATTGAGAAATTATAATAAGCATTGTAAAACAAGGAGCTTTTGTGTTCACCACCCAATACATAACCATTCAGATAAACATCGTGCACATTTTTCATCAGCGCATATATGACGAGGGAAACGAATACGAAAAAGAGGTAGGCAATAATTTTCCGTTGCTGGGCATACGCTGGAACAAGGACATGCCAATTGAAGTAAATCAATATCGCCAGCAGCGCGTTCCGGATAATAATTTCAAGTGCGAACTGATCAACGCCAGCCGCCTTGATCATATCGATTCGGGTGTACATGTGGAACGCGACCGTTGCAGTCCAAAAAATGAGGTGATCAAATTTGTACCTCCAGAAGCGATTCATACACTCAAATTAGGAAATTTTCATCACGCCATGCCTGCCCAACAACTTCCTTTCGTCAAGGAAATCATGCATTCTGTCAAAATAAAATATTCGCCTGCATGTGCATGCTTGACAGGGAATTCCCGTTTTCATGACGAGCATCATATTTAATTTGAAGAAATAGGACTACCTACAACTTCTGTTACGTCAAGACAAACAATCATTATGAGAAAAATACTTCTATTTGTTGTCATGAGTGGTGGTGCTATCCTCTCATTTGCCCAAAAGGATGATTCAGGTTGCCTCGAAAAAAGTCTCCCTCTTTTTACACCGTTCGATGGTTTCGTTATGACCGATTATTGCAAGTATGCTGAGTTCTCCTCCTATGAATTTGTGATTGACAGAGGTGCAGGCGCAACAAAAAAAGAAGGCACCTACCGCGAAGTCTGGTTTCATAAAAAAGAAGATAACCTTCGCACAGTTTCTGGTCTTCAAATTCTGCAGAATCATGTCAACGCAATCAAAGCCGTTGGCGGAGAAGTCATAAGAGAATCAGATGGGTCTGTCTTTAAAACTACCTATAAGGGTAAAGAAGTCTGGATTTATGTGAATGCTAACACAAACAGCACAGACCTTGATAATTACGGCATCATCTCCATAGAAGTAAACCCGATGAAACAAGAAGTCAGCGCTGGTGATATTAAAGGAAGCATGGATTCTCAGGGAAAAATTTCATTGTACGGAATTTTTTTCGATACTGGAAAATCCGATATCAAGCCTGAATCAGAAAAAGCGATACGTTCACTGGCAACCTACCTTCAGCAAAACCCAGAAGTCAACGTCTATATTGTGGGGCACACGGATAATGTTGGTGATTATGCGATGAACCTAAAGCTATCAAAAAACAGAAGCGAATCAGTTAAGAATCAGTTGATCTCTCTTTATAAAATTTCAGCCACGCGAATGATCAGTGAAGGAGTTGGACCCATTTGCCCTGTTACAATAAACGATACGGAGGAGGACAGAGCCCTTAACCGAAGAGTGGAGGTTGTAAAGAGATGAATTATGGAGGACCTCATCGACAAAATGATGACCAAGCCCTGTATCTCACCCTTGATGTGATTTGATTACTGTTCCTTACATCGCCAAACTCGCCTCGTACTATTTTTTTCCGTGCGAGAAAATTAAATACCGTGTCGGTACCGGATAGTCCGTTCACGGGTGTTGACGAGTTTGTGGTTTCAAGTGCTTCGGCTGCAGGAGTGACTGAAACTACTGTAGCGGTGCTGTCTGCAGAGAGAGTGTCGTCTTTGTTTTGGGAGCTGCAGGAAAGTAGGATAATAATTGAGAGTGATAACAAGAGGCTTTTCATGGATGAGGTTTGGTGTATAAAATTAGAAGATTAACGATACACTCATTCCACACCTTCCATCAAGTATGATCTTCCATTTTCTTTCTAAACATTTTCTTCATGAAATACCGTCCGATAAAGTTGGGGTACGAGTATCCGAACTTCAACAACGAGCGGGCCGGTTCAATGTAGTCTTTTGCTGACTTCATTGGCACGGTGCCCAGGCCATCGACATACCGATTGAAAAAGCAAAAGGAGGCAGCGATATAAACCGTGTCATGTATGTCCTCATCAGAGGCTCCTTGTTCACGGGCTTCCTGAATATCATGCTCAGTGACCGACCGGCCACTTTTTTGCACTTTACCAGCGATGTTCAGCAGTGCCCTCATCTTGGCGGAAATCCCTGACGTCTCTGTATTGTTGATAGCACAGGAAACCGTATTCCCATCGTCTTTGGCCAGTTCACTGACAACCGCCCCGTGGATGTTCACGCAGAAATTGCATTCATTCAATGACGACACATAGGTGGCAATCAGTTCGCGCTCTGTAACAGAGAGTGGAGAGGGGCCGCGAAGCCCAGCCTGGGTAAAATGGCACAGCGCCTTACCGGTGGAACGTTTGTAATAAATCAGCCCAACTATTCCTGGCAGATTCTCTTTTAGTTTGATGTAAGACATGGCGAAGTAAATTAAAAATATGCTACCAAGTTCTGTATATCCACACAGAAAAGCCAATGAAGAATAGTGACTCCAACACCACGCGCGAGTGGATGTGCGCCAGTATCCCCATGGACGAAGACATGTCTTGGCCGTTGTTTGGTGTTCTTTCACTAACAATTACGTTTCAAGTTTCTTTTGATAATTTGACGATTTTCATTTCCCTTGCACCCGAAAGCAAACACATGCTGCTAATGAACTCTATTAAGTAATATGAAAACACTGCTGATTACCCCTGAAGGTTTAGAAAAGTTAAAAGCTGAGTTGGATCATCTGTGGCGAGTGGAGAGGCCAGACACTACACAAAAGGTTACCTGGGCTGCAAGCCTTGGCGATCGTTCTGAAAACGCAGACTATCATTACAATAAAAAACGCCTGAGAGAAATTGACAAGCGCGTACTTTATTTGCGCAAATGCATCGATGACCTGAAGGTGGTGAACTATTCACCCTTCCAGGAAGGCAAAGTGATGTTTGGCGCCTGGGTGGAAATTGAATCCCGATCGCTATCGGGAGACAAAGGCATGAAAAAACGCTTGCGCATCGTGGGTGGTGAAGAACTTATTGGGGCAACCGATTACATCTCTATGGACTCTCCCATGGCGCACGCGCTGCTGAATAAAGAAGAGGGCGATGAAGCCATTGTGAAAACACCAACAGCGCAGTTTGTTTGGCGTATCACCAAAATTGAATATCAGAAATAAGCATGCGGCTGACAGGCCATTGGAAGAACTATAACCGGAATACCCCAATGTTGAATCTCAAAAGTCTTATGAACCCGGGTTTGTAGCCCGAATTCTATACCATTGCCTCAACCGCCATCGCTTTGCTTGCCTGACGATAAACATAACTGTGGTAAATATGCCTGCGGGCAAACCGATCAGGGGTGCTTGAATTCAGCAGGTTGTTGTACACGCTCCGCGGCAATCCTAAGTACTCGTAGCTGCTGCCGTCTGAAAAATTGATTGCTAGCGTAGTGCCTTTGTACTGAAAGTCGATGAGACGCGAGGTGCTCATGGTCTGTTCATATTGCTCCCGCTGCAGCTCGCGCGTTTCGGGTGCCACGCTCACCAGCAAGTGATAGGCTTCAATAAATGATTTGCTTTTTTCTTCTGCTTGCTCTTTGGCTACCGGATTATCCTGGATCTTATCCGGGTGCCATTCCTTCATGAAGGTCCGGTAAACGGTCTTCATTTCCTGCAGGGTTGCTTCTCCTTCTACGCCCAACAGCTTCCGGGCAGCGACTATTCTTTTCATAATGGCCGCAAAGGTAACTGTTTAAAGGTAATTGTCCGATTCCGGATCGGAAATTGGAAGGCGCGCAGCCGATCCCTAACCGTTACCTCAACGGAGGCGCAGTTGGTGAAAAACCACAACGATGACAGAGGCCAAAGCACAGGAGTCCCCGAGACAAACGCTGTGAGGAGAGAAACCAAACAAGAGAGTAATCCTGAGCGAATAGGAGCACGAGTGGTCGGTATAAAATAAGGTTTAGACCGGGACTGAGTTTTCATGAAACATCAGTACCAAGCGAAGGATCCTCTGACTGGTTGGGGATCCTTCGCTCTTTGTGGAGTGGTGACGATGGTGCTCTTTCACCTTTTTGCGTTGCTTTTAAGGATGCTTTTCATTTGGTCGCTCAGGATTAGGTACTCGCGAGTGAGCGCTCACTTCATCACAGTGTCACTATTTCGAGTCACAAATTTTTCAGATGCTTGACAAAAAAGCTTTACTAAATTTGAAAACACGTTTCCTATATAAGTATGTTCATCATTGACCTCCATTACATTGTTCCGCTTGAGCAGCTTGATGCTCACATGACTGAACATGTAAAATATTTGCAGAAGTATTATAAGCAAAATGTATTTGTGGCTTCGGGCAGAAAAGTGCCGAGAACAGGCGGTGTTATTTTGGCGCTTGCTCCATCGCGAGAAGTGCTGGATGAAATTATTAAGGAAGATCCATTTTACTTGCACGAACTGGCCGAGTTCAGTGTAACGGAGTTTCTCACTTCTCAATCGCATCCTGATCTTAAGAAGTTACTGAAGGGATAAGGTCAACCGAAGCGTGCAAGCTCATCGAAAAAGGACTGCCTTGAGAAAGCCTATTCCAGAAAAAATTCCCGTATCGGTACAGTTGTAAGGTCAATCATCGATTTTGCCTCAAAAAAGAGTTATTTTTGTCACACTTTTACTCATGGCTTGAGAATTGAATGACTTGTTGTCAAAGACAAAACTACAGATGATAATCAAACAAAAACAAGAATGAAGCAGATTGCGATTATTGCTCTTTTAATGGTTGCCTTTAATTCTTACGCAAAATACTACCCCGGCTCTTTGACATTTAATAACGGCAAATCAAGAGAGGGTTTCATCGAGTCGAATCTCGGTGATGTAATTCTCTTTAAAGGTTGGATGGAAGCACCGCCTGAAGAGATTCCTGCAGCGAGCATCAAAACCGTTTGGCTTAAAACCAACGCAGGACATAAAATGAATGAATATCATTACTTGCTTGTCGATAAAAGTAAGGATGGCAGTAGCTACATGTGGTTGAAACAATTAGAAAAAGGAGTAGTCACTTTATTTGTATACGAAACTATTTTGCCGCAAGATGATGGTTCAGACAAAGCCGAAGCTTTGTACTACTATTGCTTACGTGAAGGAAAGCAATTAGCCAGGCTGATTGCTACGCGCAATAATGTCCTTTTTTTTATTTCAAAAGCCTCAGAGTTTTTTGCCGACAGTCCGGATTTGGTCGAAAAGATAGTGTCTAAACAATACACCTGGGAAAATGTGCAACAGTTGGTGTCGAATTACAATCGAAGCTTGTAAACATTGTTTCTTCAACAACAACCAACGATCAATAATTTATACAAACTAGCTTCAGTGTAACCGAGTTTCTTCACTTCTCAATCCCATCCTGATCTTAAGAAGTTACTGAAAGGATAGGTCACCCAACGGTCGTCTTCGGTGTTAGGTGTTCATCAATACGGCCTGAAAAAAATCGGTGTAAAGAGCACATTGGCAACGATCAGAGAAGAAATCTATTTTAGTTTCCTCTTTGGTTTGCCTTCGATTATTTGTTTTGCATTCAACTTGCTTATCACCTTCTTCCCCGTTTTGGCTTCTATTTCTTTTCGTGTATTTCCGGCTATAGTTCCACCCTGCTTGGCAATCACTTTGCTTTCATCTAGGGTCTTTGGTTTCTTTTCTTTCGAAATCTCTGAAGTAGTAGCTTCTGCAAGCATGTTCAAAACCAATTCCAGGTTGGTCATGTGATCTCTAAGATTTTCTTTTTTAAGTTTCTTATGGGTTTTGTATTGTCTCACCGACTTTCCGCTCCATGCTTTGGTGATGATGTCGGTGAGTACGGCAAAGTCCATTCCTCTTTTAACTCCGCGTTTCTCCCATTCATCTGTGAGTTCTTTTCTTACTTCAATGCTTTTTAGTCTTTGATTTATCCACGCCTTGCTATAACCTTTGGCGAGATAGGTTTCCATGGCTCTGTCAAAACTCAATTCCGGATCTTCCGTTTCCTCAATTCTTTCATAACCCACTTGGGCCAACCATTGCTTGAAAGGTTCTGCCTTGGGTGACGGTATAGACTGGATGATCCTTAAAAGCCCTTGTGTATTAGCAGCTTGAATTTTACGTTTCTTTCCATCTGCTGCTGTCATTTCAACCAGGGTACAAATTGTACCCCAGTTGGTGAACAGTTGGGGGTCACGGGCTCTAAGCTTTTTTATATACTGCTTTATATCTGCACTATCGGTTAGAACTTCCACTACATCCTGAACAGAGAAATACCATTGCTCGGTTTCTTCATCCCAATGGGTTCGTACTTTCTTGGCTTCGAATAATTTTACTTCGCTCATGCGCTTTAAAAAATTGAGTTAATATTTAGTAATGAAAGTAGTATAAAAAGATCACAATCGTGATCACAGTTCCTTCTTTGAATGTGTTCTTGGTTTGGCCAATCCGAAGTGAGGAGATCTGGGCGAGAGTGAAATCTGCGCACGTGCTCCTCCCCCTTAATCCCCCTCCGGAGGGGGACATAATGCACGGTGTCGCTTTGAAGTTCGGAGAACTGATTTGACCGTGTGAATGGAATAAGTTGTGAGGTTGATGGAAAGCGCGGGGAGAGGCTTAGTACAATCTCCGTTCTTCAACGTTATAGTAGAACGTTGGATGTGCTTCATACGGCTGGAGAGTTTCCCTATCCATTCTCTGCTTTACATCCGATATTGGAATCACAAATAATTCTGCCGGCTTCTTTGGAGTTCCGCCCAGCCCGAGTACAATGAAAACGTCCATTCCTTTTTCAATTTTAAATTTCTTGTAGCGTTCAATCTGACCATCTTTTGTGAGCAAGATTGACCCCGAAGTCATCGAACGAAATTTACACTCAACGGAAAATGGATAGGACTTACCATCCAGGCGAAATTCGTATTGCAGATCCGGGTTTTGGTTTGACGCGGGGTAATGGCCTTGCACGCCTTTGTCACTGGTGGCATCCATCCATTTGAATACAGCACTCTTCAGCCTAAATCGATAAACAACAAATTGCTCAAAGTCGTGGCCTTTCTCCAATTCAATATCACGAGGCTCTTCTCGTTCCACTGGCAACTTTTCATTGGTGCGATTTATCTGCTCGGTGGATGGTCTTTCCATGTTCACATTATCCTTGTAGGTTACATTGAGGCTTTCGGCTTCCGGTGAAAATTTGCTAGAGCCAGATGTTCTGGCTGACCTCCTCCTGACAAAATAAATCGCTACTCCTGCCACTAGTAACAAAAGAGGCAGAACCACCTTCCAATAAGGTGATGGCCGCTTCGGTAGTGAGACCGATGACAATTCTGAAATATGAATTTGAGGTCCGAGAGAAAGACGGAATTTCAGGTCCCGATCAGTAATAAGATCGCTTTCACCCGTGATGAGGTACTGATCTTCAAATCTTTTCAATAGCAGATAAGAAGGATAGCTTTTCTTATCCTTTCCTGTTGACACCTCTTTGGTAAAGCCGCAGTAAATAATGCCTTCTTCATAGAATGTAAGATGGAGGTCGCTAACGATGCGCTGGTTAGATGGGCGTTTGTTAAGAAGAGAAAGTTTTTTTTCGATGCAGACTTTCTTAGCCAGATCATTGGTATAAAAAAGTACAGTAGGTGCATACAGTTCATCGAAGCTATCTTCATCGATTTGATTGTGTGCCTCGTTCCACTGGGTGACAACACTTCTGATGCTGGTGGTATCCACCTCGTAGCTTTGGGAATAGACGGATGTGCCTCCAATGTAAAAGAGAACAACAAGGAGTACTTGCCAACACCTTTGGATCATAGTGGCTTTCGGTCTTAGAATCCAAAAGTAAGATTTTGTCAGGTGACACCGCAACAACAAAAGAGAAGGACAACTTCAATTAGAGATAACCTTACACTGCAAAATGCAAAAAGCTGCCGTACTCTTTTAGATGATCGTATGCGATTGTGACATAATCAGGAGAAATCTTATATCTTTTCCTTTCTGTCCATTGTACTTTTTCAATCAATTGATCTTTGGTCAACTCCGGATGCTTCTTTTTAGCAAAGTGTGTGGATGAAAGAACTTCCAAAGACAATGTCGATTCAAACCCATCAATTGCCTTGAATAAATTATCAAGTCTGTCTCTTTGTTCCTTAGACAATTCGTTATTGATATAGTCGACAACTTCTTGATAACGATCCCTGTTTAGTTGAAGAGGTTCAAAAGGGCCGGCCGACATTTGTTCTAAACCTGTTAAGTATTTCCCGTTCATTGCATACAAGACTTTGTCAATAGCTTGCGCATATGGGCCGTAAGTGTGTTGCTCAAATTTCAGTTTTAAATTCTCACCACTCTCTTGCAGAAAGTATGCGAGCTTATTTGCTGCAAAAACCGTTGCTGGCTCTCCAAATCTTTCATATTTGAAGAGTGCATAAAGAATCATTGCTCTGCCAGGCGTTAAATGTATCTCTTTCTTTAACTCTTCCTTTTGCAGAATTTCTTTTACTGCATCATTTGGTTCATAAATGAGAATTTTAACATCAGACATATTTCCCAAATAATTCTCAATCATCTTTTTCACTTTATCCCATTGAAGTCCTCCGTTACCACAACCCAATGGAGGGATAGCTATGCTTGAGATGTTAAATTCTTTGATAACTCTCACCAAATCTTTCAGTCCCTCCTCAATGTAACTGTATTGTGATTTCTTAAACCACTCTGTCTTCGTTGGAAAATTGATAATGATCTTCTCTCCCTCGGTTGTATTCTCGCGTACTGCGAGCATTCTCCCGATTTTCATTTCACCGGCTTTGCAAGCGCGTTCGTACATGAGGCGATTCTGGGGGAATCGTTCCTTGAATTGCAGAGCTATTCCTTTACCCATAACACCAACAGTATTGACAGTATTCACCAGTGCTTGAGTGGGTGCTGATAATAAATTGCCCTTTATAAATTCCATTAGACGAAATAAAAATCTGATTTCACCTTTACTTCAACTGCTAATTTACACGTAGAAACGATAGATTCAACTTCTTCTTTTACAGTTGCATTTAAAACCGCTATTACGCCTATTTTCTTAGGTGGAACTTTATCCTTCACCAGAAATTCAGCATGTTTCTTCCTTATTCGATCTTCATCACCATCCGCGTTATTTAATCTAAAGTCTGTGGTCTTTATTGACTTCCAATCCAACTTATCCAAGTGTTTCAAGTCACTATAAAACTTTGTAATTTTTTCGGCTGCATTCGCATTCGTGAAACACCATTGAAATTTGTCTGTAGCTAATTCTGTGACGCGACAACACAGGTACACTATTTCCCTCTGATGTCTTTGAGGCACTCCCATACCTGTATGAATATTGTACAGCATTGGAGTTCGTACTGAAAAATAAAAGGGAACATAATCATTCACCACCGTATCCGGATAGCACTTGACCGGGCGAGATCTCTCCACTGATAATTTCGGTATTGCCAATGACTGTCCTAGAAGGATCAGCGGGAGCATTATTTTTAGCAAATAAGCCCTGCCTCAAATCCTTCTCAAGGCTTTGAATCGGAACCATTCTGAACACCCATAAATTTTCAATGTCTATTGGCATTACTAAACTTATTGGCCGCAAAATAGTCAATTCTTACGCTCGTTAAGTATCGTATCCAGTTTTCGGGGAAGCCTAATAATTCGCAATTCGAAATCGCGAATTAAGTTCAGAATGCTAATGAAGTAAATAAACTGTGTAGTGTTGGATGGTTGCGGGGCAGGCGACACCGCAACAAAAAAGAGAAGGACAACTTCAACTAGCCTTGTTACTCTGATATCTAGGAATCTTGGCAATCACGTTTAAGAGCTCTGTGATTGAAAAACTTATTGTTGGGCTTTCATCCGTAAACTCAATGGAATAATATTCATTCCATGTGTGATCCAGTTCAGGAATCCAGTCATCATGTTTCAAACGTTTTACCTTCCAATACTCAGGATCAAAGAACTCCCCATCAATTAATGATTCCCGAATTTTCTCTTCAACAACACATAGTTCAAGAGACTCTGGATTAGAAAAAACTTCGTAACCCCAAACTTTATAGTTGCCTCCATCGCGATAGAGGTAATTGAATTTGATGTTATTATTTAAATTTTTCATTGGAACCTTGTTAAATGACGACTACACCTAAATCTTTTAAATAATCAAAAGTGGAATCATAATACTCAGACTTGCGAGTATGATCTTGATTACTACCTTCTGGAACAACTATCACCATTCCTTGTCTCGCCCTTGTGAGAAGAACACGATAGGCATTTATTAAATACTTCTTTCTCTCGATACTGTGAATGTTTTGCCATTTGCTTCCTTTGAACGCAAAAGTTTTCCATTCACTTTCTGAATATCTAAGATCACCATCCCAAACAACACAAGACCAATCAAGCTCAAGACCTTGCACATGAAATTCCGTAGCAACATCTTCTAGATAATATGAAGATCGAACATCAGATTTTCCGTCCAAAAACCAATGGACCGGATTCATTGGTGACTTGACATCAATTGCATAAGGTTTTAGTCTCTGTGCTTGCGATGAAACTACCATTCCATAACGCTCGCTTCCTCTTGCTTTTTCTTTTAACCATGTTTTTGCTTTCGCTAAATCTCTGGTTAAGACTATCGGATAGTTGTTAGAGATATTTTTAAAGGTTCCTTTCGCCTTGTTAGCGTCTAGGTCTAAAATGTTTTTAATGAACAGAGAAACATTTTCAGCTCGAAAGGAGCGCATTGAAACAGCTAAGTGTAAGTCCTCATTAAAATTTACGACAGTTTTGTTTCGTAAGCGTTTGATTGAATCAACTGCTGAATACTCGCTATCAGTAAGGTTTGGCGAAATGTAAACTTCCCATTCTGAAAACTGATTATGGATTGAATCTAACCATTCTGAAATTCCAGCTTCACCAGTATTGATCTCCTGCCCTCCTCCGACTAAACAAATAACTACAGCCCAGTCTTTATGTCGATCAAGGCAGGAGATTAGAAACTCCGGTTCGGAATGATCAAAATCTGGTTGATTCTTTTTCTGCCTCATGAACTTGACAGTCTGTTCTTTATTCCACGCTCTTTGTGCTTCATCAAAGATGGCCACGTGATCGTATGGAGCTTCTGGATTAATTAAATAAGCATCTCTATAGTGATGTATTATTTGAATAAAGGATTTGACGGCATGCTTTGCGCTAATCTTAGTTATCTTATTCCCGAGTGATTTTTCCCTAGCAACATTGTCCCTAGCCAAGGCTTCTTGGAGAATTGCGACTAATGGAGCATTGCCAGATAAATAAACGCTTGAATGTCCTTTCTCTTTATCTAAATGGGAAGTTGCGACCTTTAATCCAACAAGAGTTTTACCTGCACCTGGAACGCCAGTAACAAAGCAAATCACTTTTTTACTTCTGGATTTAGCGGAAGCAATTAAATCAGAAATGGCCGATGTGGTTTGTGTTAAGTTCTTAGCTTCAGCATCACTTCTAGTAATTGCATCGACAGAATGATTGTTATAAAGCGAAACCGCTGCTTCTATAATAGTAGGAGTTGGAGAGTAACTGCCTTTCGTATATTCGTCAACATTAATAACATCGTTGCCTTTGAAGAACTGAAGTGTTCCCTTGATCGCCTCAGCTAGGTCTTCCTTAGATGATTTAATCGGCAGTATTAATTTATCGTTGTGAGACGTAACCGAGATTTCAAGGAATGATTTTTTAGCCTCAGTAGAAACTAATATTGGAGCGAGAACAATATTATGACTTGGTTTATGAAAGTTCTTTAAGTCAAGCGCGTAATCCCAGACTTGGTCAATCTGAGAATTAAGATATTTACTTTCACCGACCTTGAACTCGACAATGAAGACAACGTTGTCGATTATTATTAACGAATCAATTCTCTTCCCCATTCTCGGGATTGAGAATTCAAAGAAAATAACTCCATCATAACCTTGCAGTGCATTCTTTAATATCGGAATCTGTTGTTCCCAAGATTTATTTTGAAATAGAGTTGAATCAAATTGGTTTGCAATTGTTATTGCCCCGATAATTTCTTCGGAGCTTTTTTGAAGAAAGGATTTGATTGAATCTTTGAAGTAATAATTCAGCATCTATGCTCGGATTGTCATTGCGCTACTTCAAATAAGTCATTATCAGCTTCAACAACAAATCTGTTATTACACCTAGCATTTAGGCACAGATGCACTTGCGTTTCATTTCTAGTATGCGAAAGATCAAGAATGATTTCTGTTCTTGCTCCGCAGATGTTGCAGGTCTGAGGTTGATCGGAGCATATCATTACTTCTTTGTAATTGACCTTATTCATTAGAGGTTCGAGCATATTGTGCTAGACAATTTACATAAATAAACCAACGCTGCGTGAAGGATGGCAACGATTTCTATGACCCCTGCAAGCTGTGCGAATAAATTCTTTCATACTTGGTCC
>CBRFFM010000010.1:0-212709 GCA_967789005.1 uncultured bacterium | reverse complement strand
ACGGTTGACTCACACTTGTTGCTGCATTATAATTAGCATTTCCTCCTTGGCTTGCAGTGATCGTGACACTACCCGCGGCTACAGCATTCAATGTATTGCCAGAAATAGTTGCTATGCTGGTGTTCGAGCTTGCGTAGGAAATAGGAAGTCCTGAACTAGATGTTACATTAAGACTTCTTGAAGTTCCGGCACACATATTTGGCAAGGCAGGGAAGGTTATAGTCTGGTTAGCTTTATTAATTGTTACTGTTTGTGTTGCCGCTGCTGCATTGTAATTCACATCGGCTGCAACAGAAGCAGTAACTGTTACAGTTCCTGCACCACTGAGCGAAAGAACATTCCCACTCACGGTAGTACTACCTGTTCCGTTGGCAACGGTGTAGGTAACTGCTCCTGTCGAGCCACCTGTACTTGCTGTAAGATTGATGGTTCCTCCGTAGGTTCCTGTCGAAGCTGAAGTAATCGACACCACCGGATTCGCTTTATTGATCGTTACTGTTTGTGTTGATGTAGCTGAATTGTAGTTCGCATCGGCTGCAATGGTAGCGGTAACTGTTACCGTTCCTGCACCACTGAGCGAAAGAACATTCCCACTCACGGTAGCACTACCTGTTCCGTTGGCAACGGTGTACGTAACTGCTCCTGTCGAGCCGCCCGTACTTGCTGTAAGATTGATGGTTCCTCCGTAGGTTCCACTAGAAGCCGAAGTAATCGACACCACGGGGTTCGCTTTAATAATTGTTACAGTTTGTGTTGCAGTTCCGGCATTGTAGTTGGCATCCGCTGCAACCGAGGCAGTGACTGTAACAGTTCCTGCGCCCGTGAGCGTAAGCGTGCTGCCACTTACGATTGCTGTGCCGGTTCCATTGACAACAGAATAAGTTACGACTCCGGTTGAGCCGCCTTTGCTAGTAGTTAGGTTTATAGTTCCTCCATAAGTCCCGAATGAAGCAGAAGTGATCGATACAGTTGGGGTAGCTTTGTTGATCGTCACAATTTGGGTCACTGTTCCGGCATTGTAATTAACATCAGCTGCAACGTTAGCCGTGACGGTGACCGTTCCGGGACTTGTCAAAGAAAGTGTCGAACCTGATAATGCTGCACTACCCGTGCCGTTAACGACTGAGTAAGTAACGGAACCAGTATCATTACCAGGGCCATATCCATTACTAGTTCCTCCTCCATATGCTGCTAAGTTGATCGTTCCTCCAACAACTCCTGTGGAGGCAGAATTGAAAAATGCGAATGGATTTATTTTGTAAATGGTGAAAACCTGGGAGGTGGTTGTCGTATTATAATTTGCATCGGCTGCCACATTGGTTGTAAGGGTTACGGTACCTGCCTGATTTAACCATAGAGCCGCGGTTCCCCAATTGATTCCCAATGCTGCGATACCTGTTCCGTTCACCACTGAATAAGAAACAGCTCCTGTTGAACCACCCTTGTTTGTTGAAATATTGTCAATGCCACCAACGAAATCAGCGGAAGGAACCGTAGAGATAATTGGATTGGCTTTGTTGATAGTTACAATTTGCGTTGCTGTTCCGGCATTGTAGTTGGCATCCGCTGCAACCGAGGCGGTGACTGTAACAGTTCCTGCACCACTAAGTGTGAGTGTATTTCCACTTACCGCTGCGCTACCAGTGCCGTTGGCAACGGTATAGGTCACTGCGCCCGTTGAGCCTCCTGTACTAATAGTTAGGCTTATAGTTCCACCATAGGTTCCCGATGAAGCTGAAGTAATAGAAATGACGGGATAGAGTTTACTACTAATATTAATAGTTTGAGAAGATGAAGCTGTGTTGTAATTGGCATCGGCTGCAAAATTGGAAGTAATAGTGACTGTTCCTGGAGTTATTAATGATAGTGTTGAACCCGATACCGTTGCGCTACCAGTTCCATTGGCGACAGAATAAGTTACTGCACCTGTTGAGCCACCTGTGTTGATAGTTAGGTTTATAGTTCCTCCATAAGTCCCGAATGAAACAGAGGTGATCGATACAGTTGGGGTAGCTTTGTTGATCGTTACAGTTTGGGTCGCTGTTCCCGCATTGTAGTTGGCATCTGCTGCAACATTAGCTGTAACCATTACGGTACCAGCACCGGTAAGTGTGAGTGCACCGCCACTCACTGTCGCACTACCAGTTCCATTAGCAACAGAATAAGTTACGGCTCCTGTTGAACTGCCAGTGTTAACAGTTAGGTTTATAGTTCCTCCATAAGTCCCGAAGGAAGCAGATGTGATCGATACAGTTGGGGTAGCTTTGTTAATCGTTACAGTTTGGGTCGCTGTTCGGGCATTGTAGTTCGCATCCGCTGCAACCGAGGCAGTAACTGTAACAGTTCCTGCGCCACTAAGTGTTAGTGTACTTCCGCTTACTGTTGCGCTGCCCGTTCCAGTGGCAACAGAATAAGTTACGGTTCCTGTGGAACCTCCAGTGTTAACAGTTAGGTTTATAGTTCCTCCATAAGTCCCGGATGAAGCAGAAGTGATTGATACAGTTGGGGTAGCTCTGTTGATCGTCACTGTTTGGGTTGCTGTTCCCGCATTGTAGTTGGTATTGGCTGTAATACTAGCTGTGACTGTAACAGTTCCTGCACCTGTAAGCGAAAGAGTGTTGCCAATTACGACTGCGCTACCAGTACCGTTGGTAACTGTGTAAGTCACAACACCAGTTGAACCTCCAGTGGTTGTGGAGAGATTGATGACTCCACCAAATATTCCTGTTGAGGCAGAAGTAATGGTAACTACAGGATTGGCTTTATTGATGGTTATTGTCTGTGTTGCTGATCCGGCATTATAGCTAGCATCTCCGCCAATATTGGCTGTAACTGTTACAGTCCCGGCACCCGTGAGGGAAAGAGTGTTGCCATTCACTGTAGCGCTGCCCGTGCTGTTGGTAATGGTATAAGTCACCGCACCTGTTGAGCCTCCGTTGGTTGTAGTCAAGTTTATCACTCCACCATAAGTGCCTGACGAAGTAGAGGTAATAGTAACCACTGGATTGGCCTTATTGATAGTAATTGTTTGCGATGTCGAAGCTGCATTGTAATTGGTATCTCCGGCAATATTGGATGTAACTGTAACGGTCCCTACACCAGTAAGAGAAAGAGTGTTGCCATTCACCGCAGCGCTGCCCGTTCCATTGGCAACCGTGTAGGTTACAACCCCGGTTGAACCTCCCGTGTTAACGGAAAGGGCTATTGTACTTCCATAAGTTCCACTCGATGATGAAGTGAATGATACAACGGGATAGAGTTTAGTACTGATGGTACCAGTTTGACTTGCAGAGGCTGCATTATAATTTGCATCCGCAGCAACGTTGCCGGTAATTGTTACGGTTCCCGCGCTTATTAAAGAGAGTGTAGAACCTGATACTGATGCACTTCCTGTTCCATTGGCAACAGAATAAGTGATAGCACCTGTAGAACCGCCTGTCGCTGTGGTCAGGTTGATTGTTCCTCCAAATGTTCCGAATGAAGGTGAAGTGATAGCAATAAGAGGGTTGGCTTTGTTGATGGTAATTGTTTGGGTTGCAGAGGCTGCGGTATAATTTGCGTCAGCGGCAACAGTTGCTGTGACTGTAACAGTTCCTGCACCTGTAAGCGAAAGCGTATTACCAATCACGGCTCCACTACCTGTGGCATTGGTAACGGAATAAGTGACGGCACCTGTAGAGCCTCCGGTAGCTGCAGTCAAATTGATAGTTCCACCATAAGTTCCTGTTGAAGCAGAAGTAATGGATACAACGGGTGCCGCCTTACCGATGGTTACTGTTTGAGTTGCTGTTCCAGCATTGTAATAGACGCCAGCAGCAACATTGGCTGTAACTGTTACGGTTCCTATACCAGTAAGGGAAAGTGTGCTTCCATTTATTATTGTTGCAGAGCCCGTTCCATTTACAACTGTGTAAGTTGTGGCGCCCTCACTTTGTTTATTTACGCTTAAGTTGATAGTTCCTCCAAATGCTCCAGTTGAGGTTGAAGTAAAAGAGATTGATTGATCTCTCTTGTAAATGGTAAAGATTTGAGAAAGTGATGCTGCATTATAATTCAGATCACTTGCAACATTGGTTGTAAGGGTTACTGTACCAGGCTGTCCTGCACTAATCGCGGGAACCCCCCAATTGCTTATGATGCTGGCACTACCTGTTCCATTTACAACAGAATAAGTGACTGCTCCTGTAGAACCTCCCTTGTCGGTTATTAGATTAGGGAAATACCCCCAGAGGCTTGAGGAGGGGGAAGTAGTAATGACGGGAGTGGCTTTATTGATAGTAATTATTTGAGATGTCGAAGCTGCATTGTAATTGGCATCTCCGGCAATATTGGCTGTAACTGTAACGCTCCCTGCACCTGTGAGTGAAAGAACGCTACCATTCAGTGATGCATTACCCGTTCCATTAGCAACAATATAAGTAACGACACCGGTTGATCCTCCAGCGTTAGTTGTCAAATTGATTGTCCCTCCGTAAGTTCCCGTTGATGAAGAAGTAATTGAAACAGTAGGGCTAATTTGAGCCCCAGCACCGATGGATAGCGAGAGTATTGTGATTAGTACAGAAATAAATTTCCTGCTTATAAGGTATGCTTGTTTCATTTGGATTTGAGGGGATTGAGAAGTAGAATAACCTTTCATTTAATATGTCAGCTTTGTTCATGATAAAACAGAACTTATCATTGCGCAAAAAGACAACTATTTTTCAAGTTAAATTCTTCAAAATGATGGTAAGCGCTTACACCTAAATATGTACTCCTTTAGGAGTATATCATTTTTGTTATGATTTAATAATCATATAGTTACATAGATCTTATTTTGGTTTAATCTTCCATTTTGAATCTATGTAATAAAAAAGGCCTCCATCACTGGAGGCCCTTCAAGCTATAGCTTAAGTTATCTTATCTTATCTCTTTCCTTTCTTCTTAGCTGCTTTTTTCACCACTTTCTTAGCAGCCTTCTTCGCGGATTTTTTCACCACCTTCTTGGCTACCTTTTTCTTAGGTGCTGGTTTCTTAACAACTTTCTTATTTGCAGCAGGCTTAGATTTTTTCACGGCTTTCTTAGTAGGCGCTTTCTTTGCCGCAGGTTTAGCTTTAGGCTTTGCACTTACTGCTGTCTTAGGTTTCGACTTACCCATTGCATTCAATGCGCTACCTGCCTTGAACCACTCAATTTGGTTTTTATTGTACGTGTGGTTCACTTGTATCTTTTCAATCTTGCCATCGCTATGGTGAATCACAATGGTCAATTGTTTTTCGGGAGCAAAGGTCATTAAGCCGGTGATATCGAAAATATCGTCTTCACGGATTTTGTCGTAGTCAGCTTTGTCGGCAAAGGTTAATGCCAGCATGCCTTGCTTCTTCAAATTGGTTTCGTGAATACGTGCAAATGATTTTACAAGGATTGCACGAACACCTAAATGGCGTGGCTCCATGGCTGCATGTTCGCGTGATGAACCTTCTCCGTAGTTTTCATCTCCCACTACAATTGAACCAATTCCAGCTGCTTTGTAGGCGCGTTGTACACGAGGTACTTCATCGTATTGGCCTGAGAGCCCGTTGCGTACGCTGTTGATTGCTTCGTTGAAGAAGTTGGTGGCGCCAATCAATAAGTTGTTAGAAATGTTATCCAAATGGCCGCGGTACTTTAACCATTTACCTGCCATCGAAATATGGTCAGTAGTACACTTTCCTTTGGCTTTGATCAACAAACGCAAACGGGTCAAGTCTTTTCCTTCCCATGCTTTGAACGGCTCAAGCAATTGTAAACGGTCAGAACCCGGATCAACTTTTACTTCTACTTTGCTTCCGTCTTTAGCAGGAGCGAGGTAACCAGGATCTTTTACATCAAATCCTTTTTTAGGAAGTTCGTCTCCTGTAGGTGGTTCGAGTCTTACAGTCTGACCCTGTTCGTTTACCAATGTATCCGTCATCGGGTTGAAACCTAAATCTCCTGCGATTGCAATAGCAGTTACCAATTCAGGTGATCCTACAAAAGCATAAGTATTAGGGTTTCCATCATTACGAGATTGAAAGTTTCTATTAAAAGAGTGAACGATTGTATTTTTCTCTTTACGCTCAGCTCCTACACGTGCCCACATACCAATACATGGTCCACATGCGTTCGCAAAAACTTTAGCTCCGATTTTATTGAATGTCTCAATGAATCCATCGCGCTCAATAGTGTAGCGCACTGTTTCTGAGCCGGGAGTGATGGTGAACATTGCTTTCGTCTTCAAGCCTTTATCAGCTACTTGCTTAGCTAAGCTTGCAGCACGAGCGATGTCTTCGTAAGAGGAATTGGTACATGAACCAATCAAACCTACTTCCACTTTCAAAGGCCAGCCATTCTTAGCAGCTTCTTCTTTCATCTTAGAAATAGGAGTAGCCAAGTCTGGGGTGAAAGGGCCGTTCAAATGTGGCTCCAAGTCTGAGAGGTTGATTTCTATTACTTGATCAAAATAGGCTTCAGGGTTTTTATAAACTTCAGGATCTCCAGTCAAATGTTCTTTGATCTTATTGGCCATCTTAGCTACCTCTGCACGACCTGTAGCAATGAGGTAACGCTCCATTGAATTGTCGTAACCAAATGTTGAAGTAGTCGCACCAATCTCAGCACCCATGTTACAGATGGTGCCTTTGCCAGTACAGCTCATATTGATTGCACCTTCTCCAAAGTATTCTACGATAGCACCCGTTCCACCTTTCACTGTAAGTATACCTGCTACTTTCAAGATCACATCTTTAGCTGAAGTCCAGCCATTCAGTTTACCTGTCAGCTTTACGCCAATCAGTTTGGGCATCTTCAATTCCCACGCCATGCCGCTCATTACATCAACAGCATCTGCACCACCTACACCAATAGCAACCATGCCCAAACCACCGGCATTCACTGTGTGTGAATCAGTACCGATCATCATTCCTCCAGGGAATGCATAGTTCTCAAGCACTACCTGGTGAATAATACCTGCACCTGGTTTCCAGAAACCCAGACCGTATTTAGTTGAAACGGAAGAAAGGAAATCAAATACTTCTTTGCTTTCGGAGTTGGCATTCACTAAGTCGTCTTTAGCGCCAACTTTAGCTACGATCAGGTGATCGCAATGCACTGTTGAAGGCACTGCGACTTTAGCGCGATTTGCCGACATGAATTGAAGTAATGCCATTTGCGCTGTAGCATCTTGCATCGCCACACGGTCGGGAGCAAAATCTACATAGGATTTACCTCGACCAAAGTTTTCAAGCTTCTGGTCGGAGTGAAGATGCGAGTACAATATCTTTTCGGAAAGCGTAAGTGGTTTGTTCACCACTTTTCTTGCCTTTGCTATGCGGCCAGGAATTGCAGCATACAACTTTTTGATCATGTCCAAATCGAATACCATAATGTTATAGAATAAGGGTTTGGGCACTAAACTAATAATTTCTATCAGGATTAACAGAATTTCGAACCGGATTAACGGGATTTTCAGGATAGATGGTCTTTTACCCTGATTTTGAGTTAGTTATGAGCGTTACAAAAGGTAGCTTAAAAGGTCTTAGCTCGCTGGTAATGGTATAAAAGGCCATCGGCTGTATCATCACCAAGCAAAAGTAGATTGGCAGAAGGTTGAGATAACTTCAATTCTGAACCATTATCGAAGATCATAAAATCAATGCCGGATTGACTTTTTTGAGTTCTGAATTTTCCCTGGCTTACGATAGAGGCATCTTTGTAGGTGGTGTAATTGTAATCTCTTGTTAGAACTAAAGTCATACTATATCCTGTACTTGACGGAGTGGAATTTGGCTGCCACCCTCCTGAAGTTGACGTCCATTCCCACTTTCCAACGAAGGCATTTCCGGGAGAAGGATTGGAGTCATTGTAATGACAGGAGATTAGCGAAGTACAAATAACTAAAACTGTGAGAAAAGATTTCATTTGAGATTGTTTAAACAGTTAGACACCATGTTAAGCAGCCAGGGTTGGAATCATTCGTGTCTCATGTCTGCATTCATATCAATAATCTCGCGAAGGGTATTGAGGGCTTTTCTTTCGGATTCTTCGACACGTCCATCGGCATTGACTACATCATACATGTCGGTGTATATTTTGTATTTCTGAGCAAACTTAACTTGATCAAAGAATTTGAAAGAGTCGCGTACGATGGTGTTGACCAATGCCGGGTCAATGGATTTGTATTCAGCTACAGCATCATTCAATTTCTTTTTGGGGTCCGGTTCAGCCGGGAAAATCTTAGCCATTTTGTCGAGTATCACCAGCTGTTCATTCTCATGCATAGAACCATCGCACAATGCCATGTGGGTGTATAGAAACAAAACGAAATCCTGAAACTGTTTGTGAAGAACCATGAATTAAAAATTACGAATTAAAAAGTACGAGGTACAAAGTTATATACACGAAAATAAAGAAAAGGCCTCATGTTTCCATGAAGCCTTTACTTAAATAAATCTTACCGGTCGCCTGGCTATTTTGAATGACCGGAGACTAAAGAGTCGTTGATTATTTCCCCGTAACATTCATGGTAGTCTCTATAGTCATAGGGATGCTCATGCCGCCCGGGGTTTGAGGTGTATCTTTAGTAATCGCCTTTCCTTTCAGCGACTGCGAAAGTTTGCCTTCCTCCAACCAGCCAGTGCGCTTATTTAACTTCAACTCCATAGTTTGTTCACCCGTCATGTCGAATTTCATTTCTATTCCATTCGCATTCATAAAGGCGTCTTTGTCAGCGACAGTAACCTGAGAGATACCTTTAATCGTGCTTAGTTCTCCACTCTGACTTAGCAATTGGAATTCACCTGAAGTTTTCAAAGACATTTGAGAGCTTGAAGTTGATTCCACCTTCCATTTGTCACCTGTTGCTACTAGCTTTTCGGGGAATATCGCCATCATCATTTCAAAATTAGACTTGAATTGATCAGGCCCGAAAGACTGACCAATCTGAGATTTGATTTGTGCTTTTTGCTCTGGACTCAGGTCGGGAAAGCTATTAAACATGTTGTCAAAGATGACGTCAACGTTCTTGATCGAAATTATTTTCCCTTTATTGCTCATCTCCACTTGGAAAGGAGTTTGGGTGAGCGCACCCATGATCTTTGAAAACATGGCAGACATCTGGTCGCTTGTTTCTTTCGTCTCAGATGAAAACTCCATTGTTATGTTATTGGGTAAGTACATCTTCATTGATAGCCTCTCGTATTTTACATCCAGATTATATTGGTTGTTTTTGGCTTCATTCACTTTGTACGACATCTTGCCCTCCACATTTACTTTGACGTCAATCTTTTTATCGCCCAAGGTCTGGTTAATGACAGTTATGGACGTCATTGTTTGGTAGTAAGTACTTCCTTTTTGAAGATTAAGCTTAAGATCTAGCTTTTGCGCATGCAGGGAAGGCAAAGTAACAATCAGTGCTAGTAGGGTAAGAATCTTTTTCATTTTGAGGGTGATTAGTTTGTTATCAGCAAAAAGGCCCTGATCACTCAGGGCCTTTATTAATAGTTCAATTTCAGAATTACATCATACCGCCCATGCCACCACCTGGAGGCATTGCAGGCATTTCTTTCTCTTCAGCAATTTCGCTAACCACCGCTTCGGTAGTCAACAAAAGGCCTGCGATAGAAGCTGCATTTTCAAGAGCAAGACGAGCTACTTTTGTAGGATCGATGATACCTGCATCAAAGAAATTTTCGAATTTGTTTTCACTTGCATTGTATCCGAAGTCTTTCTTGCCATCACGAACTTTGTTCACGATAACAGAACCTTCTTGACCAGCATTCTCAGCAATGGTACGGAGTGGTGACTCCAACGCAAGGCGAACGATGTTTACACCAGTTGCCTGATCTTCGTTGTCGGTCTTCACGTCTTTCAACGCTTCGATTGCGCGGATGTAAGCTACACCACCACCAGGGATGATACCTTCCTGAACGGCAGCACGTGTTGCGTGCAATGCATCGTCAACTCGGTCTTTCTTTTCTTTCATTTCTACTTCAGTAGCAGCACCAATGTAAAGGATAGCTACGCCACCAGAAATTTTAGCCAAACGCTCTTGTAATTTTTCTTTGTCGTAGTCAGATGTAGTAGTATCGATCTGAGCTTTGATCTGGGCTACGCGACCAGTGATCTCTGATTTTTTACCAGCACCATTTACGATTGTTGTATTGTCTTTGTCGATGTTGATTTTCTCTGCGCGGCCTAGGTACTCGATTTTTGCATCTTCGAGTTTCATGCCTGTTTCTTCAGAGATCACTTTGCCACCGGTAAGGATAGCGATGTCTTCCAACATTGCTTTTCTGCGATCGCCAAAGCCAGGAGCTTTAACAGCAGCTACTCTCAGAGCGCCACGGATTTTGTTTACAACCAAAGTAGCCAAAGCTTCACCTTCAATTTCTTCAGCGATGATCAACAAAGGCTTGCCTGTTTGTGCAGATGCTTCAAGGATAGGAAGCAATTCCTTCATTGAGGAGATTTTCTTGTCATAGATAAGGATGTAAGGACTATCTAAGTCAGCTTCCATCTTCTCTGTGTTTGTAACGAAGTAAGGAGAGAGGTAACCGCGATCGAACTGCATACCTTCTACAGTCTTCACTTCAGTCTCAGTTCCTTTAGCTTCTTCCACAGTGATCACACCGTCTTTGCCAACTTTGTCCATGGCAGTAGCAATCATCTTACCGATTTCAGTATCGTTGTTAGATGAGATAGTAGCTACCTGAGTGATCTCTTGTGAGCCTTTAATGTTCTTCGATTGTTTCTTAAGGTTCTCAACAACTGCGATAACCGCCTTGTCGATTCCACGCTTAAGATCCATTGGGTTAGCACCTGCAGCCACGTTCTTAATACCGTGTGCATAGATTGCCTGCGTAAGTACAGTAGCGGTAGTAGTACCATCACCGGCAGCATCAGCAGTTTTAGAAGCAACTTCCTTCACAAGCTGAGCGCCCATGTTTTCGATTGGATCTTTTAAGTCGATTTCTTTAGCTACAGACACACCGTCTTTAGTTACGGTAGGAGCGCCAAATTTTTTATCGAGGATAACGTTACGGCCTTTAGGACCAAGAGTAACTTTTACCGCATTTGCCAACTTATCAACACCCTTCTTTATTTTGTCGCGGGCGGTGGTATCGAATGTAATTTCTTTAGCCATTGTTGTATTGCTTTTAGATTAATAAAAAAAATGTGAATTAGATCGTTCCGAAGATATCGGAGTTACGCATGATCAAATACTCTTTGCCATCGATCATGATCTCAGTGCCAGAATATTTGCCGTAAAGGATTTTGTCGCCCACTTTTACAGTTACAGGCTTGTCCTTAAGGCCATCGCCTATGGCAATCACTTTGCCTTGCTGTGGTTTTTCTTTAGCAGTGTCAGGAATGAAAATCCCGCTCGCAGTTTTTGTTTCTGCTGCGGCTGCTTCTACCAACACTCTGTCTTCGTTGGGTTTGAAATTAATCTTCGCCATGGTTATTAATTGATTGAAATTTAGTTTTTACGATTTCTGAATTACCTGTCTCCGTCTCAGCGATAACAGTGCCACCTTGGCTTATTATGCTTAAAAGGGACAGATTTTCCTTTTCGGGCAGCAAAGATGAAAAAAATTGACAGACTAGCAGGCAGCTGGCGGTTATTGATTTGTGAATAATTGGCAGAATGGCAGTTGTTATGTTAATCGTTAATCGATAATGGTAGTGTTACAGAAAGTATGATGAATACTTAAAGGGCTGGTTATCAAGAGAAAATTGGATAACTGAGTTTAGAACTTATTAAAACAGGATGGGCGTTTTGTCCATCTTGTTTTGTTTTAGGGCGTCATATCGCTTGCAATGAATTGATCCTTGCATTAGTGTTACAAAAAGTATGATCAAATGCAGTGTTCTTTTGATATAATGGAAGAAACTGCGGCAGGGATGGGAATGAAAAGCCCGAAGTGAGAAAGGCAAGTGTGCGGACGGACTTGTAATGGACAGCCTGACCTGAGCCCCGAAGTTTCGGGACGAGGGGCCGCCCAAACGAATAGCTAACAACGATTAACGAACCTCACAGTAGCTGCAAGGTTTTTTTGTTTTTATGGATACCACAATTATTGTTTCCGCTGTACTTTCACTTCAGCCCGCCTGTTTTTAGAGTGCTCTTCCTCAGGACAAGTTACGCCATCGCTACAGCGGTTTAAGATTAACTCTTCGCCAAAACCAACAGCCTCGATACGGTGCCTAGCAATTCCAAGACTAAGGAAATACTCTAATACTGCGTTCGCACGCTTGCTTGATAAGGCCTGGTTGTATTCACTTGTGCCTCGGGCATCTGCATGGGCAGCTATGTGAAGGGTTGTTTCGGGATATTTCTTCAGTGTTCGAACTACTTTACTTAGATCTTTCTTCCATTGTGCCTTGACATCATATTTATCATAATCAAAATAGGTGACTACTTTGTCTACATACTTTTCTTCAATGACAATATCATTAAGCAACTCGTTCTTCGAAATGTTTTTTGTGTTTAAGTCAAAGCCGTTGGTAATGAACCCATCCTTGGTTGCCTCAATTCTATACTTGTGATCAGGTAATACTTTTAATGTGTATTCGCTGTTATCATCTAACTTAAGTGTGTCCACGGTTCCATTAGTTAGATCCTTGAACAACATTGTTGCTGAAGGAATTATTGCCTGTGTTTCATTGCTAAAAATCTTTCCTTTAGCAATTATGGTACGCTGTTTTTTTAGAGGCACCAGTAGACTATCAATGCTAAAAGGTAAACCCTTCGTGGAAAGACCAATATCGGTTACTGCTGTGAATCCGGGCTTCTCGGCAGAAAGGATGAGGTCTTTATCAAAGGGCAATTTGAGTTCGAACATTCCCTGGTCATTGCTGATGGCAGAGTCAACTATTTTTCCTTGCTCATCCTTCAATACAATGGTTGTTCCGGGGATGACTTTATTAAGGCTATCGATGTCTCGGGTATATCCTTCCAGGAAAATGTAGTTTGCTTTCAAAGAATAAATATCGTCAGATCCTGTTCCGCTAGATCTGTTGGAAGTGAAGAATCCATTTCGTCCTGTGGAATCGGTTGCGACTGAAAAATCATCGTACGAAGAGTTGATAGGGGTGCCGATGTTCCTCACTACCAAAAATTTCCTGTGTTTCAGCTTTGCTGTGAATGCATCTAATCCACCAAAGCCACCATGCCCATTTGAGCTAAAGAAAATAGTACTGTCGTTTTCTAAATACGGATAGAGTTCGTCTCCGGCTGTATTGATAGCTGGCCCTGCATTAATCATGATTGACCACTCGTTGTTTACGAAATCGCAGTAGTAAATATCTGAGCCGCCATATCCGTTGGGGTAATTGGCAGAGAAATAAATTCGATCTCCATTTTTGGTAAAGGTGGCGTGACCAATAGAGTATTCATCGCTATTGTAAGGAAACGGAACAATGTTTTTTAGTGTACCAAGCGTGCCCACATCTGCGAGGTATAGCTTGAGGTTGGTATATCCGGCACTGGTCTTAGGTAATTTCTGAGTTAGCAAGTTATTTGAAGTGATGGCTGCCTTTTGCCCTTTATCATAGAATGCAATAGGGCCATCATGGTGGTATGATTTTAATGTTCCCTTTTTGAAAGATTTTACTTCACCATAAGTTCCGTCTTCAGAGAAATCGGCCCAATACAAATGAGTAAGTGATTCTTCTGGTGAGGGAGCGGAAATGGATTTGCGCTTGATAAACAAATCATAATCTCGTGTCGATGCAAACACTACATCGCCACGATAAATGGTGGCTCCGAAATCAGAATGAGGAGTATTAATTGCTTTTGCTTCACGAATAGAGAATGCAGTATCGTGTTTGTAGGGTTCCATGTTTTTCAGAAAATGGATTTGCCTCTCAATCCGCATACTATCAATTTTCTTCTTATTGATACTCTTTAATACGTCAACCGCTTCATCGTAACGTTGAGTTACATAGAGCACCTGGGCATACTTAAATTTTGTTTCGTCTGTTACATTTGGTTCTTTCATCAGCGCCTGATACCAGGTTTGAGCAGAGTATAAATCGTTGAGCTTCACATAACATTCTGCGATCTGCTGCTTGGCGTAAAGCGAGGATTGATTTTTGTCATTCATCCGTTGATAAAGAACCAAAGCATTGCGATACGCTTTTTGTGAGAACAAATGATCAGCCTTCGTTTTGTTATCCAGCAAAAGGGTTTTGATGTTCGTGCTCTGACTAAAGCTTTGTTCTAAAGTCAGGGAAAATAAAATCAGAATAAGAATAGGAGCTCTCATGGATTAGAAATAGCGTGGGCTAACAAGTCCTTTTTTGTTATAAACGAATCGATAGTTTACCATTAACTCGTGCGAGCCGATGGCAACCGTATTGATTGGGCCGGTGGATACCTGGTAAGAGTACCCAAATTGAAATTCATCTGTCAGTTGGAGCTGTGTCATCAGTGCAATGGAATTAGATGACTTATAAGACATGCCAACCCAAAGCACCTCGTCTAAAAGGAAGTTTGCATTAAGATCAAATTCAACCGGTCTTTCGTCAAGGAATTTAAGCAATGCATTCGGCTTGAATTTGAGTACTCTGTGGAGTGTAAAAACGTATCCGCCCGTAAGAATAAGAGGTGTATTTTGATGGATAGTTCTTGACTGAGTCCCTCGGTCAAAGGCATTATTCACCAAATTAGGCATTGAGAGTCCAACGTAGGCAAGTTTCGTATAATAGTACAAACCAGCCCCCACATTTGGGCGGACTTGTCTTATATCTGTTTTGTCGAGGAAGATTGCATCGCCCGGATTGTAAAGATCAAGTTGAGAATAATCTGCGCGATAAAAACTAGCTCCTCCCTGGATGCCCATCGACAAGGTACCCTTTGCGGATACCGGAAGTCTGTAAGCATAAGAAAAGTGGATGCCGGTTTGATCGAATATAGAAATGCGATCATGGACTACGAGGAATCCTAAAGCAACTCGCTTATTAATTAATGGCGAATGCAGGGAGAACGTTTGCGTATATGGCGACCCTTGTAACCCAACGTTTTGAAATCGACTCAGTGCAGTAGCACTCAACGCGTCATGGCTTCCTGCATAGGCAGGATTAATTGCTAAACCATTAAACATGTATTGTGAGTAGGTCGCAACCTGTTGCGCCTCAGATATTGTTGTCAAGAATGAAACAATAATCAATGTAATGCCAACTATGCGTTTCATTATTAATGACGTTTTAATACCACGTAGCCTGAATAGGTTCCTTTGTCTCCACCCAGATTAACCGAGTAGAAGTAAGTGTCTTCCGGTAACAGACCCGTAGCTAATCCATGATTTGATTGTCCTGTCCAATTATTCTTCTCATTTGAATAATTATGAGTCTCGAAGACCAAATTATTGAAGCGGTCAAAAATGCGAACGGTATTACCCGGATATTCATCGATCTTATCGATACGCCAATAGTCGTTCTTTCCATCGCCATTAGGCGAGAGACCATGATAGATATGGAATCTCAAACTAACATCAAACACAACTAAAGCTGAGTCTTTCAATTTGCCGGAGTCGTGGATTCGATAACGGATGGAGTCAACGCCCTCAAAATCAAAATCAGATTGGTAAAGAATGGTCTTTCCATTATTAGTGATCGTAGCTGTTCCATTGTAAGCGGTAACCTTATCGATTGTCAAGACATCAGTAGAGTCGGCTTCATAGATGTCGTAGAATTCTTTATCAGGTGCTGCGATGACCAGGTCATTGGCAAGTACGTCTATAGTAGTGTCTGCCCGGGCAGTGATCTTTGGAATGATATCATCAATCGCTACTGGTGGATCATTAACAGGTGTAATTCTGATTTCTACATTGATCGAAGCGCAAGCTGTAGGGATGGCATCATCGCATGCGCCCATAGTCCAAGTAGAACGGCCATTATAGTTGGCTGCCGGGTCAAAGTCATAACAAAAATCGAAAGTAGCATCCTTTGTCATACTACCTCCACCCAAGAGGTTGCCAGGAGAGGTGAATGTAATGACCTGGCTATCCACATCAGATACACTTAAGCATACCAGGCGTCTGTTATCTTCTAAAGTATAGATTATTGGTATTGGAGATACGCTTGGAGGATCATTGACGGGAGTAACATTGATGGATACGGTAGCAATATTAGAATCTGAGTGTCCGTCATTTGCCATGAAGGTAAAACTATCACTTCCATTGTAATTAGCATCTGGCGTGTAGAGCACATTTGGTGGAGTGCCGCTAAGTGTACCATTGGTTGGCTGTGATGAGATGGAATAAGTGAGCGGATCATTATCTACGTCAGTTGCTGTTAAAATGATATTAACGGGGGTGTCTTCCAGCGTGGTGACAGTCTGGTTATTTGCACCGGACTGATTGTTTGCGGTAGGCACATCATTAATCGGATTTACAACAATAGATATAGGAGATACATTAGAGTTTATAGTACCATCATTCACTTCAAAAGAAAATCCATCGCTGCCATTATAGTTTGGATCAGGAGTGTAAGTAAGATTAGCTCCAGAGCCCGTTAAGGCACCATGAGCAGGAGGGGTGACAATAATGTAAGTAAGGGGATCTCCATCTACATCATTACCAGTAAGCGCCAATGAAATGGAATTGTCTTCATCTACGGTGGCGGTTTGTCCACTGCTAGTTGGGGCATCGTTCACCGGATTAATGGTGATCGAAATTGTTGCCGTATTGGAATTAGTAGTTCCATCGTTTACGTAGAAAGTAAAACCATCAATTCCAAAGTAATTTAGATTGGGTTTGTAAATGAGATTAGGTGGTGAGCCGGTCAATGTGCCATTCGTGGGAGGAGTAACAAGTGTGTATGTCAGCGTATTGGTTTCTACATCTGTGGCAGTC
This sequence comes from uncultured bacterium, assembly GCA_967789005.1. Classification (GTDB taxonomy): domain Bacteria; phylum Bacteroidota; class Bacteroidia; order Cytophagales; family Cyclobacteriaceae; genus ELB16-189. The sequence goes on along the minus strand of CBRFFM010000010.1, from coordinate 195,852 downwards.
AATATTATGGAAGCTGAAGTATCTTCATCGAGGGCAATACTTTGATCATTGGCTATAGGAGCATCATTAATTGCATTCACTTGAATAGAGATTGTAGCAGTGTTCGAATTCAGTGAGCCGTCATTCACACTAAACGTAAAACTGTCAGATCCATTGAAATTCAGACCAGGTGTATACGTGAAGCTGGGAGCAGAGCCACTTAATGTTCCATGCGATGGCTGAGAAGTAACATTGAACGTAATGGCGTTGGCGTCTGCATCTGTTCCGGTTAGCAAAATGTTCAGTTGCGTATCCTCGTTGGTAACCAGGTTTTGAGAACTTGCTACAGGTGCATCATTAACTGGTGTGATACTAATAAATATTGTGGCGATGTTTGAGTCTGAGTTTCCATCATTTATTTTAAAAGTAAAGTTGTCGGAACCGCTATAATCCGCAGTAGGTACAAAAGTAATGTTAGGCAAAGAACCGGTGATTGTTCCATGACCAGGTGGACTAACAATACTATAAGTCAGACTGTTGCTATCAATGTCGCTTCCTGTTAATGTCATTCCCAGGGAAGTGTCTTCAACAGTGGACAGGCTTTGGCTATTCGCGATAGGAGAATCATCTACAGATGTAACGGTAATGCTTACTGTTGCTGTATTTGAATCTACAGTGCCATCATTCACTTTAAAAGTGAAGTTGTCACTGCCACTATAATTGGCTGCAGGTGTGTAAGTGAAGCTTTGCGCTGTACCATTAAGCGTGCCATGCGCAGGAGAGGTAACAAGGATATAAGTAAGTGCATTTCCATCTACATCACTCGCGCTTAAAGTGATCGCAGCCTGTGTATCCTCTAGTGTAATAATGCTCTGGTTGTTTGCTACCGGAGGATCATTGACCGGGGTAACATTGATTGATACCGTTGCAATGTTTGAGTCAACTTGCCCATCATTTACTTTGAATGTGAAGGCATCACTTCCGGTGTAGTCGGCAGCCGGTGTATACGTAACATTTGGTGCACTGCCGCTGAGTGTGCCGTGTGCGGGTGGTGTAACAATGGCGAACGTGAGAGGATCGTTATCAACATCACTTGCTGTCAAGGCAATACTAACTGGGGTATCCTCCAATGTTGTAACGGTCTGATTATTTGCACCTGATTGATTGTTCGCAGTTGGTACATCGTTAATAGGATTAATTGTAATGTTAACCGTGGAGATATTTGAATTAACGGTGCCGTCACTCACTTGAAAAGTAAAGCTGTCGCTGCCATTGTAATTTGCAGCAGGAGTATAAGTAAGTGTTGAGCCTGTGCCTGTTAAAGTTCCGTGTGCAGGAGGTGTTACAATAATGTAAGTGAGTGGATCACCATCAACATCATTACCTGTAAGAACCACTGAAACCGAATTATCTTCATCGATGATTATGGTTTGACCCGTTGTAGTTGGCGCATCGTTTACCGGGGTAATGGTGATCGAAATGGTAGCGATATTTGAATCATTACTTCCGTCATTTGCTTTGAAAGTAAAACTGTCGTTGCCATTGTAATTTGCAGAAGGTGTATAGGTGAGATTAGGAATGGATCCACTCAAAACACCATGAATAGGAGGAGCAACTACTGAATAAATCAGCGTGTTTCCATCTTGATCAGTGGCAGTGAGGGTAATTGGTTTGGCAATGTCTTCTGTAACCGAAATGCTTTGACTATTAGCAACCGGGGGATGGTCAACCGAGAGCACAGTAATCGTCACTGTTGCAATATTTGAATCAATTATACCATCATTCACTTTGAAAGTAAAGCTGTCACCACCTGTGTAATTCAATGCAGGGGTATAGGTAAGATTTGGTGCAGCGCCACTAAGGGTGCCATGTGAAGGAGTTCCAACAATATAGGTTAGCGTATTGTTGTCAGGGTCACTGGCGATTATCACAAATGAAACTGGAACATCCTGATTTGTTGAAATTGATTGATTGAATGAGGTAGGTGCGTTATTGGCTCCAGTATTAAAGTTAAGGAATACAGTAGCGATGTTTGAATCTACGCTTCCATCATTCACTTTAAAAGTGAATTGATCGGCTCCGTTATAACCTGCACCGGGTGTGTAAATGATATTTTGCCCTGTATTGGTATCCAGTGTACCGTGTGTAGGGCCGGTTACAATGCTGTAGGTTAATGTATTGCCATCAGCATCGCTTCCGGTCAGGACAATAGCTTTAGGGGTGTTCAGATCATAGATAACACTTTGATTATTGGCAATAGGAATATCATTTACCGGAGTAATAGTGATCGAAACCGTAGCAGTGTTTGAATCGGCTGATCCGTCATTGGCCTTGAAAGTAAAGCTGTCGCTTCCGCTGTAGTTAGGATCTGGTGTATATGTGAAGTTGGGAGCGGAGCCGCTGAGTGTTCCGTGTGCAGGTGGCACTACAATGATGTAAGTAAGTACGTCACCCTCAGGATCACTTGCAGTCAACGTGATAGGTACCTGCGTGTCTTCAACTGTGGTGACAGTTTGGTCATTAGCTACCGGAGCATCATTGACTGGGCTAACGGTAATAGAGACGGTAGCAATATTTGAATCGGTTGTTCCATCATTGGCTTTGAAAGTGAAACTGTCATTGCCGTTGTAATTGGCGGCAGGAGTATATGTCAGGCCAGGAGCAGATCCACTTAGTGTACCATGAGTGGGAGGAGAAACAACGGTATACGTAAGTGCGTTCCCATCCACATCGGTTGCTGTAAGCGTAATGGCTTTGGCGACATCTTCAGTAACAGTTACCGTTTGATCATTGGCAACGGGCACATCGTTAACCGGAGTGACAGTAATTGTTACAGTAGCGATATTTGAATCGGTTGTGCCATCATTGACCTTGAAAGTGAAACTATCACCGCCATTGTAGTTGGCGGCAGGAGTATAAGTTAGGTTTGGAGCAGAGCCACTAAGTGTACCATGTGTGGGTGGAGTAACAACGATATAGGCGAGGGTATTTCCATCCACATCACTTCCTGTAAGGGTGATTGCTTTGGCCACATCTTCTACCACGATAACACTTTGGTCATCGGCAACAGGAGCATCATTGACTGGGCTAACGGTAATAGAAACGGTAGCAATATTTGAATCAACTGTTCCATCATTGGCTTTGAAAGTAAAGCTGTCGTTGCCATTGTAATTGGCAGCAGGAGTATACGTCAGACCAGGAGCAGAGCCACTCAGTGTACCATGAGTGGGAGGAGAAACAACGGTATAAGTAAGTGCATTCCCATCTACATCGGTTGCTGTGAGCGTAATGGCTTTGGCAATATCTTCTGTTACCGTTACCGTTTGATCATTGGCAACAGGAGCATCGTTAACCGGAGTGACAGTGATTGTTACAGTAGCTGTATTTGAATCGGTTGTGCCATCATTGACCTTGAAAGTGAAACTATCACCGCCATTGTAGTTGGCGGCAGGAGTATAAGTTAGGTTAGGAGCAGAGCCACTCAGTGTACCATGAGTAGGTGGAGTAACAACGATATAGGTGAGGGTATTTCCATCCACATCACTTCCTGTTAGGGTTATGCCCAACTGGGTGTCTTCGGGTGTGCTAACAGTCTGGTCATTTGCTACTGGCGCATCATTGACTGGAGTAACGGTGATAGAGACGGTCGCAATATTTGAATCGACAGTGCCATCATTGGCTTTGAAAGTAAAACTGTCGCTGCCATTGTAGTTGGCCGCAGGAGTATACGTTAGGTTAGGAGCAGAGCCACTCAGTGTGCCATGTGTAGGAGGAGTAACAACGGTATAGGTAAGTGCATTCGCATCCACATCAGTTGCCGTGAGGGTAATGGCTTTGGCTATATCTTCGGTTACAATTACACTTTGATTGTTAGCAATTGGAGCATCGTTTACTGGCGTAACGGTAATCGTAACAGTGGCTGTATTTGAATCAACAGTTCCATCATTTACTTTGAATGTAAAGCTATCACCACCATTGTAGTTTAGTGTAGGGGTATAAGTCAGGTTAGGGGCTGTGCCGCTAAGTGTTCCATGAGCCGGCTGTGTTAAAACAATATACGTTATCGGATCTCCATCAGCATCACTAGCAGAAAGAGTAATTGGCGTTGGAGTATCTTCAATTACCAGGACGGCTTGATTATTAGCAACAGGAGCATCGTTAACCGGGTTGACTGTTATAAGAACAGTTGCGTTACTATTTGAGTCAACAGTGCCGTCATTGACTTTAAATGTGAAGTTATCAACACCATTGTAATTAGCGGCTGGAGTATAGGTAAGGCTTGCTCCTGAACCAGTCAGTGATCCATGCTGGGGTTGCGTAACTACTATGTAAGTAAGAGGACTTCCCTCAATGTCACTGCCGGTTAAAGTAATGCCTACTGAAGTGTCTTCCAACGTTGTAACGCTCTGGCTATTGGCGACCGGTGGATCATTTACCGGAGTAACATTTATTGTTATTGTAGCCGTATTCGAAGTAAAAATACCATCGCTCACCTTAAATGTAAACGAGTCAGATCCATTATAATTGGCGGTCGGGGTATACGTTACAGAAGACCCTGAGCCCGAAAGTGTGCCATGAGTAGGTGCATTACCAATGATGTAGGTTAGTGGATCCGAATCAGGATCCGAGGCTACCAAATTAATAGCAGTAGGCGTGTCTTCAACAACACTTACCGTTTGATCTTGGGCAACTGGAGGAGCATTAGGTAAGGCTACGGTTACGGATGTACTGGACTGGCTATCTCCATTAAGGCCGCATGGAGGAGTGTTTTGATCTTTCTGTGCAGTAGCAACAATCTTATCATAATTCTGAAGAGCTCCTGTTAACTGAACAATCCAATTTGTTCCTGTGGCATAGGCTGCCTGTACCTCTCGCGGGGTTGTAGACCATTGATTTGTAGTGCCGACAATTACAGGAAATATTTGCACCACAATGTAGATTCCATCATCGGAGGTTCCTGATACAGACGTTTGCCCAGCGCGAACCGGTTGATTGATTGTAGGTGCATTTACTGGAACACTGTTGAACCCACTGCAGGTAGAGCAAAGATTTATAATCTCGGTAGGACACTGCGCTCCAATAAGAGCAGAGAATGCGCAGGCGTCACAATTTTTATAGGCAGCGTCATCGTTATTTACTCCCGAAATGTCAGCAATATTTCCACCCATCGCACACGTTGCTGATACGTTGGTGGCCGCTGCGATCCGAACACCTGTGGTTAAATTTACACCTAGGGCGCTGGTCAAGTCAGCAACGGGCACATAAAAGTCATAGAAGTAATCCGGGTCTCCGCAACTGGCTTCGTCAGCAACTGAGATTTGAAAGTGGGTATCCAATGAATAGGTGAGTAATGGGGTTGAGCAATTGCTTAGCCCATCAATATTGTAAACAATGACACCGAAGTTTGAATTTTTAATTAGAGATATATCTACTTCAAATCCAGGGTTCTCTGCAGTTGCATTTGGATCATTTGCACCGAAGAGCCCATCGGTATCCAATAAGATAGTCCAAGCTTCCACACTTGGGTTATTATCACCAACCCTGAATCGGAAAATCAGATTATTAGCGGCATCCTTTACAGCGTAAACGGAAAACCCCTTAGTGTCAGGTATTAAATCGGTAATGCCACATGATTTGCCGGTATTGTCGCCTGTGACGTCTCCACTACCCAATATTGGAACGCCAAACATTTTAATTTCAAATTCTGGAACCCAGTAATTGGTGGTGGTGGAGAAGCCTGCATTTGTTTGTGAGACGAATCCATCATTATTGGGATCGAGGACGCTTGATCCTGCCTTAATGATTTGCCCTCGCAGAAGCGTTTGAGCGTATGTTGCCCTTGAATAAAACAAGGAAGTCAACAGAACGAGTAAGTAGCCAACCTTTCTCAAATTCTATGGATTAAAGATTAAAATATAAAAAGACAGCCTAATTTAATGAAAATCAAGACTCTTTTAAATTATAAATCTACTCAAATTGTTGACCGGCTCGTGCGCCATGGCATCGGATCAATCAATAAATAATTAGAAAACTCACAAAAAAAGCCAAAAACGATGTTTGCTAATTCCTTTTGTAAGGATATCCTTACAAAAAAATCAGGAATACCTTAAATACTATGATCCAGAATAATGTAAACATTCTTAATGCATAAAATTAAGGAGCACCTGATTGTACTATCGGTCTTGGAATTAAATTGCATTAAATCAAACACAGATGATAAATGTAAAGGGCTATGCGGCAATGAACTCAAAGGCTCCTCTTGGGCCTTTCAGTTTTGATAGAAGAGAGTTACGGCCAGATGATGTTCTCATTGATATTATTTATTGTGGTGTTTGTCACTCAGATATTCACCAGGTGCGAGATGAGTGGGGAGGTTCTATCTTTCCTATGGTACCTGGTCATGAGATAGTGGGCAGAGTAGCTAAAGTCGGTGGCGGAGTAAAAAAATTTAAGACAGGTGACCTTGCTGCCGTGGGATGTTTGGTAGATTCTTGCGAGACCTGTTCCAACTGCAAAGATGGCCTTGAACAGTTTTGCGAAGTTCACTCCGTTGCTACATATAATAGTGTGGAGATGGACATGAAGACGCCAACCTATGGTGGTTATTCAAAAGCCATTGTTGTAAAAGAGAGTTTTACATTAAGTGTATCCGAAAAACTGAAAATTGAAGGAACAGCACCCTTGTTATGTGCGGGGATCACTACCTATTCACCTTTGAAGCACTGGAAAGTAGGCCCAGGCCAAAATGTGGGCATAGTTGGTTTGGGTGGGCTTGGTCATATGGGCGTCAAGTTTGCAGCTGCTTTTGGCGCTGAAGTAACAGTGCTAAGTACATCGGCTTCGAAAGAACAAGATGCCAAGAAACTGGGAGCACATCACTTTATAGTCACCAAAGATGAAGCGCAGATGAAGAAGTCAAAAAAGAGTTTCGACTTTATCCTTAACACTGTATCTGCCCAACATGATTATGGATCTCTGCTAAGTCTCTTAAAAACTAATGGAACAATGGTCGTGGTTGGAATCCCTCCAAAGCCAGTGGCCGTCAGCGCCTTTAGTTTGATTGGAGCTAGACGATCATTAGCTGGCTCGCTGATTGGCGGAATTCAAGAGACTCAAGAGATGCTCGACTACTGTGCAGAAAAAAATATCACTTCAGATGTGGAAGTGATTGCGATGAAAGATATCAACACGGCTTACGAACGAATGATTAAAGGTGATGTGCGTTATCGTTTTGTAATTGATATGTCAACACTTTGATCAATCAGTAAGAGAGAAGTTTTTGGTTTCAAATAAGTTCAATCGATTGAACTGTAAGTAAGAAAAGTGAGTTCTTCTTTTGCATGATTTAGATCAGCATCTTTAATTAAAAATTATCGGAGAAAACTGTATTTAATCGAGAAAATAAGTGAAATTTGACCGCTTTTAAAGCTTTATGAACAATCCTTCCATACAGTATTTGCCTATTGGTCTGATGTTTATCGTGGCCCTTGGTTTTGTAGGGACAACCATGTTGCTTACCCATTGGCTCGGCCCACACCGCAAAACAAAAATTAAACTGGAATCCTTTGAGTGCGGTATTGAACCACAAGGCAACGCACGCTTGCCTTTCAATATTAAATACTTCCTAGTTGCAATCTTGTTTGTGTTGTTTGATGTAGAAGTTATCTTCATGTATCCATGGGCTGTGAACTTCAAGGAGTTAGGAATGACTGGCTTTGTGGAAATGATTTTGTTCATTGGATTTTTACTTGTTGGGTTTTTCTATTTGTTGAAGAAGGGCGCCCTGAAGTGGGAAGAATAATATGGCAGAAGTAGCAAATAAAATAGCAATGGGTGAAAAACCCGAAGGCATCGAAGGTGCTGGCTTCTTCGCTACCCGACTTGATAAAGTCGTGGGCTTAGCAAGGAAGAATTCAATTTGGCCTTTGCCTTTTGCAACCTCCTGTTGCGGAATAGAATTCATGGCCACCATGGGTGCGCATTATGATTTAGCACGTTTTGGTTCTGAGCGTTTGAGCTTTTCTCCTCGCCAGGCAGACTTGCTAATGGTGATGGGAACCATCGCCAAGAAGATGGGACCCGTGCTCAAGCAAGTTTACGAACAGATGGCTGAGCCGCGTTGGGTATTGTCAGTAGGAGCGTGCGCATCGAGCGGAGGTATCTTTGATACTTATAGTGTACTACAGGGAATTGACAGAATAATTCCCGTAGATGTTTACGTACCTGGTTGCCCCCCAAGACCAGAGCAGATTATCGATGGAGTAATGAAGATCCAATATCTCGTGGAAAACGAATCGCTGCGCAGAAGAGATTCGGCCGAGTATAAAGCCATGTTAAACAAATACGGCATTGAATGATGGAAGCTGCTGCGCAAGAAAAAATCATAGCTGTCATCAATGAAAAGTTCGAAGACGAAATCATAGAAGCCGGGATGGTCAAAGATTTCTTGACCATCATCCTTAAGAAAGAAAAGATTGTCGACATCATTGGGCACTTGTATCATCACACTGACACCAAGTTTCAGTTTTTAACTACACTTTGTGGAGTACATTATCCAGATCAAAACCAGATCGCGGTAATGTATCAGTTGCACAACATGGTGACGAACCAGCGTTTGAGACTGAAAGTGTTTTTGTCAGCTGACAAGCCGGAAGTAAAAACGCTTACTACTGTTTTTGCAGGAGCAAATTGGATGGAACGTGAGACTTACGATTTCTTCGGAGTAATTTTCGAAGGACATCCAAACTTGAAGAGAATATTAAATGTGGACGATATGATCATCTTCCCGATGAGAAAAGAATATCCATTGGAAGACCAGACACGTGAGGATAAAAACGATTTAATGTTTGGACGATGATTGAAGCGAACGAAATAGCGCCAGTACCGGTAGAGGAAGAAAAGCAATATTCTTACCTCAATCTTGGACCTACGCATCCAGCTACACACGGCATTTTCCAAAACGTGCTGAAAATGGATGGCGAAGTGATTGTTGAAGCAACGCCAACCATCGGTTACATTCACAGAGCGTTTGAAAAGCTTGCTGAACGCAGACCGTACAATCAGATTACCCCCATAACAGACCGCCTCAATTACTGCTCATCACCAATCAACAACATCGGTTGGCACATGACAGTTGAAAAGTTATTGGGTGTTGAAATTCCAAAGCGTGTTCAATACTTGCGCGTGATCATCATGGAGCTTGCTCGCATCAGCGATCACATTGTTTGCAACGCAGTTATTGGCGTTGATACCGGAGCACTCACTGGCTTCGTGTATATGTTTCAACAGCGCGAGATGATCTATGAAATCTACGAAGAGATCTGTGGGGCGCGCTTAACAACAAACATTGGTCGCATTGGTGGTTTCGAAAGAGATTTTTCTCCAAAGGCTTGGGATAAAATCAATAAGTTTCTGAATGATTTTCCTGTTGTAATGAAGGAGTTTGAAAGCCTACTCAGTCGCAACAGGATATTCATGGATCGCACAATCGGTGCAGGGGGAATTACACAAGAGATGGCTTTGCAGTACAGTTTCACAGGAGTGAATCTCCGTGCCGCTGGTGTTGACTACGATGTTCGCGTATCGAATCCATATTCATCTTACGAAGATTTTGATTTCGTTATTCCTATTGGAAAGAATGGAGACGTGTACGATCGTTTTATGGTTCGCCAGGAAGAAATGTGGCAGAGCTTAAGCATTATCAAACAGGCAATAGCGAAACTACCTGAAGGTCCATTCCACGCTAAAGTACCTGAGTTCTATTTGCCTCCTAAAGAAGAAGTATATAACAATATGGAAGCGCTCATCTATCACTTCAAAATTGTGATGGGCGAAACCGATGTTCCAAAAGGCGAAGTGTATCATTGTGTGGAAGGTGGAAACGGGGAACTTGGATTTTATTTAATCAGCGATGGTGGCCGCACCCCATTTAGATTACATTTTAGAAGACCATGCTTTATTTTCTATCAGGCGTATCCGGAAATGATCAAAGGATCAATGTTATCTGATGCGATCTTGACAATGAGTAGCATGAATGTAATTGCAGGAGAACTTGATGCATGATTAGTTAATCGTTATTCGTTAATCGATAAACTGATAACGAATAACTTATAACGTATAACGAATGAAGGAGATTAAATTTACGGACGAAGCACTAAAAAGAGCAAATAAAATAATTGCCAGTTATCCGGAAGGAAAACAGAAGTCGGCAATGTTACCGCTTTTGCATTTGGCTCAATCCGAATTTGATGGATGGCTTAGCACTGAAGTGATGGATTATGTTGCTTCATTGATCAACGTTAGACCGATTGAAGTTTATGAAGTAGCTACTTTCTATTCGATGTTTAACACAAAGCCTGTAGGTAAGTGTTTACTCGAAGTTTGCCAGACAAGCTCGTGCTGGTTGCGTGGATCGAATGAGATTGTTGATCACATCAAAAGGAAATTGAACATTGAAGTAGGAGAGACCTCAGCAGACGGAATGTTTACATTAAAAACTGTGGAGTGTTTAGGTTCATGCGGAACAGCGCCCATGCTTCAATGCGGTGCCGACTTCCATGAGAACTTAACTATAGAAAAAGTAGATGAGCTGATTGAAAAATTCAGATCAAAAGGAGAGAGGAGCTCATATTTAAAGTCGTTGATTAATAGCTGATAAATCAAATGGGTAAAAAATTACTCTTACAACATATTGACGTACCTGGCATACAGACTTTCGATGTGTACAGGAAGAACGGAGGCTATGCGTCAGTTGAAAAGGCGTTGAAGACAATGAAGCCTGATGATGTTACTGAAGAAGTAAAGAAGTCGGGCTTGAGAGGAAGAGGCGGTGCAGGTTTTCCTGCGGGCATGAAGTGGAGTTTCATCGACAAGAAATCAGAGAAGCCTCGTTACCTCGTTGTCAATGCTGATGAGAGCGAGCCAGGTACATTTAAAGATCGTTATTTGATGGAGCACATTCCTCATATTTTGATTGAGGGAATGATCACTTCAAGTTATGCACTCGGTGCGAAGGCTTCGTACATCTACATCCGTGGCGAGTACATGTACATCGTTGGGATTTTAGAGAAAGCAATTGAAGAAGCTTATGCCAATGGCTTCCTTGGAAAGAATATTTTAGGTACAGATTACTCTCTGGATTTGTATGTACATCCGGGAGCTGGCGCGTACATCTGCGGAGAAGAGACTGCTTTACTTGAATCACTTGAAGGCAAGCGTGGTAATCCTAGATTGAAACCACCATTTCCTGCCGTTGCAGGTTTGTATGCTTCACCAACAGTTGTAAATAATGTTGAGACAATTGCGGCAGTCGTTCCAATCGTAAACATGGGCGGAGATGAGTATGCAAAAATCGGAGTAGGCAAAAGCACAGGTACAAAATTGATTTCAGCAAGTGGGCATATCAATAAGCCTGGTGTTTATGAAATTGAACTTGGCATGCCTGTAGAAGAATTTATTTTCTCTGAAGAATATTGCGGAGGCATTTGGAAAGATCGTAGAATGAAAGCAGTTGTTGCAGGAGGTTCTTCTGTTCCAATCCTTCCTGCTGATTTGATTTTGACAACGGCCAAAGGCGAGCCTCGATTAATGAGTTATGAGTCTTTAGCTGATGGAGGTTTTGCTACAGGTACAATGCTAGGCTCTGGCGGCTTCATTGTGTTAGATGAAACAGCGAGCATCGTTGAGAATCTTTATACGTTTGCGAGATTCTATCATCATGAATCATGTGGACAGTGCAGTCCTTGCCGCGAAGGCACAGGCTGGATGGAAAAAATTCTCCATCGCCTGCAACACGGTCACGGCAAAAAAGAAGACATCGATATTTTAGTTGACGTTGCGAAGAAGATTGAAGGGAATACCATTTGTCCATTGGGCGATGCCGCTGCATGGCCAGTAGCAAGTGCGGTAAGACATTTTAGAAAGGAATTTGAAGAAGCTGCATTGGCGCATGTTGAGGAAGAGTTAATCGTTAATCGTTAATCGTTATAGGTTTGTGGCGAGCTTAAGAACATTTGAGGACTTGGATTGTTGGAAGAAAGCTTCGCAGCTCAGAAGAGATTTATCTGAGCTTGTGAAAAAGTTTCCTGCTGAAGAAAAATACAGATTGGTAGATCAAATAATTAGAGCATCAAGGTCAGTGACAGCTAACATCGCTGAAGGTTATGGAAGGTTTCACTATCAAGAATATGCTCAGTATTGCCGACAGTCGAGGGGTTCACTTTATGAGCTAATTGACCATTTGATTGTTGCTAATGAAAATAAGCTTGTTTCTGATGAGGACTTTCAAAAATATAAGAATCAAGTAGGTGATTGCATTACAGTTATTAACGGATTTATAAATTATCTTTTAAGGGCCAAAGAGCAGAATCGTGTCGAAGAACCAGTGGCCGAGTATCAATTAACGAATAACGATTAACGGATAACGAACAAATGGCTAAGTTAACAATAGATGGAGTTGAAGTAGAAGTGCCAGATGGTACAACAATCCTAAATGCTGCGAGGCAAATTGGCGGAGAAGTTGTTCCGCCTGCGATGTGCTACTATTCCACACTGAAAGAAACAGGAGGTAAATGTCGCGTGTGCTTAGTGAAAGTGGCTCAAGGTTCTGGTAAAGATCCCAGACCTATGCCGAAGTTGGTTGCTTCTTGTCGCACACCTGTTGCCGATGGAATGGTGGTGCAAAATATCACATCTCCAGAAGTTCTCGAAGCAAGAAAAGGAGTTGTAGAATTCTTATTACTCAATCACCCATTAGATTGCCCAATCTGTGATCAAGCAGGGGAATGCGATTTGCAGAATTTAGCTTACGAACATGGAGCTTCAACTACTCGTTACGAAGAAGACCGCAGAACATTTGAAAAGATAGATATTGGCGATAAGATTCAGTTGCACATGACACGGTGCATCTTATGTTATCGTTGCACATACGTTGCCAATCAACTTACTGACAATCGTGTTCACGGTGTACTTGGCCGCGGAGATAAGTCTGAGATCAGTACTTACATCGAGAAAGCAATTGATAATGATTTCTCAGGCAACATGATCGATGTTTGCCCTGTTGGTGCGCTTACGGATAAAACATTCCGATTCAAGAGTCGCGTTTGGTTTACAAAACCGATGGACGCACATCGCGAATGCACTAAATGTTCAGGTAAAGTTGTATTGTGGATGAAAGGTGATGACGTTCTTCGCGTTTCAGCAAGGAAAGATCAATACGGTGAGGTAAAAGAATATATTTGTAATGAATGCAGATACGATCATAAAGATGTAAAGCATTGGACAGTTGAAGGGCCAAGACATATTGATCGTCATTCAGTAATTTCTCAAAATCATTACGAGAAAATCGACTTGCAGAAATTGAAGAAGGAAGTAGAGCGGCAGTTGGTATTCCAAAAAGGAAAGCCTTTGCCTGAACCTAACAACGCACTGAATTCATGATCGCTTTCTTAACCTATAAAATGATTTTGGTTCTAGTGATCTTCACGATCACTCTTGCAGTTGCTGCCTATTCAACTTATGCTGAACGCAAAGTAGCCGCTTTCTTGCAAGATAGAATTGGTCCAGACCGTGCGGGTCCATTCGGACTTCTTCAACCACTTGCTGATGGTGCTAAGTTCTTTTTCAAAGAAGAAATTATTCCAAACGTATCTAACAAAACATTATTCATACTAGGACCAAGTATCGCTATGCTAACTGCATTGATGGCAGGAGTAGTTGTGCCTTGGGGAAATACATTGTGGATTGGTGGAAAGGAATATGCGCTTCAAATCACTGATTTGAACATCGGAATTTTGTACGTGTTTGGCGTAGTATCCATTGGTGTATATGGAATTATGATCGGAGGCTGGTCATCGAATAACAAATTCTCTTTGCTTGGCGCCATTCGTGCATCAGCTCAGATGATCAGTTATGAAATCGCTATGGGCCTTGCCATCATTGCATTGATCATGATGACAGGCACACTTAGCCTTCGTGAAATTAGCTTACAACAGGCAGGCGGAGTTGGAAGTGATTGGAATCTTTGGAACATTGTCTATCAGCCGCTCGGCTTTTTGATTTTCATAGTTTGCGCTTTCGCGGAATGTAACAGAACACCATTTGATCTTCCTGAATGTGAAACTGAATTGGTTGGTGGATATCATACGGAATACAGCAGTATGAAACTTGGCTTGTATCTCTTTGCGGAATACATCAATATGTTCATTTCATCGGCAGTGATTTCAACCCTTTACTTTGGAGGTTTCAATTTTCCTTTCATGAATGATTTGGGATTGAGCTCGAATTGGATTACAGCCATTGGCACAGGATTACTGTTTGGTAAAATTGTGTTCTTCATCTTCTTCTTCATGTGGATACGTTGGACAATCCCACGCTTCCGCTATGATCAGTTGATGAACCTGGGCTGGAAAATTATGATCCCTTTGTCGATCTTCAATATTGTTTTAAGCGGATTGGTTTCATTGTTTGTACATCGTTAATGATTGATTTTAATTTGCGACCTGAATGCTAACGAATAGATCAAAAGTTGTTGTAAGGAAAGAAATGAATTTTTGGGAGAGAATTTATCTTCCGGCAATTCTGGGTGGCACGATCATTACCATCAAGCATTTGTTTCGCAGAAAAGCTACTGTTAGATATCCTGAGGTTAAAAGAGAGATTAGTGCAGTTTGGAGAGGTCAGCATGTATTAAAGCGCGATGAGAAGGGAGCGGAGCGTTGTACCGCTTGCGGTCTTTGCGCGGTGGCATGCCCGGCAGAAGCAATCACGATGACAGCTGCTGAAAGAAAGAAGGGTGAAGAAGGTCAATATCGCGAAGAGAAGTACGCATCTGTGTATGAAATCAACATGCTTCGCTGCATCTTCTGCGGATTGTGCGAAGAAGCTTGTCCTAAAGAAGCGATCTTCTTGACGGATAGAATTGAGAGTACAGATTATTCTCGTGAGTCATTCATTTATGGTAAAGACAAGTTGGTAGAGGCTGTGGATAATAGAATAGATGTAACTAAAAGACAAACTCCTGAGGTATTGGAGTTCAAACAACAGAAACTACTTAGCCACAACCGATAGCCTGTGACACTCTACTTATTTTATTTCCTTTCATTCGTTGCCATCTTCTCTGCGTTGCTGGTGGTTTTTTCAAAGAACCCGGTTTACAGCGTTTTGTATTTGATCATTACCTTCTTTGCAATAGCAGGTCATTATGTTTTGTTGAATGCTCAATTCCTCGCTGTTGTGCACGTGATCGTATATGCGGGAGCCATCATGGTTCTATTCTTATATGTGATCATGCTTTTGAATCTGAATGAGGAAACAGAACCCCATAAAAGTAATCTGGTAAGAATTGCCGCTGTGGTTTGTGCAGGATTATTGATGGTTGTATTAATCGGCACATTGCGTGTGGCATCTCAAGCTGCTGCTCCAGAATCCGTGAGCAACATTGGTTATGTAAAGAATTTAGGAAAGGTATTATTCAGTGAGTTCTTGTTGCCATTCGAAATCTCTTCGATTTTACTCTTGGCAGCAATGGTAGGTGTAGTAATGGTTGGAAAGATGGATCATCAAGTCGGTAAATCAACTTCAGAAATAACGCCAAAGTGAAAATAGATATTAACTACTACATCTGGCTAAGTACAGTGCTCTTTTCAATCGGAGTGCTAGGTGTACTCTATCGCAGAAA
Source organism: uncultured bacterium (assembly GCA_967789005.1). GTDB lineage: Bacteria > Bacteroidota > Bacteroidia > Cytophagales > Cyclobacteriaceae > ELB16-189. Next base: position 180,197 of record CBRFFM010000010.1, on the reverse strand, counting down.
TGCCATTATCATTTTTGCTTGTATTGAACTGATGTTGAATGCGGTCAACTTGTTGATGGTTGCATTTTCAAGTAAGCTCAATGACCCCAATGGCCAGGTGTTTGTTTTTTTTATTATGGCTGTGGCCGCAGCGGAAGTAGCTGTAGGTCTAGCGATTTTAGTAATGATGTATAGAAAGACGAAGTCAGTTGATATTGATATTTTGAATCGTTTGAAAGGATGAGTACTAGTGCAATGATATTTCTGATCCCGATACTTCCCTTGCTTGGGTTTGTATTGATTTCTTTGACAGGAAAAAGATTAGTGAAAGGCTTTGCTGCGTTGATCGGATGCGGTTCTGTATTTGTCTCATTTGCTTTTTCTGTTGTTCTTTTCGTCAAGCTGCTTAATGGAGCAGGTGCGATGAACGCAACATTGTTTAATTGGATTAGTGCTGGAAACTTTAGTGCAAGTATGAGCTTTCTAGTAGATCCACTTTCATCTTTGATGCTGCTAATCATTACAGGAGTTGGATTTCTGATTCATGTCTACTCAGTTGGGTACATGCATGAAGATGAAGGCTTCAATCGATTCTTCTCCTACTTGAATTTGTTTGTATTCTTCATGTTGCTTTTGGTAATGGGTAGCAATTACTTGGTGATGTTCGTGGGCTGGGAAGGTGTTGGACTTTGTTCTTATTTACTCATCGGATTCTGGTTTAAGAATCAAGATTATAATGATGCAGCCAACAAGGCTTTCATCATGAATCGTATTGGTGATCTTGGTTTGATCATCGGTGTCGTTTTAATTTTTATGACATTCGGTAGCCTGAATTACGCTGATGTTCTTCCTAAAGCGGAAGCGATTGGTACCCCAGTTTTGACTTCAATAACAATCTTACTTTTCATCGGAGCGATGGGTAAGAGCGCACAAATTCCATTATACACTTGGCTTCCAGATGCGATGGCAGGTCCAACTCCTGTGTCGGCTTTGATCCATGCGGCTACAATGGTAACTGCCGGGGTTTACATGGTTGCCCGAAATAACATTTTGTATTCATTGTCACCGGTTGCAATGGAGCTGGTTTTAGTCATTGGACTAACCACTGCATTATTTGCAGCGACAATTGCTCTTGCTCAAAATGACATTAAGAAGGTATTGGCGTACTCAACTGTCAGCCAACTAGGATTGATGTTTGTCGCTCTCGGAGTTGGTGCTTATGCTTCTGGAATTTTTCACATGGCTACGCATGCGTTCTTCAAGGCCTTGTTATTCTTGGGAGCAGGTTCTGTTATTCATGCTATGCATCATGAGCAAGACATTCGCAAAATGGGCGGCTTGAGGAAATACATTCCGGTTACGTATATCACATTCTTCATTGGTGTTTTGGCAATATCCGGTATTCCACCATTCGCTGGTTTCTTCTCGAAGGATGAAATTCTAGCCAACGCATTTAAGCAAAGTCCAATTGCCTGGGGCGTTGCAGTCCTTGCTTCCTTATTGACAGCATTCTACATGTTTAGGTTATTGTTTCTGACTTTCTTTGGGAAGACAAGGGCAAGTGAAGACACAATTCACCACATTCATGAGTCACCAAAGAGCATGACGATTCCGTTGATCGTTCTCGCAATCCTAAGCGTTGCAGGAGGCTTCATGGGTGTTCCTGAATTGCTTTCTGGAAGTAATTGGATCGATGGATTCTTGGCACCAGTATTTGCACAATCCCACTCTTTGAGCGTGGCTGAACATCACTTGAGTCACACAACCGAATTTGCCTTAATGGGAATCATTATAGCATTCACTGTGGTGATGATCGGAATGGCTTACAATCGCTACATAAGCAAGGCACATGTGCCGGCCACCGAAGGATCTGAATTAACTACACTCCACAAAACCATCTATCACAAGTATTATGTGGATGAGATTTACGATGCTGTTGTCGTGAAGCCGCTGTATTGGCTTTCTAATCTGTTCGATATTGTTATTGAAAAATCAGGAATAGACAGAATTGTTAACCTCATCAGTGAATCGCTCAATGATTGGAGCAACATCTTCAGACGTTTGCAAAACGGACATGTGGGTTATTACATTTTTGTAATGGTGGTAGGAGTTATTTTAATTATTGCTTTTTCATTTACGCTCTGATTTGATTTTATGCTGACTGCATTATTGATATTCTTGCCTTTGATTTTTTCCTTGATCGTGCTAGGGATGAAACCTTTGCTTGCAAAGTACCTCGCATTTTTTGGATCACTAGCCGTATTATTAGTTTCATTAATCATCACGTTTCAATTTGATAAAACACAAGGAGTACAATTTGCAATCGATAAGGTTTGGATTGCTTCGTTTGGAATTAATTTCTCACTAGGGATTGATGGTATCAGTTTGTTATTGGTTCTCCTTACAACGGTTTTGATGCCGGGTATTATTCTGTCATCGCTCAGAGATGAATCGAAACCATCTTCATTTTATAGTTTGATCTTGTTGATGCAATCAGCATTGATCGGAGTATTCGTAGCTCGTGACGGGTTCTTGTTTTATCTATTCTGGGAAATTGCACTCATTCCTGTTTATTTTATTTGTCTCGTTTGGGGTGGAGAAAATAGAGGAAGGATTACGTTGAAATTTTTCATCTATACACTTACCGGAAGTTTGTTCATGCTGGTGGCATTGATCTATCTCTACATCAAAACTCCCACTCACACATTTGCAATACAAGCGCTTTATGATGCGGGACGTTCTTTAGATATCGATCAACAGACTTTTGTGTTCGTTGCTTTGTTCCTCGCTTTCGCGATTAAGATGCCAGTGTTTCCATTCCACACTTGGCAGCCCGATACATATACGGTAGCTCCGGTACAAGGAACAATGTTGTTAAGCGGCATTATGCTGAAGATGGGGATTTATGGGGTGATCCGTTGGTTGATTCCAATTGTTCCCTTAGCAGTGAAAGAGTGGGGGATGGTGGCAATCATCTTGTCTGTCATCGGTATTGTTTACGGCTCCTGTATCGCCATTGTGCAAAAGGATTTCAAACGACTCATTGCCTATTCATCCATTGCCCACGTTGGATTGATCTCAGCAGGTTTATTAACATTAACTGTAGTAGGCATGCAAGGTGCAATGATCCAAATGCTGAGTCACGGAATCATTGTATTTGGCCTGTTTTACATTGTGGAGATTGTTTTTGAGCGCACGAAGACTCGCGAGCTTTCAAAGATGGGTGGGATCAGAAATGTTGCCCCGTTATTGGCTACCACTTTTGTGATTATTATGCTGGGTAGCGTTGCTCTTCCTTTGACCAGCGGATTTGTAGGGGAGTTTTTGCTAATCAATTCATTGATTCAATATAAACTTTGGATTGGCGTAACTGCCGGACTAACCATTATCCTTGGTGCAGTTTATATGTTGAGAACATTTCAGAAGTCGATGTCTGGTGAGACTAATGCAATCACATCAACCTTTACTGACCTCACTTATCATGAACGCCTGGTGCTTTATCCGGTGGTGATTTTAGTAATTGTTATTGGAATTTATCCAGGACCATTACTCGATATCTCAGAGGCGGCTGTAAAAAATTTACTTTCATTATATCCAGATCTTTCAGCTTCATTAAAATAGCATGAACGCACTTTTTGTCATTTGTGGTCTCGGAGTTTTCTCGCTACTCGCGGAAGTTTTCAATTTAAAAAAGTGGACTACGATTATTTCTGTAAGTGGATTGATCGCAGCGCTTGGATTTGTTATCCTCGATTGGCGGGGCATTAGTTACTATTACCATGGAATGGTCTTCTTCGATCACCTTGCAATGGCCTTCTCGGGACTCATACTTTTGGTTTCTGTTTTCTGGTTTTGGATGTCACGTGCCTATTTCACCGGAGATGAACATCGTACCGATAAATCTGCTTTGGTTTTGTTTGTAATTGTTGGGGCCATATTGATGGTTTCATTCAATAACATGGCGATCCTTTTCCTTGGCATTGAAATACTATCCATATCGTTATACGTTCTTGCCGGAAGTAATAAGCAGAGTTTGTTTTCAAGCGAGTCTGCCTTTAAGTATTTTCTGATGGGTTCGTTCGCCACAGGCTTTTTGCTTTTTGGAATGACTTTGGTTTATGGTGCCACAGGTTCATTCAATGTGCCTGTCATAGCTGATTTTATTCAAGTCAAGCAAACGATACCAATGTATTTGCTTATCGGAATGTTGTTGATGATGGCGGGGCTTGCTTTTAAGATTTCAGCTGTACCTTTTCATCAATGGGCGCCTGATGTTTATGAAGGTGCACCAACTCCAATTACGGCTTTGATGTCAACAGTAGTGAAGATTGCTGCATTTGTGGCCTTCGTGAAGATATTCTCTATTGCATTTGTTACGTTCAAATTTAAGCTCTTAGTGTTTGAGCAATCACTAATGGTGCTTACGTTAGTGGTAGCCAACGTCACTGCAGTCTATCAGACGAACGTAAAGCGCATGCTTGCTTATTCCAGTGTTGGCCAGGTGGGGTATTTGTTACTGGGATTTAGTTCAGATGTGGTGAATTCGAAGGGAACCATTTTCTATTACTTAGCCGGATATGCAGTGGCATCTATTATGGCCTTTACAGTTGTGCAATTGATTGAGAATAAAAAAGGGAGCGCTAATATTGAGAACTTCAAAGGCTTGTTTAAGTCTAGTCCATTGCTGGCAATTGCTATGACTGTTTCGATGTTTTCTTTGGCAGGTATTCCTCCATTAGCTGGTTTTTTCGGGAAGTACCTTGTCTTCACTTTAGCTATTAATAAAGGGTTCATCGCGTTAACAGTTTTGGCTGTCATCACCTCATTGATTGGTGTCTATTATTATTTCAAGCCGGTGATTGCCATGACTCAATCTTCCGAATCGGAAATTGAAGTTTCTAATTCTGAAAAAGCTCTTCTTTCAATTCTGGTATTGGTTAATGTGGTGGTAGGAATTTTCCCTGACCTTATCAGGCTAATTTAAGACTCACCACATTTCACTGTAGTACAGGGGATTGATTCTTAACAAGAATCCTTTTATCTTCCTTAAAATTATTACCTATGGGAAAAGTAAAGGACCTTCTCGACCGCAAAGGTTATGGCGCTCATTCTGTTGATCCTTCAACTACGGTTTATGCAGCCATCGAACAAATGTGCCAGAAAAATATTGGCGGAGTGTTGATTGTTGAAGATGGCAAACTGGCGGGTATTTTTACGGAACGCGATTACGCTAGAAAACTAATATTGAAAGGTAAGTCATCAAAGGAAACTGCCATTCGTGATTTAATGACAGCCAACCCCATCACTGTTTCACCTGAGACGTCCATAGAAGATTGCATGCAATTGATGAGCGAGAAACACATTCGTCATTTGCCTGTAACCGATGGAGCGAAGATTGTGGGAATGATTTCTATTGGTGATGTGGTGACTTTTGTAATTCAAGAACAAAAGTCGATTATCGCTCATCTTGAAAGTTATATCTCACAGTAAGGAGTTAAAATCGAGTACTCTGCTTGAACTCAATTTTCTTCTGTGTTACATTTTTTTCCAGAAGGTGAAGTAATATTCCGTCTTTCAAACCAACGTCAGGAACAATTATACTTTTTGCCTGAGCCCATTCCATTACCTTCGTATAGATGTCGCTGGCAGGGATGATTACATCGGCACGATCGGGGTTCATCTGCAATTCATAAATACGTTGCTCAAGCGTGTGACTTTCAATCATCTTTTTAATATCCTTTACCTTTTTAATTGAAAGTGCCTGCCCGGCTTTCTTTTTAGCTAGTTCAAAGATCTTGCTGATGTTACCACCGGTTCCGACAGCTATTACTTTTCCGTATTCCTTCTTCACATGATCTCTCACCCATTTCTCCATGTCATCCCACATCAGCGGAGAATCATGATGCTCCAATACACGAACAGAGCCTACCTTAAATGAACGAGTGTTGATTTTTTTTCCTTCCACAAAAAGATTCAGCTCTGTACTACCACCCCCAACATCTATGTGAAGATAGGTTTCGTTGTGCAAATAGGAGGCAATGGCTTTATTGATGAGATCAGCTTCGAAATGTCCGTCAATGATATTTATCGTGACCCCCAATTCGTCAAAGACTTGCTTAGCCAATTCTTCACCGTTTTCAGATTCGCGCATTGCACTAGTTGCACAAAACATATAATCATCAACTTCATAAAGCTCGAGAAGTAACTTGTATGCTCTCATCAGTTTTTTAAACTTCTCAATGCTTTTGTCACTGATGCGGTAGGAACTGAATACATCATGCCCCAGACGTAATGGAAAGCGGACATATTCTAATTTTTTAAAGATGATTTTTTTCTCTCGCTCAAGTATAGTTGATACTTGAAGACGAATGGCATTTGATCCGATGTCGATGGCTGCGAGTTTGAGCATAGGCTTACTGCAAAATAAGCGTTTTCAATTTTCTTTTTGTGAAGTTATTGTTGTTTCTTTGCAACGCTTATCCAGAAAGACTGAGGGACAGGGCCCTGTGAAGTCTTAGCAACCTCCTAAACTTGGTGCTAACTCCCTTTCTGAATTCGATGTGGATCAGGAGAAGATGAGCGGCCAATCACAAAGGCTCTTTCTGGAAAGTAACTAAAAGACAGAAAGAGTGAAAATCGAAGACATTTTAAAAGAACGTATCATGGTGCTGGATGGCGCTATGGGTACAATGATTCAGCGACACAAGCTGGAAGAAAGGGATTTTCGTAATGAAAAACTGAAGGATCATCCGCATCCGCTAAAGGGCAATAATGATTTGTTATCAATCACCCGACCGGATATAATTAAAGAAATTCATCACCAATACTTTGAAGCCGGTGCTGACATTGCTGAGACTAATACTTTTGGAAGTACTACTGTAGCACAAGCTGATTATCATCTCGAATATTTGGTTTACGATCTCAATTTTGAAGGAGCCAAAATAGCGAGAGAGGTTGCAGACGAATTCACAAAGAAAGAACCTAATAAGCCTCGCTTTGTTGCAGGCTCCATGGGGCCAACTACAAAGTTAGCTTCGATGTCTCCGGATGTGAATAACCCCGGATATCGTGCAATCACATTTGATCAACTAGTTACTGCATTCAAAGAGCAAGCAAAAGGTTTAATGGATGGAGGAGTGGATATGTTTTTAGTGGAGACAATTACGGATACGTTAAATGCTAAAGCGGCATTGTTTGCTATTCAGGAATTATTCGAAGAAACTGGAAAACAAATTCCTATAATGGTATCAGGAACCATTACTGATGCAAGCGGAAGAATTTTATCAGGCCAAACTACGGAAGCATTTTTGATTTCTGTATCCCATGTGCCAATGTTAAGCATCGGATTGAATTGTGCTTTAGGTGCCTCAGCACTTCGTCCTTATCTCCAAGTATTAAATGAGAAAGCTTCATTTTTTACAAGCGCACATCCCAATGCCGGATTGCCAAATGAATTTGGTCAATATGATCAAAGCCCCGATGATATGGCAAAGCAGATAGAAGAATTTATGAAGGAAGGCTTAATCAATATCATCGGTGGATGCTGTGGAACAACCCCTGACCACATAAAGAAGATTGCTGAGCTAGCGAAGAAGTATGAACCGAGAAAAGTTGAGAAAGAATTGGTAGTAACTGAAGATTGAGGTAAGAATAGGATTAACGATTTAAGATTTATTAATGTTGAATAATTCTCGTCCATTGAAGTTGAGTGGTTTTGAAGCAGTGACCATAACGCCTGCATCTAACTTTGTAAATATTGGCGAACGTACAAATGTTACCGGTTCTGCTAAATTTTTGAAGCTAATAAAAGATGACAAGTTTGATGAGGCGCTTGAAGTAGCCCTAGATCAAGTACGGGGTGGTGCCCAAGTGATTGATGTGAATATGGATGAAGGCATGCTTGACTCGAAAGCTGCTATGATTAGGTACCTGAACTTAATGGCATCAGAACCTGAGATTGCTGCAGTGCCTGTGATGATTGATTCGTCTAAGTGGGAAGTCATAGAAGCTGGATTGAAATGCCTTCAGGGAAAAGGAATTGTGAATTCGATAAGCTTGAAAGGAGGGGAGGAAGAATTTATTCGTCAGGCTAAGTTGGTGAAACGTTATGGTGCGGCAACGGTCGTAATGGCATTTGATGAACAAGGTCAGGCTGATACATATGAAAGAAGAATTTCTATTTGCGAAAGGGCGTATCGCGTTCTGGTTGATAAAGTAAAATTCCCTGCAGAAGATATTATTTTTGACCCCAATATTTTTCCTGTAGCTACAGGAATCGATGAACACCGTAATTATGCTTTGGATTTTTTCAAGGCTACCAAATGGATTAGAGAAAACCTTCCTTTTGTGCATGTAAGTGGCGGGGTGAGTAACGTCTCCTTTAGCTTCCGCGGAAACCAATTGGTGCGAGAGGCAATGCACTCAGCATTCCTATTTCATGCGATAAAGAATGGAATGGACATGGGCATTGTAAATCCAACAATGCTTGAAGTTTATGACGAGATACCGAAAGAATTGTTGGAACGTGTTGAAGATGTGTTGCTCAATCGAAGAGATGATGCTACCGAACGTCTTCTTGAATTGGCGGAGACGGTAAAAGGATCAGCGAAGAAAAAGGAATCTGACGATGAGTGGCGGAAAGGAACCGTAGAAGAGAGATTGAGTCATGCTTTAGTAAAAGGCATCATCGACTTTATTGATGCTGATACAGAAGAAGCCCGTCAAAAGTATGAACGACCGCTGCATGTGATTGAAGGTCCATTGATGGCCGGAATGAATGTAGTTGGTGATCTTTTTGGTTCAGGAAAAATGTTTTTGCCACAGGTGGTGAAAAGTGCACGGGTCATGAAGAAATCAGTGGGGTACCTTACTCCATTTTTAGAAGAAGAGAAAAGAAGGACCGGTGAAACAGGTAAGCCTGCAGCTAAAATTTTGCTGGCGACAGTAAAAGGGGATGTTCACGATATTGGAAAAAATATTGTGGGTGTTGTATTAGCCTGTAACAATTTTGATGTTGTAGACTTAGGGGTGATGGTGCCAACAGAGAAAATCATTGAAGCTGCTAAACGCGAGAAAGTCGATGCCATTGGGTTAAGCGGATTGATCACCCCCTCACTTGACGAAATGGTTCATGTGGCCAAGGAGATGCAGCATGAAAAAATGGAGTTGCCATTGCTTATTGGCGGAGCAACAACTTCACGAATACATACGGCCGTTAAAATTGACCCAGTTTACTCAGGTCCTGTAATTCATGTGCTTGACGCATCTCGTTCTGTACCTGTAACAAGTGAGCTTGTTAATCCCTCAACACGGAATTCTTTCAAAGAGAAAACGAAGAAAGAATATGAAGTCATGCGCAAAGATCATGAGAACAGGCAGCAACTCAAGAATTACATTCCTTTATCTGAGGCCAGAAAAAATAAGGTTAAGATTGACTGGAATAACGCAACGATTACAAAGCCAACATTTCTTGGTAGAAAGACTCTCTTGAATTATCCATTAGAAGAGATTGCCAGGTATATCGATTGGACTCCGTTTTTCCAAACATGGATGCTGGCAGGTCGTTATCCAAAAATTTTTGATGATGCAACTGTAGGTGTTGAAGCAAAGAAGCTTTACAATGATGCTCAAAAGATGCTTGCACAGATTATTCAGGGAAGAAAACTGAAGGCCAACGCTGTAATTGCGTTTTACCCGGCTCAAAGTACGGAGACTGATGATGTTGAGCTTTTCAAAAATGAAGGTGAACAATTGACCACATTGCACTTTCTTCGTCAGCAAAATAAGAAAGCACAGAACCTTCCTAATTTTTGCCTTTCAGATTTCATTGCTCCATTATCCTCAGGTAAGAAAGATTATGTAGGCATGTTTGCCGTTACAGCCGGCATTGGACTGGAAAAGATGATCGCTGAATATAAATCCAAACAGGATGACTATTCAGAGATCATGGCAAAGGCATTAGCAGATCGCTTAGCTGAAGCGTTCGCTGAATTGCTTCATGAAAAAGTTAGAAAGGAATTTTGGGGATATGCTTCCAATGAGAAGATGTCTGAAGAAGAATTGATTTCAGAAAACTACCAAGGCATTCGCCCTGCTCCTGGTTATCCAGCATGCCCGGATCACACCGAGAAGAAAACTATTTTTGAGTTACTGAAAGGAGAAGAAGCTGGTATAAAACTTACTGAATCGTATGCGATGTATCCGGCAGCAGCAGTAAGTGGATATTATTTCTCGCATCCTGAATCTAAATATTTTGGTTTAGGAAAAATTGAGAAAGATCAAGTGATTGAATACTCACAGCGCAAGGGGATGAGCCTGGAAGAAACAGAACGATGGCTTGCGCCCGTTCTCTCTTACTAATTAGGTGTTGATGTTGGGACGTGTTGATGTGCTGATGTTATTGTAATAAAGAATTTGTTATTTGAATATGGCCAAAGTTGAAAGGTTTGAAGATTTAAAATGTTGGATGGCTGCTCGTGAATTGGTGAAATTGGTCTATCTCGCATGTGAGGAAGGTAAACTTGGAAAGGACTTTGAGACAAGAGGTCAAATTAAAAGAGCTGCTTTCTATGAATAATATTGCAGAAGGATTTGGCAGGGGTAGCAATAAAGAGTTTATTCGATTTCTTGATATTTCACAAAGCTCAGCTATGGAGGTCAAGAGCATCTCGTACGCTCTTGCTGATCTAAACTACTTAGTTGAGGAAAAAATACTTTCGATTCGAGAGAAAGCAGAAGAAACTAAGAGCCTGACCCTTGGTCTCATTCGATATCTACGTACTAAACAATAACGTTAATACATCACAACGTCAACACTTCAACACATTAAGGAATGAAAGTAACTGAACACATCAAGAACGCCAATGGCAAAACTCTTTTTAGCATAGAGATATTACCTCCGTTGAAAGGCGAAAATATTAAATCCCTATTCGATAACATCGACCCATTAATGGAATTTAAACCTCCATTCATCGATGTTACCTATCATCGTGAAGAATATGTTTACAAGAAAAAGGAGAATGGGTTATTAGAGAAAAGATCAACACGTAAGAGACCAGGTACTGTTGGCATTTGCGCAGCGATTCAAAATAGATACAAAGTAGATACAGTACCTCACATTATTTGCGGTGGCTTCAATCGTGAAGAAACTGAAAATGCCTTAATCGATCTTCACTTCCTTGGAATAGATAATGTACTTGCGCTACAGGGCGATGCCATTAAAACGGAAGCTAGGTTTATCCCCGAGCCAGATGGGCACAAGTTTGCCTCTGAACTAGTAGAACAAGTGGTAAACATGAATAAGGGTCAATTCATAGATGAAGATTTAGAGAACGCGGCACCAACTAACTTCAGTGTTGGCGTAGCTGGCTATCCAGAAAAGCATTTTTCAGCACCGAATCTTAAAACAGATTTAAAATATCTAAAACATAAGATTGATCTGGGGGCAGAGTACATAGTAACGCAAATGTTCTTTAATAATAAAAGGTATTTTGAGTTTGTTGAGAAATGCAGAGAAGCCGGAATTACTGTTCCGATTATTCCAGGAATTAAACCAATCACTGCAAAATCTCAGGCCAACATATTACCCACCATCTTTCATATTGATTTGCCCGAAGAACTGGCTGATGAAGTAGAGAAATGCAAGGATAACACGGCAGTTCGTGAAGTAGGAATTAATTGGGCAGTTCAACAATCGAGAGAACTCATCAAGTTTGGTGTACCAACACTTCACTTTTATTCGATGGGAAAATCCGATCCTATTTTTAGAATAGCCAAGCAGTTGTTCTAAAATTAAAAAAGGGCCGAAGCCCTTTTTAGTAAACTTGATTCATTCTCGATTACGGGTTGACTGGTAGACCAGTTCCTGAATACTTGGAGATGTCGACCAATGGAATATTTGCGCTGAAAGTAGTATTTATTGCGGTTAAATATATATTGGCCAAGAAAGCGTATCCTCGCGTATTCGGGTGAACGCCATCCTCGGAAAACGCTCCTGTAGGTGGGGTTAAAGTTGGAGAAATAAATACACCATTTGATGCCATAATCTTTGCGGCAACAAGATCAGCAAAGGCTTTGTTGACATCTGCCAGAGCTAATCGAGTAGGATTAGCAGCTACAATTGACTGGATTTTAGTATTGTAAGCCGCAGTAGCAGTTAAGATGTTAGTGGTTTCAGATGGTAAGAGTACATATTTATCATCAAGCGGATAAGATACACCGATAACCGCACTAGAATTGCCACCAAAGCATGTACCTAAAACACCACCAGACGGAAGCGTCAGTAAATCAGTGGCAGTTGCCTGCCTTGCAATTTTATAAGGAGCGAGGCCAGCATATGGGCCGGTCATATATGGAGACAAATCAGTCAGTGTTTTATCGTCTATTAGTGCTCCATTTTTACCAGCTACGTAGGTCAATTTCCTGCTAGCAGCTTCTGCTGCAGTGATTACGGTTGCACCTACCATCCCGTCAAGAAATGCATTGTAGTTATTTGCCAAGTTAGTTGTTACGCTCGCAGCTGTGGCGGCATCCAGCGTTACGGCATTCCAGGTAACTGTAAAGAAGTAAGGGATGTTAGTTACATTCGGAATAGTGGCAATAACTCCCTTCAGATTTGAATTAGAACCTAAGAGTGCATTGATAGCATTGTCATAATAGGCGCTAAATGTACCTGAAGCAGTGATAGCGATACTTCCATTTCCGCCAGTGGTGGCATATCCCAGAACATCGTTATTACCAATTTCAAGCAAGAAGAAAGACGGGGCCGCAGTTATTGCATCACCTAAAATAGTAGATCCTGATGTGCCGTTGACGCTAGGATTTGAGGCGAATCGAGCATAGAAAGGGTTGTACGCGGGATTGCTTGTTGCTGGGCCACCTGTAGCTGGAGTTAATAATTGACCCAATTGAATTCCAGGCACTCCAAAATTGTTAAGAGCACTCTTATCTCCTGTAAAGGCGCCAATCAAATCAGCTGTGTTGTATGGTGACGGCAAAGCAGGGGTGGTAACTGCTGATGGACAAGTTACTGATGACCCTGGATAGCCAGCAGGATAAGGTGCAGCTGTGCGAGGTCCTGTACCATCAGGATCAAATAAAATGTAACGCCCAAGTATGACTACGCCTCCGATATTACCTGAGTAACCATTTTTCGAATTGATGGTTGGTTGGTTAAAGGCCCCACCGCCTACTAATTTGAATTGTTTAGCCATCATTGCAGGAAAGGAATTCACCTGTCCTGAATCAAATAATGCCGAAGCTTGATAGCCGGCAGCCAGCGAATTTCCTATTGCCACGAATTTTGTAAAATCAGCATTTCCTTTGGATGGGGTTACTGGTTCAACCGTAGGGGTTGTAGGTTGCTTAAGGGTTATAACATCTTGTTTACAAGATGCAACCGCACCTATGACTATAGCTATCGCGATTAGTGATCTTAATGTCTTTGTTTTCATAGTCGTATTCTTATTTCAAAAATTCGTCAAATGTGATTGATACATAATACATCTGGCCGATGAAAGGTGAGCCAAAGTTCGTACGGTAATCATTACCGCCTAAGTTGGTGCCACCAATTTTAAATATGGATTTGATAGCAGGCACCTTGTAGTTTATTTGAGCGTCAAGCACACCGTAAGCATTTATGGTAGCCACTCCGTAAGAAGATTCCCAGAGGAATGAATCCTGGTAACGGAAGTTTACATTGAATCCTAAGTTTGGAGCAACTTTCCGATTACCAATGCCAATGCTATATCGGTTTTGCGGTGTATTGAAATTAGCTTGAAAGTCGGAAGAAGTCTGGCCTGAAAAACTAGCGTAATTGTAATTACCAGTTACAACAAAACTCTTAGGAAGATTGTAGGCTAACCCTAAACCAATGCCTTGTGATGTAAGGCTGTAAGGAGAGTTGGTATAAGGATACCAGAGTGAACCAGCAGGAACGGTTACACCTTGGTGAGTGGTGGCGTTGTTACTGACCACATATTGCTCGCCTAAGAAATCTTTGTATGATGAATAATAGTAATTCAAGTCAACCAAGAGCTTTGTAGCGATTACACCTTTATAACCAACTTCGTATGACCAAAGTTGTTCTGGCTTTACATAAGCTAGAGTTGCAACTGTTGGAGCAGCTGCTGTACCTGGATTTGTTATTGCACCCGTAGTTGGGTCAATTGTCCCTCCACCGTTCTTAAAGGCGATGTATGAACTCTGCGTCCATGCGCCACCATTGTAAATGTTATATCGAGATGCGTTTGCTGGGACTCCTCCTAAAATAATACCGGTAGGATTGTTAAAGAAGATATATTGCGCTTGGGTATCTGGATTTCTGAAACCCGTTTGAAAGCTTGCTCTAAAGTTATGATTCTGATTTACTGTATAGACAGCAGAAACTCTAGGCGTTAAATGCGCGTCAAAATTATCGCTCTTATCAATACGGAGGGAGCCGGTTAGTTTTAATTTCTCAGCCAGCGTTTTAGAAATTTGAGCGTAGGCACCGTATTGATTAATGAAAATTCGCTTTGCGTCATTAGGATCAATAGGAGCTTCATCAAAAATAGTTGCGTTAGAGAATAGGCTGTATTGACGGAAATTTCCGCCAGCGATTATTTCGGCCCACTTGATCTTGTTGAAATTATAATATACTTCAGCGTGCCATAATTTTGAGTTATCATAGAAGGAAGCACCGGCAGGAATTTTCTGGAAGAAATTCTGTCTGGTTGTGCTAATGGCACTTAAAGTAGCCGGAGTTAAATCACCATTTACATCATAAATATTTCTATCAGCATAAGCCCGTGCGGCTGCGTGCGCTGCAGCGACATTTCCTCCTGGCACTCCAGGGTTATAGCCCTGCAGGGACAATACATAGGTTTGTGCATATTCAGGAGCCCATTGCGCTGCGGTCGGACTGATTGCCTCATTTACGTAAGCTCCGAGTGCATCCATATTATAAGATTTACCGGCATCAGTCGCGGAGAGATATCCTCTCACAAAAAAATTATCACCCTTTAATTCAAGTTTATAAAACTGTTGGTTGAAATCGCGCAAGGCATATTTGGATTGACCTTGATAAAGGCTACTTCCACCTCCATAACGATAAGCTCCAATCAATTCTATTTTATCATTGAGCCTGTAATGCAATGCAATGTCTCCCTTTAGTGTTGTAGCATCTCGATTATCAAGAAGCACACTTTCCTTAAACCCAGTCCTGGCAAGATTCAGCGTTCCGAATGGTGCGCCTATTGGAACATCAAATTTAGCTTCATCACCATACTTATTAAGTCCATCAAAATTTGGATTACTGCTTAGATCTGTTGTAGACGATGGATTTAATCGGTCTGTTTTATAATCATTGGCAGTCCAGTCAGTAGCTTTCATGTAAGAGAGATTTACTTTGAAAGCGAACTTATCATTGAAAACGTGCGCATAGCGAACGCTATACATCCCCATTGGATTAGAGCCTCCAGCATTGGAGTTAGTAACACCGTATTTCACTTGGGCACTTAAGCCTTGATATTCAAAAGGGCTTTTGCTTTTCATGATCATAATTCCATTGAAGGCATTAGGACCATACAAAGCGGAGGCTGCACCAGGTATAAGTTCAATACTCTCGGCATCCAGCTCACCTAAACCCATGATCGAGCCAGTAGGGAAATT
Organism: uncultured bacterium; assembly: GCA_967789005.1. GTDB lineage: Bacteria > Bacteroidota > Bacteroidia > Cytophagales > Cyclobacteriaceae > ELB16-189. The sequence continues at coordinate 164,570 of CBRFFM010000010.1, read as the reverse complement.
GAGAAGCGGAGCCTGTGTATCCATACCGTCCACCCACTGCACAAAACGTGTGTTGGCAATGGTTGCAAAGCCACGCGTATTTACAGCCGTAAAGTTCATGCTTCCATTATTCACTTGAACGCCTTTCATATTTGCAAGCGCATCAAAAAAATCGGGAGTGGCACCTTGTTTAATTGCCAACTGATCCATTTTCTCAATAGTCACAGGTGACTTCAGGATACTTTCTTCTACGCGTGATGCAGAAACAACAATCTCTTGCCCAAGCATGGATTCTTCTTGCATTACAAGATCGTAAGTAGCGGTAGCTTCCTTAACTTCATATTCTTCGGTGTGGAATCCGATGAATGAAAAGGAGAGGGTGAATGGGGGAGCTTGGTTAACCTTTAGGGTGTACTTACCATCTTTATCTGTGATGGTACCGACTACCTTTCCTTTCACAATAATGTTTACACCTGGAAGTGCTTCTTGAGTACCACCGTCTTTGACCGTGCCGGTCACGGTGGTTTGGGCGAAAAGTTGGATTGTTCCGGCCATTATAAAGAGCAACAGAACAAAGACCTTCATGTAGAGTTTACTCATGGTTTTTGTAGATTTTAATTCCTAAATCTACAAGAAAAACCAAATAAAAGGATGCGTGCAGAGTATTTTTTAGAATAATTTTTGGTTTCAGCTTTCCGTCTTCTGAACGTGGGCGGCAAGCTTCTCACACAAATTATTGATTTCATTTGCCATCAGCTCATCATTGGTGGATGTCAATACGCTTTGAGCGAGTCCACCAAGGCAATCAATATAAAATCGTTTCATTTCATTCACAGGCATTTCCTTCGTCCACAAGTCAATACGCAATGTGTTTTTTTGGGCGTGATCCCATAGGGCAATACTGATCGCTTTGCTGTCGGAAAATCCTGACTCAGGTTTATCTGTAGCGTCCCACTGGATTTTTTCAGGAACATTACTCTCGTCTAACTCTATGTGGAATTTGATTTCGGATTTTTTCATTTTTGATTTAATTCAATTTCATTTCTGGGATCTCTCCCTCTATAATTAATTTCCCTTCTGTTGCATTTTTAATTTGCTCTGTGGAGATGCCGGGCGCTCGCTCTAGTAATTTGAATCCACCTTGAGGAAGAACATCAAGCACAGCCATGTCACTTACAATCTTCTTTACACAGCGAAGGCCGGTAATAGGAAGAGTACAATTTTTTAAAAGCTTCGATGCTCCGTCTTTACTGCAATGTTGCATGGCCACAATTATATTTTTTGCCGATGCTACTAAATCCATTGCTCCGCCCATGCCTTTCACCATTTTGCCTGGCACTTTCCAATTCGCAATGTCTCCATTCTCTGAAACTTCCATAGCGCCAAGTATCGTAAGATCAACTTTGCCACTACGAATCATTCCGAAACTTTCTGCTGATGAGAACAAGGCACTTCCCGGCATCATTGTAATAGTCTGCTTCCCCGCGTTGATCAAATCAGCATCCACTTCGCTGTCTTTTGGAAAAGGACCAATGCCGAGCAATCCATTTTCCGATTGAAGAACAACATTGATATTTTGAGGAATATAATTTGCAACCAAAGTAGGGATACCTATTCCCAAGTTGATATACATTCCGTCTTTTACTTCTTGTGAAATTCTTTTAGCAATACCAACTTTATCGAGCATACTCAATTTGAAAATTTGATGATTTGAAAATTTGAAAATGAGGAGAAGTCATTATTGAACTATTTTTTTGATGAAGAAATTATTTTGGAGATGATTCTCTGAATAACTCCTAAATCTGTTAATAGATGGTCTGGGTTGGAATATGATTTTGAGCCCTTGCACAAAAGTAACCAATACTCTGTTTCATCCGCTTCTTTGGCTGCAATCTTAAATTTATGAATAAAATCAGCCTTACTTTCAGCGTTTTGTGCTTCTCTGGTATTTGCCCCTATAGAAGTCCCAGATTTTAAAAGCTGCCTGGATAAAACAAACTTCTTATCACGTTCCAATCTTTCGCAATAAGCAATTACATTAATTGAAAACTTAAATGTGAGATCTACTATAATATTGTCTTTATCATTCCTCATCTTCAAATTTTCAAATTTTCAAATTGAATAATCTTCAAATTTTAGTGATTGTCCTTTGTTCGATTCTCTTTTCATAATTTTTTCCCTGGAAAATCCGGTGAACAAAAATTCCAGGTGTATGAATTTCATTTGGATCCAGTTGTCCAAGAGGAACAAGTTCCTCCACTTCAGCAATTGTAATTTTTCCGGCTGTTGCCATCATGGGGTTGAAGTTGCGAGCTGTGCCTCTGTAAATCAGATTGCCTGACGTATCTCCTTTCCATGCCTTCACTATTGAAAAATCTGCGCGCAGCCACGATTCCATCAAATATGTTTTTCCATCGAAGTCGCGAGTTTCTTTTCCTTCAGCTACCTCCGTACCAACACCGGCAGGAGTGAAGAAGGCTGGAATACCAGCGCCACCAGCGCGGCAGCGTTCCGCCAATGTTCCTTGAGGAATTAATTCTACTTCAAGCTCGCCACTTAAAAGTTGTCTTTCGAATTCCGCATTCTCGCCAACGTAAGACGAAATCATTTTCTTTACCTGGCGGGTTTTCAACAATAAACCTATTCCAAAATCATCTACGCCCGCATTGTTAGAAATGCAGGTGAGACCTTTTATACCTTTGCGTAGAAGGGCAGAAATGGAATTTTCGGGGATACCACATAAACCAAACCCACCAAGCATTAACGTTGCATTGTTGGGAATGTCGCGCACGGCATCATCGGCATCTTTTACTCTCTTGTCAATCATAAGTTTGCAAAAGTAATTGTTTCTAAAAATTTCTGTGACTCAATTTTATCTTGACCTAATTGATGTTTCAATTCTTCAAGGTCATTGAACTTTTTATCTCCGCGAAGAAATTGATGGAAATAAATAGTCAGACTTTCACCATAAATCTCTTTATCAAACTCAAAAATGTTTACCTCAATTACTCGCTGGATTCCGCCAACCGTTGGTCGCGGGCCAATATAAAGCATTGCCTTATAGAGTTGGTGCTCATGCTTTACAGATACAGCATAAATACCATCGGCTGGAATGAGTTTGTAGTGAGAGTCAATTTCTATGTTGGCTGTTGGATAACCAAGAACTCTACCAAGTTTGTCGCCCTTAACAACTCGGCCGGTGATTGAATAAGGTTTACCAAGCAGGTGAGTAGCAGTGATGATATCTGAAGTCTCCAATGCTTGCCGGATTTTTGACGAGCTCACACTGATGTGATCTACATCCTGGCGTGAAATTTCTTCCACATCAAATCCGTAAGTTGGTGCATTGATTTTCAATTGATCGAAGCTTCCTTCGCGATTGTGACCAAAGCGATGATCATAACCAATCACTAATTTCTTGGTGCCAATAGTTTGAACCAATATCTTTTGAATGAAATCAATAGAACTTAGAAGGGAGAATTCTTTGGTAAATGCTATGCGAAGTAGATGTTGTATTCCTTCTGCCTTCAGAAGCTCCGCTTTCTCTTCAAAGGTATTCAATAGCTTAAGGGAATTGTTTTCCGGGTGCAAAACCATTTGCGGATGCGGCCAAAACGTAATAACCACCGTTTCTCCGGAATTATGAGCGGCAATCTCCTTTAATCGATGCAATATTTTCTGATGTCCTACATGAACGCCATCAAATGTGCCACTGGTAACAATTGCATTACTCAAACGAGTGAAATCTTCAAGGCTATGATAGATTTTCATTGGATGGCAAAGGTAATACTTGATCGATGGTCAATGCATCAGCTAATTTAAATTCTCCGATGCGAGTACGACACAACTCGGAAAGGTAGGCAACAGTTCCCAGCGCCTGCCCAAAGTCACGAGCTAAACTCCTAATATATGTTCCCTTAGAACAAACCACTCGGAAAGAAACTACTGGTTTATCAACTGATGTGACTTCAAATTCTTTGATAGAGACTTCGCGAGGTCTTAATTCCATGTCGCTTCCCTTGCGTGCAAGCTTGTAGGCGCGTTTGCCATCTACTTTTATTGCAGAATGGAGTGGCGGAATTTGTTGAATGGTTCCAATGAACTTTTGTGTTACCGTTTGAATTTCACTCTCCGTAATGGAAGAAATGTCTTGAGCTTCACTCACTGCTGTTTCCAAATCATGTGAGGGGGTTGATTGCCCCAAAACAAGTTTGCCTGTATATTCTTTCTCTTGTGCTTGAAACTCATCAATCCGTTTGGTCATTTTACCAGTGCAGATAATCAACAACCCTGTTGCTAAAGGATCAAGTGTCCCGGCATGACCAATCTTTTTAATTTTTAGTCGGTACCGTAACTTGTTTACCACGTCAAAAGAAGTCCACTCATATGGTTTGTTGACTAGCAGGACTCGTCCTTCGGTTTCCATTAAAATATAGAGAGGCTTACTCCTGAGTAATAAAGTGCAAGGATGATTACGCCAATGGCAATTCGGTAATAGCCGAAAAATTTAAATCCATATTTAGAAACAACTTGCATTAACGATTTAATGGCAAACCAAGCAACAACAAATGCGATGACATTGCCAACACCCAGGTTAATCAGCTCTGTTTCGGTGAATGAATTGCCTAGCTTATAATACTTGTAAAGCTTGTATGCTGTGGCCGCAAACATGGTAGGTACGGCAAGGAAGAAAGAGAATTCTGCTGCCGACTTGGCTGAAAGCTTTTGTGTCAATCCACCAATAATAGTTGCAGCAGAACGTGAGACCCCAGGAATCATCGCAATACATTGAAACAATCCGATTTTAAAAGCAGATGGATTTGAGGGCTCGGTTTCATCAGTATTTTTATAATTGAAAATTTTGTCGAGATATAAAAAGATGACCCCGCCAATGATAAGCATCAAGGCAACAACTTCTACTCGCTCGAGCAGCTGATCAATTTTATCATTTAATAAGAAGCCGATTACTGCGGCTGGAAGAAAGGCAATAAAAAGCTTGATGTAGAAATTAATTGATTGAAAAAATCGCTTCCAATACAAGACCAGAACCGAACCAATGGCTCCCAATTGAATGGCAACGGTGAACGTTTTTACAAATGGATCAGAAGCAATTCCCAAAAGGGAAGACACAATAATCATGTGCCCTGTAGAAGACACCGGCAAAAACTCGGTGATACCCTCGACAATGGCCAATACAATAGCCTCACCAATTGACATTACTTCGTTTCTTTATCAGGATTTTGAATTATCGCAAAGATCTCAATGATGAAACCACTGAGTACAAAGATGGGACCGAGAGTGAGTCCGAGGAATCCAAACCCATAAGGTTCTTTATCCATGGTCATGATCGTAAAGCCAATGATGAGAGCGATAATCCCGATGATCATCCACTGATAGTTCTTCTTTCCGAAGGGCAACTTGTTCATTCTGATTTAATAAAGTTCGTCTAAAGATAGTTTTAAATATTTGTTCACTGCACGATAAGAGCTTACCACAGCTACAATCATTCCCAAAAGTAGGAGAGACCCGATGAGTTTGAGCAGAAGCTCGTTGTTTTGAAGAAGTTTCAATTCTTCCACTCGCTTGGTTGCATAATAGATCAATCCAACTAATAAGCCAGAAGCTAGAATTCCTGAAATAAGCCCATGCATAGATGCTCTAAATAAGAAGGGCTTTTGGATGAACCATTTCTTAGCGCCAACCAGCTGCATGCTCCTTATAAGAAAGCGTTGTGAGAAAAGGGCAAGCCGCAAGGTGTTATTGATAAGAAGTACTACGATGATAAGTAGCACAGCTACTAACCCCATTAACACCAAACCAATTCTGGTGATGTTCTCATTTATCGATTCGATCAAATTCTCTTTAAAGTCCACTTGAAATACACCTTGCATTTTTTCAAGTTCTGTTTTGATTTTGCTTAAGCTCAACTTGCTTTGCCAGGCTTCGCCTACTCTTATGATGTAGGCATCGTGAAGAGGATTCTCTCCAAGAAACTTCTTAAAGTTTTCTCCGGTCTCACTGATGAATTGCTTTTCGGCCTGCTCCTTAGATATAAACTGAACAGCATTCTTTTCATTCTTGGGAACAAAGTATTTTAAGTTGAGTTCCTTTTCAAGCTTTGCACGTTCTTCAGGAGTGATGTGATTAATGAGATATACCTGTATGCGGATATTCTCCTTTACTGCTTTCTCTAATTCCTTTGAGTAAATGACCAATGCACCAAAAACTCCAATAGCAAATAGGGCAAGGGTAATGCTGAAAATTACGCTGGTTGAAGGATAACTCCCCAGTTTCTTTTTACTCGCTTTGAATTTTACTTCACCGTGCATGGGCGGCAAAGATAACGGAACATGGCTAAAAAAATAAACCTCCTGGTGGGGAGGCTCATTTAATTCTATTCTACCCTTTTCGGTAATCCCGAAGCTTCTTAATCAATTGCCCATCCCTAATCGGAGTCAATGGTGTAATTGAAGTCTCCTTTTCATTGAGCTTGTAGTAATTGTCTTTGTAATAGAGGAACACGGAATGAGCAGCACCATTCACTTCAATGATTTCGTATAGTCCTTTATCAAACTTTCCGTAGAGGGTCAGCTTACCTTGATTAAATTGATAGTGGAACGAGTACTCCTTATTTGAGTCGATGGTCTCTACTTCTATTCTTGATTCTGATACAGCACCAAGATCTTTATCCGTTTTAGCCTTTACTTCACCGGATGGATTGCTCGTCAACTCATCGGTAGGGTCAATCACTTGAATATCAGGGCGTGCTTTCTTAGTTGAAGAAGTTACAGCTTTCTTGGTCTCTTTCTTTTTAGGTTCGGCTACAATCGTCTTGTTTTCTTCAGTCTTTACTTCTGGCGATGTTACTTCTGTCTTTGCTGGGGTAGTATTTTCAACGACAGGCTTTTCGATTTTTACCTCAGAATTACTATTCGATTTCCAAGGTTGAAAATAGAATAAAGTACTTGTTACCACCACTGCCGATGTAATTACTCCTGCTGCAATCTGCCCAGCCGAAAAGCCTGCGCCTACCTGCATTGCGCCTGTGATAGGCACTTGATTGAGCATCGTTTTTAATTCAGAAATACGAGCCTTCCTAATACCTTCTACTAAATGTTGTTGGAGCGTTACTTCACCTTGCAATGACGGATCGGCCTGCAGCTGCTGTTCGAACGCTTCTTTCTCCTGCCCCTCGAGCCGGCCGCGTACATAATCGTCTATGAGTTCAAAATTTTCCATTTGCCGACCTAATCTAAAAAGTCTTGTTCTGAATATTGAGCTTTCACCAGCTCATCTAACTTTTGTTTACACTTATATTTCTTCGTTTTGGCGGTGTCGGTATTGGCGAAGCCAAGCTTATCGGCTATTTCCTGCATCGACATCTCGTCAAAATAATAGTACATCAACACTTTGCGACATGTTTCACCCAATTGGTCCATGCACTTCGCGATTATTTTCTCGCGCTCGGGTTTGTCCATGTCAATCGTTTCGGCAGCGTCCTTTTCTTCATTGGATAACCGCTTCTTTCGATCGAGCTCTTTCCTCCACAGATTTTGACAAATGCTGTAGATGTAAGTGCTCATTTTGGAGGTGAGAACAAAGCTGCTGGATCGCGCTTTCTGCCAGAAAACCACCAATGCATCTTGGTACACATCCCTCGCTTCCTCTTCCGTGCCACTGTTTGTTACCACCAGCTTTGTCATCATCCGGTAGTACTTTTGGTAAACGATTTCAAGCGCCTTTTCGTCTCCTCTTTGGATTCTATTGAAGAGCTCTGCTTCGTCTACTACTGTGCCTGATTTAAATACGCGCAATGCCACTTTAGGTAACCGTTTGATAATGAGTTTTGTTCGAGATGTAAGATAAACAGATAAAGTTCACTTTTCTAGGGTTGAGTTGCGTCTCGCTTCCATGTCTGGGTACGGAAAAATGGTCCCCAGTAACCACGCACTTTCAATTCTCCTGCTTCAATCCAAAGTTTGCAACGATAGACCTTTCCGTTTTCAGGATCGAGGATATGGCCTCCAGAGAATTCATCGCCTATTTTTGAAAGGCCTTGAAGAATCTCCATCCCAATCACCTTCTTTTTAAATCTAGGATCAGCCTCATCGCATTTGTCGCAGACAGGGTCGGGGTCTTCACTCGGTTTAGAGTGGATCTTCACCACTCGACCAAAAAACTTGCTACTGCGCTCCATAATCTCTATGACAGAGCGGGGTTGACCAGAGTTATCATCTATACTTGTCCATTTGCCGGTGATCTGGGCAAAAGAATTTAAGCCAAATAGCAGAAATACAATTGTAAAAGTTGTGCGCATGTTATTTCAGATTACAAATCTCAAATTACAAATTAATTGAAATCTCTTAACTGAAATTGCCACGGAAGCACGGAAAAACCTCTGCGTCTTCGCTGTAAACAAATTTATTTGAATCGTAGGTTTGAAATTATATAGAGAATTGCTGCTTCAGCGCCAGCCAGAGTTTCTTTCGCGATGCATCATTTTTAAGCAAGTCAGTCAGACTTTCTGAAGTTACTATGGAAACGCCATTAGCTTCAATAACTTCATATTGTTGTAATCCCTTTACAGGATCGCCAAAGTAGATGACATGCTTGGGTTTTTGAATCCAACTGGAAAGGTCAAGTGTGGTTTGATGTTTTACCGAAACTGAATCAAGAGACAACCTAAGCGCACCAAGGATTTTAGAAAGCAAGGTTCGTTCATCAATAGTGATTTTCTCCCAAGGCTGACTAACAATGACAGTTGGTGGTATCGTCACCGAAAACAATTGCTCCGAATAGATCGATTCAAATAAAATCGAATCCATAATTAATTCTCTTTGATATCGAAAATAGATTTGAGCTCGTTGGCTTCTTGCGGCTTCATCCTTCCTGATAGAATCAAGCGAAGCTGTCTTCTGCGCAACGCACCGGTGTAGAGTTCTTTCTCTTCATCCGTCTGAGGCTCAACTTCAGGTACGTCAATTGGTCTGCCGCTCTGATCAACAGCAACAAATGTAAAGTAAGCTGAGTTGCTGGCGAACTTCTTTTCTGCTGGAACATCTTCACCTTCTACATCAATTCTCACTTCTACCGATGAACTGAATGCACGTGTTACCCTGGCTTTCAATGTCACTACATTTCCCAACTGAATAGGAGTGCGGAATGAAATGTTATCAACGGATGCTGTAACTACAATTCGGTTACAATGCCTTTGGGCAGCAATAGCGGACACGATGTCCATCCAATGCATCAGTTTTCCTCCCATGAGGTTGTTAAGTGTGTTAGTGTCGTTGGGGAGCACGAGTTCCGTCATGCTTGTGAATGATTCACTCGGAAATTTCTTTTTGCGTGGCATACTCGGTTAAGATTACAAATTACAGATTGAAAGATTCGTGCCCCCAAAAATCAGTAAAAAAAATGAGACTCTATTTCGAGTTTTGTTTCTTCTCAAAATAATCCCAAACCAAGCTACTGGCTCCGAGAATAGGAGCGACCTGATTTTGAAGACCTGAAGGAAGCACCTTTACCTTTCCTCTGAATACGGGCATTAAGTTAGCCTCCATATGTTTTATGGTTGGCTTGAAGATGAGATCACCCGCTAGTGAAAGTCCTCCAAATAAAAAGATGGCCTCAGGGTCGGTATGCACTACGGTGTCCGCCAGCTTCATACCAAGAATTCTCCCAGTGTATTCAAAGCATGCATTAGCAACGATGTCGCCACGTTGGGCGGCTTCGGTGATCATCTTTGTATTGAGATTATCGAAACTGATTCCACGAAGTTCACTTGATTCTAAATGGTCGGCCAACAGTTTATAAACCGTTCTCTTAATTCCTGTGGCTGAGACATAAGTCTCAAGACAACCACGCTTGCCGCAATTGCAGTAGCGCCCTGTTGGGTTCACTGAGGTGTGGCCAAGTTCACCGGCTATTCCATGGTGACCATGAAGCAAAACGCCTCCGCACACAAAGCCACTGCCCAATCCAGTACCCAACGTAATGATGATAAAGTCCTTCATCCCGCGGGCGTTGCCATAAATCATTTCACCCGCAGCTGCAGCATTGGCATCGTTGGTAAGCAAGCAGGGGATATTATATCGCTCAGTAAATAATTTTGATAATGGCAAGATTCCTTTCCACTTTAGATTAGTGGCATGCTCAATATTTCCGGTGTAATAATTTCCGTTGGCAGCACCGACACCTATTCCTATAATTTTAGAATCTGAAAGTGTACTGAAGCCCATATCGATCGCGTCAGCCATCGCGTTGAAGTAATCTTGAAATCCTTCGTAGTCAGTAGTAGGGATGGTTCCCTGGTGAAGAACATTTCCATCGCGATCTACAATTCCATACTTTGTGTTAGTGCCCCCAATGTCGATGCCAACGGTTAGGTTTTTCATGCTTTATATTGAAAGGATTTTTGCGATTCTGCGGGACTCCTCATCTAACTCGTGCTTTGAATTCATGATGGTGTCAAAATCATTAAAAACAATTTTGTTATTTCTCACTCCTACCATGGCGTTGTTTTTCCCCTGAATCAATCCTTCCACTGCGCCTACACCCATTTTGCTTGCGAGCACTCGATCAAAGTAAGTAGGGGTGCCTCCGCGTTGCAAGTGACCAAGGATCGTAACCTTAATGTCGAAGTAATTATTTCGTTCTGCAAATTTCTTGGCGAGATCCATTGCTCCACCAATCTTCGATCCTTCTGCGACTACGACCAAACTGGATTTTCTGTTGGCCTTTCCGCCTTCATCTAGTTTCTCAAAAAGTTCTTCAAGGGTCATCGATTCTTCCGGGATGATCGTGGCTATTGCCCCTCCGGCTATACCGCTGTTGAGAGCAATGTATCCTGAGTTCCTTCCCATCACTTCAATGAAGAAAAGTCGGTTGTGTGAAATGGCGGTGTCCCTGATTTTATCAATGGCTTCCACTGCCGTGTTGGTGGCCGTATCAAAACCAATGGTATAATCGGTACCCGCTAAGTCATTGTCGATTGTTCCTGGAATACAAATGGAAGGAATACCATATTCTTCGAAGAAAACATGCAAGCCTGCAAATGTGCCATCACCACCAATAGCCACTAGCGCATCGATCTCGTTCCTCTTTAAATTATCAAACGCTTTTTTGCGTCCTTCCTTGGTGCGAAATTCAGGGCTGCGTGCGGACTTCAATATGGTGCCTCCTCGCTGAATGATATTGCCGACAGAGCGCGCACCTAATTTCACTATATCGCCAGAGATCATGCCATCATATCCTTGCATGATACCAAAGACTTCCTTCTTATAATATATAGAAGTACGAACCACTGCGCGAATAGCAGCGTTCATTCCGGGAGCATCGCCTCCGGATGTAAACACACCGATCTTAGAAATTTTTGCCTTCATTAATCAATTAAAGAAGACCAAAAATACTTGATCCGATGTACTTGCCAAGGATTCTGATTTTATTTGGTCACTATTCTTATTTCGCGCTGCTAATATTTTCCTTTTTAAATGTCGCGCGGAACGCTCCTTGAAGGGATGCCACTTCATGGTTAATTTAGTTTAGGAGCGTTTCAATCGTTTGAAATAGTTGATCAAGCCGTTTGTAGATGAATCATGTGATGTGATTTCTTCAGATGAAGACAACTCTGGCAAGATTTTCTTCGCCAAAACTTTCCCAAGTTCTACGCCCCACTGATCGAAACTGAAGATGTTCCAAATGATTCCCTGCACAAAAATTTTATGTTCATACATCGCGATCAAACTGCCAAGAGTGCGAGGAGTAAGTTGTTTAAATAGAATCGAGTTGGTTGGCTTGTTGCCATTGAAAACTCTAAACGGTGCTTGAAACTTGATTTCCTCATTTGAGAACCCTGCTGACCTCAATTCATCTTCCACTTGCTCCAAAGTTTTGCCTTGGAGTAAGGCTTCGGTCTGAGCAAAGTAGTTGGATAACAATTTCTCGTGATGATCTCCAATCGGATTGTGACTTATAGCAGGAGCAATAAAATCGCAAGGAATCATCTTTGTGCTTTGATGAATCAATTGGTAGAATGCATGTTGACCGTTCGTACCGGGTTCGCCCCAAATCACCGGGCCGGTGTGATAATATATTTCGTTTCCAGAACGATCGACCGACTTGCCATTGCTCTCCATATTTCCCTGCTGGAAATAAGCTGCAAATCGATGCAAGTATTGATCGTACGGAAGGATTGCCTCGCTTGAAGCGTCATAGAAGTTCACATACCAAATTCCTAACAAAGCCAGGGTCACCGGAATATTTTTTTCGAAAGGCTCATTCTTGAAATGATTATCCATGGCATGGGCGCCTTCGAGCAACTGAACGAAATTCTCATAGCCGATGGTACACGCAATTGACAAACCGATTGATGACCAAAGTGAATATCTGCCACCTACCCAATCCCAAAACACAAACATGTTTTCTGGTGCAATACCAAAGGCGGTGACTTCTTTTGCGTTGGTGGATACAGCCACAAAATGTTTTGCTACATCTCCCTTGCTTGCCGATTTTTCAAGAAACCATTTCTTTGCCGATTCGGCATTGGTCATTGTTTCCTGAGTAGTAAAAGTTTTTGACGCGATGATGAACAATGTAGTTTCAGGATCGAGATGCTTCAGTGTTTCGGCAATGTGCGTTCCATCTACATTTGATACAAAGTGAGGTGTTATGTTCTTGCGATACGGCATCAATGCTTCTGTCACCATCAGCGGACCGAGGTCAGAACCGCCAATGCCAAGGTTTACAATATTGGTAATCGGTTTTCCGGTATATCCCTTCCATTCGCCACTCAATAGCCGAGAAGAGAAATTCTTCATTTGCTCCAACACCCGGTTTACCTCTGGCATTACATCTTTTCCATCTACATGAATGGGAGCGTTGCTCCGGTTACGAAGCGCCACATGCAAAACTGACCGGTGTTCGGTTTGGTTAATCTTGGCACCATCAAACATCAACCGGATTGCTTCATGTAAATCGGTTTGGTTTGCCAGCTCGATGAGCGCATCCATTACTTCTTTAGTGACTAGGTTCTTAGAGTAGTCAACAAGTATGTCATCCAATTTCAACTGAAATTTTTCAAAGCGATGAGGATCTTCCTCAAACAGTTCGCGCATGTGCGCTGCTTGCATATTTAGGAAAGCAAGGGTGAGTTTCTGCCACGCTGTGGTTTCGGTAGGATTGATAGTATTTAACATGATGGTTTTAAAAAGTGCGGAAAATTAAACTATGATCATTTATTTAAAAAATTATTTCTGAATAGCGGGCTCCTCGCGCGTATTAGCGAAGATGAATAAATGATTCGAATGACTGATGCAAAATGTCTTGCCTTGCTAAAGAATAGGAATTAGAGGATCAGATCAATTATCCACCCACCACTTTGCGTAGGTTTTCAACAAGTCCTTCCCACAGGTCTTGTAACTCTTCCATGTCGTCAAAGTCTGAGTAGTCGTTTACTTTGAGGAATGTGGTTTGGGTGAGTTCGTTTACTTCTAGGCGAAGTTCAAAATAAGAAGGGTCTTTTTCGTCAGCCTTAGATTCGGGCAAATATTCAAAGCGAGCGAAGTGATTGGTGCGGTGCGCGGCCATGATGGCTTTATGCTCTTCGTTATCCCAAAGAAATGTGAAAACTTTTTCGGGACTTATGTTCACATTGTCTGCAAACCACTCGGAAAGACCACTTGCTGTTTGAATGTAAGGATACAGCATTTTGATGGAGGCATGGATTTCGAAATCCGTGGTAAATAAACTCTTAGTTTTGGGTGCTGCGGTAGCCATACTCTCGTGATTCGATTTTAATTTAAAGGTATTTTCGATCAACAACAAATAAACTTTTGGTTATGCTTTTTTGGAGTGGCTGAATATCTGAAAAGTTTGTATGTTTGCGCCTCTTTTTGAAGAAAGGAATGCTAAATCCTGATAATTATCATCAGGAAGAGTGTTCAAGTAAAGATTTAAGGCGAGGTAGCTCAGTTGGTTAGAGCATCGGATTCATATCCGCCAGTTGGCGGACGGCAGTTCAAATGAGAATTGCTTAATTAAGAAAAGGAAATTAAATGGCGAGGTAGCTCAGTTGGTTAGAGCATCGGATTCATAACCCGAAGGTCGGCAGTTCAAATCTGCTCCTCGCTACAGAAGCAGCTATCAATGGCTGCTTTTTTTATGTTCATAGTGTATGTACTTTATAGTGTATCGTTTGACAAAATCTATATTGGATATACTTCTGACTTAGAGAAAAGAATTTTATCTCACAATGAGTTAGGTAAAAAAGGATTTACGTTAAAATTCCGGCCGTGGGCATTGATTCATATGGAAACATTTGAGACAAAATCTGAAGCAATGAAAAGGGAAAAGGAATTGAAATCTGCTCAGGGCAGGGAATTTATCTGGAGATTGATAAAAGGGAAATAGATAATATCAGAGCATCGGATCATATCCGCCAGTTGGCGGACGGCAGTTCATCCCGAGAATTCGGGACTGCTCCTCGCTAAAAGTAAAAGCATCAAGTAATCCTGGTGCTTTTTTATTTTCAGAGAAATAAACTGTAGCGAGATACTTATCCTTGAGCTTAAATTTTAAAATATCCTTTCATGATCGCATATCGGATAAGCCCCACGTTACTCCTTGAACATGTTTTGGCTAAGATGTTTGACCTATGGTTAAAGAAGGTCTTTTCACTGATCTGAAGCCGTGAGCTAATTTCACCTGGCGTAAGTTCCTTGCAGATCAACAATAATATCTCAATCTCACGGTTAGTAAGTCTGCAATATTTCTCCTCAGAATCTTTGCCATTGGGATTGGCCAGGGCATTTCTGACCATTTCATTCTGATAAAAATCTCTGTCAACGATGGAGTCCAGGGCCGTTTCAACTTCCAGAGGTTCGGCCGATTTGCTGAGAAGGCCATGCACACCGATGTCTAGTAGTTTATTAATAAACACCACCTCATTGTGCATGGTCAAGACCAGTATTTTAATTGCCGGGTAACGATCAGCTATGATTTTTGCTGCTTCAATGCCGCCCATAATTGGCATCTCCACATCCAGTATTACAGCATCGGGTTGCTCTTCCTCAATTAGCAAAAGAAGCTCTTTTCCGTTGGCAGCATCTTTTACGGTTCCTATTCGATCGAAGGTGCTGAGTAGCCTCTGCATTCCTTTTCGAACCACGGTGTGGTCTTCTGCCAAATAGACCTTCAATTGTTTGGATTTGATCATGTTTGTAAAGGTATTTTAATGCAAACTTCTGTTCCTGTTCCTATAGGAGGATTTCCTATATCAATTTTTCCTTTTAGTTGATTTACCCTCTGATTGATGTTCCACAAGCCAACTCCCTTCTTGTCTTGGTCAAAAACAAAGCCCGAACCGTTGTCTCGTACTATCAGCTCTAGACTTCCGTTTTCCCAAACAATGGAAATAGTAATTGTTGATGCCCCGGAATGTTTGAGCGCATTATTTAATAGTTCCTGTATGATTCTGAAAACTTGCAATGCGCGTTCATCATTCCAACGATTAGCTCCTTCTTCAATGAAGGTAATCTCCTGACCTCTGCCATTCAATCGACTACATAATTTTTTAATGGATTCAGACAAGCCTGAATAGTGAAAGGCTTCGGGCGTCAATTCCCACGATATTCTTCGTATTACGGTAATACTCTCCTCCAGAATCTGGTTAAGCTCATTAAATGAGACGAGTACATGGTCTTTTAACTCCATGGAGCGCTGAATAAATGAAGCATTTACTTTTGCTCCCCAAAGAAGAGAGCCCAATGAATCGTGAAGATCTGCACCGATCCGTTTGCGTTCATGCTCCTGACTCTCCAATTGCATTTTTATCATGAGGTTCTGATAATCCAATTCTTGCTCAGTTCGCTTTTGCTTCTCTTCCAGCATTCGTTTTTGATATAAAAGAATAAACATTCCCATGCATCCAATGAGTAAGAGAATTCCAATGGTGCCGAGTAGGATTATTGTGGGGATATCCTGGTCCTGTAGCTCAACCATAGGGCAATAAATAAAAAACCATTTTTAGTAATGTTTAACATATTATGAAGAATCCAGATGAACTGATGACTTTCTGGTTGGTGCGCCACAAGGTAATTATTGAACAGAAACAGAAATAATGTTCCGGCATGGTAGATGAGTGTTCCAAAGGCAACCCAAAACAATGGTAGTGTCTGCACTTTTTCTACCGGCCGCTCTTCCAATAATTTGTATAAAAAGACAAGAGCAGTGATGATGATTAAGATTCCTCCTGCATATGCCGTAAAAGAATTGAATGTTTTGGGAGTCTGTAAAAACAGGTAGTTCAGCACAGCAAAGGCGAAGCAGATATAAAAAAGAACTTTTAGTAATATATTTTCCTCATGACTCAGAATGAAGAAAAGCAGACTAAACTGAATTAAGAAAAATAAATTAAGGACTGGCCAGGTATTAATTTGATAATTGAGAAATACTAAAGATATGAAGTCCGCTAACAGGGCAGTTAGCGGAATACATACGACCAATTTAAGTTTATTTGACAATCGGTTCCATTGAAACACACCTATACTTAATGGAATCAGGGCGGAGGATAAAGAAATGTATGCAATTATTAGTGGGTTCACTTAGGGTTAGAGTTTAGTTATCACTCCCCACTAAAAATACAAAACGAAGTTTATTAACCACCACCACCTGAACAATAAGTTGGGCATGGAAATGACATGTCGCCAATAGTTCCATCGTCAGCAGTGCGGCCGCCTGTTGAGGTAGGTAAAATATTTTCTCCATTGCTATTCACTCCAACCAGCAATACTTGCTGAATGCCTGAATCATTCAATGCATAATACATTCGTATTCCTATACAATCTGTTTGATTCATTATTTTATTCAGAATTGCGAAGCCAAAGAAATGAGCGATGAGGCTCGAGGGATTCTGAGAGGTGTAATTGGTCATCCATTGCTTTGATACTGCATCTGATATCAAATCTCCTTCGTTTCCTGCGAATGAGTCAGTGTTAGAGCCTCCGGTTAAATTCGCAGTTGAAAGCTTGCCTTTAATTCCAGCTGCTTGTAAATCATTTCCTTTGTTATCAGCTCCAATTAAAAGTAATTGCTTGTTGCCGTTGTCATCTAACGAGTAATAGATTCGGACACCTACACAACCATTGCTAGCAAGAATTTTTTTAATTGCTGTTGCCCCAACAAAATGCGACTTAATTGTATACGAATTTTGGATGATGTAATTGAATACCCAGCTACTTGCTGTAGCCAAAGTTATTGCGCCTCCTTCGGTGCCATCGAAAGTATAATTTGTAATGCGATTACCGGTTTGACTAGCTGATTTTGTTGGATTGCTGGCGACAGCCTGGTTGCTTGGCTTTATCACTGAACTGTCTTCGCATGACATTGTCATTAGTAGCGTTCCTAAAACAATGGATGCAACGGATGCGGATTTTTTTATGTTCATGGCCTTATGTTTTCGTTTGACGGTTCTAAGATGTGCTGCTCTAAAAACTTAAGAGGGACGTAATAGGAGTTACTCCTATAGCAATCTTGTAATGGAAGGCATGATTACTTTAAATCCTAATCCATAATCGCTACAGAATAAGGCAATTAAATCAATCATTGATTTTCGAATCTGAATCGGATAATTATCCTCAGAAGCGATTTCTCAAGCCTCCACTAATTACCCATTTCAGGTTGTGTATCAATAATTTACGGAATTCGATTAATTATTTCAGGGATGATATTGCTCTTGAACTACTTTAAATCTGATTGGGTAACCTCACTTCGAATGTTGTTCCTTCTTTAGCTATGGAGGTGACTTTAATTTTTCCTCCCAATTTAGAAACCGCCTCCTTTGCTATATAAAGACCCAGGCCTGAGCCTTTAGAATGATTGGACGCCCGGTAGAACATGTCAAAGATTTTATCCAGATGTTCTGGTTCAATTCCAATACCATTATCTGAATAGTTAATAACTACGAAATTGTCTTCAGATGAGATTTTGATTTTTATATGACATGAATCTTTCTTGAAGTCCTGGTATTTGATGGAATTTGAATACAAATTATTAAGGATGATTTCGATTCGCCACTTGTCAGAATGAAATTCATTGATTCCAGTTGCATCCAGATCGACAATGATTCTTTCTTGTTGGGTAAAAGGTTTCACTCTTTGTTTAACGCGCTCAATCAAGGAAGGAAAATCAATCTTCTCTTTGCCCACATTTGTTCTCGCATTAAACGAATGATCAAGAATATCTCTGATGAAATCATCCAGTCGGTTTACCTGGTCTCGAATTGTTTTATAATAAGAGTGATCAAATTCATCGGGGCGTTCCAGTTCAACAATGTTTAATAAACCCAATATGGTGGACAACGGTGCCCGTAAATCATGAGAGACACTGTAGACAAAATGATCGAGTTCATGATTTGTTTTCTGAAGCTCGGTTATATCAATCATGATTCCTTCAAAGCCCGCTGTGCTACCTTTTTCATCTTTGATTTTTCGGGTGTAGCGAAGCACATATCGCAAAGGAAGTACAGCCGGGTTAGTTTTGATAATCAATTCACTTGGCTCTATTCCTTTTCTCATTTGTTCAACAGATTCTATCAATGCGGGGCGATCTTCAGGATGAATTCTTTCCAGAAATTGATCAAACTCCGGAGGTTCGGTACCTGGAGTAAATCCAAACATTAGAAAAAGTTGTTTTGACCAAGATCTTTTTCCTGTGTTTATTTCCAGAAACCAGCTTCCCATCTTTGCCTGTTCCTCAGCTCTTTGAAGGCTTTCAATGCTTTTGGTCAATCTTTGTTCAGCCGCTTTGCGCTCAGAAATATCCCTTACAAAAACGGAAAGGCCATCCGGTGAAGGATATATGTGATTCTCTTGCCAAAGATTAAGCGGTTGATAATAGTCAAGGTGGCAAATGTATTTCTGCTCTTCCATGGCTTCATGAAATGCCTTGTAAGTGGCAGACCCTATGGCATCTGGAAATTCGGTCCAGACATTCTTGCCAATAAGAGATTCCGGATTGCGTTGAACCAGTTGCCCTAATTGTTTATTTACAAAAGTGAAATTCCAATCCTTGTCAAGTTCAACAAACGCCTCTCCAATCCGGTCAAAAACATGTGACAGCTCTGAAGTCTTATGGTGAAGGAGATTCTGTAATTGTAAATTTTGATGGCGTAGCTCAAGGAGATTAACTACTTGCTGAGCAAGAATTCTCAAATCTTCAATTTGATTTGTATTCAATTCTCGCGGTTCTCGATCGACTACACAAAGGGCTCCTAACTTATATCCAGAATTGACCAGCAAAGGTATTCCTGCATAAAACCGGAAACGCGTGCTAGTATTCACCAGCGGGTTGCGAGCGAAACGATTATCTTTCAGTGCATCGCGCACAATCATAATATCATCTTGATCGATTGTGTGAGCGCAGAAAGAAATGTCGCGGTCGGTTTGGTCAAAATCAATTCCTTTCTTTGCCTTGAACCACTGCCGCTTTTCATCCACGAGGCTAATCAGCGCAATGGGGGTATCACATACTTGACTGGCAAGTTCAACGATGCCATCAAAATTACTTTCCGCTTCAGTATCCATAATATGGTAACTGCGCAGTGCTTCTAATCTTGCTGGTTCCTTCAATAGAGTTTCATTTTGCATAAAGATTCACGACCTAAAAGGCGGATTCCAATTACTATTAAGTAACAAATTGATTTTGAGAAAGCCTTTTTTCGGTAGGAATAACTCCCATTAGATATTTTTATAAAATTCGGTGGGTGTGTTGTTACTCGGCTTAATGAGAAACTGAACCAGTTGGCAATTGAGAGCTAACCATTAATTTAGTAGGCCTGCATTAATTTTGCGGGTTGTAAACTGCTATGGAAAAGAAAGGCATATCGAGAAAGAAACGTAAGATTGGTAAGAAGTTCGCCTGGGACTACTATGACCATAAAGGCAAATTCATTGCTCATCAAAAAACGATAGAACGTTGCAATAAATTAGTGCTTCCACCGGCTTGGGAAGAGGTATGGATATCGCATGATCCCCAAGCGAACTTGCAAGCTACCGGTAAAGATGCGAAAGGAAGATTGCAATATCGTTACCATGAAAATTGGACTAAGGCCAGGGCAGTGGAGAAGTTTGATGGCATGACCGGATTTGCAAGGACGCTTCCATTAATCAGAAAAAAAATTGAATCTGATTTAAAACTGAATGGCATGCCCAAAGACAAAGTGGTAGCCCTAATCATCAAGTTAATCGACCTCTATCATTTTCGTGTAGGTAATGATGAGTATGCAAAGAAGAACAAGTCGTACGGACTGACCACTTTGAAAGAGGGACATATGATCATTGACCGATCAACTGAAGCAGAAGGAAAGGTGGATGCGATTTTTGAATTCGTTGGAAAATCAGGCAAGTTTTGGAAGAGAAGAATTTGGGAAGACGAGTTGGTCATGCTTATCATCGCATCGGGTGAAGTGGGTGGAAGGAAGAAAAGCCAGGATCTATTTCGTTACGAAGACAAAAATGGAAATGACTTTGATATTAAATCCAATCACATCAACGAATACCTTGATGATATTACTGCCGACCACGAGAAAGTGACAGCTAAAGATTTTCGCACGTGGGCAGCTACCTGGAAGACTGCGTTTCGTCTTTCCAAGCAATTAGATCCTGACACCAATCATGCAAGAAAAAGAATTTTGAATGACGTCATCAAAACGGTTTCATCTGACTTAGGGAATACGCCCACCGTTTGCAGATCAAGCTACATTCATCCAATGATATTATCGGATTGGACTGAAGGAAGCTTTCGGTCTAAATGGAATAGGGCCAGCCGCAATAGAAAGCAAAGAGGATTGTCATCAGAAGAAACTGCCACACTTCATTACCTGAAGTAGCCATTGGTTCTCTTGGTTGGGACTAATGATAAAAGTCTTTGTGGCAAATAGATCGTTATCATTTCATCGTTCATCTACCCTGGCGAATTTCATCCCAGCGTAGAACTATGAGCACAATAATATTCATCATTCAAATTCTTGCAATTGTTTCAGGATGTGTAGTTGCACTCATGAGTATTATACTATTTATTCAGTTGCATTGGCCTGCACCTGCATTGTGGTTCTTGAAACTTTATGCTTCGGCTTTATCGCAAGTGTTTACTTTCCTTGGCTTGCTGATCGCCATCATAGGCTTAGCTACAGGCTCAGATTTTATAGGCTTGCTTGGAGTTTATTCAGCTTTGGTTTTCGGGATGCACCTATTCCGAGTTAGTCGCCCTCCTGAATTTCTCTATGGATTTGAACATGCTTTCGGGGTGCAGTGGAAAAGCCGAATTCCTGTTGAGCGAAAGAAATATTTCATGCCAAGTCGTATAATATTGAAATTACCTTCCACTCCTGAACCGAGGCTGGAGCAAAACATTTCATTTTCAACAGTTCCAAACACCGATCGGAAACTTCTGTGCGATGTATGGCAACCACATTCTACCATTCCTCATTCGGGGTTGGCTTTCATCTTTCTGCATGGAAGTGCATTTTACTTTCTCGACAAAGATTGCGGCACGCGTCCGTTCTTTAGGCACTTGACAGCACAAGGTCATGTGATCATGGATGTAGCTTATCGGCTTGCACCTGAAACAGATATGATGGGAATGGTGCACGATGTAAAACGCGCTATCCATTGGATGAAAGAAAATGCAAGTAAGTACGGAGTAGATCCCCATCGAATTGTATTGGGTGGAGGTTCTGCCGGTGCACACCTTGCACTCTTAACAGCGTATACGAATAACGATCCACCGTTTACTCCCAATGAACTCAAAGGAACAGGCTTGAGTGTATGCGCAGTTATTTCTCTTTATGGACCAGATGATCTTGAAGCACATTACTATCATACGAACCAACACTTGACTACGCGTTCAACTCCCGGTAGGCCGCCAACGAAAAAAGGACCTTCGAAAATACCTGACTGGATGATTAAGCGAATGGGCGAAGATTATCATCGTCTCGGATTTGACAAAGACTTTAAAACTGCGGGCTCGCTAGCTCCTCTCATGGGTGGCCATCCAGATGAATGTCCTGAGACCTATGCTTTGTTTTCGCCCAACAAGCACGTTCATCCGCACTGTCCACCCACGTTGTTGATTCACGGAGAGCACGATCTTATGGCTCCAATAAAAACGACTCGCCTTTTGCACCAGCGATTGTTGGAAGAAGGAGTTCGGTCAGTACTCCATATTTTTCCGCAGACAGATCATGCTTTTGATTTGGTATTACCACAGATATCTCCGTCAGCCCATAGTGCATTTTATGATGTCGAGCGTTTTCTTGCGCTGCAACTTGAACTAAAGTTGTGAGCTCAAAGCTGAAATAATTGATGACAGACACTGAATTTGCCAACGTACTTGGGAATGCAATTTTTTGTGTGGCGATTTGGTTCTTAAGCATGCAAACCACCTCCCGATTATACCAATAATCGTTTTTGGAGGCTATTCACCTGTATGGGCAAATTTTTCATTACCGTTTTGCGTTTAGGTAACCAGAAGCATTTCTCCAGAGCATTTACGCATCTGTAAACTAAGATCCCGTAAGGATTACAGCTCATTTTTTAAAGAAGACATCTTTTTTAATCATAAAAATCATGAAAACATTAAAAGGAGTTCTCGAAAAGTTGGAAGTCGATAGGATAAAATCAATGACAATCTTATTCGTTTCAATACTTTCGACATTGCTGTTGGCTCTTACCTTTTCGGTATTTGCTCAAAGCAATAAACTCGAAACGGAAAAGGGTATAACTGAAGCTGTGGCTTCTTATGATGCCGATGTTCGCCTGGCCATTTTGCAGGCAAGTGCATATCCAAACATCTTAACGCAACTTAAAAATTCGCAAACACAGACTGCTGAATCGTTTCAGAAAATGATCAGCAGATTCAGAAAGCAGAAGCAAGAATGGTTTTATACCATCACGCGATACCCAGACCTGATGCATCAACTTGCCACCCTGCCTGCTAAGCAAACGCAGGAAGACATCAATAAATTATTACCTCACCAAGATCCGGATTTGCAAGAGGCCGCCTGGAGATTGTACAAGTCTGAGAAAAAGAATTTGGCAAGGCTGGACAACATCCGTATGAATGTCAATCGTGAATTTGAAAAATCGATTGCACACCTTAATGCTCCGGCAAGAGAAGCGTTTCGCAAGCTGCAATCGAAACCCGATGTGTTGGCATTGCTTACAAATAACATTGATCTCACCGCTAAGCTGGGAGAGCATTATCAGCGCAATCCAAGTGAAGTCACTAATCAGTTGGCTATGGTTCACGACAAGCTCGAAAATCAAAACCAACGCGATGCCGCTGCCTTTAAAAAACAAATGGAGAATGATCCGAAAGCAATGAAGGAATTGCGCCAGGCATCGAATGTCTATTCCGCTAATCCATATTATAACAACCCTTACTATTATCCATATTCATATTGGTTTGGTTATCCATACTGGTATTCGTATCCGATGTGGTATCCCGGCATGTATTGGTATTACCCTGGATTCTATTTTGGTGTAGGTGGATTGTATGGATTCCCTTCGTATGGATTTACCTTTTGGTTTTATAACGGAGGATATTACACACGATATCCGCACTTGTATCGCCAGTTTGGAACCTATTATCAAAACAACGTGACCACTACGCGTACATTGACACCTGTCAACCGCGGGTTCATGGATGTTGCTACTTCGCACTACCGACCTGGTAATGGTAGTACAAGACTGAATACTACTTCACCGTATTCGTCTTTCAGACAATCCAATCAAACCCGAATGAATAGTATTAACACCAATAATCATTTCAACATGAATACCCGTTCACCATCATGGGGCAACTTTGGTGGAAGGAGTGGAGCTATTGGTGGATCAATAGGTGGTGGATTTCACGGAGGAGGCGGTGGACACGGACGTCACTAGAAGTGAGAGAGGTGGGGGTGTGTATGTGTATTGTTATAGAATTTAGTAACTCTTAAGCGTGAATGGAATTTCGACAAGCTCGGCAAGTTCTTGCCCCATCTCTTCCATGTCTTCATCGTCTTTAGGATAATTCCAGACTATCGTTACTCCTTTGATTTTCTCTAGGGCCGTTAAAATGTCTTGTACCATTTTTGAAGAAGCGGTGTTGGTGTACTCCAGCTTAAACACAAATTCTGTTGTGGGATTTGGCTCTTTAGCATATTGGTTAAGCCATAGAAAAACGGGCGCATAAAAGTCTACTGAATCTTCCGGCAAAGAGCGACCAGACATTTCGAATATCTTATTTGTCTTATCAAAAATGATCTCTGGCGTATCATCGGTTTTTGAGATTTTTAAGACATCCATAAAATTCGTGAAGTGATTAGAGAATTGAATTCTACAATTGAAACTGCTGCTGTTTTTAAATTTAACCCATTTATTCAGGTAAATAAATCGGGAATCGCTGAAATGATTGGGGAGTCAATAGAAACCACTAGGTGAGTACTGTTTCAAGTAGTACAACACAACCTAGTGACAAAGATCATGTTTGCAAT
Source organism: uncultured bacterium (assembly GCA_967789005.1). GTDB lineage: Bacteria > Bacteroidota > Bacteroidia > Cytophagales > Cyclobacteriaceae > ELB16-189. The sequence continues at coordinate 140,059 of CBRFFM010000010.1, read as the reverse complement.
AAAAAAAGCCGGAGCAATTGTCCCGGCTTTTTATTTTTACTACGGCAAGATTAGTTGGTAGGTCCGTTGTCTACTTTTGATTCTAAGGCTGTTTCGATTGCATCTGGCAACATAGATAACAGATCATAACCGGTGGCTGCTTCAATAGCATCTACGCTGGTTCGATAAGAACTCCATGTGGTGCTAATGGAGTTGATGTTTGGAGTGTTGATAGCGATCACACGTGTAGAAGAAGTCACGCGGCTCACATCGTTGTTACCTTGTGGTATAACTACAATCACTTTCCAGATACGGTTAGGAACAGTGATTCTTCCGTTATCGATTGTGTTGAAAGTTCCGGTGCTTCCTGTTCCACCCACACCATAGCTGCCCATGATGATGTACACTTCATTTCCGGCATTCACAAGAGTTCTAGCGTAATCTTCAAGGTGTGCCCAAGTCTGCTGATTGTTATTAGGCGCTTGCGGAATCATGTTGGTCATCAGGAATGTTGCTGAGTTAGCCTCGATGGTAGAAGTGCGATCGGCTGAAGGACAGTTGTGACCGCGGTCAAAGCCACTTCCCGAATAAGAAGTAGATCCTACTTGATACCAACCTAAAGGCAACGTAGCGTCATTACGAAAATCATTCTGGCGTGGTGCACTGCCAAGTGTTGAGGGACCAACATACCAGCTTACCCAGTTCGGAGTAGCACGACTGCGGTTATACGATAAAGTATAATAAGTCTTTGGCATCAGGTAATTGTTTTCATTGGCAATGTCAGACGTAGCTCCACTTGGATTACCAAAAGCCAGGCTGGTGTTGTCGCCAGTGCCCGAAGGTGGTGGATTAGTCGATCCGTAAGGGACTACTTCAAACTCATCGATGCTGATACGGTAAGAACCACCGGATACTTTTCTGATCTCGAACGACACCATGCCGCTAACATTTACTGTAAATGATGTGTTGGTCAATGTAGCTGATGATGTGGTTACGGTTGAACCGACTTTTGAATAGGTGTTACCTGCATCGGTAGACAACCAAAGTTCCCAGCTGCTGTTTCCATCCGCGCCATAGCGCGCATGCTTCACATTTACTGTAGACGCTCCGCTAGAGAGGTCGAACCACATACTTAAAATTCCGCTGTTGCGAATGCGTACTGATTGCAAGCCTGTCTTCTGATCGCTGGAAGAAGTTCCGATCAGCGCATCATAAAAATACCACGAGCCTGTGCCTAAGGTCACGATCTCTTCGGTATAAGATGTCTTCGTACCGTTTTCAAAATCTTCATAGAAGGAGCCCGCAACACGCGCATTGATTACACTGCGACTTGTGCTGCTTCGCAGGTGCGAAGACTTTTGCGGCTGGATTTGATCTTGCTGCGTACACGACACAACAATGAGCATGAGAATGACCACGGGCCATCTCATCAACTTAAATACTTTCATTGGGTTTGGTTGGTTTGGTTTGGTTTTAATCTATTTGGTCCAAATAATTTAAGGACCAAGGAGCAAGTTTGAGGGAAAAAATAGATTCTAAAACCCCCATGAATGGGGATGGAGATGAGTTAATGAAAAAATGACGTGGAGTTCAATTTTCCCCAACAAACGACTTCGATTCAAGCATTCGTGTAACGTGCTGCTTTCATTTTGTTAACAATAAAGTCATCAGAAGTTTGGGCCGGTCCAAATAAAAAAACCAGCGGCCGTAAGACTGCTGGTTTTTTCTGCAATTTAAAAAATCACTCCCGCCAAAGGTATTTGGGGTTATATGCTTAGCAAGAATGACATGAAATCCAAATAGATTAAAGCCCCATAACCGAGAGCAAAGGTTTGCTATTAATAGTTGCTAGTCAACGTGACTTTCCACGGAGCGAGTACGTGGTTTTCCACGTATTGAGTCTTTAAGTCATTCGGAAATGTGGACAACAACCAATCGTAAATACTCCGCACCTGTCATACTTTTGCACGCATAAAATTTTACAATAAACAAACCATTAAACCATTATGAAGAAAGTATTTCAGGTTACATTGATGGCCGCTATTTTTAGTGCTGCCCTTTTTAGCTGCACACAGGAAGTCATCACACCTAAAGTAGGAGGAGGCGGAGATCAGCCGATTGAAACGAAAGCAAAAGTAGGAGGTGGTGGAGATCAACCTATTGAAACTTTAACGACTTTAGGTGGAGGTGGAGGCCAACCTATTGAGACCAAAAAGTAATCAGAATCTCGATTTATTAGAACAGAAAACCTCTGCAGTCACATTGCAGAGGTTTTTTTTGGCCTTTGCACAATCTAAAACGTGGCTTTACCTTGGATAGAGATACACGCTAAGAATTGCTGAATTGAAAAATATTGAAATCACCAACTCTTATTGGACCATTTCCTATTGGACATTGCTGTGTCTTTGGATTATTGGGGCTCTGTTATTTATGAATAAAGTGAATGCCGGATTTCTTAACAGCTATCTTTCTGATCTAGCTTTTCCTCCTTGGTTTTATATACAAGTGCGTGGGCTTCATAGGAAGGACAAACGACTAACATCCATTCCATTTTTTGGTAGTTGGTTTGGTCTCACACCTTTCAGAGCTGGGATGTCGATATTTATTGTGGGACTGATTTCTGAATTGCTAATGCTGATCTGGCCAAAACATTTGACCTCGGGCACTTATGACACGGCTGATATTTTTGCCTACGCTTTTGGATTAGTTATCTGTGTGCTTGCTGACATGAGAAAAGGGCCGCAATGAAGGAATGGCGATTAACCACTTAACCCAATAAATATGACACAAACAGTAGATTCGTTAGTTCGGATTGTAGCCGCAGGCGGTGGGCTTATTATTGATTGCGCTGGGTTTACACAAGACAACTTGGTAAGGATTGCTGGCGCAACAAAAATAAAGAACGCAAAAATCACTCTCATCAACACAACGAGCCTGACCGTTGATTCAATAGTAAGAATTGCCTCAGTAGGGGAAGGCAACGTAGTATTTGACATGGCAAGAGACAGTAATGCTGTAAGCTGAGATAGCCTTGTATAATCAAACGCGTGGCGTTAACTTAGATAGATAAGCAATTGCAAATCCACCAACATGAATAAATTTATTTTTTCCGTTGTGATGCTTTTGCCTTTGCTGGCAACAGCTCAAAAGGTACCCCTGCTCACTATTAAAGAGGGTGAGGAATTCGATTCCGACAACTCAAAACTTATACCCACGGCCACCGGTGCTACCTGGCAAGTGGTAACAACAGCTGATTACAAAAACTATTTTTTGTATGATAAAACCGTTAAAGGGAAATTAATTCCAGTTGATATACGTCCCGGTAGATTCATTACTGAAGGCAAGGAGGGTGGCAAAGAATTTTTTCGTGTGAATACTACTGGTATAAAGTATGGACCCTATGAAGGAGTTAGCCCGAAATATGATGAGGATAAGAAAATCTTTTACGGATATTCTTATGCTGAGGGTGGTAAAAATTATTACGTAGACGCGATCAACAATAAAACCTATGGTCCATACAACAAGGGTGGTGTTTGGTTTATTGACGACAAAAACCTGGTGTACACCAACGCTGTTAAAAATGAAACAACTGGTAAGGAAGAAATTTTTTTATTCGAGAATGATAAAAAATATGGTCCGTATGAATCAGCCACCTATAAACGTGCCCATGTAGAGGGCGTGGCTCCGCTTATTACCTGGCAACAAGGTGGAAGATCCTATACAAACGCTCCGCAATGCAAGGGCATAGCCTTTGCGGGTCTGGGTAATTCCATTGAAACAAAAGGCGGTTGGCTCATTGAAGGATGGGAACAAGCATACATGGAAAGAAAATTGTATTTGCCCGATGGAAGCAGACTTGATTTCAACGACAAGGTGAAACACATGGTAAATGCCCAAGGAGAATTTATAAAAATGGAACAGGTAGCGGGTGGTGGAAGCTATGCTGCTTATAAACTCACTTACAAAGGCAAAGAAGTAGGAACCTATGCCGTTCAAAAATGGAATCGCCAAGAACTGAACCTTACCGATTTCTTCGATCACCAACTGATGAAAGTGGAAATAAAAGGGAACTGGTCTAATGCATCCAAAGACGTGAACTATGTATACAGTGCTTCTAGGGGACTGATTGGCCCTTATACTGAAAAAGACATGCGCAGCTTTTTACTAATGAAAGATGGGTATGCTGTAATCAAGGGTGACTCCACGCTGGAGATCAATGGAAAAAAAATGATGGATAAAATTGTTTGGGCTGATGTAAAAGAATATCCAACCACCTGGTGGGCTTTCCAAAAGCGTGGTGATTATGTGTATCCATTTAAAAATGGTACTGAAGTGAAATTTGAAGAGGTACCCGAAAAATTAAAATTCATCTGCACCTACGAAAACGACTTGGTTAGAGTACAGCGCAAGAATGATTTCTTTATCAGGCGCAAGGGGAGTAATAAACTGATGGGGCCTGTTGGTCAATTTGATCCTTATGTGGTTTCGCCTGACGGGAAATACTGGGCTACGGAACGAGGAGAAGACGGTTACGTGGTCATCAATGGTAAACCAGTGGCTAAGGGTCATCTCATAGTTTACAATGAGAAACTAAAAGCATTTCATTGGTTTGTACTCGAGGGACAAAAAGTTTCGATGTATACTCACAAGTTGGAGAGTAAATAGCTGAAGAAATGAGATAAACGGAGAGGGTGGCTTTACCTGGAGCAGTAAGGCAATTAATTACGCTTACTGTTAACAGTAATGTGTGGTCGAAAAAAGAGAGGGCAACTGGAAGGGAAAGTAATTTAGGTACTTTAATCTGACTATATGAAAATCTTCTTATTAGTATTTGTACTCCCTATAACTTTAGTTGCACAGACCTTCAAGATAGAGGAGATCAATGATTGGGGAAAGCAAGCCAAACGAGTAACAATAATTCGTGATAATTGGGGTGTACCTCACATTTATGGTAAGAAAGATGCTGATGCTGTGTTCGGTTTAATGTACTCACAATGTGAGGACAACTATTGGCAGTTTGAAGAAACATTTATCACTAATCTTGGACGGAAAGCCGAACTGCTTGGTGATAAAGGATTAGAAAATGATTGGGCAATTTCAGTATACCAAATAAGATCAAAAGGAAAAAGGTCGTATGAGGCGGCTGAACCTTTGATTAAACAATTGTGCAATTCTGCAGCATCGGGCATTAATTACTTCCTGTACAAACATCCAAACGTTGAAAGAAGATTAATTCAACGGTACGAGCCATGGTATTTTTTGCTACCTGAAATCAGAGACCCTTCAACGCATGGTGTTACAAAGCAGGAAACGTTTAATCTATTGAAGAATATTATTACAAAAGAATCTGAAGGAATTGAGGTAGACCATTGGGTTCAAGAAATGGAGAGCGGAAGCAATGCAATAGCGATCGCTCCGGTTAAGTCAACTTCCGGAAACTCTATGCTCCTAATAAATCCACATGTTGGTTTTTTCGGTAATGGTCAACGATACGAATGCCACCTTAATAGTGAAGAAGGAATGAATGTTTCAGGTTTTGCAATGCTTGGTGATTTCTGGATGTGGAGCGGTTTTAATGAAAATATAGGATGGGCTCATACTAACTCAGGCGCTGATTTCGTGGATGTTTATTTAGAAAAGTTTGACCACCCAACTGATTCCCTCCTATATCGATACGGAGATAAATACAAAAAGGCAGTGCTATTTACCGATACATTAGCATACCGATCTGGCTCACTATTGAAAAAGAAGATTTTCAGATTCGTGACGACCGATCACGGGCCCGTGGTCGCAAAAAGAGATTCAATGTACATCACGGTAAAATCATCAACTGGTTCGCCATTAATGTACATCAATCAGTGCTGGCGTATAATGCGAGCGAAAAATCTGAAGGAATTTCAAGAAGCTTTGAATCTTCGTGCGTTTGGTTATCCCAATACAATGTATGCCGATCGTCTTGGCAATATTGCTTACTGGCATGGAAACGCTGTTCCAAAGCGTTCTACTAAATATAATTGGCAATATCCTGTTGATGGAAGTAATCCAGAAACGGATTGGCACGAACTACATCCTCTTAGCGAAATAGTGCATTCAATCAATCCAAATTCTGGCTGGCTTCAGAATTGCAATTCTACGCCTTTTTTGTGTGCAGGGTCAAATAGTCCGGACTCAGCACTTTATCCAAAATATATGGCATATGATCACCAAATTTTTCGTGCCGATGAAGCAATAAATTTGCTGATAAATTCAAAAAAAATATCGTTTGAACAATTTCAAAACCTTGTTGTAAGTACTCACTTGCCAATGATGGAGTATTGGCTACCTCAGATAATAAAAGCCTACGATCGGGGAGTAATTAAAGATGCACACACGAGAGAAAAACTAAAAGTAGTTATGGATACGCTTCGTCATTGGAATTGCAATTCAGAAATAAAGAGTACAGGCGCGGCCGTTTCGGCTGTTTGGTTAAATATTGCAGCCAATTGGGCAAGAAAGCAGATAAGACCATCAGATGCCATCTCAGGCGCAATGGATAAATATGTGAGTGGAAAAAACCTTCCTTACCCGGATAGCCTTGCTTTAATGTTCATGGTAGCAGCAGTTGATACGTTGCAAAAAAAATATGGGACGGCCCTTGTTGAATGGGGAGATTTTAACCGCCTACAAAGAATACATACAAGTGGATTTCTTGAAAAGTTTGATGACTCCAAAGTAAGTCTGCCAGTAAAAGGTGCTCCAAGCCCCATGGGTTCACTCTTCGCTTTTCAAATGGCACAATCTACTGCTAAAAAAAGGTATGGAACATCTGGCAATTCGTATGTAGCTGTTGTTGAATTTGGAAAAAAGATAAAAGCCAAATCAATCATGTACTTTGGACAAAGTGCTGATCCTAAATCTCAACATTATTTTGATCAAGCCCCGCTGTATTCTAAGGGCGAATTTAAGGATGTCTATTTTTATAAAAGTGATGTATTGAGTCATGCAGAGCAAACGTACCACCCGGGAGACAAATAGGAAAGATTTAGAACAACATTCACTCGAATGCTCTTAACCAAGTCTCCTCGGTTCGATTTGCCATAACCACCAAAGACTAAAATAAAATCCACTCAATTGCGACTCCAGTTATGGAGTCTTCATGCATTATCAAATGGATATGAAAACAAAACCTATTCAATTCATTAGTCTGTGTTTGTTGGTTTTAGTCGTTGGAGTTTTTTGGGGCACGTGGTTTACACTGACGCGCTCGATCGAGGATTTCTCCATCGATGAGTTCATCCACATTGGCAAAGTAATTATCGCCAACGTGGCTTTGCCTATGAAGATCATTATGCCTTCGTGCATTTTATTTATGGCAGCCTCGCTTTGGCTCTACCCGGATAAACGATCAACCGGATTTTACTTTCATCTCTTGGCACTTATTCTGATCGTCATTACTCTACTTATTACTGTTTTGATTTTGGTTCCTATTGATAACAACATAAAACTTTGGACCGCTTCAACAGCGCCATCCGACTGGCCGGAAATTCGTAGCCGTTGGCAATTCTTTCATAGTGTAAGAACATTTACTTCATTGACAAGTTTCGGCTGTATGGCCATATCCATTTTAAAGGCCTGAGAATCTTCTTCGCTAATTGAAACTCAGCAATTAAATCGTCAAAACCGATTTTAAACCCTACCACTATCTCCTTAGTCTAAGTAAAGGCTTATCAGATTTTCTTTATAAACATCCTTTTCAGGGATGTTATCAATAAACCAAAACAGCATATCTATGAAACGGGTAAGTATTTGTTGGGCTGTAGTTGGAATTTTAATGTGTTGGAGTTGCGCAGTAACCGATGTGGACCATACCACAAGTTTTACACACTTCAAGACATTTGCTATTGGCAAATCTCACATCAGTACTAAAAATCCGGTTTACAAAAGCCAACTTATCGACTCTAATATCAAGGCGAATATCAAAGCTGAGTTTGTTAGGAAGGGGTTCGTCTACTCAGAAACAAAACCTGACTTGCTGGTAAGCTATGCTGCATTCACCGAGAACAGGGAAAGCTATAACTATTATGGAGGTGGAGCTTATTTTTATTATCCACCAACCTACTATCCTTATTATTATCCCTATCCTTTCGGCTGGTACATGATGCCGGCTCCTTATTGGGGTGGTACTGAAAGCAGCTACACCTCCACTCATGGCACGCTTATCCTCGATGTGCGAGACAAGCGCACCGGCAAATTGATTTGGAGAGGTTCAGTTCATGGCAACATCGATAATGTAAAGGCGCTGAACAAAAACATTTCTAAAGGAGTGAAGGCGATCATGAAAAAATATCCGGAAGCACCACAACCGCTGATGCCACTTCATAAAGACCGTATTTCGTAAAATAAAAAAGGCTAACACAGAGATATTTGATCGTGGGCGAATATCTCTGTGGTTATCAACGTACTCACCAGTCTTGTGCCGCGCCTATGCATCCAACTCGTCCTAAAGCAATCGACCTAGCTCATCGTGTTAGCGACAAATATTTAATAAATTTGCTCGCCAATGTCTTAAATGAAAAAACATTTCCGAATACCCTTTTCCTTCCTACTTCTGTTTTATTCAAGCTGTACCTTTGGTCAGATTCAAAAAGCAACGGAACACTTAAAAACAGCCAACTCCTTACTCTATCAAAATCCAGACTCCGCTTACATTTTTGCTACGAAAGCAAAGGACGCTGCTATCAACGCTGGTAACGATACGCTGATTGCAAGGGCCGACCAGGTATTAGGTGTGGTAGAAGGGATGAAGGGGCATTACTCCACTTCACTAAAATATTTTCTGCCTTCACTCGATGTTTATGAGCGCTATGGCCTCACCAAACGACAGAGCTCTGTTCTAAGCAATGTCGCCAGGGTAATTCTGGCACAGCAACGCTATCGCGAATCTATCCTTTACCTCAAGCGCGCACTGGAACTAGATAAAAGACATGCTGATCAGTTTGGTGTGGTATCTGATTATATGAATTTGGGTATTGTGTACAGGCAGTTGGGTGTAATAGACAGTGCCCTCTATTTTTATAAACATGCCGAAGAAAATGCAGGTACACTGCAAGATGAAATGGCAGGGACGCTAAGAGCGAACATTGGATACAACCTTTGTTTTGTTTACACAGCCAAAGGCAATTATGCTGAAGCCAGAACAAAATTGAATGAAGTGCTCGCCTATTACAAGAACAAGCATGATCAGACGGGCTTGCTGTTAGGAAAATGGTATGAAGCTAATCTTGAACTACGAACTGGATCGTATGACAAAGCCATTGCTCTTGCGAAAGATGCGCTAGCGGAATCAAAATCGCTGCAAATGGATGATATCACCATTAACGTTTTGAAAGTGTTGACAGAAGTCTATGAATTAAAGCATCAGCATGAACAGGCATTGGTTTATTACAAAGAGTATAAAGTCTATTCCGATAGCGTTTACAATTCGCAAAAGGCGCGCACCGTAGCAGAACTACAATATGCTTATGAAAGCGAAAAGAAAGACAAAGCGATTCAACTTTTAAAAAAGGAAGAAGAGCGACAGCGGTTTATTTTGATCATTGTTTCTATCGGTGCACTCGCTGCTATTTTTCTTTTAGTGGTGATTGCGTTGTCGAAAAAAGTTCAAGCGTTGAGGCATCGTCAACGCGAATTTGAACTTACTGCAGCTCGAGAAAAAGCAGAGTATGAAAAATACCAGGTGGAAGCGGAAAAGAGGATGGAGGAAGAAAAAAACAAGCAGCTTCAACTTGAGTTGGAAAGCAGCCAGCGCGAACTCGCTACCAACACATTGTTCATTCATCAGAAGAATAAAGTTTTAGAAGATGTTCAAAATGAGCTGCAGAAACTTACCGAACAATCAGATTCGCAGCAGAAGCAGCAATTTGTGGCGATCAGTAAAAACGTGCAAAGTCACATGAATTTTGAGAATGATTGGAACAACATCATTATGCACTTTGAGCGCGTTCATCCGCATTTTTTCAATAAACTGAAAGGCGTTTGCCCTGATTTAACTGCCAACGAGCTTAAGCAGGCTGCCTATATCCGGATTAATCTCAACAGTAAAGAGGTTGCCAACCTAATGAATGTAGACACCGCCAGCGTCAAGATGTCGCGATACCGCATAAAGAAGAAACTGCAACTCTCGGGCGATGACAGTCTCACGGAGTTCATCATGTCTATTTAAACTCAGTAATGGGCCTTTTCAGCATTATTTTCAAGTCTGTAGTCCTTTTGTAGGGGGGCAAAATTTCCTTGTTCGGGCAGTCTGCCAGTACTTTTGTGCCCAACAAAAAAAAATCGTTATGCAAAGAATTACCCAATGGTCTTGTCTTTTACTGGTTTCAATTATTATTCTCGCCCTTCAAAGCTGCAGCAAAAACGATCCTAAGCCTGAGCCTGCTATTGCCAAAGGTCTTTACCTGGCCGGTATCATGCCGGTTGGGAAAACCTATGCAGCTGCCGTGTATTGGAGAAATGGAGATCCCGTTTATCTAACTGATGGAACAACAGATGCGGATGTTACGGACATTACTGTTTCAGGATCTTCAATTTATGTACTCGGAAGAGCTCCCTTAGGTAATACCTATATAGCCTGTTATTGGAAAGATGGAATACTTACTCCTGTGACCACCGCTAATTCATTCGCTTATAGCATCGGTGTTAATGGAAATGATGTTTATGTAGCTGGTGAGGAATACCTCTGGTCAGCGTCAACCTGGATTCCAAGATACTGGAAGAATGGTGAATCGGTTAATCTACCCGGTGAGTCTGCAGTTGTTAAAGCAATCGCTGTTTCAAAGGGTGCTGTTTACGCTGTTGGACATCAGTACCATGCTGTGGATGGGAATTATATAGCAACGTATTGGAAAAACGGAATAGCAGTTACTGTATCAGATCCTTCTGTTGACGCATTCGCTGGTGCAATTGCAGTGGCAGACAATGGCGATGTTTATGTGGCGGGAAATGGCTACAATGAGTTGAGCCACTCCGTGGCTAAGTACTGGAAGAATGGGGCCGAAGTGACCCTGGCTGAAGGCTCTGCCACTTCGATTGCAGTTTCAGGAAGTGATGTATTCGTTGCAGGATATTATGTAGACAATGGGATTGCTAAGGCAGCGTGCTGGAAGAATGGGACACTTATTCCCCTCGAAGGCGTTGCAGGAAGATCGTATGCTAATTCTGTAGCACTTGATGGGAATGATGTGTACACGGTTGGCGCGTTTCAAGGGATTGGAGGTGCTACTGAGAAAATACTGGTATGGAAAAACGGTGTGATCCTCAACCAATATGATAATACAACTCGCATTCAATGTGTAAAGAGTTATTGATAAACTACACCTATCGTCAGCCGCGAATGTAGGTGTGCCTTGGCGCGGCCTCTGACTTTGGTCTTTGAAATAACTCGTAGTCCGCGCTTGTATTACTTTTCACTTCTAGGCGCCAGCGCCTCGAAGTGAAAAGTAAAGTCAAACTCAGATGGACTCGATCATCAGCGATCGAGTCCATCTGAGTTTCTATTTTGCGCAAGCACTCAATATCAATGAATGCAAATGTTCAGTCGCGCAACTCCACTGAATTTCTGATAGGGAAAAGCTCCCATTTATCGTTCACTCTCCGCAGTGACAAAACCTCATTAAACGACATGATGTCGACCATTACCCATTAGGTGAGTACTTTTTTCTGTCGAGCTAATTAATTCGGCAAGGAAATGTTGTACATCACTCTGCTTATCCACATAAAACTTCGCAGCTGAATTTGAAGCGTTACCTACCCGGATTGAGTAATGGGCTTCAGGAATTGCATGGAACAAATCCTCATCAGTTCTACCGTCACCTATAGCAAGAACGAAATCAAATTGCGGTTTACCCTTGATGTAGTGTGAAACAAATTCTCCTTTGTCAATTCCCGGTGTACGCAGTTCCAACGCATAGTCTTCATCGTATAACAAAAAACCAAAATTGTCTTTCAAGGATTGCATGGCTGCCATAATCTCGCTCTTATCTTGTTCAGTTAGTTTGTTTTCGACTGTTCGGTAGTGCCACACGATTGAATAATGTTTTTTTTCAATAAATGATCCTTCAAACCTGGATACTAAAGCCTGCACTGCTGGATAGACTTTCTCCTTCCATTCCGTAGGACTCGGAAAGAATGAATTCCATTCCGATTCATTTTCCTTATAAAACCCGCCATGCTCGGCAACCAGAGTTATAGGCAAATTTCCGAGCCAATTCTCCAGAGTTTGTTTATCACGCCCGCTGACAACACAGACCTGATTAGCAGGATCACTTCCGAGTAGGAGCAATAATTCTTCAATTAAAGTTGATGGAGCTGCAAGCTGAGGGTAAGTTTGAAACGGAACCAATGTGCCATCGTAATCAATAATGAAAAGTCTATTTTTTGATTTGGAATAACTGGCAAATAGTTCGTCCTGATAAAGGTTGATGTTTTTCATATGGTAATGCATTTATTCGCTTAGTTCATGATCGGTTCAAGTGAAAGGTTTTCCATAAAGCCAGCTACCCAGTGATGTACATTATGTTCTATCAAATGTTCCTGCATTTTGTTGATTCTATTTCTTTGTTCGTCTATGGGTTGAAGCAATGCGGTTAAAATAGAATCGGCTATTTCGTTACGATCATTCGGGTTTACCATTATCGCTTCATGCAATTCACTGGCGCATCCGGCTGTCTCACTCAATATCAATACGCCAGTGGAGTCGGTTCGTGAGGCGATATATTCTTTAGCCACCAGGTTCATACCATCGCGTACAGGAGCGATGAGCGCGATGTCGCACGCATTGTAAAGTGCCACGAGTTTTTTAAAATCAAGTGAACGATATTGATAAATGATCGGGGTCCAGTTAAGCGCCCCATAGGTACCGTTGATTCGGCTGATCAACATCTCTACCTCTTTCTTGTTCTCGCGGTATTTAAGAATACCATCGCGTGTTGGAACTAGTAGAAGGATGTAGGTTATGCGACCTTTGAATTTAGGATTCTGTTGCAAGAACAATTCAAAGCCTTCCAATCGATTAATAATTGCTTTGGTATAATCAAGTCGATCAACAGAGAGCATCAACTTGCTCGGGTCGAAACGAGTTTTGATTTTCTTTGCTTCTTTTTTTACAGTTACAAGACCGCATGCATTTTGAAATTTTTCAAAGTCGATGCTTATAGGAAAGCTTTTAACAAGAACATCGCGATCTTCGATACTCAATATATTATTTTCTATACGGAGCCGGAGCATGCGTTGAACTGATTCGCAAAAGTGAAGGACATAATCATCAGTGTGAAACCCCACTACATTAGCTCCTAAAAGCCCCTGCGCAATACCAACTCTCCAAGGCTTCGGCAAAATTCTGAAAAGCTCAAAAGCAGGGAAGGGAATATGGAGGAAGAAACCAATCATTGCATCCGGCAACTTTTTGCGAAGCAAGGCGGGCAAAAGCATAAAATGATAATCATGAATCCAGATGATATCGCCAGGCGAGTACAACTCTACTATTTTATGAAGCATGATCTGGTTGGCGCGCTGGTAGGCATCAAAAAAATCTTGTTCATAAATGACGTAGGATGGAAAGTAATGGAACAGCGGCCAGAGAACCGAATTGCAAAATCCATTATAAAATAAATCATTATTGCGGCCTTCAATAAATACAGGATGAAGAGTGAGTCCGCTGTCGTTGACGCTGGGTGAAGGCGAGACCCTGTCGAATTTTTTTTTGCTTATATCACTTACACCTACCCAATGAAAGGAACTAAACAAACCTTCATTTGATTTTTCTTTTTCAAAAAATGAATGCAGAGCAGTCGCTAGTCCGCCTGAACTGTGTGTTGTTTTCAATTTCCCATCCACGATGCTAAAGCGATAGGGTAATCGATAGGAGACTATGATTAATTTTCCAGGCATTTACTTTTTTGAAAAACTTGTAAAGTAAGAATGCTATAGGCGCTGATAATTTATGCGTTATCTCTAAATTTGATCAGAGCTCAACAAAGAATGTGTTAGTTAATTTATGCAACAGGAGCATAAATGAAAATCTATAGTCGGCAGACAACGTTTAATAGTGTTGTATGCACAAATATAACTTTGGAATTATAGGCAACTGTTCTTACCTGGCCTACATCGATACCGATGCTAACGTAGTTTGGGCATGCTTACCGCGATTTGATAGCAGCTTCGTTTTTGGTTCGCTACTTGATAAAAAAAAAGGCGGTGATTTTTATGTGAAGCCCTCCTCAGAAAATTACAGCAGCAGGCAACACTATCTTGAGAATACAAACATTCTTAATACCGAGTTTACCAGCACCGAGGGCAAATTTCGAGTTATTGATTTTGCTCCTCGGTTTCAGCAAAATAGCAGGCACTTTAAGCCAACCATGCTGATCCGAAAAATTGAATTGTTAGCAGGAAGGCCTTCTATTCAAGTGAAGTGCAATCCAGTTGGCTCGTATGGAAAAATAAAAGCTGAAATAGTTAGTGGCAGCAATCACATTAGATATATGAACCTCGATTCGCAAGTAAGACTTACTACGAATATGCCATTAGCGGTTGTGGCCGGGAGTTTGCCCTTTGTTTTGTCCGAAACGATGTATCTCGTTTTTACTTACGGTTTGCCTTTGGAAGGCCCCATTGAAGAGACCGCTGAATTCTTTTTACAGAAAACATCTTCGTACTGGAATGATTGGGTTAAAACTACTTCGATACCGAATGTGTATCAAAAAGAAATCCTTCGGTCGGCATTGGTATTGAAACTTCATCAGTATGAAGATACAGGCGGCATCATCGCTTCCGGAAGCACTAGTTTACCGGAGCATCCACAAAGCGGAAGAAATTGGGATTACCGCTACTGCTGGATGCGCGATTCATTTTATACACTTAAGGCATTGAACAGTCTCGGGCATTTTGAAGAGCTGGAAAAATACTTTCACTACATCGAGAATATTATCAATCAGGAATTGGAAAGGATACAGCCCCTGTATTCGATCACCGGAGAAAAAAATATTATTGAAAAAGAACTCGACCTGGAAGGGTATATGGGAAACGTACCTGTGCGCATCGGTAATGAGGCGTACACGCATATTCAAAATGATGTGTATGGCCAAGTGCTGGTGAGTCTACAGCCATTGTACACTGATCAGCGCTTGATCGCGCGTGTGCGTAGTAAGTCCTTAATGTTAATCCATTTTTTGCTCGACAAAATTTCGACAACTATGGAACAACCAGATGCAGGCCTGTGGGAATTCAGAAACAAACAGCAATATCACTGCTATACTTTTTTGTTTCACTGGGCCGGAAGTAAAGCGGCAGGAAAAATTGGAAAAGAGTTAGGTGATGCAGCGCTGGAGAGTAAGGCGGTTCAAATCGAATCGCTGGCAGCAAAACAAATCGAACGTTGTTTTGATTCTGTGCGTGGTGTATACACTCAAGCCATTGGGTCCAGCGACTTAGACGCGAGTTGTTTGCAGCTCATCACTATGAATTATCTCGACCCATTAAGTGAAAGAGCCGCAAAACATCTTGAAGCTTTAGAAAAAGAGTTAATGACAGACAAGAAATTATTTTATAGGTATAATCATGAAGATGATTTCGGGAAACCTGAATCCACTTTTCTGGTTTGCGCCTTTTGGTATGCCGAAGCATTGGCTTGCGTAGGTCGCGTTCAAGAGGCGAGCGAGGCGTTGGAGCGATTGGTCAAATTTTCAAATCACTTAGGAATTTTTAGTGAAGATGTAGATAATGATGGTGGCCAATGGGGTAATTTTCCCCAAACCTATAGCCACGTGGGCTTAATGAATACAGCTTTTAGGATTGCAAGAAAACTGGATGTCCCTATGTTCTTTTAAGTTAAAGTGCTGATATCCATGAACGAAACGCTGCTTTATAATAGTGGAGTATGTGGTGAACGCATTGTGAAGAGTTTATAGACTGCTGTCTAATCTGGGAGATAAAGGAACTCGCACAAGCGTGAATACGCAACTTGCTATCTTCGCATTCAAATCTTTATAATGAAGCCAACAATAGAAATAAAGTTTAGAAATGTTCAAAGGGAGATATTGAAAGACTTTGAAACCAAAATCGACAAGACAATCAGTTTGGAAATAGAAGAAGACACCCATGATCATTTTGAGCTGCCAGCCGAAATAGTTATTTATATCAATGAACATTTCACTGAAATAATTGCAAGTGGCGTAGGCGTTGGTTTGGTAACTAACACACTATGGGATGGACTAAAAGCACTTTGGAAAAAAGTTAAGAGAGAAAACTGTATAGAATTAAATTTTGAGCTCAGAGACGATAGAACAATTGAGTTTGACTTGAATGGAAACGTTGACCCCAACCACATTGAGGCGATCACGGAACAAATCGATAAGTATTTAAAAGACGCAACACAGCAGAAAAAGGATTTTGCTAATCCTGACTTCAAGAATCAGCAGGATGTTAAGCCTAGAATTAGAGTACGCTACAATCCAAGGACAGAGCAATTGGAGGTGGTCAATTTTACGTATGTGCGAAACCAGATTGCGGAAGCATTTAAACGCCTGAAAAGCTAATAGCAAACATACTTGCAGTTCAGCAAGGGGGAGTCCCGCTCTAAAACAACCTTTTTACTGGCAATTAATCTATTCAATAAATTTATTGAATAGATGGAACTATCTTGTTTCCTTTGTTGTCTTAAGGCCCATCGCTGTTACTATGCACAAAAGACAATTCAAGGATAAGGTATATGGAGAGCTGGCCAGAATTACCAAATCGATGGCCAACCCCAGCCGGCTGGAAATCATTGAACTCCTGGCGCAGGGAGATTTTTCAGTTGAACAGATAGCTAAGCATACCAACCTTCCTGTTGCAAGCGCATCTCAACATTTACAAGTCTTGAAAGCTGCCCAACTCGTTGACATCGACCGGAAGGGAAATTTTATTCATTACAGGTTAGCTAACACCAATGTATTCAAAGCATGGAAAGCGCTTCGCGAATTAGGAGTTGAACGAATCGCGACAATTGAAAAACTTGTCAAAGACTTCAGACAATCCAAATTCAAATTGGAATCAGTTACCATCGATGAACTCCTGCAAAAATTAGAATCAGGCAAAGTCACAATTCTTGATGTTCGTCCGCAAACCGAATTTAATAAAGGTCATATCGCCAATGCAATTTCTATTCCCATTGATGAACTGAAAGACCGCATGAAAGAATTACCTAAGCGAACAGAGATCATAGCTTACTGCCGCGGACCGTTTTGTGTTTATGCAGACGAAGCCGTATCAATGCTAAATAAAGAGGGGTACAAAGCAACTCGTCTTGAGGAAGGTTTCCCTGATTGGCAAATACAAGAACTGCCTGTTGAAGTTTCACTGAATTAACAACAACAACAACCATACTCACAATGACTAACGCGGCTACCAACTCACCAATTTTTTCCGGCTCCATCCCAAAAAATTATGATGAAAATCAAGGGCCGATGTTCTTTGAACCTTACGCCATTGATATAGCGAGGCGCATCGATCCGACTTCAGCCAAACTTGCACTCGAACTTGGATGCGGTACTGGTAGAGTCACTCGACATTTGCGAAAAGTCATTGGAGAAGGATCATTGCTTATCGCATCCGACATAAGCCCCGACATGTTAGCGTTCGCGAAGGAGAAATTAAAGGCGTTAAATATTGATTGGAGAATTATTGATGCCCATGAGTTGCCGTTTGATGACAATTCTGTTGATCTCATCGTTTGTTGTTTTGGGTACATGTTTGTCGCGGACAAGCCAAAAGCATTTGCTGAAGCCTATAGGGTTTTGCGCCCTGGAGGAACACTGCTAATAGCTACATGGGATCGGCTTGAGGTTAATGAAGCTTCCTATGTTTTTAGAAAAACAGTAAAAAAATACCTTGGTGATTCGTTACCACCATCATACAGCCTTCCTTTTTCAATGAATGATCCTGTGGCAATTGAGAATAGTCTGAAAAATGCCGGGTTTCCAAAAGTCAAGTCAGAGGTAGTAGCGAAAGAATCGTTTTGCGCTTCTGCTAAAAAAGCATCGGAAGGAATGACAAAAGGAGGACCACTCTATAATGAGATAATAAACCGCAACCCCGCCTGGGTGGACGAAATACTTTCAACGGTGGAGAAGGAGCTTAGCGATAAATATGGTTCGGCACCAATGATTGCCCCAATGAAGGCTGTTGTTTGCCAGGCGTGGAAATAAAAAATGAAAGGCCAAACGATAACACTCGGGTTAAAAGAAAACTGGAAGCAATTCACTTTGCTTGTAATTGTTAATGGATTTGTCGGTGGTATGATAGGCTTGGAAAGAACGATCATGCCCCAGATTGCCGAAGCAGATTTTGGAATGGCCGCCAAGACCGCGATTCTTTCTTTCATTGTTGTCTTTGGTGTTACCAAGGCGATCGCCAACTATTATACTGGCGCGTTGGCCAATCGTTTTGGAAGAAAGAATTTGTTAGTCATTGGTTGGCTATTGGCAATCCCCGTTCCCTTCCTTCTTATTTATGCACCGAATTGGAATTGGATTATTGCTGCAAACATTCTGTTAGGTATCCATCAGGGACTAACGTGGTCGAGCACGGTGGTGATGAAAATCGATTTGGTAGGAGAGAAGGAGCGAGGCTTTGCAATGGGACTGAATGAATTTGCAGGATACGTAGCGCTTGCCATTATCGCGTTCTTCACAGGATGGATTGCGAGTAATTATGGATTGCGTCCCTATCCATTTTATGTAGGAATTGGATTAAGTATTATTGGTTTGCTTTTGAGTTGGCTGTTTGTGAAAGACACTCATCATCATGTAAAGTTGGAATCGACTTCCAGCACGATTCCATTAATGAAAAATATTTTTTGGGACACCACCTGGCATCACAAAAATCTCGGATCCATCACACAAGCGGGACTTGTAAATAACCTGAATGACGGAATGGTATGGGGATTGTTTCCTTTGCTTCTTGTTTCGAAGGGATTTAACCTCCATGAAACCGGAATCATTGTAGCTACTTATCCTGCAGTGTGGGGATTTGGACAACTCTATTCTGGAAAGCTTGCTGACAAATACTGTAAGAAGACATTGCTCTTCATTGGAATGTTCATGCAAGGAATAGCATTACTTGGAATGGTCAATGCAAATTCTTTCGTATGGTTTATGAGTTTGTCCTCACTGCTTGGAATAGGAACTGCTATTGTGTATCCAACATTTCTCGCAGCGATCTCAGATTACACCCACCCCGATCAACGTCCTAAAAGTATTGGCATATTTAGATTGTGGAGAGATCTTGGTTATGCCATTGGAGCGATTCTCACTGGATTGATAGCGGATCGTTTTGGCTTAACCGCACCAATCGTTGCCATAGGCCTATTGACAATTCTTTCATCATTAATAGTTCGATATCGAATGAGCTGCTCTAACAAAACGATTTTAACAGACCTCGATATTAAGTTATCTATACTGTCACATTAAAAGTAAGAATCATGAAAACAATCTTAAAGGTCGTTACTCCGTTGGTGATCTCCTTTTCATTGACGGTTTCAAGTGCACAAACCGATCAACCAATGATTGGCCAAGTTGCTCCTTCTTTTACCCTTAAGGGGCTTGATGGGAAAACGTATTCCATTGAACAATTCAGAGGCAAGTATGTCGTGCTCCATTTAGCGACAACATGGTGCCCCTTTTGTAATGCCGAAGCCCCTTATTTAGAACAGCTTTACAAAGACTATCAGCAAAGGGGTGTTCAAGTATTTATTATCGATGTTAAAGAAGGTAAAGAGTTGGTCACCAAATCAGCCGAGAAATTCAATTTTTCATTTCCAATCTTATTGGACGAGGATGGCGCCATTTCGACAAAGTATGCACCTGAAGGTGTGCAGCCCGATTTAGCGAGAGATGAAGTTCCTTTGGCTTCTAATCTGATTATTGATAAAGAAGGGAAGATTCGATTTTACTCTTTACTCAATACAAACTCGTTTGATGCGAAGCTGACGAAAGTAAAACAAAAACTGGACGAGCTAATAGGCACATTGGCAAAGAAATAAAGATGATCAGTCCGCTGCTCATAATGTTACTTACTTATTTGCATGGAGGCGATTTGCTTCAGACCTCTCCGGCAATCGTAACAGTAAATGTTAATGAATGCGAAGTGTACATTGGCGCAAGCACAATGATTGAGATAATAGTGAACGTAAAGGAAGGGTATCACATCCAAGCTAACACGGTGAATGACGAATCCCTTGTCCCCACAACCCTTGCAGTTGAGCGCAATGAATTTATACATGTTGAGCAGGAATTTCCACCGAGCAAACAATTTAAATTAGAAGGAGCAGATAACTCGCTAAACGTATATGACGGAAAATTCCTGATCAAACTATTTCTTTCCCCCGTAGCAAAAACTGAGCGAGGCAAATACGTTTTAAGGTCAAAGCTTAGATACCAGGCTTGTGATTCTAAGAGTTGTCTTTTTCCAAGGAACGTTGATTTTTCGATACCAATAGAAATCAAAGGCAAAGACTAAGACGAAGAAATCAAAACCAGAACCTTTATGAATAATCAAGATTGTGTTTTTTCACCAGCGAGGCGAAAGAGACTTCAAACTCAAGGTTACACTGGCTTCACAGATGCTGAGCTAAATGATTTCAAGGTTGGAATTCGATTAGCTTATTACCTGTGTGGTTCCATAGTGGTTCTCGGATTGCTATTCGCGAATATTAAAATTTTGGCTGTCGCTATGACGATTGCTTTCTTTGGCTCCCTGCCTCCTTATCATCCATTTGATTACCTCTACAATTATGTGATAAGGCATTTGATTAATAAACCAAAAATGCCGCACAGATCGAATCAAGGAAGGTTTGCCTGTGGCATGGCTACCGTTTGGTTGAGTGGCGTTATTTATCTTTTTTATGCTGGTCTTACTATTTGGGCATACATCGCTGGCGGTATCCTGGTATCAATAGCAACGCTCGTCAGTACTACAGATATTTGTATTCCTTCAATGATTTACAATTTTATGTTTAAAAGAAATCTTGCAGAATGAGTTAGCTATTATAAAATTCGAGTTCAGGAATTTTTTGCATAAATTGATTCAGGGTCCCATACTTCAGAGATTAATCCTTTTAACTATGAAAAACATATTTCTAATCGGATTTGTGCTCATATCTTTTTTCTCATTAGCGCAAAACGCAAAACCTTCAGCCCCATTGGGCAAAGTGATAATAGATAACGAGAATGTGAAAGTGACCAGCCTTGAAAGCAATCCAGGAAAAGATATATGTGGCTTAGGCAAGCATTCTCATGGTGCACACTTAACTGTTTTACTTACCGATGCAAATATTACCATCACTACGCCAGATGGAAAAGTGACCTCGCAAAAAGCTGTTGCCGGTACAACATTCTGGAGTGAACCTGAAACGCATACAGTTGTCAACAGCGGTACCAACCTGGTCAAGGCACAGATTATAGAATACAAAAAGAAAAAATAACCTTGAAAAGAACACGCTCCTTTCGAAGAACATTCTCCAATTTCTTTGTCGAGTTGTTGCTCATCATTCTCGGTGTTCTATCTGCGCTGGCTGTTGAAAATTTTCGAGAGTCTATAGCGGAGCGAAAAAAGGAACACGAATACCTCTTCGCTCTGCGCGATGCCATACAATCCGATACGGCCGTTCTTAAAAGGGAGACACAGCGGTGCTTCAGTAAACAAAATGCTTGCGCAACTTTTCTTCGATTGGTTGAAGGCGAAAAACAAGATGCGATTCCTCAAGAAAAGTTTGACGACATGACAGCATCTATCGTGATGCTGATTGATCCAGTTTATAACACCGCTATTTATGAGGATTTGAAATCTTCAGGGAATCTGAAAATCATTTCCAACACTGATTTGAGAAATTCAGTGATTTCTTACTATGCTGATCTTTACAAAACATCAAGCAGAATTGCGGATGTGGCTATAACAACTTCATACAATGAAGACTTCACGGATCTTCTTGATGTTGATGAGTTTTCTCTTGACAAAGAGGTTTCGCAAACGAAAATCATTGAACGGATTAAGAAAAATGAAAATACCAAGCTCTATTTGAAAAGGCTTCAAAAAAGAATAATCATAATGAGGAATACATTTATTTATCAAATGCTCCCCAAAAGCCTGGAACTGCTCGATAAGATCAATCTGGAGATTTCAAAAAAATAAATATGCTTTGATCTGGTTTATCCAGGTTGATAACTTTCACAATCAATTAAGCATTCAGCTTCCACTAAGTTTTTATTTTGATCTGATTTCAACCGAAGATCATAATGCATTATTATTTACAATGTCAGTAAAAAGATAATGTAATGGTACGTGGTTTTCCCCGTAGGCAACACGTGAGTTTTCTATAGGCCACTTAGGTCTAACTCCTATTGACTTAGTCTCTTCTTAACAGCAACATTTGATCATCAGTTCACGATTCAGTTCTACTGCGTTTTCAGGAATTTGAGAATACGAGTTGCTCAAATCTGAAGTCTTATTATTAAAAGAGCCTTAAATAAATTATGCATATGACTAAACTTACTATTGCCTCATTTAACTGTGAAAATCTTTTCATTCGTTTCAAATTTGGAACAAACGTTTCGCAATCTGCCATCAACAAGGCGGTGGCCAACGGGTTCATTAAAGACAAAAAGCTTTTCCAGCTTGTATTGGAAAAGGAGCGATCACTTACGGCAAGCGCTATCAAAGAAACCAGGGCTGATATCATTGGCCTGCAAGAAGTAGAGAACCTTGATACGCTCAAGACTTTTCAATCGCAATTCATAAAGCAATATCCTTTTCAATACCTCATTGACGGAAATGACCCACGATTTATTGATGTGGGTGTGTTAAGCAAGTTTGAGGCAACGCTGTTGCGCACACATCAATTTGATAAAAAGGGAACCTCAAAGATTTTTTCCCGCGATTGTATGGAGATCGAATACAATGTAAACGGAACAGTTTTTACGCTCTTCGTGAATCACTTTAAGTCTATGCTTGGTGGAAGAAGTCAGACGATGAACAGACGGAAAGACCAGGCCGAACGTGTAGTGCAGATCATTAAGGATAAATATGGTAATGATCCGAGTAAAGAAATTTTTGCAGTGATCGGAGATCTTAATGACTATCTGCCAAGCGCGGGACTAAATCCACTTCTCAGTCAGCCATGGCTAGAAAATGTTATTACACGCTTACCTCAAGCAGATCAATGGACGCATTGGTATGACAAAGACAATTCAGTTGCGCAGTTGGATTACATTCTATTGTCAAAGAAACTCGCTGACGCAAATCCAGCTGCTCTTCCTTCCATTGTTCGCAAGGGTTTAGCAAAAAAATGTACACAGTATACAGGTCCACGGTTTTCAGGAGTTGGCCCGATAAGACCCGCAGCATCTGATCATTGCGCTGTGAGTATAACCATTGATATCTAAAGTACTGTTGTCGAAACGGAGTTTGCCGAAAATCCGAAGAAGAGTAGGCAGTCAAAACACAAACACCTATGGAAACATTAGAGTTAGAGAAAGTCAAAACGCGTAAAGCGGAGACTACAAAAGAAAATGGAGCACCTGCTCCTTCAGTAGAAGGCATTAGGTTGTCGTCACAACAACTGGGTATGGGTTGGTTGCCTGACCATCCAGATTTCAGAGACTTTCACCAAGAGCATGATGAAGTAAAAAGAATATTCAAAGGCACCAAGTTCGCAGCAGGAACAGTAACTACAAATCCTCCTTCAGTGGATTTAAGACCATGGTGCTCGCCTATTGAAAACCAAGGCGGCCTTGGCTCATGCACTGCCAATGCGGGTGTAGGATTGCTTGAGTATTTTGAACGAAGAGCTTTCGGAAATCACATTGACGGCTCAAGGTTGTTTCTTTACAAAGCAACCCGCAATTACATGCAGGTAAGCGGAGACACCGGGGCTTACTTGAGAACTACCATGGGAGCTATGGTTCTGTTTGGAGTGCCACCCGAAAAATATTGGCCTTACAACATTGCTGGTTTTAACCCAGTGCAAAATGTTGCCAACTTCGATGTTGAGCCTCCTGCATTTTGTTACAGTTTTGCGGGCAACTACAAGGCGTTAAAATATTTCCGCTTAGATCCAGTGGGAACTTCGCCAGCTCAGCTATTGACGAATGTGAAAAATAATCTTGCCGCAGGATTCCCAAGCATATTCGGGTTCAGTGTTTACAACTCCTTTTATCAGGCAGCAGTTACAGGTAAGGTTCCAATGCCCGCAACCTCTGGCGATCCTTGGGTAGGAGGGCACGCAGTGATTGCCGTGGGCTATGATGATTCCATTAAAATTAAAAACTCAATTACGGGTTCTCCTGAAACCACTGGAGCATTGCTCATCAGAAATTCTTGGGGGAACTGGGGCCCCATGGGAGGATACCTATGGATGCCTTACGATTACATCCTTAAAGGCTTAGCCAATGATTTCTGGACTTTGAATTCAGCGAGCTACGTTGCCTCTGGTCAATTTAACATCTGACTTTTTTCTGGAAGCGACACTTCAAATAATGGAGTGTCGCTTTTATTCAAAACTTATCATCCCGGAGAAAGCCGAAAATCCGAAGACAGAGTAGGCAAATAAATTCAAGAAACATGATTGTCAAAGCAAAGCGATACCAGGGGCTCATTGCCAGTCCTGGAACAAAAAAAGTAAAAGACTTAATAGTTCGTAAAGGGAAAGGAGTCTTTGTAGCCATGCAAGTAGCTAAACAAGGAGGAATAAATAACCTAACAGAAATCTCATTATTTATTGACGGACAAAATGTGATGGCTTTGACTTATGCAGCCGCGCACAACATTAGTTTAAACAGGGCAAATAATTCGGGCACCATTCTCTGCGAAGGCACCGTGAATACGATAACCGTCCAATACAATGAGCCACTGTATTTTGAAGAAAGCCTTCGAATAGCTATCAACACTGGCAGTGATGCGGGAGTCGCTCAAATAGTGGCATCGGCTGTTATCGGTGCTTCGTGTAGCTATCCATGAAAAGCTGGAAGATCAAGTGGTAAAAATTACTTGCTCTTTCTTCCACTCCTCTTGCAACCTCTGCGGTCTGACTGCAGAGGCTTTTTTATTTATAAGAGCTTCATATTAAATGAAGCGCACTAAAACAATTTGTTCAAAATTTCCAGTGCATGTTTTCGAAACATTAATACCGAATGGCGTTCTACTAATCGTTTTTCATTTATGTAATGCGCGAATAATAACCAGTTAATATTCAAGACTCACATTGCGGCCAAACAAATAGACGCAAATTATTTTCTTGATTTTTCCATCAATGGTGACGTGAGACTCAGAAAATATATCTCACACCAAGCTGTGCTTGCCAGCGAGAACTAAACTGATCAACAGACCATTTCGAAGTAGGCGTAGTGTAGGTGCCGTTTACCGTTGCAATACCACCACTAACAGGGCGAGTCAAAACACTTAATCCAGGATCGAGCGAGGAATTGATTGTGTTGGGAGTAAAGTAATAGACACCCCAATTTTTGCTAATCATGTTACTCAGATTAATGATGTCAAAACTAACTTGAATTGTATTAGTTCTCTCTCCAACATGTAAGTTGAAATCCTGCATTAATCGCAGATCAAGTTGGTTGTTCCAGGGCGTTCTCCCTCCATTGCGTTCAGTGAATTGGCCGAGGCGAGTACTAAGGTATTTGTCGCTTTGCACAAATTGGCTGAAAGCACTTTGCTGAGCCGGTGTTAAGTTATAAGGATTTGATTCATTAGGATTAGAACTGCCTGGGTTGGGCACATAGAACAAATCAGCTTGCTGACCGCTCCTTGTTAAGTTGTTATTCGCAGTTATCGCATAAGAAAAAGGTGATCCCGATTGTGATGTGCTGATCAATGAAATGTGTGAGGTTCCCCAATCCCAACTCTTCTTGTACTGAACAACGGCAATCAACCTGTGACGAATATCAAAATTGGAATAAGCAAGCCCTGGATTGTTAGGGTTTAATGCCTGGTTGGTTTGCCAACCCGATTCAGGCGAATTCCGGATTCCATTCAAAATGTCTTTCGATTGACCGTACGTATAGGCAACATTAAAATTCATTCCGAAAGGATATGATTTTGAAATCTGTGCTGTCAGTTGATAACGATAACCTTTGTCGGTGTTAGTAATGAGGTACACACTCGAAAAATTATTGCTCACCCGATTTGCTGTGGCCCCTCCAGTCAGGTAAAGTGGTTGTACTTGACCTGCATCATAATTGGCATAGGCTACAGAGTCTTTTAAATTCACTTGTTTGATCATTACGTCTTTGATCGTCTTGGTGTACAACACTTCAAGAGTCAACTTATAACCGCCACCCAATTTAATGTCTGTGGCAATATTGCTTCGCCATATGCGAGGAAGAGAAAAATTTTTATCGAGCAAATCGATTTCAGTTCTGTTCTTTGATCCATGTGCGGTAGCGAATGCTCCAAATTGTGTTTGGTCTGTTGGAATCAGCGTGCCCGCACCCGGAGATGTCAGATCCATAGAGTTGAATGTGGCTCCGTTGTTAATGAAGGTATAACCAATCCATGCAAATGGAATCCGGCCTGTGAAAAGACCCGATCCACCCCTGATTATTATTTTATTATTGCCGTTGAGATCATAGCTGAACCCAATTCTAGGAGACAGATAAGGTGTTCCAAAATATTTTGTACTCACAGCCGATACCGGTGTGCCATAAGAATAAGAGCTCCCGTAGTTAGCCGGGCTTAGAGGAAAATTAGCGCGGGCTGTTCCGTTCGGGCCTGTAGGAAGTATGGAAAGATCAGCGCGTATTCCATAGGTGAGTGTTAGTTTGTCTTTAACCAATTCATCCTGTGCATATAAACTGGTGAGCGCAATATTGTATTTACCCGGAGAGGAGTCGAGCAGCGAAGAGCGGGTATTATCGGTTCCGCTGTAGATAGCTCTCATTCTTGAAGGGTCACTGTTTAAAAAAGTATTTAGGTTACCGTAATCAAAGCGTCCGTTCCAGGAGTTAAGAAATACATAATCGATTTTATAGAATTCATTGTGAGTGCCTATCAAAAGAGTATGATCTCCAATAAAGTATTTGAAGTTGTCAGTAAATTCGAATGTCTTCTGGCGCATGTTAAAGATGCCTGCCTCGCGGTTGGTGCCAATAAGCACACGCCCTCCGTTCACATTATTAATTTGCATTTGAGGGAAGACACTGCCATTGGGATTGCGTGAGTCTTTAATATCGGTGTAACCAATGATCAGACTATTACTCATATTATTGCCAAGTCGGCTCTTGAGTTCAGCCACCGTGCTGCTATTGGTATTCTTTTGAATGAAGTCATAGTTGCCAAATTGAAATTCTTGAGATGAACGTTCAAGGTTACTCGCTTCAGAAACGATGGTGTTGTTGCGCAGCACAAGTGAATGATTGCTGTTGATCACCCAGTCGATACGGTTGAAGAACTTAACACTCTTGGAATAAATATTATAGTTAGCGGTATCTCCGGGGTTGTAGTTTGCTTGGGCTCCGCCAGCTACTTTCATCGTATCAAGTTTATTCCAGATTTGTCCTGCCAAGCCGGGCTTCATGAAATACCCTGGTGAACCTGCAGGGAATAGAATCGGCACTGAATTATTGGTGATCTCTTCGTTGGTGAACATGAAGAGTTTGTCTTTAATAATAGGAAAACCAAGACGAAAACCGGTTTGATAATCATAGTAAGAACTGCTGATGGCGCCATCACCCACTTTATCAGTCCCTTTGTACTTACCGGTGATCGAGGCGTTTCTTCCAAAGACGTAAACTGAACCTGTCACCGTATTCGATCCGCTACGCGATACTGCATTGATACTCCCACCGGTAAAATTTCCAAGAGATACATCGAATGGAGCAATTTGAACTTGTACTTCCTGGATTGCATCAAGGCTAAATGAATTGGTACGTGTGCTGCTGCCCGGCTGGTTGGCTGTGCCGCTAATTCCTCCAAGCGAAGGACTGAAGCTAATCGCATCATTGTTTATAGCTCCATCAAGAGAAATGTTGTTATAGCGAAAGTTTGTTCCTACAAAAGAGTTGCTGGCAGACTGTGGTGTTAGCCTGGTAAAGTCTGAAAAACTACGAGTCAACGTTGGCAGAGATTGAATCTGCTCTTTGCTAATGTTTGTTCCCGAACCTTTTTTGTCATTGAGTTCCTCTGAGTTTGTCACACCGGATACTGAGATATTACTAAGCTGCTCAGTTTCATCCTTCATGGGTACATCCAGTTTCAAAGTTTCTCCTAGCTTCAACTGAATTCCTTGCATGTTTTCCGTTTTGAGTCCCAAAAAAGAGAGAGTGATTTCATATGGGCCACCGGGATTAAGATTTACAAAATTGAATCGGCCATCTCGATTGGTGGTCGCATTAAATTTGGTATTCGTGGGTTTGTATAAGACAGTTACGTCAACACCCGCCAACTCATCTCCACCAGCATCGGTGATGTGTCCTTGAATAGAGCTAGAAGTTGTTTGAGCTAGAGACGAAAATTGCAAGGCGATCAGGAACAGCGTGGCGGTGAGCCTTAGAGTAAGAGCGTTTATTTTGATTGACATAATATGGATTGTTAAAGTGATTCATTCCTAAGAAATTTCATCAATCAGACAAGCCAGAATTACCGCGTCTTCCACTCTTTATCCAGTAGATAATTGCTGTTATTAAATTTAATTAAAAGAGATGCTGTGCAGTGTTAAGTTTTTAGCAATGCGAGCTTAGAAAATAGATGAGGGGAAAATGCTTGTGCTCAATGCAAACGCAATATTTGTCTCTCAATGTTATATTAATATTAAGAAGATGTAAAATGACTTAATATTAACTTAATGTTTAAAAATGAATTTCACGTCAGCTCAAGTGGAAAAGATAGAGGTGGTGACTATTGATGAAGTAAATTATAAATCAGTTGAATAAATTCTAGCTGTAGATATATTTATAAAGGCTAAGAATAGCAACGTAGCGCTGAATCCATTTCGCAGAATTATAAACTTAATATTAGCTTAATGTGAAATCGCTTATATTGACTTAATACTTAATCAATTCGATGGTCATGTTAACACTTCTTCTATGAATAGTGAACTGAAAGAAAACATTAAGCGTGTTGTTAGCGAAGGGCTAGCCCTGATTAAAACAAGACTGCAGATTTCAAAGCCTTCTTCAAAGTTGGAGTCTGCCTTAAAAAAACATTCTCGGAAGCTGATAGATGATCTTAAGAAGGAAGTAAAAAAGAAGACTAAAAAGCAAGCGAAAAACAATACGAAAATTAAAGCAGTTAAGAAGCTCAGAAGAATAAAAGCAGTTTCGAAGAAGGCTACCAAATAAGGTTTCTTTTTGAAATCTAAATCCGGCCCGTATGACGAACGACATCTCTTCTTTCAAAAGAAAGTTTCATAGGACACTGGAACCTTTAAAAGTAATGTTGATTAACAGGAGAATTGATATGACTGAGAAACAGTGGGAATCTTTTGTAGAAAGGACAAAGGAGAGTGTTATCGGCCACCCAGATCAATACTTGGGTCAGGTGTTACCGCCACCCAAGACACTAAGAATGATTGTACAGCAAATATTTGAGGAGCTCGTTCACCGAGAAAAAAACCTCAGAGGCAACAGTATTATTTAACCTGAAAAACTAAGCCGCTAAAATTGTCTTACGAGAGCCGTCAGCTCACACCTTCAATCTTTCTTGATAGTTAAGCCGAATTCACGGCTCGAATCCAGAGACGATATCGTATTCATTCGATTTTAGGGTGTTTCATTGGGTTTACGCTATTTTATTTAGTATTAAGCTAATTTATTTAGTAAATAACTATATTAGCACCTGAATCAATTAAGAATATGAAAACAGTAAAATCGGCACTTCTGGGAACCAAACAATTGATCGATACCAATGAAGATGTTCTTTTAGTTCAGTTAAAGGAAATCATCAAGGATCACCGGAGTCTTGTTATAGCAAGGCTAGTCACTGACTTACCCACTTATCTTCATTACAAGTTCGAAGTGAAGGTGAACAAAGACATGCTATTGAAGATCAAGGAAGAATTGCTTTCACTAAAGAATAGCGGTGTCGATCTGAAAGTTTATGACAACGTAGTTCAACAATTGCTGAACAGAGTGGTAGTTCACCTCACCAATGAGCCATTCTACAAGGAGATTGATGAATGCTTATCGGCCTATGTAGCTGAGCGAGAGATCAAGTTTAATTGAAAACCAGTCTTGATAAGAAAAAGCCCCAACGCCTTCGGGGCTTTTTACTGTCTATTAGTCGGCCTTAATCTTGTCAAACAATCTTAGCCCAAACAGGGAGATTTCATTAAATAGTGTGGGAGTTAATCCCACATTTCTTTTTTGCAGTTCAGAATGCAGGCTCTTCTGCTTTCAAACGGCCCGTTCCATAATGCTTATAAATGTCCTCTGTTGCTCGTGATAATTGTCATGAGAAAGGAATGGGGATCTTTAAAAATTTGCGCATGCAGAAACTACAGGGCGTGTTGGCGGGTATTCTCAATAATCCTTACGATTCAATTCTCATTTCAGAGACTGATGCTCAGGGTAAAATCATTCATGCCAATGATAATTTCTGTGCCATTTCCGGGTACACACATGATGAGTTAGTGGGAAGCCCTCATAGTATCATTCGTCACCCTTCCATGCCCAAAGAACTTTTTCGTTTCCTCTGGTCTACAATTGAAAAGGGAAAAGTCTTTCGAGGAATAATAAAGAACAAAAAGAAAGATGGCAGCCACTATTGGGTAAATGCCACTATTATTCCTGTTTTTGAGAATGGTAAAATTACCCGCTTCATTGGCGGGAGAAGTTTCATCAGTGATGATAAGTTGGCTGAGCAGCTTTTCAAAGAGGAGTCTGAGCGATATAAATTGTTTAGTGAATTGGAAAGTAGAGAGCATCAAACGAAGAAAAATAAGGAGAAAAGACAACCGATCTAGAAATCAGCCGGTTAAGAAAGTTATCGATACAGAAATCGCCAATCCATATTTCAAGATTAGACTTATAAGTATGTAAGTCAAAACATCTATCAGCCAATAACTATCGGCTAATTCATCTTGCAAAATACTTTCATTATCAATACTTTAGTGGTCGCTTATTAATTTTTTAGACTAACTAATTATTTTTAGCCATGAGAGCAATTTGGAAAGGGCACATCCAGTTTTCGTTGGTAACAATTCCCGTCAGAGTTTACAATGCAATTGACACCGGCAAAACGATCAGTTTCAACCTGCTTACCAAAGAAGGTCACAACCCTGTGAGTTATGAAAAGAAGGACAAGGTCACGGGCAAACCTTTGCGTAATGAGGAGATTGTAAAAGGTTATCAATATGAGCCGGGGCAATATGTAATTGTAGAGCAAGAGGACTTGGATAAAGTAAAACTCAAGAGTGAGAAAGTGGTAGTGCTTGATGGCTTCGTAAAATCAGAAGAAGTTCATCACACGCTTTTTGAAACTCCGTACTTCATCGGCCCTGATGGAGACATCGCTGCTAAGACTTATGGTTTGCTTTGCCAGGTATTAAAAGACAGTGGAAAGATTGGTGTTGGTAAAGTAGTGCTACGCGATAGAGAAACTCCTGTTCTGATCTCACCTCACGAAAACGGGATCATGATGTACCGCTTGCGCTATCCTGAAGAAGTAAGAAGCATGAAGGAAGTGCCGCAATTGCTGGAGGTCAAAGCTGATAAAGAGCAAATGAAACTTGCCAAAACACTTGTTGACTCCATGACAACTAAGTTTAGCAAGATTGAAATGAAAGATCATTACTACGATGCACTCAAAGCCATCATCGATGCAAAGATTGCTGGTAAAGAAATTGTTACTGTTACTGAAGAAGAACCTAAGGTGATCGACATCATGACCGCGCTGAAAGCCAGTATCGATGCCGCCAAGAAAAAGCCAATGGAGAAAGCAAAAGGTGCCTCTAAGGCTGAAGAGAAAAAGGTGGTGCGCAGGAAAGCGAGTTAAATTATATTAAATTCAACATTATTAATCATATGAATTCTGATAGAGTAAAATTCTACACTGAACTAATGAAATCGTTAACTGCCTTCATTTTAGGAACCGGAGCCGGGATTTATGCGTTAATAACTACAGAAGGAAATAATAATTTCCTTATCTTTGTTTCTGTTCTGTGTCTTTTTTCGATTGGAACATTTGTTGCACTATTCGTGTATTTAGATAAAAACATTGAGTCATGAAGATCGCAGATATTATCGCATTGGTTTTAGCAGTTTTTACATGTGTAGCGTTCGGATGGATGTTCATTATTGTGATAAGAAGAGCGCTTAAGCACAAGATTGAACATAAAGAACCTCATCCAAGAAGATTTGTGAGCAAAATGACTAGTTGAGGAAATACTGCTAACTCCTGCGCAAAATAGCCTCTCTATCCCAATCGATTTCTATTAAACATCATCTAGTAATCCGCCAGCCTCCTGCAAAATACCTTTATATTGCAGAGTATGGCCGACTCCGAAAACTTGTCCTTTAGCTTATTAACTGATTTTGACATTCACCTGTTTAAGAGCGGGAAGCATTTTAAGCTTCATGAAAAGTTAGGAGCCCATCTTTCAAAATTCAAAAACGAAGAAGGCACTTACTTTGCCGTGTGGGCACCCAATGCAACAGCTATTTCAGTCATTGGCAATTTCAATCATTGGCAAAATGGCCAGCACAAGTTATCTCCTCGCTGGGATGAATCAGGAATTTGGGAGGGATTTTTCCCTGGCGTAAAAAAAGGTGAAGCTTACAAATATGCAATTCAGTCAAACACCGGAGAGTATTTAGAGAAGGCAGATCCCTTTGCATTTTTCGCAGAGGTAGCTCCAAACACAGCTTCCATTGTTTGGGATCATGAATACAAATGGCGCGATGAAAAATGGTTGACGAAACGCAAGAGCGAACAAGGTCAATCCAAACCCTATTCGGTTTACGAAGTTCACCTGGGCAGCTGGCGAAGGAGATTAGAAGACGGAAATCGTTCGTTGAGTTATCACGAAATGAAAACGGAGTTAGTGAATTACGTAAAAGACTGCGGATTCACTCACGTAGAATTTCTTCCGGTGATGGAACATCCGTTCTTCGGCTCATGGGGATATCAAGTCACAGGTTATTTTGCGCCAACGAGTCGCTTTGGTTCTCCACAGGAATTTATGGAATTGGTTGATGAGTTCCATGAAGCAGGTATTGGTGTAATTCTCGATTGGGTGCCCTCGCACTTTCCGGGCGATGCCCACGGCCTTTACAAATTTGACGGCTCTAATCTTTATGAACACGCTGACGTGCGCAAAGGATTTCATCCCGACTGGAGTAGCTACATTTATAATTACGATCGCAATGAAGTGCGATCGTTTCTGATTAGCAACGCCATCTTCTGGCTTGAAATTTATCATGCAGACGGTCTGCGCGTAGATGCTGTCGCTTCAATGTTGTACCTGGACTATTCGCGTAAAGCGGGAGAGTGGATTCCAAATCAATATGGAGGAAATGAAAATCTAGAAGCAATCAGTTTTCTTAAAGAACTAAACGAAGTAGTGTATGGCGCGCATCCTGACGTGGTGACTATCGCAGAAGAATCTACCTCATGGCCGGGAGTTTCACGCCCAACTTACACCGGTGGTCTGGGTTTCGGACAAAAATGGATGATGGGATGGATGCACGACACGCTTCACTATTTTCAGCGCGATCCGATTTACAGGAGGCATCATCAAAATGAAATTACGTTCAGCCTCATGTACGCGTTCACTGAAAATTTCATGCTCCCGCTTTCGCACGATGAAGTTGTTCACGGCAAAGGCGCATTGATCGATAGAATGCCTGGCGATGAATGGAGGCGGTTCGCCAATCTGCGATTGATGTACTCGTTAATGTTCGCGCACCCGGGCACCAAACTTTTATTCATGGGCGCAGAGTTCGGGCAGACCTCCGAATGGAATCATGATCATAGTCTGAATTGGCGATTGTTGGATCATGATTTTCATAAGGGGATTTTGAATTTGATCAGAGATTTGAACGCGTTGTACAAATCAGAGCCCGCATTGTATCACTATCAATTCAGTCACAAGGGATTTGAGTGGGTAGATTATTCAGATCGCGATAACAGCGTGATCATACTCACACGCAAATCAGAAAACCCGCTTGATGCACTCATTGTCGTTGCCAACTTCACACCGGAGGTAAGGAGCAATTATCGTTTTGGTGTGCCGCATCATGGAATATGGCAGGAGATTTTTAACTCTGATAATCAGAAATATGGAGGTAGTGGTCAATTGAATGGTGGAGAGCTTCAAACCGTACAAGAACATTCTCATGGCAAGGATTATACGTTGTCGTTAACCACACCTCCATTGAGCATTTCAGTTTTTAAATTGAATAAAAGCTTTTAGCACGGTTTGATTCGGAATAAGTATTTTAGCATTTTAAATCTGTTGGAATTGTTGATGTGATACGTTGATGTCTTCTACAAATAAATTCATTTGCATTCATGGTCATTTTTATCAGCCGCCACGCGAAAACGCATGGCTGGAAGTGATCGAAGTTCAGGATTCTGCTCATCCCTATCATGATTGGAATGAGCGAATAAATGCCGAGTGTTACGAACCTAACGGTACGAGCCGGATACTGGATGAGGAAGGTGTGATCCGTGATATCGTCAATAACTATTCGCGCATCAGTTTCAATTTTGGGCCAACGTTGCTTTCGTGGATGGAGTTCAACGCGAAAGAAACGTACGATTCTATTCTTGAAGCTGACAAGGCGAGTTTAAAAAAATATAACGGCCACGGCTCAGCTCTAGCGCAGGTGTACAATCACATCATTATGCCGCTGGCAAATGCTGCCGACAAGCAAACACAAATTTTTTGGGGCATACGCGATTTCGAATACCGCTTCAAGAGAAAGCCCGAAGGAATGTGGTTGGCAGAAACTGCTGTAGATAACGAAACACTTGAGGCGCTTGCAGCTAATAATATCAAGTTCACTATTCTTGCTCCGCGCCAGGCGAAAGCTACACGAATCATAGGAGAGGAGCAATGGAAGGAAGTGAACGACAAAACGGTAAACACAAAGCAAGCGTACTTATGCAATTTGCCTTCGGGAAAATCGATTCATCTCTTTTTTTATGATGGAGACATCTCACAGTCGATTGCCTTCAATGGATTGCTGAATGACGGAAAACATTTTGCAGAAAGTCTAATGAATGCCGTTCATGCAAATGACGCCTCCTCACAATTGATTCATGTAGCCACCGATGGAGAAACGTATGGTCATCATCACCGGCATGGAGATATGGCGCTTGCGTTTTGTTTAGACTTCATTGAAAGCCAGGAAGACGTGAGTCTCACCAATTACGCTCAGTATTTAGAACTCGTACCTACAACGCATGAAGCCCAAATTTTTGAAAACAGCTCCTGGAGTTGTGTGCATGGCATTGAGCGCTGGCGCAGTGATTGCGGATGTCACTCAGGAGGAAACCTGGGCTGGCATCAGCATTGGCGAAAGCCGCTGCGCGAATCGCTGGATTGGTTAAGGGATACAGTAAATGATATTTTTGAGCTCGAAGGAAAAAAAGTTTTACGCGACTTGTCTCTTGCGAGAGATGAATACATCAATGTGATCCTCAATAGGAATGAGAACACCGTTAAGAAATTTTTGAAATCCCATATCATCGATGGCAATGAATCAACTCAAGTTCTTCGGTTGATGGAGATGCAGCGAAACGCCATGTTGATGTACACCAGTTGCGGTTGGTTTTTTGACGAAGTGTCGGGGATAGAGACAACACAGGTGATGCAGTATGCCTGCCGAGTGATTCAGTTGGCGTACCAGACTGGCGGACTTGATTTGGAGCAGGATTTCTTGAATCGTCTTGAGCTTGTACCAAGTAATATTCCTGCGCTTAAAAATGCAAAGGAGATTTATCTTAGACATGTAATCCCAACACGCACTAACCTCA
The DNA here is from genome assembly GCA_967789005.1 of uncultured bacterium. Classification (GTDB taxonomy): domain Bacteria; phylum Bacteroidota; class Bacteroidia; order Cytophagales; family Cyclobacteriaceae; genus ELB16-189. The sequence continues at coordinate 104,083 of CBRFFM010000010.1, read as the reverse complement.
AGCGTGTGGGTATGCACTTCGCGGTGTCATCTATCTTTGATGAAGAACCCGAGGCACAGACCATTTTCAATTACAAAACGTTCAGCGAATCCTTCATTAAGAAGGAAGCAGGAGATCAGAAGCTTGCACTAGGAATCACCAAGGTGAAGTCGATGGTCACACTCTCAGAAAAGAAGTTTTCGTTTGCGGTGATCTGTCTGGGCAAACATAATATCATTGGCAATATCTCTTTGGATATGGGGCCAGACAATTTTGCGAGTATGCAGTTTCGCATTGTAAAAGCTTTTGAAGAAGGAAGACTTGGCGATGTGATTGGTTACATGCAATCTTATTTCGGTTCAGAGAAATATACCATCTGGCAATTGTTCAGCGATGAAAAAAGAAAAGTGCTTGAGCTTATCGCACAAGAAAGCCTTTCACAATTGGAGAGCTCATTACGCAAAAGCTATAACAGCGACTATCAGTTGATCACAGCCTTGTCGAATAATGGAATACCAATTCCAAATACCTACAAGACGGCCTTCGAATATATTTTGAACGCGGATCTTACCAAATGCTTAATGTCTGATCGCGTGAACATCAAAGCTATGGAGCGCATCTCCAGCGAGCTTGACCGGTGGAGTTTGAAAATTGAAGATCCGGGCAAGCTATCGCGGTTAGCCGGTGAAAGCATTTTCAAAGAACTAAAACGCATCGGTAGTGAAAGCGAAAATGTGAAGCGCATCCAACGCTTGAACCGAATGTTTCCTTTGTTAGAGAAATTCGGACTCATGCCCAACCTCCATAAATCTCAAAATTATTATTTCCTTCTTTCAAAAGAGGAGAGAGTCAATGGACAATCTCTGCCAGAGTGGGAAGAGCAGTTTAAATTGTTGGGGGAAAATTTGGGTGTGAAGGTAATGTGAATCAATTCTAAATGGGTTCTCATGAAAAAGCCCAGCACAAATTGCCGGGCTTTTGTATTTCTGTCAGTTTAGTGAGTCTCAAATCTTAACTCTCAAACCAAAGTTAATTTGTCTGTCTGCAACAGGAAGCGGAGCATGTCCACCGTAATAGGGTTGGATAGCCTGGTAATTTTGATTAAGCACATTGTAAACTGAAAAATTAATTTGATACGCATCAGAGAGCTTTAATACGAGGTTGGAATTAACCAGTGCAAGTCCATTATACTTTACGGTTTCGAATATGGTGCTTGAAGCCGTGCTGTTTTGCGCAGAATATTGACTCTGTCCGTAACGTTCACCGATGTAGGTTACCGATGGCGACCATGTTAAGCGCCACACATATAGATGAAATCCTAAATTGACTTTGAGAGTGGGTAGTCCTAAAAAATATTTTTTAGATGCATCCAGAAATTCGCGTGATGTTGCGCTTCCCGGTAAGTTGTAGGATACGTTTGCAAAGCCTCCGTAGCTGGAATACCTCACTTGCAGTTCTGCTTCGACTCCCTGCGACTGAATCCTACCAAAATTATTGTAGGAGTTATTAGAGCCCAAATAAACAATAGGTGAGGTTACATCGATAAAAAATAAGTTAGACTTTAATTTAATGTTAGGAGAGAATCGATATCCTAGTTCAAGCTCATAAGAATCAGTAAACTCTGGCTTTAAAGGCGCAATTGGATCGAAGAATTGTCTCGAATAAGTTTGCCAGAACAAAGGCACTCGAAAGGCTCTTCCATAAAGAAGTTTTGAATTGAATTTTTCCTTTTTATAAGTGAGACCTATTCTGGGTGCATAAGCATTTCCAAATGGAGTTACTTCATATCTGCTCCCTACCGTTACGCCAAACTCGTCTGCTTGATACGAATATTGCAAAAAGGCAAATTGCGTTCCCTTAGCATACGAGCTCACGGTGTCACTTGGGTTCGCAGAAGTTTTTAAACCCGGGTTTCCACTTTGAGTAAGACTTGTGATCTTGTTATACTGATAGCCGAGCCCCCCGATTAAATTTGACCGATCGGATAACTTGGTGTCAAGATCAATTTGAAAATTCACTCGGCTTCCAAGTGCTGATTGGTTTTGCCAAGGATCAGCGCCATTAAATGATGCATTGGGATTGACGGCTGTAGAAATTGGATTACCTGAAGCAATTTCAAGTCTGGGTATGATCGAAGTATTCTTAGAGGCGCTTATTTGATAACTGGAATTAAAACTCTCGGTGATGTTATTAAGTTGATTCGTATTCTTTCCGGCCACACTTTGAGGTACTACAGCCCCAAAGCCGTCTTGTGCCATGAAATTGGTGTAGCTTCTGTTATATCCAATCTTCAGATTCCCGAGCTCTCCGGTCAAGTAGATGCCTCTGAATTTTCTCCACGAACTCTCAGCACCCATTTTGTAGCTACCGCTATAGAAATCGTTGTAAACCTGATTGGATAGAGGCGTCTGATTGGAAGTAATAGTCGCTGAAAAGCTATTCTTTTTTTGATCCGCAATGCCAACTGAAATTGTGCCATTAATAGCGGGATCGGAATTTATGAAACCCATTGATGTTCCGATTTCGGCTCCATTAAGTTGATCACCTTTCTTTGTAACAATATTAATTACTGCCACTTCAGCGAAGCCTCCATAAATCGCGCTTCCTGGTCCTCGAATAATTTCAATTCTGTCTACCATTGAAATGGGGAATGTTCCGAAGAAATTTCCGTTGCCAAAGCCAAAGCAATTGATGCTCATATTATTGATCATGATGAGAGCTTTCCCTTCATGAGCCCAAATTCCTCGCACGCCTAAACCGAATAAATTTTGAACATCCACACCAAATTCAAACCCCGGAATTCTTCTGAATACGTCTGCTAAATCTTTGTAGCCGTAATCTTGAATGTCTTTTGACGAGATAACAGTAATAATGGAAGGAGCATCTTCCTGACTTTGTTTTTTCATTGAAGCGATAGTGATTGGAACGTTCATCAATTCTTCCAATGACAACAGCATAAAGTTGGAGGAGTCTTTTTGCTGCGCCATGAGAGAACCAGAATGTAACGCAAGGAGGAGGAGAGGGATTTTGAAAATGGAAGGTTTCATAAAAAAGTTTGGTTTAGGTTTATCTATATAAGCTACTTTATTCATCTCTGAATAAATCGATAATTGTCATATTTCTTCGCTAAATTGAATTAGCACATAAACTTTGGTTCTCTGCCCCCCTTCACGACAGTGAGAAGTTATTTGCTTGTCAATACTTTGATGCAAAAAAAAATCATCAGCAAGAAAATGGTAATCAAAAAAAGACGGATCACATATTTGAATGGGTAAGCAAGGTATTAGATGCAAGAAGAAGAAAAATATTTGAAGGACTTGGCCATGGCCATTGAAAAAGAGCTGAAGGTTCTGAAACGATGGAGCGGGCATAATTTGCCTGAAGAAAAATTTGAAGACATGGGAGCTTTTGGTTCGAAGACCATGGCTTTTGAACAATGGCTTCAGTTTGTTTTACTCCCTCGCTTACATGAAATCATTGAAACGAAAAGTGAACTCCCGCAGAACAGCATGATCGCTACCTATGCTACAAAAGCTTTTGATGGCGATTACGAAACTATTCAGCTTCAGCGATTGCTCAGTCAACTTGATGCTTTAGCCAATGGAGAGAATTTAGAAAGTATAAACGAGCAAGAAGTTTTAGAGATTGAACAGGAAAAGATAACGTTGAACTCAAAGGAAATTCCTTCAGTGCTTGTTACAATCATCAATTTGTTGCCACAATTTGCTGGAGATGATTTGGAAAGTCAATTGCAAACCATCGATGTTTTTTTACAAACACTTAATGCATCTATAAGATGCAAAATAAGTTACCTGATGCGAGATTCTTTGAACGAAAAGGTCGTTGATCCCAAAGTTAAAATCAGGATATTAAAGGCAGCAGACGCAGTTGCCATTGGAGAAAATGCAGCTGTACCTTATAATCATGAAGAGGCGATGAAGAAATATAAGGAAGAACATCTCAAAAACTTCCCAGGTGAGAGTAACTCAAATGAGCTCGATTAAAAAATTTCTTGCCAGCGGCCTACCCCTCAAACTCCTTCTCACTTTTAGCTATAACAATCGTAGCCACACCATTGCCAATGATATTGGTGATCGCTCTTGCCTCACTCATAAACTTATCAACGCCAAGCAGGAAAGCTAGACCTTCCACAGGAATTTTGTGAATGGCTGTGAGCGTGGATGCGAGAACAATAAATCCACTGCCTGTAACACCGGCCGCGCCTTTAGAAGTAAGCATTAGAATTCCAAGAATGGTGATCAACTCCATGAAGCTTAATTGAACTCCATAAAGTTGTGCAATGAAAATTACCGCCATCGATAAATAAATTGAAGTGCCATCGAGGTTGAATGAATATCCGGCAGGAACGACCAATCCGACAACTGATTTTTTGCATCCCATGTTCTCCAGTTTTTTCATGAGCGAGGGAAGAGCAGCCTCTGAAGATGACGTGGCCAGAACGATTAACAATTCTTCTTTGATGGCTTTGAGAAAATTCCAGACGTTAAAACGGAAGTAGCGAAGGATTGCGCCTAACACAATAAATACAAACAATGCCATGGTGATGTAAATGCAAAGCATCAGTTTACCCAATGGAAGCAGCGATTCTAAACCAAACTTACCAACGGCAAAGGCGATTCCACCAAAAGCTCCAAGAGGAGCGAGGTACATCACGTATCTCAACCCCCTGTAAACAATAGAAGAGGCTTGCTCCAGCCAGTTGATAATTCTTTCCCGTTTAGCCGTGTAACTCAGCCCAACTCCAAATAGAATAGCCACAACAAGTACTTGCAGTGTGAAATTAGCTCTGAAAAATAACCACCAGTCAAAAGCTTTTTCAGTGCCCGTGTACTTTGATGCGTCTTGCGATTGAAGCGCAGCTAATTCAATGTGTCCTGGCTTGATGACCAAAGCAACTAAAACACCAAGCGCCAGCGCGACAGTTGTCACTATTTCAAAATAGATCAATGCTTTAACACCAACCCTTCCTACTTTTTTTAGATCTCCAATCGCACCAATGCCGATCGTGATCGTAAGAAATATAATCGGGCCGATAAAAAGTTTGATGATATCGACAAATGTCTTTCCCACAATTTCCATTTTCACTGCCGTAGCAGGGTAGAAGTGGCCAAGCAAAACTCCAGCGAGTATTGCCACCAGCACTTGAATGGCGAGGTTAGTGAGTATTTTTTTTAGAACTACCAATTCAAATAATTGTTCAAAAGATTTTGCAATATCTTGATTAGATTCGAGATAATATTATTCAATACTGGTAAAGATGAAAGTTGCATCTATCTTAATCGCTTTCTTTTTCTCTTACTCCTTCTGCTCAGCACAAAGCCTAAGGAAGAGAATCAGCCTTGATGAGAACTGGAAATTCCATTTCGGTCATGCCGCTAATCCTGAAAAAGACTTCAACTACAGTATTGCCAATATTTTTGCTAAGTCAGGTGGCGCGACTAAAACAGCAATTGATCCTCGATTTACTGACAGCACCTGGCGTAAATTAAATCTACCACACGATTGGGCTATTGAATTACCTTTTGTCAATGTGAATAATTTCGATGTGGAGTCGCACGGATTCAAACCGGTTGGTGGCTTGTTTCCTGAGACAAGTATTGGATGGTACCGCAAACATTTTTCTGTTGCTAGGGCAGATTCCGGAGCTCGCTTTCAAATTCAGTTCGATGGCATCTTTAGAAATGCTTCAATGTGGTTGAATGGATTCTATTTGGGAAATAACTTTAGTGGATATATTGGCGCGGCTTATGACATCACAGATTATATAAAATTCAATAAGGATAATGTATTAGTTGTTCGTGTTGATGCCACTCAATATGAAGGATGGTTTTACGAAGGCGCAGGGATATACAGGCATGTATGGTTAAATCAATTCAATAACCTTCATATTTCTGATGGAGGAGTTTTCGTTCATACAACAGTTCAAAATAAAAATGCAGATGTTAGCATTGAAACTTCTGTTGAAAATCAAAATCTGACTGCAAGCAGTGGTTCAATCTATTGTTACGTTACTGACCGTGATGGTAAAGTTGTGGCACAGTCAAAAGAGCAACCATTCGCGCTTGATGTGAACGGAAAAGCAAAAGTGAAGCTGAAAATCAGCGTGAGTAATTTCCATTGGTGGTCATTGGCAGACCCTTATCTCTACCGGGCTGTATCTGTTGTTAAGTCTGGAAACAAAATAGTGGATATTGTTAAGCATCGATTTGGAATCAGAACTTTTAGATTCGATGGCAATGAAGGTTTTTTTCTAAACGGAACTCACCTGAAAATCCAAGGCACAAACAATCATCCTGATCATGCCGGAATTGGAACTGCATTACCGGATTACATGAATTACTACCGTGTTCGTCTTTTAAAAAATTTAGGAGCCAACGCCTATCGTTGCAGCCACAATCCGCCTGCTCCTGAATTGTTAGATGCCTGTGACAGCCTGGGCATGCTGGTTATTGATGAAACAAGATTATTAAATAGCAGCCCCGAGTACATCAATCAATTTGAGCGCATGATATTACGTGATCGAAATCATCCTTCAATTTTCATGTGGTCCATTGGAAATGAGGAAGGTTGGATTCATACGAACAGCATAGGAAAGAGAATTGCGTTGACCTTAATTGCTAAACAAAAAGAATTGGATCCTTCACGTACATGTACTTATGCTGCCGATGTGGCGAATGTTTTCAAAGGGATAAATGAAGTGATTCCGGTACGGGGTTTTAATTATCGTCACTTGGGTGTGGCCGATTATCATAAAGATCACCCCAATCAACCAATCATCGGAACAGAAATGGGAAGCACTGTAACTACTCGCGGTATTTACTCAAAAGATACTATCCGAGGATACGTTCCTGACCAGGATATTACCGCTCCGTGGTGGGCAAGCAAAGCTGAAGAGTGGTGGAAGATGGCTGCCGATAATTCTTACTGGATGGGCGGATTTGTGTGGACGGGTTTTGATTATCGTGGTGAACCTACTCCGTATCACTGGCCCAATATCAATTCGCATTTTGGAATCATGGATGTATGTGGATTTCCCAAGAATCTTTACTACTACTATCAAAGCTGGTGGACAGATAAAGATGTGCTACACATTTCTCCTCATTGGAATTGGAAAGAAAAAAGAGATCAACCCATTGATGTTTGGGTAAATACTAATGCCGATAACGTTGAATTGTTTTTGAATGGAAAAAGCTTGGGTAAAAAGGACATGCCCCGCAACAGCCACTTGCAGTGGTCAGTAAATTATCAACAAGGAACGTTAGAAGCCGTTGCCTTAAAAAAAGGGAAACGACTCTCAACAAAAGTTGAAACAACATGGAATCCTGTGGAAGTGGTAATGACTCCATATAAAACCACCATGCTGGCCGATGGTAATGATGTTTGCGTGATCAATATAAGTACCGTAGACCGCGAAGGGCGTGAAGTGCCGGATGCCGATAACATGATCAAATTTGAAATTTCAGGACCCGCCAAAATAATCGGTGTTGGTAATGGCGATCCTAGCAGTCACGAATCTGACCAGGCAGTTGCTGGAGTCTGGCAACGAAGTTTGTTTAATGGAAAATGTCAGGTGATCGTTCAATCCATTAAGCAAACAGGAACAATTCATTTCGAAGCAAAAGCCAATGGTCTATGGAGCGGATCAACGGATATAGTCACCGTTTCACCGGCAAGTGTTGCATCAGTTACCATCGATAAAAAGTATGCACTGAAAGACGAAGCAATCAAATCGAGGCAAACAACCAAGATGCTTGGAGCAGATATTTCATTTCTGCCTGAGCTTGAAGATCGCGGAATGAAATTCTCTGATAACGGAGTTCAGAAGGATGCTATTCAGATTTTAAAAGATCATGGATTCAATTATGTACGATTACGTGTATTCAACGATCCTGCAAATGAAAAGGGATATTCACCGAAGAAAGGCTTTTGTGACCTCGCACATACAAAGCAAATGGCCAGGCGGGTGAAAGACGCAGGCATGAAATTGTTATTAGATTTTCATTACAGCGACTATTGGGCTGATCCAGGCCATGAGTACAAGCCCGCTGCATGGAACAATCTCTCATTTGAACAGCTTAAAGCAGCATTGTATGATTATACAAAGAAGGTAGTTGAGGAGCTGAAAGCTCAGGGAACAACTCCCGACATGGTACAGGTTGGAAATGAAATTAATCATGGAATGATTTGGCCTGAAGGAAATGTGAATCACATCGACAGCCTTGCACAACTTTTTTCTGCCGGAGTGGCCGGAGTGAAATCAGTTGATCCATCCATTATCATCATGCTACATGTTGCGTTGGGCGGGCAAAATGATGAGACTGTTTTTTTTATTGATCAGATGCTAAAACGCAAAGTCCACTTTGATGTTATCGGGCTTTCCTATTATCCAAAATGGCATGGCACTTTAGATGATCTCACCAACAACATGAACGATTTGGTGAGACGATACAACAAAGACATCATTGTAGTCGAATATTCGGCAAAGAAAGAGGAGGTGAACAAAATGGTTTTTGAGTTACCTAATGGAAAGGGAAAGGGCACTTGTATTTGGGAGCCGTTAAATACATGGGAATCTGTATTCGATCACGAGGGCAAATCCAATGACTTTCTGAAGAAGTATGACGAAATCACTAAGAGGCTCCTCAAAGACTAATCAATCTTTCTTGTCGGGTGTATAATTCTTGTACATCTTTCTGCGGATGCCTTTGTCATCATCTGGGCCTTTTTTGACTGAGCCCTTCTTCTCTTTCTTTTTGTCCCAGCCAAAAACAAAATTCAATCCAAGCCTTACGTTGAAGAACTTGGTACTGTTCACAAACGAATTTAGTTCACTTCCCGAAAGAGGCATGCGCAACAAATTGTCTCCTACAAAATAGATTTGAATGGGGGCGAGATTCAAAGACATTCCCATGCCCAGGTTATTGTATGAATTGCTGGTGATAGTATAGCTTCCAGATGCACTAAATACTCTGCCGAAATGTTTATTCACGCCAAGTGTTAATCCTGCTGAAAAACGATTACGAAACTTCTCTGCAAAGAAAACGGCACCGGCAGTAAAATTCTTTTTTACCTCATACATACCACTCAGATACATTTTACCAGGAATGGGAGTGCTGTAACTACCAATTGCGCCTTCCTTTGGCTTGAATCTATTACTTAGGGTATCACCAATGGAATTAGTGTAACTCTGATTATCAGCAAGAACTTTGTTCAGGTCAATTCCTGCAAAAGTGTAATTGGCCTTGGCGGGATCAAGCGAATATCCATAAGTATTATTCTTCCAACGGATACGCCCGATATCAATCAAGCTAGCGCCAAGTGTGATTCGCTCTTTCAATCGATAGGTAGCACCGAGGTCGATTGCAAAACCATTGTTAGATAGGTAGTCTTTAAATTTTGCGTCTGAAAAATTATTGATTCCTGAGGTGCGCACATCCATTGCGGCAGTAGCTGTGATGGCATAATTATTATCCACCGAAAGATTCATAGACGCACTTTGCGTAGTCACATTAGTAAAGCCCTTTAGCAATTTAAAACGAGCACCCACAGTTAACTTCTCATCAATTCTATACGATCCACCGAGTGCAGTTTCGAGATAAGTTATTGATTCTGCTTTTGGCGAAAGGTTAACGGTTTGTCCAACGAAAGCTGCATTTCCATTAATAAAGATTCCCATCAGATTTTTTGGAATCATTATTCGATTGTAAACTTTGGCTGTAGAATTAAATGTAATTGAAAGTCTGTTGTTCACTCGTAAACCAAAACGGAACAGATCCAATTGCATGGCTTGTGTGATATAGTTATTGGGTTTCAGTGCCCTGTTAAGTTTCGGCAGATTAGCCATAACAGTATCATCAACGCGGCTGTATACATCCTTATATGCAAATCCATTATTAGAATAAAATAAAGCTACGGACGAAACGGGAAGCCCTATCGCCAATTTGTATTTTGGAATGAATGCAGGATTATTGTTTACTACCTGCGGCAGACTGTTCATGAATGTAAGCGTGCCTTCATTTTGAGCTTTGACTTCACTTCCAATGATCCAGGAAAATAGCATGAGGGCAATTATCTTTTTCATTAGAAATTCGCGTTAAGTTTAATTGTTGTTCGAAGCCCCAGCTTCACGTTTATCTTGTACTGACTCTTGAACTTAACATCTACGGCAACACCGTTGGCATTCTTCGAAGTGTTCAACTTAGCTTTCATTATGACTTTCTTGGCCTTGAAAATTTTAGAAATCCGGTTAAGGTCCAACGGAATGCTTTTCTTCACTACACCGGGCGTTACCAATTCTCCATTAGCATCAACTGTACTTCCTTTGACAATACTTGTTTGCGATGCGGTAAGCAAAGAGTCAATAAAGATGTCATTACCATCAAGTAGAATGAATTGCACATTCGCATCGAGAGGAAGTTGATTTGAGATATTAACTTTTAATGATGCAGAATCAATTTTAGATTGATCTACATCACCAAGGTCTAGATCGATTGTGTCTGCCAAAGTGATATTGGATGCTTTTCCATACATCGGAATTTGAACATGCATTCTCACGCGCATCTTACTGGTATCGGCCATGAAATTGTTTCCCGAACTCAAACCGGTGTTAATGTGGCCGGAGACTTTGTAATAAAAACTGGTGGGTTTAAAATCGACTACTGGTTTTACATTGGTGACTGAAACCTGGGTTGTGGCTGACATTCCTAGTGTGCTAGGGGCGGTAATCGGAATTGGGCTTGACGGATTGGTTTGCATAGCAAGAACTGAACCCTGCTTTCTCGCTTCAAGTGATGTAAAAGTCACGGCAAGCGGTACTCCGTAATCGCTGATCACAAAGAAATCAATGGTAGGCTGTGCAAAGGAAACGGTGGCACTGCTACTATGAAAGGTTGTTCCGATTGACGGAACCTCAATGGTCTGCCCAGGTGGGTTAGCAATTTGATCACCAAAAAATCCTTTAATGTAATTGAAGTCCATACCTGTAAAAGAAAGGTTGACGTTTAAATTGCTTCCAGCGACAACCGTGGCAGATTGAGAATTCTTCTTGATAATTAAAGTAAGTTTCAGCGTAAATTTATTTGCTGTTGCACTTTTGAAAGTGTACCCCGATAGCTGAATGGTATTGGTGCCAGCAACCTCTTGTGAAAAGCCCAGGCCTGTGGTGTTGGAAATAAACTCAGGAATAGAAATCAATACGGCATATAAAAACTTACTGTTTGCGGGACTTAGACTCATACTATAAGTAAGTAATCCTGATTTGAAGGCAATCTCTGTGAGCTTCTCAGGAGAAATTCCCATATCCACGATTTTTGTTACAACAGTGGAAGTGTAATCACTTGGATTAGCAGGATAAGTTCCTGGCGGAACCGCCACCGCTGTGGTTAGATTGTTAACACTCGGAATATCAATCAGCTTACGTATGTCCTGAGTAATCAACGTAGTATCATAATCAAGATAAAGGAGTCCGTCTGAGGTTACTTTAATTAGGGCAGAGTCCTGGCCACTTAAAATATCCAGAATAGAGAGGTCTCCGGAAGCGATGGGCGCAACCAGGGTAGGATCAGCCTGCACACCCTTGATTTGAAAATCACGGTCGTTGATTGTGCAGCTTATAATAGAACCAATAATAAAAAGACTGAGAAGGAGTTTGTGTGCCATAGATTTAAAACTGACTATAAGTATATATCCCGCGGTGCGTACATCACGTAACCATCTTTCTTAACAAGTAAAAGCATCACCATTTCAAGAGTTTATCTTAATTAATGGAATAAAGAATTCGCAATATCTTCATTAGATTCGGAATTATATTGCGATCCATGAGTGGCGGAAGAAATATTTTTAGCGTAGCCTTAAAATCAGTCAGATTTGCATGGGTAACCAATAAGCAACTCTTCCTTTTGCTGATTTTACTCAATGTCTTTCAAGGATCGGTGGTCTACCTTCAGTTTACCAGTTTCTCTTCTATTGTCGATGAAATTATTAAAATCAAACAGGGGTTAGCAAACACAGATGGACTTATTCGCTCTTCGGTAACATTGGGCCTGGCCTTCTTGATTCCTACCATGGTTAGCAACCTCGTAAACTACTTCCGGGCGAAATTCAGGTTAGAATTGGATATGCAATTAGACCTGCACAAAATAGACAAACAGAGTGAACTTGATATTGGCGTAATCGAAAGCAACTCTTACCAGACGTTATTGCGAAGCGCACAGGAGTGGGGCACGAGCAGTATGTTAAGTCTTCAGGATTTTATCTTTTCATCTGCTACAAGTTTTGCCGGCATCATCACCTCCATGATGATACTGTGGTCATTGAATTACTGGCTAGTAGCCTTTGCTATTTTAGCAGCGGCACCAGTTTATTTCTTTTACAAAAAGTACAGCATGGAAGTTTTCAGGATACGGTACTTCTCGCTGGATGACCATCGCATCATCAGTAATCGCATTTCACATTTTGAGCAATTGCAAAAAGCCGTAGATGTGATTCTTCTCAAACTGAAATCATGGTTGAAAGGGCAAGTGAGTGAACGGATGCAATCCTATAATAAAAAAATTATAGAGGCAGAAAAAAGAAAATCCATCTCCTACAACTTTCTAAGCATGTGGTATCTCCTTTTTCTTTTTCTGGCGATTGCATTGATGACAAAAGAAGCGCTCGCAGGAACAATGGCCGTGGGCGGACTTCTACTTGCATTCAATACTTACACTCGTTTTTATCAGACCGTCAATGGTTATGTTGAATCGATTTCATGGACAGAAGAAGCCGCTCGCTATGCCGCACGATGGTTTGATCTGTTTGACATGCGTCCGAATATTAAATCGAAAGAGAATGCCATTCGCTTTTCTTTTGATCAACCGCCACATGTGGAATTTAAAGATGTGTCGTTTCGATATCCTTCCGAAAGCGGGGAGAGCCCTTATGTGTTGAAGAATCTGTCATTCAGTTTTAAGCCCGGTGAGAAAATTGCAATTGTTGGAGTGAACGGAGCGGGCAAGACCACAGTCATTAAATTACTATGTCGCATTTATGATCCTACCGATGGAGCTATACTTATCAACGGAATTGATTTGCGAGATCTCAAATTAGAAGACTGGCAAAGCGCCATTGGCATTCTTTTTCAGGATTTTCCTATTTACAATCTGACCATTCGTGAATCAATAGGAGTAGGGAGAATTTCTGATAACATTGATCAGCAAAAATTGGAACAGGCAGCAAAATACTCGGGAGCTGATGAATTTATCTCAAACTATGATCAATTGATCTGGAAGGAATTCAAAGACGGTATTGATCTATCGAAGGGTCAACATCAGCGATTGGCCGTGGCAAGAATGTTTTATCGAAATGCGGCCATCACCATTCTTGATGAACCAACGGCCTCGATCGATGCCGTAACCGAAGAAAAGATTTTTGCTTCTCTTGAGAAAAACACCGAAGGCAAAACTGTTATTCTTATCACCCATCGATTCAGCACCGTGAAGAACGCCAACAAGATTTTGATGATGGAGCAAGGAGAAATTATAGAGCAAGGATCGCATAAGGAATTGATGCTGAAAAAAGGCAAATATGCTGACTTGTACATCATGCAAGCCAAGCGTTACCTTGAGGAAGAAGAAAGCATTGCATAAATATCTTACTAAATATGAAAGTGTATTTCAGTCCGGGTGAAACTTGCAGAAATGCAATCATTGATGAAATCAAAAAGGCAAAGGACGAATTGAAGATTTGTGTTTTTACTATCAGTGATGACAAAATCACGCAAGCTATAATCGAAGCGCACAGAAGAAAAGTATCTGTCTCCATCATTACCGATAATGACAAAACGCTCGATGTTGGTTCTGATATCGATTTGCTTTCTAAAAGTGGAATCAGCGTAAAAATAGATATGAGCAGCAATCACATGCATCACAAATTTATGGTCAGCGATGAGCGAAGCTTAATCACGGGCAGCTACAATTGGACCAACAGCGCTGCGAGGTATAATCAAGAAAACATTATCGTTACTCAAGAATCTGAAGCCATTAAATCTTTTCTTAATGAATATGAAAGGCTCTGGGAAATCATGACAGAGTACTAAAACTTTCTATTGAGATAAAAGTGATTAGTGGTCAACCTGATCATTAACCACTAATCATCATTTTTGATATTGTCTATTCGTAAGCCAATGCTTCACGTGTACTTAACTTGCCCGCTCTTCGTGCAGGGTAAAGTGCAGCAGCATAAGAACCGCCAGCGATAATTACTATCCAGATTCCAAGAGCCAAAGGCGAAATCGCCAGAGAGAGAGGAGTGCGGAACGACATGCTGCCTATGAAGTTTCCCATTAAAGAAGAGAATACTAATGAGAAAGCAAACGCAACAAACAAGCTGAGCACGCCAATAATCAAGCCTTCCCAAGCAATCATGGATCTGATCTTCTTAGGTGTAGCTCCAATGGCACGCATCACACCAATTTCGCGAGTGCGTTCCATTACATTCATGCTCATCGTAGACATCAAACCTAGTGTACCCACCAATGCCATCAGCACCGCCATTGCCAATAGTGAATTGATCAATACTTTCATGTGTGAAGCGATTGCGTTTTGAAGAAGCCAAGCCGGTATTGTTTGGCCTAGCGGAGTGTTTTCTTTTTCAAGGAGCTTTTCTACTTCCAGATTCTTTTGAGACGCATACGACTTAGAGCGATCGATATAAGCAACACGCAGCATCTTTGCCTCCCCTGATGAATTAGTAAGTTTTGTGAATGCATCCATCGAAACATAAGCGGTAGCAGGCGAACCAACGTCTTCAGAAAATCCGATGACGCGCCATACTGTTGCTTTTCCATTTACGGCCAGCGAAACATTGTCTCCTGTTTTCATATTAGGAACAAGGGCACGTGCATTCTGATTTAACACGACATCATTGGTATTACCGCTATTTAGCCATTGTCCAGATGTAATGGTAGGATTCAACATTGACGTTGGTATTGGCATCGCTTGAATTGTAAAGCTGCCATGTCCTTTGTCAGGATAAGCGCTTGTAATCTCAAATGCGTTTTGCTTAACCAGCGATGTAGATGAGTAGCTCCAGGCTTCAGCGCCTTTCACACCATTGATGCTTTTGATTTTGGCAAGGAGTGAATCGGCACGAATGGCTTTGTTAAATCTCAGTTCAACATCATAAAGTTTCTGCTTGTAGATTCTCCTCAAGTTCGTATTCCATGCTTCAGAAACATTTAGTGCCGTCATAAACATTGCACCACCTACAGCCAGTAGAGAGATTGTCATCACCAGTCTCGAACGATGACGAAAAACATTTCTGAAGGAGAGATTAATGGTCTCACCAAAATATTTTGCAAATGGAATCGAAGTGCTCGCTGAATTCTTTTCTTCTTTTTTTGAAAGTCCATAATTATCAAGAGCTGTACGAATGGATATCCTGCTTCCGCGAATAACCGGGAATGCAGCCGCAATAAGCGGAATGGTGATGCCTGCAATTACCTGGATGATTGGAACGATAACAGGAATTGACTTATCCGTTATTTCGAGGTTGAGTAATACAGCAACCTGATTGTATAGGAGCGAAGCTGCCGCGTGACTTGGAGGAATAAACAACATTGCTACCAGACAAATCAAGATCATCATGAAAAAATAGATTCCTGTAATCTGCCCCGAAGTAGCGCCAATCGTTTTCATCACTCCAATCTGACGCACGTGCTTCACCATGAGTGTCTGCATAGATGTAGCCACAAGGATGGAGCCTAAGATGAGTGTTAAGAAACTAAACACAATGAAAATGGTTAGCACCGTATTCATCTGACTTTGGTGTGGATGTTTGCCCGGAGGTGGTACTTGAATTTCTTCTACGAAGTGACCGTGCTTGTTCAAAGCGTCTGCTAATTCACTCGCTTTTTGGCTGATGTGAAGTGCCGACATGTCGTTCTCTTCAACTAAAATTCTCAGCTGATCAAACTCTGGTTTCTCGCCAAGTTGTGCAAGTGTTGAGCGTGTAATGTATGCATAACCCGACTGCTCCTGCCACGCAGGGGCCAAGCCTGGATCATGAACAACACCTGATATCTTGACAGTCGTTGGATTACCATTAGGTGTTTTGATCACGATGTTGTCATCTTCCTTCGCTTGCATCATCACGAGTGCAGTGCGTTCGGCAAGCATGGAACCAGTTGAAGGCACAGCTGCTCCCGAAACAGGTTTAAATTTGTTCGTCCGCATATTGCTGAAATCATCAACAACAAATAGGAGCAGGGGGTACCATTTTTCTCCCACTTTCATTCGGGCAACAATCGTAGCATGTCGCTCAGCATCTTTGATTCCGGGAAAGGATCTTATACTCTCCATCAGCTCGCTTGGAATTGAATCTCTCATTTCAAGTGTAGCCGAAGCAGGAATTGTTCCCATGTAATTCTTCTTCATCTCACGGTTGATCACACTGTAGCCGCCAAGAATAACTCCAATACCAAAGAGACCGATGGCAATGGCCAAGACAAGCATAAAATTCTTTCCGTAATCAGAAGTGAGGTCGCGCAATACTTTCAAATATCTGGTTCGCATGATTTTTTCATTTAGTTATTAAACCAATACTTCCTTTTCGGTGACAATTTTTCCATCTGATATGGCAATGGAATTATGAAACCATCCGGTGAATTCTCTTTCGTGAGTAACCACAATTACTGTTTTGCCTGACACAGCAAGCGATGCGAAAAGCTTCATGATTGAAAGCGCTGTCTGCGAATCGAGATTGCCGGTAGGTTCATCGGCCACGATAATCTGTGGATCGTTTGCCAAAGCGCGGGCAATGGCTGCTCGCTGCTGTTGGCCTCCCGACAAGGAAGAAGGAAATTTATCTGCTTGTTCTTTAATTCCAACTTGTTCAAGCAATGCAAGTGCACGTTCTCTTCTTTCCTTTTTAGGATACGTGTTACAGAAATCCATTGGCAGCATCACATTCTCTGCAATCGTTAGGGTAGGGAGTAGCTGAAAAAATTGAAACACCACTCCAATGTTCTTTCCTCGCCATGAGGCAAGCTCGCTTTCAGAAAGTTTATCAATGCGCACTCCGTTAATAGTGACTGAGCCACTACTCGGCTTGTCTATTCCCGTTAGGATGTTAAGTAATGTAGATTTACCACTTCCTGATTTACCCGTGATGGCAATCATTTCATTTTTACTGACCCCCAAGTTTACATCTTTCAATGCTTGAAACATTCCCGTAGCTACCGGGAAGGATTTAGTCACGTGACTTAGCTCGATAAGTGATTTTTCCATAAGGTTTATAATGTTTGATGCAACATTACCTGCTTAAGGAAGGCTGGTCGTCTACCAATATCCTGTTGGACGTATTAATTATCGGGGATTTAAAGATTAGCTGATTAGCAGGATTGAGAATCGGAATCGTAAGGTGTCCTACACCTATAAATCGAAGCAGATAGGTGTAGGACACCTTACTGACCACCGCCTGTCAATTCGGGAGCCAAATCTTTAAGAAAGATTCTTTCTGAATTCGGTAGGAGTGAGCCCGGTGAATCGTTTGAAAATCAAATTGAAAGTTGACTTAGACTTAAACCCCGCTTCAAGGGCAAGACCTAGCATATTCAAATTTTTCATTGAAGAGTCGGTCATAAATTTCTTGACTTGCTCTACACGATACTTATTAACGAAATTATAAAAGTTGTCGCCCACGCCTTCATTGATCAATTGTGAAAGTTGACTTCGGCTGATGTTCAATTCTTTTGCTAATCCACTAAGCGTTAGTTCTGAGTCAAGGTAAGGTTTCTGAGTCTCCATGAAATCCAATAACCGATTCTTGAGATCATTATCGATTTTCTTGCTTTCAGTTTCAACAAGAGAGGCATTTGTAATAGTATTCTCATCAATGTTAATATGAAATATTTCTCTTTGAAGAATTCCTTTATAACCAAGTGCAAAAATCGATAACGAAAATAATAAAGCAATTGCTTTGCCCAGCCATTTCAAATAGTCCAGGTGAATTACTGCAAACAAACTGAATAGAAAGAAAAGATTGATCAGCCAGAATACTCCCATGAAAAACCGCACCCAACTAATATTAATATCTTCTGTATTCGAGACTTCTTCCTGAATAATGCTCTGGTAGCTTACCCAACTTCTGCGAATGAAAACTTGATACACGGTGAATTGGACAAGTGTAAAAATCCAGAACACAATGACAACCAGTTTTTGTTGCGCCTCAATTAAATGAGCGATCGAATTACCTGATCGGCCTCTAAAATAGAGAGAGCAGAGAATGACGGTAAGGAATGGTAAGAAATGTAAAATTGATTTAAAGGATAACCTCACCTTGTTGCCTGTTAGCTCTTGAATATAAAACCATAGGAGAGGAGAGATCAGCAGGAATGTGGGATCACCTACCGGGTAAGCCTCAACGGACAGGTTATCTAAAATTCTTCCGGCAAATAGAATATGAGTGATGCTGAACGCAAGCGAGACGAGTAGGACTGAAAGAAATACGTTTGCGCGACTTCTACCGGCATTCCTACTATTAAGGAGCAACGAAACGAATAGCCCAATACCTATGCCGCTATAAACTATAATCTGTGTGAGCTGATTTACTAAATCTTTCAAGTGCGTTTCGTTTTATAAAAAAGTTGTGCAAAGCTACAGTTTAGACCCAAACGGACGTCCAATGGGATGTAGATGGACTTTAAATAACTAAGATATTTCGAAACCGCGCTTGGTAATTGAAGCATAAATCCGAATTCCATATTCCTATTTCTAAATTTCAAATACCCTCAAATTCGCTAATCTCTGTTTGCCACTTGTACTCCATAAAAGCAATTCATTGCCCGATAAGTGTTGACTGTGGCTAAATAATTCGCATTAAAGAGAATGCATTTCTCATGCCTAAGGCATAATGTAAATTCGATATGTATGAATGCTGCAAAAGCTATGGAAACAATTGAATTGAAAGAGGATGTCAAAATCATTCCTCACGTAGATCGTGTGCGCCTTCGCGATTTTGGTTACGAGCAAGCCGGTAGTGCGAAGGGTGATCCTGATGTTTACGCCTCATACCTACATCGAATATTGAATGGTGATTTGGTGGAGAGTAATTACACGGGCTTTTCTGAAGAAGAGCGAAAAGAAAGGATTGAACAGATCAAAGAACTTGAAATCAAACTAAAAGAAAAAGAAGATGCCAACGAGAAAGTTGAAAGTGAGATAAAATCGAAAGAGAAAGAGATAGACAAATACAAAAAAGAATTGCTTCAGATTTGGGAAGCAAAATCCAAAGACAATGAAAAATTAAAAAAGGAAACTTTTAGCCAACTTAAATTTTCAATCAACTTATTTCTCCTGGCCATGCTGTCGGTCTATCTTTTCTTTTTCTACGTATCGGCAACATTTAAAGCGCTTTATGTCGACTTTCAAGGAATAGCCGAGCGAATTGCGCAAGGAGAAGGTACTGGAAGTATCATGCCGGGCGCGCGTGAGTTGTCCGAAGCACTCCAATACAATTATCTACTCTTTGTGGTGCCGTTTGTATTCTATGCATTCGGTTGGGCCTTTCATATTATATTAGAAATAAAACACCAGGCAAGATTTGTGTTTCTTTCCATGCTCATCGCAGTAACATTTATCGTTGACTTTCTACTCGCCATGATCATCAGCAATAACACCGAGAGTGCGAAGTCGCTGATGGGCCTTCAAGCGGTATCATGGAGTCAAAGTCCATCGTTCTATATAATCCTCTTCCTGGGTTTTTTGGTTTACATCATCTGGAGCATATTATTTGACTCGCTACTCCGCGAATGGGATAAACGACAGATCACCGAAAACCTGAAAAAGATACTCGGTCATTTGCAAGAAGATGTGAAGACTTTGAAATTGAGACTGACTAACGTTCTATCACTTAGGCACAAAATAGCAGACTACCGTGAAGATGCGAATACGCTGATGCATGGTAATCTGAAAAAATATATTGATCAATTCTCTTCGGGGTGGATTGCCTACCTCGCTCCGGCTAACATGAAAGATGTAAAGGAGAAGTGCCTCACGTTGAAAAAGGATTTTGAGACAAAGAATAATATCAAGAGTGGCGTAGTGAGGGTCGTTGCCAGACGATTTTTTAATCTCCTGTAACATGAAACTATTAAGCAGCAGATATCGCGACTATTGGTGGCTGATGTGGTGGTTGTCGATTACACTGATCATAATTCTTACTATGGCAGCATGCAAGTTGCCGTCTCCGGAAAAGAAAAATGTTCATCGTATTAAGCACAACTACATTGTACTTCTGGATTTATCCGATCGACTCATTGTACAACAGAATCAACCCGAACGTGATAAGCAAATCGTTAAAAGTCTGTACGGACTATTTGAAGAGAAGGTCAGAAAAGATTTGTACATCAAGTCACGTGACGAAATAAAAGTTGTCATCGCTCCACAGGTAGGTTCAGGCATAAAGCGCGATGTGTTTGAAGACAGGCTTTACATTAACATGCAAAGCCTGAATAACGTAGCTCGTAAAGCACAGGAGGACCAACGCAAGAAAAAATTCTATGCCAACCTGGATACACTCTATAAGCACGCAATTTTCAGTAGAAGACCGACTGACTACAATGGCGCTGATATCTGGAAATACTTTCACGAAGACCTCAAGAATGACTACTCACGAGATAGCCTTACAAAGAATTTCCTCTTTATTCTCACAGACGGCTACCCAATCGTTGGACATCAAAATAAATTATGGTTGGTAAAAAATGAGTTTCCCAATCTTGAAATAGTTTTACTTGAAGCTGCTCCTCGCGAACTTGATTTAGAATGGGATCACATCATGAACACATGGGAAGAATGGTTCAATACCATTGGAATCAACCGGTACACGCTAGTTAAAAGAGGTTCCATCACTAAAGAAATAGAACAGATAAGGGACATCGTGGAAAGGAAAGACCAGGTGACTAAAAGTGTAATTCCTGCTGCAATACAATTACCAAAAGAAATATCTTCACCTCCTGCGTTGGACGAGAATGCGAAGGAAATGTATAAAAAGGAAAAACGTTTTGCACTCGTGATTGGAAATTCAAGTTACAAGCACGTTCCTACATTAAGAAACCCCATTCATGATGCCGAAGATCTTTCTTCGGTACTGAAGCAATTGAATTTTGACGTTATCAGTTTGAAGGATGCCACCTATATGGAAATCCGAAGTTCATTTCTCAAGTTTCACGAGAAACTGGTAAACGGCCCGAAAGATCAGACGGTCGGATTGTTTTATTATTCAGGCCACGGACTGCAGAGTGATGGAGAGAATTATCTGGTGCCTGTTGATGCTCACATCGAATACCAAGATGATATTCCCAGGCAATGCTTTCCTGTGCAAAAAATTATTCTTGAAAATATGGAGCGGTCAAATACAAGAATGAACATTCTGGTTTTAGATGCCTGCAGGAATAATACTTTTCCTCAGATATCGAGGGCACCCGGAAATGGTTTGGCGGAGATGCGAAAAGCGAGAGGCTCTTTCATTGCTTACTCTACGGCACCCGGTTCAACTGCATCTGATGGCATCGGTAGAAACGGACTCTATACTCAGGAATTATTGAAGGCGATTCAGAAACCAAATCGCTCGCTAGAACAGGTCTTCAAAGAAGTACGTATCAATGTTCTTCGTCTTTCTGGAGAACGCCAGTATACTTGGGACAATTCGAATATCACCGGTGACTTTTACTTCAACCTCAACTCGGATAATATTCAAGAACAGGGTTTAGAGTAAATGCGTAACACTGCGTAACAATAACTTCATCTGCGGTTAACTCAAGCATAAACCAGTATACTTCTAAGAGAATAAGAAGGCCCGTAACTTGAATTCACAAAATTTAGGGCGGCCATGAAAACTTTTAAAACGATTATTTCAATTGTCTTTATCGTTGGCGCAATAGCAATCATTGTTTATGATGGTCAAACAGAGCACAATAAAACTGCAAAGGACGGCTCTATAAAAAAAGATTCCTCTTCTCACTCCACAACCAAGTAGGCGATTCTTAATCCTTGGTTAGAACTAATTGCTGCAGCCATTCATCTTTGGCAAGTAACCTTTTTTAAAAAGCGGAGTAGTATTATTCTATAAACAACCCCAATGATCAAAAATTACTTCACCTCTGTCTGGCGTTATATTTCCAAAAACAAAGCATTTACAAGTATCAATCTATTTGGATTGGTTATCGGCATGACTGCCTTCATGCTCATTGTTCAATATGTAGTTCATGAATTAAACTATGACGATTTCTGGACCAATAGCGATAGAGTATATCGCGTGCAGCTTGACCGTTACGATAAAGGGGAACTCTCTACTCGGTGGGCGGCAGGATGTGCGGGCATTGGCCCTGACCTGTATACAAATTTTCCGGAAGTAGAACGCTACGTTCGACTTCACAAGAGTAACGCGTTGCTGTCTTACGGAGATTCTTTTTTCAAAGAGGAAGGTGTGTACTATGCCAGTCAGGATTTCTTTAGTGTATTTGGTATCCACTTGCTATCAGGTGCGGATTCTTCTGCCCTAAAAGGACTACATAAAATTGTGCTTTCTCAATCAATGGCAAAGAAATACTTCGGGAATGAAAACCCGGTTGGTAAAACCATGCATAACAACGGCAAGCAGGAATATTTAGTGACGGGCGTGTTCCAAGATCTTCCTGAGAATACACATATGGCAATTGATGCATTGCTATCATTTGCGACCTACGCCAATTTAACAGGAAAGAAAAACGAAGCTGAGCTAAATGAATGGCAGTGGGATGGCTTTCTTACTTATCTTTTGCTTCGCGAAAATGTAAACGCCAAAGCGCTCGAAGAAAAACTTCCAGCGTATGCACTCAAGCGCGCAGGTGATGACTTCAAACGATTCAACTCTGGCATGACTTTTCATTTAATGAAGTTGAAAGACATTCATCTTGATTCTGATTTCATTGGAGAATTTAAACCTAACGGAAGTAGAGACACAACCTATTTTCTATTGGTAATATCAGCGCTCATTCTTGTCATTGCATGGATCAACTACATAAACCTTTCCACTGCTAAATCGATAGAGCGCGCACGCGAAGTGGGGGTGAGAAAAGTAATGGGAGGGTTTCGTTGGCAACTGGTTCAACAGTTTTTGGTTGAATCATTTATACTCAATGCTGCAGCTGTGCTCATTGCTATCGTTGCTGTAATTCTATTCACCCCCTGGTTTAATGAACTTGCTGGTCGTGAAATTGGCTACCTCTTATTCAAACAGAAACTGTTTTGGTTATGGACTTTAATTCTGATCGTTGGTGGTGCTATGCTTTCAGGATTGTATCCTGCCTTTGTTCTCTCGGCATTCAAGCCTGTGGAAGTACTGAAAGGGCGATTTAAAAATTCAGGGCAAGGTGTTTTCTTCCGCAAGGGAATGGTAGTCATGCAATTCATGTCTTCAGTGATATTGATTGTCGGAACGTATACTGTCTACAACCAAATCAATTACATGCGCAGCCAAAAACTTGGGATCAACATCGAGCAAACGGTTGTCCTTCGATCTCCCAATATTACCGACTCCACATACGATAATAAGTTTGAGGTGCTAAAGAACAGGTTAACGCAACATTCAGAAGTAACCTCTGTGAGTGGATCGACTTCCATACCCGGTGCGTCACCAGATTGGAATGCAGGTGGTATTTTCAGATTAAGTCAGCGAGAGGACGAGCAAAAACAATATCGGGTTATCATGATGGACCAGGATTTTATTCCTTTATATGGTTTAGAAGTGGCGAGTGGAAGAAAGTTTTCTGCTGACGTATCCAATGAAGACAAAACCGTTTTACTCAATGAGTCCGGTGCGCGCCACATGGGTTTTGCCAAATTAGAAGATGCTCTGGGCGATCAGATCAATTTCTGGGGAGATACTTTCCGAATTGTCGGTGTAGTGAAGAACTTCAGACAAGAATCATTGAAGAAGGACTTTGAGCCTCTCATCTTCAGATACAACAAGGCTCCCCATGGTTTTTATTCAATCAAATTCAACACCTCTAACGTAAAGGAATCTCTTGCCAGATTTGAGAACGATTGGAAAGAACTATTCCCCGGAAATCCATTCAATTACTTTTTCCTTGATGAACATTACAATAAACAATATCAGGCCGACCAGCAGTTTGGAAAAATATTTGGGCTATTCTCAGGGCTTGCCATTTTTATAGCCTGTCTTGGATTGTTCGGGCTCGCATCGTTAACTGCAATTCAGCGAACGAAAGAGATTGGCGTTCGAAAAGTTTTGGGCGCATCAATAAGCAGCATCCTCACTTTGGTGAGTAAAGAGTATCTTCTGCTGATGGGAGTTTCAATCGCCCTGGCAACACCTTTGTCTTGGTGGATCATGAACAGCTGGCTTCAGGAATTTGCTAATCGAATTGCTTTGTCATGGTGGCTCTTTGCTATACCTAGTTTGGTGGTGGTATTCATTGCGTTTCTAACCGTTAGCTTTCATATTCTAAGAGTAGCAAGAACAAACCCGGTGAAATCACTGAGGTACGAGTAATTCAGCAAGCAGTAAGGATGTACTGTGCACATACGAATCTTCTTCCGCCTATGAAGGCAATGACACTATAAATTCAGTTCCTACACCCAGCCTGCTCTTCACTTCAATCGATCCTTTTAATTTTTCAGTTAGTGTTTTAATTATCGAAAGACCTAGTCCATTTGAACTTTCACCCCCCGTTGGCCGAGCAGATAACTTTTGAAACATTTTGAACATTTTCTTTTGGTCGTCTTCACTTATGCCCGGTCCTTGATCGGCAACAGAGATTTTAACCCAACCATTCTCTCGCCAACTCGCAAGTGAAATGGCTGTACCTTTGCCTGAAAATTTCATGGCGTTGGTAAGCAGGTTATCGACTACCCTGCGAAGAATATTTTTATCAGTGGATAAAGTGATCTCGCCATTTTTAAAATCAGTTAAAATCTGCTGACTTTTTTTTCCTAACAACTCTTCATATCCTCCAAGCAGATCGGATACATATTGATTGAGCGAAACCTCTGATAAGTTTATCAAAGCTTCCTCATGACCATAGGCGTGAATATCCAGCAAATCATTGATTAAATTTTTGCCTGTGTATATCTGATTTTTTATTCGCTCAACATGTTGTTGTTGCTCTTTTGTTAATGAACCCTCCAGGCGCACCAGGCTTAGTAATCCCTCAATATTATTAAGCGGAGATTTTAAGTCGTGCGCCACCACATCCATCATCCCGTCTTTTTCCCTGTTTAAGTCGATAAGATGATCGTTTTTCATTTTTATTTCTGCGACATACCTGGCGAGCGTTAAGCATGTTCTGACACGTGCCAGCAGTTCCAACTTTTCTATAGGTTTTCTAATGTAATCAGCCGCACCGGCATCGAGAGCTCTTTCTAAATCGCCACCGGACGATCTGCCCGTTGCCATGACAATTGGAATATCGGCTGTGGCCGGATTTTTTTTAAGATGCGTTAAGGCATCATAGCCATTCATCACCGGCATCTCCCAATCCATAATAATCAAATCGGGCAAACGTTTCTCAGCTACCTTGATAGCTATTTCACCATTCAAAGCCTGAAGGAACTTGTAGCTATATTCTGACTCGCGCAAGAAGCCCAGCATGGTATCCATGTTATCCGGTTGGTCATCTACCAGTAAGATCACCGAATTGTTTATGTCAGTAGTCATGTTACTTGTTTAATAATTTATTAAACTTCCCTTCATTGCCGGTCTGCAGGGCTTTCGTTAACTGCTCTTTCCAGGATGCAATGTTGCTGTTGCCATGTTCTATCTTTTCAATGATGGCACTTACTTCGCTGTAATCATACACTTCCCATTGCTGCAATTTTTCCAGCCAGGGTTTTAATGTGGTTTGCTCTTCCTCATTTAGTACAACGTCTTGTTCATTCAAAAGTGCCGCGTGGGCAATGGGCTGTACGTCTGATAAATCTTCGTTAACAAAAGGCAGGGTGAAATAAAAAGTTGATCCTTTGCCTTCTACCGATTCCACCCCGATGGTGCCGCCAAGATTTTCCACCACTATTTTACTGAATGTTAAACCAATACCAGTGGAGCGCACACTGCCTGATTTTTGGGCATTGATCTGCACGTATTTTTCAAACACCAGGTGGAGTTTATCGGCCGGTATGCCAATACCATTGTCGCGAATGGCAACCTGGACAAATTCGTTTTGCCGTGCTACCAGTATATCTATTTTTCCATTTTGCGGAACATACTTGATGGCATTGGATAAAATATTCACGATCACTCTCACGGTAAGGTCATGGTCCACACGACAATAAAGTTGCCCTGTTGGTGCATAGTTTAATTTAATAGCCTTTTGTTCCATCAAATAACTTAATTGATCTACTGCCTCATGTACCAATTTATCTACTGTATAATTTGCCAGCGACAGCTTAACGCTTGCCGATTCAAATTTTTGAAGATCCAGAATGTTCATTACCATGTTCAGCATGAACTGCCCTGCCTGCCGAATACTTCGCAACCTGCGCTCGGTTGGTGTGCCTTCTGAAAAACTGATCACGGTATTGAGCGAGTTTTTGAAGTCATGCACGATCATGGCGGTCATCGATTCTTTATATTGATCGAGTTCTTTTAATTGATTGTACGCTTTGTTAAGATTTTCATTTGCTGTGTTAAGCTCTTCAATGGTGGCGTTTAATTCTTCATTCGAAATTTTTAAGTCTTCTGCATACTTTTTCAATTCATCGGACGAACGAATGAGGTCTTGCTCGATCTTCTTTAATGCGGTTATGTCCTGAAATAGTCCATAAACGGAAATTATTTTATCGCCATCCCTTATCACGCTTGAAGGTGAGCCTATCCCCCAGATAACCGTTTTATCGGGCCTTATTATTCTATAGCTTATGGGATTGTAAACGGCTGAAGCACTTGAATTAAAAAATAATTGATAGGCGTTTGATACAAGCTCAGCATCCTCAGGATGAATGAAATCCGCCAAGTATGTATTTATATGTAATCTTGTTTCACTTTTATTTTGGATCCCTAAAATATCACTGAACTCAGGATTTAAGATTAACTCTTTGGTGATCATGTCAACTTCCCAGCTGGCAATCCGGGCCAGCTTAAAAGCCTGCTTTAACTTCGATTCATTTTGTTTTAATTTTTTTTCAGACTCCTTAATAATGTCTACCTGATCTTCAATTTCATTCGACATTCGAACGCGCTCAATGGCGAGAGAAGCATTAGCGGCTAACGAAGTAAGGGCATTAAAATCATCCTGTGTAAATGCTTCGTGTTGATCGTAATTATCAACGGAAATGGTGCCAATCGTTTGGTCTTTGTTTTTAAGTAGGACCACAATAATGGATTTGAGTGGCCTGGTCACATCATTCTCCAGCTTGCGCGTAAACAACAGATCATCCTTTACAAAATTTTCTATAAAGCCATTGTTTTCTAAAAGGGCCTTTCCGCTAAGTCCTTCCCCAACTCGAAACTTTATTTTTTTGAATTGCTCGGAGGGCAAGCGATGCGATATTTTCCCTTCCAGCACATTTTCATTCTGATTGAGAAGAAAAATTGAACTGCTCTGAGCATTCGGAACGATGGTTACACCAGCATCAATAATACTCTTCAATACTTCATCAAGTCCGAGGCGTCCGATAAGGTTGCTGCTTAGTTCATATAAAATTTTCTTCTCTTTTAGTCTTTTGTGCAATTCATTGGTTTGTTCGGCTACTTGCTCCTGTAATTTTTTGCGCTGCGCTTTGAGATCTCTTGTTCTTATTTTGTAAAAAGTAATGGGAATTCCAATGGCAACTCCTGCCCACAATATTTTAGCCCAAATGGTTAACCACCAGGGTGGCAGTATGACCACTTTAATATTTGTTCCCTCTTCATTCCAGTAACCATCATCGTTGGATGCTTTAACTCTAAATACATATTCACCTGGTGGAATATTTGTGAAGACGGCTTTTCTATCTTTAAAATCTGTATAGATCCAGTCTTTGTTAAAGGGTTCAAGTTTATAAGCAAACCGGTTCTTTTCCGGCTGACGGTAATTCAACGCGGAGAACTCAAAGGCAAATACATTTTGTTGATTTGCTAATGTAATTTCTCTGGTGTGCGACAATGAATTTTTTAAAACGGTTGTATCACTAACGGCTACGGGTTTATTGAACAACTGAAAACCAGTGATAACCACCGGGGGTATGTAGGTATTGTCTTTGATACTATCCGGATGAAAGACACTGACACCATTGAATCCACCAAAATACATTTTCCCTTCGTGATCCTTTAAAAAAGACCACTGACTGAACTCATTGTCCTGCAAACCATCCTGCTTATCATACCATGTAAACTTCCCGGTTTCCGGGTTAAACTTGTTCAGACCATTATTGGTGCTCATCCATAGGTTACCATTGTCGTCTTCCAATATCCCGTAAACGGCATCATTGGATAACCCATCTTTCTTTTGCCAGGCAGTAAATACACCTTTTTCAGGATAGAAAAGATTCAAGCCACCAGGAGTTGCTACCCATAGCCTGTTTTTTGAGTCCTGAAATATATCATATACTGTATTGTGGCTCAACGATGATAAATTATCAGGATCATGCTCATAACGCTTGAAAATGCCCTTCGCAGGATCAAAAAGATTCAGGCCGCCTCCTGTGCCCACCCAAATCCGGCCGGTATGGTCCTGCAGGATATCATTTATATGATTGTTGCCGAGCGATTCGGGATTCAGCGGATCATATTTAAAATGAAGGAATTTCTCTGTCTCCGGATCAAAAAGGTTGAGCCCATGATCTATTGTTCCGACCCAATAGTTGCCTTGATGGTCCTGATAAACACTCATTAAATGATTACCGCTTATTGAACTCGGGTTAGAAGGGTCTGAAAGAAAATGCCTGAATTTTTTTCGATCAGGATCAAGCAGGTTTAAACCATTCCTTGTGCCCACCCACATTCGATCGTCCCGATCCTGGAATATGACGGTCACGGAACTATGACTTAAAGAAGACGGATTACCAGGATCATGAAAAAACCTGGTAAAAGAAGAGCTGCCCGGCACCAATACGTTCAGGCCATTACCGGTTCCGATCCATACCCCGCCCGAACGGTCTTCGTAAATACCCCAGGCACCATTATCACTTATGGAAGCCGGATTTTGAGGATCATGATAAAAGTGTGCGAAAACCTGCGAACTGAGATCGATAAAATTAAGACCGCCACCAAGAGTCCCTATCCAGATATTGCCGGTATGATCCTGTATAATGTCCCGAATGTCACTATTGCTGAGCGATGAAGGGTCGGCTGGGTTGTGTTTGTAACTCCTGAGCTTCAGGGTGAGTGGATTAATAATATTTAAACCATTCGTAGTTCCCATCCATACCTGGTCGTGCACATCCATGAGTAAAGCCAAAACTTCATCATCACTCAGGGATTGAGGGTCTTTTGGGTCATGTTTTAAATGAGTGAACTGACTGGTTTCAACATCCAGCAGGTTGATGCCCCCGCCCCTGGTGGCTATCCACATCCTGTTTTGATTATCCTGCAAGATGTCATAGACTATATTATTACTTAAGGAATTGGGCTCTTTTGGATTATGCACAAACCGTGTGAATGACCCCTGGCCGTTCATTCGGTTTAAACCACCTAATGTGCCAACCCACATTCGATCCTGTCGGTCCTGATAAATGCCTCTGACCCGGTTGTCACTGAGCGAATTCAAATCAACCGGGTTGTACAGGAAATGAGTAAACGTTTTTTTCTTTTCGTCATAAAGATTCAACCCAAAGCCGGTACCCACCCATAGCCTGCCTTGCCTGTCCTGGTAAACAGCCCTTACCTCATTATTACTCAGGCTACTGGCAATTTTGGGATTATAAACAAAACGGGTAAAGGTTTCAGTTTCAGGATTAAATAAATTTAGTCCCCCTGTTGTGCCTATCCAGATGCGTTTTTGTTTATCCTGGAGTATGCTATAAACATAATCGGCACTCAATGAAGAAGTATCTCTTGGATCATGCTTAAACACTTTAAAGGAATACCCGTCAAAGCGGTTCAGCCCTTCTTGCGTGCCTATCCAGATAAACCCTTTATCATCCTGAAGGACACACATAGCCACCGACTGGGAGAGGCCTTGCTCAATGCTGTAGTGCTTAAACTTTAAATTTTCAGCGCCCTGGGCTATAGAGGTGGTTGATGCAGTACAAAGCCATGAAACCAAAAAGGTAATGGCGGAAAGTTTTTTTATGATTTCACACATTGGGTTTAGGATAGATTAGCCAACACCCTGCCGCACAACCAACTGATGAATTTAAGGAAATAATGGTTGTGTTTTGATTCTTATTAGATCACGTGTATCGAGGGCGCATCATTGCTTGTAACGGACTTACAGTCGCCCGCAGAAATTTCAGGCTTTGCAGAACGACCAAGAGAGTAGTAATCAGTAACCAGTAACTGTTCACTACACCAATCCTACGGTTCACTCCAATGTATTTGTCAAGGCTGAATCCTTGATACACCTTTGTGCCGTTGTATTGGTAAAATCAATATTATGACCAGAAAATCACTATCCTTTCTTATCCTGTTGCTGTCGTCAATTGCACTTTCAGCACAGGTACATTTATGGAGTTCATCTTCATCAAGCAGGGCAAACCACATTACGATTAGCCGTGATGGTATTTCAGGTTTTAATATAGAAATGCGGGGAAAAATAGAGCTGACCGATGATGACAAAGACATTAAAAGCATTTCGCCCGATGGCTATCTCGAAATAACTAAAACAACATTTGGTGGCAAACGCACGATCGTCATTACACCTTCGGCTAATGGAATAAAGCGCGAGTATTATGAAGGCCGCGATAAAATGGATTTTGAAAAGGATGGAGGCAGACAATGGTTGGGTGAAATTTTACCAGAGGTGGTACGCACTACTACGATTGGAGCCGATGCCCGTGTAGCTCGTATCTTCAAGCAAGGCGGAACTTCAGGAGTGTTGAAAGAGATAGGACGCCTTGATGGCGATCATGTCAAATCAGGGTACGCTAATTTGCTCATGAAGCAAAACGTAACGGCAAAAGATTATCCAGGCATAATTAATCAAATAGTTTCTTCTATCG
Organism: uncultured bacterium; assembly: GCA_967789005.1. Classification (GTDB taxonomy): domain Bacteria; phylum Bacteroidota; class Bacteroidia; order Cytophagales; family Cyclobacteriaceae; genus ELB16-189. The sequence goes on along the minus strand of CBRFFM010000010.1, from coordinate 72,971 downwards.
AATCTGATCATTATCGTTCTGAGTTTTTAAAAGGAGGTATGGACAAGTTCCTCACCTCGAAGGAAGCGACTGATGCTGTCTTTGCTGCAAGCGCTAAACTTGAATCAGATCACTATAAAACAATTATAATCAAAGAAGCGCTTGAGAAACAAGAGCCTTCACTCGATGCGATCAAATCAATTCTCATAGCAACTGGTAAAATGGAATCAGATCATTATAAAACTGAAGTGCTAACTGCACTCCTTCGAAAAAACAACCTCAATGATGCCATCATCAGCGAAATGATCAACAGTACAAAAAACCTTGAGTCTGATCACTATCGCACTCAGGTGCTTACAAAAGCATTAGCCAAACAAGGACTTTCTTCCACGTCTTTTCATCGTGTACTTGAGTCGGTTAAAGACATCGAATCAGATCATTACAAAACGGAGGTCTTGAATAATCTCTTAAGTAACAAATTATCGAATGACTTAAATATCGAGCTAGTGGATCTGAGCACTTCTATCAATAGCGATCATTATGTAAACATTGTGCTTACCACTATGCTCAAGAAGCAAGACTTGAATGATGAAGCTTTCAAGAAGGTGGTGAACCGTGCAGGCCAGTGTCAAAGCGATCACTATGCCACTCAGATTTTGGTTTCGTCATTGCTTACTAAAAATCTCAATAGCACCCGAATCATGGAAGTTCTTAAGGCATCAGGCAACATGAATTCTGATATGTACATCACTCAGGTACTTACATCTGCAGCTTCAAAAGTAAAAGGCGATGCCGCTTTGACTGAAGTATACCGGTTGGCAGCAAAGAAAATAAACTCAACGATGTATTACGGTCAGGCTCTTCGAGCAATCGACTAATGCAAAAATACACAGGCATGTAGAAACTCTATGTTTTCTATGTGCCTATGTGTTTAAAGACCTCCAATCCCACATCTTATGTCTAGCGTCTTGTGTCTTAAGTCTACCCTAAGTAGCTTCGTTCTATGGTCGGGATGTCAGAAACTACTCAAAACAGTCGTGTGAGAAAGATCATCCTGATCGTAACGATCTGCACACCTCTTGGGGTACTCTTTCTAATGTACCTACACTTCAGTGCTTCTGGTAAATTACCCTCGCTGATCGAACATTATGTGTCAAGCATATTGATCATGAATGCCTTTGGGGCCATTGTCTATTTTACAGATGGATGGCTCGATGGCAAAATCTCCTGGCGAGAATCTTTTCTATCAAGATTCATCTGCGGCCTTGCAGCTAATGTGCTGATCATCGTACCGCTGGCCGTAATTCTGTCTATCAATTTTACAACCTCCTTCCGACCCGATTCCGTCAAAATAGCCGTTCTGCTGATAATTTCTCTCTTTATCTATGAGATCGCCTACGGTTGGTTTTACTCATTTCGGTACTATGCCCACACGCAAGTTGAACGACTAAGGCTCGAACGCTGGCAGTTAGAATTGCAATTTGAATCGCTGAAAAATCAAATAAGCCCTCACTTTTTATTCAATTGCCTCAACACCATTTCCGCTTTGTTATATAAAGATGTTGCTCTCACCGAAGAATTCATCCGCAGAATGGCCGATACCTTTCAGTATGTTCTCAAAAATCACAAACAAAAATTCGTTTCTCTGAAAGAGGAAATCGATTTTGTGAAATCGTACCATTACTTATTGCGTGTACGATTTGAAGACAACTTTAAACTGGAGATCAATATTGAAAAAGAATTGCTCGGCAGCTCTGTACCACCACTTACATTACAGTTGCTGGTAGAGAATGCGGTAAAACATAATAAAGTTTCAAGAGATAATCCATTGACTGTAACGATTACTTCTACAGATCGCAATCAGTTAGTGGTGAGTAACAGTAAAACGGATGCTCTGCCTAACCCATCAGGCTTTTCCATCGGATTGGAAAACATAAAAAAACGCTATGCCTTCTTCACCAAAGAGCAAATCGTGATAAAGAATGAAGACAAGTTCTCTATACATCTTCCAATATTAAAATAAGGTGTATGAAGAAGCTTTTTATTCATAATACAGTCTTCCGCATCGCTTCTCCCATGATGTACGGAGTCCTTGTGTACCTGCTTATCCTTTTGGTGAACAATAACCTCAACGACCTGCTAAAAATCTACAGTAACAAGGAGCTTTATGTCTGCATTGCGCTAAGCTATTTGTCCATGGAGAGCCTCAGATCAACAATCGTCCTTTTGACAAAATGGCTGGATAAACTACCTAGAAAATACAGAACCATTGTCCAGACTTTGATCAGCCTTTCGGTATCTCTCATCGTGGTTCACGCAGGTGTCTTTGTTCACTTTAAAGTGGTGGAAGGCTATTCTGTCGGCTGGTATGAGCTCCGTCTTTTCTATGTAATATTTGGCTTTACTGCTTTGCTCTATAATATTTTGTACTCAAGTAATGAGTACTTGCTCCGCGAGAACACCGTTCAGCTTAACCTTGAGGCTAAGCTGCGAGAGAAGGTAGAGGCTGACTTCTCCTCCTTCAAGAATGACATCAATCCCGAGTTCCTCTACCAGAGCCTCGAGTCAATTTTACAGTCTCTGTATGTGGATGTAAATGATGCTGAAGACCAGGTCGATTTGCTTGCCAGCATCTATCGCTACCAACTCATGAACCGCGACAAGGAATTGATTGCCTTAACCGATGAAATTGGCGCACTGAAGAGCCTTATTTCCCTTTTTAACTACCAAAAAAACGGGGCAATTCAGATTACCTCCAAACTGGACACACTTTTTGAAGTTCATGTTGTTCCTGGCTCATTATTGACCGCGGTTGACACCATAATTCGCAACACATTGCTCTCTCGCGAGTCGGTTTTTGTTATTACACTCTATGAAGAGGATGGCTACATTGTATTACAACACAAACTCAATGACAAACTCATCTTACACGAAGAAAGCCTTCTCGCATTTGCACGAATTCAGAGAGTCTATTCCTTCTTCAGCGACATTCCATTTGTGCAAGTGAAGGCTTACGGAGAGAATTACATTAAATTTCCGGCTGTGAAAATTTCGGAGAGCACAACTATCGCCAACGAAGGATGAACTCAATGCTTACGATACGTGTGCTGATCATCGAAGACGAAGTACCTGCCGCTGAAAAGCTGGAGAGGCACTTACGGAAATACAGTGAAGGCATTTCAGTAGTGGCAAAAATCCCTTCCGTTAACGAAGCGGTGCAGTGGTTGCGCGATAATCAAGCCCAGATTGATCTCATCTTCATGGACATTCAGCTGCTCGATGGAAAGAGCTTTGAAATATTTCAGCAAGTGAAGGTAGACAAGCCGGTGATCTTCATTACAGCATTCAACGACTACGCCCTTGAGGCATTCAAGGTGAAGGGCATCGACTACTTATTGAAGCCTGTGGCTTTTGCCGATTTAAGTGCAAGTCTCGATAAATTACAGGATTTATCGATAAAATTGGCTTGGGACAAGAAGCTCGAAACCATCAAAGAGACCGTTACATCACTGCCACAGAAGGGCTACAAAACCAGGTTCATGGTGAAACTTGGCGATCATATTCGCTCAATAACAGCTGATCAAATCGTGTTGCTCTTTGCCGATGGTCGTGATGTTTATCTGTTCACTTCCGATAATAAAAAATTCATCATTGATTACACACTCGAAAATCTTGAAGAACTATTAGATCCCAAACAATTCTTTCGTGCGAATCGCTCTTACATACTCAGCATTCAATTCATACAAGATGTAGTGGTGTACTCCAACAGCCGACTTAAGATCATTCCAACTATCAAGTGGGAGCAGGAGATCATCGTAAGCAGAGAAAAAGTGAATGAGTTCAAGCTGTGGTTTGATGGGAGCCATTGATTAACCTCTCTACGCTTGTCTTCGCGGAGGAGCGCCAAGTAGGAGAGACTCCATCGACTTGCGCGATCTCACTAAAATTCACACTACTCTTACCAACAACGAATAACGATCAACGAATAACTAATTTGGGCATGTCCCTCGTCCCGAACCTTCGGGACTCGGGTCGGGCTCCCGAAGCTTCGGGACGCTACTTGCCATCTCATGCACTCCCGATAGCTATCGGGACCACTTCGGGCTCAAACATGCCGCTCCATCCCTCATGCATGTCATGTAGAAGCAAATCATCGTCTCACATATTCAAAAAAACAACTCGAAGTTTTTAGATTTCAGAAGAAGATAAAATAATTGATAATATTCGGTCGTTAATGATTGATCGTAATCAACAACCATTTTTTTATCATTAACCTAAACAACCGCAGTGAAAATTACTTCTTGGAACCGGGCAATGAAACCTGTTTTAGCCGTTGCATGTCTATTCATTTCTGCAACCTGTTTTTCACAACTACATCAGAAGGTAAAAATCCCTGAGAGCGCCCGGGGCAAGGAGTTCCGATTTTCGGGATATGTCAATACAGCAGATTCAACAGCAGTAGAATTTTGGGCCTATCAGCAAACGGCAAAAGGCAAATTCATTAAGGACAAACGAAAGAAATCAAAAACGACACGGGCAAATCAGCAGTGGTGTAGATTTGAGGTGACAAGCCGAATCAAAGACGATTGTGCTATACTAGTTATCGGCCTCTGGTGTAGAAAGAGAGCAAACCAGTTTCATATAGATGAGTTCTCTGTTGAAGTCAACAACGGAAAAACATGGGAGCCTTTGCCAATGTCAAATCCAGACTTTGAATTACCGGCAGACAGTGCCGGGAAAATTCAAAAGTGGCTAACGCTTCCCGGATACGATGTAGTCATTGACAAGACAACAAAAATTTCAGGAAATCAAAGCCTCAAGGTCACGTTAACTGACTTGGTGAAGTATGGCGATTTCGCTGAGCACGGAAATTATATTACCGCGAATGGAGTTAAGATTTATTATGAAACTTATGGACAAGGACAGCCGCTGCTCTTGCTCCATGGCAACAACGAATCCATCAGCTCCTTTAATAATCAGATTGATGAGTTGAAAAAGAATTACAAGGTCATCGCAGTAGATAGTCGCGGACAAGGAAAGTCTTCAATGGATCGTCAGAAGATGACTTACGATTTAATGGCTTCAGATATGAATGCTTTGCTAGTACACCTTGGTCAGGATTCTGTAAACATCCTTGGATGGAGTGATGGTGGAAATACGGGACTAGTCATGGCGATGAAATATCCTCAGCGCGTAAAGAGCCTGATTACAATGGGCGCTAATCTTTACCCGAATAAGAACGCGGTACAAAAGAAGTTTTTGCGCGAGTACCGCTGGACTATCAGGCTCGTAAGGGTGTTGGCGGTGCTGCACCCCAACAAATGGAAGACCAAACTGAAAGTAGGTGTTATGGTATTAAAGTACCCGCGCATCGATACCGCCCAATTGAAATCCATTTCGGTGCCGGTATTAGTGATGGCAGGCGAGAGGGATGTCGTCAATGAAAGTCATACGAGGTTGATTGCAACCAGTATCCCTAAATCGAAATTAGTAATTCTGAAGGGGCTTGAGCACTATGCGCCTCAGCAAGATCCTAAGATGTTTAATAAGGAAGTTGTGCAGTTTCTAGAAGCGCCTGCATTGGGTAGTCATTAAAACTGATCGGCTTCATTTAAAGCATCGTTTCTCGCAGAGTTCTCGAATGCGATTACACACATATGTAGTGTGCGCGGATGATATTCGTCAGCAACCAGGAAGCGGTGCGATATTACCTTGGTATAGATCCTCAAAGTATATTATGAACGGCTCAATTGCTATTCTGCCAAATGCCACATTGACCAATCAACAGGCACTCAGTTTTCTTGAACACCTCATCGGTCGCATGCAAAAAGCGGAGACCCAAATGCAGGCCGAAATAGAAAAAACAAACGATAATTTTCAGCTAAGCATTAGAAACCTGTTACACTACCTGGTGTTGAGGAGCGAAGAGATCAGGCCTTTACAGGAATTCCTTCATGAGCGTGGACTTTCTTCACTGTCGAGTTCAGAGAGTCATACGTTCTCGCAAATCATTCAGATCATTCGTTGGCTTGCGCCTGACGCAGATCTGACACCCTATCTTACTGACAAGATGTGTAATTTCAATAAAGGCATTGGGATACTGAATCTTCATACACAAGGATTGCTCGGGCACCAGCAAATGCATCTGCCACACATCATGGTTACATTCTCGACCGAGCTTGCTGACAACCGCATGAAAATACAAGAACTGTTGATGGCCGGGATGACAGTAGCACGAATCAATTGCGCCCATGATAGTCCACTGGTCTGGAAAAAGATGATACACAATCTGAAGAAAGCTTGTGCTAAAACAGGTAAGCCTTGCAAAGTGTATATGGATTTGGCTGGCCCTAAAATCAGGGTGGGCAAGATTTCAGGCAACGACAAGCAGAAGGATGGACTGCAGTTAGCTGAAGGAGATATAATCCGGCTCACGGAAAGTAATTTGAAGGTGAAGAACGTTCATCGCAGAGCTGACGGAACTTTGAGGCGGCCTGCTACTTTACAGATACAGCCCAAAGGATTGATCGCAATGATGAAAGAAGACGAACACATTTACTTCGATGATGGAAAATTTGAAGCTAAGGTAATATCGGCAAACACTAAATCAGCTGAAGTAGTCATTAAAAGAATCTCGACCAAGAATCCTGTGTTGAGAGAAGAAAAGGGAATAAACCTTCCAGATTCTAACTTGAAACTGCCTCCGTTAACGAAGGATGATCTGAAGTACCTTCCATTTATTTGCGAGCATGCCGACTTGGTAGGCTACTCGTTTGTGAGTACCAAACAAGATATTGAGAAGCTTAGGAGTCAACTTCAAAAGCACAGCGACAACCCTCCATCCATTATCTTGAAGATAGAACGGCTGGCAGCAGTTCAGAATCTCCCATCACTCTTGATCAATGGGATGCGTGACGGTGGCCTTGGAGTGATGATTGCGCGCGGTGACCTGGCAGTTGAGATTGGTTTTGAAAGATTAAGCGAGATACAACAGGAAATCTTATGGATATGCGAGGCCGCACACGTGCCTGTAATATGGGCTACTCAAGTTCTGGAGACGATGAACAAGACCGGATTTGCTACACGTAGCGAAATCTCGGATGCTTCAATGGGTAGCATGGCAGAGTGTGTCATGCTAAACAAAGGACCGCACGTGGTGAAAACGGTTAAGACCTTGGCAGACATTCTCACACGTATTGCGTCACATCGCGATAAGAAGAGATACATTCACAGACCCTTGTCCATCGCAAAGTATTTCCTCGAAGAACTTGATGATTAGAAAATCATCCATCGTACTTGCAGAGGCTTAAGCCTCTGTGACTCCGACATTTTATCCAAGACGGGAGACGACATTTGACATTAACCAAAATAGAAACGCACCGATTAACAGTGCGTTTCTATTGTTCGACAAAAGTCAATGGTTAAGGATTCATAAAGAAATTTGCTGTATGGAATCCTGAGCTATTGAGAACATAAAGTCCTGGCGATGAATCGTACGAGGTATAACCGGGAGCCGATACTTTGGCATAATATCCTCCGAACTGTGGAAGGTCAATACCATAAAAGCCGGTCGCAGCGAAAGTACTGAATACCAAAGTAGGGTCGTTTGATTTTATATAAGTTATTGTGGCGTTCTGCACATGTGCAAAGGTTGAAGCATTGTACACACTTCCGTTGAAGCCCATCACCTGTGCGTTACTCAAAAAGAAATTATAGGTTTGAAACCCATCATTTCCTGTCACTACGCCAACACCCGGTGAGCTAAAATAAGACTGAAAGCCGCTTGCGGTGCAGCTTGAATAATAGCTTCCTGCATCAAGAGCAATTTTAAACGTACCGTAAGCATCGCATACAGCTACATAGATTCCACTGGCATTGCTGAAAGTGATAACCGCATTCGGGATAGTTTGAAAACTGCTATTGAACACTCTACCCTGAAATCCTGTGGTAGTTGATAGGGTAAAAGGTCTTATAGAAAGGGTTGCTTGATTCAAAGTACTTGCACTCGTTGTTGAGTTAGTGCCAGTAGCCCTTGGGTCTATAGATTCGTTGCAACTCTGCAGGCTGACCATAAAAACAAGAACTAAAGCGATTCGAGCCACTACATTTTCTGAAATAGTTTTTAATCTGTTCATTGGGTTTGTTTGTGGGTTTGTTTTTGCAAACATACCCACATATAACTTTCAAAAATTCACATGATGATGTTAGTGAATGCTAGTGTTCTTTTATTTTCTCCTCCCCAAATCATGTGATGAGTCAGGACATATATAAAGGGACATGCAATTTTATTCGATGAAAAGCATCTTGCAATCTCACTCACAGATAAAACGGTACGGTCAACGAGATTTTTTTTGAAAAAGTCATTATGCAATCAAACTTGTTATAGCAATTCGTTGATGTTTAATACAAGGATGATTTCTAAAAGAATACTATGGCAGCTCAACTTCCTGACAAAATCTTAGTTGATGGTGAACAATGGGATTTGTATTCAAATCCACTTGAACAGTACTGGATGAGGCAATACAAAAAGCGCCCCAACTTTCTTCCACTACCAAAATGCCAGCGCGGATACGTAGCCAATTGGGAGATCAAAGACAACCAGTTCTTTCTCAAAAGCATTGACGGAAATTATGAAAAGAACTCTCTGTTTTTTGGACCAGAGCAAACTCGTTTCACTCTTAATGATTTAATTCCTAAATCCAATAACAAACCTGTACTAGCCAGGTGGTTCTCAGGTAAACTGCGAATTCCAAAAGGCAAAATGACTTTGTACGAACACCAAGGTTACGGATCAAGATTTGAAAAGGAAACGATCATCACAATCGATAAAGGAAACTTAACTAAGATGGTCACTATCGATTATACTAAAAGCGTCTTGACAGTTAATCTTAAACATGAGCTATCTGTTAGCAACTAAACTTTTTTAGGATAACCTTCGTTTTAATTCCATTCAAAGTCATCAACTATGAAATGGAATCCATTCAAAAGATCAGTTAAAGAGCAACCCAAAACCTGGCTTCAAGAGTGGAGAGATTCTCTTGTCTTTGCCGTAGTTGTAGCCACGTTATTCCGATGGTCGTTGGTGGAAGCATTTGTAATCCCAACCCCGTCAATGGAGAATTCACTTCTTGTTGGCGATTTCCTTGTAGTGAGTAAATTTCATTACGGGCCTCGAACTCCAAGAACACCTTTACAAATTCCGCTGACACATCAAAAAATATGGGGAACAGAGATTCCATCCTATCTGACATGGATTCAGTTGCCTTCTTATCGTTTACCAGGCCTAAGAGAAGTGAAGCGTGGAGAGCCCGTAGTATTTAATGTACCCAAAGACCTGCTAGACAAAACAGAAAGACCAATTGATCTCAAAACATATTTAGTAAAACGTTGTGTAGCTATTCATGGTGATAAGTTAGAGATCAAGTACAAGCAGGTTTTTATTAATGGCGGAGCATTAGAGAATCCAACGAACATGAAGTTTAGCTACTTCGTAACTGCGAAGGATGAAATCCATAAAAGACAATTAAATAATTTAGGTCTGGATAGCGATGATTTTAATTATTTGGGCAGAACATCAGATGCTATGGCTGCTTATAGAATGTCACTCACTCAACAGCAATTAGAACAAATTAAAACCTTATCATTCATAAAGTCAGTGCAAGACATTAGTGTGATTGAAGAGAAGTCCGGGTTCTCCATTTTTCCATCAGCAAAATCTGAAACATGGAGTGCTGATAACTATGGGCCTTTACTAATTCCTGAAGTGGGAATGAAAATGGTTGTGAATGAATTGATGCTTAATACTTACGGAGAAATCATCCGCTTGTATGAAGGTCATGAAAGTGTAATCATTAAAGACGGAAGCCTCGTTATTGATGGAAAGCAAATCTCCGAATACAAGTTCGCTCAGAATTATTATTTCATGATGGGAGATAATCGCGATAACTCACTTGACTCGCGGTACTGGGGTTTCGTTCCTGAAGATCATATTTTAGGCAAGCCATTGTTCATCGGGTTCTCTATTAACGATGAAGCTGATCTGCTACATAAAATAAGATGGAGTAGACTTTTTAATGTAATCGAGTAATAACTGAGTGATAAGCTAAAATCACTATTAGTTTCTTATCAACGAACTGAAAAGTTTTCATCACAAGCTAAGCCTGTAAGTGAACATCTCCCTGTTCACTTGTGCACAATTCCGGAACAAGATGTTCGGAAATTAACAAGATTAGCCAGTGGCATATTTATTGGGTTGCTAACGTATTTCTTTTGTCACACTAACGTTAACATCTCATGAAAAAAATTACAAACTTCTTTTTGTTTTCTTCAGGTGCAGACTTGCAAATTCTGGAGCAATGTCCATCAGATAAAAGTAAGTATGTAGGCATTGGTGGCACTATCTTCTTTACAGGGCTTTTGGCGGCCGCAGCTGCCGGTTATGCACTATTCACGGTATTCGACAATTACTATGTGGCTATACCTCTCGGAATAATCTGGGGCATTATGATTTTTAATCTTGATCGTTTCATTGTATCAAGCATGAGAAAGGAAGAACGGTTTTGGCGAGAGCTTTTCACAGCATTACCCAGGATATTACTAGCAATCATTATTTCCCTGGTGATCGCCAAACCAATCGAGCTGAAAATCTTTGCCAAAGAAATTGAGCCCGAACTTGTCGTGATGGAACAGCAGGTATACGCCTCTCAAGAGGCAGAAGCCAGACTTCGATTTGAGCCTACTAATAATCAGCTAAGAAATGATATTCAAAAACTCCAGCAAGAGATAACTGAAAAAACGCATCAGCGTAATGAGCTCGTACGGATTGCGCAGCAAGAAGCTGACGGAACAGGCGGAAGCAAAATCAAAAACCTTGGCCCAATTTATAAAGTAAAGAAAGCTGATGCGGAGAGGTCCGAAGCAGAATTGAACGCACTAATCAAAATGAATGGTAGCAAGGTATCGATGCTTGAAAATCAATTGAGAGAGACGGTAAATAAAATGGACAATATCACCGCGGCATTGAAGCATACTAAAATGGATGGGCCTGCTGCCCGCATCGAAGCGCTTAACCGGCTTACGGCAAATAGCTCTGCGATGTGGTGGGCACATGTATTCATTATCATACTTTTTCTAATGTTAGAATCAGCACCAATTCTAGTGAAACTACTTTCAAGGAAAGGGCCATATGATTCAGTTCTGCACTCGATAGAGCATGATTACATTTGCCGGGAAGTGGAATCGATCGCGGTAGCCAACGCAGATGCAAAGAATCGAACGGCCGCACTCAACACCAACGAGCAAGGATATGTTTCTCGCAAGCTTGATGCAGAGTTGTTATGAAAATAATTAGAATGCCCTGCCAAATCCGATAAAGAGAATCAATAACAAAAGGACTACAAATAGGATGAAGATTGGCAGGCCCATTCTTCTCTTAATTGCATGGATAAAACCGTGTGTCATACAATTCTATGACGGGAAAAAAGGACAATCGTTTATTTTGAATTAGGAATTGCCTTTGAAGAGCATTCTCAATCTTTTAGTGGAAGAAAATGCCGTTGAATTTTCTACACGGTTGTCTCGTTTTCCACTACTTTGTAAAGCTCAACAAAGTAAAAACTCAAGTCACCTGGAATCCAGATGACTTGAGTTTTTAGGATAGCTAGGAACTATCTCATCACTTCAATCTTCCTACTTATCGTATTGTAGTTGAGCTGAAATGTCAAGTAATAAATCCCGGCAGGTAAATTCGATACATCAATTTCAGTTTCCGGTGAACTGCTTGTGAGAGTCAATAGTGGCTTGCCAAACAAATCATGTACTGTAATCGCAATGGGCTGATCAAGCTCCGGGATACTTAATGTTGTAGTATGGCTTGTTGGGTTTGGATACAAAGTGATTTCAGTTAACGGAAGTTTTTCCTTTTTCTCGGATACATTGTCAGTGCTACTCTCAGTTCGGCTGAGTCCGTTTATAGGAGCCCTAAATACAGGTGGACAACTTACTCCGTTGTTTGAAACACTACTGCCATTCCAAACATTCAGCGTGATGTATCCGGTCTGGATGTTATAACCCTCTACTACTATGTAATAAGTTCCGGCCGCCAACGATTTATTCAATGAAGCTCTCGTAGATGATGCGCCACACCATGGGCCGTTATCATCATTTGATGCAATTTCTGTTTGGCTTGAATTAAGCAAATGAATGTAAGTATCCGCCAGTTCCGAATAGCATGTGTGTATACTTACCTGTCCCGCTACTGCAAGTGTAAACTTATAATAGATTTCAGGGCTCTGTTGCCCCATTAAGTTTGAAAAACAGGCGGCATTACTTCTTGTATCTCTGAAGCAATTAGCAAGGTCTCCAATTGGAATTGCACTTTGAATGTGCGTGCCCTCTGCAAACGAATTAGCGCAACCACCCAGATTCTGAATATGTGTAGTGATATCACCCTGATTTAAATTAAAGCCTTCTACAATAACATAATAAGTGCCGGCTGCGAGATTTTGATAAATGGAAGATTTATTGCCGGGGCATAAAGGCCCATTGTCATCATTACTGAATAGAGGAACATGATTATTATTCAGCACATGCAAATACGAATCGTTTATCCCCGAGCCGCAAAGATCAATTTTCATTGAAGCTGCTTGCGTGAGTGTGAATGTGTAAAAGATATCATCGCTCGGCTGACCATAATCGTGCTTAAAGCCATTAGCCGGATTGTTGTTTTGCGTATTCGTGTAAGACTGCATAGAGGCAAGTGTCCCTACAGGAATGGGATGCTGAAAGTCCATGCCCAACGGATATGGATTAATATTGATGGCGTAGTCTTCGGTCTCTCCATATCCTAATGAACTATAATCGTAAGGGCTTTGAAGGGCATTAAACCACTGCATTCGTACTCTCATTCGGGTTAGTCCAGGGGCAGCAGTCAGTGGAATCTGAAATGAGAAGGAAGCCATCATTGAATTAATCGTTGGGTCATTTAATAGCTCGCCCGGATCATCAAAATCTTTGTCATGGTTAAAGTCAATCCAAACAGCCCAGTGAATGGTATTGTAGGGGATCGGAGTGTCCGCCTTGAAATTGTACTTTCCTGCGTAAACAGTAAAACTCGCCTTAGTTAGATCTGTATAGCCAGTAAGCGAACTTCCTGGATTAGGTGAAGTAATTCCATCATGGTAATTATGAAAGGTCGATTGACCGAATGAGTCCCAGATTTCCGCCTGACTTATGAAACTGCCGCTACCCTGAGACAGCTGGGTATCAGAGAATGGAATACGATATCCGGATACATTGGGTAAAATATTCACAAGATAATCTCGAATCACTCCCATGGTAAGATCACTGCACGGAGAGTTGTTATTGTCGGTATTCATAACTATGCGAAGTCGTGTGAATCCTGATGCGGCATTCATTGGAATTACCGGAGACACCATTGCACTTTGATAAAAATTATTAACCAAGGGTGACTCGGCAAGCAGCTCTGATGGGTACGAAAAAGTACCATCGTGATTTAGATCTAGCCATACTTTTAAGAATTTAGGATCATGTGGGGAATAAATTACCTCCATTGGAAATGTTTGCCCGGCATAAAGATCAATTTTGTTTGCATTGAATTTATAATCCGGAGTAGGAACGTCTGGAGAAATGTCCTCGGTTACAAAGGCAGTTTTCAAATGCCAGGGAATTACTTGTGGAGCATGACCAACGTTGGGCACACAGTAATTTGGCAAACCGGCTAGTGCATTGGTTACCCCTACTGCATCCCATGCCGAGACAACGATGTTTACTTCCGGAGAACCAACGCCATAAATGTTCTCAGCTGCTTCAATTGTCAATCTGCTTGCACCGTAGTATCCGGTATTGCTGGTGAAGTAATTAGACTCGGCCTGATAGACAATAGCAGCTGCTTTTTCGATGCCCATGCCTGTGATGTTATACGCCTTTCCGAAATCATTAGTACCACTTTTCTGTGATGGGTCTGCGATTAGATAAAACCAAAATCCTAAGACTGTACAATTGGTATGAACACCACCTTTGTCAAGCTTGCCGGTATACCAATTATCTCCTAAATAGGTATCAGGGTTTTTTGTTTGCACCGGATTGCTGAGTGAACGAAGCGGAAGATTTCCTATAATATTTTCTGACTCCATCCACCATAAAGACTTAGGAGTGGAAAGAATTCCCAAGTTATTTACATAATTTTCAACGCAGGCGCCCCAGATATCACTCAACCCTTCATCAAGTGCTCCTGATTCATATTCGTTAGTAAGATTAGCGGTAAAGTCATTTACTCCGTGACCGAATTCATGAGCTACTGCATCTAGAGTAGTCTTTCCATTATACTGGGCACCACCATTTCCAAATTCAAGAACCCTTGTTTGTCCATCCCACATGGCTGTAGGAAAATCTGTAGCGAAGTGAACATAACTTTTTATAGGAGACCCATTTGGATATTGGAGGATTGTTCCGTTATCAAAACTCTTTCTTCCGCGTTTGTTAAGCCAGTAATCATACGTCATTTCAGCTCCCCAATGCGCATCTAAAGCATCATTGTCGTGGTCGGCATTATTATATTCATTCCAGGTGGTATCACTATTAATATACTCTGTAGCTGATCCAATATTGATAGAGCTATTATGCATGTTAAACGTATGTATTCCACCACCACGTGTATTGTCTTGCAAAATGTATTGACCTGCCCCAATCTTATTAGTAGTAATTGTTTGTGTTCCACTGTATCGTGTACTAGCAGATCCTTTGGCATCAATATCTCTTCTCAGGGAATGCTTCTTTAATACTTCTCCTGAAGCGGCACTGACATAGACAACATGAGAACTTCTGGGTTCTATTGCACCGATCTTGCACTTGTATGCTAGTGTGTTATTATAGATTACAAGCTCGCCTTTAGGGTAGGCACCTTCAGGAGTGTGAGCCAAATGCTCTGCCTGCCAAATGTATTTGGTTGCACCAATGTGTTTTGTTGCAAACTCAACAGCATTGTTTTCACTGATCGATGGCTTGATAGATAAAGTCTCTGTTAGTGCAGATCGCTCGCCATTAATTGATTGTACTTTCCCGTCACGATCATAATGTACGAACACTGTACCAAACTCGACCGGCACTCCGCGAAACGTAATTTGAAAACGTTCATGCCGGAAGCCATATGAATCTGATTCTTCACGAATTAACACAAGTTCTTCATGAGGGCTCATGTGCAACAGCTCTTTGATTTTTTGAGAAGCTTGCTGGCGAGTAATGGAGTTTTGTTTTTGATCGATCTTGTGAAAGAACGAATTATTTTGATCTTGGGCAGTTAATGAAATTGACCAGAGAAGAAGAACGCATTGCAAAATTCTTTTCATAGTAAGGGTGGTTAGGAGGGTTGGTGGGTTTTAGGCTGCACAAAGGTGTCATTAATAGTAAAGCTCCGTTTACCCTAATCATGTGACCTACAATAACTAATAATGGGAACTAACTTCTTTTATCAAAGCGGCTGAATACCGGAGTAATAGTTTGCTGATTAGCATTACATTTGAAACTTAGAAAAGATTGAATTTCAAGTGTATTCGCCTCCCTGGTTTCTGTTTAACCCTCATCTAGAAACAATTTATCCATCGCTATTCCGTAGGGTAGCGTTGAAGGAATATCATCGTGAAAGAATTACTACCCCAGATCATGATTTTCTCGATCTTGATTGGCTTACCCAAGGGAATAAGAACGTGGTGATCATTTCTCACGGCCTTGAGGGGAACTCCCAGAGATCATATATGAAAGGCATGGCCAGAGCTTTTTATGATCATAACTTTGATGTGCTCACCTGGAACTATCGCGGATGTAGTGGAGAGATCAATAAAACACTTCGCTTTTACCACAGCGGTGCAACTGATGACCTTTCCCTTGTGGTTGATCATGTCATTTCCAAAGGATACGAGAATGTATTCCTTATCGGTTTTAGCCTGGGCGGCAATCTCACGTTGAAATATGCAGGCGAACGAAGTTTAGATAAGCGTATCAAAGGCGTAGCCACATTCTCTGTGCCGTTGAATTTGCACACCTCATGCATCCAAATTTCCAAGTCATCTAATTGGATTTACTCCCGAAGGTTCGTCAGAAACCTGAAGAAAAAAGTGAAAGCTAAAGCCAAACAAATGCCTGAATTGAATATTGATGGAATAGATCAGATCAATAATCTTCTGAATTTTGATAATCGTTATACTGCTCCGTTACATGGATTTAAGGATGCTATTGAATACTATCAGCAATGCGGGGCCATTCGGTTTATTGAAAGCATCAAAGTACCAACACTGATAGTCAACGCGAAGAACGATCCGTTTTTGAGCAAAGAATGTTTTCCTGAAATGATTGACCATCCATTTGTAAAACTTGAATTTCCAGATAGGGGAGGGCATGTTGGATTCGCACGCTTTAATGGAAATGGTTTATATTGGAGCGAACAACGCGCATTAGATTTTATAGCACAACTTATACTATGATCGAACGATTTTCCATTGGTGTTTCTGCGAAACAACTTTCAGCTCGTTTCGAAGTAGAAGAGCCCAGCGCATACCAATCGCGATATAATGTGGCGCCTTCGCAACTAGTGCCTGTAATCACATTAGGTGAAGCTCGAGGTTTCTCATTTTTCTATTGGGGCCAACCACCGGGCTGGTCGAAGAATAAATCGTTGGCAGAAAAGATCATCAACGTCCGAGTAGAGCAAATTGCCGATAGACCCACCTTAAAGAAAAGTCTAAAGGCAAATCGTTGCACTATCCCTGCTGACGGATTTTATTCATGGAAGAAATTTGGAAAGAAGTCCCTCATCCCATGGCGCTTTGTACTTAAAGACAAGAGCATTTTCTCAATGGCAGGATTATGGGAAGAATATGATGATGAAGAAGGTAATGAGTTTCATACGTTCACCATTCTTACCGTGCCAGCAAATAGCTTTATCGCCAATGTCTGCGAACGAATGCCAGTGATCTTTGGCAGAGAGCAAGAAAAGATCTGGCTTAATAAAGAGAGTGAAGAGAAAACATTGCTGGATTTGCTTGTGCCATTTTCATCAGATACATGGGATGGATTCGCAGTTTCACCTCAACTCAATACTATTTCATTTGACAGACCTTCGTTGCTGTTGCCAGTTCCACCGGCTGATCAATTCGGTAACATGACTTTGTTCGACTAACACCGATTTCCGTTCGCTTTATTCTCGCTAATTTTGGATTGATCTCAAGGGAATGAAAAAAGTTCTGATTCTCATTTTTTCTATAACATTACCACTAGCTCAATTGCTCGGGCAAGGAATCACGCGTTTTACTTATCACGATGTACAGAAAAAAAATATAAAAGAAGCCTATCAGGTGAAAGACACAATTAATAGTGTGTTGCACGGCCGTTATGTTTCTTATTTTCTCAATGGCCATATCGAATCCAAAGGACAGTTTATCAATAATGAGACTGCAGGCATGTGGGAATTTTATTATGAAACCGGGGCCTTAAAAATGCGCGGCATCCTTAGGCAAAATTCCAACTTCGGGCTTTGGGAATACTTTTATGAGAATGGCCAGAAGAGTATGGAGGGAACAATCGAAGGAAAGCAAAGAGAGGGAACTTGGAAAATCTATTATGAAAGTGGTGAGCTAAAAGAAGCAGGGGAATACAATACCAACAAGCGCAAAGGACTTTGGACAACTTATTTTGAAGACGGAACTAAGAGGGGAGAAATAGAATACAATAATGATCTTGGCCGGTATACCGAGTTTTATCACTCCGGAAAAGTACTAGCAGAAGGACCGAAGTCAGGAGCAAGAAGCGTTGGGCGCTGGCGCACCTTTGCAGAAGATGGCACCTTACAAAGTGAAGGTGAGTACAACAACGGTAAAAAAAATGGCGCATGGAAATTCTTTTACCAAACCGGGCGAGTGTCTTCATCAGGTCAATATGAAAATGACGAGCCCATTGGGTTGTGGACTTATTATTTTGAAACGGGAAAAGTTAGTTCACAAGGTGAATTTGTGAAAGGTAGCAAGAGCGGATACTGGAGTTCATTTAATAAAGACGGATCGGTGCGAAGTGAAATTACCTATGTGAATGGAACGGGGGAGTATCGCGAATATTATCAAGGCAGTCAGCTTCGAATCAAAGGGCAAATTGTAAATGAAAAAAATCAAGGCAAGTGGCAGTATTATTATGACGATGGGAAAGTAGAAGGCGAGTGCGACTTTGATAAAGGAAAAGGAACGTATTATGGCTATTACCCAAGTGGTACTTTGCAAACAAAAGGTCAGATAGAAGAAGATCTCCGTGTTGGCACTTGGGAATTATATGAGGAAGACGGAAATCTCTCGGGCTATTACAAGCCGGTGTATGAAAATAAAACCCTGGCCGATGCAATCAATGCAATGGCAGAGAAGTCGAAAGTTCCATTGCCATTTACCAATTCAAAAAAGAATAATCACAAGTTTTCCTATTTCGAACCCATGACACCGGAATATCGGAGTATGATATTTCAAGGAAATCCGGCATTCATGTTCGCTGGGAGTTTCCCGATTGGAATGGAATTTTATAATGAATCAAGACTCGGGCACGAGTTTTCATTTGACGGCATCCGTGACCCATTTTTCATGTCAGACGATCGAGTGCCGATAGGAAAGCTGTACACAAGGGGTTACGCTTTCGCACTCAAACAGAAGTTCTACAACTCTTTAAAGACGGGCATGTGGTACTTCGGACACGAGATCCGGTTCACGAACATAGGTCATTACACCAATGTCTCGTTGCCATTTCAGCAACTGATTATTACCGCAAGTGCCCCAGAGCAGCGAGTAGAATATGGTGTATTACTTGGCTACCGATTAATGCAGCACGTAGCAAAAGACGGATTTACGATTGATGCATTCGTTGGTTATGGCGCTGGCTACAGAAGCGTAACAATTGATGAGCAATTTAAGAGTAAGTTTAGCTCAATTAGTACCAATCACTTTTCACAGACGTTCAGGTTTGGCCTCAACCTTGGTTACTCATTTTCATTCGATACCACAAAGTAGGTTTCTAATATCTTAAACGCTGAGGTTTACTCTATATTTAATCTCTTGGCCGACAGGATAGTATTGACCGGAAGTGACACCGGGCGAATTGGTGTTATTAAAGTTAATTTTTTTTGATTTGCTTTAACTTTTAAACTGAATCAAAAATGCAACAACCCGACTCTCTTAACTTGGTAGCAGACTTTCATCGCACATTCAAACACCCTATTTTAGAAAACCCCGCAATTCCCTCTGAAGACAGATGCAGATTGCGTGTAGCTTTAATTGCAGAAGAATTGAAAGAATTGGAGGAAGCAATAAAGGATAAAGATATTACTGAAATTGCCGATGCCCTCTGCGATATCCAATACGTTTTATCGGGTGCAATCCTCGAGTTTGGTCTTGGCAATAAATTCAAGGCATTGTTCGAAGAGGTTCAACGCTCGAACATGAGCAAGGCGTGTAATTCTGAAAAAGAAGCAATCGAGACTGTAGCCTTTTACAAATCCAAAGACAATACCGAATGCTACTACCACGAAGAGGGTGGCAAATGGCTGGTCTATCGAAAGGCAGATAATAAGACAATAAAGTCAGTTAATTATTCTCCGGCCGATTTAAAAAAGGTATTGGAAAATCATTCATCCAAATAATGGGGATTTCTTACTGAAACGACCAAATATTCAATTCCCCTGTGTTAGTTTTATAGTTAACTTTAACGAAAATTTTTTATCGCATGGAACCCAAACCAACCTCACCTTCTCCCTTCCTTTTAGTCTGGAATGATATCATTTTTGTAAGTGTGTTTATATCTGCGGCAATGGTGGTACTTGTTTATTTGTATTACAAAGTGCGCGTCTCGGCAATTAAAGATCCTAAAGAGAAATACGATTTTATTAACATCCATGAGATACAATGGTTCAAGCGAGTCTATTTTTTCCTTGGGCTCACATTAGCCCTGGCAATTAATTTATACGGATCAGAGAAGATTCTTACCGTTGGACTTATCTTTTTTGTGCGCGCATTCTTTTCAATTGCCTGCGCCACACTTATCAGTTATGTGGCCGCGTTGATCCTTCAGTATTATTATCCTACAAAACTGAATTTCAAGTTGCGCAAGTTGCGTTATTTGCCAAGAATCAATCCTAAAAACGGCCATAAAATGAGGCTGCTCAGAGAAGATGAAGAAGATGTTCATCTAAACGAAGGCATGCAAGCCGAAGAGAATATCTTCTCTATTGATTATGATGTTTGGGTTGATGAAACTACCAACGATGTGAAGATTGAAAAATATCAAGGGCATTTGATAGCGCTTCAATGTAAAAACTGCGGATTCTATACGATGAAGGTTTTTAAAGAGGAAATTGTAGAGCGGAACGAGGACGGAACACCCAAAGAATTGCTTAAACATTACCAGTGCTCTTACTGCAAAAACGTGAGGGCTACCCAGTTCTTTATTTCACGTAAGGAGGTACAAGACTACCAGCATCAGAAGCCCAAACATGAAAGAAATACCTCCAATATTGATATGGTTAAAATCGATTTGCACTCAACGTTGGGTGCACGCAAATCATACGAATTCAAAACCATTGAGGAATTAGAGAAATTTCTAAAGGAATTTGATTTTGATAAAGTGGCCTAAAGGTTGCATAACCTCAATGGCTTAGTATTCGTTATTGTGGAAATAATTTAAAGAGTATGAAGAAGATAGTGGTGATGTCGGTTTTTGTTTTTGGCTTTTTAGTTTCAAAAGGAAGCGTTGGTGATACAACGACATTAAAACCTAAACCAGTTTACGGGAGAGAAGCCAGAATAATATCTTACATACTCGACACCTATCATTATCGGAAGATTTCGCTCAATGATTCCCTCTCTGGTGCGATCCTTCAACAATATATACGTGAGTTAGACAATAGTCGAATGTATTTTTTGGCTGCCGACATTGAATTATTTGATAAATACAAAACTACTCTTGACGATCTTACCAAGAAGGAAAATGTAAGCCCTGCCTACGATATATATTCTATTTTCAAAAAAAGGTATCAAGAGCGGATGGATTATGTATTTAATACCCTTCTCAATCAAGACTTCGATTATACAGTAGATGAATATTACGAAAGTGAGCGCGAGAAAGCCACTTGGCCTAAGACTGTGGATGAGCTTAATGATATCTGGAGAAAAGTCATTAAGAATCAAGAGCTCAGTTTAAAGTTGGCTGGCAAAAAGCCTGAAGAAATCAAAGACGTTGTAAAGAAAAGATATGAGCGGTTCCTGAAATCGTTTAATCAATTTAACTCTGAGGATGTGTTCAATATATATATGAACAGCATCACTGAGGCTTACGATCCGCATACCAATTATTTTTCCCCAAAAGCCTCCGAACTTTTTAAACAGAGTATGAGCCTGTCATTAGAAGGTATTGGCGCGTCACTCCAGGTAGAGAATGAATACACTAAAGTAGCAAGGATTCTTCCTGGAGGCGATGCCGATAAATCGGGTAAACTTCATGTGAACGATTTGATCATTGGAGTTGCTCAGGGAAAGGACGGAGAAATGGTAGATGTTATTGGCTGGCGCCTTGACGATGTAGTAAAGCTGATCAAGGGTCCAAAGGGAACATTAGTGAGATTATTGATTCTACCGGCCCCTGAGGGAATAAATGGTCATTCGCTGGAGATTACCTTGGTTCGCGATAAAATCAAACTGGAAGATCAGGCAGCCAAAAAGAGCATCATAAAATATCGTGCCGATAAAAAGGAAATGAAGCTGGGGGTAATTACGCTTCCGAGTTTTTATATGGACTTTGAAGCCTATCAAAGAGGAGAACCAGATTACCGCAGCACAACCAGAGATGTGAAAAAGCTAATTGAAGAATTAAAGAAAGAGAACATCGATGGGTTGGTGATGGATTTGAGAAATAATGGTGGGGGTTCACTTACTGAGGCTATTGATTTAACTGGTTTGTTCATCAAAGAAGGTCCAGTAGTACAGGTGAGGAACTCTAATAACCAAAAACAAATAGGGGAGGATGATGATAAAACTGTAGCATACACAGGCCCCCTGGTAATACTTACCAATCGTTTTAGCGCATCTGCTTCTGAAATCTTTGCGGGGGCAATTCAAGATTATCACCGAGGTGTAATTGCTGGAGAATCTACTTATGGCAAAGGGACTGTTCAACGAGTTCAGGATTTAAAACCAATGTTAAATGAAAAGGCACCAGTGGGCGAGCTGAAATATACTTTTCAAAAATTTTATAGAGTAAGTGGCAGTAGTACTCAACACAAGGGTGTAGAGCCCGATATTAAATTCCCTACTGCTCTTGATCCCGAGCAATATGGCGAGAGTGCAAACCTAAGCGCCCTCCCCTGGGATGAAATTAAAGCGGTCTCTTACCAAAAATACACTGATGTCAATGACAAGATTATTTCAGATCTCAATAAATCAT
This sequence comes from uncultured bacterium, assembly GCA_967789005.1. Taxonomy (GTDB): domain Bacteria; phylum Bacteroidota; class Bacteroidia; order Cytophagales; family Cyclobacteriaceae; genus ELB16-189. The sequence goes on along the minus strand of CBRFFM010000010.1, from coordinate 50,516 downwards.
ATAATGGCCGAGTGAAACATGATAAGAGCCTAAAGAACTTCATCGTTGATACTGAAGACTTGCGTAAGAGTATGCATCAGACTACGGTTTCTCTCAATGAGGCTAAGCGCAAGAAGCAAATGGAAGAAGCTGAAAAGAAAAAAGCATCAGGCAAGCTTGATACTAAGTTGACTTCCAACAAGGAGGGGCTTCCTCAAGAAGATGCCTTAATACAATTGAATGATGAGTACCTTCGTGAAGGCTTATTGATTCTAACTGAGCTTGTGGCAGCTCGGATAGGGTAGAAGATCATTTGCTGGCAAGCTCTTCAAGGAATTTTTTAAATTTAGTAGTGTTGTAGTTTCTCATCCCTACTTCTTTCATTACAATATATCCTTCTTTATCAATTACAAAAGTAGTTGGAATGGTATCTACGTATAACTGATTTGTCAATTGCCCGGATGGCATGAATACAGGGAAACTAAAGGCTTGCTCATTGATATAATTCTTCACCTTTGAAGCCCTGTTAACTTCATCAAGAGATAGCATTACAAACGCAATTTTCTCCCGATTACTTCCATTATATAACTCTTGAATGGCGGGCATCTCACTTCGACAAGGACCACACCAAGTTGCCCAAAGATTTAAGAAAACAACTTTGCCTTTAAAGCTCCTAAAATCTATTTCCTTTCCCGATATATCCTTAACCGCAAAGTCATAATTAAACAACTCTCTCTTATCTGCATCAATAGATGCGTTAATTATGCCTGAATGGAGCACAGCAGATTGTATAATTGTTGCAGCTTCATCTCTCGCCTTTGGAATAACCAACACCAAAAGGATGGTCAGGTAAAACAATAATTTGGGTAGCTTCATATTCGAGGTAAGAAATTATCTATTATTCTTTATTTTAATAAATTGCTTACAAATTTAATTCCAAGAAATGAGTAATAGGCTTTATACCGTGTTAATTCTTGTTTTGTTGTCTTTTGGGGCTCACGCGCAAAAAGTGAAGTACAAAGACTTGATTGTGCTTCTTACCTCCAAACAATATGACAAGGCCGAACCATTCTTGAAAAGATATTTGAAGGAAAACGATGATAACCCCAATGCTTACCTGTTCATGGGAATTACTTTTCAGGAGAAAGCATTGCGAGAGGACCCTTTACTTCATACTGATCTCCTTTGTGCGACTATTGATTCTGCTCTTTTAAATTACGACAAGGCCTATAAAACAATAACTGAAAAAGAACTCCGCAAAAACGATGAGTATTATGAGCCATACATGCGTAGAGATTTGCGCACCGGCAAATTTGTAATTAAACTATCTGATGTTCAATTAGATATTGAAACCAGGACACGTAACCTCAAAGAAAGAAAAGAAAGGGTAAAGTCACTCAAGAACTACTTTGATGAGTCATCCTCAGATTATGCAAAAGCAGCAGGTATCTATAAATCGCTACAGGAGAAATACGGAAATGAGAAGGAGTTCTTTCTAAGATCTGATGATGAAACTACAACCATTTTAAAAAGACTTTCGGTGGTGTTCGATTCTTCAACTCAGGCTTTTGATAAATACAAAACGGTGTCAAAGGAATTGGGGAGAACCGGGCATGATCAGGTCATTAGCTTACAAGAGATAAAGGATTTGAAGCGAGATGGATCAGGGAATGCTGACTTTATGAGAGACGATTTGAAGATATGGGACTATAAGCGCTGGTCAACCCAATCAATGGATATTATCGAGAAGGAAATTACTCCATTACGAGAGCAACTGGTGTCTTATGATATAGAGATCAATAAATTCCGCGCTCAATTACAGAAAGACTCTGTGTCAATCAAGAATGGCCTTCAACAATTTGTAAAGAAGACAGCTTCAAGCCAGCTTAATAAATATGATCCTGACCCCATGCCTTTGTCATTGCTTTCAATGAAAGTGGCTGAGCTGGAATATCAATCTGATTTGATTCTTAACAAACCATTTCGTGATTCAGCCGATGTTAGGCTTAGGCTTGCGGCCGCTAAAATGGAGGTTACGGATTTAAAGATGTTGGACAGTCTTGCATCGCTCTTGAACAAAAGGAATTTCGCGGAAGAGGAAAAGGATTATAAGGACTTCATATCTAAATCATATGGCACTACTTCTGTGCTCCAAAATACAGTCGCCTCAACCATTGATTATGCCAGACGAGAGAAAGCCAAGAAGCTATTAGTCTTAAATACCGCAGCTCAATCAATGAAGTGGATTGTTAGTGCGAGTGACTCTATTCCTTTATTTAACGATACTAATCGTGATTTAAAGTTTAAGCCACTTATGATTGAACAAGAGAAATTTACTTTTGGAATTGCTTATAAAGACAGTACCTCAAGCGAGGGGTATTTCTATACGATTACTCCCTCAAGAATACCCGAAGTGAAGGTAAAATACCCTGTAAATGGTGCCGCATTTAAAAAGAGGTTCTTTCCTTTCGTCAAGGGACTTGGCACGACTGATCTTTCTGGTAATTCGTACATCACAGTCATCTTCTCCACGCAAAAGACCCGCGAAAAATTTCAAGCAACTGTGGCTAAGATATACCGCGCGGACGGACTTTCATGGAGCAATAACTTTAGTTTTGATTCCCTACCGATTGACTTATCTCTCAATAATGAGACAGGAGAAATTGCTATAAAGATGCTGACCAGCGATGGATCGACAAAAGTTGTAACGATTGATAAGATAGGAAAGATAAAGTAAACTTAATTACCTGTAAGTTTTCTCCAATCCTGATAACGAAGAGAGATTCGCTGTTTCATCTTTTCAAAATTCTCCCAGCTATCGGTAACATGATAAATAGAAGGTAGTGCCTTAACAAGAACTTCATCGTAATCAGCGCGGTAAAGTCCGCCACCGTAATAATAGTAGGTGAACATATTGCCTTCGCGATTGAATAGCTCATACCCAAGGTAGCCATCCCATATTTCACTCAAAATTGTGCAAGAAATTTCTTTGCGCTTGAATCGGAAAATTTGCCCGGCAGCTTCTTCTTCAAAATATTCAGAATAAAGCCCAGCTTCAATAACCCACCCCAAATACATGCCTATGTGGACATAAGCTTGCTCAATAGGAAGAGAATCAGGGAAGTTGCCAAGGAAATGCGTCTTCGCATTATCATATATGGTCTTCTGCATATCGGCTTTCTTATCCATAAAATTATATTTGAAGTTGATACAAGGTAAGCGATTAAACTTTTAAGTTCAAATTATTTTGTTGGATCAGCATAGGGTAATCGGTCACTCATAATCACCTTATTATTTTTTCTGTCAATGTCGGCCATCCGCTGAGAAGAGTCTATCTCCATACTTTCGATTTCGGACAATTTCTTATTGATTTTTAAAGTATAAGTAGGGTAAACCCAAGACCATGTTTCGCATGACACCACTTGAGAATTTGTTTTTGGTTTACCACCAAGTAGCTCATTCATGGGTATATAGAATGTTTCCTTAGAGCCATCTTTATAGGTAATAAGTAGATCGATTGGCATTGGGAAATCACCAATTCTTTTCAAATCAACTAAAGTGGCGCCATTGGATTCGCTCATCATGCCAAATCCATAATCAATCCGCTTGGTTGTGCCTGTCCAATAGCGGAGATACCAGCCTAATTGCAGGCCCGAAGTTTTTTCCATTACTCGAATGAAATCATTCGGACTCGGATGTTTCATTTTCCATGTGTTGTAGTATCGAAGCATCCCTTTATAAAAATTTTCCTCACCGATGAGGTACTTCAATTGTTCAAGGAATATTGCCCCAATACTGTAAGCAGCGGTTCCATAGGCACGGTTGGTATTGAAGTGATCAGAATGCTGATCAGCGGGCTCCTGAAGGCCACTAGCCACAAGTGCGAAATAGGCAGTATAGCTACCGACATGAGAGTTGGCCTCGCTTCCCGTTGCCGAGGCAAGGGCTTCACTGCTGGCAAAATCGGTAAAGCCTTCATCCATCCAAGGATGAAGCGACTCATTCGATGCCAGCGCCATCTGGAACCAGCTATGAGCAACCTCATGCGCCATGGTTCCTGAGAGGCCAGCGAGCTGACCTTCACCAAGGATAAGCGTACACATCGGATATTCCATTCCGCCATCACCTCCCTGAATAATGGAATAGGTATCGAATGGATATTTACCAAAATGAGTGTTCAGGTGCTGGAAAACTTTAACTGCGTACTCCTCCATTTTCTTCCAAGTGTCTGTAGTCTTGTCATTTTTCTGATAGAAGAAATGAAGGTCCGGTCCATTGGGTACTTGGGCCATATCGTGAGTATAATCCGGGTCAGCTGCCCATGCAAAATCAATCACATTTTTTGCAATGAAATTCCAGGTTAAGTTGCCACTACCCTTGGTTACACTGGTTCCTGCTTTTTCATAACCGAATCCAATCTTTTCCGGATTCTGAAGTCTACCTGTTCCTGCTATTACATATTTTGGATCGATGGTGATCTTCACATCAAAATCTCCCCAGATTCCGTGAAACTCGCGCGCTACATATTGATACGCGTGCCACCCTTGAAAATCGTACTCAGCCATTTTAGGATACCATTGCGTCATTGAATAGGAGATACCTTCGCGATTATCGCGACCGGATCTTCTGATCTGAATAGGAACCTGTCCATTGAATTTCAATTCAAAAACAGATTTACCTTTTGGTAAGATTGACTTTGCCAATACAACCTCAAGAATGGTTCCATTCACTTTATAGGTAACATCTTTTCCGTCCTGTTTCAGTGAAGTCACATGCTGATATCCAATCTCGTTGTCTTTCAGTTTTGAAATGCGATCACCCACTCTTCGATCAGGATCAGAAATATTTCTTGACCGAACATCCATCATGCTACCCGGCTGAAATGCATTGAAATACAAATGATAGTAAACTTTAGAAAGGGTATCTGGCGAATTATTATAGTAGACTAATTTCTGCTCTCCTTCAAATTGATGGTTGGCTACATTCATGTTTACGTTCATCGTGTATTCCACACGCTGTTGCCAATACGTTCCTTGGGCATTCGCTAAGAAAGGAAAAATGGCCAGAAGTAGTAGGAGAGGAGAGTTTGATTTCATTATTGTTCGGTTAAAAAAAAATCTATTTAGTCATTTTAAGAAGATCAGTCAACACTGAATTGGATTTGAAGTTAAAATACCTGATGATATTGAAAGACAAATAACCGCTGTTGGTGACAACGATCGGTTCATCAGGTAAAACTTGTTGGAAATTGTAGGTATAATTCAATAAAAAATTCCAGTTTTTATAAGCTACACTGAGAGGCAATGACAGTGAATAATTTAACGCTCCAAACTTATTGTAGTTAATGGTTTGCAATGAATATAAGGGCAACCCATGATTTCTTAGATAGAAGTACTCAACCAGGTTTTTAAAATTTGGAACATGCTGAGATATCTGCCATGTTTCGTTGCCAAGTAAAACGTTAAAGGTTGGGTAGATCAGTATTCGTTTAAATCCTTTCCAATTTCTTTTTTCAAGATTGAGCATAATTGCGGGCATTACTCTATGCACTGTTTTCTCTCCGAAATAAAGTGAATAATCCAATCTGAAGAGAAAGGGTTTTGCTTCGAAGAAATTGCTTAGACCCAGTGTATTGGTATAAGGCAAATCATAGGTCGAATCTGAAAACGAGTAAATGTAACGGCTGTATTCAAAGTTGAATGTCCATTTTTTTACCGTTTTTATATAACCTATTGAGGGGATAGTGAGATAGAGGTTAGGAGAGTACTCCTGGCTCCAGTAAGCTGTGGCATCAAGATACATTCCTGTTTTATGGTAATAAGATATGCCTGGAGAAATCCCGAATTGATTGAAGCCAAGCGTTCGGCTTGTAGCAACGATATTGCTGTTATAGCCCAGTCGTCCAACTAATGTAGAGCCTAACTCCAGATCTTCAATGGGCATCTCCATCAGACTATCTACCAGATGAAAAAGCGAAAGCAGATTCATAGAAGAATCTTGCAATGTTTGATTCTTAATTTTTAAGGAATCAGCCGACTGAGCAACGGCATACTTTGCCGTTGTTAATATCAGAATTGATAATATGATTCTCCTTAGCAATCCAGAAGATCAGGCGCAGGTTTAATTTCTTTTCTGACGCAATCTCATGTTCCTGTCGCGGAAGTTTTCTTTCCGCTGCTGTTGCAACCTGCGGTTGTTGAGCATATTGATAATGATGTTGCGAAAGTCTCGCTCCGCCTGACGTAAATTTAACATTTGCTGAGCAGTAATTACGCCCATCATTTTATTGGAATAGTCCTTTTCAAGGTTGAGCTCATCTTGTTTAATTTTAAAACCAAGATCGACCAAATCTTGCTGCTTCTTTGGGTCAGGACTATTGGGATTAATATTTTTTTGCGCTTCCCTGAATGGCTTTCTTAGTTCTGCACGCTTTTGATCGAATTCATTATACAGCGGCCAAAACTTTTGAGCTTGCTCCGGGGTCAGATTAAGTCGCTGAGTGATCAAGCCAATTCGAGCGGCTTTTATTCTGTCTTTAACTGTGCCGTCCTGAGGCTGAGCCTCGTCTATATCTTGAGCCTGAATAGGTAAACAAATCCATGCTGCAAATAATAGGTATATCAACTTTTTCATATTCTTAAAGTTCATTTTCCAACACACTTTTATATTCGCTCTCATCAAAGTCATTCAATAAGTATTCATCTTGTATTCGCACGTTTAAAGAATCGGCATCACTGTCATCGAACTTAATTACTTCAAGTAAGTCTTGCTCACTGATGTCGCTTTCATCTAAATAGATTACTAGATGTTCTGTAGGAATGGAGGCCAAAAGCTGCTCCGTATCTTGTATTGACTTGGGCCGGAAGATAAACACTAGAGCTACGACTACAATTACAACTGGTAAGGCATAACGCAATGCCAGGCTCCATCCGCTCACCGATTTTACAGGGGAAATTAGCTCCGTTCGGGCCTGAATATTCAACGCTAGCTGATCAAAATACCCATCGGGTACTTCGTAGATATTCTTTTTCGGTATGTCATCCAGCTTTTTCATATTCCGTTCATTATGATTTAACATGGGGCCAATAGTTTAATCGTTCTCTAAAAAATCTTCTATCTTTTTTACTGCGTGGTGAAAACTGGCCTTTAGTGCGCCCACGCTTGTTTTCGTTACCTCGGCCATCTCTTCATAAGGCATTTCTTCGAAGTATTTTAGGTTAAACACCAGGCGCTGTTTGTCGGGCAATGTCAGAAGCGCCTTTTGCAGCTTTTTCTGAATGTCATCACCAGTGATGTGAGGAGACGTATCTAATTTGGATGCGAGCTGCTGTCCCACATCTTCAATTGGTAAAAAGAGGCGCTTCTTTTTCCTGCTTAAATAGGAGAGGCATTCGTTGGTAGCTATCCGATAGATCCAGGTGAATAGCTGCGAATCGCCCCGAAAACGATCAACTGATTTATGGACTTTAATGAATATTTCCTGAGTAAGATCATTAGCATCGTCATGATCAATTACCATTTTGCGCACAAGCCAATAAACTCGTTGCTGGTAGGTGCGCACCAGCATATTGAATCCGTAGTTTCTAGTTTCAGGATTGTGGATTTTCTGAAGAAGCTCGTGGTCTTCCAAGGAAAGCGTTTGGGTTCGGGAAGTTAGACAATCACTTCGAGTGAAAGTTTAATCCTCACCTCATTTTTTCTATTGAATCTACCAGCAATTCAAATTGCTCTTTAGAGTGTGCTGGGAAATTAGCAAAACGCAGTTGCATCTTTTTGAGAACACCATAACCTTCACCTGCATAAAGGCCATGTGATTTTAAGTACTCATTTACTCGCTCTGTTCGATCGCCACAATGAGTAACAATCACCGTTTTTGATTGCGACTGTTTTTCTTTTACAAATGGGGAAAGAATAAAGTGCTTTTCAAGGGCCTGATAAAGAATTGCCGCCTTGTATTCCGTTTCTTTTCGGATGGAATTAATTCCCTTTCTCAAAAAGTCTTCTACCACTTTTGATAATAAATAGATACCAAGAACATTGGGAGTCTCCGGTGTTTGATGTTTAGCCGCATTCTGTAAATAGAAAGGCAGCGAATGGTAAGTACCAACTCCCTTTCCTTTAGCGATAAGCTCTTCGGCCTTTGCAATACACCTATCATTCACAATCCAGACGCCAAGGCCAGCGGGTAATCCAAAGCCTTTTTGAACAGAGAAAAATAGTGAATCAATTTTTGAAAAATCAAACGCTGGGTAAGGCAACGAAGACACGGCATCCACCACAACCAACGAATTCGGATTGGTTGACCTAAAATGATTTATAAAATCCATTGAAAGTGAAACACCGGTGCTTGTTTCATTGTGTGTGAGTCCAATCATCTCAACATCTGAGGGAACCTCCATCTTGTTCTCGAAGCCATGTCCGAAGGAAACTTCTACTTTAGTTGACTTCTTCCCCAACAGTTTGCCGATTTCATAAAAGCGATTGGAGAAAGCGCCATTCACAAAATGGAAGGACTTCTCTTCAACCAGATTCTGAATGGATCGTTCCCAAATCTCCGTTGCGGATGAAGCAAAGAAAATATGGAAGTTGGAAGGAATCTCTAGCAGTTGCTTGAGTCCCTCCGTAGCACTTTGAAATATCTTTTCAAACTCTTTCGTGCGATGCCCCAGTGAGGTTATACCATCGCGAAAAGCAACTCGTGCGTGATCAGGAACAGTGAAATAAAGTTGTGAAGGGCCAGGAGCAAAATTGGCGGTCATTTTAGTCATCTTTCAAAACTAAGGAAATGAATGTAACCGCTAAAAGGCAATTCAATTATTTCTTTATGAAGACATAATTAGTTCAGTTTTTTTTTGGACTGGTTGAGGAAGTGGATTTAGGAGTTGTCTTCGTAGTAGTTTTAGGGGCAACTTTAGCAGGAGTTTTCGCAGTAGTCTTGGGGGCAGTTTTCGCTGGAGTCTTTGCAGCAGCCTTTGGGGCTGTCTTAACAGGAGTCTTTGAAGTAGTCTTTTTGGTTGCAGTCTTTGGGGTGGTGGCCTTTGGCGTTGCTTTGACAACGGGTGTCGGTGCAGGTGGTTCAGGCTTCTTAAACTTCAGTTTCTCTCGTTCGGTGAGTGTTATAGGTCCTACCTCAGATTTTCCTCTTACGAACATATCAAGGATTTTGGGATTTGGCCCGGCATCAAATACGACTATCATCTGAACAAAATCGGCTGTGGCATTTTGGTCTTGGGGGAGAAAACAGTAAGTCAACCTTATTGCATTGGGTTTTTCTCTAACAAGTACTCTTTCAATAATAGGATCGTTTGAGCTTGAAGGTTTTGATTTAGGATAAGCACCAATAAATCGTTCCGATAGACCGCCTATAGCATTATTTGTAATCGTAGAATTATTAGAAAATGTAAGCGAAGTAGGCGGAGAATTTTTTAGCATCACAGCTTCGCACCTGCGGACAGTGCTCATACATTGGGAGAGTTTACTCTTATCCAGGTTAGTTTCCAGAAGAATAAAATTCTTTTGTGAAATGGATTGATAATACTGGAGGATTAAGCCAAACGACAGAATGAACTTTACTTTAGACATATACCTCTAAGCTAAAGTGAATTTGCATTATAAGCAAAGCAATTGCGATGTTTGGTTTACAATTCAAGCTGATTGATAATCTTAAATTGGAAATATCTCAGTTGACAATTCAGAATATCTGTATCTTTGTTTCGTAATTCCCACTCGGGTTTGGGACACGTTTGCTGAACCTAACAATATAAACAATACCGGGTGCAAGCTGACTTACAAAATCAGGCCTCAACCCCGACTTGTCGGGGCCTCGCCCTAAAAGCAGGATAACAGTGGAAGATTGCGGAAGAAAGCAACCCAAAACTTGTCTTAAGAGGGTTCAGAAACCACCTACCAAACCCGGTGGGTTTTATTTTTTCATCGCGGTCTTGAGACCTGCCAGTTTTATTTCGGTGAGTCTTCTCTTGGTATCTAAAGGGAAGTCTCCATTCATCATCCAATCATAATAAGCTGGCTCTTCCTTGAAAACTTTCTCAACGGTTTTGCTTTTGTGTTTTCCGAAGTTGAAGATGATTTCGCCTTTGTCATTACGTACCATGCGGCCGGCAAGATCAACCATGTTATCGCCAACAAGCTTAGCCAACGTTTCCATGTCGTTCCTGATCATTCCTACTTTATGATTCAATCCATCGGTTACGTCCTGACCTTCGTATTTTTCAATTTGAGAAATAAGTACTTCCATCGAAGCTTCGGTGTCTGACTCCGCAGAGTGGGCATTCACTATCTCTTTCTTACAATAGAATTTATATGCAGCAGAAAGTGTACGCTTCTCCATCAAATGAAAGATCTTCTGTGAGTCAATGATCTTTTTCCTGCTGTAGTCAAACTCCACATCGGCACGTAAGAACTCTTCCACCAGCATCGGTACATCAAACTTCAGAATATTGAAGCCGGCTAAATCTGCTCCTTCAAGAAATCGCGCATACTCGCGAGCTACTTCTTTAAAAGTGGGCTTGTCTTTAATATCCTCGTTGGTGATTCCATGAATTGCAGTTGACTCAGCGGGGATAGGAATAGTAGGGTTCAACAAATTCGTCTTCCGGTGAACATCTCCATTGGGCATTACCTTAATCACCGCAATCTCGATGATCCGATCATTGGCAACATTGATTCCGGTGGCTTCAATGTCGAAAAAGCACAACGGGATTTTAAGGCTTAACTTCATCTAAAAAGGGAAAGAGAATTATTGAAAGGTAGAGATAGCTTTATAAAACTGACTGGACGTGATTCCGATCTTAGTCAAGAACTCTTTTGCAGCGCTGCAATTCTTTAAATCTTCAATGGAGGAAAGATGGGTTGGAAACCTTTCGTTGGTGCTGCTGATAAAGGTTGCGGTTCCATTCTTCATTTCATGCTTGGGAATAGAAACCGGAATGGCCACCACGTCTGCTCGTTCTTTCTTAGCTATGGATTTTGCCAGTTCATCACTGTCATCATAAAAAATACCACCACTTTTTGGGGTGGAGTCTGCGAGTTTTAAATAAAGTTCTTTTTCTGAACCGGGTAATGAGCTGAAAATGAGAATGTGATGTTGGTATTGTGTAATAGACTTAGGATCGCCATTAGCTTCAATTACAATAGTAGATGCGTCTGAAATTTGCTCTGACTTAGAAGTAGATAAGTCAATCTTTCTTCCAATCATCTTTAGCACATGAGCGATCATTTCAGCAATTCTCTCTTTACTTTTTCCTACAATGACTACACGTTGCTTGTCAATGCTTTGGCTGTAAACGGTTGAAGGGGCAGATTGCATGTGAGCAAAGTAAATGAAATTGATCAATGTTTGAAAATCGAATCTCTTATAAAGTTTTATTTCCGAAATTTATCAACAAACAAATGTGTTTATTGAATGTGTACAAGTTGCGAGACTTGGGGATAGCATTTTGATTTAGAAGATTACGTTTGTCTCCCTTTTTAAAAACAGCAACTCGTACCAACAACCACAAGAGTATGGAGCAACGATCAACGCCAGTGAGGTTAGGTTCTGCGATGAGCGGAGCCGGTAACAAACCCCGAACCCTCGCGAGAGATATCTCAGAGAGTTTGGGCAAATTACCGCCTCAGGCGCTTGATCTGGAGGAAGCCATCCTCGGTGCCTTGATGCTTGAGAAGAATGCACTTACTGCGGTTGTCGAGTTTTTGCGTCCTGAACATTTCTATTCTGATCAGCACAAGGAAATATACAACGCAATTATTGACCTGTTCAAATCTTCTGAGCCGGTTGATATGCGCACTGTTGTTGCCCAGCTACGTAAGAATGGAAAGTTAGAGCTTGCTGGAGGGGCGTTCAATATCGCTGAACTAACTTCAAAAGTAAGTTCAGCTGCGAACATTGAATTTCATGCAAGGTACATCATCGAGATGGCGATCAAGCGCGACTTGATTCATATTGCCTCACAAGTGCATCATGAAGCGTACGAAGACACCACTGACGTTTTCGATCTTCTCGACAAAACAGAGCAATCAATTTTTAAAATCTCTGATTCAAATCTTCGTAAGAATTACGATAAGATGAAGGATTTGATGTATCGCGCAATTCAAGAAATTCAAGAAAAGAAAGACCATAAAGATGGCTTGACGGGAATTCCTAGTGGGTTTTCTCGACTTGATCGAGTTACTTCGGGTTGGCAAAAATCTGATTTGGTAATTATTGCAGCGCGCCCTGGTATGGGTAAGACTGCTTTTATAGTTTCGGCTCTTCGCAATGCAGCTGTTGATTTTAATCATGCCGTTGCTATTTTCTCGTTGGAGATGGCGTCACTCCAGTTAGTTAATCGTTTGATCTCTGCTGAAGCTGAGCTTGACTCAGAAAAATTAAAGAAAGGAAATTTAGCAGATTTTGAGTATCAGCAATTAGTGCACAAAACCAATCGCTTGTCGTCAGCTCCTATATTTATTGACGATACTCCAGCTCTTTCAATTCTTGAGCTTCGTGCCAAGTGCCGAAGACTGAAAGCGGAGCACAACATTCAATTGATTGTGATTGACTATTTACAGTTGATGAAAGGTGAATCTACCGGTAACCGTGAACAGGAGATTGCTTCTATCTCGCGTGCTTTGAAAGGGATTGCCAAAGAATTGAGCGTACCTGTGATCGCGCTATCGCAGTTGAGTCGTGGTGTTGAAACTCGTGGTGGTGATAAGCGCCCTCAGCTCTCTGACTTGCGTGAATCGGGATCTATTGAACAGGATGCTGATATCGTTATGTTCTTGTACCGACCGGAATACTACAAGATCACCGAATACGAAGATGGAACTCCTTCACAAGGTGTTGCTGAAGTAATCATTGCGAAGCACAGAAATGGTTCGCTAGAGAACGTCAGGCTGAAGTTCATTGGCAAGTTCACCAAGTTTGCCGATTATGATGCACCGGATGGGTTTACTCCGATGAGCAACATTCAAAGTAGAATGAATACCAGGAATGAACCACCTCCATTTGGTGGCGATGATACTCCTTTCTAATTAAAATTAATTAACGATATGGTTCGATTTTACGATCCCAATGGAAAATTTGCCGCTTATTGTGGCGACTTCAGAAATCTATACGATCAATTTGGTAGATATATTGGTTACTTCCTCAACGATCTTCTTTACAACCTTAGCGGAGAGGCAATCGGTTATGTAAAAGAGAAAGTGGTGTTTGATCACTCAGGAAGGAAGCTGTTTTTTACTCGCTGAAGTATCCGAATCCAATACTTCAATTATACTTTTTAGTTCTTTCCTCCGGGATCACATGTTCTCGTAAGTCAAAATCTCTGACATAAACCGAAGATTATTTTTGAGCTTGCGGTTAAACTATCAAGGTCATTTTCTATCTTCCTAAAGTCATTTTGATTTGAGATTTGTGATCAAAAGAATTATCATGCGCATAAAATGCTTATAGTATGAAAGCTCTTGTACTTACTGCTCCCGGTCAAATAGAAATGAAAGATGTGCCAGTTCCTGTTCTGACTGCTGGCAAAGCATTGGTGAAGATCAAAGCCGTGGCGCTAAACAGGCGCGATGACTGGATACGCGAGGGCAAATATCCAAACATTAAAACCGGAATGACCATGGGCTCAGATGGTGCCGGTGTTGTAGAGTCTGTTCACAATCTGGAGCACAAAGAATGGATGGGCAAAGAAGTAGTAATCAATCCCAACATTGATTGGGGCCCAAGTCAAGATGTGCAATCTCCAAAATACACTGTACTTGGCATGCCGGTGGACGGAACATTTGCTGAGTACATTGCAGTGCCCGCTGATCGCCTGCATCATAAACCGTTTCACCTCGACTTTCTACAGGCCTCAGCTTTGCCGTTGGGAGGGCTCACCGCTTTTCGCGCTTTGTTTTTTAAAGGAGAATTGCGGGCTGGGCAAAATGTATTGATCTCGGGTTTCGGTGGTGGTGTGGCACAGTTTGCTTTTCTATTTGCTAAAGCAGCAGATGCCAATGTGTATGTTACCTCTGGGAGCGATAGTAAGATTGAGAAAGCGATAAAGATGGGAGCGAAGGGAGGCTATAATTATAAGAAGCTGAATACCTATGATGAGCTCTGGAAAACCAAAGGCGGCTTTGATTTGATTATTGATAGTGCCGGTGGAGACCAGGTCAACAACTTCATAAAAATGTTAAGGCCTTCAGGTAAAATTGTTTTCTATGGAGCCACTAATGGAAAGCCAAACAACGTAGATTTTTACCGCATGTTCTGGAATCAGATTTCTCTTCTGGGAACAACCATGGGAAGCGATCAGGAATTTCAAGAGATGCTTGCATTTGTAAGCAAACACCAGATCCGCCCGATGGTAGATTCGATCCGACCATTTTCAAAATTGGCAGAGTCGTTTCAGGATATCGCCAAAACGAATAAGGTGGGGAAGATTGTGTTTCAGGTGTAGCCTCATTCCATCTCATCCAACAATGACTTCAGCTCATTCGCTGCTTTCAAGTTGTTTTGTTTCTTAGCTTCTCCAATTCCTTGTTCAATGATTTTTGTTACATCTTCATTCAACGCAAGCTCAAGGTAGAGCAGAGCCGCCTGATAATAGGAGGGAACATACTCTGGATGCGAGCTCATTAACTTATCAAAAATTTTCTTAGCCTGATTTTTATCAGACTTCATTAATTCCAATGCCAGGGCATAATGATTGAAGGGGTCATTGGGGTCATCAGCAATGAATTGCTCGAGCATTTTTATCCTGGCAGAATTCATCAGTTACAATTCGGTTTTTTAGCTTTTTATCCTTTATCTTGAGCCCGAATCTCAATTCCAGTAACTATTAGGATTGAGACCAGATTCAAAGTTTAAAATTTAAGATTAGAATTCAGGTATGAAAATTTTAGTTTGCATTTCGCACGTTCCCGACACCACTTCCAAAATTGCCTTTGTGGATAACAATTCAAAGTTCGACACCACAGGCGTGCAGTTTATTATCGGCCCTTACGATGATTACGCTTTGGCAAGAGCAATTGAGTTGAAAGAAACCATGGGGGCAACAGTTACCGTACTTAATGTCGGAACCCCTGATACAGAGCCAACTATACGCAAAGCTTTGGCTATTGGCGCTGATGATGCTATTCGCGTGAATGCAGTTCCAACTGACTCTCTTTTCGTAGCAACGCAGATTGCAGAACATGCCAAAGGTTATGATTTAGTTTTGATGGGCCGCGAGTCGATCGATTTTAATAGCGGAGTGGTTCATGCCATGGTGGGAGAGATGCTTGGCGTACCTTCAATATCTCCAGTGATGAAATTGGATATTGATGGCACCAAAGTGAAGATGACTAAAGAGATTGAAGGAGGTAAAGAACAGGTAGAAGCGAATTTGCCGCTAGTTGCCGGATGTCAGGAGCCAATTGCTGAATGGAAGATTCCAAACATGCGTGGTATCATGTCAGCAAGAACTAAGCCCTTGAATGTGGTTGAACCTAAGAATACAGATGCATCTGTTGTCAATAAGAATTATGAATTACCTGCACCTAAAGGAGCGGTGAAGATGATCAGTGCTGATAATGTGGGTGAATTGGTGACGAGATTGAAGACAGAGGCGAAGGTTCTTTAATTGGAAGATTTAGAAGATTGTAAGATTAACAACACGATTAACTATTAACGATGAACATTTTAGTATTTGTAGAAACATCGGAAGGAAAAGTAAGAAAGACCTCATTAGAGGCAGTTGCTTACGCTCACGCTATGGGTGGCACTGTTACGGGAATTGTGTTAGGAAAAGCAGACACCAATGAGCTTCAATCCATAGGAAAATATGGCGTAGCAAAAATACTTCATGCTGCCGATTCAAAATTAGATCAACAGGTAATTCAGGTTTATTCGTCAGTGTTGGCGAAAGCTATGCAAGATGAAAATGCCGATGTGCTTGTATTGGCCAACTCATCTTTGGGAACACCCGTAGCTGCGAAGGTTGCAATCAAAGCAAACGCAAGCTTTGCCAGCAATGTGACTGAATTGCCCAACACTAGTGCTGGCTTCGTGGTGAAGAGAAGCATTTATACAGGCAAAGCATTTGCTAATGTGGAATTGAAAAATGCAAAGAAGATCCTTGCTATAAGAAAGAATGCAGCTGAGTTAAAAGAGGTTGGTGGTAACGCCACAGTTACCAATTACAGTGTAACCCTCAATGATGCAGACTTCAATACGAAGACGTTGTCGCATGAAAAAGCAACAGGAGATATTCTTCTTCCTGAAGCCGAGATAGTGGTGTCAGGAGGTCGTGGTATGAAAGGGCCTGAGCATTGGAGCATCATTGAAAACTTAGCTAAAGCACTTCATGCAGCTACAGGTTGCAGCAAGCCGGTGAGCGACATGGGCTGGAGACCCCACCACGAGCATGTTGGTCAAACAGGGGTGAAGGTAGCTCCTCAACTTTATATTGCTGTTGGTATTTCTGGTGCAATTCAGCACTTGGCGGGAGTGAATTCGTCTAAGTGTATCGTTGTTATTAACAAAGATGCGGATGCGCCCTTTTTTAAGGCGGCCGACTATGGAATTGTAGGCGATGCGTTTGATGTTTTACCTAAATTGACTGAAGCGGTTTTGGCTGCTAAATAATATTCAACTTTTTTTTAACTTGAATTCTTAAGATTGTTTTAAGTGGCGGCTCCGAAAAAAATTAAACTCGAAATTCTCGGCTTATCTTCAAGTCAGTCGCAGACAGGTTCGTTTGCTTTAGTGTTAGGTGAAACGCAGGGAAACAGACGCCTGCCTATCATCATCGGTATGTTTGAAGCTCAAGCCATCGCCATTGAAATTGAGAAGATCATCCCTAACCGCCCGATGACTCACGATCTTTTCAAATCCTTTGCTAGTACATTTCATTTTCATGTAGAAGAGATTATCATATCAGATCTGAAAGAAGGAGTGTTCTTCGCTAAAATTGTTTGCAGTGATGGATTAAAGAAGACAGAGATTGATGCGCGACCATCAGATGCGATTGCTATTGGATTACGGTTTGATTCCCCTATCTACACTTATGAATCGATCTTAGCAGAGGCAGGTATCGTTTTGACAGATCAGGAGGAAGAAGAAGAGAAAGAGAAGACAACTGTCAAGCCAGAGGCTAAATCAAAAGAGAAGAAAATACCTATCAAGAAAGGAGAAGACTTCAAAAGCTTCTCAACAGATAAATTGCGCGACCTTCTTAAAGATGCCATCGACAAAGAAGATTACGAACGTGCTGCAAAAATCCGAGACGAACTCGGAAAGAGAAACTAATTTTAAAATATCAGATTGCAAATTTCAATTCTCAACTCGAATGAGTCCTAATTAATCTGTGTAATTTATAATCTACAACCCTGAATGAGCATACGCCTTCGACTTATCGTGATGAATTTTCTTGAATTCTTCGTTTGGGGCTCGTGGCTTATCTCGATGGGCGGGTATATGATTCACACGCTCAAGTTTACGGGTATTCAGGTAGGGAGCATTTACGGCACCATGGGGGTTGCTTCGTTATTTATGCCTACGCTAATGGGTATTATTGCCGACCGTTGGGTAAACGTAGAACGAGTCCTAGGAATTTGTCACATCATTGGCGCAGGCCTTCTATTATACGCCACCACAATTAAAGATGCCAATACAATGTATGTTGTTATGCTACTTAACAACATGTTTTACATGCCCACTATTGCACTCAATAACTCAGTATCGTACGCTGTGTTAAAGAAGGAAGGAATTGATGTAATCAAGGTGTTCCCGCCCATCCGTGTTTGGGGCACAGTAGGATTTGTAGTTGCCATGTGGGTGATTGATTTTGGCCATTGGACATTAAGCCCAGTACAGCTTTACGTGAGTGCATTTTCTGCGTTAATACTTGGGATATATGCGTTTACTATGCCCGCTTGCCCGCCCGTAAGAGAAACTAAAAAGCAAACACTGCTTTCAACATTAGGGCTTGATGCATTTGTTTTGTTTAAAAGAAAGCAGATGGCCGTCTTTTTTTTCTTCGCCATGCTTTTAGGTGCATCACTTCAAATCACTAATACTTTTGGAGGGACATTCCTGGAGGACTTTAAATTTACTTATGCCGATTCATTTGGCGTGAGACACCCAAATCTATTGCTTTCCATTTCCCAGATTTCAGAGACCTTATTCATTCTCACTATCCCTTTTTTCCTCAACAAGTTTGGTATTAAGAAGGTAATGATCATTAGCATTTTTGCGTGGGTATTACGATTCGGTTTGTTTGGGTTTGGAAACCCTGGCGATGGATTGATTCTTTTGGTGTTATCCATGATCATCTACGGAATGGCCTTCGATTTCTTCAACATCTCAGGCTCCTTGTTTGTAGAGAAGGAAGCAGACCGCAGTATTATGGCAAGTGCGCAAGGATTGTTTATGCTCATGACCAACGGCATTGGCGCTTTCCTTGGTGGCGCATTTAGCGGCTGGGTTGTTGATCACTTCACTACTAGTGGCGTGCGCGATTGGTCTAGCATTTGGTTAACATTTGCAGCTTATTCTCTGGCCCTTGGCCTAGTCTTTCCTTTCGTATTCAGTTACAAGCATGATCCCAAGAAACTGGAAACAGTCTCGCACTAAGTCAAGGCTGATTTTTGTTTGCTAATTTTTCTCAATTCATCATTACCTTTGTGGGATGGCCAAAGTGATTCAGTTTCCAAAACCTGCAATTGAGAAGTTTGGATTCAAGCCTGTTCGCAAAAACAATAAGCAGCCGAAAAGAAGACCTGGCCAGCTCGATTTATTCTCTACCGGAAAAGTTGTAAGCCTAAATCAACTCTCACGCTTTGAAGAAGCCTTGATGTTTGACGATCGAGGAGATTCTAAAGCGAAAGACATTTATCAGCGCGCTATTGACGAGGGAGATTCTATTGCCGATTCCTATTGTAATCTTGGAATACTTGAGTCACAAGCAGGAAATTACCCTAAAGCGATCGATTGCTTTACCAAATGCTTGAAGGAGAACCCACGGCATTTTGAAGCTCACTACAATTTGGCCAACCTCTATGCCGAGGTTGGAAATCTTGCGCTTGCCAAAGTGCATTACGGAATTTCAATTGAGATCGAACCTCATTTTCCGAATAGCCATTTCAACTTAGGACTTACACTCGCAATGAACAAAGAAGTTGAAGAAGCTATTCAATCGCTTAAGTCGTATTGCCGATTGGTTTCTCATAAAGAAAGAATTCAAGCTGAAGTGCTTATTCAAACATTCAATCAGACACTGGGGAATTAAAGAGACCAGATCGTAACAAAGAATAGGATGCTACGGTAGAGTTCTAGTGCTACCTTTAGAAACAGCATCATCACAATCGATTTTAAAACTAGTCTCCAGCCTTTCTCATTATAGAATTGTGCACTCGCTCGAATCAGGAAATACAAATTGGTAGAGATAAAGGTGATCGTGAGTGAAGTCTCATTCAAGTAATTACCAAGGCCGGTAAATCCGGCAATTATCGACAAAACAATTGCATTTACTAATAGATTAAAACAGGCAAGCTCAACCATAATATCAATGTGGTCGGTAAATAGTCTATTGCGTTTATGGTACAATAAGTTTAATGGGAGTGAGGCTATCACCACGAATACCATCACCATTAACTTGGCCAGTCCTACCGTTTTTAAATTGTAAACGAGACTGAACGAAGCGAGGTCAGCTCCCATAGCTGTGGCCTTGGTCGCAACTACGTTCGAATACAAGTCACGCAAAAAGAAGAGTACAGATGATGACCTAAATTGGGTATTCAGCGAGGCATTGAACAGCTGTATCACGGGGAAGAAAAAGTACGCCAGGTTGAGGACAAGAAAGAGAGAGAGTGGCTTTAGGTATTTAACCCTTTTCCCTTCTACAATCTCCTTGGTTAGAAATCCAGGCCTGCTCAGTACCAACCAAAGTGTTTTGATGAATTTAGAATCTGCAAACGTGAGTGCTTTGATTATAGAACCGGCAAATCGCTTAAATGACCGATCTGAGGCATGAAGGACTTTCTCTCCACACTCATTGCAGTAGTTACCAGTGAAGTTATTCCCGCAGCTTTTACAGGTGTGCGTCATTTAGATCCTTGCATTGTTAATGGCGCGCAAATTAACGTTTTAATTCGTTCAGCAATTTCCCGCCACGAGATACAAAACCTGCACTTCCATAGGGTAGCTGATCTTCAATAAGGGGAATCAATTCGTTTTTCAGCTCTGGGATTTTCTTGGCAAGATTGGCCAGCACTGTCATTGAGAAGACTCGAACTGCAATTGGCTCTTTGAGGTCATTGAAGAATTTAAAGCATATGTCAGCGGCTACTCCTTGATGCTTTTTAGGAATGTCAATGAATTGCAGCAGTCTCACAACATTTCTTTTGACAGCCCCATGAACTTCAGCGTTTTGAACATGCTTTAAAATTCGCGATAGATGAGGGTGAATTAGAGTGGTATTTTGCTCAACGCAACAACTCAATGGCCATGAGACGCGTTGAGTTACCCGGTAAGGTCCTGTTAGAAAGACATCAACCAGTTCTGAAAATCTATTAGGATCGTTGCCAACGTACTTAACTATTTTGTTGCATTGGGCTTTTGAATGTTCTTTTAATATGGTTGCTCTTAAATCCATTAAATATTAGTAATTAACTAACTGTAAATTAGGCTAATTAGATAATTATACTTTAACTTTATGTTCAACTATTAAATGATGGGGTTATGTTACTATTTTTTGCCATCTCCGCTACTATTCTTTTTCAATTGAGTTTGTGCTTTTTCGGATTTTATATTCAGCAGCATAAAACCGGTGTGAGTATTTAAGTGATCAGGAGAAAATATTTTTGATATCATCCCCAATCCGTTTGGGCTTCATTGATAACGCATCAAGCAAACACCAAATCGTCTTCGCCTGTGCTATATCACTTCCATTAGCACTAAACTTTACTATTCGAATCGATTTAACTCCAACCATACTACTAACCCAAGTTTGAGCTTTAACCTTGTCATGAAGTACTGCTGGCTTCAAATAATCTATTTCATGGCGCAATACCACCCATAAATATTTATCCGTTGTTACCTTGAGTGCCATCGAATTCCAATGTGCGGCCGCTACTTGTTGAACCCATTTGAGATAGACCACATTATTGACATGCCCGAGTTCATCAATTTCATCTGGCATTACCTCAATTTCGCACTCAAACACAGTATTGCTAAAAGGATGAAGAGGCTCGATTTCCATTTGAGATTTTTATTAAAAAATATATCGATAAACGATGATAAAAATGCGGAAAACGCCTATAAAAACCTTATTTTTGACGGTTTATAAAAACCCAAAATGAGCGAAGGAAAAGCAGGTAAAGAAACTAATTATTCAGCGAGTAATATTCAGGTTCTAGAAGGTCTCGAGGCGGTACGAAAAAGACCCGCCATGTACATTGGCGATATCGGTGTTAAAGGGCTTCACCACTTGGTTTATGAGGTAGTTGATAACAGTATTGACGA
Source organism: uncultured bacterium (assembly GCA_967789005.1). GTDB lineage: Bacteria > Bacteroidota > Bacteroidia > Cytophagales > Cyclobacteriaceae > ELB16-189. The sequence goes on along the minus strand of CBRFFM010000010.1, from coordinate 29,041 downwards.
GGCTTTGGCCGGATATTGCGATGAAATACATGTCACGATCAATAAGGATAATTCAATTCTGGTAGAAGACAATGGCCGTGGTATTCCTACCGACATGCATGAAAAGGAAAAGCGTTCTGCGCTTGAAGTCGTAATGACAGTGCTTCATGCCGGAGGTAAGTTTGACAAAGACACGTACAAAGTCTCCGGAGGTCTTCACGGAGTTGGAGTTTCTTGCGTGAATGCGCTTTCATCCATGCTAAGAGCAACAGTATATCGTGAAGGACAAATATTCGAGCAGGAGTATCATCGTGGAATTCCTCAATACCCTGTAAGGGTCATTGGCGAAAGTAGCAAGAGAGGAACAACAGTGCTCTTTCAACCTGATCATGAGATATTCACACTCACAACAGAATATAATTACGAAACGATAGCCACGCGTTTGCGCGAATTGGCCTTCTTGAATCCCGGGATTAAACTAAACCTGCAGGACCTCCGCGAGAATGACGAGAGTGGTAATCCTAAATCAGACAAATTCTTTTCTCTAGTTGGCTTGCGTGAATTCGTTGAGTACCTGGATTCTACTCGAGAGAAGTTGATTCCTAATCCGATCTTCATTGAGAACAACAAAGGAGAAATCCCTGTACAGGTTGCACTTGGTTATAACACTTCTTACAGCGAGAATCTTGTTTCCTATGTGAACAACATTAACACACATGAAGGAGGAACTCACGTAGCCGGTTTCAGAAGAGCGCTTACCCGCACATTGAAAAGCTATGCAGATAAATCTGGTTTGCTGGAGAAAGCGAAAGTAGAAATCAGTGGTGATGATTTCCGTGAGGGATTGACAGCGGTAATTTCGGTTAAAGTTCAGGAGCCCCAGTTTGAAGGACAGACAAAAACGAAGCTCGGTAACTCTGAAGCGATGGGCGCAGTTGACATAGCGGTAGGAGAGATGCTCCAAAACTTCCTTGAGGAAAACCCGAAGGAGGCAAGGTTAATCATCAGCAAAGTTGTGCTTGCAGCTCAGGCACGCCTTGCGGCCAAAAAAGCGCGCGAGATGGTGCAACGCAAGAATGTCCTTTCAGGCACCGGACTTCCTGGTAAACTAGCCGATTGCTCGAGTTCAGATCCTTCTATTTGTGAATTGTATTTGGTGGAGGGTGATTCTGCCGGTGGTTCTGCCAAGCAAGGTCGTGACAGAAATTTTCAGGCAATTCTCCCTCTTCGTGGTAAAATATTGAATGTTGAGAAGGCGCAAGAGCACAGAATTTATGAAAATGAGGAGATCAAGAATATGATCACCGCGCTTGGCGTTACGTTTGGCACAGCCGAAGACAACAAAGCACTTAACATGGTAAAGCTGAGGTACCATAAAGTAATTATAATGACTGATGCTGATGTGGATGGAAGTCACATTCGCACTTTAATCTTGACTTTCTTCTTCCGTTACATGCGTGACCTGATTGAGCAAGGATATGTCTACATCGCCCTTCCTCCATTGTATCTCGTGAAGAAAGGAAAAGAAGAGCGCTATTGCTGGAATGAAGAAGAACGCGATATTTTGATTAAGCAACTCGCGAAAGACGGCAAAGAAGAGAATGTAGGTGTACAGCGCTATAAAGGTTTAGGAGAAATGAACCCTGAACAGCTGTGGACTACGACCATGGATCCTGTAAAGCGTACTTTGAAGCAAGTGAGCATTGAGTCTGCAGCTGAAGCAGACCACCTTTTTTCTATGCTCATGGGAGACGAGGTTGCACCACGCAGAGAGTTTATTGAGAAGAATGCGAAGTACGCCAAACTCGATGTCTAATTCTTTAAAACTTAATTTGATCAATTATCCTTCCATTAGTTAAACATCTACATTTGATTTTATGGAAAGTGAAGTAGCACAGCAAACTGAAGCTGATTTAGTTAGTAAGCAGATTTACGAGAGCAACTATATCAGTCGTGATTTGAGTTGGATGCAATTCAACTATCGCGTGCTGGATCAAGCGAAGCACATTGATCGAAGCATCTTTGATCGATTAAAATTTCTATCGATTACCGCCTCCAACTTAGACGAGTTTTGCACGATTCGCCTGGGAAGTCTTTACAATTACCTTGACTACAGCAAAGCCCGATTTGACTACAGTGGTTTGCGAGAGGAGCCATTCCGTAATTGCCTGATGAATGAGATCCATAAGTTTGTTGGGGAGCAATGCGATTACTTCATTAAAAAACTGAAACCGTTATTCGAGAAGAATAACTTTAGCATCGCTGATTACAGCGCTTTAAACGAAGATGATAAAGCAAGAGTCGATTTGTATTTCCAGCGTACTATCTATCCGATGCTTACGCCAATGCTCTTCGATAATTATCACACATTTCCTGTTTTAAAGAATAACAGGTTACTGTTTGGCGTGGTGACAAAAGCAAGTCAAGATCCTCAAAATCAGCTACGCGTTTCATTCATTCAAGTGCCGAGCAATATTCCCCGGTTCTATGAAATTTTGAATAAAGACAATTCCATTTCCTTCGTTTCGGTAGAAGATATCATTCGGAACAATATCCACCACTTATTCAGGAATATCGAGATAGTGAGTGTGAATTTGTTTCGCATCAATCGCAATGGCGATTTTACTTTAGAAGAAAGCGAAGATATTGAGTCGAACTTCCTGGAAGAGTTGAAGCGAAAGTTACAGACGCGCAGAAGCGGCCGGGTAGTTCGCCTTGATGTGGAGGAAAATCCGGATCCCTGGATGATGCGCATGCTGAAAATTCAGTGGGACCTGGATGATCAAAACATCTTCACTATTCCGAAAGGAGCGATGATTGATTTTACGGGCATCACTCAAATCGTGAATCACACGGAGTTCAAAGCAAAGCGCTTTCAGCCACTTCCGCACGTAAAACCGATTTCATTCTCTGAGCAAGGCGCACGTGATCTTTTCGAAGTTCTAAAAGAACGAGACGTTCTATTGCATCATCCTTACAATTCAATGGAGCCTGTCCTTGAAATGCTGGAGAAAGCTGCAACAGATCCTTATGTTCTCTCCATTAAGATTACCATATACCGGCTGGCAAAAGAATCGCGCATCAGTGCGGCACTTTTAAAAGCTGCGGAAAATGGAAAGCACGTCTCTGTACTTTTTGAAGTGAAAGCGCGCTTTGATGAAGAGAATAATTTGAGGGAAGCACAGAAGCTACAGAAGGCCGGGTGCTTTGTAATTTATGGCGTGAGCAGTTTTAAAACGCACACCAAGCTCCTGTTGATTGTGCGCAATGAGCCGGACAGAGTTTACCGCTATGTTCACCTTTCTAGTGGAAATTATAACGAGACTACAGCTCGATTCTATACCGATCTAGGCTTGTTAAGTACCAACGAAACATACGCGCATGACGTTTCTGAATTCTTTAATGTCATCACAGGACATTCTCACCCTACTTCGTACATCAATTTAATTACCTCACCGAGTGATATGAGAAAACAACTCATCTCACTAGCTAAAATGGAGGCAGAAAATGCCAGAAATGGATTGGACTCTGGAATAATTATCAAGCTCAATTCCATTCAAGATAAGGAACTGATCGATGCACTCTATGATGCTTCTCAGGCGGGGGTTCGGATTAAATTAATTGTACGAGGAATTTGCTGTGTAAGGCCCGGGAGAAAAGGATTGAGCGATAATATCGAAGTCATTTCGGTTGTTGGTGAATTCCTAGAGCATTCGCGCATTTATTACTTCCATAGCGAAGGGAAACCCAAAATCTATATTGGTAGTGCAGATGCTATGGTGCGAAGCTTTGACAGAAGAATTGAATCGCTATTTCTCGTGGAGCAAGACATGCTGCGTAAGCAGGCGATGAATATTTTGGAATTCAACCTTCGCGATAATGTGAATGCCTATACCATGGAAGAGGATGGTAGTTATCTGATCAAAGAGCAAAATGGGGAGCCCTTGTTCAACATGCACAAAGAATTTTATACTGTAACGAAAGAAGTTATTCAGGAAGTAAAATTATTCTAAACCTTCTCACTTCACTTTTTTGGTACTCTTACCAAGTCTGCCTTTCTGTATGTCGCGGTCTAGTATATAACCAATTGAGAAATTGAGAACCTTTAGATTACACTTAAGACTCATCTCCTCATTGATACCTGGCGTACCTCCAAGAGACTCACTATGTCGCTTGCCTAAGTAGGTTTGGCCCCAGGTCATTCTCAATTCTGTAATGATTTTTTGATTTTTTAACGTTGTAAATGTGGTTCCGATACCCAGGTTTATTCCAAATAACCATCGATTCTCCTGATTCACATGAATTTGAGTATAAGAGAAATTGGGAGTCTGATCAAAAACGAGCGTATACTTTTGATGGATTCCGAAATAAGGATCCATCTTTCCGCGCCCACTAATCCAATAATTTATATTTGGTCCAACATTAACAAACCAGTTAGAGGCAATGTTTTGCTTTATTTTTAGCTTAAACGTTTTTCTAATAGCCATTGAGAAATCATAGAAATAATAAGTGCTCGACCATTTGTCCTGATTGATTTTGTACTTCCATTTGCGCCCTTGCTGTGAGAAACCAGCTTCAGCTGTAAACGAAAACTTATTCTTCATTGGGAAACTTATTAAACCACCAATGGAGAAGCCTGGCTTGATTCCCGATTTCAAGGAATCCGTTTGATCAGGGAAATTGGTATAGACTCCAAGTACCCCCGCTTTCAATCCAAGAGAGAATTTCTGGGCCTTGGAAACAATCGAACAAACGCTTAGTGCTAAAAGAATAGCAATTTTAGGAAAACTCATTTGTGCTAAAGTTCACTAAAGTTTACTAAAAGTAAAAGCCGCCCCGCATAATTACGGAACGGCTTTCCAGAAATTGTCGCTGATTGGTAATGTTATTGGCTTATTTGAACGGTGCCCAGATCTGTCACGGTACCGATGGTTACACTTATGCCATCAATGGTTCTTGGCAAATAGGTGGTGTCGGGAGAGAAGCTTACACTATAGGTGCCAGCTGCTAATCCTTTTAGGAGAAACTTTCCAGTTAACGTGTCAGCATAGGTGCTCTCTATCGTATCTGTTCCGATAATTGCATAAACAGCCGGAGAAGATGCGATTGGGCTAATCATACCCTTGATAGCACCACTCTGGGCTTCAACAACAGAATGGATTACCGGTTTCAAAATATACTTTGAGCTGCCAGTTTGCACTATAGATTGAGCCGCATCAAAATCAAGGGTAATCTTATATGTGATACCAGCGCTCAACTGCGTATCAACCAAAATCTTTAATCCAGATTGTTGCGCACTCGGTGTGGTGAGGTTAAAAGACTGGTCGGCAATCTTAACTGTGTTATTATCTCCAAGCACAAGTCTAATTTGAGACACCTTTCCTGCAGGAAGCTCAATGCCACCTAGAAGTGTGTCCAGGCCATTAGTGAACTTCAGCAAATTATAAACTCCTTTTTGAACATTAAGCGATTTCCATCCGGAGTTTGAGTTTGCGTCTGAATTGATTTGAACATCTTGAATGTCAATGTTCACTTCCTGATAATCACCAGGAGCGTCAGTAAGTCTCACTTCGAGGTAAGCATTTTTAGGGCCATCGCTACTACTGCAGCTCATCAAAAAGAAGATCATTCCGCCTACCAACCAACTAAGCATCGATGTAAACTGATTTCTCATAAATAGTATTTGGTTTTTAATTCCCCTAAGACTTCTAATGTGAGCGATGGTTTAAATAATTTTATCGTGAAAATCCGCGATTTATCGTTAAATTTAGCGTCAATAGGTATATTATACTTTACTTTCGAGTCTTTATGAGGTGTCTATTAGTGCTCTTATTTGTAACGATCTCGGTGGCTGCAATCGGTCAAGACATCTCTAATTTTACTCAGTTTTTTATTAATCCGTATACACTTAACCCATCTTATGCGGGGGTTGAAGGTAGGCCTGCCTTTTTTGTGGGATATCGTAAGCAATGGTCTGGAATAGAAGGAGGGCCTACGATTGGCAATTTTTCAATGCACACGCCTCTCAGTAAGAAGCTCAACTTAGGATTTAGTTTAACCAGTGATAAACGAGGAATTGTAAATACCTCTGCATTTATGGCCACCATTGGATATACGGCCACCATTGATAATCTAACTTTCTTCAGATTCGGTCTTTCGGCTGGTTATGGACATAATAGTGTTGACCTCTCCAATATCGGATCAATCAGTGACCCCGTAATTGCAAGTTTAGCCTCTAGTAATGCCAACTCCACTCTACTGGGAAATGCTGGAATATCCTTTCATAAAAAAACATTCCATATCGGCCTGGCTTTGCCCAATATATTTCAACCAATGTATTTGAGTAAAGATGCTTTTACCGTCACAGCTACAAAGCCATTTCAAACAACTATTATACATGCTAGTAATCGGTTCTATTTTAATAAAGATCAGACTGTTTTCGAGCCGTACTTAATATATAGGCTCAATGATGGAGTGCCTTCGCAGGTGGAGGCGGCTGCGATACTTCACCTCCAGCATGTAATGTGGGTTGGTGCATCTTACAAGCAACAATTTGGAATTTCCGGGTTGCTCGGATTTAAAATTCAGAATCAGTTCGCGGTTGGCTTTTCTTATAGTATTAAGAACGCAGGAGCCAATCAAATCCCTTCACCTTCATACGAGGTCCAGTTAGGGTATTTAACAGGAAAAAAGAAGAAAGATGTTAACGCGTACTCTTTTGTAGACACCCACAAGGAGAAGCAGCGCAAGAAATCTTCAGCTGAAATCTTAGCAGACAAGAAAAAGCAGCAGCAGATACTTGAGAAGAAAATTGCTGACGATAGAAAGAAACATGACGAGCTGTTAGCTAAGCAAAAAGCTGCTCAAGAAGCTAAGCTTGCAAAAAATACAGTTCCTCCGAAGGAGCTGCCTAAAGATCAAGTGGTTGTACCCCCAAAGGAGCAACCCAAAGATCAAGTGGTGAAGAATGTAGTTCCTCCAAAGGAAGAGCCCAAAGAAGAGGTAACATCTTTTGTGCAGATACCTCAGAAAAAGGACACCGCCAGGGGAGGACCTCGAATGAAAGCTCATACTGATTTGATTGCCGAACAAACAAAGGCTACTACTGACCCCGAGCACGTAGAAGAACAAGAAAAGATCAAGAGACTAGAACAACATGCTGATAACCCCACCGAAGAGCATACCGGTGAGGTAGTTCACCCCCACGCTGAGAGACATGAATTTGTAAAGAAAGGAAGTCACCAGGAAGAAATGGATTACGGTGATTATGTTATCGTTGGAGTGTTTAAAGGGCGCCCTAATGCTGAACATTACAGCAGTGGCCTCAATAAAATGGCGTTCACCTCCGATTTCGGGTTCCTTACCGAAAAAAGCATCTGGTATGTTTACATAGCACAGACCAATGATATTAATGAAGCAAAAGCAGAACGCGATAAGTACAGGAAGTTGAGAATTTTTAGAGATGCATGGTTACTAACCGTTCACAAGTAATGAAATATAGCCTAATCTACATTCTGTCCATGATAACAGTGGGCTGTTTTGCGCAAGCTCCTGTAATAAATGATGTTCAGCCTGTGAATGCTGGGCCAAACCAGAAAATTGTAATAACTGGCAGCGGATTCAGCACAACGTTAACTAATAATGTTGTTTGGTTTGATCACGTGAAAGGGACTGTAACGGCCGCCACTATTTATTCACTTGAAGTTCAAGTTCCTCCGGGCGCGCGCTTTTCAAATGTTGAGGTAATTAATATCACCGCAGGCAATAATCTTTCGGCTAAATCACGATTAAAATTCCTGCCCAGTTATGGTGGCAAACAGTTTAATGAAGCCCTGGCCACAGTAGCTTACACCAACAATAACAGCTCCAATGAGCTGTTCGATGTTGCTAGTTCCGATTTAGATTTGGATGGCAAGGCTGACCTTGTGGCATCGCAAGGAGGACCAACTACCACGGCAATAATTACTGACCTTATCGTGTATCAAAACACAAGCACAGGTATTGGTAACATCAACTTTACCAGGTATGATAAAACTTCTGGGAATGTAGCTCTTGCTACCGCTCTTACTGTTGGAGCTCCAACAGCAAACGTAGCCTGTGGAGATCTTAATGGTGATGGAAAACCAGACATTGTAGCTTCGAGAGGAGGTAATACCCGTAACGAGATCTTCATCTTGAAGAACACAAATACTACTGTTGGTACACTTGCATTTGCCGCTCAGCCAAAACTTATTCTTGGTACAAATACGACAGCCTATGCATTCAGGATACAAATTCGAGATTTGAATGGGGATGGTAAGCCAGAGATTATCTCGAGCAATGCGTTGAAAGATATAACTGTGGATAACGAGATTTATGTTTTTCCTAACCAAAGCTCAGTAAGCACGATCTCATTTGGCGCTCCAATGAAATTAACTGTGACTGGAGCTAGTAGTACTTACGGTTGCGATGTTCAAGATGTAGATGGAGATGGTATGGCCGACATTGTCGTAAATCAGTTTCAAGACCCAAACGTTTATATTTTCAGGAATACCAGCACCGGCAATATCAGCTTTGCTCCGGTTTTAAAAATTACAGCAGTAGGAAGCTTTAATAATATCATCGCTTCCGATCTGAACAATGACGGCCTTCCCGATTTGGTTGCCACGGCAACTCTTGAGAACAACATACAGATCTGGCTAAATCAATCTACATCAGGTAATATTTCATTTGCAGGGTCAACAACAATAGCAACAGCTAATGGCCCCTGGGGTGTGGATTTGAGTGACGTTGATGGTGATGGTGATGCGGATATTATTGTGGCAAACAAAAATGCAAGTACGCTGAATGTATTGCGACAAGATTCCCCTCTCCAATTCACAAAATTAGATATTGCTACTCCCAATTACTTTTCGCGTAACCTTCGCGTTGGTGATTATGACGGAGATGGAAAACCTGATATTGTCTATACCTCTTTCCCCCTGTCGGGTCTTGTGTATACCATAAATGTATTAAGGAATGCCAACTGCTGGAATCCAGTCATCACCGCCCCGTCAGCTATGATTTGCTCTGGTCAAACTGTTCCACTGACTACCAAACCTGCGCTGGGCGTAACCTTTGATTGGAAATTGGGAGGAGTTTCTCAAGGTGTAAATGCGAATACTTTTAGTGCCACTGCATCCGGTACTTACACTGTGACAGAAACAGGAACGTTTGATGCTACTTGTTCAAATATTTCCGCAGACTATGTGCTTGCTCCTAATCCTAATCCTTTTCCAACTGATCCTGCAATTGGTAATAATGTTCCTTGCCTTGGTTCTACTTTGAATTTATCTACAGCGCCTGTTGCCACCGCAACCTATGCCTGGACAGGACCAAACAGTTATACTTCAACTGCCCAAAACCCTTCGATCACCCCAGTTACCGCACTCACTGGGGGCCTTTATACTTTAAAGGTCACGTTGAGCAATGGTTGTTCAAGTAATGTTGTTTCCAAGACACTAGATGTAGCTTCGGTACCGGTGATGCCTATTACTGCATCACCTTCTGCGACAGGTTGCGCAGGAGCAACCATTACATTGAATCTGCCAAGCACTGCAGGTTTTACCTACCAATGGAATAAAGTAGGTACTGGCGCAATTATAGGCCAGACAGGACAGTCACTATCATTAACTTCATTATCTGCCGCCAGCGAAGGTGACTATAGTGCAACCGTTACAAGTATATCTTCTACCTGCAGTCAGGAAACAGCTAAGACCACTGTGAGAGTATTCTCAGCTCCGTCAGCTAATTTCTCTACGTCAACGCCATCGTGCAAGGGCATTGCAATTGCATTTACTGATCTATCAACAAAGGACAGTCGAGGTACCTTAACTTATTTATGGTCATTTGGCGATGCCTCCACATCAACGGTTCAATCACCATCTCACACTTATGCTACTGCCAATAGTTTTGCTCCCAACCTCAAGGTGAGTTATGCTGAAGCTAGCACTTGTACAAATAATGTAACCAAGCCGCTTACGGTAAACGCTCCTGTTGTTCCGACAATTCAGACAACGGCTAACCCGATTTGCTCTGGTGACCAAACAACACTTTCCATAACTGGAAGCTATACTACCATCGATTGGGTAGGAGTGACCGGAACATCCTCCAGCGTAATAATTACTGAACCGGCCAAGTACAAAGTAAATACAGTAGATGCCAATGGATGTGCCTGGAAAGATTCACTCACCATTGCCGCCAAACCTTCTATTTCCCCCTTTACAATTACTTCCTTTAAAGCAAGGATTAGTTTCGGAGACACGGTAAAATTGAGCGCTACTTCGGGAGCCGATTCTTACCTATGGAGCCCCGGCAAAACGCTCACCGACTCTACGATATTCAACCCAGTTGCGAAACCTCAAGTGACCACTCTTTATAATGTCGTGGCTAAAAAGGCGGGTTCATGTGATGCAACAGGATCAATTACAATTACAGTTGAAATTGGAGGGGCAGTGATAAATCCTCCCATACTTTTTTCACCCAATGGAGATGGTATAAACGAATCCTGGATAATTCCGGAAATCGATGCAAATACCGAACTTCAAGATTGGGTGATGACCATATTCGATGGGCATGGTAGCCAAGTGTTTCAAAAGAAAGGATACACTTCTGCCAATGCCTGGGATGGTACAGCCGCACCTGAGGGCGTGTACTATTATGTCTTCAGCAATTCCAAGAGCAAACCCACTACTGGAAGTGTATTATTAGTTAGACAAAAAGGAAAATGATGACAGATACATTGAAGATCTACAGAGGGCTAATTCTATTTTGTTTCTTTTTATTTACCTCTTTTGCAGGGTTTGCGCAGACCGTCTGCCAGCCGGTAGCGGGAGTTTGCCCTAGCCCAGCGGGGGTAACTTGTACCTATGCAGCAAATATTGAAAAAGGTTGTAACTGCTTTGACGGACTGGACAATGATGGTGACGGTGTAAATGACTCATTCGATGCTGACTGTGCGTATTATTATGGTTTGAGCATCACTGGTACAGGTGGCCAATGTCCATCACTCAATCCACCTCCCGGCAGCAATATTTTCACAGGTGTAAGTAGCAAAACAGCTTCCAGTCAGAATACTGCCGATACTCCTTCGCACATTTCTGTGGGCGATATGAATGGTGATGGTGTGCCTGATGTGGCGGTGACTTCAAAATGGAATAGCACCGTTCAGATTGTTTCTACTACCACCACGGGAAGTTGGAAGCCAGGAGATGTAATGAGTGATTTTACCTCGCCAGGATCAGATATATTTAAGAATGCAGGAGGAGACGCAGGTAGTAACTACGTCTTTGAACACGAAACCGCCATAGCAGATATTGATGGTGACAAAATCGGGGAGGTCTTTGTCATTGCCAGCAGACGCGGTGGAAGCCCAAACAATCCTCCTACCGAATTCTGGCTTTGCGGGTTTAAATATGTATCTGGTAAGGGGAACTTGAAGCCATTATGGACAAGGTCAGGGAAGGATGTTGCGGTATATCTAGGAACCGACAGGCCCGGTAGCATTGGCCTTGCTGATTTTAATGGCGATGGCAAAGCTGAAGTTTACTTGCGGAATCAAATATTTGCAGCTGAGACTGGCTATCGGTTAGTCAATGGAGGCGGAACATGGGATACGCAAATCAATGCGGGACCTGTAGCAGCCGACATGGACAAAGATGGTAAGCTTGAATTAGTCTGTGGAAATTTTGTTTACAAGGTGCCCACCTTGTCGAGCAGGAGCGCTACAGATGGTAACGGTTCACTCACTGTGTGGAAAGACATGAACGTAGACTTTCCAGCCACGAAGTTTTATCCTAAAGGTTATAATGACGTAAATGAATATGGTGTTGATCAGGCGAGCAGCACCAGCGTAGCCGATGTTGATCTTGACGGCAACATAGATGTCTTCATGACAGGATCTATTAACTGTTCGGGTAACGAGGCGTCACCATGCGGAACTAACATAACAGCTGTTTATTATTGGAACATAAGCAAAAACACGCTGCAAACTTATACTCCTCCTGATGCTAATTATCCGGCACTAGGTTGGGTTTGGGGAACAGGCCGCATTAATCTATATGATGTGATCACCACCCCTGCGGGAGGTGATAATAAACTAGAGGCGCTCTTTACCTCTGGAACGAAGCTCTATTGTTTGGGGCTGGATGGTACCGGTACGCTAGGCCTAAAATGGAGCCGCTCGTTAAATGATGCGCTGTCCGGAATACTAAGTCTCACGTGCTATGATTTTGATAATGACGGAAAGCCGGAAGTGGTTTACCGCGATACCAAAGCGTTGGTAGTATGTGACGGGCAAACAGGAGCAACAACAAAATTTAGTGCCGATTGCGCATCGCACACATTTACAGAAGGACCAATTATTGCCGATGTAAACGGTGACGGAGCAACGGATATTTGCGTGACATGTTATACCAACTTTGGTGTGTTTGACATAAGCAACAGCACCCCTCAGCAGCAGTCACTTGGTCAAACTCAACTCTATTACACCGACTCCAAAACCTGGCTTCCCACGCGAAAGGTTTGGAACCAACACCCTTATTACGTAACGAATATTCTTGATAACCTCACATTGCCGACAACTCAAGTTAGCCAGACTCTCACCTTTAGCGGCACTTGCTCAAACGGCATAACTGACCCGCGACCCTTCAATTTGTTTATGGATCAGGTGCCTTACCTGGTAAATGGCTGCCCCACTTTTCCATCACCGAACGTAGGATTCTTGCAGGAAGATGGTACCGTAGATTTAAATCTTGATGGCAGCAAGAGCACCCCATCTGTTGAGGTTGTTCCACCCATATGCGGTAACCTTGGAATACAAGTCCGCTTCAATATTATCAACAACGGTAACCTTGGTCTCACAGATAATGTGGCGATAAGTTTCTTCAATGGCGATCCACGGGTGGGCACATCTGCAGTAAAGCTCTACAGCACCACCATGAACATCACCAATTTGGGTGTGGATCAGACCTATCAGTCACCCTATTATTCGTTTAACGGACCGGGTACCATCTTTGACCTGTATATAGTCATGTACAACAATGGAGCCACGTTGCCGATAACAAGTTCGGATGCGATTGGAACTGACTGCTCCATTAAAACCAAAATCTATAAATTTACAGTAGGGACTACACCATTTACTGTAGCCACTGAAGTCGTCCAGAATAACTTAAACTGCCCGCCTTACGCTGTCGGTAATAATGGCCAGCTGCGAAGCCGAATTTATATTAGCGGGGTAGAGGTGGTAGACTATAGTCCTTATGCATTCCAATGGTATGATGCTAGCTCAGTTGCGATTTCAGGTGCAACCCTATATAATCTGTCAAACCTTGACCAGGGAACCTATTATGTAAAAGTTACTAACACGCAGAAGGGATGTAGCAGTACCCTTATTCCTGGGGCAATAACGAGGTCTAATCCTCCATTCCCTAATTTCACGATTAACAAGATTTCAGATCAAACCCTTTGCTCTCCAGCCAATGGTGAGCTAGTAATTTCGCCAGATGATGGATCTACTGGATATACATATACCTGGTTAGATCTTGCCTTAAATCCAATCGGAGTTTCTGGAGCTGATGCAAAAAATCTACTTGCGGGCACGTATGTGGTACAGATTGTAAAAGGTACTTGTACGAATCCTGTTCGACCACAAAAGGCAGTGGGCGGACCAAGTTACCCCGATGCACAAGCGAGTACCCTTCAAAACGTAGTCGACTGTCTAAATCCTAATAGTGGATCAGTCACGGCCGATGCTGTAATCAACGCAGTGGTTCAAAATCCGGCCAATTATACATTTGATTGGTACTTCTATAATTTCGCTACGAGTACCAGAGGCAGTATTTTACCAGCTGCGAACGGCACCGGGCAAACGAGAACCGGCCTTGCTGCCGGCTACTATCAAGCAGTAATTACGGATAACGTTACCAAGTGTATTGCAACAACTACCCCGGTTACACAGGTTACCACAAGCACAGTTATTCCAAGCGCCTCAATCTCTCAAGTTGCTCCTCAAACTTCTTGTGATGCAAATCAACCTAATGGAATTCTTACTTCCGCTGGCGTAGCAGCAGGATATACAAGTCCAACAGATTTTACTTTTGAATGGTATCGAGGTGACAATACTTTAGCTGCTAACAAAATACCAATTGCCGGTGGCCCTGAAACTGTTTCTGGAGCGAAAGGAGAAACACTTAACAATGCGAAAGGTGGTGGAATAATTTATACAGTCAAAATTATCACGCCACTCAATTGTTCTGCCACAAATAAGCTCACGCTTATAGAGGATGTAAATAAGCCAGTGGTGACTCTAAGTCAGTCACCAAACTCGATATGTGATGCAGCCAAAACGAACCCTGTTATTGCTTACAACGGTTCAGTAACCGCTACTGTGACGTTTACGCAAGGGGGAGTTACGAGTGCGGTAACTTTGCCCGATCCTAATTATACCTTCAACTGGTATGACGGAACGACCACAACTACAGCCCATAACCCGGCTACTTCTGGTGGACCAACGCTTTCGGGACTAAAAGATGCAGACTATACTGCTACCGTTACGCGAACAGACCTGCACTGTACTTCAGTGCCGCAGACAAAAACTGTTCTAAAGACCACAATACAACCAATTCTAAGTCCCACGTCAACGGGCTCTAACAACTGCGATCCGGCTTTAACTCCTGATGGAACGGTTACGGCTGGATTAACCAATGCTCAGGCGGGCCACAATTATACTTATCAGTGGTATGAAGGTAGCACAACTGTCGCTCCTTCCGTGGCTTTAACTGCTGCAGCTAACAATGGAACGTCAGCTACGGCAATAAAGGTAGGAGGGCCTTATAGCCCGAATAAACAATACACTGTTTATGTTCTTGATATTTCATCGGGATGTGATAATACTACTACTCAATCTGTTTCAGATGTGAGTGTGATACCTGTACTGACGACTTCTACAATACCGAATTCGATGTGCTCTCCTGCATCCAGTTATAATGGCAAAATGATTGCTAATGTTACTAACATTCCTGCAGGATATAATATCAGTAATTACACCTTTGCATGGTTTGACGGCAACACTACTGCCACTCCTCATGCCCCAGTGGTTACAGCTGCTACTCTAACCACACTCGATGTAGGAACGTATTCTGTCAAAGGCACCAATACGCTGACCGGTTGCGTTTCATCGCTCTATACGAACAATGTTATATCTGCGAAGATTTTCCCTGTATTGCAACCAGCTTCTACGGGATCAAACAATTGCGATGCTGCTCTTACACCTGACGGTACAGTAAGCTATAGTGTAACCAATACCTTAGCGGACCCCGGGCCATTTACACAACAGTGGTATACAGGTAGCGGAGATCCAATCGCTGCAGGATTAACAATACTCCCAGTTGCACCCAATAATGGAAATCAAATAACAGCCATCAAGGTAGGTGGTCCTAACATACCCGCGGGAAGCGCTCCTCACAGCTATACCGTTTTGGTGACAAATTCTATCACAGGTTGTACCAACTTCACTACCGCATCTGTTCCGGATGTTAGTGTTCAGCCGGTAATTGGTACTTCTACTACTCCTAATAGTGTTTGCGATACTAACCTTGGATTTCAAGGAACGATGACCGCAACATGGACCAACCCCGCGGGCAGTTACAACTTCCCGGCTGATTTTACTTTTGCGTGGTCTAAAAACGGGGTTGGAATAGGAAGCCCGGTTACAACTATATCTGGTGCTTCAATTACACTTACCAAACTTGATGTTGACTCTTACTCAGTAATAGCTACAAACACAAAAACTGGATGCATTTCTGCTGCTTCCAACAACAACGTAGGCAACAACAAAGTATTTCCTGTTTTGACTCCAGCGGCTACGGGCTCTAATAATTGCGACAACGCGCTCACGCCAGATGGCACAGCAACTGTTGGTGCTGCAGGCACACCAGGTCCATATACCTATCAGTGGTATGTGGGAAGCGGAGACCCGATTGCTGGAGCGTTCCCTACAGTTCCAACAGCTATTAACAATGGTCAGTCAGCCACTGCGATTAAACTAGGCGGCCCAACAGGTGCGCCACATTCTTACACTGCACTGGTCACCGATTCAGGAACAGGTTGTACTGCATATTCTACAGCTATAGTTCAAGACATAAGCGTGGCGCCCATATTATTGACTAGCCCGCAGCCTAATGATATCTGTAGCCCGTCAACAAGTTTTGCAGGAAGTATAACCGTTTCTCTCTCTGTTGCGCAACCCGTTGGCACTTTCCCAACTGACTATGTATTCACGTGGTACGATGGAGGCACAACAGCAACGCTCCATGCTCCACAGCCATCACCAACTTCACTTGCAACACTTTCAAAGTTGGATGCCGGAACATATTCTGTAACAGGTAAGAATACTAAGACAGGATGTCTTTCACCCTTGGCTACCGACATGGTGGCTGATCAAAAGATTCAACCGGCTATTCAACTTGCAGCTGTCGGCTCGCATAATTGTACAAATACCGTTACTCCTGATGGAAGTGCGACAGCTACAATTACGAATAATACCCATTTGCCTGCCGATGATTACAATTTTGTATGGACTTCAGTAGCTCCAACTGTCGCGGTAAACGCGAGCAATAATAACATCACTAATTTTTCTACCACTGCTACAGCCATCAACCTCGGTGGACCGACTAACGCCCCGAACTCATATAAAGTAACGGTGACTAACAACCGCACGGGCTGTGTTAACGACAATACCGCGCAAGTTCCTGATTTGAGTCAAAAGCCAACGTTCACCCTTACACCGAATGACAATACTGTTTGTACGAACGTACTTGCCATTCCTTACAACGGCCATGTGGATGTTTCAGGAATAGCTCATCCGCTGCTTGCAGGAAGCCCGATTACATACACGTGGTATGATGTTAACTCTATTACCTCAGCGCTTATTCTTCCAGCCAATCATACCGACCTCAATTTTGCATCTGTAACGGATGCCTGGCCAAATCTTGGTAAAGGAAAGTATGCGGCCACAGTTACAATTACTTCCGTTGATTGTACTTCTGATCCAGTGATTGTTGACGTGAAGGATATACCTACATTACCTACATTCTCAGTTACGCCTACACCGTCAACAAATTGTGTGTCCGGTACTGACAATGGAAAAGTTGACGTGACCGTAAGTAATGCTGGCGTAAACACCTTCACCTTCGACTGGCATAAAGGAAATTTAGTTACCGACCCGGCAGTAGTAGCTCCAAGTGTTATTACAAGTACGACATCAACAACATCGGCTAGTGTGCTTCAGGGTGGAAAGAACTATACTATCCAGGCCACCAACAACCAGACAGGTTGCAAGGATAGCTACACTCAAACGGTTGTTGACGGCAGCATTTTGCCGACATTCACTTTGACTATCGTTGATAATGATAAATGCATTGCCCCTAAAGATGGCAAGGCAACTGTAACAGGTCTCACCGACCCCAATGCGCTAGGAGGGGATACTTATACCGTTGCTTTTACGTCAACGGTTTCAGCTCCGCAAACAGGCGTTTCCCTGACTTATCTTAACCAGCCAAAAAGTTTTGCATCTGCTACCGTGAAGAACGACAGGTTGGGATGTACTTCTGCTATTGTTACCGAGGAGATTAAAGATTTCCTTACCTATCCAACGATTACTACTTCTGTAACGAACTCTACAAACTGCGCGGGAGGAACACCAAATGGTTCTGCTTCAGTTACCGCTGTAATACCTGTTGACACTTACGAATATCGATGGTATGCAGGAAGTTCGGTTGGAGTAGCAGGCACGGAAATTAACGGAGCCGCACCAACGGGTATTGCAGGAATTTCTGGGAAGCAAGGTGCCGCAGACTTTACTGTAGAAGTTAACCTGACTTCTACCGGTTGCAGAGATTTCAAGACTATTACAATTCAAGACGCGAGCCAACTGCCTCTGATCACGCCACTTGATGTGACACCTAACAACAATTGTACAGCGCCTTATGATGGAACTGCGTTTGTGAATGCTGCGACACCATTCACTTATCATGGAACGACAATTACGAGTCCATATACCGGATTCACTCTTACCTGGTCGGCCGGTACAGTAGGCCCTTCAGATAAGATTACTGCTCTGGCTGCTGGTAATTATACTCTTCAAGTGAAAGCAATTGCTGGCAATACAGTAACGAATAATAATGACAATTGTATTTCAAATCTTGCTACAGCAGTAATTGTTGATCAGCTTACACCTCCTGTTGTTTCATCTACTGTTTTGAATAAGCAAACCTCTTGCAATCCTGCAACTCCTAATGGTCAGATTCAAGCCGCTGAAACCTCAGGCGTAGGGACTTATTCCTTTGATTGGTATTTAGGTGTTGGCCCAGGTTTAGCAGGTACTGAGTTGGCTGAAACAGTAGACGGAACTACAACTCCCGTGCTAGTCAGTGATGATTATACTGTTGTTGTTACTAACACTACTACGCGTTGCTTAACAACCCAGACAACGTTCTTGCCGGATTTCATTGTAAATCCTACACTTTCATTTATTGGTGTTGGTCCTGTAACCAGCTGTACCTTGCCAAACGGTTCAGCTACTGCTTCTATTACCGTTTCAGCTCCCACTAACTATGATATCTATTACGTCTTCACCTCTCAACTTAGTGCTGCCTCGTATCCGACCGATCCCGCTGAAATAAAGCCTCCGGCATTTGACGCTGCTAATCATACATATACATTTTTGACAAACCAAAATGTAGTGCCTGTTGCCTATACAGGAATGGCTCCGGGTTATCTCACAGCGATGGTCGTTGATAAAAATACATCGTG
The DNA here is from genome assembly GCA_967789005.1 of uncultured bacterium. Classification (GTDB taxonomy): domain Bacteria; phylum Bacteroidota; class Bacteroidia; order Cytophagales; family Cyclobacteriaceae; genus ELB16-189. The sequence goes on along the minus strand of CBRFFM010000010.1, from coordinate 10,234 downwards.
CGAGTCTAATCCACTTACTCAGCAAATTCTTGATAACACTGTCAAGAGCAATATCGCCATTGCATATCATCCTGTGCCGGGCACATGCGGAGGTGGAATGGGCGGTTTAGATCCGACAGTGACTCCTCTTGCAGCTGGAGCTTATACTTATAAATGGTATATCGGATCACCCAATAATGCCACTGCACCCATTAATTTTTTCTCTAATCCACCAACTTTTGGTACAGGCCAAATTTATGGAGACAATGGCGCCAATCTTGGGATAAATCATGCTCCTCCAGATAATTCAATTAACGCTGGAACTTACACACTCGTAGTGACAGACCCGGACGGTTGCGGAACTTATAAAACAGATAACGTTCCTACAAGTAGTGCACCTGAATTTACAATCACACCTACGGACATCACCAGATGTGATATCGACAATGGCGTTTTAGATGTGAGTGTAACAGCAGGGGGTAGTGTACTTGGCTATTCCATTAAGATATTTTTAGGTAATGATGCAACGGGTACGTTAGAGGCTAGCCTTCCAGCATCTCCAATCAATACACCTTTAACTAAAAATGCACTCCCAGATGGGACTTATTTCATTCAGGTGACTGACGAAGATTTTCCTGCTTGTCCATTGGGAAGAAGTCAAGTTCTTGTTAAGAATGCTGTTAATCCAATAGTAACTTTATCAATACTCACGCCAAACACTTCTTGTACACCCTCTGCCGCAGCGGATGGCTCAGTTCAGATTACAGTAGATAAAGATCCAACGGATCTGACAGTTGTGGCTCCTATTTACACCATTACCGGAATCACAGGGACAGCAGCGCCAAGCGCAGTTCCGGCAACCGATATTGTAACTTATCCTGCATTGTATCCTTACTCCGTTGCCCAAGGAGTTGCTAAAAATTTATTCTCTATTCCTGTGAATGCAGATCCATTCACCGGAGGTTTTGGTGCCGATACCTATACGATTACGGTTAAGGAAACAAACAGCGGCTGTGTCATTGATAACTTCATTACTATTCCTGATCAGCCGCAAGTACCTAACCTTATCGATATTGATATAACTAACGAAAGTTTCTGCTCGCCTAATTCCAGCGGAAATGTTACTGTAACAGGCGTATCTCCTGTAGCTATTGTAGACTACAATTATCATTGGTATACAGATGCTGCTCTTACAGCTCAAATATATACAGCTGCAGGAGTGGCTGGCGCAACTCTGAATCAAGCCGACTACGCGGCATGGGTAAATCCTACCGCAGGTCTTGGTATAGGAACAAGAACCTATTATGTGCAGGGAATCAGGAGTGCTGGTCTTGGAATAGGCTGCCCTACACCAGCTGTACAAGTGGTAGTGCAAGATATACACGCCACGCCACAAATGACTTTGTCATCGCTTCCAAATACATCATGCGATCCACTCGTTGGTGAAGGAAGCATTACGATTGCGACTACTACGTCCAGCCGTACTGGAGCTGGTACCATTACCTCTAGTATGGCATCAACCACCGTAACGGGCGTTGGTACTTCATTTTTAAATGAATTAGTCGTGGGCTCAACCATTACTAATTCAGGGGGAGCATCGCTTGGAACAGTGGCTTCAATTACCTCAAATACCTCATTCGACCTAAATGCGAATGCCTTGCTTGCTGTAGCAGGTGCATCTTATAAAATCAGTGACCCGGCAGTAGAAATTGCAACCTACGATTATACACTTGATCCTGCGGGATTGAACATGACTGCCAACAATAAAGCAGGAACTCCTGCCACAGCTTGGTTTACCGCTCTACTCGATAACACTTATCTGATAAGGGCCTCAAACACGGTAAGCGGTTGTAAAGTTGAATCGAACAACACCGTTTCATCTTCAAAGTTCTCATTGGCGATCACTGCTTTCACATCACAAGACAAGCTCATGTGTAATCCTGACGGATCGATCAACGTAACGCAGATCACCACCGATCGTACATTGACGAGTCAGGCCAATGTTACTTACGCTCCAGCGGCTGCCCCAACTTTGGCAAACAATTTCGACTTCAGATGGTTTAGGGCAACTGTGCCAACGGGCTTTGCAGATGCATCAGCATTAAAAGATGGTGCAGCAACAGTAATACCTGGCGAACAATTGACTGATGGAGCAGCTGCTGGTCAATATCCGACCATGGGCTCAGATTTGTTCTATGTAATTGCAAAACATAAATCAGGGGCCGGAGATTTGATCGGCCAGGGATGTGCTACTCCGCCAATACAAGTAAACATCAACGATAAGCACGTTAATCCTACCGTTGCGCTAGCACCTTTCAGCGATACATCGTGTAGTGGCGCAGCCGCATTTGAAGGTTCAATAGACGTAACTATAAGCGATGCTTCTGTTACCGTACCGGCATCAACACCTTACAATTACAATTATGCCTGGACGACCACAAGTACAACCACTCCAGTGGTGACTAATCCATATACAAACGGGGTTATCACATTCCCTGATTTGGAGAATGGCGACTATCAGTTGACTGCCCTCAATAACATGACGGGTTGTTCGACTGTCTCTAACACCACGATTATCAAAAATGTAACACCCGTATTTGTTAACAATTTTATTGTTAACCCGCAGCTCATCTGCAATAACAGTGGTGATATTCAGATCACAGGAATTACCTATAAAGATCGGTTGGGCGTTCTTCAGGCAGCACCTGTTGCAGATTTTTCATTTGTGTGGACAAGGACAGCCGTAGGTGTAGTAGGTAATGCCGCTGCACTTCTTAATAACGTGAATTACGTGGGAATAAGCGCAGACGTTTATTCAGTTACTGCCACTCGAATCGCGAACTCACCCGGTAATGGATGTACTTCTGCGCCAGTCAATATTCAGATTCAAGACAAAAGTGTAAACCCGGTGCCGGCTGTTACCACACTTAGTAATACATCTTGTAACAGCACAGCTCCTGGCGAAGGGGAGATAAAGATAATTGTAACCGATGCTACACCAGCTCCAAACAATGGAGGTACTTATGCTTATACATGGAATACGCTTCCGGCAACCCAAGTTATTGCCAACACCGGAGTGAACGATGGAGACGGAAGTGGAGCAGATGCTGACGGAGACAATCCGAGTCTGCTTCTTGATGGTGCTTACAATTTAACTATCAAAAATAATTTGACCGGCTGTCAAGCAGTTGCTAATGCGACTATACTTAAGAATGCAGTACCTGTATTCGTGCAGACAGTAACTGTTACCGATCAAATTTTGTGTTCTGCCGATGGAAGTTTGACGGTTGCAAAAGTTTCGTTGAATGATCGCACAGGGCTCAGTCAAGACTTTGTGCCACCACCTCCGGGGGCAGGCCAAGGCACCATTACTGACTTTGATTTTGACTGGACGAGAGCAGGTGTTGGTCCTCAATCAACTACTGGACTTGGCGGTAACATTCTAAATGCTGGCAATTATAGTGTTGTTGATTTGGGTAACACGGGTATTGGAGCGGGTTCTTATACAGTGACTGCAAAGAGAAAAACAGGATCACCTGGCAATGGATGTAAATCTGCTGCATTCCCGGTAACGATCAAGGATTTGAGAATTAATCCTGTTATTACATTGACTCCATTCTCGAATACTTCTTGCAACGCTGCTTTCGAGGGAGAGATTAAGATAAAAGTTACCGATGCAACCACTTACTTGCCTGTGCCTGCGGGAGGATATAAATTCGACTACAGTTGGACCGCTTCTGCAGGGGTAACAGCACCGGCTGCCTCAGTAAGTAATAATGGCAACGAAGTAAATGATGGTGCTGGTCCTGATAAAGATTTTCTAATCGGTCAGCAGGACGGTACATATAATTTGACAGCAATCAATTCCACAACGCAGTGTAGCACTTTAGCATCAACCGTAATCACAAAAAATGCTGCGCCTGTATTTGTGCAAAACGTGTCGGTGGTAGACCAGATCATTTGTGGACCTGATGGAACTTTGACTATTACAAAAGTCACGCTTAACGACCGCACAGGTGCATCTACTACTTTTGATAATACTACAGTTCCTGCATTGCTCACCGATTTCCAATTTGAATGGACACGACCAGGTGATGCTCATATTGAGATCATGAATAGCGGAGTGGCACCGGCTGGAGCTATACTGAATACCGGTAATTATGATGCGGCATTTGTTTCACAGCCATTTGGCGCGGGTACCTACACGGTTGTTGCTAGAAGAAAAGCCGGAAGCCCGGGAGCAAATTGTGCCTCGGCACCTTACTCTGTTGTTATCCAGGACAAATCGATCAAGCCGGTTGTCTCTCTTACCCCGCTAGCAAACACTTCTTGCGATCCAGCTTTCTTTGAGGGTGAAATAAAAGTTAAAGTTTCAGATGCGACTGCAAACAATGTGGATCACACTTTTGCTACTCCCTATGCTTACAGCTACGTGTGGGGTCCTGTTGTAACAGGTATCGGTGCATCAGTTAATAATGATGGTGATGGATTTGGTGGTGGTGAAAATGACGGGGTCGCTGTGGATAATGACGCTGATCATCCGAAAGCATTGCAAGATGGTTCCTACCTTGTTACTGTAACTAATCCACAAACATTGTGTCAATCAACTGGATCAACTACTATTTTCAAGAATGGAACACCAGTATTTACTCAATCGGTGCTTACAACAGATCAGGTGTTGTGTACTCCTGATGGTAAGCTCGTAGTTAACGAAGTGAAAATCATAGATCGGGCTGGAGTTTCTCAAAGCAATTTGAATGGAGACTTCCCGCTGACTGACTTTAATTTTAGTTATGACCGTGTGATCGTTGGGACAACCACATCTGTGCTTGCCAACTCTGGTAATGCATTCTTAGATAAGACAGATTATATCACTCCAGTCACTCAGCCGCTTCCTGCGGGCATTGGTTTTGGAACGTACTATGTAACTACGAAGCGCGTGCTTGGAGCTCCGGGAAGAGATTGTTCATCTGCTCCTTATAAGGTAGATATCCTTGACAAACGCTTATTCCCTTTGCCATCGCTTACCCCGTTGGCGAATACCTCCTGTGATCCGGCCTTCTTTGAAGGAGAGATCAAAGTGAGCGTAACAGACGCTTCGGTGAATATACCCGCGCCTCTTACCGGAACACCGTTCACTTACAATTACACATGGCCTACAGCTGCCACAGGCATAGGTGCATCGCTTGCAAATGACGGTGATGGCTTTGGAGGCGGAGAAAATGACGGATCAGGTATCGACAACGATAATGATCACCCGAAAGGATTGATGGATGGAAGTTATACAGTTACTGTAACAAACGTTGTCACCGGATGCTCATCAAACGGAAGCACCACCATCTTCAAAAACTCAACTCCGGTCTTTACACAATTGGTTGTGCCTACAGCGCAAGTGCTATGTAGCCCTGATGGAAACCTGATTGTTAAGGAAGTGAAAATCATTGATAGGAATGGAGTGAGTCAAAGCAATTTAAACTTGCCTCCGGATTTTCCTTTGAGCGATTTTAACTTCACCTATGATCGAGTGATCGGTGGAGTCACCACGAATATACTTACAGGTTCGTCAAATGCATTCCTTGATAAAACGGATTACGTAACTCCTGTAGGTCAGAACCCTCCGGGCATCGGGTTTGGTACCTATTACGTTACCACCACTCGCAATATTGGATTCCCTGGTAAAGGATGCTCTTCAGCTCCTTATCGAGTTGACATTGACGACCAGCGCTTGTATCCAAAGGTTGCCTTTACTTCAATTGCTAACTCAAGCTGTAATGTTGCGAAGGCCAATGGCTCGGTAACAGCAATAGCATCTGAGCAGAATGGGTCGCAGGTTGATCCTTACACATTTGTGTGGACTCTAAATGGTACGCCTATTGCATCGGTGCTACCAACACCGCCCGTCCAAACAGATGCTACACCTCAGAGTGTTATTACTAAAGCTTTGGATGGAGCTTATATTGCTACCGCAACCAATACCGTTACGGGCTGTCCTTTTGCTGCTAGCTTCAATTTGTTATTGGATCAAACAAGAAGCACCCCTAACATTATTGATGTTGCTACTGTTGATCCAAAAGACTGTAACCCAAGTGCAGGAGCGGAAGTAACAAAAATTACTTTGGGCAGCACATTCAATTCTTCGTTGCAACCGCCACAGATTCCACCGAATAACGAAGTGACTGGAGTCGCGCTCGGACCACCACGATTTGTTTACACATGGTACGAAGGCTCGTTATCTAATGTATTAGCGCCAACGTTGCCTTGCATTGGCCCGCTCCCTAACAGTTGCAATACAGCGACTACAGGATTGCTGTCTGGTGTTCATTTTGTCAGAGTAGTCGACACGCAAACGGATTGTCAGTCTGATCCAAAACAATTTGATATCAAGACCGATAATATTATTTACCCGGTTGCTTCGATCACGCAGACGCAAAAGCAAATAAGTTGCATTGCTACTGTGGGTACTGCGATTTTGTCGGGCAGTGCAATTGAGCAAGATGGTACTACAGGCAATTACAATTTTACATGGTATCCATCGCTTGATTTAACAGGTACAGCATTTACGCCTCCACAGGCTCCGTCAACAACGCTTAATCCTAACACGCTTCAAAATCTTGTTGTTGGAAATTATTCTATTCAAGTGACGAACACGGTAACCTCATGTACCTCGGCTGCAATCTTTATTGTGCCTGATGATTCACCGTTGTTTAAGCCGGCAATCTCAACAGGTTCATCTCCACAAACCTATTGTACACCACCTTATGATGGTGACGCTAACGTGAGAGTGATTCTGGATCCGGCCTATCCTTTATTGCCATACGATAACACAGCATTCGTAACTGACTTGTATAAAGGAACGGCTCCGATTTTGAGTAATCCTCCGGATGTTCAAGCTAACATTCCATTTGTAATTACCGGTGCCCCGGGCGCAATTAGTTACGATGTATCGCAGGCATCTAATCCATTACTCACAGACGGAAAGTACACTTTCCGGGTGACGGACTTAAATACAGGATGCTATACTATAGATTCGTTGGAAATAAAACTGCAGCAAACCAAGCCTGTAATTGCAATTACGCTGGATAACCCGTTAACTAATTGTGATCCGTTAATTGCCAATGGTCAGCTTTCTGCTACGGGTGATGGCAAAATACAAGGCTATACATTTGATTGGTATGCAGGCGGTACAGTCACTGGTTCTATATTGCAAACCGACAATAAGTTGATAGGACAGCTTGCAGGTCCATACACTGTAAGGACAACGAATGATCTCACGGGATGCTTCGATGACAAGACTGGCCTGATTACCACCAATCAAGTAACGCCACCTGTACCAACAGCCGTTGTAGATCATGATCAGACAAGTTGCATAGCGCCAAACGGGCAAGTCTCTGCTACTGTTGGAGGAGTTACTGTAGGTTACGATTTCCTATGGTATAATGGTAGCAACACTAAGCCTTCGCCCGATTACAGTTTCTTCTTTTACCCAAGCGTTGGAGCAGGAGACTATACCGTAGTTGCAAGAGATCAAGTAACGCATTGTGAGAATCAGAAGACGGTAACAGTTCCTGACACGCACGTGCAGCCAATGTTTACCTTGCTAAGTTCACCTTCTTATTGCCGCGACTCGGGAAGCCCAACAGGAACACTGACACTCAACCAGGACCCGACAGTGAATGTTGACTTCACGGAAATAGCTTGGTCACACGCTGATAATCCTGCTATCGATACATTGACCGTAATTGCGATAGGCCCTGTTATACTCAGCCCAACGCCTCCTTCGACAACTCCGGATCTATTCCCGGGCAAGTATCACGTGCACGTAACCTCAAGTGATGGCTGCGAAAATCATGGTGACATATCCATTGAAACGGAGATCAGACCATACAACTTGGTCTCTCCAACAAGTCCGAACGCTAATAACATTTTCACCATTGATTGTATCTCTAACTATACGAGGGCAGCTGGAGCACCTGAAGACAACAATGTGAAAATTTTCAATAGGAGCGGGACGCTGGTTTATGATGTAGACGGATATAATAATACTTCAGTATTTTTCCATGGGTTAGGAGAGAAGGGGGTTTACTTATCGGATAGAGAATTGCCCGAAGGAACTTACTTCTATATCATCGATAAGAGAAATGGTACGAAGCCTAAAGCCGGATACCTTGAACTTGTCCGTTAATTAATTAGCACATGAATAGATACCTGAGCATCGTTTTCTTTCTTATAGTTTCATGGGCGAATGGGCAGCAGCGTCCGTTGCAGTCGTTGTATATGTTTGATCCGTTGCTTGTGAATCCTGCTTATGCAGGTACTCAAGTACAGCTGAGTGCAACAGCGATCTATCGCAACCAATGGGTCAACTTAGATGGAGCTCCTAAAACATTTACTCAGACTGTTCACTCCGGTTTTAGGAAATACAGAGTAGGCCTGGGATTCATATTGTCTAACGATCAGATCGGCATTCACAATGATGTTGGGTTTTATGGAGTTTACTCTTACAAGCTTCCCATCACCAAGAAGGGAATGCTCTCTTTCGGATTGCAAGGAGGATTTAATAATCTCAGATCAAATTATGGATTGCTGGATCCAAAGGATCCAAACTATATAGTTTCAGGCGGGCTGATCGCAAATAAATTTAATCCTAATGTAGGAGCGGGGCTCTTCTACCGGCAGAACACTTTTTATGTCGGATTATCGGTGCCTTATATTCTGAACAATAAAGTAGTTGGTCTTGAAAACTTTGGAAACATAGCCAAGCAACACCGGTATTATTATTTAATGGGAGGATTTACCAAGGTTCTTTCAAACATTGTAAAATTTGTTCCATCTACTTTAATAAAGTATCAAGACGATGCTCCGCTTACATTTGATCTTAACGCCTTCCTCGTTTTCTACAATGCAGTGGGCCTTGGATGCTCCTATCGATTCGGTGATTCTATAATACCCATGTTTGAGTTACAGCTTAACGATAACTTCCATGTTGGCTATGCCTATGATCTCACAACTTCAGCTTTGAATCGATATTCTAATGGTTCTCATGAGATTATGATCAACTATCGAGTTAAAATTGCGAAGATCCATAAAGGATTAGAGTGTCCTTCTTATTGGTAGGCGATTTATCAAGCATAGAGTGTCAGGTGTTCTGTCGCTATTAATATTTGATTTTATCGTTCTTACTTTTCCACAGCTGAAACACTTCGAGTCCTTTTTCTCGGGCGCATTGCTGCATCGGAATCTTCCGCTGATCGATAGGAACAAGTATCTCTTTATAAATGAAATCGTCATCGAAGTCGATGGCGGCAGCATCTTGGCGGGTGCAGGCGTAAACAATCCGATCTGGTCTTGCCCAATAAATTGCTCCTAAACACATGGGGCAAGGCTCGCAGGAAGTATAGATCGTACATCCTTCCAGCTGAAAAGAATTTAAATGTCTGCATGCTTCCCTGATGGCTACGATCTCGGCATGAGCAGTAGGATCATTAGATGAAGTCACCCTGTTATTTCCTACTCCAATTACTAAACCTTCTTTCACGATCACGGCTCCGAAGGGACCGCCTTCATTATTCTCAACACCCTTGCAGGCAGAATCAATTGCCAGCTGGATGTAGTGCAAATCTTGGTTCTTATTCATAATCAAATTGGTGGGGTCTACTCAAGAAGTGATTCCAATTTTATAATGTCGCAATGGTATTCTGCAATCACAAGCATGTCAGGATGTAACCATCACCTTGAAGCCACCGTAAGCGAAGCGATTCATATCGAAAGGCATAGCCTTTGACATGTCCTGACCATACTTCTTTGCAAAATACGCCATCACTTTCTTGTTTACAGAGTCGCGATGCGTGCGCGATTTAAAGACAATGAAAGAAAACCAAACCGCTTCACCCGGCTTTGTCTTCACCATTTTGGCAAATGTGAGTTTGACAAAGGAAGGCTTGTCATCATCGATGATACATTCTTTGTAATCGAGAGCGCCAAATTTTTTCCAAACGCGGCTTCCCTCGGCTGCCATTTTTTTGTATTGCGCAGTGTTTTTTTTAGGAATGGGAATCACAAACCCGTCCACATATTTTCCTTTTGCCATATCGGTTAAATTTTAGATTTGTTACTCTGCTTTCAGCCACTCTTTAAATATAACATATTGGCCGTAATCGATCAGCAGCGATCAAATCTCTCTTAGTTCTGTGCCCTTTTGTTGGTGTTCTTCACCATAGTCGTTAACTTAAGGAAAGGCGAAGGAGTCTTTTATAGG
>CBRFFM010000009.1:0-213183 GCA_967789005.1 uncultured bacterium | reverse complement strand
ACCAAATATTAAACTCTCTCTTTACCTTAAGTTAACGACTATGGTGTTCTTCACCAGCAAGCCGAATGTTTGAGTTCACAAGTTGATCGAAAAACTATATTTTGGCGCCATGTTGTCAAAGTTCCTTACCCTTCATAACCGTTCAGCCAATCTCTCGGTTGATTGGTTAATGAACTCCGGCCCGGCTTGTCTATTCCTGACTAAACTCATCTTTTTCTCAAGATAACCATCACACTTTTACCATTGAACTATCTTCAACTTAGGATACCTTGTTTTCAGACTAAGTGAACTTAGGCAGTTGATCATGGCAATGAAAAACAAAATCGTCTTAAAATAGTGATGGAGTTTAAGAATCCATATGCAAAGGAGTGGCGTGAAGTTGTAAAAGAGCTGAACAGCAACTTCGAAAAGGGATTGAGCTCAAGTGAAGTTACCCGTAGGCTTGAAAAGTACGGGCTGAATTCTCTTCAGGAAAAAAAGAAAGTGAGTGCTATCGCGATTTTCCTCTCTCAATTCAAAAGCCCATTTGTCATTCTATTATTCATTGCATCATGCCTCTCGATGTATTTCAGTGAATATCTTGATGCGATAGCCATTGGCATAGTCATCTTGATTAATGCAATCATTGGTTTTGGCATGGAGTATCAGGCAGAACAAAGTATGGAGGCACTCAAAAAAATGACTGTCGTTCCGGCCAAAGTTCTGCGCGATGGAATACTGCATGAAATTTCTGCTCACCATGTTGTGCCTGGCGATATCTTATTTGTTGAAGCGGGTGATCTCGTGCAAGCGGATGGAAGGCTCATCTCATTTTCTCAACTGGAGGTTGATGAATCATCTTTGACAGGAGAGTCCGTTCCGGTAAGTAAGCAACTGAATTCATTGCCTGAAACAACTCCATTGGCGGAACGCACCAACACATTATATAGGGGTACCAACATCACCAAAGGAAACGGCTATTCAGTTGTCACTGCCACAGGCATTCAAACCGAGTTAGGAAATATTGCCACGCTCATACAGTCAGCCGATGCAGCAGCCACTCCCCTGGAAAAAAGAATTGAAAAATTCAGTAAGAAACTCATCTGGATAACGGTGGTCTTGATTGCGTTTATTTTCCTTATGGGAATATTGTACGGGCATCCATTTGTGAACATGCTCGAAACATCGATCGCATTAGCAGTGGCTGCGATACCTGAAGGATTACCCATCGTTGCAACGCTCGCTCTTGCACAGGGCATGCTGCGAATGGCGAAGCAAAATGTGATCGTTAAAAAATTGGCGGCTGTAGAAACATTGGGAGGCACTTCGGTCATCTGCACGGATAAGACAGGAACACTCACACAAAACAGAATTGAAGTAAATCTCATTCGGGTAAATTCAGAAGAACTAGAATTTAAAGGCGATGCGTTGAATCAAACGATGGGCATACATCGCGGAGAATCCGTCTTATACACTCGCAATTACGAAATCATTCAGTTAGCATCGGCATTGTGTAATACCGCAGAAATCTTTACCACCAATGGCGAATTGCGTGAGGTTGGCGATCCACTCGAAACAGGTCTTCTGAAATTTGTCATGGCTGGTAAAAAAGATATTGCATCCATTCGCCAGCAATATCCCAAAGTCATGGAAGAACCTTTTGATTCAACACTCAAAATGATGGCGACCTGTCATAGTCATAGCGGTCATTTCGTTACTTATGCAAAAGGCGGGGCAGACGAAGTACTTCTAAAATGCGCTTATGGATTGGGAGAAAACGGAGTTGCACCTTTAGATGATTCTGTTCGCACTCGACACATGGCCGATGCAAACGAGATGGCTTCATCAGGGTCGCGCGTTATTGCTGTTGCCTTTAGGGAAAGTGAAACGATTCCCGAAATCCTTACGGAGGAATTGATTTTTGTTGGATTAATGGGAATGATGGATCCACCGAGAAATGAAGTGCCTGAAGCAATACGAGACTGTAAGTCTGCGGGTGTAAAAGTGATTATGGTAACAGGCGATCATCCCGCCACCGCGAAGAGTATAGGATTAAAACTTGGGCTTTTCGAACCGGATCAGGATTACGTCATGCACGGAAATGCAATGGGTGATTATGAACATCTCGATGAGCAAAAAAAAGAATCGTGGTTGCGCACGAAGATTTTTGCACGTGTGAGTCCCAAACAAAAACTTGACCTGGTCAAGCTCTTACAGGAAAACAATCACATCGTTGGTATGACTGGAGATGGCGTTAATGATGCACCCGCCTTAAAGAAAGCCGACATCGGAATAGCCATGGGTTTGCGCGGAACTCAGGTTGCACAGGAGGTTGCAGATATGATCTTAAAAGATGATTCCTTTTCATCTATCGTACAGGCAATCCGCCAGGGCAGAGTCATCTTCGACAACATCAGAAGATTTGTGATCTTTTTGCTTTCGTGCAACATGAGCGAACTGTTTGTGATTGCTGTGGTTACAGTTTTAAACCTTCACTTTCAATTATTCCCATTACAGATTTTGTACATCAACATCGTTACTGATGTACTTCCTGCACTTGCACTTGGAGTTACTGCCGGCAGTCCTTCTATCATGAAGCAGCCACCGGCTAATGCGAACCAACCCATTATTGACAATAAGAGATGGGCTGCAATGATTTACTATTCCGTGGTAATTACGCTTACTACTTTAGGCGCAGTCTTGATTGGTCATTACACGTTGCATAAAGCAGACCCCCATAACTCCGAACTTTGCAATAACATTTTATTTTTCACTTTGATCATCTCGCAGTTGCTCCATGTCTTCAATATGGGGTCGGGCAGTACTAGCCTTTTTAAAAATGAAGTGTTCACTAATAAATATGTTTGGTATGCCACTGCAGTATCGTTCGGGCTGCTCTTCTTAACTTATCAACTAGCGATTGTAAGAAAGGCTCTTGACATATCTGACATGACATTGGAGGGATGGACAATCACCATTGGGATGAGTTTTCTTTCGCTTATCATCATTCAACTATCAAAAAGATTTAGACTTGTAAGCCAATGAAAAGAACTAACATAAGCACGTTAAATCGAAAAAGCAGTAACTTGATATAAGTGGCTGTCATTTAATCTCGTGAATTAGAGTCATAAAAATAGAAACCGATTATAAGATGCGCTTGACCTCAACATCAGGGGAGAAGGATAAATATCTGAAGGCCATTCAATACATCTTCTTCATCTCTGCTATTTTGTATTTCGGCAGAGATATTTTTATCCTGCTAAGCTTTGCTCTTCTCATAAGTTTTGTTTTGTACCCCATCTGTTCATGGTTTGAGAAAAAGGGTGCGCCTCGAATAGTGGCGATTCTCCTCAGCCTTCTTTTATTGTTAATTCCGGCAGCGGCACTGGTTTGGCTGGCGGTTAATCAATTTGCTTTGTTCCGGGATGAATGGAGTCTTATTGAGCCTAAACTCATGGAATCATTCGCCAGGCTTAGCGAAAATATTCTCAACGAATATTCCGTACCTCCAGAAAAACAAGTGCAGTGGTTGACACAAGCAGTCAATCAATCTTCGAGTCATCTGATAAATTTTTTATTTAAGGTAATGTACTCGTCCACATTTACATTAACGCTCCTAATCCTTGTCCCTGTTTTTGCTGCGCTGATTCTATATTACCGAGGCCTTCTGGTGACTGTTGGCTATCGACTCTTTTCAAACGAAAAGAAGAACGACATCAGAAACATTCTTCACCTGACGGTTACGACCTACTACAATTTCATTAAGGGAATGGCCATCGTATATACCGCAGTCGGCATACTGAACAGTACCGGGCTATTGCTCCTAGGCATTCCCAACGCAATCTTTTTTGGGTTTGCTGCTGCCATACTTACATTCATTCCTTACATCGGCATTATGGTAGGTTCTCTTCTGCCCATTGCAGTCGCGTGGATTACTTTTAATTCGATCTGGTATCCGATAGGAGTAGTATTGATTTTTGGTTTCGTTCAGTATATGGAAGCGAATGTCATCTTCCCACTTGCGGTAAGCAACCGACTTAAGATTAATGCCCTGGCTACGTTGGTGGCGATTATCGTTGGGGGTCTCTTGTGGGGAGTAGCGGGCATGATTCTATTCGTCCCTTTTCTTGGAATAACAAAGTTGATTGCAGATCAACATCCTGAAATGAAAACATTATCAATTCTTTTGGGAACAGATATCAAATAACTCAAGTTCTTTTTTTCGAAATAGAAGTCAGGCCTTTGTGGCTCTTACTTGCCGATCGTGCGATTTGGTTTTCCAGGTGATAATCTGCTTCTCAAGAGCGCTGACCACATGTTCGAGTGCCTCTTCAAATGTGTTTCCGCTCTTCTTTGCAAAGAGATCATTTCCAGGTATCACAAGAATGATTTCACAAATCTTATTTTCACGCGTGTCAGATTTGTCTAGCTTGAGAATCACTTTGCTTTCCAGTATCCGGTCAGTGAAGTGAGAAATTTTTTCGATTTTATCTTCGATCAGTTTTAGCAACGCGCTGTTTGCATTAAAATCAAGTGACTGTATCTGAATTTTCATGTGTATTAGTATTAGTATTAGTTTTAGTTATCGTTTTGACATTACAACTTTTACAAAGATTTTAACATATCGATAAGCTAAGAATGATGTTCCTCATACAGGAATAGAATGCTTGTCATGTTGGAAATTATATTCACAATTAATTAAAAACGCCTAACATCATTAAGGCAAAAACGATAATAAGAATAATGCCCATCACAATGGCTGACAAGACGGTAAGTTTAAAATGCCTGAAATACCTGTCACTGTCGAAAGGCTCATGAAATTTTCTGTCTGACTTAGCTCTCATGGGTTGACATTAAGTAAGAGCTAAATTACCCCGTGATCCCTTGGCGAAAAATGACTTACAAATAAACCTAAGCTGAGAAAAGTCAGATTGGCAAATCCCAACAACTAGCCTTTTAGAGCCGTGTATAAGTCCATATCGGGCAGTCAACATGATTCACCACATCTTCGGCAATGCTTCGCATAAGCAAATGGGCGATTCCGGTGCGGCCGTGGGTGGACATGACGATGATTTTATTTTTAAACAGGCCAGAGAAATTGGCAATGCCTTTCTCCTCATCCACGTCATTAAAAATATTGATCGTATATTTTTTAAAACGATTCTGCTTTACAAATTCATTTAGCCTTGCCCCGGTGATAAGGTCGGTACTGAATTTGGTAAGCGTATTCACATATAGAATGTGCAGTTGGGCGTTGAATAGCTTTTGCAAATCCTTAATTGACGAAATCATTTCTTTCGATACCGGACCTAAAACAGTAGGGTAGAGGATATCCTTGATAGACGAAACTTTCATTGCCTTTTTAACCGCGATAACAGGAACATTAGAGGACCGCACCACTTTTGCGGCATTGGAACCAATCGCAAATTCTCTTAGCCCGCTGGCTCCGTGGGTGCCCATCACAATAAGGTCAACTCTTTTCCTGGCGGCAAATTTCTGGATCGAAGACGAGACGGATCCCGATTCTACTGAAAGACTGATTTTTGTCTTTCCGCCCCATTTCGTTTTCATGTCCTCAAAGTTCTTGTTTACTTTCTCCTTGATCCCTTTCATAAAGCTCTTCTCATACGCTTGTACGGGTACGAACCGTGAGTAGGGGAGTACCGGCATTTCAACTACATGGAGTAAAAAAATTTCACCTTTGCTTTTGGAGGCTAATTCACACGCAAACCTAAATGCTTGCATTGCTGTGTTAGAGAAATCGCATGGGACCAGGATCTTCTTCATGGGCGTAAGTTTTTGATGGGTGTATTCAAATATCAGACTTTTACTTCGCGTTTGGAAGTAACATCGTTTACAGCATTAGTATTTTTTTTGCTGTTCATAATCGTATTGATGAGATCGTCTAGTCTTTGATCGATCTTTTCATTCAAGGCATCAGAAAGATCTTGTCCCTTTTTTGAAATTTTCCCCTGCTTATCAGCCGTAAACAGTGCTCCAATTGCTGCTCCTGCCGCAATCCCTACGAGCACGCCCAATATTGCTTTTCCTGTGTTCATAGCTTTTTGTTTTTGAATGTTCTAAATCGTCTGTTTTGTTGCCCTTCTTTTCGCTCCAAGTAATAGGTTAGTAGTGTAATATATTACGAGTTACCTCATACCATAACTTGATAAAAGTCATTATTGAACTTTGAGCAATTTTCTAAGTTAGCTGACAATAATCATCATCGAGCTTTCAATGCGAGTATGAAAAACTGGATCAACATAAAGACGTTTCTCGAAGAAGTTGGAGGCATCTCCAGTTTTGTAGGTCGTTTTTTTCGTGAAGGCTTTAAACCGAGGTATGAGTTTGCCGAACTAATCAGACAATGTTATTGGGTTGGTTATAAATCATTGCCATTGGTAGGCATAACCGCATTCATCATGGGTTTAGTACTTACCATTCAATCTCGACCAACGTTGGTAAAATTTGGAGCAGAATCGATGTTGCCTCTGATGGTTGCGGTGTCATTGGTAAGAGAAATATCACCTGTGATAACTGCTCTTATCTGTGCGGGGAAAATTGGCTCCGGGATGGGGGCGGAGTTGGGGTCAATGCGCGTAACAGAACAAATCGATGCAATGGAAGTTTCGGGTACCAACCCTTTTAAATATTTGATTGTGACCCGTGTGCTAGCCACAACGTTGATGTTACCAATTTTAGCCAATCTATCCAATGCAATCTCACTCTATGGAGGTTACCTCGGTGTGAACATTCGCGGCAATCTTAGCTGGCACTTGTATTGGACTCAAGTGTTTCATGCACTTAGCTACAGTGACTTAGTCCCTTCGGTAGCAAAGACTTTCTTCTTTGGCTTTGCCATTGGCATCGTGGGATGTTTTAAAGGATACAACTCAAGCAAAGGAACCGAGGGAGTGGGACGGTCGGCAAATTCGGCTGTAGTGGTCGCATCTCTTTTGGTCTTTATTATAGATTTGATTGCTGTGCAGATTGCGGACTTATTGGGTCTGACATAAAATGGAAAAGGACACAGTCATTGAAATCAGGAAGTTGAATAAGTCGTTTGGCAGCAATCATGTGTTGCAAAATTTTGAAATGGATTTATTTAAAGGAGAGAACCTGGCCGTACTTGGAAAATCAGGCTCCGGAAAATCAGTGCTGATCAAATGTATTATCGGATTGTATTTTCCGGAAGCAGGATCCATTCATTTGTTTGGAAAAGATATTAGTGAATTTGACCAAAAGGAGTGGGACACGGTGCGGCAAAGAATAGGGTTTCTTTTTCAAAGCAATGCCCTATACGATTCGATGACCATCAGAGAAAATCTTGAATTTCCGTTGCGAAGACACGAAATAAAAAAACAATCGGATAGCGACACGGAAGAATTGATTCGCGAAACGCTGGCCAATGTAGGACTTGAACACACTATTGACATGATGCCTTCTGAATTATCGGGCGGTATGAGAAAACGAATTGCCCTTGCGAGGACACTTATTCTAAAGCCGGAGATTATTCTTTACGATGAGCCCACGACAGGTCTTGATCCAATCACTGCGCGCGAAATCAGCAACCTCATACTTGAGGTACAGAAAAAATACAACACTTCGTCTATCATCATTTCGCATGATATGAATTGTATTAACATCACGTCTAATCGGATTATCATGTTGATTGATGGAAGATGCTACGCCCAAGGCAAGTATGACGACTTGAAAGACGCAAAAGACGAAAAGGTTAAAGAATTTTTTGAATGAGCTATGAAAAATAACACAACAGATAATGCAAAATTAGGAACCTTCGTTGTTGCGGGCCTGGTGTTTTTGGTCTTTTCACTTTACATGATCGGCCGCAACAGAAACTTGTTTGGCTCTTCCTTTACAGTCAGCGCCAACTTTAAAAACGTAAATGGATTGACGGTTGGAAACAACGTTCGATTTTCAGGCATTGACGTGGGAACAGTTGAAAAAATCGAAATCATCAGCGACACATTAGTTAGGGTCAATATGATTCTTGAGAAGAGCGTACGAAAATATATTAAGAAAAATGCGATTGCGTCAGTGGGCACAGATGGCTTAATGGGAAATAAGCTTATCAATATAAATTCTTTGAATGAGCCTTCTTTGCCAGTGGAAGAAGGAAGTGTTCTTGCTTCATTGAGGCCTATTGAGGGAGATGAGATGTTGCGTACACTTAATACCACCAACGAAAACATGGCAGCCATCAGCAATGACTTAAAAAAAATAACGCAGCGTATTAACAACAGCAACGGGTTGTGGAAGCTGCTCTCTGATACAACGATAGTACGTGATCTTCAAGATGCTGGAAAGAATTTAAAGCATGCCGGATTTAAGGTTGCTGAAACCGTAGATCAGGCTTCAGAACTTTTGAAAAACGTACAGCGGGGCAAAGGGTTGGCAGGTGCAGTTTTGAGCGACAGCTCTTTATCTAAAAAATTAAAAACGGCAGTATCCAATATTGAGGATGTTTCGAAACAATCGTTGCAGCTAACGGGCAATCTCAATGATATTCTAAAGCAAGTTAAAACTGGAAAGGGAGCAGCCGGGACTTTAGTAGCAGATACTACGATGGAAAGAAAACTCCGTGCAAGTTTCATGAATGTAGAACAGGGTACAAAGCGATTCAATGAAAATATGGAAGCCCTAAAGCACCACTTCCTGTTTCGTGGCTATTTTCGAAAGCAAGAAAAGGAGGCCAAGCAAAAGAAATGAAATTTAGCTAACGTCACTAACGCCAAAAAATAAAGACAGGATACTCGGCTGTCATCGCCATTTGCTTCACCACGTTTTGTGTTGCTATTTTCTCTATGAACTGCCGTTGATGAAATGACAACGCCAGCACATCTCCTCCGTGAGCTTTCACATATTTATCCAACGCCCACGACACATCACTTGCATAAGTAGAATCAAAACTCCATTCGCAGTTTTTGGGTGCTCGGGTCATTACCGCCTCACGTAGTATTGTTAATTTACGTTCGGTGTCAAGAGAAGGAGTGTCTTCAGCAACATGTATTACTCTTACGGAAGTGCCAAGGGGTTCAATTATTTTTTTAAGCTGATCAATGAGAAAAATAGGATTAGTGTCTGGGTCATAGGCATAAACCAATGTCTGAATCGGTTTAAATAAGTATCCTTTGGGCACGACCATCACGGGGCACTTCGTCTTTTCGATAACATGAAAAGTGTGGCTGCCAAATATGTACTCGTAAGAATCATCTGCGCCACCGGTACCCATCACGATCAGATCACATTCCTTTGCTTGCTGAGCAATGGTTTCTTCGAACGTGTCAGTGGTAATTTGAATTTGGTGTGTGCACGTAATGCCAAATTCACGTTCAGTTTCTTCACAGAATGCCTCCAGCCGATTTGAAATATCCTCTGTGCTTTCAGCAGCTTCATGCGCTAACTGAATCGCCTCGGGCCAGATAGAGGTGCGAATGTAAACTAGCTTGATTTGCGCTGACAATTGCCTGGCTAGACGGGCCGCGTAATCGAGACCATATTCTGATTCCTCCGAAAAGTCAGTAGGGCAGAGTATTTTTTTTATAGGCATCATATCATTTTTTATAAGTGAAAAAGAAATAATGGACACGGAGCCATGGCACAAATATTTTTCACAACATCTTTATGAAATAGCTTTTCAACCATTGAATGATTTCTGAAATTCAGTGCTAAAACATCACAGCCGTTCGCTTTGAGGTAATCGGTTATTCCTTCGATTGGATAATCAGAATAAATCGCTTTGAAATCATAATAGAATTCGGCAAGCGATTGTTTCACAAGCATTTGAATGCGAGCTAGCTTTTCTTCTTGCGGACTTCCATATTCTTTTGTCATAATTTGCAAGAAGGTGATTCGCGCATTCAACATTTCCGCCCACTTGATAAGCTGTGTTGGTTGTGACGGCACTTCGTGAAAGTAGTCAGCAGCAAATACGATGTTTGAAAAATTATCAAGTTCCCAATCCGTAGGCAGCAAAAGAACAGGGACTAGCGACTCTTTTGCCACCCTGTAAGAATTTGTACCAAAGAGATAATCATGAGCCTGATCTAAGCCACTCGTGCCCATCACTATTAAATCGTAATCGCTTGCGATCACCGACATAATTTTAGCCAAAGAAAGGTCTGAAGACTGAACATCTCCATAGCATGATATTTTGTAAGCAAGGCTAACCTCATGGCTCAAGTTCTCCAACTGAGTAGCCACTGCCTCGACTTTCAATTTCTTCCCCCACAATAGTTCTGCAGGTGTGGTTTCAAGAACAGACTGCACGTTAACGAGATTAAGCTGCGCTCCAAATTTCTGCGCCAGCTTTGCTGCCGTGGAGACCGCGTGATAGGCCGTCTCAGAAAAATCGATGGGGCATAAGATCCTTTTCATCGAATTAAAACTCAATCTAAAATTGAATCCCAACTCGCATTATTACACTGATGAAAATCCTTAAGCACCCTGCTTAATGTCATCGGCACCAGGAAATTCAAAAGCTATTTTCGTTAAGTGAATCAAAAAAAAGCGAATCATGAAAACGGTACAGAAAGTTGATTATTACATTTTGGCTTTGAGCCAGAAAAAAGCATCGTTGTTAAAACTTCACGATGTGTCGGCCGAAGAAATCATCGATGGTATTTTCCCCTTAAACAATGTTGACGATTATGAGTATTCAAAATCAAGCCGTGGAAATTCATTTGGGTATTCACTGAAGAATTTCGAGAAGGATAAATCCATTGTGAAAAAAGAAAGATTCAATCACTTTCTCCGGTCAGTGAATGAAAAGCTTAAAGGTTATCTCAACAATGAATGCGCCTTGCTGCTTGCGGGTACGGAGCAAGATCGCAATGAATTCAAAAGAATTTCGGATTATAATAATCTGATCAGTGGCGAAATCTCGGGCAGCTACAACTCCAACAATCTCAGTCAATTAAAACAAAATGTATTTGATAGTTTAAAGAGAAGTCATTAATGCATCAAAGGAAAATTAATTATGGAAAGGAATTTTGAAAACAAAGTTGCGCTTGTCACCGGAGGAAGTTTTGGGATAGGCCGTGCAACCGCAATTGCATTTGCTCAACGTGGTGCTAAAGTTATCATCGCAGATGTGTTGGAAGATCCCGACACACTAAAAGCGATCAGGGATGCCGGCTCCGAAGGAATATTTATCAGGTGTGATGTCTCAAAGGGAAATGAGGTAGCGGAAATGATTGATAAGTCAATCTCTCATTTTGGAGGTTTGGATTTTGCTTTCAACAATGCAGGCGTTGAAGGTACTATGGCAAATACGCAAGACTGTACCGAAGCAAATTGGGACAAGACACTTGCGGTGAACTTAAAAGGAATATGGTTGTGCATGCGTCATGAAATTCCGCACATGCTGAAGAAAGGAAGTGGAGCGATAGTGAATTGTGCATCCATTGCAGGCCTTGTGGGTTTTACCGGTCTTCCAGCGTATGTCGCAAGTAAGCATGCTGTGGTAGGGCTGACAAAAACAGCAGCGCTTGAAAATGCAAAACAAAATATTCGGATCAATGCTGTGTGCCCGGGCGTGATCAAAACAGCTATGGTCGATCGTATTACTGGCAAAGACAAAGTGGCTGAAAAACAATTTGAAAGCATGGAACCTGTTGGCAGAATGGGGCAGCCGGAAGAAGTAGCAGCTGCTGTTATCTGGCTTTGCTCAGAAGGGGCATCGTTTGTGACAGGTCACGCGCTTGCTGTTGATGGTGGTTGGATAGCCGCTTGAAATTGATAATCAAAAACTTTTAACAATATGAAAAAAATACTTTGCCCCGTTGATTTCTCGATTTCGTCTGAGCGCGTTGCCCGATATGCAGCGCAATTGGCTAGAGATACCAAGTCGAAATTGGTTCTAATGGCAATACACGAAAGTAAAATGGCTGTCTCTGTTGGTGATGAAAGAGAAGATAAAGGCGATGCCGTAGAAATGCTAGGTGAAATGCATGATCTTTTGAAAAGTGACTATAACATTTTATGTGGGGTTGCTGAAGAAATACTCACCCAAACTAATGTAAAAAAACTGAGTACCATAGCTGATAATTACGATCTCACAATTTTAGGTGCACCTCAGGACAAAAAGGAATTTCAAAATTTTGCCGGATTTGATTTAATCAAAGTCATCCAAAATTATCAGGCACCTTTGTTCCTCGTTCCGGAAAACTTTGAGTACGGCAAACTCAAAAGATTGACCTACGCCTATGATTATTCGCAAGTGCCCCAACCACCGCTAGCGCAGCTGTACAACCTGGCTAAATGGTTTGGCGCTGACGTGAGATTCGTATCGATATTGCCTAATTCATCAAGGAGCGAAGAACTTAAATTTGATTCTATTCAAAGCAAGATTGCTAATGAATGGAAGGCCGATGTAAAAATCAGTTTTGAGTCAATTGCTTATAAAAATATTGCAGAATGCCTGGAGCATTACATAAGCCTTTGGCGGGAAAATAATCTTTTAGTGTTGTCGGTGAATCATCAAAGTATCTTAGAGCGCATCTTGCACAAGAGTGTAATTAAAGAATTGTTGCGCTGCAGCTCGCGTCCGTATGTTATTCTGCATAAGTAAGCCAGCCAGGGCATGCGTTTGACTCAATGTTTCACAAAATCAAATGCGTTATGAAAAACTTCATCTATCCTTTTGAAGAATTATCGATGAAAGAAGTGGATAAAGTAGGGGGCAAAAATGCGTCACTGGGAGAGATGATCTGCAATCTTTCCAGCTTAGGAATTCGAGTGCCCGATGGCTTTGCCATTAGCGTAAGCGCCTATTATGATTTTCTAACTTTCAATGAATTGCTTCCCCAATTAAAAAAGACGTTGAGTCAACTAAATAGAATTTCACTCGATAATCTTTCTGTTGTGGGAAAAACCTGCAGAGAACTCATAATGAAAAGTGATTTCTCTGAATCATTGAAAACTGTAATTGAAGATAGTCACGCTGAGCTTGTTAAGAAATATGGATCAAACATGACGGTTGCCGTGCGCAGTAGTGCAACCGCTGAAGATTCACCATCGGCCAGCTTTGCGGGTCAGCATGAGTCTTTCTTAAATGTACCGGTTGGAGAAGTTTTGTTGGCAGTAAAGAAATGTTACGCTTCACTTTTCAATGATCGCGCAATTAAATACCGCATCGATAATAACTTTGAAGACCTGAAGGTAGGACTCTCAGTAGGCGTACAGGTCATGGTGAGATCCGATAAAGGCAGTGCTGGAGTCGCATTTACAATTGATCCTGAAACCGGAAACCAAAACATAGTATACATTACCGGTGCATGGGGTCTTGGCGAAAGCGTTGTTCAGGGCGCAGTAAACACAGACGAGTTTTATCTATTTAAACATTCAATAGAAGCAAAAAGAGAAAATTCGATTGTCTACCGCGCGTTGGGTTCAAAACAGCAAATGCTGGTTTATGGAAACGACAAAACGAAAAGCACAACTTGGCAAATAACCAACCCTGTGCAAAGAGATCAATTTGTCCTTAGTGATAATGAAGTAAACCTGCTCGGTCGTTGGTGTTATGACATCGAGCAGCACTACAATTTGCCAATGGATATTGAATGGGCCAAAGACGGGGAAACTGGTCAATTATTTATTGTACAGGCCAGACCTGAAACGATTCACGGCAAAGGAAAAAAAATAACGATTAAGGAATATGAATTAGAAACGGACGAAACTCCATTGCTCAGAGGCAAGGCAGTTGGTCATGGTATTGTTAGCGGCAAGGTTTCAATTGTAAAAAGTCTGGCGGATAGTGGCAAAGTCAAAACGGGTGATATCATCGTTGCTGACATAACAAACCCGGATTGGAATGCTTTGCTGAAGAGAGCTGTTTGCATTGTCACCAACAAAGGAGGGAGGACAAGTCACGCCTCGATTATTGCCAGAGAACTCGGCATCCCCGCAGTTGTAGGTACTGAGACTGCGACTGAAAAACTTACCGATGGCCAAGTGGTCACCGTCTCTTGTGCAGTGGGGGATGAGGGGCTGATTTATCAAGGAGAATTGAAGTGGAGAGAAACTGAAACGTCAGTTGAATCCGTTCCATTCACGTTTACGAAACCGATGTTCATTTTGGCTGATCCTCAAAAGGCGTTGCTATATGCATCTTATCCGAATGAAGGCGTTGGTTTGCTGCGCATGGAATTTATGATTTCGAACACGCTCCAGATTCATCCAATGGCTTTGGTAAAATATCATGAGTTACCCGACAACTCCGAGAAAAAGCAAATCGATGCGCTTACAAGACATTACCCCGATAAAAAGAAGTTTTTTATTGACAAGCTTTCAGAATCAATCGCGTTAGTGGCGGCAGCATTCTATCCCAAGGAAGTGATTGTACGAATGAGCGATTTCAAAACCAATGAATATGCCAAGCTGCTCGGAGGGCAACTGTTTGAGCCTGAAGAAGAAAACCCCATGTTGGGATTCCGTGGCGCCAGCCGATATTATAACGAACGTTATCGCGAGGGTTTCGGCCTCGAGTGTTTGGCTATAAAAAAAGTTCGTGAAGAAATGGGTCTTGGTAACGTGAAGGTGATGATCCCATTTTGTCGCACAGTGAAAGAAGGAGAGAGGGTGCAAGAGGTAATGAAGTCTTATGGTCTTGAGCGCGGAAAAGATGGGCTCGAAATTTATGTGATGGCAGAGATACCGAGCAACATTTTAATGGCGAAGAAATTCACTTCAATATTTGACGGATTTTCAATTGGTTCAAATGATCTTACACAACTCACATTAGGTCTTGACCGTGACTCAGCCATTGTAAGTGATCTCTTTAACGAAAATGATGACGCGGTAACGAAACAGATCAGGTATTTGATTACCTGTGCTCACGATCAAGGACTCAAAGTTGGTTTATGCGGACAGGCTCCAAGTGACTATCCAGAGTTTTGTTCATTCCTGGTAGAGTGTGGGATTGACTCCATTTCGTTTAATCCTGATGCTTTGCTAAAGGGCATCCGCAATATTGAATCTGCCGAGAAGATGGTACGACATAAAGTATACGTTCCGTAGAAATCTGTTCGATACAAGCATTAGTTAAATTTCGTAGAACTTTAATGCTCTTTTCACGATCTCACCTTTTTTGCTCACACACTCGGCTTTGATTTTTTTAATTAAGGCCTTGTCTGATGTGCCATTTTCCTTGGCCATTAAATTTAGAAGTATCTGCCTGTCATGGAGTTCACCGATGGCGACTGCTTCCTTTGCATAAAAGTGAACAAGTTTTTTATTCGGTTGACGATCTTCTGATAAATAGATGAATCCTTTAATCGATTTTCGAACTTTGTGGATCAGATTCATTTCGGCTTTGGGATAAAGCTTTGATTTGATTTTCTTTCTTGTCTTTCGCAGATAATGCACTATGCGCTTTTTTGACAATTCATTAAACACTGGCTTTAGGGTGTGCCATTGTTCATTTACAATGCCAATAAACAAGGGCACGTCATTACAAAAGCTGGTAATTAGTTTTTCATTGCCTTGGTCAATCTTGGGATCATGAACACCCGGAATGCCGTATTCTAAAAGCAGCCGGGTAAGTATTTCGGGCTCTCGAATCTCACCTGCACGTCTGAAAATTGTGCGAAATGGAATGAAATTCTTGTGCGCTCTAAATCCTTTGACACAAGCATTGGTGGCCAAGAGTAATGCTTTTATTTTCTTTATGTCAACGCGAATCTTATGAAGTAATTCTGTCTCCTTCTTATCTCTATAGTTCTCCAGATGTTCAGTCAGTGATCTGAACTGACTATGTGCAAATTTTTTAAACCACCCCATCTGATTTCTGCTTTAACTTGATCAGGTTAAACGAAGATAGAATTACATTCAGACCGATTTTGTGACGCAAGTCATTGGATGACGTGAAACTGATCATTCGAATTTATCACATCGAGTCACATATTTGTTCTACGGCTCGTCTTTAAAATGCCAGCGATGATCATGAAAAAGATTGCAGTAATCTATTTATTGTCGCTTAGTCTTTGGGGCTGTAATTCGATGAAGATTTATTCCGATTATGATCGTGATATTTCTATCTCGAATTATAAGACGTATGGGTGGCCGAGCTTAGGCCTCACTGAATCTCGAAATAATCCGCTTTACTACAATGAGCTAAACGACAAGCGAATTAGAAGGGAAGTCGAATGGAGGCTTAAGAAATTGGGATATGAATATGCCGAGACCAATTCCGACTTGGTGATACACTATCATATTATCATAGAGAATAGAACGGTTGTAAATCCCGACCCATTAGGTTACCGCTATGGGCCGTATTGGCTAAATCGAAACGTTAATGTTTATGAATATCGCGAAGGCACATTGATCATTGATTTAATGGATCGTAAAACCAATAATCTTGTTTGGAGGGGATGGGCCGTAAATTTTATTGATGAAGCCAAGCCCGAAAAAATGGAAGAGCAGATAAAGAAGGCTGTGCAGATGATATTCGAAAACTTTCCACCTCGAGCTAGTTAGGATCAGCCTTCAGTGCTAACCCGAACTTTTACTCGATGTCTGTCACGTTTACAAAGCGCATCCTGAAACAGGAGACGATGCTTGACATAGGCTTCTAATCGAAATGAATTCAAGACTCTTAACTTCGTTTAAACAGATATTTGATCTCTTGTGCGCATGAACATGATTGAAAGTTGGGTATGCGGACAAGGGTAAGATACGTTTGAAAACTTTTCTTAGAAAAAATGGCGACATTAGTTGGCGAAATCAAAAACCTTCATGATGAAAAGAAGCTTGGTGTGGCTGCTGGTAGGCTTTGCCCTTTGCACCAATGCACAAAATAAGAACCGTGCACTGATCATCGGCATATCCGAATACAAAGAACTTCCAAAAGCGCTGCAATTGCAGTATGCAGATGATGACGCAATGGAGTTCTATAAATTCATTCTTTCGAAGGCCGCAGGCAACATCGATAGTGCTGATGTGAAGTTGTTGTTAAATGCGGATGCCACGGCCGCCCAGATTTACAGCGCCCTTGACGAGCTGATTGATGTATCCAAAGCGAACGATAAGGTCATCATTTATTTCTCTGGTCATGGGGATATAGAAACCAAAACAGTTAGACAAAGAGGTTTCTTGTTGGCGCACGACAGTCCTAAAGCCGGCTATCAAGTTGGGGGTACAGTTAAACTTTCTGACTTGCAGGATTATTTAGAGACGCTGGTTGCCACCAACAAAGCGAGAGTAATATTGATCACCGATGCTTGCCGGAGTGGCAAACTTGCCGGGGGCGAAGCCGGGGCCACCCAAACCACTGCCTCCCTTAATGAGCAATGGGGCAGCATAACCAAAATACTTTCTTCTCAAGCCGGAGAACTTTCGGGCGAAAGCAGTGAATGGGGTTCGGGCCATGGCGTGTTTACTTACAATCTGATCAACGGCCTTTGGGGTTTGGCTGATAGTGACAAAGATGGCTGGGTATCGCTTACTGAACTGAATATTTACCTGAGCCAGGAAGTGCCCAAGGCAACGTTTGATTCGCAACATCCGGTAATCTCGGGAAGCCTCGGTTCCAAAATGAGCCGAGTTGACAAAAACAAAGTGGCTGAATTAATCTCGAAGAGCAAACCAGATGCCTCCATTTTGTTGGCTTCCAATAAGGGCGCGTTCACCAACCTGGATACTCTAAGCAAAAGACTTTACCGTAATTTCAAGTCGGCAGTGGAAAGAGGGAACTTGCTACATCCTAAGAAGGGCAGCGCATTTGACCTGTACAAACAATTGAGCAGCCTCAATAGCCAAAACATTCCTTTTATTAACGAGATGAAAAGAGTGTTGGTAGCCAATGTTGAAGATGAAGTTCAGGCAACACTGAACCGATACATGGTGCACGACAAATCGCTGAAAGAAACCGATTATCATTTGGCCAGCGAGAAAATGGATTTTGCTCTGTCCCTCATTCCTGCTAATTATCCACGCTTCAATAGTATCACCGCTAAGAAACTTTTCCTGAAAGCCGACCTGTTGGAATGCATCTGCGATCCAAAGGCAGTGCATGACAAGAAGGCAAAGCAATCGCTTGCCGTGCTTAAAAAAGCTGTAACCCTGGAGCCCGACTTGGCTTATATCTACAATAGCTTAGGCAGCGCCTATTTCTTTTTGGATAAATATGATTCCGCTGTTGCCAGTTATAAACAGGCCAACCAAATAGCCCCCGCCTGGCTTTACCCGATTAGTAATTTAGGCTCGACCTATTTGACGAAGGGAGCAGATTCAACCCCGGCAGATATTGATAAGGCTATAGAATTATATCGTAGGGTTATCCAACTCGACTCTTCTTATTCTAATGGGTATTATGATATGGCCCGCGCTCTGTATTTTAAGTCGGAATGGGCATCGGGCTATTATTACAACGCACTTTCTTACTATTTAAATGGCGATGAAAAACAATTTTGGAAGGGACTTGAAGTAGCGGTTAGTTTTGGATACAATGTCAGTACGAGCTCATTCTTCAAATACCATTCATCTTTAAAATCTGGTGTACCTCTCATCGATATGCCTGAATACCAGAAATTGTTAAATAAGTTCGACAAGGAAGGATCGCAGGCAACCTTATGGGAGTCTAATTATTGGTTGGGGACGGAAAATCTTAAGAATAAACAATACGATAAGGCCATTGGAAATTTCAAAAAGGCTATTGAGAATCTTCCATTAGAATCCAAAAGCTATTACGGTTTGAGTGAAGCTTATGCAAACAAGAAAGACAACGCCCGAAGCGCCTATTACAAGGCCAAAGGTTTGCAACAAGAATATGATGTGGAGAAAGCAGCAGAAAATTATAAGCTAGCTATTTCGGCTAATCCTAACCTGGTAGAATTCTATATTGCTTTAGGTGACCTGTATGAGGAGAACGCCTCATCGGATGAAGCGATCCAAAACTACGTGAAGGCTGTTTCTTTAAATCCAAATTGGGCAGATGGATTTATCCGGTTAGGAAAATTGTATCGCGATCAGGACGAAAATGAAAAAGCAATAGAAAACTATAAACATGCCGTTGCCATAGACCCTAAGCTTGCTGAAGGATACAAACGCTTAGGTGAGTTTTATAAAGATGACAAGCAAATTGATAAGGCCATCGAAAATTTCGAAAAGGCCCTACATCTTGATTCATTATGGTTGGATGGTTTCATCGGGCTGGGCGATTTATACAATGGCCAGAAGAAATATGACAATGCCCTGAAAAATTTACAAAAAGCGATCGACCTTGACTCAACCTCCGCCCCGGGATTTGTTTTGCTAGCCGAATTTTATGCAGACCAAAAAGATTATGAAAAGGCAATCAAAAATTATAATAAGGCTATCGCCCTGAAGCCAACCTCCAGTGAAAATATTATCAAGTTCGGTAATATGTACAGGGACAAAATGGATTACGACCATGCCATGGAGACTTATCAAAAAGCAGTAGACGCAAACCCAAAGGACACGCAAGGCTTTTTTAGATTAGGTGACTTGTATTGTTATTATATGAGAAACAGAAACTATGACAAGGCGATTGAACAATATAGTAAGGCGATTGCCAAAGACACCGTATGGGCTTATTTCAATATAGGCCTGGTCTACATGTCCAGCAAAGATTATAGCAAAGCCATCAACCCCCTTTTACTAGTTGTCAAGCATTATAAAGGACACCGTCTCTATCTCCACCGCAACCATTATATGACTAATTATGGAAGGCCTTATACTGAACTGGGTAATGCGTTCATCCAACAGGGTAAACAGGCACAGGGATATGTAGCCTACGCAAAAGGCTATTTAATAAATAACGATGTGGTGAAATCGCTTGAGTGGTTGGAGAAAGCTGCAAAATCCGGTTTCGATATTAGCAGTGATTCATTTTTTAAGGAGGACTTAAAAGATAATGAGCAATACAAAAACTTGCTGACCCAATACCCAAAGAAGAACTGAGGCCGAACTTGAATATACAGCCTCCACGCACGATGTAAGATGTAGAAGTAAGTAGAATACGTTCTCTAAACCAAGAGCGTGATGCAACAACACCCAAAATGAAAACCTCCGCGGTTAGACTGCGGAGGTTTTTTTTATGTCTTATTTTTTCCTGGCGTTCTTCGCCAACAAAATGTAGCGCTGCTGCTTTTTAGCGCGGATTTTATGAAAAGTCCATTAATGCTGTATAATGATTTTCTGATGAATCAATACCCCACTGTTGATAACTGATAGCACGTACATTCCCGAGGGTAACGAACCAACATCGATCGTCTTTGCTTGTTCATTTACCTCAAACACTAACTGGCCGACTACTTTGCCACCCAAGTCACGGATCGTCATCGATGAAGGTGTCTTCACAGCTTCGTCAAGCGAGATGGTGATTTTGTGATGTGCGGGGTTCGGATATGCTCCGAATGTAAGTGTAATTACTTCTTCTTCTTTGTCATCTTCACGGTCCGCTGCGACACGCGCCACATAACAAGGCGCGGTGCAGACCGTTATCTTCTTGATGGTCGAGTTAATCCAGCAACCGATCAACATATCAGGCGAGATGCCCGTGATCTCATAACGTGATACGTAGTATGTCCCTATGCCAACGTTTACCCACGGCATTGTAGAAATAAGATTAGTTTTACCCGCGTACCATTTGTACTGGTATGGCAGATTGTCGGGGTTTGGCGAGGTGAGTTCAACCGTCTGCCCATCAGCAACAGTTGATGGACCGACAATCGTTGGCTGTGCAGGGGTGAAGGTATACACGGTTTTGATTATCGATGGCGCGGACTTACACCCTGTTGTTAATGAAGTGATGGTTACACGATAGAGACCAGTCTTGGTAGGATCGATTGAGCTGTTTGACGATTCCACACTGAATGTAGGTGTAAGGCTTATTGTAGCATATTCCCAGCTGTAAGTATCGGCCGTGGATACTGTGGAAAGCGTCTTGTTGCTAACGCCATTCGTACACAAAGCAAACGGGTTACCCGATGGCGTGATCTCAGGTGTCGCGGGTCTGTTATCGGTAACCAAAAACGGTGAGCTTGTTCCCTTGCAGCCATAGGCATCTGTAACAGTAACGGTATACGACCCGTCACTCTTTGCCACAATGCTTGACGTTATCTCGTTCGTTGACCACACATTACCAGATGAAAAACTTGAAGTTAGCGTTGGAAATGTGTTACAGATCGAGCTGTTCCCGCTAATGGTAGGGGCAGGCAGTGGACTGATAGTTATCGTCTGTTCGGTAGCGGCAGCAGAATACACATTGTCTCCAGCTTGTTTAGCCGTGATCGTTACTGTACCTGCCCCAACGATCTGAGCGACATTGCCTAAGATCTGAACCACAGCAGGATTTGAACTTTCGAACGTGATGGGATAATTGAGGCCGGCACTCGAGCTGGCGCTTAAACCAATTGTCCCTGCACAAACCCCCACTGTAGTCAGTAGTGGCGTAAAAGTGATTGTCTGTTCAAGGAGATTGTCTTCTAGGACGAATGCCGAAGTAAGAATCAACTCAATCGAGTTGCCTTTCAGATTTGCCGCTGCCACTTTTAAATCGACATTGCCAACCGCAAATGGAAGCTTACCCAAGTTGGCCTTGTAAAGCTTTCCGCAAGGCTCCATTGAATAGGTAGGCGTTTCGGCTATAAGTACATACGGAATCTCCAGCCAAGTCGTAGTGCCACCTGCTTTCAAAAATAACTTTACTGATGACTGCACAAGTTGCTGGTCATCAATGGAGAACCGGACAGCATTCATAGCACCATTTTCAATCACTGATGCTGGAAAATCGAGGTGATTTCTTATTTGCAATGAAGTTATTTCGGGTGTCAGGTTCGGCATAACAGAATTATCGAAGACTTTGGTTAGCGCACTCTGGCCTGTCACCGTATTGGTTAGCTTATAGTTAGTCTTATAGACAATCTTGTTATAGGTCGGTTGAATGGCGCTACTGGAGAGCGATGTTAATGGGCCTGAGCTCAATAGGGTGCCGGCTGAATTATAAAGTTCATAGGTAGCTTGCGATTTCAAGATTGGCCTCCAATCTTCGAGCTGTCCATAGAATTCCACATCCCAAGTGTTGATGCCCCACCATGTCTTTTGTGGCAGAATAAGCCCCCTGCCAAACGTAAGGCGCTGACCTTCACCCGCCATAAAAATATCAGGTCGGGTAGGTGTTAGATTATGACTTCCCAACTTGCCGGATTCTGGAGAAAAACAACTAGTACTGAAGTGCGTATTATTTTGTCCATCGATGTGCTGTAAGGCAAGAGCAAATTGCTTAGTAGGATGTGTGTCGGGTGTTGCAAATATTTTACCGGTCCAAACGCTCATACTCCCGCAATCCCATACCGACCAGGTGCCTGTTGAGGAGCCATTTGACTTAGAAACCAACTGTATGTAAGTGTTAAGGTAACGACTCGTGCTCTCGGTTGACAGATAAAGATCTACATCGCGACCAACATAATCGGATGGACTTACAGTTAGAGTCCTTGAATTTGATAACCCATTGACTAGTGGGTATTGAATACTGTAGAAATTGGATTCTTGAGGGTTGACACGCATGTCAGCCAAAAGCAAAGAAAAGCGGTTCGTGAAATTGCTGAAGGAGAGGTCGCTCACATGGCCGATGATTAGATTGCCAGTGCCATTAATTCTTGAATTCGTTGGAAATGTTAGCCAAAGCCCGCCTCCAGTCGGAGTAAAGCTAGTCCCATTCTGATTAACAGGCGCTGAAGTAATCTTATTGGTCGCTAATGTCGAAGGAATAGATAGCGTTTGTGAGCCAGATACAGCAACCGACTCTCTGACCACGTATTTGATGTATGTAGCACCATCAGAATAATACACTACAACGTCATAAGTACCGGGATAAACGAAGACATCAGCAGACAGACCGTCAGTCGCGTAGGCCGCAGTCGATCCGGTTATACTGTTGGTTTCATTCGCCATCCAGAAATAAGGAAATGGCTTGTCGAAAACGAGGTGGAGTTGCGCTGCTTTGATAAAAGCCCACGGTAGGTGCATCACATCCTTGGTTCCGTTAATGGCAATGAATCCCTCGTAGGCAAAAGGTGCCGAACTCTTATAGGGAACGACTGCATTGTCTACACTCATCGTGATCGTAACTGTTTTGGACTGCCCAGGTGATAGCGAAAACCCATTCATATTGGTAAAAGTGATTCCGCTGATGGGTGTTCCAAATGATAGGTGGTAGGTCTGGCCAGTTGAGTGCGTGTTCGTAACGGTTATTGTCTTTGACGCAGTGTACACCGACTGCGATGCATCGATCGCACCGAAGCTTAATAGGGATGGCACTGCAAACGAAGTTGCTTTAGCTGCTTCCAACGATTGTATCCTTCCACCACCTTGTGCGAAAACGGATTGTGATGGTAGAACTTTAGCGGTTGTCACTAGTGCGCTTTTCATCTGCTCAGACGTCCAGGTTGGATGAAGTTGCTTGAGCAGCGCAACAAGTCCGGCAACATGAGGTGTTGCCATTGAAGTGCCGTTATAACTGGCATACCCGCCATTGGTTATAGTTGAATTAATGTCAACCCCGGGCGCAACCACTTCGGGCTTAATAGCACCAATAATAGTGTTGGGACCCTTTGAGCTGAAGGAAGCAATGAGGTCGGTCATATCGGTTGCGCCAACCGTAATCGCACTGCGGGCTGTGCCTGGACTTCCAATCGTATTATAGTTCCCGCTATTTCCGGCCGCAATACAAAACGTTGTGCCGAGAGACACTGCATTATCTACAGCAGTGGAAAGTGGATCGTTGGCATTACCCGGACCACCCAGGCTCATGCTTACTATGTTAAGATGGTCGCTGAAATTATCATCATTGTTCGGGTCTGATACCCACTCGATGGCAGCGAGAATATCATCCCAATTACCCGAACCTGAAGCATTCAGTACTTTCAGGGCGATTAACTTAGCTTTTGGTGCCACGCCTTTGAGCAAGCCATCAGCAGCCACAATACCTGCACAGTGTGTTCCATGATTATTATCGTCTATTGGGTCTGCGTCTTCATTCACGAAGTCGTAACCGCCAATCACTTTGTAGGAGGGACCAAAGCCATTTCCCAGATCAGGGTGACGATAGTCAATACCGGTATCAATTATTCCGACAACCATTCCTTCACCTTTCGCGCCAAGCTGGGTCCAAACTTTGTCGGCCCCAATGAGTGGCACGCTCTGGTCAAGAACAGCCTTTACTTCTTCGTTGCGGTAAATTGCTTTAACATAAGAAAGGGCTTGTACAGCGGCATATGTCTTTTTGCTTATTTGTGTGTAAACGCCATGAAATGTTTTGTAGTAAGTCTTCTTGGGTTTACCATGGTCTTTTCCATTCATACCCATCCGACTATGAATGGCCTGGATGTCGCGTTCAAGCATGGAAAAACGATCAGCATATTCTGACTTTCCAGCCACCTGGTTTTTAACTTTTTTTGCTGCCAACGGCAGATCTTGGAATTCGATGATGACATCCATTATCTCATCTTCCGCATTGGTAGCAATGGTCTGTGACGGGCTTGATTCGTATATGGTCTGACCATCTGCCAATTGGGTGACAGTGACTACACCCTGTTTACCATCTACAACAAGCTGTTGTCCGTTGCTGTTGATAAGAATCTTCTGAGTTTCCTGGAGGGTTGGTTTAGGAGTGGGCGATTGCTGACTGAAACAAAAGTTTACCAGTGCCAATAGTAAAGGCACAAGAGCGATGGTTTTTTTCATATGTTGGGTTTGTTCGAAACGGCAAAACTAAAAAAACTGAATGGGCCTTGAGCATCAGGGAGACTAATTTTTCGAAAACCAAGGCAAAAAGAAATTGACGTACTTTCTGAAGCTCACGGTTCTATTTATTCATCGGCATCCAAACGTTGCTGTTGAAACATGGCCATTTCATGAAATTTACATACTGTCTTCGTATGCTTGTCAAAATACAGCTGCTGAAGATAGGAGTCCGATGGTAAAGAGTTATTGGGAAAAATGCGATTTCACTTCAAATGATCTTACTCTTAATGTAAGCTCTTGCAGTGATCTGTATGAAAAAGATTGATAGCATGAGTAACGGAATCCTGACAGGATCCCTTGTTTCATACTTCAAAATGAACTTAGCGACTTTGCGCACAAAAAATAAAAATGCCTTGCGCAATACGAGTGGGAAAGCAATAAGTGCGGCTGAAAAAAATAGAATTAAGATCAAGAAAGCTAATCCCGCTGCCTGTACCAGGCTTGTTAGGCCATTAGTAATACCGTGCATAGCGATAGTTGAATCTTCAGGATGAGGGTTTGTGGCAGATTTAAAACTCAAAGCCAGCCATACAAGAATTATTGTTAAGGCTGCAACCGACAAGGTGACCCAAAAAGTTACTTGGGCAATTTCGCGAAACAAGACTTGTAGCCTCTCTTTGAATTCCTGTTTTCGGATCAAGGACAACCCACAAAAGGCAAGAAGAATGAACAACAACATAGAAAGTTCTGATGCATCGGGGTCTTCGCGCCCAAATAACTTTTGCGTGATCAATGCTAGTACAAAAACAGATGCACTAGCCCAAAGGATTACAGGGCGCATGGCTATTGCTAATTCATCGTCACTTAATTTCTCACATCTTTCACAGGCATCAATAATTTTTTGATTTATAGGCTCCTTCGCTTTTATGAACCTTGGCGACAAGTAGGCCAAGATCGTATTAAGCACGCTTAAGATTGATGAAATAATACTTATAAGTTTCATGGGCTAAAAAGTAAGTGTGAAAAAAACCGTGATTTTTACAAAGGTTGATTAAATTCTGTTTAGTAGTCCAAGGAGTGTACTGCCTTTCCAATAGCTCAGTATGTTATATAATGTTCAGGCGTTATGTTAAGTAGCTTAGGCATCCGGGCCTACCCAATCTTCTTAGAAAGTTTTTTAGCGTGGCATTTCAATACCCAATCTTTCTCCCTCACACTAGGCTGGGGAAGCGACAGTCTTTGAGCAGGCTTGGGAAGCGGGAGGGAAGTGCGGCCTGCACAATGGGTGTTGATGCAGGGGAGATTTAGTCTATTATTTTTTTATTTTCAACCTGACGCAACCATTCATCAAGTTCGTAAATGGTACTACCTAGATACATTAAAAGAGAAAATGCTTTGTAACTGTTGACTTTTATTCCATAGTCCAAAGAATCTCCGTGAAGAACATCATGCCTGTTAACTCCAGATGGTTTTCCTTTCACTTGAATTCTTCTAGTTTCCCCAACTTCAATTAATGGTTTTAAAATTAGATTGATGTAGTCACTATTTTCATCTGTAGATGCCCAGTTCACAGTTGTTGGCTTTCCCTTTTTAATCTGAAAAAATCTACTACCAACTACTTCATTGCATACTCCCTCAGTTTGAGCGAAAAATACGGGGATAGAGAGATAATATTCTCCTTTCTGATGCGCATTATATGCAGCCATTATAGCTTTGGATCTTGCCGGGAATCTCGCAGTTAATTTTTCTACTTCAACCGCACTACTTTGATCCAAAATATCCATTATATATTGATCAGCCGAAGATACATTTCCAATCTTTATATGATCAGCCAATGAATTTATTGTGGCCTCATTTACGAAAAATGGCAGGTACCATCCTTGTTGCAGAATATGTACTAAAGACTCGGGAGCTTTTACTCTTTCAATCTTCCATTGTTCAAGCATCTCTGACATATATTTAGAGTGCTCAAAAAAAGTCATGCCTTTAGACTTAATCCCAAAGAACTTTTTTAAACGCCATTTCGAATTTCTGAACCAAAGATAAATTCTTGACCTCAGTGGAATAGTTATTGAAATTAGCACTTCACGTTCGTCATCAATATCCATATGTAATTGCTTCAAGCAGCATATATCCGCAAACTCACATGATAGCAAGTAAGGCTAAACAGCCCGAGCTTGAACTATTGCAGCATTAATATTGTCAAACTGCTGTACGTAAGGTTTGAGATCAGCATCCATCCAGTCGAGTAATGTATAGATATCTGATTGAATGGCACTGGCATGAGTGAAGTCGATGGTAATATTGTCGAAGCATATTGCTTCGTTGTGGTAAATGCGGTTCCTGAATTCTCGAATCCGTTTTAAATAATTTGCTATGCTATTGCGATTTGATGCTGGCGGCTTGTAAGGAAAGCACCCGATGACACTTCCGCTTATCAATGAATAATGACTCGGTTCAAAAAGACCTGTCCAAAAGCCTAAACTTTGTTCTGATATGATTTTGCCTGGGGTTATTGTACCCCGAATGTTTAATTCAGCATCTATTATACATCTTTTCATACGATACTTGGGTCCAAGTGACGGGTCATTCATAAAACCTGTCTTTTGGTTGATGATCCAAGCCATCTGAAAAATGCGCGCTCAAATTATCATTGATCTTGTTACGTAAGAAAGTTTCAAACAAATTCATTAATGGATAAAATGCCTGCGATACCCTTATGTTCTCAGCATATAGATTGATTGCACGCGCCTGTGAATTTGAACAGCTTATTAAGTATCTGTCCAGTCGCGGTTTTGATACGTATTGCTCTAACTTGACGTAATCCGTACTTTGTTAAAAGTATAGATTTTCCGTATATTTGTAATGTTATGGTTGGTCAAGCCTCCTACCTTTGGGTAGCGTAACCAATCTGAAGACACAAAAAAACCTCTGAGAAATCAGAGGTTTTTTTGTTCCAGGGAAACGCTGTACGGTGGGCCCGGCCCAAACTTTTTGCATCAAGGCAAAAGGACAAAAGAAAAATTAGATGCGAACACCGCTGAAGTTCCGGTGAGCATTCAGCAAACAACCATTAGTTGTTGGGAGTTAGGAGAGTGGCAAAAAAGTGCTATTATCTTTTGAAGCCTTTAAAAGAATTCTTTTTTAGATTTTCTAAATCAGCCAGATCCTTGTCCCTAGCTAATTTCTCCTTATCCTGGAGCAAGTCATTTTTTGAAATGACATTGAATTGAACACCATCAATTTCCCCAACTTCTCTACTTGTAAAACATCTTTTGAAATCCTTATGATAAAATGCTACAAGCTCTGGGAGGAAGTCAAAATGAAATTCATCTAGACTAAATTTTATGAATGTCTTTTTAGGATCAAACACTATCTTGTCTAGCTCATTCTTTAATTCTGGACTTATTTCAGATATTCCACCAATGAGCTTAATGAAGTTGTCATTAGTGGCTTGATACCACACGTCAATGTCGTATTCAACGCCTTTTGGAAGGTTCGCTGAAGGTCTTGGCTTTCCATAAAAGCTAATTGCTACGCCACCTACAAACATGTACTCGACATCATGCTTATTAAGTGCTTGGGCAACACGTTTGATTCCTTCGGCTAGATCTTTTTCCATTGTAGCAGCCTACGATCGTGCTACTTTCTTGATCTTACTAAGAGATTGAACAGTCTTCTCTTGACGCAACTTTTCCTTTTGAGTCAGAGGTCGCTCGACTCTATCATGCTTTAATTCGTTATAAGAGCTATATAGTTGCAAAGAAGCCATGTGCAAATGTAGTACTGACTGATTGATAATCAAACGTTTATACCAGTAAAAAAGTTTGGCGCCTCAAAAAATGGCTGGCACCAAATGGTTAGCATAATATAATTATGTAACTACGAGCCAGCCAATTAGCTTAGAAAAAGTTATATAATTGATATTATGTTAAATTGATTTTCTTCTAGTTTGGAGCCTGGATCGAACAAGCCCACCAACTCCCTTTCCTTGCGCTGTTCCATTTTCACAGGCGGGCACATAGTGAATACCTCCATATACCCTACTGATGGCTGCTTCCTGTGAGGCATCGATGAATGACTTGAAGCTGCGGGGCGCTAATCCGAATTCGGTTTCTGTTGAATCAGTAAATGCGAAAGTTTCACCAAACAATTGTGTGAGTGCTGTCGATGCCGAAGCAGAGATTACGCTGTGCCCACTGGTGTACTCAGGAAATGGTGGTGTCTGAAGCAATGGCATCCAGTCTTCATCAATGTACCTGTTAATGTATGTTTCAGGGCGAACCAATTTTGACCTGAATTTTTCATCCCAGCAACTGATGAATGCATCGGCCAAGGATACCGATACGAGAACATAAGCTTCCGCTGATTGAACCAAATTGGCGTGCGTGTTGGTGCAAGCTAATCTTGTGATATTAATCCAGTGTCCGCCCGGAGATATTTTCTTTGTGGCAAACATGGCATGTCCTTTCACATTCATCACAAATGGATTGCAATCCCAGAAGCTGGCAATGGCCCGCTGATCTGCAGTCAAGTTTTTCCCGGTTTCATAGACATGAAATGCTTCTTTATAGAATTGACTTTTCTTATCGATGGAGAATGCGGTCGGTGACTTGGGTCGAAATTGCTGTGCCGAGTCAATGACGAAAGTTCTGATTTCATTCCAATGCGGTTCAACTGCATCCATATATGCTGGTGGTGTTGGTTGCCATGTGGCAGGATTACTCTCGATGGAGTATTTAGGAAATGTGCGTGACTGCTTGTAGTTATCTTTGGATGCCCAAGTCAACACATGTTTTGCTACGCTGTCGCCAAAGGCCACTGATCTTTCAAACACTTTTTTAGGTACACCTGCTTTCCTGAAGTTGTTCATTTCCTTTTGATAGAATTTGTCAAGGTCACTTTCAGAAAAGATCAGGGCCCTACCTACTTTCAGCATCGCTTCAGTCGCTGCCAGTGGATAACAATATTCCTGCGTTGTGTCTGGCTGCGGAATTTTTTCAAGGCCGTGCAGTTGACCGGCCAGGCTCATATAGTTTTTGTCCTGATGAATAATCGCTTCGTATCCGGCCACCGTTGTGTAAGTGTAGATTCGGCTGGCTACCGGTGGTGAAAAGATATCGTGAACCATCCTGTCAGTAATTTCTTTCATCGACCGGTGGAAACACTCAGGGTTCTGTACTTTGGCTTTGTACGATGAATCTTCCTTGCAGGAGCCAAAGAGAAAGATGACAATGGCAGAAAGGAAAAATTTATTCATGCTACGAATTTAGTTTACAACATAAGTTATTTTGTTCGAGCCGGCATTTTTAATCTTCAGGCCTTTCCATTTCTTCGGAAGTTGGCTTTTGCCTTGAGTGATTCCCTGATCGCTAATACTAAGCCCTCCAATACCAAAAATAACGGCTTGCAAAAATCCTCCGGCACCTGTAGCAAAGTATGGATTGGTCCCTCCTGCTGTCTCCGCAAGCACACCAAATGGCGGCACTTGATTAGGCTTATAACTTTTGATTAAAAACTCGTACGCTCTTTCAGCATTACCAAGTCGCGAATGCAGTGTAGATAAAACGGAGTTCCCCATCGCAGGCCCGTTGGCTGACATTCGTGGCTCGTAGTATTTCAAATCCTTTTCAATTTGCGAAAGATCATTGATCACATCCAGTGGATAGGCCAACAAATTCACATCGGCCTGCTTAATCTCCACTCCATTGTACGTTGCATTTTCTTTTGTCGTGCCATCAGGGAATTTTAAGATTGGAATATTTTCCGCCACCGTTTCCCAATCAGGATCTGGTGATATCGCAAGCTCTTTGGCTGCAGCTGTAGCATATCTCAGTGCCGTCATCGCCATGCCGTTAGTGAAGGCGTTGTTGTCAATATTCTCTTGCCACTCGTTTGCACCTATCACGTTATTGATTTCATACCGGCCGAGTCCTTTGCGTTCCACCCGGCTAGCCCAGAAATCTGCAACCTCTTTAAGAACAGGATAGCCTCTTTCCTTGAGCCATGTTTTGTCTTTGGTGACTTGATAGTATTTCCAAAACGCCCACGCCACACATCCTGAAATGTGTTGTTGAAATGGTCCGGTAAGTGCCCACACAGGTGTGTCTTCAGTTCCTTTTGCAGATGATTCCCAAGGAAACATCGCTCCTTTAAAACCATGAGACAACGCATTCTTCTTTGCGGCCTCTAACCTTTGATAGCGATATTCGAGAAGTGATTTTGCAATGGCAGGTTGCATCACCAACAAAGGTGGGTACATCCATAATTCCGTGTCCCAAAAAACGTGGCCGTTATAACCCAGGCCCGACAAGCCCATAGGTGAAAGACTATAAGCCGTGCCTGCTCTGGCAAATGAGTAAAGGTGATATAACGCGAACCGCACATCTTTCTGCACCTGCGGGTCTCCTTCGATGACGATGTCGCTTTTCCATAATTCATTCCATGCTTCTTTATGTCTGTCGAGCAAACGTTGAACACCTTCCAGCTTTGCGAAGATGGTAAGACGCTCCGCTTCATTCATCGGATCATTATACTCATTAGAGCATGTGGCTGAAGACACTACTGAAAACCGATAGGTCTCCCCTACTTTCAATTGCTTATGGAATTTGGCCAGATGTCTGTTGTAGTCCCAGTCTTCGTGAATCAACTTTGGTTCTTGTCCATGAGGCTCATCAAAAATGAAGCTGTTGCTGGCTGCTACTGTCAATCTCCCTGAAGGGCTTTTGCCAACGGAAGTCAGCAAGGGAATGCTGACATGCGGGCGTTCTATTTCGCTGTAAAGATTATGTACGTCTATAAGATGGTCGGGTGCTTCGATCACACTCATCGGGGTGATCTTCACATTTTTCTTCGCTTTAATTTCTACAATTGTCAGAGCTGTGTATGGAAGATGGCGAAGGGCCATTAATGTGTGAGTCACAGTGAGTTGTTCCGTCTCGAACGAAGTGCTAAGAGAAGCATTTTTCATGTCGAGCACTTGCCGGTAATTCGAAATTGTTGAGCGGGAAATTCGCTGTCCGTCAACATCAAGCGACATGTTCACGTGATTGAAAGTCTTGAGGATATTTGAAACACGCCCGCGCTGATAATAATCGTACGCTCCGTTGAGTACCACATCTTTTACGGTCATAGGTTCGGAAGAAGAGACCAAACCAATCATGCCATTGGCAACCGTTACACCGTAATAATTTTTAGGATCGATGCTTTTGGCTTCAATAATCCACTCACCTGATTGCTGGGCAAAGCAACTCAGGGGTGCTAATAGAAACGTGAGGTTTAGAATTCTTTTCATCGGTCACTGATTTTTGAAAATGCCTGTAGTGTGTTATTATTTCGAACGGCAACAATAAATTGTTTAGGTCCAATCTTTAACTTCCTTAATACTCTGGTCTCGCCACTCACCGAGATGCCCGACTCAGCCGGAGGAACAGCGGTGAAATTACCGTGCCCATCACCTAGCAGAAGCAATCCATAGCTTGCATCGTTACGGCCCAACTGCACATTGACCGGGAAAAAGTTTCCAGCCATAATTGCATCTGTCTTTCCATCCTCATTGAAGTCATCAGCTATGACCGCATTCAAAGTTGAAAACTGAGTAGCCTTGGGAAGTGGCTTGACTCGGAATTTATTCTTTCCAAGGTTTTCGACATAAACATGACTGAATAGCTGGGCAGTGAGCTGCTCGCCTGCCTCCAATTCTTCTTTAGAAAAAATATCAGGCAATGTGGCTTCTGCAAATTTCCGGTACGACAAATATCTCTTCTTGAGGTAAGGAAGTTGTTTCGTTAGTTCATCGCGCGTGTGAAAAGGATATTGTTTGCCATTAATGTAATG
Source organism: uncultured bacterium (assembly GCA_967789005.1). Taxonomy (GTDB): domain Bacteria; phylum Bacteroidota; class Bacteroidia; order Cytophagales; family Cyclobacteriaceae; genus ELB16-189. The sequence continues at coordinate 180,642 of CBRFFM010000009.1, read as the reverse complement.
CGTTAGAATCTGGTCTACTGTACCGTTCTTATCGAAATCGCAAACGAATAAGTTGACGGGTTCTTTTGCACTTGCTTTAAGTTTAGAATTGAGTCCCAGGTTTCCGAAAATGAAATCCGGATCGCCATCGTGGTCAAAATCATTTACCGCTACGGTGTTCCACCAGCCATTCGTGTTTTCTAAACCATTATCTACAGTACCTAAGTTTGTCAAGATTCCTTTTTCGCTGATGAGAAAAGTAATTGCACTCCATTCTGCAGCAACAACCAAATCCTGATCTCCGTCCCGATCAACGTCTACCCATTGTGCATCTTCAACGAAACCAAGTTTGGTAAGAGATCTCGCGATGTTCTCCGCGGCTTTAGAGAAATTTCCTTTCCCATCATTAATCAAAAGATAACTGTCGGGCTTTAATCCATACTTCCAGGGAATAGCACGCGCTCCAATGAAAACATCGATATCACCGTCCTTATCAAAATCTATGGGACGCACAATTGAACCGGTCAGGAACAAATCAATTTTCTTACACACAGGAAATTCACCTTTGCCATCGTTAATGAACAATCGCGGCTGCATGTACTGCGAATTATTCGACCACTCATTACCACCGCTAATGATGAACAAATCCTGATCACCATCATTATCGGCATCAAAAAAAGCTGCGTCTACTTCTTCGTATGTACTATCAGCTGCAAAAATTTTATTGTCTTGTTCCTTAAAGCCGCCCGATTTCTGCTGGATGAAGAGCGAAGGCTTTACCCACTTTCCATTTCCCAGGAAAACGTCTTCAAGGCCATCGGCATTCACATCCGCGACTGCGCATGCCGGCCCTTCTCTCGATACCATGTGAGGCATTAAGGCTTCACGATTAAATTCTACAAAATCATTTTCCTTATGGCGATACGCGATTCCTAATTGATCAGACGTATTTTGAAACATCGGCTTCCCTGCATGAAACCGCTGATAATCAAAGACACCGGAGGCTTTTTCTTGACGCACTTCAATTTTTTGATTCCTCCCAATCGCTTTCAACACTTCAAAAATTCGGTCAGGCCAAACCACAACAATAGAATCGATGGTGGGCTCTTTACCAATTCCGAAAAGCAGTCTTGTATCCACAGCACTCTGAAATCCTTTGCTCGCACTGCATTCAAGCAGTTGAACAGAATTCTTGTTGTACAAAATTGCTTTAGCCCCGATGCCTTGCAAATTGCCGGGCTTGCCTTTCAGTGCGATTTGGATGAACCCATTCTCTTCATTCTCTTCATTCTCTTCATTCTTTTCTTTTTTGACGAATAGATTCTCATACAAGAAAGCTTCATCGGCCGCATTGTTGGTGACGAGGTCCCAATCACCATCATTGTCGAAGTCGGCATAAGCTGCACCATGTGAATATGACTTTTGTTCCAATCCCCAATCGAGTGCTTTGTTAGAGAAAGTAGAATCGCGATTGCTTATAAATAGAAAGTTGGGGATCTTAATCTGCGGCATCTTTTTGTAATACTCCATCTCCCGATTCTTCATATCATAATTCAAGCGCATTTGAATTGAATCGATGGTTATGAAGTTGATGTAGTCAAGGTCGTTGGATCTTCGCTCGATGCCATTCGTAATAAAAATATCTTTGAACCCATCCAGGTTAAAGTCAGCACCGAGCGTAGACCAGCTCCAGTCGGTGGCATAGACGCCTGCAAAAATTCCAATCTCACTAAACGTGCCGTCATGCTGATTTAATTGAAATGTATTTCTGGCAAACTGATAGCCATAGCCGAAACGCAATTTGAAATCGCGAATATCATACGCGTCTTCCGAGGCCGAAGCTTTGAGCACTTTAGGATCATAGGGCAGCATGTCCATCGAGATGAGATCAGGGAAAGCATCGTTGTTAAAATCAACAAAGTCGCAGCCCATCGAGAATTGGCTTGTGTGCTGCATAGATTGTTCAAGCGATTCTTTAAAGGTTCCGTTCCTCTGGTTGATGTACAGATAATCATTCTCATGGAAGTCATTTCCCACATAAATATCAGGCCAGCCATCAAGGTTAACATCACTCACCACTAAACCCAATCCGTATCCGATCACGCTGCTGTAAATACCCGCTTCCTTTGTCACGTTGGTAAATCTGTTTCCATCGTTGCGCATCAGCTTGTCGCCTGCCAATGGATGTGTTTCATAACGCCTATCCGATTTTCCGAAAGTGCCATTTTGGTGAAGCGAATGATTGAGCATGTACATGTCAAGGTCACCATCCAGATCGTAATCAAAGAAAGCCGCCTGCGTAGAAAAGCCAACGAGATCTAATCCATAGTCAACTGTCTTGTCAGAAAACTTAGGAACTCCATTAGGATCGTTACCATCGTTGATGAGAAGTAAGTTGCGCCCTTTGTAAATCAGGTAATCGCCAAGGTAGCTCACGTAGATATCGAGTTTGCCATCGCTGTTAATGTCTACCATCGTCACTCCCGTTGCCCAGCCGGTAAGTCCTTGGGCTGCGCTTGGTTCGGTTACGTCTTCAAACTTAAAGTTGCCTTTATTCAAATACAGTTTATTGGGCGCTTGGTTAGCAGTGAAATAAATGTCTATCAGTCCGTCATTGTTCACATCACCTGTAGCCACACCAGCTCCGTTATAAAAATACATGTAGTTGAAAATATTGAAGTCAACGGTAGGCTTAAGTTCATTCTTAAAAGTGATGCCCGACTCGGAGCTTTTAATCAACCTGAATTTCTTTTCCTTACCAGAATTACAACTGCATAGGACGGCAACCATTGCAAGCCAAAAAATACTCTTTCGAGTTATTTCCATAGATCAAAAAGTTTTAGCGAATCGTTGTTTCTGGCGAAGAGAATTTTTTTTCCGTGCTTCGTTCTGAGAACAGCAATCTTCCTTGTTTCACCTTCTACATTTAATCCTGACTCCAGTGCTGGCATTGGCGAGAAATTCCCTTTTCCATCACCGAGTAACACCAATCCTTTAAGTGCATCGTAACGGCCAACTTCCGGCTTGGTCCCGAAAAAATTTCCGCCTAGGATAATATCCGGATTAGAGTCATTATTAACATCGTATGTTACCATATCAAAGACGGGTGAAATTTGCGCTTGCCAGGGCAATGACTTTGCATCGAATTCAAAGTTTCCATGATTCAGCATAACAGTGCTTGACGAATTGTGAAACTGAAGCATCTTGGCTTTCTTCAATTGGTCGACAGAAAATATTTCATCAATCGATTTGCCGGCATAGTCTTTAAAATACAGAAACTGTTTCTTCAACTGAGGCATCTGTTTGACTATGTCTTGCCGAAGTGGAAAAGGATAATCTTTGTTCTCGAGCCGATAAGTATAAATCGGGTCCACCGATCCATTATTATCAAAATCGGAAACATATAAACAGACGGGCTTGGTCACTGTTGGCCGGAAGCGGGAGTTCCATCCGAGGTTGCCTAAAAGCAGATCAGGTTTTTGATCGTGATTAAGATCAGCAACAGTTATTGAATTCCACCAGCCTTCTGAGTTTTGCAGAGAACTGCTTTCAACCTTCACCAGTTTTTTTCCATTGTTCTTCAAAACAGTTATGGGCATCCACTCTCCCACAACTACTAAGTCATCCCAGCCGTCAGCATCAAGGTCTGTCCAAGCGGCATCAGTTATCATTCCCAGGGTTGATTGATCCGTGTACCAAAGCGAAGCCTCGTCAGAGAAATTACCGTGACCATCGTTAATTAGAATTTGGTGATTTGGCAGCGTGCCATAATATCCTGGCACTACCCTACTCCCCACAAAGAGATCAACATCACCATCGTGGTCTATATCCGTTGTTGCAACACAGCTGCCCACCAGGTTAATATTCGGCAACCCTTTCGATTTTGTAAATGCTATTCTTCCGGCAGCAGATTGATTGATGTACAAATGATCTTGAAGTTCGAATGATTGGTTGGCAAATTCTGTTCCACCGGTAACCACATAAAGGTCGAGGTCTTTGTCGTTGTCAACATCGAGAAAAACAGCGTCAACATCTTCTGATAAAGAATCAGCCTGGAATACCGGAAGTTCAAACTTCGAAAATTCACCTGCCGCATTTTGTACCATCAACACACCCGATTGACCTTTGGCTCCGCCAACATAAAAATCGTCAAGTCCGTCACCGTTGATATCGCCTGTTGCAAGTGCGGGTCCTTCGGTGGAGAGGAGATGAAAGATCAGTCGCTCGCGGTTAAAATCGCTGTATTGGTTTTCTTTATGCCTGAATTCAGGTGGTTTTGACTCCACAAGAAGAGTATGAGCACGAGACTTATTTTGTTTTTGCTTTACAACCAAAGCTTGAGCATGATCTAATTGAAGAAGTTGGTTGGCGGGAATATTTCTTAATACTTGAAGTCTGTCGTCAGGCCAGATGACGACCAAACTGTCGACTGTTTTTGCAGCGCCCAGGCCGATCACCATTTTGTAATCCATAGACGACTGAAAGCCGCGCATCGGCATATGTTCATAATATTGAAATCCGGAAGAGGAGTACGCTTTTACTTTGGAGCCAATGCCAAAACGATTCAACGAATCGCCTTTGAAAGTAAGTGAGATAGAATTTGCTTTCTTCCTTTCACAAATGTGATTTTGATATACAAAAGAAGGCATGTTCAGGTTATTGACTACCAGATCCAGATCTCCGTCATTGTCCAGGTCTCCATAAGCGCTACCATTCGAAAAGCTCAATTGGTCAAGTCCCCATTCGGATGATACATTTTTAAAGTGCATCAGTGTGTCTCGCTCGAACATGCAATTTTTTAGTTGAGTAGAAGTCATTCCGTTAACGAATTCACTGAAGTCTATTTTCTCGCCTGCAACAGCGGCTTCTATTTTTTCATTGCTGTTCATGAACTCGATGAAATCCTGATCGGTTACATCTTTATAAATGCCGTTGCATACGAATATCTCTTTTGCTCCGTCATTGCTGAAGTCGGCAATCAGAGCGCCCCAGCTCCAGTCGGTGGCATCGACACCTGCCATCTGGCCAACCTCGGCAAAGCAAGTTCCACTTTGATTGAGCTGAAGCATGTTTCGCATGTACTGATGATAATATCCTGTGCGCAGGCGTAGTTGGTAGGTGTCGAATGATTCAAAGGCCGTCAGTTTTTTCAGACGGGAATCATCTTGGGGCAGCATGTCTGTGGAGTAAATATCAAGGAACCCATCGTTGTTGATATCGGCAATGTCGGCCCCCATTGAAAACATGCTGATGTGGCCCATGTACTTTTCCAACTCTTCAGAAAAAGTGCCATTATGCTTATTGATGTAGAGATAATCGCGTTCGTAAAAATCATTAGAGACATACAGATCAGGCCAGCCGTCATTATTCACATCACCTACAGTGACACCTAATCCAAATCCGATGACGCTACCATAGATTCCTGCACGCTCACTCACATCGTGAAAAATGCCGTTGTCATTTCTCATGAGTTTGTGGCCTCCCAATTCATCGCGCACGTTGCGAAGGTTGCGGTAGCCCAGAGTTCCAATCGGCCGGAATGAGTTGTTTAAAATGTAGCAATCGAGATCGCCATCTTTATCGTAATCGAAAAAGACAGCATGGGTAGTAAAACCTTTGTCGGCTAAACCAACGTCTTTTGCCTTTTCGGTAAATGTCAGGTTGCCATTATTGATGAACAATTCGTTTTCCCGGTTTCCTCCCTTTATATCTCCTGAATTGCAGACATAAATATCCAGCCAGCCATCACCGTTTACATCGGCCATGGCCACACCTGTAGACCACGACTTTGTGCCTCCCAGTTTTGCCTTAGTAGTGATGTCTTCGAACTTCCAATTACCTTTATTCAAGTACAGTTTATCACTTTCCATATTGGAAGTGAAGTAAATGTCTGCAAGACCATCATTGTTGATGTCACCGATTGCTACCCCACCGCCATTGTAATAATTGCGGTAACGAAACACATCAAAGTCTTTCTGATTGGTGAGGCGGTTTTCAAACTCGATGCCCGTAGCCTCAGGGGGCATCAGTTCAAACAGTGGTTTTAAATGAGCATTATTCTTTGCCTCTTTGCTGCAGGAAATTGCCCCAAGGAGGAAACTAATTGAAAACAAAAGGCTCCTACTTCGATTCATAATGCAATCAATAAGGAAGCAGTTACCTTACTAAAATAGATATTTTCAACGAATCAATAGCCCGGATTTTGTTTCAAGTTAGGGTTTGACGCAATCGCATTTGTTGGTATAGGATAGAGTATAGTGTTAGGAGACGGGTTCGGCATCGTCTGTCTTACGTTTGTGAACGTGCCAAAGCGAATCTGGTCATTCCTCCTCCAGCCTTCAATGTATAACTCGCGCCCTCTCTCATCAAGTATATCCTTAAGAGCTACGCTGAGCATAGGTGTGGCCGTGCGGGCTTGATTGGTCCGCAATCCATTTACAAGCGTTAGAGGAGTGTCGCCTCCGGTAGGTGTGCCTCCACGTAAAATGGCTTCGGCCTTCATTAACACGGCATCGGCATATCGGAACAGAATTTCGTGATTGGTAAATGCTCCGTTGCTGGGGTGATACTTTAGAACCCGGATACCTGTTTTTTCATCATTGCCCGTCAAGCCCGGATAAGTTGCAGAAAATATCAAAGGGTTGCCTCCCCGATCGTTCAGCGGAGCACCGTTTTTATCGTATTGCTGCCCAACCAAAAAGCCATAACCAATACCATAAGTTGTTGCATTAACAGATGGCCCAGCTGGTGCAGCACTTGGGTCATTTTGTGGAACGAATCCTCTTCTGGCTTCCTGACCGCTATTGGGAGCATTAGTATTTGCAGGTCCTTCAAACAAACTATAGAAATCAGCCGTGGTGGCAAACCCATTCCAGCCGCCACCGGTATTGTCTGGAACAATCTGATAATAATGCAATCCGCACCACATCCTATTGCCTACCCCCGTATCAGTCCACAGGATGGTTTCAGTATCATCAGTGGGAAGAAAGATTTCAAAATACTTTAAAGTGGATTCCAATGAATATCCGTCTGCAGTAATAGCATCAACTGCGGTTATTACTTTATTCATGTCTGCAGCATCAGGACTAGCCTGACCAAGGAAAATGAATTTATTCAAATACAACTTTGCCATCAGAAAGTTAGCAGCAGCTGCCGTGGCTTTTATTGTATTGGAATTAGGTTTAGGTCCATTGTGAGGAAGAACTGCCAGCGCATCAGTCAAGTCTTTTACAATGAAATCAAAAGCGGTTTGACCAGTCATCACTGTAGGGTTTGCCGAAGGCGAATCACCTGCATTTCGAATTGGAATTTGCCTGAATAAATCGAAGAGCAAATACATATTATAGGCTCTCAAAAATTTTCCTTCGGCCGCCTGCGCAGTACTTGCAGCGGAGGCTGGGTCCAATAACTGATTCAGCAGAAATATATGTTGATTGGTATTGTTCCATGCGTTTGTAATGTGGATTGAGTTGGCATCCCAAGTATGTTGTTGTGTAGAACGCCAAACCCCATTGTCACCCCAGTCGGTTCCCCTTGTTGGACAAAGGAGCTCATCACTGGAAATTTCCCACAGTGCATAAATATCTGCCTGGTTGCCAAAGTCGCGAAGGTTAATATACGCAGCGTCTAAAGTCGGACCAGGAGGAACACCCGTAAACGTTCCGCTCGTGGTTGAGACAACAGTAGAATCGGGTTCATCAACTGTAAGGTTGCAACCCACGATACTCAACGCACTCATCAGCACAAATGAAAATCCTATCTTTTTCATACTCGTTTCATTTTAAAATATTGCATTAAGACTTATCGTATAAGTTTTTGCTCTGGGGTAAGACGTATAGTCAATACCGGCCGAAGGATAAGGCAAATTATTGTACGTATGGTTGATGTTCACTTCGGGGTCTCTGCCAGAATATGGAGTGATGACAAACAAATTCTGACCGCTTATTCCCAGTCTGATCTTTTTGAACTTGCTTCCTTCAGCCATTTTAAAGTTGTGACCGATGTTGAGGTTTTGGAAACGAAGGAAATCTCCTCGCTCCAAAAACCGTGTTGAAACATCAGGCGCATTTACCGGAGACTCTCCACTATAGACAACATTGTCTGTTACGTTGCGACCGTTCTTGAGAGATCCTGCCGTGAAAAGAGCATTCGCAGTATTGTTGTAGACATACTGACCAGTTTGAGCGTTGAAGATGGCGGAAAAATCCCATCCCTTGCAACGTGCATTTATTGTAAACCCTAAATTGTAGCGAGGAAGTGGGCTTGCTCCGTTGTATAGTTGCTGATCAATTTTGTAAATCGAATTTCCCGCAGCATCATACCCCAAGAATGGACGCAGATAATATGCAAACAGGGCTTGGTGATTACCGATTTGCTCAGCAAAGGCATTTGATAAACCTTGTCCATTAATTCCTCCGGTCTGGAAGGTAGCATTGTTGGGAATGTTCAAAACAATGTTGTCGTTAAGCGCTCCATTAAAACTGAAGTTCAACCCGGCCTTTTCAGTATCGATAGCATAATAATTCAAGACTACCTCTACGCCCCTATTGTAAACTTTAGCGGGTATATTTTGCGTAACAAAAGGAAATGGACTTGGTTGTGCAGCCACTGACTGGAGTAACAGATTATCCGTTCGCTTTTGATAAAGGTCTACTGAACCTTTTAGTTTCGCCTTAAAGAATGCAAAATCGAGACCGATGTTTCCTTGCGCGGTTGACTCCCATTTCAAATCATTTCTCTCAGTGGCAACGAAAGTCAAAGGAGTTGTTTGCACGGCACCACCATTGCCAATGGTTATCGCACCAAAACGCTCTCGCAACTGAAACAGGTTATGCGGAATTGCCTGGTTACCGGTAACCCCATAGCCAATTCTTAATTTCAAATCATCAAATACTTTAAGATCCTTTATGAAACTTTCGTTGATCAGTTTCCAGGCGAGTGCTGCCGAAGGGAAAATTCCATATTTATTATTTGGGCCAAACTTGGATGAACCATCGGTGCGTATGGTTGAAGTCAAAATGTATTTATCACCAATAGAGTAGTTGGCGCGCGCAAAGAAGGATTGCAATGCATCGTAGTGATCTTGAGTGTCACCGGTAACCGATTTTACCGGTGTAACCGGAGCACCACCTAATTGAGTTGTTGCCGGTGGATTGGTAAAGAGCTGGTTGATGAACAGAGTTCCTGTGGTTCCATCCAATCCATACTGCTGAAACTCTTTGCCCCCTATGACATTTTGAATAATGTCATTTGAAGTTCTGAGATTGGTGATCATAGTACCGAGGTTAGGGTCGGCAAACCCAAATCCGTTAACCGTTAATGACTTGTAGTTGAATCTTTGGAATGAATACCCACCTACAACATTAAGTTTACCGGGCCCGATCTCTTTGTCATAATTCAAAAATACCTCCACCAGGCTACTGCTTGTTGTAATATCTGAAAGAGCAGCACGGCCGTTTCCAAAGACACCATTACTTAAATAGAGTGCAGGTGAAAACGCATTGCCCCTTTTGGAAATATTACCATCAAAGCCTGTGTTGACTTTAATATTCAATCCAGGCATGATATCAAATCCTAAAGAAACGTTGATCAAATGCCGGTCTGTCTGAGTTTTGTCTAAGGAGTATTTTAGCATTGCATTCGGATTAGCATTGCTGGATGAAAACTGAGCGTCAGCATAGTTGTTCCATGTAGGGTTGGCCATATAAGTGGCGCCCATCAAGTCACCTTCAAAGCCTGCAGAATTAGAAATCGGAGCTGCGATATCATTAACGCGCGAAAAGGTCATCTGTACACCTAACTTTAACTTGTCGTCCATGAAGGTGTAGTTCCCGTTTAGGCGGCCGGTTATGCGCTCTTGCGAAGAATGGCGTATTACTCCTTGAATGTTATTGTATCCAAATGAAGCTCTGAAATTGCCATGCTTATTAATGTTGTCGGAATAGGACAACTGGTGATTGTTTGCAATGCCTACTCTTGATATTTCATTTTGCCAGTCTGTATTCGCACCGTAATCAATACCACCACTTGAAACAGATGCCGCATTTCCTCCAAAATGTGCAACGCCATTTAAAAAAGCATCGCGGCCTAATAGTGGGAGTTTCCTGGCTACCTGTGAAAAACTGAGAGATGAAGAGTAGTCAAACTGCCTTTTCAATCCCTTTCCACTTTTCGTCTTAATGATAATAACACCATTTGCACCTCTCGAACCATAAATTGCAGTTGCGGACGCATCTTTTAATACGTCCATGCTCTCGATATCGTTAGGGTTCAAGAAATTCAGTGGATTTTTTGGTGAGGTACCTCCTCCACGACCGATGTCACCCGAAGTCGGAGTAATGTCATCTGTTGTTAAAGGGATCCCATCGATGACAAATAACGGGTTATTACCTGCTTGCACAGAAGATGTTCCCCTGATGCGGATATTTACTGCTGATCCCGGCTCTCCGGTTCCGGTGGTAATTTGTACACCTGCCGCCTTTCCCTGAATTAGTTGCTCCGGTGAAGAGATCACGCCCTTTTGAAAATCATCTGACTTCACTGACACGATTGCTCCCGTTACATCACTTCTCTTCGCTTCTCCATAACCGATGACAACTATTTCAGAAAGAGAAGACACCGCTGCTTTAAGAACGACATTAATAGAGGACTGAGTTCCCACAGCCACTTCTTGTGTTGCGTATCCAACAAAAGAAAATGTAAGAGTAGCATTGGCGCCTATCGCAATCGAAAAATTACCGTCAGCATCGGTCACTGTTCCGTTGACAGTTCCTTTCTCCAAAACATTGACACCCGGCAAGGGAGCGCCATCATCTGATGCAGTAACTTTACCTGTAACTGTTTGTTGAGCTAAAGCCGCGGTTGCTATGCACAGCACAAATACGGTAAGATATCTGCGCAAATACAGATAAAAGTTGACCATAAATAGTGTGGTTTAAGTTGAAGACTTCTTGATTAAAGCTAATCCAACTAAGCACAGGTGTCATTAACAAAATGTTAAATCAAGCTCATAATAAATTTCATCATGTTTCCATAATAAATCAAGGATTCTATCTGAAAAAACAGCAAAATGTTTTATGCAATCGATTTCGGTGTCATTAAACAGATGACAATCGGGTTGAACCTGAATGTATTTTACTTTAGCTGGTGATGAGTTTGTTTCTGTTGAGAGGAAACATTAGCTCATTTTTCGTTTGACATCACCTAAAGAATGAAAAAACCGAAGCATTTTCACCACTCAAATCTTAAACCGCTGGATGCGTTCTTCGAAATCTTTCTTTCTGTACCTGGACAGTGGAATTTCTACGCCTGAATTCAGAGTAATCATATCACCTTCTTTGGTCGACAACTTGCGCACGGTCTGAAGATTGATTAAATACGATCGATGTGAACGGAAGAAATTGATTCGCTTACTCAGTATTTCTTCGAATTCGCCCAATGGCTTACTGGATACAATCGTGGTGTTTCCTTTCAAGAATAATGTGGTGTACGTACCAGACGCTTCCAAGTATAGAATGTCATCGATGGTAATAAACTCAATACCTTGCACAGAGCTAATGGCTAATTGATTCATTGCTTCGCCTTCGCGGTAGGCCTGCTGCAGCAGGTTAATGCGTTCCACGGTTTTCCGTTTGTGTTGCTTCGCTTGGTAGCGTTGCAAAGTTTGCCCAAGTTCTTGCTGGTTTACCGGCTTTAGAAGATAATCGAAAGCCGAAATTTTAAAAGCTTGCAAGGCGTATTCGTTATATGCTGTAACAAAAATGATATCGAAGGTTACATCCTTAGGATTGAAGAATTCCAGGATTTGAAGCCCGGTGTAGCCAGGCATGTCTATGTCCAGGAAAAGTAAGTCCGGTTTATGGGTGTGAATTTCGCGCACCGCTTCGGGAACGTTGGAGGCTTCTCCTGCGATGTCGATAAACTTAAAATTGCGCTGAATGATTTCGCGCAAGGCGCTGCGCACAATCTTTTCATCGTCTACAAGCAGTGCTTTTATTTTCGCGGGTTCGTCAGGCTGACTCATCATGTAAAGGTAAGCGAATGGTTACGGTGGTGCCGAGCGCCAAGCCGCGCTCATTCTGTTTATCAAGTATATTCAATTCTATTTTACGCGCATTTACTGCATTCAGCAACTCAATGCGTTTCTGGTACGCATCCATTGCAAAAGACCGGTGGTTTTTCTGTCGCGCTTTATTGAATTCTGCAGCCGCTGCCCTTCCAACGCCATTGTCGTCAATGCTGATCACCAGCGTATCCTTATCCAAACAAAATTCAACGGTTAACTTCTTACTTCCTTGCTTGTGCATCAATCCATGGCGGAGCGCATTTTCAACAAAAGGCTGAGTAAGCAAGGAGGGTATTTGCAGATATTCATTGCGGACGGCATCATCCACAACAATATTGTACTCCAGAGATCCATCAAAACGGTCTTTCTCAATGATCAAATATTTTTCGAGAATATCTATTTCTTCTTGAAGGGTTATCATTTCATTTGATGATAACTCCAGCACCCTTCGCAGGAGTTGCGCAAAATTTTGAATGCTGTCATTTGCTTCCTGAATGTGACCATTTAAAATTTTCCCCTGAATAGATGACATCGTATTGAAAATGAAATGCGGGTTCATCTGAGCTCGAATGGATGTCAATTGTGCGATACGCAATTGTTGTTCTTTGTTTTGCTGTAGCAGTAACTCCTGATTGCGACTATGCAAGAGCTTAAATCGCCAATACGTTATCATGATGGCTCCGGCTATCGCTGCCAACAGAACAAGGACAAGAAACCAAGTTCGTTTATAAAATGGAGCAAGTACATAAATGGGTATGGCAATGGTATTGGCCGATTGAATGTTGTCTTCATTCATCGCCTTCACTTCAAAAGTAAAATTGCCCGAAGGCAGCGACAGGTAGTTGGCCTGTGGTGAAGCTAGTGAGGTCTCTCTCCAGTTGTCGTGGTCAAGTTCCTTCATTCGATATAAAATGCGTGTCTCTCCCCTGCTCTTCAGATTATTGGAAACATCAAACCGAAGTGTGAGTTGATGTGAAGATGGTTGCAAGGTGATGCCTCCTTCTTCCAGAGGCACCAACGCACCATCTGAACTGGCTTGCTGTAGGTGAATCACACATGCTTGCGTATTTTTTTTTGGCAATGAAGTAAAGTGCTGCAGGCCGCGCGGGTGGCTTACCCATAATTGATTATTCAGAAACGCGAGGTCATACACTTCAAGGGCAGCAAGCCCTTTCGAGTGATTCAAAACAGAAACTGTATTTGTTGTTGTATCAATCGAGAAGATTTCTTTCTCCGTGCCGCCCCAAATCGATCCGTTATGTTCCACCAATGCGGAAATGCGATTTGAAGGAAGTCCTTCCGCTGTCGTAATTTTCTTTTCGATTTTTCCATTCTTTAAAAAATAGATTCCGTTGGTGAGCGTCCCCAAAATGATGCGATCAGATTGAATGAGAATGCGCGAAACGCCCGGTGAGCCACCATCAGTAGTCCATAAGTTAATTTTGTCTGTTTTAAAATCGTAGGTGTATACTCCCTTCTGTGCTCCAATCCAAAGCAACCCCGAAGCTGGATCATGTGCTACTGTTACAATACGTTGCTGCGAAAGCAATGTATTTTTGTTTTTCAACGAAGAATCCATAAAAAACAAACCTCCGGAAGTGGCCATCACATAGTGATCGTTCACCACGATCATTTTTTTGATCGGAAAGGTAGGAAGGTTAGTCACCAATGCGAACGTGTTGAGATTGTACACGTAAAGGCGATCAGTAAAGACAAGGAGTTTATTGTTGCGCGAATCGACTAAGAGGCTTTGCACTTCCTTATTCTTCACTGGTTTGATTGCATGAACAAATTCACCGGTTGCTTTGAAGATGGTTACGCTTCCATCGTATCCACCTGCCAGAATAAATCCTCGCTTTTCATCTATGGCGATCTTGGTGAACAAGGCCCAACGTTCTTTTGCAAACAACCTTGAGTACAAATGCGGTGTGTAAAAAATCCCTTCGTTGAGTGTGCTTACCCAATAGCCACCTTCGTGATCAAGCGCCACACCGCTTACATTTTTTCCGGGCAACAACTTCATCCATTTTTTATCGAGCAGTAAGTGGAGCCCATCAGGTTTGATAATCGCGAGTGTGGAGTCTCCAAGGCAGTCCACCTGGCGAATGGGCTTGTATGCATCGATAAAGGTGTTGTTTTGAGTGATTAAATTGTTCCTCAATTCAAATGCAGAATGAAAGAATAAGTCAAAGATCATTACACCTCCATTCCATGAAATAAGTCGCGATGCCAGCGCGTTGAACTCTTTTTTCATTTGAAATGAAAGCTTTGCACGCGTACGAACATTTTTCACGTACCAACCGGTTTGGTTCGCATAGCAAATCCAGACATCTCCGTTGTGATCCACAGTAACATCGCCAAAGCGCAAGGCAGAGGCATTACTTCCATCGGTGAAAACGGAATCGATGTTTGTCCACGTCTTTGATTGAATAGCGTAAAAGTATGCATGCCACGGAGTGTTGATCAGGAGTGTGTCATGGAAATGCTTGATTGCTGGAAATCCGTTTTCATAGTATTGCTCCCACGAGTCCAGTTTCTTTAAGGTGTCGTTTTCTACGTACAGAATTTCTCCAAAAAAATTATGAAGCCATATTCTCCCATGATCATCCTCGATTAAGCCGCTGAATGATTGAGATCGCACCGCTGGGTTTTCGTACGTGCGAAAGCGGTATCCATTGTATCGGGCCAATCCGTTTTCAGTAGCTAACCATAAAAAACCATCACGGCTTTGCAGCATGTCATAAACCGTATTGGATGGAAGCCCCTCCTGCTGCGTAATGTTAAACCATGCCACGTCCTGACCTTGTGCAGCAATGTTGGTTATCAATAATAAAAGTAAAGACCACTTCATATTTCAAACATAGAGAATGAGCAAGGGATAAAAAAGGCTGCCTTTCAGCAGCCCTTTAGCCAACTATAAATACTAAATCTCAATTTTGAATTCGCACAGCTATTAAGTAGTGGCCACCAATAGTCAACCTGCTGCATAGAAAGGAGCGCTGAAAGAACTTATTAGTTTCATGAGTCTGGGGAGTTGCTACGAGGGTTTTATTCGTGGACATCGTATGCCCCCTCCGATCGATTCCACATAACAAGTTTTCAAAATCTTAAACACTGGTCCAACAGCGCCCTTGTTTTTCACTTTTACAGAAACTGTCCCCATGTAGCCATCGGCCGGAACTGTAACTGAAATAGCAGTATTGGTAACCGAGTTAACAATGGCTTTGGCTCCATCATAAAAAATAACTTCAACGTCAGCCCGGGTAGTTCCAAAATTATTGCCATTGATGGTAATGGCGACTCCTGTATTTGCACTGCCGGGGGCGTAAGAACTTATAGTTGGGGGCTGCTGCTTGGAATCATTTTCATTCTGACAGGAGACCATCATAAAGGCTATGAAAAACGCTACAAAGAGAGCGCGGTAAAGAATATGTTGCGTCATGCGATTGAGTTTTAGATGACACAAATGTGTGATGCATAAGCACATAGAACTGACTTTTTTAATGAATGGTATTTGAAACTGTCTGGATGGACCTGGAAAATGAATGAATGGTAAGAGCATTGCTGCGCATGCTGTCAGGACACGAAGTCCTCCAAGGAAGAAACTCCCTAAACTTAACTTTGAGTTAATGTTAATTAAGTAGATTGATCAACTAAACTTAAAACACACATGGGAAAATTTGTAATTATTAAAAGATCGAATGGCGAATATCAATTCAATCTGAAAGCCGTCAATGGCGAAGTTATATTGACAAGCGAGGGCTACTCCTCCAAATCGGGTTGCGATAATGGCGTTGACTCTGTGCGCACCAACTCACAAGATGATGCCCGATACGACCGCAAGCGCTCGACCAACGATAAACATTATTTTAACCTTAAGGCTACCAACGGACAGGTAATCGGAACCAGTGAAATGTATGAAGGCTCTTCATCTATGGAAACCGGAATTGCTTCCGTGATGAAGAACGCTCCCACTGCCAATGTGGAGGAGGCATACTGACTCCAGACATAAGACCTTAGACTTTAGAGGTAAGAATCTTTATATGACAAAATTCTCTAGTCTTATATCTTATGTCTTGCTTCTTAAGTCTAAGTGATTCTTTAATATTCAAAAGATTTATCAACCAGAACAGCGTATTCACTGCAGTGTTTTCCCCTCAGTAAAAAATTTCTTTGGGAAACCCTTGATATCGTCAATCACAAAAAAATCATCGAACTCATCAATGGGCCTAATCATCAATCTTTATTTCGTTGATTCCACACATGTATGTTTTGCCCCTAGATTGATTTGTTAACCTTAACTAAAATGAGTAAAATGAATTGTTATCGCTCATTGTCTCTTGGTTTGATATCATTTTACAAGCACAGTATTGAAAAATTTATTCATAGCGATTTTCATTCTGTTAACAGAACATCAGGCGATAAGCCAGATATCAAAATATCCTGTTGATATCCCCAAAGGATTTTATGCCATTAAAGGTGATTATTACTTCGATCATCAAAACTATGTCTCCGCTATTGGCAATTACAATCAATCGCTGAATCTAAACCACCAAGACGTATATGCCATGCTTCGGATGGCCGAGGCATATAATCTGTCTGGCGATGATGAAAAGGCAATTCAATGGTACGCTAACGCGCTTCGAATTAATCCGGCAGTAAACGCTAAGTACATTTTGAAATACATCTCTGTACTTCTGCAAAATAATAAGTATGATGAGTTGACGGAGTGGATGAAATACTATAACGATGCATTAAGCAAAAGAGCCTCACATGAAAATAAGATTTTGACGGATACCACATTTGTGTTTCTCAAAAATCTGAAATCCATTAATTCAAACAAATCCGATATCAGCCCTGTATGGTACAAGAACCGGTTGTACTTTTCCTCTGATCGTTCGGATACAAATGAGGGCAATTACGATATCTATGCTTCGGTTATTTCTTCAGCTAAAAATTACGAAGAACCAAAGCTGTTACCGCAGGGAATAAATTCATCAATGAGCGAAGGACCAATAGCGATCACACAAAAACAAGGGCGACTTTTTTTCACTCGAGCTGTACCGTTGAAGAGCAATAAAAAATCGCTGCCGCAAATAGTGAGTAGTAATTTTCCCGAATCAAATGAGGCCAAGATTGATAAACTGAAAATAAGTTTTAAAACCGGAATGGGACAACCCAGCATCAACAGCGAGGGAACTTTGATGATTTTTGTTTCGAATAATTTAAAAAGCAAGAGCGGATACGATCTCTACAAAAGTGAGTTAAACGGAAGCAAATGGTCAGACCCCGTTGCGCTAAGTTCATCCATCAACTCCAATGGCGATGAGATGTACCCTAGCTTATATAATGACAGTATTTTATACTTCGCTTCCAATGGGCGCAAGGGATTAGGAGGATTAGATGTCTATAAAGTGAACATAGCAAAAGCAAATGCGGTCGTAGAGCATTTACCCGCTCCCATCAATTCTCCTCACAATGATTTTGGGTTCATCTTATCCAATACAAATGACGGCTACCTCACCTCTGACAGGCCCGGTGGCTTGGGAAAAGATGATCTATACAAGCTTCATATCATGCCTGTTAAAATCCTAAAGCAAAAAGACAATTCAGTTGAAGAAGAGAATTTTAAACCTGGGGATGTTTCTGTTTACACTTCAGCGGGTGACGATTATAAATTATCCAACAACAGTAAAGGAAATTTAAAATTTGATTTTATACCTGGCGTACGGTATTCTCTTATCGTGGAATACGATAATCATAAAGCAGGGACAATCAAGCCTGCGAACAACAAAATGAATTTGTTAAACAGGAATAATTACACTTTTCACGTGCAGCAAATGATCGAAGCTAGTGAAGGAGGAGGATTCCTTGATATGCGTGTGAATGGGTACCACGTAAACCCTGGTGATTTAGTCACCTTCTTGTTGACGCCAAATCGAGCTGTTGGGGCTGATCTTACCAATAGTAAAATACGCTTTCAAAATAATGAGGCTGTTATCAAACATCAAGACACAGTGGTTTTCAGTTATGTGGCCGAAGGATCAGTCATTCCTGATGAAAATCAAACTCAACAAATCGCTGCTGTGAATTCGGTTAAAGAAAACAATGATTCGAAGAATAAAGTAAGCGACACACCAGTTACTGCAAAAAAAAATCAGCCAACCATTGCAGCCGATACTTTGACTACAAAAAACAAAGTTATCGCTGAAGAAAAAAATAAGGTGAATGTAGATGAAAAGGTCACTACCGCATTAACGGATCAACCCAAAATTACTTTAGAGAAGAAAACTTCTCCATCGGATTCGTTGACGAAGAATTCTTTAGTAAGTCAAGATTCACCAAAGACTATTCCGATTAATGCAAACGCCTTGCAAAAAAATGTAAGTGAACAAAATCAATCGGATAAAAACAAAATTCCTGTACCAAATACAGTAATTACAAAAGCAGACGTACCCTCGGGTGATCAACTTCAAAATTCCAACAAAAAGGCCGATAGCTCAGTTGTAAAAAATTATAGTCCATCTGATTCCCTGAGCGGTTCAAAGATTGTTGCCAAGGAGGAACAGGCAAAAACCCTGGTAAAAGATAATCCAGAGAACGCAAAACTACCCGAACAAAATCTGTCGAACCAAAACAAAATATCAGAGCCTGATAAAGTAATAACAAATGCAGAGGTGACATCCAAAGCTCAACTGCAAAACACCAGCATAAAGACCGACAGCAGCATTACAAAAAATCCTACTCCCTCCGATTCGTTGAATAAAACGAGTCTGGCCAAGAAGGAAGAACAAGTGAAAAGCGTTGTAAAAGATAATCCCCAAAATGCTGTTGTCTCACAAATCAAGAAGCCAATCGCTCAGACTATTCCGGCCGAAGTAAAAACAGATCAAGTTCAAAGAACCAACTTAACCCCCAACCCAGTATCATCACTGCCATTAGATAAAAATAGTATGGGTGAATTTCGTTACCGGGTTCAGATCGCAGCATCGCATTCTGAATTAAGTAGCGATGAACTGAAAAAGATTTACCAAGGCCCATTGGAAATCTTATCCTTTAATGAGGAAGGTTACCATAAATATTATATTAAGGAGACGAACAATTACCGTAGTGCACTTCAATCACTTAAAGCAAGTGGCGTAAACAACGCCTTCATTGCAGCTTACAAAGGGAATACAAAAATGAACTTGCTTGAGGCTATCTATGCGCAAAAGAAGGAAGGCACGAAAATATCTGATGAGGTTAGCAAAGTTCAGGATACCACCATCTCATCTACATCTTTAGTTAAAGAAAACAATAATGGTAAAGTAACGGAACCGAATAACCTAAATAAGACAGAACCCACCATCCTACCCGATCAGAAAGTTCTCCTTTCCTCAGGTAAAAATAACGAAATACAGAAGGTGAAGCAGATAAGCGACAGCTTACAACTTCTACCCTCTTCAACAACTGCGCCTATGCAAAATAAAAATAATGGTATAAAATACCGTGTGCAGATTGCAGCTTCGCCAGTTGAAATGAGTAAGACAGAACTAAAAAAAGTATACAGCGGTCCTCTCGAAATTTACTTCACTAAAGAGAATGAATATATAAAGTATTATGTAGGTGAAACGTCCAATTATTACGAGGCCAGGAAAATATTAAACGATAGCCATGTTGGTCATTCCTTTATTACAGCTCATGAAGGAGATATAAAACTGAAACCAGAAAGTGCAATTGCCTCTCAATATAAAAAGCCGCAAGTGCGAAGTGAGCTGGCGAAAACAGATTCTGTTGTTAAGATTGTAATTGTCAATTTTAATTTTGATGAATACACGCTACTTCCAAAAGAGAAAGTGCGACTACAAGAAAATGTTGTTGAACAGCTTAAGAGTAATAATGAATATCGTGCAGTTGTAAATGGGTACACCGATGCACGGGGAACGGAAGAGTATAATTTCGGCTTGTCGCAAGAGCGAGCCTATTTTGTTGAGCAATTAATTGTAGCTGATGGCATCGCTGCGGATAGAGTTGCGACTCAATATTTCGGAGAATCACAGCTAATTAAATATTGCCCTGAAAATCAAAACTGCGATGAATCCATTCATCAAGCCAACAGACGAGTGGAAGTGCTTTTGATAATCAACAAGAAATAGATAACCACTTTATCAATCTATTTTGCAATCATGTAAGTGATAATTACCCCTAACATAATCCAGCCCCCCTCTACCATCCCTAACAAGATGGTTCTCTTCCAATCATGACGCATGGAATAGTCAATCAGAAAAGGCAATGAAAGTGCAATGAATGCCTCGCATAGAATGACATATACGGGAGCATTGAATATCATGATCACATTATTATTGTATGTCCACCAGTTGGCGCCTTCCGCCAAATATTCATAGAGTGGAATGTACATGCCCCCGGCAATGGCTAATAAAACAGAGGCAGTGATGATTGAATATTTCCTCGTTAACAATACACCAATAAAACCAAGTTGCAAAAGTACGTTAGACCATGCAAAAGGCATATATGCTGGCGAACTCCAAATCATCAATTCATCTACCGGATATACAAGACTGTTAATATTATGCACCAGGTAATGGTCTGCAAATAGTTCAAGAAAGCCGGCAATGGTTCCAAAAATTACCAGTCGCAGAACAATCGGGTTTTTAAAATAGAGAGCATAGAACCAATAAAAGGAGTAAAGTATGGCCGTGATGATACTTGCTGAAATTGGGCCTGCCTTTAATAAAGAGCTAAAGACTGACCAAGTGGTCAGCGCGCCTGTAGAAACAAGTATAATTACAATTGTTCTTTTATCAAGCCCCGGAATGGTAGTATTCATAAATAGTGAAGTTTATAAAAAATCTTAATGTTTTCTTTTAGTAAAGAATAGCAATGCTAATCATGGGTTGCAGCGAACTTGTGATGTCCATGCTTCTCAGTTTCAATCCAAGCTTTTTGTAACGAGGGAGGAATGGAAAAACGAGTTGACTTACCTCTGTTGAATAAATTCATGATCCCTTGAAGTAAAAGTCTATTAAAGGAAGGTGTTATTTTTCTCATGAACGCATCCTGTTCCAACCGACTAAATTTACTTAAAGCAAATTTAGTCAATGACAATACGATTCTACCCTTTCTTCCGGCTTGGGTATATACTCCAATACATTGGCACAGATCTATACCACTTGCCTCAGAAAAATCTTTCATAAAAAAGATGATCAGATTCTCAGGCATTCCTTTAAAAGAATTTCCCGGCACCATTGCGTTAATCATTTTGATGCATGATTGAGTCAATGCTTTTCCTTCTGAAGAATCTGCAGCTTGGTGCTTCAATATCTCAACGGCTAAATCAAACCCTTCTTTGTAAGTATTAGGTAGCAGCTTTCCGTCAATCCCCATCATGTATCCCACTATTTTCCAGCAATGCATGTAGGCATCCATTTCGCGCGTGCTCAATCCCGCATTCAAATGTTTTAATCCCGATAATGTAACAGGAGCAAATGACATTAGCGTACCCGCCATGTCTTCCTGATTTATTGGTTCTCCGAACTGATTTATATCCCACGGCTCAGTGTTGCCATGTTGTTTTAGGTAGTAGCGTGCGGCCGCATGAATAAGTCTAACTTTTTGAATGGTAACAATTCCCTTTCCTTTAGGAGTAAGACCGCCCGGCAACATAACATCCATAATCATTTGAGCGGTGTCCATGAGCCGCCTTGCCACTGGGTCAGTACCTTGGCTATGATGTAGCAATCTTCCCGTATCAAAAAGAACTCTTGCTCCTTTCGCACAAGAGTAACATAACGGTAGCGAGCTTATATTAAGGAGCATGAATATGGCAGGGCCATAGGTACTGAATACCTTTTCACCAATCTTTATGAGAGCCGGATCAGCCCACTCAGGCAAATGCTTTGAGTTTTCAAAGTATTCATTTAATATCTTTGCCAGCCCTGGTTCAAGACCTGAAAAAGTTTTTTCATTAAAACTTTCCTGCTGACCTAACGCAATAAATACCTGATTGATTTGACTCTTATATCCCGAGGTGAGAATTTTCGTAATTACATGATCCGCTATTGGATCCGCCTCCAACCTAAACTGATCAAGAACTTTTGTATTGATAGCTGATATATCAAAGTGGTTCTTCATAAACTATTTAAAAGTGTCAAGATACAATTGATTCGAGAACCCAGCTGAGAGACCAAGAAAATGTTGTTAAGCCTTGTTGCAGGCTTAGAGTTACTGATCAGCATTACAAAAAATGGCTTAGTCTACTTTGAAATTCAAACAAACTAAAAAAACACTTCCCTGACAAATGCAAAAACTAGAATGACAGATCAAGATCATTTTATCCTTCAATTTTTAAACGATCAATCAATTGATAATGAGTATGCTATTATAAGTGCATACTCCAAAAGGAGTAGTATTCTTTGAGTAAAAATTTCATAAGATCAGTAATCATATTGGTGATTGAGAAAACGTTCGCTTCTTCTGAGCGATAATTATTAAACAGTGGATGCAAAAATCTCATCTAACTTTACCAACTACTGCTCGCTCCGCCTCCTCCTGAACTGCCACCACCCCAGCTTCCACTGCTACTGTTCGAACTTCCGGAACTACCCGAGCTACTGCTAGGTGGAGTAAGCTTGGCAATAGTATAAGTACTGATATCCACGTAATCACAGAACTTGCATCGTTCGGTGATTTGCCCGGTGCCGGTGGATGTATAAGTAGCTGAAGTAAGTGTGCGATCACTTTCTTTGAAAAATGCTCGTGTGTTGCACTTGGGGCAAGGTTTGTATTTTGAAAAACGATTGACATAATTCCATTCTTCCGTCATCTGACATTTTGAACAGACCCAAACATCATAGTCTACCGAACCCAATTCTTCTTCCTTCACTTGCTTTTTAGTCAAATACAAGTCGTCTGCTTTTTCATCTAACTTTTGAAGTGCCGCACCACACATCTTGCAATAGCGTGGATGGTTACGGTAAAATTTCTTCCTGCTTAAGTATTGAAAAAAATGAAAGAGCATAGGGACTGGGAATAAAATGGCTGTGAAAAGCCAAAAACCCTGATAGCTACTGAAGAACTCTACAGTAGCATAATAATCTTTCTTAGCCATTAGCCGGTCAACCACCTTTCCCATGCGTATTCGTTTATGCACCAGCGTCATCACGAAATACAAATACAGGATCGCCAAAAATATAAGTACATGGTTGTCGGTATCAATGACTATAAAATTGAATGCTACCAACAAACTGAAAGGAATCACCCCAAATTCGATAATCCACTCCAATCGTTTCAATCGCATTTCCGGATACAAGTCTTTACTCTTTCTTTTTTTCTTCGAATCAGAAAAGCTGCCACTCAAGTGAAGACCAAGTAACCAAATTAAAAATGCAAGGCCACCCAGAATGAGGGCGATTGCGAAAAACAAATACCAACCGTTCGTCTCTTTACGCGATTCATCGCGTAGTTCATCCGCGTAGGCTGGATTGCTGAGGATGTACGCCACTTCCCCCACCCCTGCAATCATGCCTGCATTATAATCTTCAACTTTAAATTGAGGAACCATTTGCTCCATCTGAATGTGCTTGCAAATAATATCTGGCAGCACCCCCTCCAACCCATAACCTGTACTGAAGCGGACTGTTCGTTGATCAAGAACCATCAAAATCAGCAAGCCATTGTCTTTAGCTGCATGGCCAATGCCCCATCGTTCGAATAGTTTTTCAGCAAAGTCAAAAATATCGGCATCACCAATGGATTTAATTACCACAACAGCTACTTGCACTGTGGTCTGCTTTTCAAGTGAAGACAAAGTACCATTGATCTTATCCACTGCAACGTCAGATAAGATAGAATCAGGGTTGCTTACATAACTATTGTTAACGAGCTTGGTGTTAGGAACAGTTTCAACCGTATAGGTTTGAGCGTGAGATAAACCTATGGTCAGAAACAGCAGCAATAGAAGTGCATTTTTTTTCATCAGTTTCAAAATGGTTTTGTTATAATACCAAGTATAATTGAAAATTCTATCGGATAACTATAGGTCTCTTCGTCCAGAAATCAATTTCAATCCCGATTTCATTGTCTATAAAATTCTCGTAGGTCTCGTGCTTAAATTCCATGCCCAGGTTATACGCGTTTCTCAAAATAGTATAACGTGAGCTAAAGCCAATTACATCTTCGCCTTTCTTTCCGGTAATCGTAAATGGCAAATCGATTGTTCTTGTAATGCCATGCATTTGAAATTGTCCTATAGCCACATAACCCTTTTCGTTCTTGATAATCTGATCGCTGACAAAGGTGATTTCAGGAAACTTCTTTGCATCAAAAAAAATGCTTGTCATCAAACTGTTATCTCGTGCCGGGTTTCCAGTGTTAATGCTGTTCACCTTGATGATCGCTTTAATCCGTGATTTTGTAATGTCATTGTCGACAAGGTCAATTTCAATTGTGAACTCATTGAATTTCCCAGTGACCCTTGTTAAGCCGCTGGAGATCGGAACTGAAAATTGAATAGTAGAATAATGAGGCTCTGCCACCAACTTCATTGTCTCATTCGCCTGAGAATATCCTGATCGAAAGGAAATCAATGAAATAAAAAATAACAGCTTGATACTATTCATGTGATTCTATTGGCATTGCCCAATCAAATTTAAAGGAAGAATATTAAAATGGTGCAATAGCGGTTAACCGTTTAACTTTAAGTCATCTCCGATCTTAACGTGAATTCTTCATCCTTTACTATATTCACCTTCAATTCCAACTACCTTGAACAATTACACAAAGAGTTTTTACGCGCTAATCTTCTTCTTCAGCTGTTCACCCGAACGCAAGTACCAACCCATCAGTGAAGATTTTTGTTCTAAAGTTAAAAAAGAGAGCCCCTCCCCGCTGTCTACGCAATTGGAAAAGGTAAAAGCCTTAGCAGATTCGAAGACCGGTGTATACACACTGGAAGAAGGTGATGCGAGTATGATCTCTCGCGCGTGGCTATGTGAAGCAGCCGAGAAGTCGATTGATATCCAATACTTTATTTTTTCATCAGACAACATTGGTTTGATTGCTTCCGATTATTTATTGCGTGCTGCAGATCGTGGCGTTCAGGTTCGCATTATTGTGGATGATGTAATGGTAGAAGCTGATGCTGAGGAACTTTTGGCCATGGATGCACATCCGAACTTGGCGATCAAAATCTATAACCCTACGGCCAACGTGGGCAAAAATTTGCCTGAGAAACTTTACAGTCTTGCCAGCGATTTCAAAGGCTTCAACCAGCGCATGCATAACAAAACATTTATCGTAGATGGAAAAGTGGTAATCACCGGAGGGCGCAACATTGCCGATGAGTATTTTGACTATGACCACGAATATAATTTCCGCGACCGCGATGTGTTGCTCATCGGTAAAGCAGTGAATCAAGTTCAAAATTCTTTTGCCACGTTTTGGAATGATTCTTTAAGCGTATCGATCAGCAAAATGGCAGACACAAAAGACTATAACCTGGATACGGCAGTAAAATATAATTACTTACACCAATATGCTTGTAATCCCGAAAATTTCTGGCCACAAGTGCGCGAGAAACTAAGCAACATGTCGGCCACCTTCGAAAAGATGCGAGACTCGGGAGCGCTGGTGTGGACCGATAGTGTTTCATTCATCTCTGATGTGCCCGGTAAAAACAAATCCAATGGACTAACTGGTAGTGGTGTGTGCACTGATTCATTGATTAGCCTAATCACTCACGCCAAAAAATCCATTAACATTCAGTCTCCATATTTGATCACTACGGAAGTGGGACGGCACCTTTTCAAAGCGGCAATTGATCGAGGTGTTGCTGTCAATATTTTAACGAACAGTCTCTCCTCCACCGACAACCTCGAAGCATTCAGTGGTTATCAGCGCGAGCGCGAGAACCTGTTAAACATCGGCATCAACATCTATGAATTCAGACCTGATGCTGCCGTTCGATTTAAAATCATGACGGGTGCATTTCAAAAGCAAGTGAACTTCACTCCCCGATTTGGTCTTCACGCAAAGTCAATCGTCATTGATGAAAAGATTGCAGTGATCGGCACATTCAATTTAGATCCGCGCAGTGCTAACTTGAATACCGAATGTGTTACCGTCATCCGAGACAAAAAAATTGCCACTGATTTATTTCAAGCCATGGAAGAAGATCGTAAACCTGAAAATGCCTGGAAAGTTTCACTTGCTGATAATCCAGATCAGGAAGCGGGCTGGGGAAAGAGAATCAAAGTTTGGTTTCGGGGTATTGTGCCAAAAAAAGTATTGTGAGTTTACGATTACAAGTTGTCTTAGATAATTAGTTAGAACTGATTATCACTGAAACCAAGCTAATTATTGTAACTTTTACGTAACGAAACTTTAATGGACGTCCGAACACTATTTAATTTGTTCGCCATTAGCAACGTCTTCATGGGCTTGCTTCTTTTGGTATTCAATTACAAGAATAAAAACCAAAAGGAAATCACCTATATCTATTCCTCTGGCAAATTCATAGTCGCCATTTTTTGGTTTTCGTTTGCTTACCGCGAGCAGTGGAGTATCTATGTCACTTATGTACTAGCCAACACACTTGCTCTCCTCGGCAGCTACCTTGAATTCTATTGTTTTTACTTCCTTGGCAAAAAGCCCGATTACAAAGTTTTGGCCACTAGAGTCCTGATTATTCTATTGGCCTCTTCTTCTTTATTCTTCTTCATTCAATCACCACCATCAGTGAAGGTGATTCACATGTCTGTTTTGTTTATCCTTCTCTATTTAGTGGGAGGACTCAAATTGCTTTTTAGTCAACGTGTTTTCAATACGTTTAAGCTCATCGCTTTCATGTCCTTTTTTATGTGTTTCACTTTTACTGCTAAATTTTTTATTCCCGCGAACAATAGCGGCTTGCTGTCTCCCAATTTTGTGATTGTTGTTAATTACATCCTCTCTTATCTCCTTGGATTCTGTTGGACCATTCTCTACTTATCTATCCTTAACCAAATTGCCCAGAGGGAAATTCTATTAAAAAATCAGGCTATTGAAGATGACAATCTGAAATTGAAAGAGCTGAATGCCACAAAGGATAAACTCTTTTCAATCATCGCCCATGATTTACGAAACCCCATCACTGCCATTATGCAACTGGGTGAAATGCTAGCGGGTAAAATGGGGCCATTATCAGATGCCGATAAGCAAGAAGCAACACGGGCAATTACAAAAAGCGCAAACACTACAAATAGTTTGTTGACTAACTTACTTCAATGGGGACGTTCAGAGTCTGGCAAATTAATTATCAAACGCGAGCGCGTATCACTTAAGAAAATAGTTACAGATTGTGAGCAAGTATTGTCTGAAACGATAGTGCAAAAAGAAATAAACTTCGAAAATCGAATAGCCGATGAAGTACATGTTACTGCCGACTACAATATGATCTCCACTGTGCTTAGAAATTTAATGGCCAATGCTATTAAGTTTACACGCGAAGGTGGCACTGTTACCATTTCGGGTAATGTTAATAATGGTAAAGCACGCATCGAAGTAATTGATACCGGTGTTGGAATTCCTCCGGAAATACTTCGACAATTATTTGATCATCAGTTCCAGTATTATACCAGGGGCACGAATAACGAACCTGGCACCGGCCTTGGCTTGAAATTGTGTAAAGATTTTGTCGAACAAAATGGAGGAGCCATTGGAGTAGATAGCCAAGAAAACAAAGGCAGTACTTTTTGGTTTACGTTGCCAATGGGTTAAGAACGATTCGAGTCCAATAGAATTCGAAGATTTTTAAGCCCGTGTGACAGGTACAAAAAAATGTCGGGCCTTAAGCCCGACATTTTCGCAATTTATATAATCAAACGTACTAAGCTACCTGGCTAAACTCCTGTTGAATTATAGTTCGCACACTTTCATGTGTAAGCGGCTTACTGAGAAAGTATTTGATGCCAAGATTTTTGGCCAACTTCATATCTGATGGATCATCAGACGAAGTAACAATTACAATTAACACATTCTCTTTGTGAGGAAAATTCAATGCCTGGAATGCTTGAATGAATCCGAAGCCATCCATCACCGGCATATTGAGATCGAGCAAAATAATATCAGGTACTTCAGCGGTGCCGCTTTGATAGAGGTTGAAAATTTTTAATGCTTGCGCGCCATTCTCCGCTTTATGAACTTCCTTGAAGAGTCCCATGGAAGAAACGATCTTCTCATTGATCATGGCATCAATGGTACTGTCATCCACTAATAAAACACTCTTCTTCATAATCTGCTTGCGTTTAGTGAATATAACTAATTAAATAGAGATGCACCAACAAGACCACAAAGTTCTCAAACGGATTACAGCGGAAAAGGGACAACGTCATTTTTTTGGGGCACCATTTAGTTCCCCAAATTGAGGGGCTAAGCTATTCAATGAGAACAGATGTGACTACCTTTCATTCAATTGTTAATCAAGCACATGAACTTCAAGTATTAAATCCTTTATATCAAGGATTATGCTGATCTCCTGTATAAGACGCCCCAAATTGGTATATTAAATGATTAATCAAACCGATAGCCATGAGTGTAGCAAATGAAACAATTCGGATAGAAGATGATCGAACCGGTGTAGCACTAGACACTATTAAGAGGGCATTTCTTGATAATCTTTTTTACATCCAGGGAAAATCCCCTGAGTCGGCATCGCTGAATGATTGCTACATGGCTTTGGCCTTTACGGTTAGAGATCGTTTGCTCAACCGATGGCTCAATGCACAAAAAACATATCAAGATCAAAATGTAAAAACAGTTGGGTATTTGTCAGCTGAATTTTTGATGGGGCCCCACTTAGGAAATAACCTCATCAATCTCGGGCTTTACGAGACTGCTGATCAAGCAATGTCAGCCATGGGTTTATCTCTGAAAAAATTATTGGAACAAGAGGAAGAACCAGGTTTGGGCAATGGTGGTCTTGGCAGGCTTGCTGCATGTTTTCTCGATTCATTAGCCACACTCGACATTCCTGCAATTGGCTATGGAATACGTTATGAGTTTGGAATTTTTGATCAGGTAATCAGCGATGGATGGCAAGTGGAAATTACAGACAAGTGGTTGCGCAAAGGAAACCCTTGGGAGATTGCACGAATTGAAGACGCTGTGACAGTCAGGTTTGGAGGTCATACAGTTTCAGGAATTGGAAAAGACGGAAAATATGAATCTGAATGGATGGCGGACAATATTATTATGGGCGTGCCTTATGATACACCTGTTCTAGGATACGATACCAATACCGCAAGTACCCTTCGCCTCTGGAAATCCGAGGCATTTGAATCATTCGATTTTCACTCATTTAATCAGGGCAACTACTATGGCGCTGTGAATGATAAAGTCTCATCCGAAAATATCAGCAAAGTACTTTACCCCAATGATGAACAGATCAGCGGGAAAGAACTTCGATTGAAACAGCAATACTTCTTTGTATCATGCTCTTTACAAGATGCCATCAGATCACACATCGCCAGAAAAAATAATATCAAAACATTTCATGAAAAATGGGCGCTGCAATTAAATGATACTCACCCGGCCATCGCTATTGCCGAGCTGATGCGACTGCTGTTAGATGAATGGCATCTCGACTGGGAAGAATCATGGCGCATCACCACGCAAACTTTTGGTTATACCAATCATACGCTTTTACCTGAAGCTTTGGAGCGATGGCCGATAGAATTGTTTGGCCGATTGCTCCCCAGGCATCTTGAACTGATTTTAGAAATCAACCGCAGATTCATAGAGGAAATACAAAAACAGTTTCCTAAGGATGGCGCGAGGGTATCTCGCATGTCTCTCATCGATGAGTCAGGTGAGCGATACATCAGAATGGCACACCTCGCCTGTGCTGGCAGTCATTCCATCAACGGTGTCGCAGCGCTGCATTCTAAACTGATCAAGGAAGATCTTCTACATGATTTTCATGATCTGTGGCCGGAAAGGTTCTCTAACAAAACTAATGGCGTTACGCCCCGAAGATGGATTGTATTGAATAACCCTCTGCTGACGCAATTGATCAGTAAAAAAATTGGAACCGAGTGGATTCATCGACTGGAAGACTTGAAGCAACTCGAGAAATTTGTTGACGACAAATCCTTTCGAGAAGAGTGGCGCAATTGCAGGCTGAACGTAAAAAAACTGTTGGTAGCCGACATCGAACGAAAGTGCAACATCAAAGTCAACCCCGACTCTATTTTTGATGTGCAAGTAAAACGCATGCATGAATACAAGCGCCAGCATTTGAATGTACTTCACATCATCACTCTCTATAATCGAATACTCAAAGAACCTAAAGCGAAAATTGTTCCTCGCACATTTATTTTTGGAGGAAAGGCAGCACCGGGTTATTTCATCGCCAAGCTGATGATCAAACTCATCAATTCGGTGAAGAATGTGGTGAACAGCGATCCACGCGTAAACAAAATATTGAAGGTCGTTTTCATTCCCGATTTCAATGTCACCAACAGCCAGTTCGTTTATCCGGCTGCAGATCTATCTGAGCAAATCAGCACTGCAGGTAAAGAGGCTTCCGGTACTGGGAATATGAAGTTTATGATGAACGGAGCACTCACTATTGGCACATTAGATGGTGCTAACATTGAAATCCTGGAAGAAGTGGGTGAAGAAAATTTCTTCCTCTTTGGTCTGCGCACCGAAGAAGTGAAACACCTAAAAGAAACCAAATACAATCCTAAAGATTACTATCACTCAGACATTGAACTTCATGATTGCATCGATTCGATTTTGTCGGGTCATTTTTCTCATGGCGATAAAAATCTGTTCAAGCCGATTGTTGAGTCATTAATGAACTACGATCCATACATGTTGATGGCCGATTATCGGCATTACATCAATTGCCAACAGCGAGTAAGCGATGCCTTTCTCGATCAAGACAATTGGGCTCGGATGAGTATTTTAAACGTGGCACGCTCAGGAAAATTTTCAAGCGATCGTACCATTCTAGAGTATTGCAAAGAAATTTGGAAAGTCTCCCCTGTTGAAGTCATCGTGCCTCCTTATCACGCGTCTACAACAAATGACACAAAGTTTTCTGTATAAATGTTTGCTTCAATTTAAAGACACAGCCGAGATGTCGATTTTGGTTTTGGGTTGGTTGCTAATAGTAAACTCCAGGTCAGAGACAATGTTCATGAAATTAATGTAAGCATCGTAAGGTGATCCGTAAGGGCTAAAGTATTTGTGGACATCACCATCATTCCAATATTTTGTGCTCATATAATAATAGTGATCTGACGTGAGGAGCTTAGCCCAACAGGCAATCAGCTCAGTATTGTTGGTTTCCTTAACTGACTGTTCAAGCTGATAGACGCGCTCCATGGCATCGTGTTGCAATTCATTCCCCAACCAGGCACTTAAATCACGCTCTGTATCCGCCCACGAAGTAAAATACGGAACATCATACTCACCCCTGGAATGATAGGAATCTATTAATTCGGAGGGAGTCTTAAAATCAAAATCAGGATGCTTCAAAATTTCTTGTGGCAGCTGTTTTAGAAATTCGAAAATTCCTGTTTCGGGCCACTGATGTTCGCCAAATGTTTCATAGTCCATAAACAGGTTTACCGTTTCACCATTCCCCGCGATCTGATGTACCCATTGTGCAAATCGATCTGTCGTCAAAGGAAATTGATTCCAATTTTTGTCCGAGAACCGGAAAGCGATATCATCCGACAATTTGTAGTTCTTAAGAAGGCATTTTAATTCAGGTGTCCCGGGAGGGTGATATAAAAAATTTGGGCTGCGATCGCCCAGAAGCTTATCAACACTTTCGCATAGGATTCCTTTAAAACCGAGCGTGCGAATCAAAGTAGCCAGCTGATTATCATAAACAAGTTCAGTGTTACGAAAAACTTTGGGTGTCTGTCCGGTTAATCGTTTTACTATCTTCCGGTGCATGTCTACTTGTCTGATAAATTCATCAGCAGAATAAAGAAAGCTCAGAGAGTGATAGTACGTTTCTGAAAGGAATTCGACACAACCGGTTTTGCCAAGCTGAAGGAACGAATCTAACACTTCAGGTTCATATTTTTCAAACTGCTCCCAAGCAGTTCCTGTAATCGAGAAAGCGACTTTGAATTTCCCCTGGTGCTGATGAATCAAATCCAGCAATATTTTATTGGCCGGCAAATAGCATTTTCCGGAAACGCGTTTCATTATTTCACGATTCTTGTTTTCATCTTCATAAAAATGATCTTCGCCTATCTGGAAACAAGTATATGACTTAAGGCGATAAGGTTGGTGCACTTGAAAATAAAAACAAACTGATGGCATACCGTATTAAATAGAAAGGTTACTGTAGACGCTCATGATTTTTTCAACGGTTTTGTCCCACGTAAGATTTTCAATGTCTTTTCGTGATTGTGCTTCCATCACTTTTTTTAGTTTGGGATATTTAAGAATAGCGTACAGGTAATTGGCAAACCGATCGGTGTCCCAAAAATCTGCTTTCAATGAATGGGTCAAAACTTCAGAAACACCCGATCGCTTTGAAATAACACTTGCCGTTCCTTGTCTAGCTGCCTCGACTGCAGATAAGCCAAAAGGTTCGGAAACGGAAGGCATAAAATAGGCGTCTGAGCTGGCAAGCAGGTCTTTGATTTTCTCGTGTGAAAGAAAGCCTGTGAAACTAAAATACTTGCCCAACTTCTTGCGCGCCACTTCGTGTATGAGAGATGCAAATAAGTCACCACTTCCTGCAATTATAAATCGAACATTGGGATACACGCGAATCAATTTGCTAGCCGTTTCTACAATGAAATGAGGGCCTTTCTGAAAAGTGATTCTTCCAACAAAGGTGACCCACTTCTCACCTGTTCTTTTTTTGAATAACGAGGGTGAAGTCACTTCAGCGCCATTGTGAGCAACTTCAATTTTACTTTTGTCTATGCCGTAGTGAGCAATGATTTGTTGCTTTGTGAATTCGCTGACTGCAATAATCTTATCCGCCTCTTGCATGGCATATTTCTCAATATTGAAAATTTCATTTCTTGTTTGTTCTCCCGCCCGATCGGTTTCGAGTGAATGAATGTGCAAGACCAATGGCTTGTGTGTTTCCTTTTTCAATTCAAGAGCAGCTGGAAACGTAGGCCAATCATGAGCATAGATGATATCAAAGCTCCTTTTCGAGGCTACGCGTTTGGAGACCTTTGCAAATAACTCTGTACGCTGAAGAATATCCCAGCCATACAAATCTTGTGTCTGAAAATATTCTGATACATCAGACCATGTAACGAATCGATTTACCGTCTCATGTAAGACTTCCGCTTTTTCAATGGACAATTTACTTAACGACAATGAGGGATAGGCCGATAACCTAACCGCAATTCGACTTAAAAAAAAGTCTTCAAATTCTTTTCCCAGATTTTCACCAACGAATTCTTGCTCAAGCTGATTTAAGCCGGTCATGTCAATATTTTCAAGATTACCTTCTTCACCGGCAAACGGTACTATCAGATAAACATTGGCTTGTGTGCTTAATGCTTTTACGATATGATAACAGGCCACACCTAGGCCACCTGTAAATGCAGGAGGAAACTCCCACCCCAACATCAAAATATTTTTTCTTTCAGGTTGCAAATTCTGCGGGTTAATTTGATCAAGAGTGGCCAAATTTATTATATAAGATACTCACAACTAATGATCAAAGTCACCAAGCCCTAAGTAATTAGTCGCCAACAGGCTGGCTATAAACAACGACTGAAGTTCGTTAAAAACATTGGCGCAGGGTAATTAATTATGGATTAAATTTCAGAATGCGGTAAATGAAGTCTGGAGTGACCTCCTCATAGGAGTAACCCCCATTTCCAGACCTGAAAATTTCAGACACAAGAAAGAATCAAAACAATTTCTCGTGTGGCGAATTCCTTTCAGCCTAAGGTAAATTGTAGTTTGGCCGCGGTGGTGAGTTTGGCCTTTGTTTCCCCATTTGTTGAACATTTTCATCATGTTGCCAAACATGTCTTCATCAATTCCTTTAATTGTTAATTACGAAATCCTAGCTGAGTGATTTCAGCTTTGGATTTAACTTTACTTTTCAGGGAAAATGGAAATGAAAAACTAACTCATTTCGTTGCAAACGAAAGCAGGCTCGCTCCACAAGAATTGTTAGCAGAATCAAAGGAAAACCTCATATAATAAATTCCAGTCGCAATACATTTATAAGATAGCTTTGAATACTTCTTCTCTGAGGTAAGCGAAGCAACCATGGATCTTCTGGAGTTAAAGACTTCGATCTTTAAATTATCGACTGAGTTAAAGCAAGTGCCAATGTTGTATCGGTTTCCTTTCGTTAAAACATAAGAGCACTCGATGTACTGCTGTTCTTTTCTTTTTG
Source organism: uncultured bacterium (assembly GCA_967789005.1). GTDB lineage: Bacteria > Bacteroidota > Bacteroidia > Cytophagales > Cyclobacteriaceae > ELB16-189. Next base: position 146,215 of record CBRFFM010000009.1, on the reverse strand, counting down.
CTAAAGGAAAAGTTTTCAGTGTATGAAACTTACGGGGCATTTGCTTTACGCACTCACTGGCAAGAGGAGAAGTATCACAGTCTCCTGGCGGTCCGAATGTAGATAACAGCGAAAGAATAATCAATTTAATCATAGCGGGCTCTTGGCTCGAAAAGATGATGAATTTTACCTGCGAATTAAAGCCGAAACTAAGACAAACTGTTATCAATTTAGCAGGAATTTAATTCTACTCAACCAATCGGGTTACAAAAATTAAATCCGCTTCATATAGAAGTAACTTCACATATTATTCCAGATAAAAAAACCTCTTTTTGATGGTCATTCAGGCGTGGTGAATCTTCATTTGAAGTAATAGTTGAACCATTGTTGAAATCCTGATGAATTTTCTTTTCCTCTAGGCAACTCCAAGAGTCAAGTGGAACTAATTTTCGCGTTCTCCAAACAGCAAAAGCGAATGCAATTCTTTAAATTCATTGTTAAATGTTCTTTCTATGAGCAGAAGCATCTTCTTCTGATAACCCTGATCGCGGCTTAAACACAGATATATGAAATACTTATTTATTCCCGTCATGCTCATTAGTTCAATGGCATATGGGCAATTAACTATGGAGATTGCTTCCGACAGCACTGTAAGGAAATTTCATATAGGCTCTTATAGTTATCATGAGCAGTTTAAAGGGCATGCAGGCTATGGTGCTCCTCTGATCTTAACCAACGATGGCGGAGGCGCTGCTTTTGGTGATGGAGATGAAGGTTCGATGATTGTCAAATTAGATAAAAACGGAAAACGACAATGGAAGAAAACTATCGCACCAAAAGGCAATGAGATGGAATCTCAAAGTGTAGTTCAAGACAAAAATGGAAATTACTATGTATTCATTTTGGTTTATGACAACACCAAATATAGAGGCGGTTGCGAGCGTGTTGTCCTTCTGAATAAGACAGGCACTATCGTGTGGGATAAGTTCATTGGCTCTTGTTATCTGGTTAATAATCCTACCGTTGCATACATGCGCCAATTGGGCGATGGACGAATTGCGCTACGAGGTCAGGTAGTAACTCAAAAACCCAATCCGGGTGAAGATCCTAAATATCATTTTTGGGAAGGCTGGATAAATGATAAAGGAGTATTGACACAAAAAACAGGTGATGTAATTGATTGGAAAAATCAGGATTGGCAAAAGCTATTCAAGCCAGAGTAAACGCATCGGCCATTTTATACTGATCAGGGATAAGCAGTAGCCGGTTTGTTAATCAGGTTGGTGGGGTATTTTATTCTGAAGTTGACTGTAACATTAAACCTGTAATGTTCTAATATCTCAACAGTTTTAGGATAAAAGAACAGCCTCGCTTCTATCGTATTAAAAATAAGATTTTCATTTCGAGCCCTAAGACCTACCGAAAATCCGGAAAAGAAATTTTCAGATCGAAACAACTTAGGAAACCTGCGGATATATGCCAGGTCGGTGCGCACAATAGGTGCCAAGTGAAAACCCAATAATTTATAGGGAGTAAAAACTGTTACCTCCTGGCTCAGAGTAACGCGCTGAAATCCTACCAGGCTGTCGGGTAAGAAACCAAGTATACCGTTGACATCACGAATATTAATTCCCCGTTTTACTTGCTGATTGATGATAGCCGCATAGCCGGATGAATACTGGTGTCGCACAATCATCTTACCTAGTTTGTGAATTTTACTGAAGCAAGTAAAATTGAATGAAACGAAACCATCTTGTGCACTCGCATTTTGAAAATAGGAAGCGAGGTTAACATTGAAGGTGAGAATGGAACCATTCGGCTGAATTTTGTTGTAATACAATTCACTTCCCCAATAAGTTCTTTTCCTTCCTAACTCCCGCTCCCACCCAGATGTAAATGAAATGCGGTAACCATAAGGAACGTCTTCCGTTCTACCAAAACCCAGAACATATTGCGTCTTGTAAAAATCCTGACGAAAAAAAGTAAGCTGAGCTAACAAAGAAGTTCTGTTTCGAAAGATAAATTGATCTGGCTCGGTTAGTTGAGTATTTATCTTGCTCAGAAAATATTGATCATAGCCACGAATGGCTATGAATTTTCTGTTTCGGTTTTCTCTCAAATCGCTAGGTAATTTTTTATGCCCGAACGAATAGCCTAACCATAAGTCTTTAACGGTGTATTTATATTGCGCAAAAACACTGTCAGGCCTTTTAAAAACATTGGAGGAACTGTTATAACTCATTTCAGCACCACCGGCAAAGCGCGCGAATGGATGGTATAATGTGCGATTTAGTTTTATATAAAGAGAACTTTCGTTTTCGTTTCCTACATGCACGCCATCATTGAGACTTGTATACCCTACCGAGCCATCAATAAAACTTCCACTGATATTGCTTAGCAAATAAGAACCCTTAAAACCATATTTCGGACTACGAGTGTTGTCCACCACTTGCCCGAATTGAACGGTCTGCCCACGGCCAGAAAGATTAACATCTTGAAGAGTGGCAACATATTTTGTAGGATAGTTGGGCTCAAACGATCCTCCCAAACTAAACACATCACGTGTGACTACCAGTAAATCAATGGAATCTATTTCATTGACAATTGGCTCCACGTAAATCCTGGCATCTAACATGAAATTTAAGTTACGAAGCCACCGCTCATTATCTGCCGCTCGATAGGGATTGAGCGCCTCACCTTCTTTCAGAAAAAGGTTATTTCGAATTACGTATTCCTTTGTGTTCGAATGAAGCTTGTTGGCAGTCTTTGAAATATAATTTTTCAAGGTTCTTGCTGTATCCAAAATGCTTTTTTCAAAACCCAGATGCTTGACAATTATCTTGCGGATAATTTTTCCATCAAAATCTAAATAGGGATCTTCACTTTTCTCAACCAAAACCTCATCTTTTTTCTTTGAAACAGCATTAACCAATTTAGTTAGGCTCTGCTTTACAATCTTTTTTGTACTGCTTGTATCCGTTTTAATTTGAGCCCAACCCCCAAAGACAAATGCTAACATAAAGCAGCACACGCTACTTGCCTTTATCCATGAGGTCTTACTAAGAAAAATCATTTAATCCGCTTGTTTGTTCAGCTCTAACATGAGCCCATTTCCTAATTGGCAAGTTTAAATAAATAATAAGTGAAATCTTGGGGCATTACCTCGAGGCGATGCTCTCTTTTGCAACTTGTTGGATAATAGTTTACAATAACAAGGCTTCGTCATTTGATTGGGACTTCTTTCACCGCACATATTCCTGAAAACTTACGAAAAACAGCCAATCCAGACTATTTGATACAAAATTACCCGGCATTGGTATGCAATTACCAAACTCATAACTACCGTAAAATCGTTTGTGGACGAGATTACCACTCAATGGGATTTAGGTTCTAAAGGAATAAAGGGTGGCGAAATACTTTTGTGGCGGGAATTTTAACACCCCATAGTTTATGAAAAGACGATCGATTAGAATGTTTGCGTTGCTCCTGTACTTCTCTACGGGTATCCTTTTGATATCTGCACATAATATTTCCGTACCATGCGACAAATTTCAATCTACCAATAAGCACTCGCAAATTGAAAACTTAGTAAGCGCCAACTCACAATCGGGCAAAATAGAAGTTCCTAAAAATTCTTCTTACAGACGGTTGGCTGAACGGATGTGCGGCAGAGGGTTATTTGACTAAACTTCCGGTGTGTCGCAAGATTACCATTCTTTGGCGAATTAGTACCAAGTCATCTTGAGCAAGTGAATTTACTTTTGATAACACCTTTCAGGCGGAGCCGACTGTGGGGCATGAAAAATTTATTGAGCATGGATAATACGTTGAAAAGAATTTTAAAACGTGATCTATCTGAAGAGGAAAGCGCATTAAATAAATACACTTCACTGATTCACATACTTAATGGAGAAGAAGAATTCATTCTTGATCCAAATGGTTTCATTATTGGCAGTAACCTCGAAGCTGTAAATGTAACCGGGTATGAAGAGTACGAGATCATTGGCAAACACATTTCCATATTCTACGTGCCTGATGAGCACGAAAAAGCAATTGAAGATTTAGAAAAAGCAAACCGTCTTGGAAATACGGTAATCACAGGGATGCGTGTAAAAAAGCGGGGCGTTAATTTTTGGGCCCGGATGAAAATCAAATCATTCAATTCATCACAAGCAGACAGTCCAGGTTATAAAGTGATACTCAAAGACGCCACTCATCGGGCTATTTCAAAAGAAAGACTGCGCACGCTACGAGATGAATACCTTGCCATATTCAACAATCCGTTTGTCGGCACATTTAAATTTAAAATGGATGGCTACGCAATTCAAATGTGTAATCAAAAAGCATTGGATATTTTGGGGAGAAAGAATTCAAATGACATTCGTCTTGATCGATTCTTCTCCTCGCTACAACAGTTTGAGCTATTTATCTCAACTCTGAAGGAAGAAAAAAAAGTAGAGGGATTTAAGTTTCTTATTCGAGGGGAAGAAACACAAAGAGAGAGCTGGGCATTGATCAGTGCACGTTACTTTGAAACTCAAGGTTTTGCTGAAGGTGTCATATTTGATATCACTGAGCAGCATATTCAAATGCAAGAGCTGCAACGGGTAAATGCGGAATTAGATAACTTCATTTATCATGCCTCGCATGATCTCCGGTCACCGCTCACCTCGATTATGGGGTTAATAAATCTGGGGATGAGTGAAAGTTCAATAAGTGCGGTACATCATTATATGGGAATGATCCGCAGCCGCATCGACCACCTGGATGCGCTCCTTAAAGATTTGATTTCAGTTTCATACAATAACGGAATTGATAAAGAATATGAGCTCTTTCATTTTGAAGATGAAGTGAATTCAATATTGAAGTTGCTGAAAAATCCCGATCAACCTTTTAAAGTTACAGTTGATATATCTCAGCAAACTGACTTTAAGACAGACCCAGTGCGGATGCGAACCATACTGAGAAATCTAATTTCGAATGCCATCAAATATTATAGTCCTGATGTAACTGAGCCATCCATCCAATTAAATATTCGAATCAACGCCTCACACTGTGCGCTGATGCTTCGAGACAATGGTATTGGCATCCGGCAGGAATTTAAGAACAAAGTCTACGACATGTTTTTCCGTGCAACGGAGCGATCTGGTGGAAGTGGATTAGGGCTCTACCTGGTGAAATCAATGGTAGAAAAGTTGAATGGAAGAATTTCGTTTGAGTCCACATTGAATGTGGGAACAACTTTTTTATTGACCATTCCCAATCGCGCTTCCACAACTACATCAATAACCAATAACCCAACCAATCATTTTATGCTCACGTCCAAACAAATCGAGTCTGTTGAGAATTCTTGGGATTACGTTCTGCTTAATTCTGAAAACACAGGTGCTGTCTTCTATAAAAAACTATTCGAGCTCAATGATGATCTGCGTCAGTTATTTAAAGGGGACATAAAAACGCAATCACAAAAGTTAGTGGCCATGATAACCTTTGCCGTTCATAAACTTAACAACCTCGAAGAGATTATTTCCGATGTGAAAGCATTAGGAGTTCAACATCAAAAGATTTCAGTACGACCTGAACACTACGCTACCGCAGCCACAGCCTTGATATGGACTTTAGAACAAGCCTTGGGCAAACATTGGAATGAAGAAGTTAAGGAAGCATGGGTAGCGGTGTACACCACACTATCAAGAACAATGATTGAAGCTGCACAACAACAAATTCTGTAATCAATAAAAAACACACAATATGAACAGACCCAACAAAACATTAACCACGGAATCAGGACAGATAGCGCTCCATTTACATAACGATCCGACCTTCGTTATTTGTGAACAGCAAAACTTAAAAAAAGTTGATTCGCTAGAATTCATTAATAGCCTTAAGCTTCTGGGAAATAATTTGCAGCTTCTGTCAACAGGCAGGGTCTTAGCCGATTTTTCAAAGCAGTCGAACAACAGACTTTCGCTCAAAGCTGCCGCAATAAGCCATGCCAATAAGGCGATTCTCGAGAAGGCACCTTACTTCTTGTTAGCCATTCTCAAGGGCAAAAATTTCTTTTCAAATCTTCAGTTACAAGCAACTCTTAGTACTGCCAAAACCTTTTCTAAGAAATTCATTGATGCAAAAATGTTTGATACGAAAGAGGATGCGCTAACATGGCTATTGGAATATGACATCCCGTCAGAATACGTAAACAGATAGCTGAATCAAAAAATAATAGAGCTCAATTAACCGATTGCTTTATCGATTGTAAATACTCGGAAGGTGGAACACCAAATTGCTTTTTAAAGGACTTTGAAAAATAAGAATGATCTTCAAAGCCAACCTTGAAACCAATTTGTGAAACAGAATCCGCTTGATTGAGCAGTAAGTTTGCTGCTTTTCTCAAACGAATATTCCTGATCAATTCGCTCGGAGGAAAACCAGTGATTGCTTTTATTTTGCGGTGCATATTCGTTCGGCTCATTCCCAATTCTTTAGCCATCTGCTCCACTCCAAACAAAGAATCGCTCATATTATTCTCAACAATCTCAATCGCCTTCTTAAATAATCGTTGGTCAGATGATTCGATGGGTTCATCGTTGCTACTAGTAAATGTATCCTTAAATTTTTCTGAAAGTTCTTTATGTTGAGCCGTAAGATTATCTATCTGAAGATTAAAGATTTTTCGGTTTTTATTTTCACGAAACAATTGCAGATAATAGATCGCCACTGAAAGGCCACTAATCAGTATAAGCGCTGAAATGAGAATATTCCTCCAGAGCATTTGAATTTTATTATCGCGTTCAAGCAATTGAATGGTAAGCTCTTTCTTTTCCAGTTCGTGCTTGGTTTCCATTTCCACAATCTGGCGCGTCTTGGTTACATTCAAAATACTATCATGCACATCGTAGTATTTCTTCAGATACACTAAGGCATCAGAAGCCTTTCCTTCTTGAATCTTTAAATTAACTAGGCCTGAGTACACATACCTGATATTTCGCTTTAGCCCCATCTCCCTTGATAACTTGAGAGATTCTTGCAAATACCTTTCTGCCTCGTTATAGCTTCCTTTCTTTATAAATGTATGCCCGATGATACTTGTGACAGATGCTTCAGCCGATTTATTTCTTGTTTCGCTCGACTTTGCAATGGCCAAGGCTTCCTTATAATATTTAAAACTTAAGTCAGGATCACTCTCGGTATAACACTCACCAATATTTGAAGTTATCTGCGACAAATGAGACTTGGATGTAAGCTTATCATTAACAATAGAGAGCGCTTTATTATAAAGTATTAATGCGCTGTCTCTATTATGCTTTACGAATTGAAGTACACCAGCCAAGTTATACACTCTGGAAATTAAGTCCCAGTTGTTGGTTTGGAGTGAGATTTTTTTCGAATCTTTTAAATACGATTCTGCCTTGCTATTTTCTTTTTGATCCATGTACGCGCGTGCAAGGATTAGATAACTCTCTCCTAAAATAGATTTGAAATGCTTTTGATCTGCAATGACAGATGCTTCTAGTCCTCTTTCTATTGCTAATTCATTCTCGCCTAATGCCCAACAGCAATGTGCAATTCTATAATTGGCTGTCGCTATTCCTTTGTCAAAATGCAAATGCCTGGCAAGTTTTAGCGACTGTTCTGCATATCGCTGCGACATAAAAAAATCAATCCACCGGTAATTAAAGCTAAGTTCATTCAAGATATTGACACGCAACGTATCTTCTTCCGCATGATTCTTTAATGAAGCCGTCAAGTTATCAATGACAGAACTTTGCCCAAGTGCTAACTGTGCGGTGGCCGCAAAAACAAATGAAATAATAATACGCTTGAACATCATCAATATCTAATTTGCCATTTGTCTCATGGATTGAAAATAATCTGAAGGGGCCACACCAAATTGTTTTTTGAAAGACTTCGAAAAATAGGAATGATCCTCAAAACCTACGGTGAAACCAATTTGAGATACCGTGTCAGCTTGATTAAGAAGCATAGAGGCAGCTTTTCTTAACCGGATATTCCTGATTAATTCGCTGGGCGGAAATCCTGTAATTGCTTTTATCTTTCGAAGCATATTCGTACGGCTCATCGCCAATTCTTTAGCCAATTGCTCTACGCCAAACAATGGGTCGCTCATATTATTCTCTACTACTTCAATTGCTTTCTTAAGCAAGCGCTGATCAACCGACTCAATTGATTTTGCACCACCACTGATCAGGAGTTCTTTATACTTTTCAGAAATATCTTTGTTTTGCGAAGTGAGTAAATCGATTTCAAGATTAAGGATGTGTCGTTTTTTTCGTTCCCGATTCACTTGAAGATAATAAATTGAAACCGATAAGACTGCAATTAATGCAAGGACGACTAAAAGAATATTCAACCATAGTTGTTGAATTTTTTTATCCTGTTCCAACGCCAGAATGGCATTTTCTTTCTTTTCCGTTTCATACCGAATCTCTAACTCAGCTATTTTCTTTTCTTTCTCAATGCTCTGCAGACTGTCTTTCAATTCATAAAACTTGCCAAGGTATACATGCGCCTCATCAAATTTTCCGGTCTCGTTTTTGAGTTGCCCCAGCCACATATAATCACCGGATAGGCTTTTCATATCACCAATTTCTTTGGACAACGATAGAGCCTCCAACAAAATCCTTTCAGCCTCTGAATATTTTTTATCAGCCAAAAAAATACCACCGATGTTGCTTAATGCCAAAGCTTGTGCCCTGCGATTGTCACTTTCTTTGGCACGCTCTATCGCTTTATGATAATACTCCATGGCAAGATCTCTTCTGTTTTGCCTTATATAAATGATACCCATATTATTAAGCACTTCGGGCACCCTATATTCTTCCCTCTCTTCTTTCATCACAGCTAGAGCCTTTTGGTAATAGAACAAGGCACTATCATATTTTTTTTTATCCCGAGCAATCCCTCCCAAAGAATTGAAAATTTTACTCGCTATGATTGCATTATTAATTTTCAAGTTCAGCTTCTGTGCTTTCGCGAGGTATGAGAGGGCTTTTGTATAGTCCAATTGATTATGATAAATCGTACCAAGGATAGCGTAGCTATTAGCCAACAAAGTAGTTAGATGTTTGTCTTCACCAATCTTCACAGCTTCAAGAGCTAGTGCCAAAGCCTGATCTGCATTACCCATCAACAATTGATATACTGCTAAGTTGTTTTTGGCCTCGCCAATTCCATTTTCAAATCCAAGACGACTAGAAAGTGCTAATGCCTTCTTAGCATAATCCAAAGATTGCTGTGGTTGGCTTTTTAAAACTCGAAAACTGAGTTGATTCAAAAGCGCAACCCTAAAAGTGTCTTCTTGAGAATGATTCTTTAATTCTTTGTAAAGGTTATCAACCAGGTTGGCCTGTGAGAACCCCAATCGGCCAATAAGAATTAGAATAAGTACTAATGGCAGGCGCATATTTTTGAAAAGACGGCAAGGGTTAGTTGAGTATCTGGTAAACTCAAATATACCTCAAACCATATTACTAGAGCTGCAACGTTTTAGTCAGGTTTTGGTTCCGCATTATACTCAGACTGCAGCTGAACTCATTTTACTTGAATGTGTTCATTGAGTTTATTGATTTCGAGAATTGTTGTCTTACCATCTTCACTTTCATGATACATCGGCACGAATTTTCTGTTGAATTGAATTTCGTTGTAAGTATATGAAGTGCGTCTCAACACGAAATTCGAAAACACATCATCGAAGCCACGTACTAAAACATAGATTTCTAAGTCTGCAGCCTTGATGTCTTCTTCCGTAAATCCCATCAAAGGGCTTTTCTCATCAATGGGATGAACCACTGTCCAGTTCATGGGAAGACTATCTATTTTACTTCGCTCTAGGGCTAGGTCATAAAACTTGTAAGTCGGCTGTCCATTTTCTTGCAACAACAAAGCGGCATTCACACGTATGTCAACATCGGTAAGAGTATGATTGTCTTTGTACGATGCAAAACGAAACATAAAACCGGTTCCATTTTTATAGGGAGCAATGACAGCATGTTCACTGAAAGCCAAAAATGATTTTGGTTTGGCGAATCGTCCGTAGATCAAACCTGTTACAATCGCAAATGAAATGAAACCACACATGGCTTCGATAGAGGCAACAAAGTTGGCGCCATCGCCAATGGGATTTACCCTTCCGTATCCTACAGTCGTAAATGTTTCCGTGCTGAAGAAGTAAATCTCTTTAATCTCCTCCCATTGATTGTTGGAAATCAATCCAGTAAATTGATCTGCACCCAGCATTAAATAAATAGTGGTGAAGAAAAGATTGATTCCTATAAAAAACGCAAAGATCGCCACAGCGAATTTCCACAAGGGAAGATTAAGCATACTTTGAAAGAGGCTGAAGCGCTGCCAGAACCCCTGCCCTTCTTTACGAATGTTGAATGTGCCATCGCGGTTAATGAAACGACCACCATAATTATCGCGGCTGCCAAAACCTGTATCGTTATTGACCTTAGAAAATGGATTGATGGTGTACTTCGCCATAGTCGACTGTTGATTTACAAAACTATCAAGTTTTCCTTTTGCTGAAGAGGCAAGTTATAACCACCCGATCATTGGCAAACATGCCTCATACGCTCCATATCACATGATTAGGGTATATAATTGAACTGTTTGAAAAGGCGATTGGTCGCGGTAAAATGCAGTTCAACCGCTAAAGACTGCAACTCATTGGCACATAATGTCCATTTAACGGAGGGATATTTAAATAATCAAAGACTCCTATTAAGTTTGAAACAGATTAAAGCCAACTATAGACAAGATTATCCCCTGGGGTCGAGGACTCTGGGGGATTTTCTTTTAGGACATTTCCCAAATTGATTTAAGACATTAGACACAAGTATCAAGACACTTATTATGGGTGTTGTGCCTTACTACTTACGTCTTGCTTCTTAAGTCTAAGAATTGATCATGCTCGCTTCCACATGTTGCTTCTCTGGTCTCAATGATCTCACAGCAGCGCCCGCTTGCCACAATTCGCTTTCGCGAAGTTCTTTTAATTCTTCAGCAAGCCTCTCACGATAATCGGCTTTACTGCAAGTATCGATTGTGCGTTTTGCTTCTGCTCCGCTTGCTACGCTTTCGTATAGCTCCTTGAAGACTGGAAGCGTAGCCGCCTTGAATTTCTTTTTCCAATCAAGTGCGCCACGCTGGGCAGTGGTTGAACAATTAGCATACATCCAATCCATTCCATTTTCGGCAACGAGTGGCATCAAGCTTTGCGTAAGCTCTTCCACCGTTTCATTGAATGCTTCTGAAGGAGAATGTCCTTTAGAGCGAAGTACTTCATACTGTGCTTCGAAGATACCAGCGATTGCCCCCATTAGCGTTCCACGCTCGCCCGTTAAATCAGAATAAACTTCTTTCTTAAAATCGGTTTTAAATAAATATCCTGAGCCTACACCAATACCAAGGGCAATTGCTTTCTCTTCCGCACGACCAGAGGCATCTTGAAACACTGCATAGCTGGAGTTAATGCCTTTGCCTTGCAGGAACAATCTTCGAACGGAAGTACCTGAACCTTTTGGTGCGGCTAAAACAACATCAACATCAGCTGGAGGAACAATTCCTGTTTGTTCTTTGAATGTGATTCCGAAGCCGTGAGAGAAATACAGTGTTTTGCCATTCGTAAGAAAAGGTTTAATTGTTGGCCATAATGCAATCTGTCCGGCATCCGAGAGAAGAAATTCTATTATCGTTCCTCGCTTCGCAGCTTCTTCAATATCTAACAATGTTTCTCCGGGAACCCATCCATGTTCTACCGCTTTGTCCCACGTCTTTGATCCTTTACGCTGACCGACTATTACATTAAATCCATTGTCACGCAAGTTGAGGGCTTGGGCAGGGCCTTGCACTCCATACCCTATGATTGCGATTGTTTCTTTGTGCAAGATATCAAGCGCTTTTTCCATAGGAAATTCTTCGCGTGTTACCACTTCTTCTAAAGTTCCACCAAAATTGATCTGTGCCATTTTTCTAAGTGTTTATGTTTTGTTTATTCGTTTGCTTTAAGTTTCATGTTGCAAGCCTCAAGCTACTTTGACCATCTTTTCATTCAATTCAAAATAGGATGAGCTTCCTTCATAGACCTTTACTTCATCTACTTCAATCAATTTCTCTAATTGGTTTTTGATTTTTTCGATCATGTCAGATGTCGTGTGCAATAGCAGCACAGCACCACCTCTGTGAAAGTCGTCTTCGTCTTCATGAGCGAGCAATTTCTTGATCCTAACACGCCTCCGATTCAATACATTCACAATTCTATTGAGAATTGAAAAGTTATTGTCAGCGGTTATTTCGATTGTAAATTCTTTCTTTATCATCTGCTTATTGTTTAAAGTTTGTTTGGCTTCAAGCTTCAGGCTACGAGCTTCAAGCCTTTTTGTCACTGCCAATTGATTATTGTCAATTGTCATTCTACTACCTACTGCTTTTTGCCAACTGCCTACTTAACTCCAACCGGTTCTTCCAACAATATTTCCGCCACTCCTGCTCCAGCCGGCACCATAGGGAAAACATTATCTTCTTTGCCAACCACCACTTCTAAAAAGTATGCGCTTTTTGACTCTAGCATTTCTTGAATCGCCTCTTTCAATTCCTCTCTTCTCACAACCTTTCTTGCTTTGATTTTATAAGCTTCTGTCAGTTTAATAAAATCAGGATTTGACATTTCGGTAAACGAATACCTCTTGCCATGAAAGAGTTGCTGCCATTGCCTTACCATGCCCAGAAAATTATTATTCAACACCATCACCTTGACGGGAATTTTATATTGCATGACTGTTCCTAACTCTTGCACTGTCATCTGAAATCCTCCATCGCCAATCACGGCAATTACTTCGCTTGCTGGTTGAGCCAACTTCGCCCCGATGGCAGCAGGCAATGCAAAACCCATTGTACCCGCACCACCTGAAGTAACATTCGTATTTGGATTTTTATATTCATAGTAGCGTGAAGTCACCATCTGGTGCTGACCAACATCTGTAACTACAATTGCTTTTCCATTCGTGGCATTGCTCAATTCGTGGATCACTTCGGCCATCTTTAGCTCTTCACACGTTGCATTAAATTCACGCTGAGTGATTTTTTCATTCTCAATCCTATTCAAAACTTTGAACGAGTTAATCCATTCGGTGTGTCCATTGCCTTTGCATAGGGAGAGTAAACTCTGAAGCGCTTCCTTGGCATCTGCGAGAATAGGCACATCAGCTTTTATGATCTTACTGATTTCTGCTTTATCAATATCAATGTGTATCACTTTAGCCTGTTTGGCATACTTACTTACGTTACCAGTCACCCGGTCATCGAAGCGCATACCAATTGCAATCAACACATCACATTCGTTAGTGTTTACATTCGGTCCATAGTTGCCGTGCATTCCCAAGAAACCAACATAGTTGGGATGATCTGTAGGAAAACATCCTAGTCCAAGTAAAGTACACGCCACAGGTATTCCTGTTTTTTCAGCGAGGGCCCGTAACTCTTTAGATGCATTTGAAAGCAACACACCCTGACCTGCCAGTATGTATGGTTTCTTCGCTTGATTAATTAACTCAGCAGCAGCTTTCACTTGAGGCCACTGTAAAACCGGTGTGGGTCTGTACGTCCTTACATCCTTACATTTTTTATAGTCATCAAACTCGATCAGTTCATTCTGTGCATTCTTAGTTATGTCAACGAGAACAGGTCCCGGTCTTCCAGTCTTTGCAATGAAAAATGCTTTTGCAACCGCGGGAGCGATATCTTTTGCTTCGGTGACTTGCACATTCCATTTGGTCACTGGAAGTGTAGTGTTGATGACATCTGTTTCCTGAAATGCATCGGTACCAAGCAAGTGAGCAAACACTTGGCCTGTGATGCAAACCACCGGAGTGGAATCGATCAGTGCATCAGCTAGTCCGGTTACCAAATTCGTTGCACCTGGTCCGGATGTTGCAAGTGCCACTCCTACACTCCCGCTCACTCGCGCATAACCTTGGGCAGCATGAATTGCTCCTTGTTCATGTCGAACTAAAATATGATTGAGTTGGTCAGCAAAGTAATACAACGCATCATACACCGGCATGATTGCTCCGCCCGGATAACCAAACAAAGTATCCACTCCTTCAGCTACGAGCGAGCGCAATAAAACTTCAGATCCCGTAATCTTTACTTTTGGAGTAGAGCCTGCCTCTGATTTAGTCTTCGTCAGTAACGCATCCATCGGCAGCTGATTTTACTTGTTTAGAATACTTGTAGAGTACACCTTTCTTTACCGTGTTTGAAGGAGCTTCGTAATGCGACCTTCGAACGGCCAATTTTTTTTCATCGACTAACAAATTGATTTGATGCTTCTTTACATCGATCTCAATCCAATCACCATCTTCCACCAACGCGAGTAACCCACCTTCACTTGCTTCGGGTGTGATGTGACCGATGACAAACCCATGCGAGCCACCACTGAATCTGCCATCGGTAATAAGCGCCACACTTTTTCCTAAACCAGCGCCCATGATCATCGATGTAGGTTTGAGCATCTCGGGCATACCAGGAGCTCCCTTCGGACCTACATATCGAATCACCACCACATCGCCTTCTTTTATTTTTCCTAAACGAATTCCGTCTACTAATTCAAATTCTCCATTAAATACACGTGCTGTTCCCTTAAATCTTTCGCCTTCTTTACCAGTGATCTTTGCCACCGAACCTTTCTCTGCAAGATTGCCATAGAGAATTTGAATGTGCCCCGTTTTCTTGATTGGCTTTTCAACCGGATAGATTACATCTTGTTTTTCAAAATCAAGGTCAACAGCGCCCGATATATTTTCTTCGATTGTTTTTCCTGTTACTGTCGGGCATTCGCCATGCAGAAATCCTTTTTTTAATAAATACTTCATCACTGCTGGAACTCCGCCCTTGCGATGAAGTTCTTCCATTAAATATTTTCCACTGGGTTTCAAATCAGCTAGCAAAGGAGTTTTATCAGAGATGCACTGAAAGTCCTCTTGTGTAATTTTTATTCCAACGCTCTTTGCCATTGCTATGAGATGGAGTACCGCGTTAGTTGATCCACCTAATGCCATGACAATCGTAATTGCATTTTCAAATGCTTTAAATGTCATGATATCATGAGGTTTGATATCTTTTTCGAGGAGAAGTCGAATTGCTTTTGCAGCCTCAATACACTCCGCTGATTTCTCTTTGCTCAAGGCAGGATTAGATGCCGAATAAGGCAACGACATTCCTAAGGCTTCGATTGCCGAGGCCATTGTATTGGCTGTGTACATGCCACCACAAGCACCCGCTCCCGGGCAAGAATTCTGAATGATGCCTTTATAATCTTCGTCAGAAAGTTTGTTTGATAATTTTTCACCAAGCGCCTCAAAAGCAGAAACGATGTTCAATTCTTTGCCCTTGTAATGTCCACCGGCAATCGTTCCACCATAGACCATGATCGCAGGTCGATTCAATCTTCCCATTGCGATCAAAGAGCCGGGCATATTCTTATCACAACCTACAACGGCAATCAAGCCATCGTAATATTGGGCACCACACACCGTCTCAATAGAATCTGCAATTACTTCACGGCTCACTAAAGAGTAGCGCATACCTTCCGTTCCATTCGAGATTCCATCGCTCACTCCTATCGTATGAAAAATCAATCCTACCAACTCCTGGTCCCATACTGCTTGCTTCACCTCGCCAGCCAACGCATTCAAATGCATGTTGCATGTATTGCCATCAAAGCCGGTGCTTACAATGCCAACTTGTGCTTTCTTCAGATCGTGCTCAGTCAGTCCAATGCCGTATAACATCGCCTGTGATGCGGGCAACGTTGGGTCTTGCGTGATGGTGCGACTGTATTTATTCATTTCCATTCTTTAGTTCGGAGCTGTGAGCCTTGAGTTTCGAGATTTTAAAACTCGAAGCTCGCAGCTGACAGCTCAAGGGGCTTCTCAGACAATTACATACGAATAGCTCTTATCCAACACCAGATTTCGGTAAGCCTCCTGTACTTGGAAGCTCAGCGTTTTACTCCATTGCTTTCTAAAAAAGTTTCCTTCGATTGATTCGATTGGTGTGATCTCTGCTGCCGTACCACTGAAGAAAGCAGTGTCAGTTTCTTTTAATTCATCTGGTGTAAATAATTTCTCCTTGACGGGAATATCCAATTCATAACAAATCTCGAAAACTGTTTTACGAGTGATGCCCGGCAAAATACTTCCGAGAGGTGCTGTATAGAGTGTTCCATCTTTCTCGTAAAAGAAATTAGCAGCAGGACCACAAGCTACATATCCATCCATATCCAAAAGAAGTCCTTCATCAAAGCCTCGTCCTTTTGCTTCGGTGGTGGCAAGAATGGAGTTAACGAAATTGCCGCATACTTTTGCTTCTACTTTATGTGAGTTGGGATTTGATCGCTCAAAAGCACTGATCCCCACTTTAACAGAGCGATCACCAAAATATCTTCCCCACTCCCACGCAGCGATCATTACTGACGCTTTCTGCGGGGTAGTCAACGACATGCTTGGATGACCAAACACCAAAGGCCTGATGTAAGCATTGCTGAGATTATTTTTTTCCAAAACTCTATAACTGAATTGCGCTAATTCATCTACTGAATATGAGAGCGGAATGCCCAACATCTCACAGCTCCTCTTCATTCGCTCGAAGTGATCAAGCACTTTAAAAATCTTCACGCCATGCACGGAGTCATATGAACGCAGGCCTTCAAAAACTCCATAACCATAATGAAGTGTCTGGCTGAATGGGTCGATGAATGCGTCTTTTGCTTTTACAAATTTTCCATCAAGAAAGAGAATCGTTTTGCTGTTGTAATACATAAGTTGAAACAAGTGTTAGTTTGTTGTAAAGCTTATAAAACAAAACCGCCCCGAAGGTCGGGGCGGTTTGTAATTTTTTTCAATCAAAGCATTACCACCCCGGTTTAGAGAGAATGATAATAATAATGACAAGCACGCTTGCACTCACGATTCCAAAAAATACTTTTGCTGCTGTTGTCATGGCACAACGTTGAGAATTTTTTTATTCTCTTTCAAAACATTTCATAAATATTTTTATTTCTGAACGAGTGTTTGGTAGGCAAATTTTTCCATTCCAAATGGAAACGATTGCAGTAACCCTCAGAAAGGATAATGATTTCAATAAAATGCAAAGCCCAATTGCACTCTAAAATCTCGAGCTATTTTTCAGTGTAAGTTTTATTGAAAGAGTATATCAGACTTATGTTCCAAGTAAAATCCTGGCTGCCCGTAATATTTGAATGAATCGCTTTATTGACGATGGATTGTACCGACAGCGGAAAATTGTTTTTCAACAATGTTAACGTAGGATAGAAATAATAACCTTCTTTTCCATCTAGCCTCAGATAATAGACGTGAGGAACAAACCTCGCAAAGAAGCGGTTGCCAAGCTTTACATGTGAAAAATTAATGTTGACGCCAAGAAAATGTGTATTTATTGCCGTGCCAACATCGATACCACGGAGGTACAAATAATACAACCCAACACTTGTATTTTTTGAAACAAAATAGTTTGGCGCTAGCTCCCCGATGACATAACGGAAGCTTGACGAAAGGTGGGTTGGAACTCCATTTATAGTAAAAGGCAATTGTTTGTAATTCATTCCCAAGCTTGCGCCTGAGCTTATTCGAAACTTGCCATCATCTTTTATTTTATAACGCCCTATAAAAAGAAAAGTCCATGGTTCTCCTTCAAGTGAAAACCGGAATTGAGGTTCAAAAAAAAATCTTCTTTTTCCCAGCGACAGATTAAATATGGCTGCTGGTTTTCCCAGCGAAAATGCAGGGATGTATCCAATGCCATAATTCGTAACCGTGACTGAACCCTTTACATGAAAGTCTTTTTTTGTGTCGTCAGTTGTTTGAGCTAAAGACTGATAAGTAAGCAGTACATAGGCAGAAACCGATAAAACGGCAATCTTATACATCGGTTTTTTTTATAAAGGAACTAAAACTCACTTGCATCGTCAATATTAGGGTTCAAAACAAGTTACCCATCCCATCCAAGCGTTTTTTGATTAGTGAGTTTTGTTGTCCCCAGGAATGATCAAGGTCATTGCCAGTGTTAATTGCAATCGATAAACTTTGTTAAAACAAAACCATATGGCAAAGTCCCAAAGAATCGGAGCCCAGATTTATGGATACACCGTATGTCTGGTTGCCGTGATCACTGTGTTGATCTCGGTTACGTCCTTAGTGAATGCAGTGATCGATCTGAATGACCCATTGCATTCCGGTTGGAATCCTCAAGGATCTCCCAGCCTGGCATCCTTCGAAAATTATAAGATGGATGTGTTGAAGTCATCACCTGCGGCATACATGCCTAATGATCAAACGTTGAAGGATATGTACACCGCTGCAAAGGCTGATAAAATTGAGGCGGTGACCCATCAAGCTAATCGCTCGTTTATCATTGGCGGCATGTTGATCATCATTTGTGGCGCATTATTTATCGGTCATTGGCAGTGGATGCGTAAGACAAGCGGAACGATAGATGTAACCGATGGTACCCTAAGCTACGCTGACTAAACCCAAAGTATGATTTTGACTTGATTCAATTCTGCTATCCATAATCAGTTTAAATTTGGTGCATGGATAGCAGAACGAAATCAATACCATACTATAAGGAGATCAACGATTTTTTAGAATCGATCCCTTCATTATACCGAACATCTAATCCACTGTTCTATTGCCTGAGGTTAAAAGAGAATGAAGTTTCTATTAGCGACTACAAGCCTCCGTTCAAGAAGGATTTCTTTTTTATTGCATTGATCAACAATGCCGGCAAAACAAAAATCACTTACGATAACACCAATGTAACCGAGCTTAATTCGTTCTTGGTTTTCCAATCTCCCGGATTGCTTTATAGTTTCTTCAGAGACACCACGGCCAGAGGCTACCTGATCTATTTTAAAAAGCAATGCCTCTCCTTTTTCAAACCCGACTTCGAAAAAGAGTTTCCTTTCTTCAACATTTTGCACACCAATTTCTTCAAGCTCAACGATGCCAAGTTCAATGAGTTTGCTCCTCATTTTGAAGATGTATTTACTGCTTATGAAAATGCCAATGATCAGCAACATACTATTGCATCCATCAAACTACTGGCCTTATTGTATCAGTTGAAAGGATTCACGGAGGCATTCAATCAATGGGAATCCGGATTCACCAGCCCACAACAAATTCTATTTCAAAAATTTGTGCAGTTGGTGAACAACTATTACATCGAGAAGCGGACCATCGAAGAGTATGCGGAATTAATACATGTCACACCCAATCACCTTTCCCAATCAGTGAAAGAGGCTTCTGGCAAAAATGCCCTATCGTTTATCAATGAAAGGTTAATGACCGAAGCCAAATCAATCATTCAATACACCGACTTTGATATTGCCGAGATTGCTTATCAGCTCAACTTCTCAGACCCTGCCAACTTCGGCAAGTTTTTTAAGAAACATGCCGACCTCACTCCTATTGAATTCAGGAAACAATCCAGCAAAAGATAATTTACCATCCCATCCAAGTTTTCGACCATTGCCACAAGTATTGGCATGTGCACCTTTGTCACATTAATTCAAACACTAAATCAAAGTAATATGAAAATTGCAGTACTAGGAACGGGAATGGTTGGTGATACCATCGGTTCAAAATTAATTGAGTTAGGGCATTCCGTAATGATGGGCTCACGCACCGCAACGAATGAAAAAGCGAAAACATTTGTAGCCAAGCACAATGGCAAAGCCAGTGCAGGAACGTTTGCAGATGCAGCAGCTTTTGCTGAAATCATTTTCAATTGTACTGCCGGAGCAATCGCACTAGAAGTAGTTAAAGCAGTGGGAGAGAAAAACATCAATGGAAAAATCCTGATCGATATTTCCAACCCTCTTGACTTCAGCAAAGGCATGCCACCTTCATTGGCTATTTGTAACACGAACTCCGTGGGTGAAGAAATTCAAAAGGCTTTTCCGCAGCTGAAAGTTGTAAAAGCGCTCAATACCATGTGGTGCGGATTAATGGTAAATCCTGGCATGATTAACGGAGGTGACCATAGCACTTTTATTAGCGGTAATGATGGTGGAGCAAAAGAAAAAGTAAAAGAGTTACTGAAAACATTCGGATGGGCCGAGAATAACATTCTTGACTTAGGTGATATCACCACAGCAAGAGGAACAGAGATGTTTTTGCCATTATGGTTGCGTATTTATACGGCTACCAATAATGGAGCGTTCAACATTAAAATAGTTAGCTGATATGAATTGGCTACTCTCCAATTATTAAGGATCATATACCAAGCAACGTTCACCCTATTTGAAGGCATATTCAAAGTTCTGAATGGAAGGTTTAAAAATGTGCCCAACAGAACTATCCAAAAAAAAGGCCTCCATTACTGGAAGCCTTTCATTTTGAGCTTTCTAATTATTTCGTCACCACGATCTTTGCATAGCGCACCCGATCATTGTCTTTCACCTGCACTAAATACATGCCTTTAACAATATCATCAAGTTTAAAAGTCTTCTCTTTCTTCCCTTTCTCAATCACATCGGTTATTACCTGGTGACCTGACATATCATACCATGATATCGGAGCATCTTCAGTTGCAATTTTGGTTAAGACAATGGTAATCTCTCCCGAAGCCGGGTTAGGATAGTAACTGAATGGTTCATTGTTTTCAACTTGAATTGCCGCTGGATTTCCTGAGCACGGTGTAGGTGCAATCATTTGAGAAGTAAAGCCGGATTGTAGTGAAGGATCAATGTTTATTGAAGATGACGAATAATCAACACTTCCCTTCGTATCACCTGTTGTTGAATTTGCACCAGCGCCAGATAGTTGCTGTGTTGTTCCATTATAAACGTAGGCTGACCCTGAAACTGTGCATCCGTTATTGGTGTAAGTGACGGTATACGTTCCGGCACCACAAACGCCAATGCTTTGAGAAGTGGCCCCTGTGCTCCAGTGATATCCTGAACCTGTGCCGGCCATTAGGGTTGTGCACCCTCCGGTTGTACATAGGTCAACACTGGATGGAGAAACGTAACCATAGGCATTTCTTACTGTTACAGTAGAAGATGCACTTGCCGAACATCCGTTGGTCGTGCCAGTTACAGTGTAGGTTGTAGTAAATGATGGGCTGACCCAAATTGAAGCCGAAGTTTCATCCGTGGACCAATTATAACTAGATGCTCCACTAGCTGTTATCCTTGTAATAATTCCCGGGCAGATCGTTACGGCATCAGGCGAAACGGTAACACTTGGCACGGGGTTCACGGTGATGTAGTCTATAATAGAGTTTGATGTACATCCATTGGCATCTATTCCGGTGAAAGCATATTCTGTAGATGTAGTAGGATTAAGGGTGGCTTGGTTAACATTGAAATTACCAAAAGATACTCCGGCCGTAGGAGTCCAGCTATAGCTTACGAAGTTACCACCGAATGTTATGCTGGTGCTGCCACCATAACAGATCGTACTTGGGCCGCCACTTGCGGTGAGCGTTGGCTTTGCATTTACTGTTACAACAACACTTTGAGGTGATGATGAATTACTACATCCATTGGCAGATGAAATAAATTGGTAGACTACATTTATTGCCGATGAAGTATAATTGTTTAGCCCCTCACTCACATTACCGGTTCCGCTTGATGCACCTGCTGGTAATATTCCTGAAACTGCAGCACGACTCCAGGAAAATGTTGTTCCTGATACGGCACTCGCAGGTATGTAATTAAAAGTTGAACCGGCACAGATAAAGTGCGGATTGAGTGTAGAACTGAGGGAAGGAATGGGGTTCACCGTCAACGGTTGACTCACACTTGTTGCTGCATTATAATTAGCATTTCCTCCTTGGCTTGCGGTGATCGTGACGCTACCCGCGGCTATCGCATTTAGTGTACTGCCAGAAATAGTTGCTATGCTCGTGTTCGAGCTTGTGTAAGTAATAGGAAGTCCTGAACTAGAAGTTGCATTCAAACTTGTTATTGTTCCTGCACACATAGTTGCCAAGGCAGGAAACACTATGGTTTGATCGGCTTTGTTCACCACCAGTGTTTGAGAAACAGAAGTAGCAGCATTATAATTGGCATCACCAGATTGTGAAGCAGTGATGACAGAAGTGCCTGCTCCCACGATGGTAACTACATTTCCTAAAACGGTAGCAACTGCAGGATTGGAACTGATGTAAGTAACAGTTAAACCAGAACTAGCCGAAGCAGTGAGCGCGAAAGGAGAATCACCAAAATTCTTTGCAGTCAAAGCACCAAAGGTGATGGTTTGATTGGCTTTGTTGATAGTGATGGTTTGAGGTGCAGATGTTGCAGAAGCATAGTTGGCATCGGCAGCAACGGTGGCTGTAATTGTCGCTGTTCCGGCCCCATTCAAATACAAAATCGATCCTGAAACTGAGACAAAGCTGGATCCACTGGTAACTGCATAAGTTACCACACCTGTTGATCCTCCGGTGTTAGTTGTAAGGTTAATCGTTCCACCGTAGGTTCCTGATGAAGCCGATGTTATAGTTATTGCTGGAACAACCTGGAAATTAGGAGCGGCCGTTGCCGTCAAGCCTGCCGCTGTTACGGTGATGGGGCCATTCTTCGCCCCAAATGGTACTGACGTGGTGATCGTTGTTGGCGTGCTTGCTGTTACTGTGGCTAGCACATTATTGAAATTGACAATATTATTGCCGGGAACAGGATCAAATCTATTTCCCGTAATGGTGACTGTTGTGCCTACTGTTCCTGAAGCTGGGGAAAATGACGTGACATTTGGAGCAAGTCTTAAGATATCCAGTACATTGGCACTCTGGTCAGTCAGATAAGCATAGTTTCCAGAAACGAATACGGAGCTGAAGTTAGATCCACCGGCAAAGCTACTAGCATGAACAGGCGCTGCCGGATTAGTAATATCAACCACTTCCAATGTGGTTGGACTGGTTACATAGGCAAGGTTTCCTGCAACGTAAACTGAATTCGGGGTGTTAATGAAAGCTCCACCGGTATTGGTAATGCTTCCCTTGTGAACCGGAACCGCAGGGTTGGTCACATCGATAATCTCAAGAGCATTGCTGCCATAACTTGCCACGTACGCATAGTTGCCGGAAACAAAAACGGATTTTAGGTTAATAAGCAAAGCCCCTCCTGTACCATTGGTAATGCTTCCATTGTGTAGTGGCGTTGCCGGGTTTGTTATATCTATAATTTCCAATGCATTGTTCCCATAACTCGCTATGTAAGCGTAGTTACCTGAAACGAAAACAGATTGAGGATTACTGAGCAAAGCTCCACCAGTGCCGTTGCTAATACTTCCTTGGTGAACTGGTGCAGCCGGGTTGGTCACATCAACAATTTCTAAAGCATTGTTACCAGCGCTCGACACATAGGCATAGTTGCCAGAAACATAAACAGAATTGGGGCCGCTAAGTGAAGCTCCTCCCGAACCATTGGCAAGACTGCCCTTGTGCACAGGCATCGCTGGGTTTGTCACATCAATAATCTCCAATGCATTGCTACCGTAACTCGCTACATAGGCATAGTTACCTGAAATGAAAACAGATTGGGGATTACTGAGTAAGGCCCCGCCTGTGCCATTGCTAATACCTCCTTTGTGCACTGGTGCAACCGGGTTGGTCACATCCACAATTTCCAATGCATTGCTGAGACCCACTACATATGCATAGTTGCCGGAAACAAAAACCTTACGTGCGCCATTCAATAGAGCCCCCCCCGCTGTATTCCCATTAATTAGATTACTCTTATGAAGAGGTGCAATTGGATTTGTCACATCAATAATTTCTAACGCCCCAGTATTGCTATAGCTAGTCACGTAAGCATAGTTGCCTGATACAAAGACTGAGCTTGGGTTGCTGAGCAAAGCCCCACCTGTTCCATTGGTAATGCTTCCTTTGTGCAGCGGTGTCGCAGGGGTAGTCACATCGACAATCTCCAAGGCATTGCTACCATAGCTTGCTATGTACGCATAGTTTCCTAATACAAAAACTGACTTTGGGCTAATAAGCGAAGCTCCTCCTGTACCATTGGTAATGCTTCCCTTGTGTAGTGGTGCAGCTGGGTTGGTCACATCCACAATCTCCAATGCACTGTTGCCATAGCTTGCTACGTAAGCATAGTTACCGGAAACAAAAACGGATTGAGTGTTGTTGAGTAGAGCTCCACCTGCGCCATCAATAATGCTTCCTTTATGCACGGGTGCTGCCGGATTAGTCACATCCACAATTTCCAAACTATTCGAACCCGAACAACCCCAACCACAAACTTGGGTTGTTGTTATAAAGGCATAGTTACCAGACACAAAAACAGAAGTTGGATTGGTGAGCACTGCACCACCTGCGCCATTGGCTATACTCCCTTTATGCACAGGAGTAGCAGGGTTGGTTACATCCACAATCTCCAATGCATTGCTACCATAACTCGCCACATAGGCGTAGTTACCTGAAACGAAAACTGATTGAGGATTAGTGAGTAAAGCTCCTCCAGTGCCATTGGTAATACTTCCTTTATGCACCGGAGCCGCAGGGTTGGTTACATCCACAATCTCCAATGCATTGCTAATCCTGCTGGCCACATAGGCATAATTCCCCGAGACAAAAACCGACCAGGGCTGATTAAGCAAAGCTCCACCGGCACCATGAGCAATACTTCCCTTATGTATCGGCAAAGCTGGGTTTGAAATATCCACAATCTCCAAAGTGTTGCTGCCAGCAGCGGCTACATAAGCATAATTCCCCGACACATAAACGGATTGCGGGGAAGTCATCGTCCCTCCATCCCGAATTTGACCAGTAAGGTTAGGTCCGGAGCAAGTAATAATAGAAATAGTGAAAGATGTACTGGCAGGGTTATAGTTTGAGTTACCTGCCTGATTAGCAGTGATACTTACTGACCCGGCAGAAAATCCTGAAAGCACATTCCCATTAAGTGATGCAATGGATGAGCCTGGCATTGAAAAGGTTAGTGGTAACCCTGAATTCGCATAAATCACAGAGCTATTAAGAGTTAGTGAATTGCCTATACAAAGTGCGGAAAAGGAAGTATTAAATGTAATCGTTTGATTAGCCTTAATAATAGTTACGGTTTGCGGTGCTGAAGTTGCTGCATTGTAGTTGGCGGTAGCACCAACATTAGCTGTGACGGTGACAGTGCCAATACCAGTTAGAGTAAGGGTCGATCCTGAGACGGAAGCTGAGCCGGTGACGTTGGCAACAGAATAGGTCAAGGCCCCTGTCGATCCTCCGGTATTTGCTGTCAGATTGATTGAGCCGTTATATACTCCGGTTGGAGTTGAGGTGATCGCTATTGAAGGCGTGGCTTTATTGATGGTTATTGTTTGTGCTGCAGAAGTTGCTGCATTGTAGTTGGCAGTAGCAACCACATTCGCGGTGACCGTTACTGTTCCTACGCCTGTTAATGAAAGTGCGTTCCCTAAGACTGTGGCCGAGCCTGTGACATTCACTACAGAATAAGTCAAAGCTCCAGGTGAGCCCCCGGTATTCGCTGTCAAGTAGATTGTGCCATTATATGTTCCCGTTGATACTGATGTAATCGATATTGTGGGGGTAGCTTTGTTGATGGTGATAGTTTGAGGTGCAGATGTTGCAGCAGCATAGTTGGCATCGGCAGCGACAGTGGCGGTTAGAACAACCGTTCCGGCACCTGTGAGCGTAAGTGTGCTACCACTTACAGTTGCACTGCCTGTGCCATTAGTCACTGAGTATGTAACCGTACCTGTAGAGCCCCCGGTATTGGCTGTAAGACTAATCGTTCCTCCGTAAGTTCCTGATGAAGCCGAAGTGATGGACACGATTGGAATTACCTGGAAATTAGGAGAGGCCGTTGCCTTCAAGCCCGCCACTGTTACAGTGATGGGGCCATTCTTCGCCCCAACCGGTACTGAAGTTGTGATCGTTGTTGGCGTGCTTGCTGTTACCGTGGCTAGCACATTATTGAAATTGACAATATTATTGGCTGGAACAGGATCGAAGTTAGTTCCAGTAATGGTGACTGTTGTGCCCACTGTTCCTGAAGCTGGAGAAAATGATGTGACATTTGGGGCAAGCCTTAAGATATCCAGGGCATTGGCACTCTGGTCTGCCAGATAGAAATTGCTTCCCGAAACGAAGACCGAGTAGAAATTAGATCCACTGCTCACAAAGTTGCTGCTATGTACAGGGGCTGCGAGATTTGTAATATCCACCACTTCCAACGCGGTTGTGCTGGCTACATAAGCACGGTTTCCTGCAACGTAAACTGAATTCGGGGTGCTAATGGAAGCTCCTCCTGTACTATTGGTAATGCTACCTTGGTGAACCGGTGCTGCCGGGTTGGTCACATCGATAATCTCAAGAGCATTGCTGCTTCTACTGGCAACGAAAGCATAATTTCCAGAAACAAAAACGGACGAAGGGCCACTTAGGAGAGGAGCTACTCCGCCCCCATCAGAAATGCTTCCCTTATGAACGGGTGTTGCCAGGTTGGTTACATCTATAATTTCCAATGCATTGCTACCACTACTCGCCACATAGGCGTAGTTACCGGAAACGAAAACAGATTGGGGGTTACTGAGTAAAGCTCCGCCAGCGCCATTGCTAATACTTCCTTGGTGAACCGGTGCAGCCGGATTGGTCACATCCACAATCTCCAATGTATTGCTGCTTGCTACATACGCATAGTTACCGGAAACGAAAACAGATTGGGGATTACTGAGTAAAGCACCTCCAGTGCCATTGGTAATACTCCCTTTATGTACCGGAGCCGCAGGGTTGGTTACATCGACAATCTCCAATGCATTGCTACCAGAGCTTGCTACGTAGGCATAGTTACCAGAAACATAAACAGAACTCGGGTTGGCAAGTAAAGCTCCGGCTGTGCCATTACTAATAACTCCTTTGTGAAACGGTGCGGCTGGATTAGTCACATCTACAATTTCCAACGCATTGCTCCAGTAACTCACGACATACGCATAATTACCAGAAACAAAAACATTACGTGCGCCACTCAGTAGAGCCCCGGTCCCTGTATTCCCATTAACCAGATTGCTCTTGTGAAGTGGTGCACTTGGGTTGGTTACGTCAACAATTTCTAACACCCCATTACTGCTAAAGCTAGTCACATAAGCATAGTTGCCTGATACGAAAACTGAGTTTGGGTTGCTGAACAAAGCTCCTCCATTGCCATTGCTAATACTTCCTTTGTGAACGGGTGCTGTTGGGTTGGTCACATCCACAATCTCCAATGCGCTGCTGGAATAGCTTGCCACGTACGCATAGTTACCGGAAACAAAAACGGATTTGGGGTAACTTAGTAAAGCTCCTCCTGTACCATTGGTTATGCTTCCCTTGTGTAGGGGTGTTGCCGGGGCAGTCACATCTACAATCTCCAATGCATTGTTCCCAGAGCTTGCTACGTATGCATAGTTACCTGAAACATAAACGGATTGAGGGTTGTTGAGCAAAGCTCCTCCTGCGCCATCAAGAATATTTCCTTTGTGCACGGGGGCTGCCGGATTAGTCACATCCACAATTTCCAAACTATTCGAACCCGAACAACCCCAGCCACAGACTTGGGTTGTTGTTATAAAGGCATAGTTACCAGAGACAAAAACAGAAGTTGGATTAGTGAGTATTGCACCTGCTATACTCCCTTTATGCACCGGAGCCGCAGGGTTGGTTACATCCACAATCTCCAATGCATTGCTACTATAGCTTGCTACGTAGGCGTAGTTACCTGAAACGAAAACTGATTGAGGATTAGTAAGTAAAGCTCCTCCAGTGCCATTGGTAATACTCCCTTTATGCACCGGAGCCGCAGGGTTGGTTATATCCACAATCTCTAAAGCACTGCTACTCCTGCTGGCCACATAAGCATAATTCCCCGAGACAAAAACCGACCACGGCTGATTAAGCAAAGCTCCACCGGCACCATGAGCAATACTTCCCTTATGTACCGGCAAAGCTGGGTTTGAAATATCTACAATCTCCAAAGTGTTGCTGGCAGCTGCGGCTACATAAGCATAATTCCCCGACACATAAACGGATTGTGGGGAATACATCGTCCCCCCTCCTGTGTCCCTAATTTGACCAGTGAGGTTTTGGGCCTTGGTCGCTGTGAAGGAGCTTAAAAGAACAACAGCTATTAAGGTAAATTTCACTTGCTTCAAAAGAAATAAATCATGGAAGCTCAAGAGTAAAAATTTTCTCATGGGTTGGAGTTTGCGATTACAATGGGGTGTGATGTAGGGTAAACAAAATTAAGGCACTTGCAGTCCGTAAAAATTCCATTTTGAGCAACTTACTTACGCAAAGAAACATACTCCTTTAGGAGTATGTACTTCATATTAATGATTGATTATCAATCAGTTATGATGTTAAATTTTACCACTCCATCCTTCTCTTCAAAGAATTGATATGCGCTAAATGATGATCGCCATGCCATGCATAATTAGCAATCATTTGCGTGAGAGGAATACGCTTGTTGGTTTCTGGATGAATGTATTCTTTGGCAAGTTCCTGCGGGCTGAGTTTCTTCAATATTTCTGCCCACTTTTTATGCAGCGAGCGAAGCAAATCAATTGAATCAGCAAAAGGCATTTTTGTGTCGGGCGTTTCGGCCCAGCTTTTTTGATCGTACGCTTTAATCAAAGGCGTGTTTTCTGTCAACGCCCACTTGGTGCGTACGTACGCATTCATATGACTATCCGAAAGATGATGAACTACCTGAAGTACTGTCCAACCACCATCGCGGTAAGGCGTAGCGCGTTGGTCATTGCTTAGCGTACTGACCGCATCCTCCAACCGAGTGGGCAGCATCTCTATTTTGGCAATCAATTTCTGAATCTCTTCTTCAGTGTATTTCTCTTTTGCCTGGAACTTGCCAATCGGATAATTTAAATCGCCTGTGTAAACCGGCTGTTCTTCATTAGCGGCTTCAAGCAAAGCCAAATCTTCTTCATCAAATGCCTTGTGGAGTTTGACCGGCTCAGATTTTCGTCTTTTGACGACTCGTATATTGGTAAGTTCAATCAATAACGAAAAGGCGATCGCAAAATAGATGTATTGCTTTGGCACTACATATTCCAATGCCTCAAGGAACAAGGTGAATCCAATCAGGATGAGGAAGCCTAAAGCCAAGACCTCCATTGATGGATGCTGTTGAATGAACTTGCTGATGGTCCCTGAGAAAAACATCATCACTCCTATGGAAACAATCACCGCAATAATCATGATGATTACTTCATTAACAATACCCACTGCTGTGAGGATGGAGTCGAAAGAGAAAATGATGTCTAACAGAATGATCTGAATAATGGTACCAGTAAGCGTGGGAACTGGTGATTTCTTCCCTCCTTTCTCACTACCGTCTCCTTCCATTTCATGGCCAATCTCCATGGTACTTTTGGCGATGAGGAACAGACCACCGAAACCGAGAATCAGATCCCTTCCGCTGAAAGTGTGCTCTGCATGAAAGCCCATGAATTTGATCAGCCAGTTTGGAAAAATATCAGCCAAGGCGAAAAGAGGTTCTTTAAAGCCAATGATCCAGGT
Organism: uncultured bacterium; assembly: GCA_967789005.1. Lineage (GTDB taxonomy): Bacteria > Bacteroidota > Bacteroidia > Cytophagales > Cyclobacteriaceae > ELB16-189. The sequence continues at coordinate 116,647 of CBRFFM010000009.1, read as the reverse complement.
AATGCACAAAAGAAATCCGATGCGCACAAACATGGCCAGGAAAAGACCCGTGTTACGCGCCTTGGGTCTAAGCTCTTCCGGCAGCTTGTTCGAAACAATAGAAATGAAAATAATGTTATCAATGCCGAGTACGATCTCTAAAAAACAGAGAGTAAGCAGGGCTAGCCATGTATCGGCCTTCAGAAATAATTCCATACGTCAATCGCAAACATACTATGGAACAAGCAGGTGTAAAAGACAATTTCAGTTATCCAATTACCTTTAAAAACATACTCCTTTAGGAGTATATGTATTTTATAGTTCACAGACAATCAGATAGTTGATGTATTCAAATTCTCTCAAACTGAGTCTAAATCTACATTGTACCAAAAAACAAACTAGAAGCAACTCTTCTACTATCGGTCCAATCAAGTTGCTAGAATTGAAAATTAAACTTACCACTCCATTCTTCGCTTAAGAGAATTGATGTGTGCCAAATGATGATCGCCATGCCATGCATAGTTTGCAATCATTTGACTGAGGGGAATGTGTTTATTAGTTTCAGGATGAATGTATTCTTTGCCTAGCTCTTGAGTACTTAATTGCTTCAAAATCTCCGCCCACTTTTTGTGAAGTGAACGCAGCAAATTGATTGAGGTATCGATGGGCATTTTAGTATCGGGAGTTTCGGCCCAACTCTTTTGATCATAAGCCTTGATCAAAGGTGTATTTTCTGTAAGCGCCCACTTGGTGCGGATATAGGCATTCATGTGGCTGTCTGAAAGATGATGCACTACCTGCCGGACAGTCCAACCTCCCTCGCGGTAAGGAGTCTCTTGCTGTTCATTGCTTAAAGTACTTACTGCATCTTCCAACCTGGCAGGCAACATCTCTATTTTCGCAATCAAGCGTTGAATTTCCTCTGAACTATAATTCTCTTTCGCCTGGAACTTTCCAATCGGGTAGCTTGGATCACCTGTATACATAGGCTCTTCTTCCTTAGCAGCTTCAAGCAATTGTATGTCATCCTCGCTAAAAGGCTTATGGAGCTTGACCGGTTCAGATTTTCGCCTTTTAACTACTCGGATATTAGTAAGTTCGATCAGCAACGAAAAGGCTATTGCAAAATAGATATACTGCTTTGGCACAACATATTCCAAAGCCTCAAGGAACAACATGAAGCCGATCAAGATCAGGAACCCCAGCGCTAACACTTCCATCGAAGGGTGCTGTTGAATAAACTTACTGATGGCCCCGGAGAAAAACATCATGACACCAATAGAAACAATCACCGCCATGATCATGATGATCACTTCATTTACAATACCTACTGCAGTAAGAATAGAATCGAAAGAGAAAATGATGTCTAATAGAATGATCTGAATAATGGTGCCGGTAAGTGTGGGCACAGATGATTTCTTCCCTCCTTTTTCACCGTCATCGCCTTCCATTTCATGGTTAATTTCCATGGTACTTTTGGCGATAAGAAAGAGGCCACCAAATCCAAGAATCAAATCTCTTCCACTGAAGGTATGCTCTGGATGGAAGCCCATGAATTTAGTCAACCAGTTGGGAAGGATATCGGATACGGCAAAGAGAGGTTCTTTAAAGCCGATGATCCAGGTGATGCCCATAAGAAATCCGATGCGAACAAACATGGCCAAAAAGAGACCTGTATTGCGTGCCTTAGGCCTGAGCTCTTCCGGCAACTTGTTAGAGACAATAGAGATGAAAATGATATTATCGATGCCGAGTACGATCTCTAAAAAACAGAGTGTAAGCAATGCAAGCCATGTATCGGCCTTGAGAAATAATTCCATACGTCAGGTCTCAGGGTTGGTTTGTGCGAGCCAAAGCTACACTTTGCTCAGCGAAAAAAAAATCAATTTAATTAACCAAAAAGCATAAAATAAAAGGCTTCAAATTCCTTCTATTTTATGCTTTTATCTATTCAAAAAAATTACTTGTGCAGCACAATCACCTTCGTCCTCACTGCACTGTTGCTTGATCCGATTTGCAGGATATAAACACCTTCTGTAAGGCCACCTGTGCCGATCGTCTTCTTCTGTTCACCTTCAGCAAAAGAACCAAACTCAGTAAACTGACCTAACTGGTTCGCCATTCGAATGCTTACTGTTTCTTTGGCTGCTGAAGGAAGTTCTATAGTAAGTTCTCCGTCTGCAGGGTTAGGGTAAACATGGATGTTCTCTGCTGTTGGTTCTATGGCTGTAACTACAGAAGTTGGTGGAGTAATATTTCGGAACAAGTCTGCTTGGTAAATTTCCCTGGTTACTTCATCCTGTAAGAATACAACAATGGTGAACTTATTGATATCAAATGGTTTTGCTGCTGTCCATTTGAATTTATCAGTCAGATTAGTAGATCCACCTGGTCCCAAGTGAACCTGCGTGCCTTGCTTGAATGTGGCTGCAGGGTATTTAGTACCTACAGCATCGGGTATCATTTGCCTTGGCACATATTCGAAGTGCGTTTCTCCTGTAGTTACTTTGGTGGCATCGATTTTAGGATTAGGAATATTTACAGTGTCTTCTAACACTAAAACATGAAGTGTTGTAGTAGCCTTCAAGTCAAGTAATGGAATTACATTAATGTCTGCTGTGAAAGAGTTGTCCACGCTACTTTGCGTAACAACTGTTATTGGTGTTGAAGGTGCGGCCCCAATAAAATCGGCCTTGGCCAATTTAAGTGTTTGCAGATCGTAAGCACCTTGACCCCAATTCAAGAACAAATCCTTATTTGGATTAGTGGTTGCACTACCAGTGTAATGCGCTCCATCAAGGAAGGCATATGGAACAGCACTAACTCCATAATACAACACCCGCGAACTTGGATCTGAGGGATCGGCTAAGTTAAACGGATCTTGACCCAAGAAACCCACGTGGTAGTTGACATTCACCAATTGGGTACTGTTGATATTACGCTTTACGAAATTTGAAATAGTATCTGCATCAGCTTTAATGTTCTTATTCAGGGTATTATCCGATCCGCCATTGGTCGATGTAAAGTTCTCAAACATGATGGTACGAGTGCGACTGCCGAAGCGGATATTGTCAACTGCAATACCAGTTTTTGGTGTCAAACTTGAAGTTGCAAAAGCAAGCCTTAACTGAATAATGGGTTGCGCTAATTGTGTCAAATCACCATTAGGAGAATCCAAGGCATGCTTGGGCTGAAATACTTTCGAAGCTCCTGTCCAACCTAACGCTTTCTGATTAAAGGCATAAGTAACACCATTATATGAATACGAACCTGGATTTGGTGAAAGTGCCGAGGCATTATACCAATCAATACCAGGAATCAGAACGCCATTTTGATCAGCCCCCAAAGTTTCCCATTTTTTAGTTCTATCCAGAATATTCTTGTTGTCAGAGGAATATTGAAGAACCAAACCACCAGCATTAATATCAACCGTAGCATCAAATGATATCATAGGTCGTGGAATTTGTACATCTATGCAAGCCGTATAAAGGGCCGAAATTTCACCTGGATAGTAAGTCCCGCTCGATTTCGTTGTCGCCCAGTTTTGTGTCGTTGAACTCCATTGCCATGATGCTTTTCCAGTATAAGTTCCATCAACCTGCCCATCAAGCAGTAACTTTTGACTCTGCCCTTGTGTACTGATATCAATAGGCAAGAAACCTGCATCATTTAAAGAGAAATCAATGACTGATGCCGGAATAGTATTCAGCTGACCCAGTAATTGCGAGGCTGATGCCTGACAACCAAAATTGGTAGTTGATGTCAATTGAACTGTATAAATCCCTGACTGGCTATAGATATTCCCTACTTGATGTCCGTCAGAAGAAGTTCCAAAATTAACAAACACAACGCCCGGGAAGTTATTAGCGGTGTTAGCCAAATTGTATCCAGTCGTAAAGGCTCCGGGATTACTTGCAAAATCAAAATACCAATCATAACGAGCAACAGAGTTACCACTCGTATTGTTGGGGATCGTAGAGGCATCAGTAAATGTAACAGCATTGCCTGTGCAATTACCAACAAAACTAAAATCAGGCACTGGGTTCTCACCCACCCTTAGAGGACCTGTAGATAAACCAGGTGTAGTACCGAGTACTCCTGTGTTTGTGTATGAAACATCCACTGTGCCTCGCGTTGGCGTCAAAGTGGTTGCCAATGATGGGCAGCCCCAATTCGAAGTCAGACCTAAAGTCACTGAATACGTTGATGCCGCGTTATAGGTATGAGACGGAGTGGATATGTTGGATGCATTAGCGCTACCAGAATTGATATCTCCAAACTGCCAATCATAGGTATTAATTGAATTCGCAGGAGTTATCGCAGGGACAGTTGGCGGTGAAATTGAAGAAGGAGCAGCATCGAATGAAATCGGAGATCCTATACAGAAGGCGTCAAATCCAGACGCACCAGGCGCCCCCGCTACTGCAGGAGTGCTGCCCATCTTGAATGCAGTCACAGGATTTGGAGTAACCCTCATCACAAGGTAACCAGTTCCAAATGCAGGTGAATTATTGTCTTGATAAGTGTATGTCACCAGGATATCGTCATAGCCATTCTTGATTTGAAGTGGGTCGAGAGTCATTGAGCCATTACCATTGTCTACAAACGCTCCGCCTGATGTAGGTATAGGAACATTTAGGTTAGCATGGTAGGCATTCTGAGTTATTGCACCAGATGCTCCCGCTGCAAGGGTCAATTGTGTATCGTTTGTAATCGACTGCACTTGTCCAACGAAGACCCCCTGCTGATCGTAGAGGGTTGAGTTAACGGTAAGTTCAGACGTAAATTTCGTATTGATTCCGTTAACTATTTGGCTGTTTTTCTGAGTAGTAATCAAACCACTTGGTATGATGACCTTGGCAAAATCATAGGTAGAATAATTATAAATCCTAAACACTCCAGATGAAACACCTGCTGTGGCACTTGGGTAACCGTTAATGGTTATAATGCCACCATATTCGCAGAATATCGATGTACCCGGGTAACCACCTGGGTAAATCTTGCCCTGTGCAACAGGAGGCAGTTGTTGAACTGTAACCTGCGCAGCGCCATTAAATGCTTTAGTTGGATCCGCAAGGTCTGGCTGCATTGCGTTAGTTGATGACACTTCCAGGGCGGGAACAGCAGGAACAAATAATTCAACTTGCTGCCTGAAAGGATTGTAAACCGAGCCATCGGCTGTACTCTGATATACGCCCGTTAGTTCAACTTTACCCAGCGAACCACCATTCCAATAGTTATAGCCCTTGAGTTGAGTGACAGCATAAGTAGTACCCGTAGAAGTAGTAGCAGTAGGCCTAAAATAATCGTAAACATCACTATAGGTAAGTCCGGTCGAATTATAAGTGGTAGAGTTTACAACGGTTGTTGGATCAGCATTAAGCAAGCGCCCATAATCCCAAAGCCATGCGTTGTGGGTAACGCCAGTTCTTTTAACCGTACCTTGTGTAATTATACCCGAAGTCTGCACCCAATTTCTCCACGCACTTCCGGACATGTATTGAGTAGGTGTTGGGAATATTGTAGATAAGGTATCGGTCGGTACTTGGTCAGAAGGAAGATCAACAGTAAGCTGAAGCATAGTATAACCTGCCAATTCATTATCCACCAATGAATCTTTTGGTACTATAGCCCCGCTTGCAGACGGCCAATTAAGATTAGGTATTGCCTGCTCTGTTCCTGCCAAAGTTGAAGGCGATGGAAACGAGCTGCCTAGCTTATTCGATATCGTATTCCTATGATCGTAGACTACGTATTGCTGCTGCTTCGAGGTGGCACAACCATTAAGGTCAGTGTGATTAATAGTTATTTTGAACGGAGCTCCGACAGAAACGGCACTCAAAGTAAGTACATCACCAGTAACTCCACTTCCTGCGAAAGTACTACCCAAGTAGTCGCCCTGTGCAGTGATCAACGGAATTAATTGAACCTGATTGTTACCGTTTTCTTTATAATTATCTGGAATAGCATTAACCGTTTTGTTCAGTTGAGCCCCACTGGGAGTACTAATTCGGTCAATTTTATTGTATAGTTCCTTGTTGAGTTTCCAATATGAATTCACAAAGTCTACGGGGCTTTGTGTATTCAGCTGAATTGTTCCCAAATCGAATGTAGCACTTGGAAACGTGTTACTGCCATAGAAGCACTGAATAGGTCCCTGCAAACTTCCAGCAGCCCCCTTCACAGTAAGACCAGATATAACTATGTAATCTGAGGTATTGTCTTCAAGTGCAGTTCCGTTAGTGAAAAAAACACGAAGCATACTATTGCTTATATAAGAGACGGTAGCGCTCGTACTCTCCCAATCTGATTGAGTGACCGGAAAAACTGGAGGGCTTGACAAAAGTTGGACTGATATCGATTGTAACGCTGCCGCTGACTGATCAAATTCATATCCCAAAGGAAGCAGTATATTAAAATGCTGCTGGCTAGCAGACTTAAATGGATAACCCGATGTCTCACTTATTATAATCGGGCTGCTAATGACGGCAAAGGCATCAGGGCATACCTTAAAATCACTCGTGCCCAGTGCAGGTGTTACACTACTTTGTGCAGAAACAATAGATGAAATCACCAAGGTCGGCCCTGCAGTACCCGCTGCAAAAGAATTAGTCGCACTTCCATAAATGCCTGCTGCTAGCTGAGGCTTGGATGCACCATTGATGTAGGCGTCATTCTCAGCAATCACATACACATCATACGATGGTACAGTGCTAAAAGAAGCCGGGAAAGTAACTGTTTGATCAGCATTTATAGTTGTTATATCATAATAGCCCTGAGCAGCAATGGTTGCACCTGTATAAGTCGATAACCCTTGCACCTCCAGACTTGTAGGTGTGGGGGTGCTTCCAGTTGGAACAATGAGGAAGTATGCCTTACCTCGCTGGTCAAAATTAGTGGTGAGCGTGCCAAGATTAGTATTATTAAACGCACTCTTGGCGCTATTTAGAACAGGCGCCCGGTTATCTGAAGTCTTGAAGTAGTAACCTGAATTTGTTGAAATACCTCCGAAGAAGTTCAGTCCAAAGTCAGTGATACCTGTACCTAATTGCGTAGGAGCATCATAATTTCCCTTAGGCAAAGTCACATAGTAAACGGTATTGTATTGCAATACTTGCTGCCCGGCTGTTTTACCAACTCCAGCTGAGTCATACACTACTTTGTAGTTGAGGGTCTTATAAACAGGGTTCACTGTATTATTCGTGCCCACAGTAGCGAAGGCTTGTCCACCCGATGTATCAAATACCAAATCCGCGATCTTAACGTTTGCTGAACGATCCCATATCTCACCATTAGGTTGGTTGAGGTGAGCCATGTTAAACTGCCCCACATTGGCATCGAATTGCAGGGTCATTGCCGACAGGTAGGGGTCAACGTTATCCTGTGCAATGTAAGGCCTCGTGAGATCATTTTTAGATGTAAGTAGGGAGGGTGGATTGGTAGACGCAAAAGAAAGCTGAAGACCATTGAATACCCCTGTGGCCGTACCATTGGATACAATCGAATTTTGGTCATCCGTATTTCCCCATCCTTGATCTGTGAAATAGGGCGTGATCGGTGGCGTACTTAAGTTTACATTCGCATCAACATCCACGTACATAAAGAAGGAAATCGATTTAGAAAGTTCATTGCCTAATGACTGCGGTTTGGTAGTCAAATCAATATATAGTCGATCATAATTTGTATTATTCCCTCTTGATTTCTTTGTGATTGAACCGCTTATGGTAGGCCCGGTCACATCAAAGGTTCCGGCCGAGTTCACTTCCTGTATTACAAAGGCATCGAATGTCTTATCGGTCGCAGTCTCGAAAGGCACATCAAAATCGATGTAAAACCCTTTTAAGAATGGCTCAGCACCGGCTACGGCACTCGCCTTGAATGTCAATCCGAATACTTTATTGCCTGTAGTATTCCCCTTAAGACTGACTCCCGGAGGACTAGTGATGGTTGCGATAGGTAATCCGGTGTTATTATAACTAACAGCCACGTCAAGCACATTGACTTTCGAACATGGTATAGAGTTGGCATTATACCTAGAACTAGGGCCACCAATCACCGCAATGGCTGCGGGACTTGCCAAAGTAAGTAAGATGTCATTGGTGATTGTAGCAACTGTACCAACAAAATTTCCATTGGCATCATTGATTAGAGAACCCACTTTAAGGTCGCTCGTGAATAGTGTGCCTGTTCCATTTACAGTTGTAGCACTCAATGCAACGGCTATTGTTCCAGTAGTGTTGATTGCAGGGCTATAGCTTCTTAATTCTACCTGATAAGGAGATGCAGCTAAAGAAATAGCAGCATTACCTGTTAAAGTGAGTGACGTGTTACTCGCAATTGATTGAACAGTACCAATTACTTTTGGGAGGTTTGGTGGGCTTGAAATGTCTGTAATTACAGATCCTATGAATAGTTCTGTAGTAAAACTAGTTCCCACACCTGTCACAGCAGTACTGGACGTTGATGTTGTTATTATACCAGTGCCTTTTCTACCGACCGCATGTCCCTTAATAGTGCCATCTCCAGAAGCTGTATACTGCATTCCGTTAAGGTCAATTATTCCGTTTACTGGAGACCCACCGGAATTAATGGGATTACCGGCAAAATCAGTAATTCCACCAGATGTAGGGTTAAAATTAGTATCAACATTGGCAAATTTGTCACGCGCGGTTACAATTCCTGCTACAGTAACAGGCATTAAGGTATTATATGGGATTGTACTACCCCAAGAATAAGCCTTTGTGGTAAGTGGGTCTGTTCCAACGGGTTCATATACACCAGCATAAATTGCTGATTGTGGTGGCACATTTGTTGGCTGAGTTGTAAAATCCAAGCTGGTTGCAATTACATCCAGGTAGTTCGGCCCACCTGCTACTCCGAGTGTAGTAGGGAAAATATCTCCTCCTGAAATGCCACCAATCGTTGCCGCTGGAAAATTAGATCCTGCGAAATAAGTGACATTTGTAATTGCCAGTTGAATCTGATCCTGATCAGTTACGGTTTGATTGAAACTAGCCCTGATATGAAATTTCGTCACACCATCATCAGGAGCCTTCAGGTTAGGGAAAGTATTGAGGTTACTAAATGTTACAGGTGAGGTCAATGGACCCGCTTGCTCATCAATCTTATTACCCGCATTATCAAAGATTGCAATAGTCCGGATGCGTGCAACATTAGTTAACGAAACAGAGAGAGAGCTGATTTGAGTAAAGGCACCGTCACCGTCTTTGTGTACTGTTTGAGTTTTTATTCCAGGCTGAGGGTTATTTGTCAAATCAAAAGGACTAGCTGGCGCTCCCCCATCACTCAACACTAATAATGCAAGTGCTTGACTTGAAGTATTCAGCGATGCCTCCTGGTGATTTACAAAATCTATTTGAGGCGTAGAAGCAAATGCCGGATCGAAATACAGCCATGATTCAAAGGATGTTTGCACGAGTATGTCTGCTGGCGCTGGTGATGTTCCTGCTATAATTGCCCCAGCATTTGTACTACCTGCAGTCGATGCAGCGCCACCATTGATTGTTAAATTAGTGTTAGCATTATTTCCACTGGTAAACTGAAATCCTTCATCAACTGCAAGAGTGAGCGGGTCATCCACTGGGTAATTTAAAATACCGCCAGAGAATGATCCCGAAGGAAGATTCGCAACCGTAAAGTTTGATGAATTACCATTCGTAGTAAAGCTTACAGCTCCATTATAATCAAGATCGAGATTAAAATAATTATCTCTGGCCTCGGCCACTACAGTGAAGCTAACAAAGACGCTAGCCGTGGTAGGCATTGTTGTAAAATCAATATGAGTTGCAATAACCTCAATCGCATTTTCATATGCTGCCAACGCTGGCATTGTGGTAGTGACCCCTGGGGTAATTCCCGAACTCACGCCACCTGCTGCAACAGAAGATATGTTGATATTGATTACCGCATTGTCTAAGATATTGCTAGACAAGAAGCTCACTTTCACAGTAAAGTCAGCATTGTTGTCATCAGTTGCTACAATTTTATTTGTAGCCAAAGCCAGCCCGGTAAAAGCGACTGTTGAACCAGATACAACTTGCTCAGCAACTTCGTTACCACTGTTGTTATACAGTGCTATTTTTTGCAGATAAGTTGAGTTCTGAAGAGTGAACGTGATCTGGTCAAGAATTGTGTTTGCACCATCTGAATCTGGAGAGCCTCCTCCATCTTGTAATGTAAATGTTTCAATCGTTGTTCCGGTTGAACCAGTAATGTCACTCACCTGATTATTTGCAGTTGCATAATCAATATTTGTAGGATGTGAGAAGCCTGTCTTTCTAACAACATCACTTGCTCCGGAATATGTCATCGTAAATGTGCTGCTGTTACCTGTTAAATAAGGTCCAGTACCGCCAGTTGCGATCAAATAGGTTTGGTCATTATTAATACCATTTCCTGAACTAGATACTTGTAAGCCAGAGTTTAATGTTACCTGACCTGTTGCAAAAGACTGACCCGTTCCATTGTTTATTGGGTAAGTACGACCATCAGGTAGACTAGGGTGTCCCCCAGTAATGGTCACAACTTGTCCATAACCTCTATCCAGATTTTGGTTAAGATCCCTTGCTTTAATTACACCTGCTTGCACACCACCTGTACCTGAGTCAAAATCAATGTTGGCATCATAGCTTTGGATTACGGCAGGGGTTTGAGTAGCTGTTGCTGGGATAATGAAATCTAATTCTGATGCTGTTACATCAACCGCGTTATTGCCATTTCCAGAATCAAATGTTGAGACAGTGGTCAGCGTACTACTGTAATTGCCGGCTACTGAGGTTAATCCAAAGTCTGCTGCATTAGTTATCTCGAAAACAAAGTCTTCTCCGTCAAAAATATCTCTGAGTGTAGTGCTAACAGGATTCTTCAACCAAATTTTAAGGACGTATGTCCGAGAGCCATCATCACTAATGTATCCCAAGTTAGCAGCCACTGAATTCGCAATACCACTAAATACAATTGAGTTAGAACTGATTGTAGGAGTTATTCCCAAACTCACACCACCTACACTCAAATCAGCTCCCTGAATAGAGTTTGTCCAATCGTCAAAAGTGGCACCGCCTGTAGCAGTTCCGTTGTTGGCGTTCTGGTGTATAGTAATCGTGCTAATTCGTGTTGGAAGTTTATCGTCTTCAGCTACAGGTACCGCATCATCATCTTTAACAATAAAACTTATGTTGGCAAGTGAGGATGCATTTTGTTCGCCAGCAGTAGGAGCCACACTTGGTGCAAAGGTTGTTATTGACGGAACAGTAGTAGACGGAATACCGACACCTGTAACTTGATTTACTGAGGTGTAAGCTGATATTTTTACATCCGTTTGACCACCTGGTCCTGTAGGGCTACTGCTCACCGCACTGGTTACTCCACCTTTGGAAACTGTAATCTGAGTGAGGCCAGGATCATTAAAGGTAAAAGTGTTAAATGTTAATTTAGCTAAACTCCAGGTAGGAGTATTTGAAAAAGTAATTCCATTGCTTGCGCTAATTGTTGCACCTGTAAAATCAAGATCCAGGTTATCATTGGCATCTCGTGCCTCAACAACAGGAGGTGTAGCAAAAATATGGTTTACTCCCACTTTGTCAGGCAGGTTAGTAGTAAACAGCAATTTGGTGGCTGTCACATCAATGGTTTGTGCTCCTGATGTAGCTGTACCCACTTGCAGTTTTGAACTTTGTTGATGGTCAACGGTGGTTCCTAAACCGTTGTTGTATGTGAATGATGCGTCTGTGACTGCAAATGCCAGCGTCTTTAGATCAGTTAGTGCCCCCGCCCCATTATTTAGGTATATCCGAAGTCCGTATGTTTTTGTTCCAACAAATCCTATCCAATTATTGGTGGGTGCTATATATCCTAAGTCGCCAGGCAAAGAGGCAGGGATACCTGTGAACTGAATTTGACCTGCAAGTATACTGGATGCAGCAACAAAAGTAGTTGGGGAGCTAACGTCAAATAGTTCAGCCCCTGCAATGATCCCCGCCCAGCTTCCTGCATTGTCAATTACATCCTTGCTTATTGTCAAGCCAGAAAACTTGGTTGGTGCAAATTCATAACCCGTTATTGTCCCTTTGCCATCAGTTACACCGAATGTGAATACTTGCTTCATATTGCCAGCAGAATTATAAGTAGACGCTATGGTAGCCACACTTGGAGATGAATTTAATGTGCTATTGGTGGCTGCAGGTCCTATTAAATGATTGGATATGAAAGTCGGTGTTCCATATGCAATATTATCGTCTGAATAATTTGCGCTTTTGGTATAGGGATACACAGCAAAATCATACAACATTCCAGCTTTAAATAACCATGTATAATTAAACACACTAGCTGAAAAAGTCGTGTTGAATGTAAAGAGCCCATCGCCTGATGCGTAGTCACCAAAAGTTCCGTCTGGCGGATAAGTAAGATCATGTTGATTATCCGGAATTAAGACACCGTTCGTAATTGTTGGAAATGGTGTACTTCCCTGAGACTCTCTCACCATAAACAAATAATGAGTAGGCAGTTGCGGGCCTACCAGATCTGAAGTTGTTTTAGTTTGGAGTTCAATGTCGTCCTCAGTGTTAATGGTAAATCCTGCTACCGGATTACTTGGAGCAGGGAGAACTATGGAATAATATTGATTCCCGCTAAACGTGGTTGAGTAATTTCCATTACCAAACCCAAATCCCCCAATAGGATTACCGGGAATATCAATTATATTATCGGTCTCAGTAAAATCTATTCTCAGGAGGCCTTCGCCATTAATTCCACTTACCGTAACATCAACAAAATTAGATGTCGATGATCCCGCACCGGTGACAGTGGAATAGGAAACGGGTCCTGAAGTTTGAACCGTGAAATTTTTATTTCCTCCTGAGTATTGTATCCCAAAAACATCTTCGGTGAAGGTTACTCTGAAAGTTACAGTACTCGCTGAAGTTCCATTTGTAGTACTCCAGGAATTAGTAACCGGTGGCGAGACAATTGCTATTGACTGAATTGCAGGGGGAGTTATGTCTTGTAAAGTATAAATAATACCTGTCTGAGTTGAACCGGTTTTTCCTCCTGTTGATACCGTGAAGTTACCTGCCGGCAATGAAAATTGAATCGTTGGGCTGGCTGAGGGAAAATAAGAAGCAACATCGCAAACGAGGAAAAAATACGTGGGGCTTCCAGTCAATCCAATGCTCATTCCCGAGAAGGTAAGGGATGAGGACGTTGCCACTTGTGTTGCACCTGTAAAGCTGTCTGATGAATTACTGTACAATTGGAAATTAGAAACTAATCCCGTTGTGCTCACACTACTATTGAACACCAAATCAGTAAGATTTAACGGGGATCCTGTAGTTTGAAGATTGAAACCAAGTACAGCATTGGTTGCCACGCCCCCACTAATAACACCAGTGGTTCCATTGGTGAGTGGTGATGATGACATCGATAAAGCAGAAGATCCAAGGTTAGTGGAGGCACTTACGGTAATACTTGTGGCATCAGTAGACGTGAGGCCTGTTGGAGTAATTTTCACGTTCATTGTAGTCACACCGGTATTCAAGAACTTAAATCCTGATCCCGTAAAGTCAGCCAAGCCCAAAACAAAATTCGTTGGCGCACTTGTTGGCCCTATGGTTAGATCTGATGTGACTACGGTAAATGGACCATTGATAGCACCATCCACATCTAAGTCTCTGTTGTTGTTTACATCAGTTGCCTCATAAATAGGTTCTTGAGCAAGTACAACATTAGCACTAGCCGCTGTTGATGGAGTTGTGTTGGTGTTAATCTTTGTCGCAGTAACTGTGACAACATCGTTACTACCTCCTGAGGCTGTAGTCGTGGCCGGAGTAAAGGAAGAATATCCTGCCTCTGCGGTGACGTCAGATCCTAAAATCGAAAATGCCAGGTTCTTGTTATCAATGGTAGACGCGAGTGACCCGCCCAATGTTGTTTTAAACCAAATCTTCAGAGTATAAATCCTGGCAGTGCTGTTTGTTATGGAGCCAAGATCAGGAAGATTCACATCACTAATTAATGGAATGGTGATCGTATTAGCAGTGATAATTGCCGTACCATGGCCACCGGCTGCTCCACCGTTATCTCCTCCAAAAGTAGCATTGTCGTACAGCTCTGCTCCCGCTATTATTTGAGTCCAATCCGTAGGATAGTTTCCGGTTCCTGGCTTAAATACAAGTTGAGTAAACCGAGTTGAGATGGCATCGCCACCCAAGTCAGTTGCTGTAAATGTGAATGCTGCTGTCGCAGCTCCCTGAGATGTAACTGTAGAAGCTATGGTTGCTGAGCCAGTTCCTGCTGTGAAAGTAGAATTGGTGTTAGCAGCTGTGGTGGTCACATCATTGGTTGCAGGGCTAAGCAGATAACAGGTATTGGTGGAGTTATACTCATATACCTTAAAGTTATAAGCAGTGCTTCCGTTCATTCCTGTCACTACCACAGAGGTGCCAGTTCCCTGGTAAACAACATAGTAGTCATTTGATGCTACAGCCAGAGCGGTTCCACTGCCAAAAGTTGTACTGGCGGTGTAGGTAGTTGCTGGATTAGGTGTAACTGCTGATGCAGTTCCGCTCCTTCCAATTACTAACACATTGTTTCCACTTCCCCGCGTCCAGTTAACTGTAGTGGTACTTGCACCTGTAGCACTAAATGTCAAATTGCTCGGTGCGGTATCCAAGCAAGCCGTAACTTGATCGTTTGACAAAGGACCACCCTTATAGTTGGTGGACTGACCCGAGCCAGAATAAGATATCACATCATAGAAGTAGTCAGTACTTGGTGTCAAACCGGTCTCACCAAACGTTACTGCACTTCCAACATAGGCTACTGTTCCGTCCCCAATAGTATTACCAACAGAATAAGTACCTCCATTGGTAGGTACGCCAGTCGGTGACGAACCTATTTTTCGAAGAACAATATAGCCGTCTGATACAGGTACCCCAGTAGAAGCTGTCCAACTGACTGTATATTGAGTAGAAAGCACACTTGAGAACACTAGTGAAGTCGCAGAGTTAGCCGGGAGGGTTGCCAAGGTAAATCTGCTGGCGGGGTTCCCAGTATCAGTGGTTGTCAAATACTGTTCAGCTGCTGCTGCTCCATTGTATTCATAAACCTCAACTGTATACTGTGTATTTGCAGAAAGATTGTTAACTGTGACCGGTCTTCCAGTTGTAGTTCCATTATAGAAACACACTACCTTTCCTGCACCACCGTCAAGGTCAGTTCCAGATGAAAAATTTGTAGAAGTTGCATATGTTGTTCCATTTGCTGGGGTGAACGTTCCCGTGGCATCCTTGATTACCGCTATTCGCTTTGCTCCATTACCGTCAGACCAGTTGATCGTAAGAGCTGCTGTCGTTGGCGAGGTGAAAACAACATTTGTCGCCTGGGTTGTAGGATAATTTGCTGTTACCTGAGTTCCAGTGAGCAGAGAAGAAGTCAAATAATTTTCTGTTCCTGCAGAACCGTTAAGTTCATAAAGATTAAATGTATAGGAAGTATTGGTTGTAAAACCAGTTAATGCAACTGATGATCCACTCCCAACATAAACTACGTAGCTTCCAAGAACTGTCGTTGATCCAGATCCAAACGCTGCATTAGGTGTATAAGTCACTCCATCTGTTGGAGCCGTAGGTGAGCCACCTTGCTTCACAACTAAAATCCGATTTGTACCTCCACCAGCTCCGGGTACTGTCCACCCTACTGTAAGAGTAGTATTAGTAACACTTGAGAAAGTCATTACAGTAGATGGAGCAGTTGGCTCTACCGCATAAATTGTTGCGGTAAGACCTGTTGGCTGAGTTGGAGAATAATTACCGGCCTCAGCTCCTGATAAAGTATAGCCAGAAACTGTTACTGC
This sequence comes from uncultured bacterium, assembly GCA_967789005.1. Lineage (GTDB taxonomy): Bacteria > Bacteroidota > Bacteroidia > Cytophagales > Cyclobacteriaceae > ELB16-189. The sequence goes on along the minus strand of CBRFFM010000009.1, from coordinate 100,800 downwards.
GATTCCTACGCCTGGACCTGTCGAACCGAAATTAGCTGTGGGTGAGCCACCAACTGAAACAGCATCTCCAGAATATGGTTTACCATCTGCAGTAGTACCAGCGCCTGCCGCTTCTGAGATTTGTAATGCGGGAGAACCAGTCAGGGATGCCGTGGTGAGGCCGTCAAAAGCTTTATTGTTAGCAGTTACCCCAGAAATCGTAAGACTCTTTACAGTTATGTCCGCTGAAAGAGTTGGCTGAGTCACGGTATAATTGCCAGCAGCACTACCGGTAAGACTATAGTTACTCGTAACCGAAATGCTCGTTGCAACATTTTTTGACGCAAATGTTCCTGAAGCACCTCCTGCAATTGAAACATTGCCGGCATCACCTGCTAAAACTCCGTTCAGTGTTGGTGAGGCCGTTACGGCAGCCAGTAGCGTGGCATCATAGATTTTGTTGCTGGCAGTTGCGCCTGTGATTGTAAGTGCAAGAGCCGTAATGTTAGCTGTTGTTGTTGGCTGAGTCAAAGAATAATTTCCTGAGGCCGTGCCTGTAATAGTATAGCCACTTGTGGTAATTGTTTTTCCTATCCCCACATTGGCATCCGAAAAAGTACCAGATGCACCACTGGCATCAAGAGTAACGTTCGCCACATCACCGGCAATAACTCCGCTCAATGCAGGAGAACCGGTTAATGTTGCAGCTGCTGTTCCATCGTATGGCTTATTGCTAGCTGTAACACCCGTAATAGTTAGCGCCTTTGCTGTAATATTTGCAGAAAGAGTTGGTTGTGTTAAACTATAATTGCCAGAGGCGGTTCCGGAAATAGCATAGCCACTGGTAGTTACCGTAATGGTTGTTCCAACATTTGCTGAAGCAAAAGTTCCAGTGGCGGCACCAGAATTAAGCGTAACATTTGCAACATCGGCCGCAATAACACCACTCAATGCAGGAGAGCCTCCTAATGTGGCCGTAGTTCCTCCATCATAAGGTTTGTTACTGGCAGTGGCTCCCGTGATCGTAAGAGCCTTTGCTGTAATGTCAGCGGTAATTGCAGGTTGTGTAACCGAGTAATTGGCTGAAGCACTACCGGTAAGACTATAGTTACTGGTTACTGAAATAGTTGTTCCTACGGTTGCTGATGCAAATACTCCACTTGCACCGCCCGCTATAGAAACGTTGCCGGCATCACCAGCCAATACACCATTTAATGTGGGTGAAGCAGTAACAGTAGCGGCTGTAGTTCCATCATAAGTTTTGTTAGTGGCAGATGCTCCAGTGATTGTTAATGCTTTTGGATTTATAGTACTCAAAACTGTGGCTTCATTTGCAGACGCACTTGCACCAACCAAAGTGATATTAGCAGCATACGTGCCGGCATTGGCGGTCGGAGATAATCTTACGTAGATTGTTGTCGATGCAATGTTTCCACCTCCGTTTGCTGTTTTTGTCGTTGTGGTCCCAAAGCCTACGCCACCACCCGAAGTTGAAACTTCAAATCCTGCAGGTGCGGTAATTGTAACGACTTCGGCACTTCCCAATCCAGCAGCCGTAAACGTAAAAGTTATTTCACTCGATGCTGTTCCGTAAGTTGTGGATAAGGCAGACAGAGCACCTGAGGGGGTAATCGATTGTGCATAACTACTATTTATAAAAATAAATAGTCCACAAACTAAAAGTGCATGCTGTAAAAATCGCTTCATATAAAATGCATTAAATAACTTCTTGAAAAATCAATTCTAAACTCATTGGATGTTTCCACCGCCATCTGTTTTCATAAAAAAAACAGTATTCACGTTGGCCAGTTTTGTGGTTCCGAGTACTACATACCCGCCATCGCTGGATTGTAACACCCTTTTGCCTACATCCGGGTATTTTCCTCCATAGGTCTTTGTCACTGGCCAGTCTGCTGGCGGATTGCCACTACCATCGAGCTTAATCAAGGCATAATCGGTATTGGTGCCTTGCGCATCCATTGCCTGAGTGAATAATAAAAGGAATCCACCTGTGATAGGGCAAATGCTCGCTCCAGGGGGAATATCCTGTGGAAATTTCAACTGAAATTGTCTTGTCAAATTATAGCTGCCATCGGGATTTAAAAGACCAAGAGCCCCTCCATTATAATCGATATATGAAAAATCGATTGCATCGTATTGATTCGGGGTAATTTGTGTGTTGTAATGGCTGCCAATGAATGCAAAATTTGTCGAACTGAAAGAACAAATATCATTTCCCTTAAAAATATCAATTTGATTCTCCTGTGGATAAGTGCGAAACCAATCAGCATTTTGTGGCTCCGCATTAAAACCGGTTCTGGATAATATCATATGTGTGCCATTACCATCGGCAGTGGTCCCTCCCCAAAATAATTTTGGCGCTACACCATCCACGTAATAAAGCCGATTGGCCAGATCGGTTGCCCCAGCACCGTAGGTATGGGTAAATACCTTGCTCAATGCCTTTTTATTATTAGGCACATCATCAACACCTACGATTTGAGCTAAGTACATATCGCTGTCAGCAGGTGAGATTAAGTCAGCCTTTACCGCCTGGGCAAGAACAAAAAAATCTTTTGTTGCATTATTAGTCTGAGCTACTCCCCTTCCTTTCAGATATGATGCAGGAGATCCTAATCCCGGTTGAATGTCTGATGCATGGTAATAAGAGATAGAATCTACTAAATCTCCTGCATTATTTGTTCGTGCTACAAATAGCCTGGAACCAAATTTTGGATTTATTACGGTGCCTACTATCAGATACCTTTCTTCACCAGAAACATCTTTATATGCCACAAAATTACTTGGTTGAAGATCGGAGTCTGCAAGATTATGCTTTATCGTCTTTACCGGTAACGAATTTCCATTAACGTCTGTCTTGGTTAAGTTTATCCACCCAATGCTACTATTGGATGGCTTGGAGTAAGACAGAATTAAAAAACCATCATCCGAAGTCTGCAAGACATCGACAGCTTCATTCTGATTTCCATCACTGAAGTAGCGTACAAAAGTTGAGGGTTTAGATAATTGAACTCCACTTTCCTTACAAGAAGAAAAAAGAATTAATAATGCTACAGTAGTAAAAAGTCCTTTCATGCAGTTCAATTATTTTCTTTTGAGTTTTATCGGATTAAAATAAGGGAACACAAACCCGATGTTTGCCATGATTGTTAAAGGCTTGTAGTCAGGGAGTGTATAAGTATATTCAAAGACAGACTGAATATTTGTTCTCGATGATGAGTTAATCGGAGACATTAATCCATATTGAACTCTTGCGTCTGCCAAAAGATAGATCGCTCCAAACTTATATTTAAGGCCGGCAGAAACAATGAGTGATGGGGTAATCTTTTTATAACTCTCCGTGTTATCCACATCAGCTCCCACTACTGACCCCGCGCCATTTTTCCAGGTTGTTGATGGAGCGCTTAATGTTCCTTTGAGCACGTAGCTTATTCCAGGACCAAATGCAACATAGGTTTGAAATGTCTTTGACTTATTAAGTTTTAACTGGGTCAATAGATTAAGGTCCAAACTGACTTGTCCGACTACTGTCTTAAACTCAGCTGCACCACCTAAATAGGAAGAATTGGTATAACCAATCTTGCGGGTCGTGTATAAAAGTTCCGGTGCAAACGTAAGTCGCTGCAGAATCTTTTTCTTCGAATCAGCAAAAGCGACCTTCTCAAAGACGAGACCAAATTGCAAGCTAATTGGAACAGCATATTTACCCTTACCCGACCCCTCGGAGACCCAATAAAGACTACTCAACATAGGAATCGTATTGTTTGCGCCAAACTTTAGCCCTACACCAAATAAAGGCTTCGTTCTAAAAGTCTTGTACAAACCCATGAACTCCGCAGGCTCTACATTAGGATTAGGTTCATAAAAATGATCGGCATCGAGCAGTTTCAGCATGCTTACATCTGCCTGCTCCGGCTCTTCCAAATAAATGTAAGCCAGGGTTAACAGACGATAAGCGTTTACTTGATCTGATTTAGAGTAATTCTCAATTTCCTTGTCTTGCAATCCCGGCAAAGTAGGAAGTTCATGCAGTCTTCCTTGTTCATAAATTGACTGAGCCAACCGAAGCGCCTGTGCCCCGCTTTGAGCGTAAGAAACTTTTGAGCCGATGAACCAAAAAACAGCGAGAGCTAAAAAATATTTCATAGGCTATTTATTGTTGGATGGAAGGTTAGGGCATGTTTTATCATACGGTATTCCATTTGCGTCATCTGTACCAACATATTGCTCCCAATCTTCTTTCGACATGTTATGGGTTATATATGAACACAGTTTACTAGACATCGAATTGATTTTAGTCGGCCAGGAGTGGATAGTAAAATCAACATCTTCCTCCTTAATTCCACGAACAACGCTGTGAATACCCGCCATGATTTGATTATCATCCGGTGAGAAGGCCATACTCCAAACCCAATCGTGATCGTTCAACACTTGTGGTTGTCTAGTAAGGTCCGTCAAATTCCACAAGCGAATCGTTTTATCCTTGCTTGCTGTCGCCATAAAATTTCCTGAATGGCTGAATTTGATTTGCTCAATATGAGAACTATGTCCAGTCAAAATTTTACGAGTTATGCCACTAGTTACAATTCGTAGTTCCCCACTTTCACCGCCTATGATTATATCATTTCCCTTCGGTGTAAATGCCACGGTAAGGATATCGGCATTATTTAAAATGTTATAAGAATTAAGTGCAAAGTTATTCTTCACATCCCAGATGAAAAGATTGCCATTCACTCCTCCCCCGGCTAATTTAGTTCCGTCAGGACTTAAATCTATTGAAGTCACTTTTTCCTTGCTGCAACTAATCACTTCTTTAGCCGTATTCAAATCGGAGTACATGATACTCTTACCTGAGTTGCTCCGCGCAAAAAATCCTTTGTTATCCGGAGTAAAGCAAATGTTTTCAACATCTGAAGTAAATCCTGGAATCTTCTTCGGTTCTGCAGACGGATTTCTCAAATCAAAAAGGTAAACATAGTTGGCATTACGATCAGCTGAGAAAAGTCCACCGGCCGCAAGGTAGTTGCCGTCATTACTAATGTCCATGGAGTAAATTTGGTAGAATGGAACATTGTCCTTGCTTGATGGATCAATAAACTTACCCAAGGTATCTGCTTTCCACAGACCGTTTTCAGGTGACCAGTGAATAATACGCCCGTCACTGCCTCCTGAGTAAAGTGAATTGTTCTTCACGCTTGTAACCACTGCTCTCGCTGCGCTGGTATGACCATTCAAACTCTTAGTGATCGGGTCTTTTAATACTTTAAGCGCTCCGAAAAGGCCGTTGTACACTTCATTGTCAAATTCGTATCCAGAATATTGAGCGTTCATTTTATAGCTCTGTTGTGCAAGGAGAGCTCTTAGCTGCGGATCATTGTTAATCTCTTTTGATTTCAATGCAAGAGTCTTCGCAACTGCGAGGTAGCGTTGACGATCGGCTTCAAGTTTTGCAACGCGTGCCTTTTCAGCACTTATGTCTGCTTCTTTCTTCTTTTGTTCAGCGACCAACTGCGCTTTTCTTGCTATCTCGGCAGATCTTTTTGCTTCCTCAGCGCTCTTTACCGCCAATTTCCTTTGCTCCTCAGCTAGTGCCTGAGCTTTCTTAGCCTCAATGGCACTTTGCTCCGCAAGTTTCTGCTGCTGTTTAGCAAATTCTGCTGCTTTCTGAGCCTCTATGGATTTTTGTTCGGCAATAGTTCTCTGTGTGTTGGCTTCCTTTTGCGCAATCTGGGCCTGCAACAAGTTTTCATCGGCAATCCCTTTTTGCACAAAAGCGTAAACCAATGCGATCAATGCTAAACCCGTGAGAACACCGAATACCACCGCGATGATGCGGGCACGCTCCAATTTCCTTTTCTGCTCAAGTTCCTTAATACGCTGCTCGGTCTCGAATTCCTTCTTCGAGTACTCAAGGAAGATCATCGTACGCTCAAAGGCCGGATGATAACGTTGTCCCCAAACTAAAGTAGGCTTATGTTTTACTTGCCAGTTGAGTGCGAGCTGCAAATCCGGTGGTCTCCACAAACCGGCTTTGCCCACCTGGTACATATTAGCTGCTTCAGCAAGACGCTGATACATTTGCACTGCATCAGCCTCATCGTCTACCCAGTTTTTCAGGCGCACCCAAATGCGCATCAAACTTTCGTGGGATATATCGACCATCGACTTGGAACCGAGTGGTGTTCCATGGCCAGGCGTAAGTAAAGAACGACCCGGCTCACGGAATTTTTCCAGGACTTCAATTACATCGCCTTCGCTTACATCGGCAATGGATGCAATCTCATTTAGACGAGTAGGTCTTCTGATACCAAAGTTCTCCCCTCGTTTCTCGGTAATGGCTTTAAAGAGAATCTCACAAATACGCTTTTGATCCTCATCCAATTCATCATAAGCTTCATTGGCGTGCATCGACAACGCTTCGCTCATGGTACCGATCGCCTCGTAATGCTTCAAGTCAACCTGTTCATCTTCGAAGTCGCGGTACTTGCTCCAGTAACTCCATGTACGCATAAGCGCGTGCTGGAGAATAGGAAGCTGATCAGGGTTGTCACCCAAATCATTTAACAATTGTTGAACTAAACGTGGAGTGATCTTGGCATTGCCCACTGCAACAGGTCCTTCAATAGCTCTGCGCTTTTGATCGCGCGTCATTTGAGGAATCAAATAGTGGCTATCGTTGATCTTGCGAGTTAATTCAGGAAACTGCGCACAATCACCAATAAAATCAGAACGCATGGTGATAGCTACATAGATGGGAGCATCTTCATAGTTGATCGCTTCCATCAAAAGATTTACAAACGCTAGAGTCTCGTTAACTGAGTTTGGATCGGTGCTGTCTTTGAAACGGAATAATTCCTCAAACTGATCGACCAGTACCAGGTAGTTGATGTCTTCACTTCTGCGCGATTGCTGAATGGCTTCAACCAATCCAAGTGAACTACTTCTTAATAAAGTAGAAACAATGGTGCGCTTAATTTTCTTATCGTCAGGGTCAGCGTAGTTGTAATCCTTAGAGGTCTTCAACAAAGACTCAGCAAGGTTATCAATTGGGCCGGCTCCCGGACGTGTAACAATTACCTCCCAATTAGGGCTGGCATCGGTTAAGAAACCTCCATATAGAATTGGAAGAACTCCACAGTAAATGAATGAAGATTTACCACTTCCAGAAGGACCAATAACACCTACGAAACGGCTCTTTGATAATTTCAGGAGCACTTCATCGCTCTGACCCTCTCGGCCAAAGAACAAATGGCTCTCTTCAATTTTGAAGGGACGCAAACCGGGAAAGGGGTTATCTATACCAACGGTGGTAGGAGAACCCGGCATTTCATCAACGATCTGGCTCATAATTTTTTAAGATTTAAATTCTTCTAAAAAGCTTTTTAAATTTTCCATCGACTTGTTAGAGTCGCTGGAGATTAAAGTCATATTCTGATTCTTGTAGCTATCTAAACTTCCTGTGGCTACCAAGGCTTTACCTTGAATTGGTTTATTGCGTCCAAACCCGGGAGCCTTGAGCAAATCAAGGATTTTCATTCGCACCCACTGATCGTTGACTTTGCCCTTGTAAATAATTGCTCCATCAAAATTGCGTAAGTTGTCGATGTGTCTTTTGCGCACATCTAATAACTCGCCTTCAAAGGCAGGAGTCAAAACTTTAAAACCCGATTTCTCTAATACTTGACGAATAGGTTCAACCTCCGGAAGATCGACCCGGTCATGCACCAGATAAATTGACTTGCTACTAAGATGTTCTGCATTGGTTCGCTCGCGTGATTCCATCAATTCTTCACGCATAATGTTTTTGAAATCCTCTAATGGATTTTGTAGAATCTCCGCTCCCTCCTGCGCTTCGGTATCTCTGCGGATAGTATCGATGAATGCTTTTTGCCTGTCGCTTGCATTCTTTAAGTTTTGCGCAATCCAGATCAGGCGAGAAAATTCATCTTTGCTCTGGCGTTTGGCTACTGCTACTTCGGCAGCAATTCTATTTTGAATATCAACAATAGAGCGATCTGCTCCCTCTGGAATTTCACCATAAGCACTTCCAACTAAATGGACTGACAAAGTGCATTGCTCCAAATCTTTCCGAACCTCTCTTTCTAAATCATCGAGGCGTTCTGGAAGTGTGTGATTCGGCAATACAATAAAACCATGACGTTGCAATTCGCGCTTGATAATATTGCGTTGTACTGAAAGATCGTGTCCAGTCTCAGCCAAATAAATAGTCTTACGCTTAAACAGATTTTTGATTTCAGTCGCTTTAGAATCACCAGCTTTTAGAACAACCAATGACTCGTGAATATCATAAGCCAAATCCACCATCTTCATCCAATATTGCTTCTCAGCTTCCTGGCTAAAGAAATCGGAGTACTCTTTCATCTGCCCAGTCTCCACATCAAGCTGATACATATCATAGCCTATCGAGTCGCGTAATCGAGGTGGCTGTTCCTGAATGTTCATTGGTGATTTCAAAACCTTGAACACCCGATTAACCGAAGATGAGGAAGTGTTTTTGTAAAATGTCTCTACCAAATCAAGGCATCTTCCTGATTGCGCAAACTCTTTGGTAAGTACAGCCACAAGAATGGATGCATTGTCCATAGCGGGTGCCGTGGCAGTATCAAACTCGGATTTGATGACGATGGTTGGCTTAGTTCCCAACACCTGAAAAAGCATCAGCTCCAAAAATTTCCTGAACTGGGTAACCCAACCCTGCTCACTCTTCTTGGAGGTCTCGTTGTCTTTTTCTGCAAATGTGATTAATACATCAATTTCTGCCATAGCATTATTTTTAGACTAATACTTTTTTCTTCTCCGTTACATTGTAAATAAGTCCCTGAGCTAAGTCGTGGTGACTTGCCAGTACAAAATAGAAATCAACCAACTCTATTTTAAACAATACAGTGCGCTCTGTTGCTTCAACTTCGGTAATCTTAGGAACGGGTCCTTCCTGAAATAAATCTCCAAATACATCATCTCTTCTTAACACCGCAATTTCCTCAGTGTCCTTCTTGAGTCTTGCTTCACCAGAAGCAATGATCAAAATCGGTGTTTCAGTCGAATTGATCATCAGTTTGTCTCGGGTATTCAATGTAATGGGCAGGATCTTGTCTGAAAGATCGCTCAAGACTTTTCCACTGATTCTTTCAAATGCAGGAAGCTTCTTGATTAGCATTACCATTTCGATGAACAAGAAGAAACCATCATCCAATCCATCAAGCAATTGATTGTTTTCTATTGCTGAATCGAGGAATTTTTTGTCGCGGTAGGGAAGTCTATCTGAGACGGTATGATACGCTTGCTTGTCTTTGTTATACACCACCCAAGCCGTTGTTTCTTGAAGTAGTTTATCCTGGTTGAACATCTGGCTAATCAATCCACGACTTACTCTAAAACTATCGATATAGGCAGTACAATGAACAGCGCATGCTTTTGTCCAGCGATTGTTGAAGTTAAAATCGCGATTAAGGATATAATTGATTGTCTGAATGTGGTTATAGCTTTCTCGAGGGAAATAAATCTGAAGCAATTCCAGTTTCTGAGCTGTTGTTGAATCGTCTAACAGCGGAATAAGTTTAGGCTTCAAATCCTGATCTACAAACAAATCCAAAAGCTCTAGTGCGTACTGAATACTATCTGGAGTTCCAGCCTCAATATTTTCTTTTACCAGCTGCACAGATTCTGGATCGTACAGCAGCGAGAGCAGCAAAGTGAGGTGATCATAGTTGTCTCGAATCTCCTCGCCCAATGCCTCACGCAAAAAACCGTAAATCGGCTCATCAGGTATTTCATCCAGAGCGGCAACATTCCAAAGCGTCTTGCTCATTTCAGCATCCAGCAATTCTTTGACTGCAATGGCTTCGCGCCCTGATGCTTTATAATTAATGAAACGCAGTGCGTAAAGAATTTGCTTTACAATACGCTTATCAGGATAATCAATTTTCTTCCATAGCAACTGCAGACCCTCATCACCTCCAATGTGGCCCATGATCTGAATCAACTTCGCCATCACCAATTCTCCCTGCCCTGATTTATGAAATGCGGCTTCCAGATGTTGTAAAACGGGAGCTCCTGTTTCTTTCAGTGCAGATGCAGCTTGATGGGAATACAATGGAGATGACAGCATTTCAATCAGCACGCTCCAGGTTTCAGGCCTTTTTACTTTGCGCGCAGTAAGGATCGCTTCACTTCGCACACGCGGATCAGGATCGCGCATGAGTTCAAGTAGAATGAAAATGGTTTTGTTGTTGGTAAGTTTGCGCATGAACTTGGCGGCCAGCATGCGATCGGTTTGTTTCACCGACTTACTCAATTTCATCAACTTGTCGGGAGAAATAGAAAGCAAATCACTGTCCTCAGCAGAGCCGGCAGCTTGCGTTGCTAATCCTTTGATCTCACTTTTTTCTTCTGATGAAATTCCTAGCTCCTGAATTTTGTCTAAAGCGAATTGACGCACTCGCTTGATCTTACTTTCCGAAAGAGATAGAATGGAAGATTCAAACAAGGCAGGCTCAAGTTTCTCCATCAACTTCAGGCCATAAATTACCTTGGTCTCAGCATCGCTCTTTACTTCCTTATCAAGAACAGTATCTAATGTATATTCTTTCACTACATCCTTCTCAACTGCCTTTTTGTTCTTAACTAATGACGACTGTAAAGTATCGCGATATCCCTGATACATTCTGTTAGCTACAAAATACCATAGCACCAATAGCCCAGCCGTAAATGCGGAGATTGATAACAGGTTAAAAATCTTAAACTGATTAATGATTACTATCAACCCTCCCGCAACGGTACTGCCCAACGCAAACACGAAACCCTCGATCTTGGTCTGCACGTCAATCTTGATGGAGCTGTCAATTGGTACGTAGTAAAATTTGAAGATAGGTGTGTCCAGAGCATCGCGTAACGAGTTGAGTAGCAGCTTACTCATTGCAATCGCGATAAAGAAGTATACCACCTGCGTTTTACCAGAAACGAGTGGGTCGAATCCGAAAACGCTTCCCAATAGGAAGGCCCCCACAGTAAAAAGTAAAATGACTATCGGATTTACAATCATCGCCACTCGAAGTCCGTAGTCTTGTGCGATGCGATCAGTTATGAAAGTGGTGAACAAAAAACTAAAGAGCACGATAGTGGCTTCAAACAAGCTCAAAAATGTAGGAAGTCCCTCTTTAAATTGCACCACAGACACGTTGTAAAATGAGTAGTCAACAAATCGCAGCGTGGTAAGTGAAATAATGATAAATGCCGCCATTATAAGAATATACTTGTTGGAAAGAAACTGACCAATGGATAGCTTCTTGATCTCCGATTCCTCCTGAGCCATTTTACCTTTGCCAAGGTACTTCACACTGAGTATGATGAAGAATATCAAGTAACCGATGATACTAATCAATCCAACTGTATAAAGGGATTCGACTTTTAAGCCGGCTGCGAGTAAGACAGGGATGGAAAAAAATGCGATGATTGAAGCGATGTCTGTTCCCACATCCACACTTCCGATCAGGCGTTTACCATCACGTACGTTGAACATACGGCCAAAAGCTCCCCAGAATACCAACTGAACTATGAATGTAAAAGGAAGTACCAGCGCGAAACCAAAAGAATAAAATGATCTGGCATCGTTAAAATAGGAGCCTCCAAATTCCATAAAGGCTGTCAATCCTACTAAAACAATCAAATTTAAAATAGCTAACCCCCTAAAAGATATTCTTCCTTGTAGAAAATTATAGATTACAGTGATGATTACACCGAATACCCCGGAGTATAAAAGAACATAAGGAAGATCTTCTGTCTCGCTAAATTCTTTCAATCCAAGTAACAGAGATTGAGAGGCAACTGCTACGGTTGCCAGAAAGAGACCCATCAAAAAACTCATGATCAGGAGAAGACCCACTTGGCCGGTCTCTCCCTCTTCCACATCGAGCATTTTCCAAAATCGAGTGAGCATGGTTTAGGGGTTAAAGCATAAATTTTGCACTTTTTGTCGAAAAAAACAATAAAATCGACTTCACATATACATGTGGTTTTGTTTAATTGTCAATAACTTGTAGCCGTGTTAAGAAAAGTAATCATGCAGTTCATCGAAAATTCCTTTGTTAGTCAGACGATTGCGTTTTCTTATCACACAAATAATGAGTAAACCATTACACTCGTAAATAATTTATGATCATGAAAAAAAATTACCTCCTCATTGTTCTTATCTGCAGCGTGATTTCATGTTTTGGTCAAGACACAAAGAAATTGGCCGAAGCCCAAAAGTTATTTGCGATCAAAAGCTATGATAAGGCGCTCTCGTTGTATGTGGAAGCTATTGAATCAGGAGTTAAAGATCCGTTGGCCAATTATCAAGCAGGAGTTTGTTATCAAAAGCAGCAAAATTTAGACACCCAAGTAAAAGGAATTCCATATTTTGAAACAGCCCTCAAGGAAGGCAAAGGCTTACCCTCTACCCTTTCTTATGATCTTGGGCAACTCTATTTAAAGAATGAGCAACTCGACAAGGCACTTGAAACCTTGACAGCTTACAAAGCTTCAGTAAAAGCAGATCCAAAAGCCACTGCAAATGCTAACAAAGCGATTGAGATTTGTCATAATGCGATTGCACTGATGGCTGTGCCACGCGCCTTTACGGTTCATAGTGTTTCCGGTAATGTCAACTCCCAGTATACAGAGTACAATCCAACCGTGTCTGCCGATGAGAGTGTCATTGCGTTTACTGCCTTACGCCCTAATACTGGTCGTACAAGGTCTGGCGACAAATTCATTGAAGAGGTTTTAGTTTCCTACAACAAATCAGGCACTTGGTCAGAACCAGCGGTGGTACCTATTGCATCAGATTACAATGTCGGCACTGCGGGAATTTCACCTGATGGACAAAAGATGATGATTTTCATTGGAGGAACTTCTGACCCAGGTAGTTTGTATCAGATTGCTAAAGATGGAGAAGGATGGTCAAAGCCGTCTTTATTGGCAGGGAGCATTAACTCACCAAGTCTTGAAACTACGTGCAGTATTACTCCTGATGGCAAGACCATTTACTTTGCCAGCGACCGTACCGGTGGTAAAGGTGGTCTGGACATTTGGAAAACAGAACTCAAAGCAGATGGGAAATGGGGAATGCCCGTAAACCTTGGCCCCGAGATAAATACGGCAGCGAATGAAGATGCCCCTTTTATTCATCCTGATCAAAAGACGTTGTTCTTTACTTCAGATGGACACAATACCATGGGGGGCAACGATATTTTCAAATCGATTTTCATTTCAGGTAAATGGACAAAGCCTGAGAATATGGGCTACCCGATAAATACTACAGCCAATGATAATTACTTCACCTTGCTTGCTGATGGTAAGCGAGCCTATTTTTCATCCGATCGTAAAGGAGGACAAGGTGCTCAAGATATCTATTACATCGACATGCCTGAGAATGCTTCTACCGTTCCACTCACAATGATCAAAGGAAAGATTTTGAACGCAGAAACGGGCAAACCAATGCCCACCAAAATGTACGTCATCGACAGAGACACCAAAAAAGACGTTGAATTTGTATACGATCCAGATCCTAAAACAGGCGATTATCTGATCATACTTCCTCCTTCCAAAAACTATGATATCGTGATTGAGTCTGAAGGATTTCTCCCTTACACGCTGAATGTGAATGTTCCTAACCAGGATTACTTCTATGAGTTGTATCAGCAAATCACTTTGAAAACGATTAAACAATTTGACGTTGTGGTAGGACAAGAGGTGAGTGTAAAGAATGCATTCTACGATACTCAGCAAGAAGTAAAAACCGAATTAAGAAAAACACATGAGGCTCAACTTGTAAAAAGTGGTAATGTGGATGTGTATGATATGATGCTTGACTTGATGGCATCCGATGACAAAGAAGGAATCAACTATTTGGTGAGCCTTATTGAGCACCAGAATCCAGTGGAGTCAATCAACTTTGACGACAAAAACAATTCTAAGATTGAAGTAGCTGCCCGCACTTATTATTATGATGAGAGCGATGAAAGCAAGTTTGAGCAAAAGCAAGTGGAAGGCAAAACTGTTTTCTCTTTGCCTACTATGTTTGTGGCGGAAGAGGCGAAGCGGTTGAAAGAAGAGGGAGGGAAAACAATTTCGTACGATAAAGCGCTCCTTGCAAAATCTGTTAAAGTATTTTTTGATCAGGGCAAGAGCGAAATCAAAGAACAATATAATGTGCAACTGAAAGACATCCTTCAGGTCTTGAGCTCTAATTCCGGTCTGGGAGTAGAGATATCCGGCTTTGCCTCATCTGAAGGAACAGAAGAAGCCAATCGAGAGCTATCAAATAAACGAGCTATCACTGTGTTGGATTACTTCAATCATCAGGGCATCGTTCGCAGACGTATTGTTGCTCGTGGCTACGGAGCAACCAAGGATGAAAGTGTTTCTAAAGAAGAAGGCCGAAGAGTGGAAGTTCGAATTGTGGCCTTGAAATAACTGCCTTAAGGATTCCCTTTAGATTTGACTCGTCATTCCATTATATCTCAACTCAACTTGATTATTGGATACCTTTTAGTTCGAATTATAACAAGGTGGCGGGTCTAATTTCAAAGTAAGGAATTCTAAAATCCGTCTTTCTCTTCCTTCTTAGCATCTTGCTTTGGTGGTGGAGGAGCCGCTTGGGTCTTGGGTTTCTTTTTGAATAATCCTTTTTTCTTTTCAGGCTTAACTTCTACTGGTGGAGGATCTTGTGCCACCGATGGATGCATGGTTGTAGAATCAGGTTCTGCAAAAGGATCTATTTTTGCCTTTTTGAAAGATGTAGTGTCAGCTGCTTGCTTCGGTTTCTTTTTGAACAAACCTTTCAGCTTGCTAAAGAAATTTTTCTTCTCTCCTTTTTTTGTTGAAGCACCTGAAGATTCATCTTTCGCTGCTTGTGCTTCATCCATTCCAGCCCTCACATCAGGTAAAACCAAAATGTCGCGGAAGTACCACATGTAATTGTCTTGATCAAGATTGAATTTTTCTTTCTCTTTTGTGATCACGTAAACACTGTCTTCCTCCGGTTGTTCTTTTGGCTTGGCAGAAGCGATGGAAGTTATTGTATCAGTGATGCTACGTGCTGCACTGTCGAGTGCTTTCTTTATATCTAGGGAATCTTCACCGATTTTTGGATACACAGGTTTCATCGGCACCGTCTGTAGTGCGCGCAATGCTTGCTTGTAAGTCCTTTTGGGGAGTAATAAATACTTCTCTTTTTTAACTTTTCTTTCAAAAGGCAATGCCGGCCCTTTGATCACATGGCTATTATCCCATGATGAATCTCGAGGGGGAAGATTTAAAGTCTTGCTGTTACTGGCTAATACTTCGCGAGGTTGATCCTTATTATCGTTATAAAATACAAAGGCTTCCTTTTGCTTCTTTTGATCAAAATAAAAGCTGCTTTGATAGGCAGGACAAATCATTCGCTGTGTGTTACACGCAATGACAATGCAGGCACAAGCCAATGTAAAGAGTAAAGCCCGGATCATTCCAAGGGGTTCGTCACTATCACTAAGTCTTAAAAATTTACTTTAGTAATGCGAAATAAAGCATAAAAGTAAGAAAAATAACGAATTGACAGCCAATCTATTTCCTTGCCTTAGGTCCTTTAACACTCAAACGAGTCTTTGGGGCAACCAATTCATAAGAATGATCGATCCATTCTTTCATCAGTTTATCTGAAACGCTCCCATCGTTCATTACCGTATTCCAATGTTTCTTATTCATATGATAGCCAGGCTGTACGGCCTCATATTGCTCGCGAAGTTCGATCGCTTTTTCAGGGTCACACTTCAAATTAATGCTTTCAAAGGTTTCCACATCGGTGAGCGCAAACATTTTCCCACTCACCTTGAATACCATAGTGTCTTCTCCAAAAGGAAATTCTTCGGTGACATTCTTTTTCTTCAAACAATAGTCTCTGAAAGATTCTAAGTCCACAGAAAACGTTTGATAATGAAATAAATTATGGCCAGCAAAAACATAATGATGGCAAGCCGGTTCACACCATGCATCATCTTGATGTTGATGTTGGTTGGTCGATCTGAATTTTTCCTTCTAAAAAAATAATTTCCCACTTCTCCGAGTGAGAAAAATTCTTTGAAAGTCATTTTCTTTTTTTGCTCTTCTTGATTTTCCATGATCTAGGCTAATACGTCTTGTATCTTCTTTTCCATCTCCACCCAATTATCGTCTTCTTTAATCAAGTCAATTAGTTTATCAACTGCCTCGGCAGTAGGAACATTTCTCTTTACAACTTCTTTGCCTCGATATAAAGTAATTCTACCAGGTCCTGAGCCAACATATCCATAATCAGCATCGGCCATCTCCCCTGGGCCATTCACTATACACCCCATGATCCCAATCTTAATTCCCTTCAAGTGACTAGTACGCGAACGAATTTTTGCTGTCGTCTCTTGAAGATCAAAAAGTGTACGGCCGCATGAAGGGCATGAGATGTATTCGGTTTTTGAAACACGAGTACGTGTTGCTTGCAGAATATTAAATGCCGTCTCATTAACGATTTTGTCAGAGGTGCAATTTTCAGTTTTTATGAATACACCATCACCCAATCCATCAATAAGCAAACCTCCAATATCAGTAGCTGAATGGAGTTGAAGTTCCTCTACTGAAAGATTTTTATATGATCTGCTTATGATCACGGGCACACTGCAATTCTTTTCGATCAATTCCACAAAAAGTCTACGCTGCTCGGCAAGGCCATGATCGTTGCTTGTTTCAATAATCAAAACTGCTGTTGAATCTGTTTTCAGTTTTGAAAACAGTTGATCATTAACCTCACTTAATGATACAACTATAAAATTCAATTGACTGGAATAATCATTGTTCGATAAATATTCCTTCGCCAGAATAAACGGATAAGCCCTCTCGCGATTCTTTTGAGTAAGCCAAGTTTGATAATTGTAGATCAGACCTAGTGTACCCGGAATTTCAAAATCAATAACACGATCTCCAAGGAAAACAAAATCACATGCCATATCACCAATGTTCCATTTGTCCAACGGCACAGAGTATTGATATCCCAAGGCAAACAGTGAAGCGGGAGTAATTTTTTCTTTGCTAGATAAATCCGAAATAACACGCGGCACATGATGACTTCCACCGATGTTGATTACTTCTTTAGAAACTCTGCGAGTGTACTCGAAGGGATTGATGGGATAATTTTTTATGTCAGCAATTGGATGTGAGGCCCTTCGATTAACATATCGATTGGCCAATTGTTTAGCTACTGGTACTTCTGCTTCCGGTTCTTCTGTAAGTGAAACGCGAATGGTATCCCCTAGCCCATCCTCCAGCAGAGTTCCAATGCCAACAGAAGATTTTATTCTTCCGTCTTCACCATCACCGGCTTCGGTAACTCCCAAGTGCAACGGATAAGGTCTGAACTTTTCTTCATCCAATTTCTGAACAAGCAACCGATACGCTTGTATCATTACTTGCGGGTTGCTCGCCTTCATGGAGAGGACAATATTGTAATAATTCAAGTCCTCGCAGATTCTCAAAAACTCAAGAGCACTTTCAACCATTCCTAGTGGTGTATCTCCATAGCGACTCATGATTCTGTCGGAAAGCGAACCGTGATTGGTACCGATGCGCATGGCCGTGCCATACTCCTTGCAAATCTTTACAAGTGGCGTAAACTTCTTTCGGATGCGCTCTAATTCGGCATCGTAAGAAGCATTGGTATATTCAATCTCCTCAAATTTTTTCTTGTCGGCATAATTGCCTGGGTTAACCCTGACTTTTTCTACAATACGCGCAGCTAATTCTGCTGCATTGGGAGTAAAATGAATATCTGCTATTAATGGAACGTTATAACCACGCTTTCGCAATTCATTTTTTATCTCTTGAAGATTCTGAGCTTCTTTAATGCTAGGTGCAGTGATGCGTACATATTCACAACCTGCATTCACCATGCGAATGGTCTGCTCCACCGATCCCAATGTATCCATGGTATCAATCGTGGTCATCGATTGAATGCGAATTGGATTGCTCCCTCCCATTGGCACATCGCCAATCGTTACCTCTTGCGTTTTCCTTCGGCCGTATTCAGTTAGACTATTGCAATATTTCGTATTCACCATTCTTAATTCAATAAATAAAGATCAAAGTTAGTGGTTTAAAAGGTAGAACCACAAAGGCAAGGGGCTAAGTTTTACTTCTTCAAATTTTCTCAATGTCTTTGAGTTTTTATGCTTAGAATTAGGCTAATCATTTCTTTCTCAGTACCCAAACATCATCATAGTAAATAGTACCGGCATCCACCAGCTCACGAATCGCTTCGATGAATAGTTCTTTATCCCGGGCAGCAACAGCCGTTTCGAGTTCGTCAATTGTCATTGGTCTTTGTCCGAGTAAATAATTGATTTGCTCAAAGTAATCTTTAAGTGTAACAGAATTATCTTTCTTCTTTTTACTTATACAAACATCACAAACACCGCAAGTTTCATAGGTGATCTCATCGAAATACTCCTGAATCAATTGCATACGGCACCGATGGCTTTGCTCCGCATAGTTGATCATGGCATCCATCTTATCTAAATGCAATTTTCTTCGACTATCAAATTCTTTTCTATCGATGGGCAAACGATCGGCATCTTGCCTGGGTATTATGAATACAATCTGGGGGTCATCCGATGCCGGTTCGTAAATCATCAATTGCAATTCATGAAGTCTTCGCAATTCCTTTTTTACCTCTTCCACTGAAGCCTTCAATGAGCTGGCAATGTGATTTTCGGAGATGACAACGAAGTCTGAGAATAATTCAGCGCCATATAAACGCATCAGGGTTTTGATCAACGGATCAAACAAAGCATTTGCTACCTGAAACTCATAGATCTTTTTCTTTTCAATTTGAAAATGAATGCGAGATGGCCGATGAAATCCTTCATTGAGTAAAATCAATCCAAACTCCTCGAGTTTTTTCAGCACCGGGTAAACCACGGCTTGTTTGAGATTGAAACGCTTACAGAATAAATCAAGGTCAAAATTGAAAGCTTCACCGCTACCGGCTCCTAAAGCTAACTGATAAAAATTGGAGAGTGCCTGATAAGTCTTCTTCAATTCACTTAAATCGGGTTGTGATGATTCTACCTTGTGGCGTAAGGCAACGACATCCGACTCATGAAAAATAATGGTGGCATAACTTCGCTTTCCATCGCGACCGGCCCTACCGGCTTCCTGATAATACGATTCTATGTTTTCTGGTAAGTCGAGATGAATTACCGTTCTCACATCAGCTTTGTTGATCCCCATGCCAAATGCATTCGTAGCCACCATCACACGCGTATGATTGTTGATCCAATCTTGCTGTCGTTCCATTCGCTCTTCGGTGGCTAAACCTGCGTGATAAAAAACGGATTTAATTTTGTTGCGCTCCAGAAGTTTGGCTATCGACTCTGTTGATTTGCGCGAGCGAACATAAACAATAGCAGAGCCTGAAACTTTGCGCAAAATATCCAACAGTTGTTTTTCTTTGGTTTCGGTTTTGCGCACAACAAGAGAAAAATTTTCCCGTGCAAAACTTTTCTGAAATAATTCGACCGACTTGAGTTGGAGATTAGCAACAATATCGTCTCGTACTTGCTTTGTTGCTGAAGCCGTTAAGGCCATGAAGGGCACATTGGGCTGAAGCTCACGAAGCTCAGCTATCTTCAAATAAGGTGGACGAAAATCATAACCCCATTGTGAAATGCAATGGGCTTCATCAATGGCAACCAGATTGACTTTCATTTTCTTGAAGCGTTCCCTAAAAATTTCAGTTTGCAAACGCTCTGGCGATACATATAGAAATTTCTCTTTCCCGTAAACACAATTATCGAGAGCAATATCGATTTCAGTTCGGTTCATTCCCGAATGAATAGCCGTGGCTTGAATTCCCTTTTTCTTTAGTTGCTGCACTTGATCTTGCATGAGAGCGATGAGAGGTGTTACCACCACGCACAGACCATCTTTCATTAATGAAGTGACTTGAAAGCAAACAGATTTACCGGCACCGGTTGGAAGAATCGCAATCACATCTTTTCCCTCCAAAGAAGCATTGATGATTTCCGCCTGGGGCGAGCGGAAAGTAGAATACCCAAAATATTTCCTAAGAAGATCGAGTGATGTCAAACCGTTTTTATGTTTGCTGGATTTTTCAAAGTTAGCAAAACACAATTTTTAAAAAACAGGAGCGATAAATAAGTGACGTAATCGAAATGGTTATTTCTTCTTAATAAAGATAAAATCGCCACCCTCATCTCCCGCTCCTTGAATCACTCCCCATTGAGGTACAGTTGATGTGTTGTTTAGAATAGGTTCATAAATTCTGGAAAATAATTTAGAAGAAGGCAGAAAGACTTCACCGTTCTCTTCCAATGCTTTAATGAGGTACTTCAAAAAAATGCTCTTATCAGGAACTTCCGTCATATTGCCACTGGTCAGCGCCTTTCGACTATTGTCCTTATACATTTGATTGAACTGCATTATGGTAGCATCAATCGATCTTGTTTTAAAAATGCTTCCCCCAAAGCAAGCATCGGCAATTAATAAAGTATGTTTAGAATGTATCGCAGTTACGTAATCCTTTATGGTGCTATTGGCTATCCATGCGCTTCTGCTGTCAATTTTTGCGTCTGATGGAAGCCAAAAACCAAAATCCTTTGCTTTATCATAATATCCATGACCTGCATAGAAAATCAACAGATTGTCTTTCTCAGAAACGTTTTCTGCCAAGCGGTCAAACTGATTGATCATCTCCTCGCGGGTTGGGCTTTTTAACAGCGTCACATTTTGCGATTCGAACGCATATTTTTCGATCAATAGTGATGCTAATTTTTCCGCATCTTTGGCAGGCATATCCAGATTGGGCAATTTCGGTCCAGCATTTCTATAGTCTGAAACTCCTACAATAAGTGCATAATACTTTGGCACATTGGTAATCCCCAACGTTTTTAACGTTATGGTCTCTTCACTTACTTTAGGTTTGCTTGTATCTATGGTCAGTGCGTTGCTATTGCCTTCAATGGTCTGGCCCACAGCACCACACCACGCAAACAATAAAATGATACTCGCTCTTGTTTTCATACTTCACTGATTTAAGTTTTGACAACTCATTTTAAAACAAGTCGGGCTATTTTTGTCATTGAGCCTGACATTAGCCTGATCATATAGATCCCTTCTGTTTCGTTTGTCCTCTTCAAAATTACTTCGTGATAGCCGCTGCCATAATTTAATTCCTGTGTCCAAAGGTTTCTTCCCAATATATCGGTCATAGAAAAACTCACTGTTTGCAATAAAGGGGATTCGGGCAACGAAAATGAAAGAGTTACATCGCCCGAAGATGGGTTGGGCCATATGTTGTGCAAGATCATTTCGTGCACTGCCATTTTCTCTTTTACGAAGTCAACAGAACCATATGCT
Organism: uncultured bacterium; assembly: GCA_967789005.1. Taxonomy (GTDB): domain Bacteria; phylum Bacteroidota; class Bacteroidia; order Cytophagales; family Cyclobacteriaceae; genus ELB16-189. The sequence continues at coordinate 79,356 of CBRFFM010000009.1, read as the reverse complement.
ACTTTAAATGACCGCGAAGAGTTTTTGCCAAATGAATATGAATTGAACGACCGCATATTGAGGTTTCGTTTCTGGCTCACATCTAACAAGTAAAGCTCTTTTTCATTTTCTCCGAAATAAAAATTGTCCCAACTCAGATCGATTTGCCTTTCGTCAGAAGTTGATTCCACAAAAAAATCCCACACATAGTTCTCTGCTGTGGGAACTATATCTCTTGAATAATAATCGTTGCTATCCTTTTTGGCATGGTTCAGTTGCAAAGACTTATCAAAGAACCTGGGCATGTTGAATCCATCGAAAGCATCAAAACCTTCCGATGCTTTTTCGCTCATGCCAAACCCGGAAATGGTGTTGGTCAAATCGCCTTGATGCAAGGTGAAGTACACTTGCCAGTCGGAGTTGTTCAAAGAATTCTGGGTCAGCGAAGGAGCGTCAGATGTGCGGCCATTTACTGAAGCATTTTTCAGAATGGGGAATTTCAATGTTTGGGCAGTAGTCACTTTCACAAAGCCCCCTTCCAATTTTTTCAGAACGGTTCCATCAGCAAAGTCGCCATTGTAAATTCTCAATCCGGGCAAACCAGGATTCGCAGCCTGCACATCGGCCCATGATAAATTAAAATTGTAAGGGTTTCCTATCTCATTCCAATCGGCCTTCAAATTAACTTCAAAAGGCGTGTCGATACTCGCTTGTACTGTAGTGCCAGTGCCTGTGCTGATGGTGGCGCTTGCTTTGGCAATCAGCCAATATCCTTTTCCGGCATCAATGGTGGTGCTGCCTGTTAACTCACTCGTAGTGCCATTCTCATAGCGATACATGCGCCATTTGGTTTTATCTCCATAGGCGCCAAGGTCGTCTCCAAAAACATCATTAACGGATTTAGAACTCAGTACTAAAGGAACAGCGACAATCCGGTATTTGGAAACATCATTTCCAAAGCTCGTATAGGGAATCGTGAGGCCTGAACCTGTTTGAGTAATACCTACACTATAAGGGACAAGAGGAGTGTTGCCTCCGGTAGAAGTTGCCTGGATCTCATAGATTGCTCCCAACTCTGTAACCGATGTGGCCGGGATCGTGTATTGCCAAACATTGCCTGAAGTATTGGTCATGTTCTGATCTTGTGCTGTTTGCGTTGCAGAATTAGCCGGCCCATAAGCAATGGTCACATTTTGCACGGCTGATTCGTTATCAACAACTGTAACTGAAACCGTCACTGGGCTATTAGCTGCTACAAAAGTTGGCGTAGTGTTGCCCGTGATTTGAGGAACAGTGAAATCGGATAAGGACGTTGGATTCCCAGTGGTAGAACCGCTTAATGGAAGATAGTTTTCTGAGCCTCCAGAACCGTTGTATTCAAAGACCTTAAAAGTATAAGTTGTACCGTTGACAAGGCCTGTAACTGTAACAGGGCCTGATGTATTTCCCACCACATAATTTAGATTTCCGAGATTACTTCCACTTCCGAAAATAGTATTGGGCGTGTAAGTCACACCATCCACCGGCTCACTGTCAACACTTGTGCCCGCTTTTACTACTATCAAATGACCCGAGCCATTACCATCTGTAAAATTAACAGTAATGGAATTGGAAGTTCCATTTGGCAAAAAGATGTCGGTTGATTGGATAGTTGGCTCAGCGATGAGTGTTGTTCGACTTCCTGCCAATGGCGATGTAGTTAGATAATTGATTGAACCACCGCTTCCGTTGTATGGGTAAATTTGATAGTAGTATTTGGTCCCGGCACTTAAGCCGCTTTGATTGAACGTGAGTGTAGGCCCAACGTAAGCAATTGTTCCATCGCCAAGTGTAGACCCCAGTGTATAGCTCGCTCCGTCAACGGGGGTTGCTGTAATAGGTGCTGACCCTGACTTGCGAACAGCGAGATAGCCCGATACTGTTCCTGTTGCTGCGGTGTAAGCAACGGTGAATGAACTCGTAGTTAGCGCTGAGAAATTAAGGTTACTTGCCGGAGCACTTGGCTCATTGGAAAGGGTGCTTTGTGAAATAGTATTGGAACTAGTTGACGCCCCTGAGGTATTGTTTGCCCTAATCCGATAATAGTAAGTGGTATTAGAAGACAAGCCGGTGACAGCATAACTGGTTACATTGCCAGCAGAAAAATTATTGTAGCTAGCGACAAACGTGGCAAAAATATTGGAGGTAGACACATCGATTGAATATGAAGAAGCCCCGGTACTAGCAGACCAGTTAGCCGTAAAGGAAGTTGGTCCAACGGAAGATGCTGAAGAAGCAGTTGGGGCACTGGGTAGAGTAAAGACATAGATTGGGTTTAGCGATGCAGCAGTTGTGAGAAAATTAGCAGAGCCAGATGAACTGTTTGATCCTGGAAAAAGGTCATTTAATGCAAAGGATTGAATTGAGTAACCCGTTCCCGACTGAAGGCCGCCTACCCCCCAACTCCAATCACTATTCCCAACTCCTATTACGTAGTTTCCCGCCCCGATCTGACTTCCGGTTCCATAAACGTATGTTCCACTATAGACTACTCCGTCCGCAGGAAGCGCGTTAACTACGGCCCCCTGCTTTACTACAATCATTTGATAAGTACCATTACCAGGAGTCACGCTAAAACTTATGGAATTATCAGTGACACCTGTAACAGTCAGATTCGAAGTTTGAATGGTTGGCTCCACCGCTAAAATTTTGTTACCAAAGACAGCTAGCGAAGAGCTCCACGTAGCACAAATTACATCGGGTCTATTATCGCTATTTACATCTCCAATAGCAGTACCATAAGCGTGGCCAGGGAAATCTACGCGTGTTCCAAAAGAGCTTGCGCTAATTGAACCTGACACGCTTGTGTTTTGAAAGACTGAAAACCCATTCGAGAAATTTGATGATATAACCTCTGGTTTTCCATCGCCATTTAAATCAGAGATGGAAGGAAAAACTGTACCGGTCAGAGTTGTGAAATCAACCTTTCCCGCCATTGAAATGCTTCCGGCAGAACTTGTATTTCTAAAAATTGATAGCGTGTTGCCAGAACCCGTGCCATAATTAGAAGTAACAATATCTGTTTTGCCATCACCATCTAAGTCTCCTGCGGCCACATTTTGTCCATTGCCATTAGTTGAGAAATCAGATTTTGAAGCAAAACTTATGGATCCTGACGAAGATGTATTGCGAAGAATAGAAATAGAAGTTCCGTTTGAATTATCGATAATGATATCTGGTTTAGAATCACCGTCAATATCAGAAACTATAGGAGCCCATGGCTCCAAACCGGTGGTGAAATCAACTCCCGCGGCAAAACTTATAGTGCCAACGGAACTAGTATTTCGCAACACCGAAACCGCGCTGGCATTTACCTTTGCTAGCAAAATTTCTGCTTTACCATCTAAGTCAATATCTCCAATGGCGATTCCAACGGGATTAGTTACAGAAAAACTCACTTTTGAGGCAAATGAAATTGATCCGGAAGAACTTGTATTTCTATAAACAGAAACGCCTATGCTCCATACTGATACCGCTAAATCTAGTTTTCCGTCCCCATCCAAATCTCCTAGAGCGACATGACTATAAAACTCGCTTGCAGTTAACAAATCCATTTTTGTCGCAAACGAACTTGTTGAAATATCTCCGGTTGCTCCGGTATTTCTGTAAATGGACACTTCAGTACTGTTCCCATTAGCTATCACTGCATCAATCTTGCCATCGCCATCAATATCACCTATGGCTACACTCCTTGGCGATGCGCCCGCAGTAAAATCTACTTCTGGCCCAAAAGAATTTATATCAAGAGACGCCCCAGCAAATGTTGTTATAAATGGCTTCAATGAAAATGCAATTAAGCCGCCTACTAATACAGAAATAGGTTGATAGGTTGCTCCTGCGGGAGCATTTACAGTGAGTTGAGTTGTTGTCGCTGCGGTGACCGTTGCTTTCGCTGCTCCAAAATAAACCGTGTTGTTGGTTAGAGTTGTACTAAAACCTGTTCCTATTATGGTCACTATTGTCCCAACCGGCCCACTCGTTGGTGAGAACGAAGTTATTGTTGGCAATGCCATCGCAATTGAGACAACTATAAGAAATGATATCGTTATAAGTCCCTTTAGCATATTGAATAACTCATTTTGGATTTGGCGCTGCCGGTAAATCATTGTTTGCTGAACCCCCACCGCCTCCACCCCCAAGTGCAACAGCCAAGCCACCCAACCCCAAGATTGGAAATGCCTTCAGTAATAGGGGTATTTTAGATTTCACTTGAAAAACTCCTGTGGTGACGTTGCTTTGCCCGCCATCCAATTTGAGTGTGTAGCTCCCTTTGCTTAAATCTTTGGGCACACTCCAAGTGTATTGTCCGCTATTTTTTGTTTCGACAACTGTGCTTATGTGTTCTGTACCTTTGTATAGATCAAGCTTTATGTTTTGGTTGGCGCTTCCGCCCTCCCATTTCAGCTCAGTTTTTTTTCCTCTTCTTATAGAGTTGCCTTCCAGTGGGGTTTTAAAAACAAAAGGTGCAATTATCTCGCTTCCCTTTATCCGGAAACTAATCTCTCCTTTAAATTCTCCAAGCTCGTCTTCTACATTCCATACTATTTTTTTTCCAGCGCCTGGCGCAATGTCTTTCCCGACATCACCACTCACTTTTGCCAGTGCAGAGCTGAAGTTATTATGTGAACAAAAAATCTCCACGGAAAATTTTTGAGTTGGGTTGGCTCCATTGAGTTCATAGAGTACGATTACTTTTCCATCCTGAAAGGACGCTTTTATATTTTCAATTCTCTGGGAAAAGCAATAGACGAATCCGCTTACAAAGAGTGCTGTAAGGAGTGACCTCATACAGTCCACATTTGGGGTTATCTAAAGTTAATGATTTCAGCGTTTTTTACAAATAGCGAAGCAGTCTCAAATTGTCACTTAGCCTTATTCTGCCTTTGTTAGTCGAGAGATTTACCGAGGCCCCCATCGAGCTGACTAGAGGCACAGCAATAGACAACGAGATTCTTAACCTAAATTGCAGGAAGTTAACATCACTCAATCTGCTGAGGAAACATTTTGGCCAACAGATTATATAATAATTCAATTCTAGACTCCTGAAAAAACAAATAGCATTTCTCTTCCGATTTGATTCACGCGCTCTTTGTACTTCATCTCTTCCTGAATCGTGCCATCAAAATCTTTGGGATCATCATAAGTAATAGCTATGCGAGCTGAGGCGCCTGGAACCAGAGGGCAATTTTCATCAGCATGAGAGCAAGTCATGATGGCTGCAAAATTCTGATTATGATTGAAGAGATCATCATATTTTTTAGAAAACGAATTAACAGGAGGCGCATCATTAGAAAACCTTACTTCATAAACAGGGTTCTCTCCATCTTTGATCTTTTGAATATCAAATCCCGCCTCTCTCATTGCTTTAACTGCTCGAGGGTTGAAGGCGGTGGCTTCTGTCCCTCCCGAAAAGCAATGGACATCATTCACTTCGAAATAACTTGAGGCGGCTTGCGCCCATAATTGAGAAATATGACTTCTCCGAGAATTGTGAGTGCAGATAAAATTGAGATAGACTTTTTGATTAGCCCCAATCTTACGTTGAATGAAATTGGTCAGCTCGTTCAAAAGTTTTCTGCGATCCTCGGGGATTTCATTAAACTCTTGAACGAGGTGATCAATAGAAACCTGTAGAGTCGGTAAAAAGGTTACAGCCTTAAGCGACATAGATTAAAAATTTTGCTACCAAATTAATCACAACATCCGGGCTTGCAACAATTCACCGGTTTTTCTGCATAAACTGTGATACTGAAAATCCCTGTCTTTCCGGAATTGAATTCTTTGATCTCATCTGCAGACAAATACTCTCTCAAAATTTCTTCCGGCAAACTGATTCTTTTTTCTTTTTGAATTTTAACATCCGCAAAACCCGCTTCCTTGATAACACTAAGATATTCGTCCTTCTGAATCGCACCGGCAACACAACCGGCATACATCTCTGCGCTTTTTTTCAATCCTTCGGGAAGTTCGCCTACCAAAACAATATCAGATACGCTGAAGTGGCCGCCTTTTTTCAGTACGCGAAATGTTTCAGCAAAAGCTTGCTGTTTGTTAGGAACTAAATTGAGTACACAATTACTAACAACTACATCTGCAATATTTCCGGCTACTGGTATATTCTCAATGTCACCCTGGCGAAACTCCACATTTTTATAGCCAAGCTTCTCCGCATTAACTACTGCCTTTGCAATCATCTTTTCTGTAAAATCAATTCCAATCACTTTTCCATTTTTTCCTGCGATTGATCGCGCTACGAAACAATCGTTACCTGCGCCAGAACCAAGATCGATAACAGTATCGCCTTCTTTGATCTGGGCAAACTCAGTTGGCAGACCGCAACCTAATCCTAAGTCTGCATCCGGAACGTATCCTTCTAATTTGGAATAGTCGTCCGCCATTACAGCGTAATCGACCGTACCGCAACCACAGCCGGCTCCGCAGCAACTTGTTTCGTTAGCATCTTTGCTCTGATCTGCAATGATGCTGTACTTTTCTTTTACCAGTTCTTTCAATTGTTCTGACGTGTTCATATAAATTGGGTTAAATTATTAATCGTAATATTGCGATCATTAAAGGCAAAAAAATTTCAGCAACACTTCGCGAGCTCATGGCTCTCGAATAATTCGTTCACTACTTTCTTTGCTTTGTTCCAGGCCTTCACATCAATACAATAACACACACTAGGTCCGTCAATATCTCCTTTGATGAGGCCGGCCTTTTTTAATTCTTTTAAATGTTGAGATACCGTGGATTGCGAAAGAGGAAGTTCATCAACAATATCTCCGCACACACACGACTTGGTCTTAATTAAATATTGGAGAATGGCAATGCGCGCAGGATGCCCCAGCGCTTTCGCCAATGAAGCCAATTCGTTTTGTGATTTTGTAAATTCTTCTGTCTTGGTGAGTCCCATAGATTACTTAATCGTAAAAATACGATAAAGGTTTCGTGATTTAGAAAAAAATCAAAAAAAAGCCCGATCAAAATTGATCAGGCCTTAACATTCATTTTAAAATAAGACTATTTCGCTCCTTGCAAAAGCTTCAAACCAATCTCTCCCAAATGTTTTGTGAGGATAGTTTTATAAGCAGCGCTATTAGTGTAACCTCCATCTGCCTTAAAGAATTCTTCAAGTATCGGTTGCCAATCGCTATTCATGGGCATAATGAAACCAAACTTATCCGAAGCCTTATCTCCCACCGCATGACGCTTTAATGCTTTACGCTGTTGAACAGACTCCAAATAATAAGCTAATTCCAAATAAGCAAAACCTTTAGGGTCAGCAATCACTTTCTCGTATGTCTCCTGGCTCGAAGCAGTATAAACAATTTTCATATCAGGAAAATGTTTCTGCTTAAGGTCGAATGTTTTCTTTTCAGAAAGCGTGCCCTTTGCAGTATATGACGTTAAGCCAGCAAAAGCTGTTTTAATTTCCTCTAATTTTGCCAACGTAGGAACATCTTTTTGAGTAAGTAAGAAAGTAAGGTTGGTGAAGAAAGGAGGCCCAAATTTCAGTTCTCTTTTTCTTTCTTCAGTGATCGTTACATTGCCTAAGCCAAACACGCCATTCTTGGATGCCTTGACATTGTCATACATTGTTTTGAAAGATTCACCATCGCCAGCAAACTTAGTAGTCAATTTTACTTTTTTCTTTTGATTAACATATTTCACAAAATCAGCCATGATGTCAACACAAATGCCGGTGAGCTTTCCATTCTCTTTATAAACCATTCCGGGAGACTCAACATAGGCAAGCATCAGTTCACCTTCGCCTTTTGCTTTGGCTTGCGCCCAACTATCGCCAGTATATCCTTGAGAAAACAAACTAAAACATGCCAATAAACAAAGACTCATCACAATCGATCTTTTCATAGAAAAATATTAGGGTTAGGGTTTAGACTACAAAGTAATGGCAGTACAAATTCTAAAACAAGCTAACTGCCTCACCATGACAACTTTTCTTTATTGAGAAATGATGAAATGCCCTTTTTGCAATCATCTGAGGCCCGCATCTCCGCATTCATTCGTGCTGCGTACTCAAGTGCATCGTCTATAGACATCGACTGTACCCTATCGATCATTTGTTTGGTTAAATTCATGGAATGAGCTGAATTGTTCACAATCAATTTTTGTGCAAACTCACTTACAGTCTTTTCAAGAACTTCTTTATTTACCAAATAATTAATCAGTCCAAAATTAACTGCATCATTCCCCAGTACTAATTCACCACTCAGCAACAAATGCTTCGCTCGCTGCTCTCCTATTTTCCTGATCAAGAAAACCAAAACCATGGCCGGTATAAATCCAATCTTCACTTCGGTGTAACCAAATTTTGCATCCGGCACAGCAAATACAAAATCACAAACGGTAGCTAGCCCACACCCACCTGCCAGCGCATGACCATGCACTTGCGCTATTACTACTTTTTTTAACTGGTAGATTTTTACAAACAGTTCCTTTAAATGATTGGAGTCAGCAATATTCTCTTCAAAAGAATAGTTCTGGAGTTTTTGCAATGACGCCAAATCAGCCCCGGCACAAAAAGCTTCTCCGTTGGCACGTAGCACAATTACTTTAGCAGCCGAATCATTTTCAGCTCGATCAAAAGCTTCTTTTAATTCAGCTACTAATTCAAAACTCAATGCATTTCTTTTTTCAGGGCGATTGAGTGTGATGTAACCAATTCTTTCTTTGACTTCGTATAAAACTAAACTCATAATTATGGATTAATAAATGCTCCTTCTTTTAAAACAGAATGCGTTAAAATTTTATTTTCATGAGCAAGCTCGCTCAGCATCTCAACATATCTCTTCGCATTGCTAGCGTCAAAAATAATCTGTTTAGCCTTCAGTTCAGCTATTTGATTCTTTGGCAATGAATTTTGGCTTACAATTAGAAAATCGATAGAAGAATCTTTGGGTAATCGATCTTCTTCACTATCAATCCAGGCAATGACATTGTTGTTCCATTGAAAATAGCTCACCCCATTCCTTTCCGATAAAAAAGGGATTTGATATTCTGTATTAGAAACACCGTGAGTAAGTCGATTAGGCAGGATATGAAATCGAATTCGCTCGGTATCTTTTGTCAATAAAGAATCTGAAACAAAGTAAGACTGCCCTCGATCGATGAATTCAATCGCCTTATGATTGTTAATACTATAAACAACCCATTGCTTTTGATCAACTTCATTGGAGAAATGATTCCATTGAATGAACGTAAAAATTACAGTTAATCCGAACGCACTGTAAAGCCACTTCGCTGATTTGAATTCGAACAGCAAAATCATGGAGACTAAAATCCCCATGAGAAGCCAACATTGAAAAATGGTCAAGTGAATATTATTGATCAAACTAAAAGGTAAGGCTTCGGTTTTAAATACAATCCAATTCAGCGCTTTAATTAACCACTCTAAAATCCATCCAACCATCAATGCCAAAGGAGAAACGAAACTGACGGCTAACAGAAAAATCCCTGCCAGCAAAACCAAAGTTGAAAGTGGAATCACAAACAAATTAGAAACTAAGAAGTAAGTTGGGAACTGATGGAAGTAGAGCAAGCCAAGGGCGAATGTTGATGCTTGTGCCGCAATGGAAACGCATGTGATCTTCCACGTCCAATCACCAATCGTATTTTCAATCTCCCAAAGTTGATAGAGAGGTCTTTGCAAATACACAATACCAAGAACTGCGAGGTAAGAAAGCTGAAATCCTACTGACATGATGAGGTATGGATTGTAAATCAGCAGCACAAATGCAGATGCGGCCAACGTGTTGTAGATGTTGGTTCGAATTCCACGTGGCCTTGCTGCGGCAATAAACGAAAACATCATTACCGCACGAAGTACTGATGGAGAATTGCCTGTTACAAACGAGAAAATCCAAAGGCAAGTCAAACTTACAATGGCTATAATCCATTTGCCGTTTCTTAATTTCTCAAGCGGTCTAAATAGAAAAAGAATGATGGCATAGATGATACCCACGTGCATACCCGAAACTGCGAGCACGTGCATAGCTCCACTTGCAGCATAAGCGTTTTGCAAATCATTGTCGATGCCATCGGTTACACCAAGTACAAGAGCAATGGCAATGGCTCGTTCGTCTTCTCCATGTACAAATGCATTTATTTTTTTCATACACCAGGCACGCGCCTGATGAGAGTAATAAATAAAACCTTTGGCCGATGTCGGGCTAATCCATTTCACTTCATCAATCGATATAAATTGCTGATGTAAAATATTCTTAAAACTGAGAAATCGCTTGAAATCAAATTCGCCAGGATTGGCCGGTGGGTTTAACTCCCGCGGATTTCCTTTAACCAAAATCTTATCACCGTAATGCCAGTTGATTGACAGGTTGTTCTTTTTTGAAACATAGAGGAGTAGTTTTCCAGTACATTGCTTCCAGTCAACGGACTTTATCTTTGTTATTTCAAGCTCAACCTTCCATGATTTTGCCTTTTCTTCGGGAACACTACGCACGATCGCCTCATACACTTCTATTGGTTCCTTTATTTTTGAAATATGATTTTCATTTCTGGAATTAGTAAAAAAAATCAATCGCGAATAGCCAAAAAAGAAAACCGCAAACAATCCCACCAACCCTGAAAGAAGGGCAAACTTATTTTCCGTGGAAAAATATCGAAGGATGAAAAATAAAATCGCCAGGGCGACAACTAGGCCAAAGACAATGTTGAGAGGAATAAAGTCAGGCTGATAAATTCCAAGCAGCACACCTCCCACAAAGAATCCGGCAATGCGGAGCATGGGGTAAGGCTGCCAACGGATCATCGTTATTCGTTATCAGTTATTCGTTAATCGAAAAATGAAACCGAAAAGTAATAAAACACTATTAACTAATAACGATTAACTTTTAACGTCATGTCCTTCTACCAAAATCATTTTAGATTTTGCTGTACGATGGCGAAGTGCCTTAGCCGGAGCATACTCTTCCGAGGCCCACCAGCCTTTTGCTAATTCTGCATTCGGAAATTCAAGAACAACAATACGCTGCGGATCCCAGCCACCTTCGAGTGATTCTGTTTTACCACCGCGTACAATAAATTTTCCCTGATACTTTGCCAAGGAAATTGGCGTGAGCTTTTTGTAATCCTCGTACTGAACAGGATCATGGATTTCAACATCGACAATGATATAGGCAGGCATAAGCTTGATTTAATAGAAAACAAACAAATAATTACAAAAAAATGATCCCGGTGATTCACATCACCTAAAACTGATTTTTGATTTCAATAGTTTGAGTTAAATGAATCGGTCTACCATTATCTGCAATACCTTCAATCACAATCTCAAAAGTACCTTGAACATCCGATGAAAAAAAAGTAATCGGCTTAGCTTCATGACCTTTCTCAAGAGAAATATCAGGCTTCCATAAAAGCAAATATCTCATGTCTGGCCGATGCGAGGATTTTTTTTCATAGTCAGGTGAATAAAACTTCTTCTTAATTTGAAATCCGTCCCAGTTCAAAACCAATGAATGCCTGGGTAGTGGCACTCCCCCCATGTCTCCTTGATAAGTTCTTATTGAAATAATCCCCTCAAAAGTCACGTCTCCAAGTAGATATTCTTTCGAAACAACACCAATGCTTTTTACTTTTAAAGGATCCATCTTGATAATATCATCAACTGAGGTTACGGGTACATTGTCCACTAAAATCAAAGGATTACGTTTAGAGGAAGGCTTATTCAATATATACTTGATGTATAATTTATAATGATCATTACTTTTTCGCAGAGCAACACCTTTAACATATTCACGAAAAACTTCCTCCATATCAGGGAACCTGGTATAATCATCAAGTTTATATGTCGCATCCGGGCGACCATAAAAAGGGATACTATCATTCTCGATTTTTACATTCGTGTTTAATTCCTTTTCATGAAATATATCATGAAGTTGCATTGAAACACTCCTTCGTTGCAGAGAATTACGTATGTTGGGATTCAATCTAAGTTCCGGGAAAGGGATTGGTGAAAATGAATCGCTATAGGGTGGAGATAAACGAAATACGGTGGAACTATCTTTCCATGGAAGAATAACTATTTGCTTGGAACCCCACTCATTAAACAATTCAAAGTTAACATCGGTGCCCTGTTTTTTGTTAACGTATAATTTGGGGTCGTAACCTAAAACCGTCAGGGAAACGTTTTGTGAAGACGATGGAGAATTGCTGATCAACTTTACCTGCTGTCCTTGCATTTCAGGCACAAACTCTTTTTGATTAAGCCCGCTGGAGAGCTGCTGCTGAAAATCTCCGGTCTCATGAACAAGCATTAAGTTATCATGGGCTTGTTTGACCTCTTCATTGTATGCAGAAAAATAATATTCCGGGTTTTCAATTGGTGTATTCAGTGCTGAGGAAAGCCAGAAATAAGAATACGCAGAGAGTTGATTGTACGAAGACAGGGAATCTAGTTTTAGAACTGCGACAGAAAAGCTTCCTGCTAATTTAGCAGGAAGTCTTAAATCAATCTTCTCTCTTGTATGGTATTCTTTCTTGGTGAGTCCTATTTTAAAAGATGAATCAACTGGCATTTTGTAATAAAGCCTTTTGCAAACAGGCGCTTGATTAGACGAGTAAATAACTATTTGCGAAACACCCTCTTGCAATTGAGCTATTGGCATGGTGAAGATCACCTCTCGGTTATGAGCTGATTGAAGTTGATTTATGACTTTAGAGTTCCTTCCATAAATCGCAAGGCGTACTTCATTGTTCTCCAATAATTGTGAACATGAAACTCTAATATCCAAATCATTCCCATGCTCCAGTACTTTTAAGGAATAACCACCTTCTTGAGCTGTTCCTATAGCAAATCGTTTTGAAACTCCTTGCTCAGAAGTAATGATGGCTTCATAATTAACATTTGACTTGGGAGTAAATTGAAAACTACCGATACCAAATTTATGCGGACTGAATTTGGTTACAATGTCTGTGCCGTTTGCCATCACAACACCACTAAAATTAATTCCATTGTCAAACTCATCAGTTACTTGATAACCCACTTTGTTTTCTAGATCACTAATCAATTTTCCACCTTCTGGAAAAAATTTAGCACTTATGGCAGATGCCTCTTCCTGGGCAGGCTCATAGTCGAATTGCTTGAAGACATTTATTACTTTAATATCTCTGCTAAAAAAAGATGCTGAAGAAAAATTCTTCATCCAGTTGGTGTATGATCTAAGTCGATAATACCCAGAACTTAAGGATGAGGGCACGTACAAGGATCCATCACCTGTGCCATTCTTAATATGAATTTTTATTTGAGCTACTGGATGATTTGAAGAATTTAGCAATTCAACATAAGCCACATTGCTTATGGTGTTCATTTTGTTATCGCCAACGGATGCGATGTAAACTTTAAACCAAACGGTCTCGCCCGTTAGATAAAAATCCCGGTCCAGGTGAACATAAACTTTCTCCTGCCAATTCTCCTTTGCCGAGCCTGATGAATTAACCTGGGTTCTTTTCAAAGCATCGGTTTGCGAATACAATGAAACACAAGTAATGCAGAATGAAATAACGCAAATAAAAGATTTGAAAGAATATCCCATTTTACCAAAAGCTTGGTTTAACATTTTTTCCACCGGCTAACCGACAATCTATGCACTCCATAGTCGAAAAGTAGTATCCCTGCAAATCATCTCCGACAAAATACTGAACTACCGGAAGATATTTTTTAGAGTTTTTATAAAAGCCAAGTTGATCATTTGGGACTATGAATTCTTGACAAGACCCATAATCCGGAAGATGTTTGAGTTCCGGTGGCAACCGGTCATTTGCAACAAAAATTCTTTTTTGCTGAACTGAACCCGACATAAAAAAACCTAATGCAACTGCACTGGAATTAAGACTGCTGTAATTCCCGGTAACTTGTGAAGGTAATGGGTCATAAGGTGTACCTAAGCCCTGCGAATTTTTCTTCAACGAAGTTAAATAATTATATGCCTCAGGGCTCAGAGCAGTTTGTTTAACATTGATGCTATATCTGATGTATAGTTTCGCTGAGGTATCCTTGATGAGATTAATGGCAAAATCTGAAATTTGATCGCGATCTAATGCAGCCGAGCTGGCACAAAAAATTTCAGATGCGCTTTCAGTTTTCCAGCAGGTATGAATATCTTCTTGCCTCCGAACGAGCACCCCATTTTGATATTCAAAAAAAGAATTAAATGCAGAAGCATACTCCCATGTCTCATCATATGACCATTGATAGAATCTCGTCTTGTTTAATGGATCATGTGTACTTACTTTAATACGCAACTGCTGATAGTAACTATCCCAGGTTACGCTATCAATGGCGGGAGTAATCAATGGCTCAACCCAATCTGATTGGTATTTAACATCCTTCGATGTACTGATATTAATCCTGTATTTACGGCTGTAATCTATAGCAAGGCTGGATGAAAAATAGCTTCCATTTCCAAGTCCTTGAATTGGATAGAGATTTGATTTATCATCCTCTAAAGTTACTATGGCGCCACTTTCAGTTAGTGGGGCACTTGTTTCAGATAGATGCTGAGACCACTGCAAATTAACACTGCATGTTGCCTGTACCGGGTCAAGAAAACTATTGATCACAAGATATCGCTGTGTATCAACCGATTTTGGTAACTGATAACGCTCTACACAGTTACTTAAAATAACCAGGGCAAAAAAGAATAGACTATTTTTCACTCGTTTCAGCATCAGAATCTAAAGTTATAGGTAAGCGTTGGGATTGGTCTTGCAAAAATCGACATCTGATATCCTGCAATTTGCCCTTTATTTGATGTGAAGTAAACCGAGTAAACGTTATGTCTTCCTGTAAGATTGTAAACTGATAATGCCCAGGAACTATGAGCAAGTTTCTTGATCTTATGATTCCCTTCGAGGTTTAGAGAAATATCTGCACGAAAATAATCAGGCACTCTATATTGATTTCTCTCAGAATAATAAATATGTCCTCCATCACTCTGATATTTTGCAAGAGGAAGAGTAATTGGACGGCCTGTGCTATAGGTAACGGTTGTACTTAAACTGATTCTGCGATTGAATTTATAATTGGCAACCAAATTAGCGGCATGAGGCTTGTCATAGTTACTCGGATAATAATTGCCACTGTTGACAGTTTCAGTAGAGAAGTTGCTCATCGACTGGAGAAGCGACCTTGAGTAAGCGTAGCTAAGCCATCCGGTAAGTTTTCCGGAATTTTTTCTTAACATCAATTCTATTCCATAAACTTTAGCGCGCGTTGGAATCAGGTCTGTTTCAATATGTTTGTTCATGAATAAGACCGCTCCATTTTTAGCGTCTACAGATTGCGTTACTACTTTATAATAGGCTTCGGAAGATAAATCGAGGTTATGGTTTTTCAGGCTCTTATAAAACCCTACCGAAACTTGATCACCAATCTGAGGTTTTACATAAGGATCACTTAGTTTCCAGGTATCCGTAGGCGAAAGAGTAGTTGTGTTACTGATTACCTGGATGTATTGAAAAATCCTGTTGTAACTAAATTTCAATGAAGATGTCTTTGACAAAGTCCATCTTGTCATCAACCGGGGTTCAAGTCCATTATAATTTGATACCAGCTTATTGGAAGAATAATTTATTGTATCAATTATAGATTCAGTTGTTCTTGGTAAGCCATTAGCGTATTTATAAACTGAATAAGGTCCGAAATTAAAAAACGAGGAAAACCTTAAACCAGCAGATAGTGATAGCGAAGAAGAAATATCATAAGTAGCATTTGCATACAATGCACTTTCTATCGCCCGTTGTGTTTGAACTCGATCAGGAGTCACTAATGAATTTACTCCTTTGGGTTGCATATTACCTGGAGATAACTCATAATGAATTACACTCAGACCGCTGGTAATACTAACTCTGTCATTTACCGATTGGTCGAAAGTCGTTCTGAAATTCCATTGCTTTATTCCCGTCTTCCATTGAAAAGCCTGAACTTGATTTGCATCACTGGTGACAGAATTGTCATATTGGTTATATGATATATGAGTTCGACTAAATAATCGTTCGTTAAAAATGTGACGCCATTTAACAGAGATGTTTTTGTCTCCATAAGAGTACGTGCTGTCATTTCTTAACTTAAATCGGTCATTGCTTTGATAGGCAGTTACATCTATCGCATTATTTTGGTTCAGGTTATAATGAAAAACAAAGTTCAAATCATAAAATGAAGCTTCACTTTGTTTGAAGTTGTTATAGTCAACTCGATGCAGCAGCCAGTTAGAGTAATTACTTCTTCCGGCCACCAGGTATGAAGCTTTGCCCTTGAATAAGGGTCCTTCCAAAGCCAACCGTCCAGCGATCGGGCTAATGCCACCTGACCCTGAAAACTTCTTTAAATTTCCTTCTCTAGATACCACATCAATCACAGAAGAAAGTCTACCTCCATATTCCGGAGCAATTCCTGTTTTATATAGTTCTATAGATTTTATGACGTCAGGATTAAAAGAGGAGAAAAACCCAAATAAATGATTGGGGTTATAAACTGTAGCATCGTTGAAAAGAATAAGATTTTGATTGGCGCTGCCGCCTCTGATATTTACCCCATTCGCTGCCTCTCCCACTGATTGAACCCCAGGCAGCGTAAGGATTGCCTTCATAATGTCTGCTTCGCCCAGCGCCATGGAGATATTTTTAACTGTCTTTATACTCAACTTGTCGTGCCCAACCTGCAACGATCTTACTCGAGCATCTTTATTAGATTCTACCACTATCTCCTTTAAAGAAGTTATCTCCTCGCTCATCATCAGATTTAACTTTCCATCCGACATCAAGAGGATGTTGGTCGAGAGATTTTTCATTCCCACGCTATTAACTTCGAGCGAATGCTTACCCTTATTTAATACAAGTGAAAAATTACCCACCGCATCTGTAGTAACACCGTGATTACCACTCTTAGAAAAAACTGACGCACCCGGAATAGGTTCCCCATCCTTTGCATTAGTTACGGTTCCGGAAATCAAAGCGGATGGGTTGCTGGATTTAGTCTTAACACCAATAATGATAACCTGTTGTTCCGCTCTTGTTGTATGAGATTCGTACTTCGAAAAATCAACTTGAGGGGCCGGGCTTTCATCCTTTGCCTCAGCTTCTTTAAAAAGTCCCTTTGGTAACGACTGAGCTAAGTCTCTATTCTTAAAAATGTAAGCATCACGATTAATGAACACCACCTTCGCGAGTGGATCATCTATCGCTCTCAATATGACGCTATCAACAGAAAGGTTGGTGACGTTAAGCGATACTTTTAAATTAGTATAAAGCGAATCTTCGTACCAAAATCGAATCGATGTTTTTTCCTCAATTTGTTTAATAAAATCAGGGAACAGAACCTGATCCACGTTGATGGTTACTTTCCGATCGATATTCTGAGCAAGAGAATTACTGAGAACAGAAATACAAAAGATAACAAGTGCTGGCCGCAACAGAATGCTATTCAGATAATTGATCATAATAAATACAGAATTGTTGAACCGCCTTCTCCCAATTTTCATTAAAATCAATTCTTCCAGCTTTTACTTTTTTTCTCAGCATCTTCTTTTTTGAATCTTCAACTTGGAGGAATAATGAAGACCTATTCCGGATAGGGTGATAATTACCATTCAAATAAATGAAATACTTATCCTTCTCTATAAATTCCTTTTTAATATGACGTTCCACTTCTTTCTCAGATACTGTTTTTTGACGCTTGGCATAAAATTTAATTTTGCCCTCATACATGATCTCGTAGAAATCCCTATTCATACTTCCATCCGCCCCAAGCTTAATAAACCGGTGGTCTCCAAATGAGAAATTATCTAATTTCTCATCGGTAAGCTCTATTAACCTCCCGTTACACTCCGTTAATATCTTGCGGTGATAAATATCATACAGTACTAGGCACTTCAATATCTTGCCTTGATAGTTTACCTCACCCGGCACAGCTTCCTTCGCACTAAAATACCTGTCTCCATGAATGCCCTTATCTTCTTCAACATAAATGCGCCCATTGCATATTGTGAAAAAATTTAGATTAGCACTATCATAAATTAACAATGGATCAACCAGGGATTTACCTGTTCGTGCATTTGGAGCGCTCAATTGTGCTTGAGTGGTAGCAGATACAAGAAATAATAAAACGAAAAATATTTGAGTACGCATTAGTTATACCTCCAAATTGCATTTACTAAACAAAAAGGAGTCAAAAATATTTAAAATAAACTACTGGGCAAGAACCGACAGTATAATTAGGAATAGTAATTGGTGATCTCTAAGAGCAATTAATTTGTCTTATTCCAAAAAAAGAAGCTTCTACCCTCCCGCTTTTCCGTACGCCTCAATGATATCTCTCACCAGCTTATGTCTCACTACATCGCGTTCATTTAACTCAACAAAGCCAATGCCTTTGGTTTGATTGAGGATTCGCACGGCTTCTTTCAATCCGGACTTTTGATTGACAGGCAAATCGATTTGAGAAGTATCACCGGTAACTATCATTTTAGATTCGGGGCCCATACGTGTGAGAAACATTTTCATTTGCATGGGTGTAGTGTTCTGCGCTTCATCCAATAAAATGAAAGCGTTGTTCAGCGTTCTTCCCCGCATGTAAGCCAATGGCGCAATCTCAATTACTTCACGCTCCATGTAGAACTTCAGTTTCTCAAACGAAATCATATCGTTAAGTGCATCATAAATGGGCCGCAAGTAAGGATCAATCTTTTCTTTGAGATCACCAGGTAAAAAGCCAAGGTTCTCTCCTGCTTCCACGGCAGGCCTGGTGATGATGATCTTCTTCACTACTTTATTTTTCAACGCCTTCACAGCAAGTGCTACCGACACGAAAGTCTTTCCGGTGCCCGCAGGGCCAAGCGCGAACACCAAATCATTTTCTCTTACCGACTGCACCAACTTCTGTTGGTTAACTGTCTTTGCCTTGATTGGAGATCCTTTTGCTCCATAAATGATGATTCCGTCTGGAGAATCTTCCGGAACAAACTCCTGCTTTTCCTGCGAAATGTAGCCACGCACATTTTCCTCGGTTATCTTTCCATATTGATGGAAATGATCAACCAATGAATTTAAGATGTCGGTGATCTGGAGAATATCCGGAGATTCGCCCTTCACCAAGATTTCATTGCCACGGGAGACGATGCGGCTCTTGGGAAAAGCTGATGCCAGTTCGTTGATATTTTTGTTTTCAATGCCGAGAAAGTCGAGCAGCGAAATGTTTTCGAGTGTGATTGTTTTTTCGATCAATGAATTTGACTTTGGTTAGATTAATATGATTGCCATGTTTTTGAAGGTTCAAGGACCAACATTTGTTGAAACCTTAGGAATCACAAAAATCATAGTTAATTTTGAACAGTAAATTTAATATAAAAATTCCTCTGCTCTGATGGCCATCGTTACTCTTCTCACCGACAGCGGGGAAACCGATCATTACGCAGCTGCCATCAAAGCAAAAATTCTGAGCATAAACCCTGGATTAACGATCATTGACATCAGTCACAGAATTCAGCCGTGTGATATTGCCCATGGCGCATTTGTACTTAAAAGCGTCTTTGGTGATTTCCCGAAAGGCACAGTTCATTTAGTAGGGGTTGATTCGACTGGTAATGCAGAAACGTCTTCGATAGCTATTCAGTTAGAGGATCATTTTTTCGTGGGAGCCGATAATGGTTTGTTTGGGTTGATCAGCGATAAGACACATCAGCAAGCTGTGGATATTAATTCAGTTAATCCTGTTGCCTCTACCTTTCCGGAAAAAGACATCTTTGCAACAGCGGCCGCTAAATTAGCCAGTGGCGTTGCAATCACTTCTTTAGGCAAGCCGATGGCTTCTTTCAAAAAGATGATCGGCCGATCTGTGAAAGCTACGCGCAAATTGATTGCCGGGCATGTGATGCGGGTGGATAATTTCGGAAATCTGATCACCAATATTTCCAAAACTGATTTCGATATTTTGAGTAAAGACAAAAGCTATACTGTACAATTTGCCAGAGAGAAATTCAGGAAGATAAATTCCAGTTACTATCAGGCAGACCAAGGTGATTGCTTTCTGATTTTTAACAATCTCGGCCTCCTGGAAATTGGGATTTACAAAGGCCGCGCGAATGAACTTCTAGGAATGGAACTCGACAGCGCAGTGAATATCACTTTTGACGAATAATCAGCTAAAAGCACAAAGTTGAAAGTAGAAAATGATAAGAGCTTTAAACTTTTAACTTTGAACTTTAAACTTCTTAGAGCTTTAAACTTTTATAAATGATCATCCGAATCGTACGCATGCATTTCACCGAAGCTGGTGTTGACGAGTTCCTCCAAATCTTTAACAAGAATAAAGAAGCCATTCGAAATTTTCCCGGATGTTCACACCTCCAGTTATTAAAAGATGCCGATGATGAAACCATTTACACAACGCTAAGTCATTGGGACAAACAAGAGAGCCTGGAGAACTATCGCAAGTCAGAATTATTTGGACAAGTTTGGGGCCGCGTGAAAACTCTTTTCTCTGAACGCACATACGCATTCACACTCGAAAAATTCATTGAAGTAAACTGACTCAAAGCTTAAAGCGGTATCCGGTGGAGAAAGCCAGATAGTCGGAATGATCACCATGTGCCTTTAAAGAAACTCCAGCGTACCAATTTCTCTTCACTTCATATTCTATAAAATACCTTTGATAAATATTCTTTGAATAACCTGTATTGGGTGTAAAATACCAGGCGAATTGCTCACCAAGCAAAAGTTTACCAAGAGATAAATAGTGTTGAATACTCACCCCTCCCACTGTTGTCTGTTGCATTTGCCCAGAGCGTTGTTGAAAGATAGAATTGATTCCATCGTAATAGATTTCCCCGCCAGCACCAAACGCATTTAGTCTACCTATTCGCTTTACTAAGCCCATATTTACTCCCATTACCAATCTTTTCTCTTCGGGCCAAACACCACTGGCATGTGCAACACGTTGCGCTCCAAAAGCGTGAATGATTATGCCAATGGTTTTATCATCAAATTTTTGATTTGGCCTTCGCGCAAGTTGTTGAGGATTGATAATATAGCTCACTCCTAAATTCATCGAAGGAAAATTCATTCCCTCGTTGGGATCTCTTTTGCCTCCGTTGGAGATGTGATTGAAATTGGATGAAAGAGATAATTTAAAATTTCCATTCAATTGATAAGATGCGTTCATTCCCATCGTCAAGTAATAACTCAACTTGGTACTAAAGAAAATTGTCTCTTTGTTAACCACACTGTCATAAACTTTGTTAAGAAATGCGAAGCCCACACTTCCCCTTATTGAAAGTGCGAATCGCTTGCGCAAAATCAACTTCGGCTCAGTGAAAGCAGAAAAAGTAAATGCTTTTCCTAATTGAGTAGGGTTTGCAAAATTGATGTAGCCGATAGAAAATCCATTTCGAGTATAACAATTGCAATAGTTCCATGCACGTTGAGAATTTTTTAAAACTCCAACATCAATTTGAATAGACCAGGGGTGATCTTTAGTGAATGTCTGGAGTGAACCTCTCCCCGTCCAAATAGAAGAGTACAAAAATCGCGGGGATACATCAAAGATTCGTGACGAATCTTTCTGCCCACTTGCAGCGAAAGAGATGATGAATAGTATGGATAATACTGATCGCATCCATACAAATTTACTCAGCTATTTGCTTTTATTCATTGACGCAAGAATGGGAACAAATGGTCCGTATTTATGCTGAGTCTCCGAAAATTGATCGGCATAAGGTCCGAAGGGATGATCGAAAGGTTTTGAGGAAATATCGGGCCAGTCTTTTGAAATATCTTTTGTTGGGTGGGGTAACGAAACAATGTAAGCTGAAACATCCCACGCCTCTTCATCCCTTAGCGTGGGCTTTTCATAGGTGCCAAGGTCATTGGGCATATTTGCTTTTACAAAACCAGCGAGTCGCGAAAGCCTATACAAGCCTGCCCCCACATTGAAACTATTTTCACCGCAAAGTGGAGGATACTTCCACTCTAATCCTTTCTCAGCCATCTGCCCCTCCGCCTTCTCACCATGACAACGCTTACAATATTTCTGATAAACGATTTTACCATTTACAGAATCAGCCGCTCGCTTTAATTTAGGAACATCCATTAATCCAGATCCTTTGGGGGAAGTATCTTTCATCACATCTTTTCCAAGCCACGTGATGTACGAAACAAAAGCGCGCATCTCCTGGCTGCCGCTCGCAATCGCTTTTCCGTTTAGACTTCGCTCGATACAATCATTCACGCGCTTCTCTATCGATTCTTTGGTACCCGATCGCGCTCGGAATTTCGGATACGTGGATGCTACTGCCGAATAATTGTTTCCAAAAAACTTTGTGCCGGCTTCAAGGTGGCAGTTCTGGCAATTCATGCCGTTGCTTGTAGTCATCACTTTTCCTTTCGGACCGAGATATACCGATGTGTGTCTGATCAACTCACGACCATAAGAGATGAGTTTGCCTTCGGTTGTCTCGGGAATCGATAAGGTATCAGGTGCTTGCCAGGGCCTTTCTTCTGCAAAGAAGAATGAAGGAAACAAGACAAAGAATATCGAATAAGAAATCAATATCACCACAATGCAAGCACAGGCAATTGCATAAAACGCAGGCCTTATGATTGGATTCTTTTCGACCATTACTAATAAAGAATTAGCAACTCGCAAACATCTGTCAGACCACTCAAAGCGGTTTGACAGATAGACTTTCAGAAAAAAAGATCAATTAATCTCAGTGAGCCTCTTTGATGTATCCCCAGCCCTCGGCTTGTTTGTTTACAATTTCGAGAATGCCATCGGGAACAGTGCCTACATTAGCCACCAACTGTGCTTTATCTACTTTGTAGCGCGCCATTGTTTGCTCGCAAACTTTGAACGAAACATTGGGGTTACTTTCTAATTTTTGTATGGCTTTGCTGACAGTGGACTTACCCTTTACAAACATCGACATAGCCCCTCCATAAACAACAACTTCAAAAGTGGATTGAGGATAAGCCGCTGCCATAACAGATACGTGCCTGAGTGCAGCCTGGTGAACAAGTGTATCGCCACTGGTCACATCAAAGACAATTTTTACAGATTTGGTTTGCGCAGTTGTTTCGATTACTACTGCGAGAAGAAATGAGATTAATATCATCCTCATATTTTCTAATCGTTAATGGTTAATCGTTATCCGTTAATAGTCGTACGAATTTCTTCGATTAACTATTAACGAATAACGTCCAATATTCCGTTAATCATCCTCCTGCGTAGCAGTAAGCACATTTATTTTCTTGCGCCCTGCCCACAGCCCACACACCCGATGGTACGACTTGCACTCCCGGAATAAGACCACTCACCCAATCTTTCTTCACTTCTTCCGGATTGCCATTCATTGCTTTTGCAGCGAAGCCACTGTACACGGTTAGCGCCACATCACAAACACAAAACATTACTCCACGAGCGATCAAAGCTTTAATCCCTTCAATGCCCAGCATGGTCCACATGGGTTCGCTTGTTACACTGTAAATGTTTTTAACAGCAGGTGCGTTGGTGGTGCTGTCGGTAATCTTGAACATCTCACCAAACTTGTACTTCTCCCAGAGCTTATCATCCATTGCAAGAGGAATGGCTCCGTGCCGGAGAACCACAACAGCAGTCAGATCATTGTCGGGTGTGCCGGTTGCGTTGTTGGTTTTGTAATAAATGAAAGCCCATGCTACCGGGAAACCTCCATTCGGTTCGGTTGCATCATACATGATGCGGTGCTTGCCTTTGACTTTCTTAAACCACTCATCGGCTTCCACCGGTGATACTGTTGGTGCAATTGCTGCTTCCGCATTTAATGAAGTTAGAAGTGCAGGCAGTGCTAGTGTTGAGCCGGCTCCTGCAGCCAGCATTCCCAAGAAATCTCTTCTCGGGGTTTTAGATACAGTGTTCATAGTTATAGGGTTTGATTTGAGAATATTGAAAATCCGATTGAAATTCAAGCGAGTTCTCCCCTTCTAAGCCACACCAACTGTAGGCACTTCGAATGTACTTATTTCGTGAGTTTTAATCAACACTATCAAGTCGGTTACATGACAAATCATGAAATCATTTCAAGAATTTTTAGCAGTAGCAAACTATTAGAGTGGTTATCAATTACTTCGATGGAATAGAAAATCACCTCCGGTTATGGCATGGCAATTAGCACACTTGGTAATTTTTCCCCTAGTGATATTGTCACTTGATTCAATCAACATACCATTCGGGTTCTGAATGTAATCCGTATTTGAATTATACTTTATATCCATGTACTCCCAATCTCCTCCTTGCGGATAATAACCCGCTTCTCGTTTGATCATTACAACAACATTAAGCAGACTGTCGCGCTTAGTTGCCCATGGATAGTAATAAGATCTACGCACCATGATTGTTCCTATTGTAACATTTTTGTCCAGGGAAATATTTGCAAAGAGATCTCTTAGCTTATGCTTTGTCGTAAACGTGTCAGAGGGAAATCCATTGAAAGGATCTCCAAAAATAGCAGTGTCCTGATCTGATCCAAGAATCGTTGATGCATCCAATTGTGCCTGTGTGATTTTAAAGCCTGGAACTTCAGGAGTATTATAAGAGCAGCCAGTCCAAAATAGACTGATGCAGACGATGATCAGAACTGTGTGAGCTATTGTAAATCGTTTCATAATTAAAATGGTTTGTCTTTTCAAAATGTTAAAGCTGAGTTTCTGCTTTCATGTCTCCCCGTTCAATCGCTTCTGTTATTGACCTTACAACAGAATCCAACTCATGGGTTGACACTTGCAAATGGTCGAGGTAAATTTTTTCTTCTTCACCGATCTCAATGTTTTTCATGAGGTGAGTTAATCCTAAAATTCTGGCCACAGGTGCGCGAAGTTTATGCGCATTTATAAAAGCATATTCTTCCAACGCTTTATTTTTCCCCACCAGTTCCATGGTTCTGTCTTTCACCATGATCTCCAGGTTTTCATTTATACTCTTGATCTGCTCTGCTTGAAATTTGATTTCATTACTCTTAAGCTGAATTTCTTCCGTACGCTCCTTTACTCTTGCCTCCAGCTCGCGCTTATCTTCAACCAATTTTCTTTCACGATATCGAATAATGAAAAAAGCACTCACAAATAGCAGCACCGTCATCAGCGCAAGAAACCAGCGGGTTTCCCAAAAAGGAGAGTTCACCATAAAGTGAATTTTTGCTTCACTTGAATTTGAAAAGTCTTTGGAGTCTGACACCTTCAATTTGAAAGTGTATTCACCCGGAGGCAATTTTGAATAAGTGACCGATCGATTATCTGTTGATATCCAGTCGTGGTCAAAGTTTTCAAGCTTGTACGAGAAGGTCAGTGCAGCGGGATTTTGAAACCACACACCTGTAAAACCAATCTTAATAAAATTTTCATCATAGCTCAGGTCATCCCAGTTATGCAAATCAAAGACTTGACCATTTACTTCAAACTGATTGATCAATGGATTTGGAGAACTTTGCTTTTGGTATTTGGAGTCAGCCAATAAAAGGATGCCGGTGTTTGTTCCGATCACCACGCTCCCATCTTCATCTCTAGCGATGGCATTGAAGTTGGGAATTTTAGGAAGCAGGTTTGAACCGGTATTTGACAGGTAGTAGAATTTGTTTTTTGATGCATCGAAAATATCGATACCTGAATTATGAACGGCTAGCAGTTGCCCATGCGATCCGGAAGAAAATCCATTGAAATTTGTACTGTGCAATAAATTCTGACCGGCAAATGGATTAAATCTTTTTCCATCGAAAATGAATAAGCCTTCATTTTGTACGCTCGCCCATAGTTGATGAAGGGAATCTTCGGCAAAACCATATACTACTTTTGAAGAAAGATTTTCTTTATAGTGATGAACACCATATTGATCCAGCATATCAACACCATCACGATCGGTAGCAAACCAAACCCTGCCTTGACTGTCTTCAAAGACCTGGTACAAGTAGTCTGTTGAAAGTCCATCGGCCTGATTATAATTTTTGACAGCAAGACCTCTGTCAAGTTCAATAGATGACGCACCTCCCAAGGTGGCTAACCAGACTGTTCTGTTTCTTCCGGAGATATTTACAACATTGCCATTGAGTAGCTTATTGCTGATGTCTTTTATCTCTCCGGTTTTCGGGTCCATCCTGATTACTCCCTCTCCATAAAACCCGGCCCAAATGAGTCCATCAGTATCGGCAAACAAACTGATTACCTTTTTATTCCTATACGAAGTTCCTTCTAGTGGATTTGTCGTGAGGGCTTTCCCGTCTTTCTTCTTTATTCTGAATAAACCTTGCGATGTGGAAAACCATATGTCTCCATTAGCACCCATGGTTACAGCAACAACATTCTTGTCACCCACGGGCTCAACAAACTGCAGATGCTTGCCAAGGGTTCGTTGAACACCTTCTTTAGTTCCGACCCAAACTCCTCCTTCGGCATCGGATGACAGTGTGGTAACTCGATCAGTCGATAAAACCTTAACAGAAGGAATCTGACTATCTAAGTCAATAAGAGCAAGGCCTTGCGAAGTAGCAACCCATATCCAATCATCCATGAATAAAAAATCTACCACGCTGCCCCGGCTCCATTTCTCTTTTAGCAAAGGAACAAGCGCGTTAGAGGTTTGATCAAAGCTAATTACTCCAGCATCTTCTGTAGCGAGTAGCATTGTATTAGCACTTCCTTTAGAAATTTTTCTTACAATATTATCTTGTAGTCCATTCGAGTAATTGATGACCCTTATCTCAACAGAGTTTTCTTTTCGCATGCATATGGCTACGCCTCCATCTGTTCCTACCCAAATTCCTCCTTTACTGTCTTCTTCCAAATCATAAGCATACAGATCAGGCATGCCATCGATGTCATCGAGACGATAAAGCCTTTGGTTTACATAATAATAAATGCCGTCACCTAATGTGGAGAACCAGAGTACGCCATCCTTATCAAAAAGTATGTCTGAGATTTGCATTGGTGATGAACCTTCCTCAGGTGTAAAAAGCTTCACTACACCTTTTTCTATACTTGCCATTTTTCCATTGCGAAAGCCAACCCAGATATTGCCTACTGAATCCTGAGCAAGCGCTGTTACATTTTCATCAGGAAGATTGGTGACAAAACTCCAGTAATTAATTCCATCAAATTTGAATAGCCCCTTGTTGGTTGCTAACCACATGAAGCCTCTTTTATCCTGAAGAGCCTTATTAATTTCTAACGTTTCGTTTTTGTTGGGCAGTTGATACGATCGAAAAATTGGCGATTGACCAAATGCCCGACTCATTGAGAAAACAAAAACCAAACAAATGATTTTCACCAGGGCCTTCGTTATCATCATGGAGGTAAATTCAGAGACAAAAAATAGTTAACATCGGGGAGTTGATAACACTTCAACTCTTGGAAGCTAAATCTTCCACCATAGAGACATTGATCTTCACTTTGATTTCGGTCGCTATCTTTTCGGTGATCAACTGAGGCACTTTAATATCATGATCAGCCAATGGAACGGTAAACTCAGAGAGAATTTTTATCCTCCCCTTTTCAATCTGAATTTTCGCAGGAATAATTCTAATTTGCTTCTTGCCATGAATAACCAAATTGCCTTTGGCGCGAACTTCATATACTCCATCAACAGAGAAATCAATAGGCTCAATGATTTTGCCAGCAAAGGTTGCTTCAAAGTATTTATCTGCCTCCATGAAATTCTCATTGAAATGCTCGCGCTGCAAGCGGCTGTTAAAACCTTCGAACGATTGAATCTTAACAATGAAAGCAAACTGACCTGTTGTGGGATCAATGCGCCCCTGAAGTTTCTTCGATGCCGCGTTGATGAGTTCCAACTTAGCATTAGAAGTAAAACTAATTTCTCCTTTCTCTATCTCGATTCTCTTTTGCGCCTGATTGGTAAATCCTGAAAAGAGGAACAACAAGCACACAATGATTTTAAACTTTTTCATATTCAATTTTATTATTATCAATTACTCTGCCTTCTATCAATGAAGTCTATGATTTAGCGGCCTTGCGTCCTCCAAATACTCTGGAGATATTAAAACCCAGACGCATTTGTCCTTTAGACCACTTCGATTCTGAATAAGGAATCACTGTGACTTCATTAATGGCTACTGCATTGGTTACGAATACCTGGAAGACATGCCCTCCGGTTTCAAGATCAAAACCGAGACTCAATGCATCGTTGTAATTACTAAAATTGGTGGAGTACTTGTTAAGTCGGTAAATGTATTCAGCCGTAAGAGCTGCGTGACTGGTAATCTTATGTCGCCCGGAAAGTCCAATGGCGAAGATGTCGTTTTGATCACCAAAGTTGTAAGCCAAATTGTAATGAATGAATATTGGAGAAACCTGTAAGCTCAAGTTTGAATTGAATTTTCTTGCAATCATGGCTTGAGCAACGTAAGCAACACGATTACCAAAATCGTTATAGCGATCAACTCCAGTAATAGATTTCGTTGGGTCTACGGATGAAGCCACGTTAGCACTCCCGAAAAGCGTAATAGCAAAAGGCGAACTGTTATCAGATGTTTGTCGCACCAGGTTGTACTTCGCAAAGGCATCATAAATTTTATTGTAAGCGGCTCTTCCAACTCCTAGTGTTAAACGATCAGTAACTCCGTAATCAAAATGAAATTGGATAGTAGCCGGGCCATCCAAGCCCCAAAAATTATCGGCTCCTGATGAGAAGTCTCCAAACCGATGAGCAATTCTAAATTCAAGAGTGTTTTTGCCAAGGGTTTCAACGGTATGCAAGTTGACAAGCCTGGTTCCTTTAAAAGTCGCGTGTATAAAGTCCCTCTCTTTTGGTATGGTTTTATTTAATTCATCCATGAGATCATCCTGGGCATATCCAATGGAATAACTTAGTAAGACAACTGCGTATGCGATCAAGTTGCGGGGTAACCTTCTAATTTGAGTTCTTATCATTTTCTTTGTTTGTATAGTCAACTAAAAATTCTTTGTTTATTAATGGTCTTAATACCTCGAAAGCACCTTTTAGGTTCTTGCAATAACTGGTACTTACGTTCCAAAAAGTGGTATTTGAGAACCATTTAAGGCTTCATCAACCGCTCATCACCAAAACCATTCAATCGTCCTGTAAGCAGAGTATCATCAAACTGTTCAGGAAAATTTGTTAGCATTGCACATTCTTTTGAAACATGCCTAAAATCAAGAAACTTTTAGTTGCCAACCGTGGCGAAATCGCCCTTCGCATCATGCGGAGTGCCAAGGAAATGGGGATCAAAACCGTTGCAGTCTTCAGCGAAGCCGATCGAAATGCTTTGCATGTGCGTTTTGCGGATGAAGCCATTGCTATTGGGCCTCCTCCTTCAGCTCAATCTTATTTGGTAATGGATAAAATCATCGGTGCTGCAAAACAAACTGGTGCTGATGCTATTCACCCGGGCTATGGTTTCCTTTCAGAGAATGAAGACTTTGCACGAAAAGTAAAAGACGAGGGATTGATATTCATTGGGCCATCGGCCGAGTCGATGGAGATCATGGGCAGTAAACTTGGCGCCAAAGCAGCTGTTTCAAAATTCAATGTGCCTTTAGTGCCCGGTACAGCTGAACCGATATCTGACGTTGCTGCCGCTAAAAAGATCGCTAAGGAAATAGGTTATCCTATATTAATAAAGGCCAGTGCTGGTGGCGGAGGTAAAGGCATGCGCATCGTTGAAAATGAAGGTGAATTTCAAGAACAGATGGAGCGCGCTACCAGTGAGGCTATTTCTGCCTTTGGAGATGGTGCGGTATTCATTGAAAAATATGTTTCGCAACCGCGCCACATTGAGTTTCAGATTTTTGGAGATCAGCACGGTAACGTAGTTCATCTTTTCGAACGCGAATGTTCTATACAAAGAAGACATCAGAAAGTTGTGGAAGAAGCTCCTTCGTCTGTGTTAACGCCAGAGCTCAGGAAAAAAATGGGTGAAGCGGCAGTCAATGCAGCAAAGGCAGCAAAATACTTCAATGCCGGAACGATCGAATTTATTCTCGATGACAAAATGAATTTCTATTTCCTCGAGATGAACACGCGTTTGCAAGTAGAACACCCGGTAACCGAACAAATCACCGGGCTTGATCTGGTAAAACTGCAAATCAAGGTAGCCGAGGGAGAAAAACTTCCCTTCAAGCAGGAAGATTTGAAAATCAACGGACATGCGATTGAAGTACGTGTGTATGCTGAAGATCCTACCAACAACTTCCTCCCGGACATTGGCACATTAAAAACATATAAACGACCTCAAGGACATGGCATCCGAGTGGATGATGGTTTTGAACAGGGAATGGCAATCCCATTCTATTACGACCCGATGATCGCGAAGATGATTTGTCATGATGAAACACGTGAACGAGCTATTGAAAAAACAATCCGCGCCATCGATGACTATGAAATCACAGGAGTAGAAACTACCCTTGGCTTTTGCAATTTTGTAATGAAGCATGAGTCATTCCGCTCAGGTAATTTCTCAACCAAATTTGTGGAGCAATACTTTAAGCCAGAGTATTTGAAAGAAGAGGCATCTAATGAAGAAGGAATGATTGCGTCTGCTTTGGCGGTTGAATTAATCTCTTCAACAAAGCAAACTTCAACTAATAACAGCACGGTTCCTTCAACAGGAAGCAAGTGGAGAAAAAACAGAGTATAATAAATTCCAAATTCAATGTTTTAAATTCAAAATTGGGTATCGTGCTAATTTTGAACATTGAATTTCAAATATTGAATTAAAGTATGGCCGAGATCAAACCCATTCGCGCGTGGCGCTACAACAATCAAATCGTTAACGATATTGGGCTGGTGACTGCACCACTTTTCGATGTGGTTTCTGATAAGCAGCGCGCAGCGTTATATCAAAATCCCCTAAACTCCATTCATCTTTCCGTTCCTAAGCCACCCGATGCCGCTACAAAGGCGAAAAAACTTTTGTCTACCTGGAAGGATGATGGAGTAATCATCCAGGACAAGCTGCCGGCCATTTTTGTTTACTATCAGTATTTCAAGCAAGCGGGCGATTCAAAAGAAAAATGCAGGAAGGGTTTCGTTTGCCATATCCGCACTTACGCATTCGAGGAGAATGTGATTCTTCGTCACGAAAATACAATTCCTCAATCGGTGAATGATCGGATTGAACTTTTAGAAAAGACTGAGTTACATGTGAGTCCCACGCATGGGCTTTACACAGATGAAAGTTTTGAATTGGAAAAGTACATGGATGCCGCCATCACCAATCCGATTTATGAAGTCGAAGATTATCAAGGTGTGCGCGATGTGTTAGCGGTGATTCATGATGCGGAGGTGATCAAGAAATTCATGGCCGTCATGAAGGATAAATCAGTGATCCTGGCGGATGGTCATCACCGATATGAAAGCTCTCTGGTGCATATGCAAAAATGTGCAGAGACCAATCCCAACCACACCGGCAACGAAGGTTACAATTTTCATTTGATGTATTTGACCAACACCGAAGCAGGAGACCTTCGGATTTTGCCAACGCATCGCTTGATCAAGAACTTGAAGAATTTTGATCCTGATAAAATCATTAGTCAACTCAGCGAAGATTTCGTTGTTCGCGAAATTGAAGATGCCGATACGTTGAATGAAATTATCATAGGTAAGAAATGGGCATTCGGCCTCATCTTTAAAGACAGGGCATTCAAAGTGAAATTGAAACCTGAAGCCTTATCTACCATGCGCTGGCATTTCCCTCAAGAAGTGAAAGAACTAGATCTTACAGTGATGCACTATTTCATTATCGAAAAAATATTGGGCATACCAGGCAAAGAGCAGCGCGCTTCTGAAAATATTGCGTTTGATAGAAGCTTCAGCGACTGCCTGACCAAGGTTATTAAAGGTGGTGATGTTCAAATGGCCATCATCACACAAGAGGTTTCTATTGAAGAAGTAAAAAAGGTTTGTCATAGCGGCTCGACCATGCCTCAAAAATCTACCTACTTCTACCCCAAAGTGATCTGCGGGTTCCTGTTTTCTTCTATCAAAGAGCTAGAGTTCAGGCTGCCTGACTATGCCCCTTTTTAGGGAAAACAAGAGCTGAAAAGGAGTCTGTTCACAAAAAAATCTCGTAACATTGTGAGATTAGCGCAATTTTAAACGGTCACTCATTTCATTGCTACGTTCTTCATGCAGTTTTTATTAATAATAATTGGGCTTTGCTGGTTTACTTTAAGTGCGAATAGCCAAACAACCTACTCTATTCAGGGAGCACTTGCTTCGGCCAGAACGAATAACCCATTCTTAAAAACAGAAGAGTACAATATCAATATCGCGCAAAGCGATGTGACCACTTCGAAGCTAAGGCCAAATCCAATTCTTAATAACCAAACGCTCTTACTTGCTAATTCAAAATACTACCCGCAAGGAACGGATATTCACAATTCAATCAATCGTCAGGTATGGTGGCAGGTCACTCGTCCATTTCAACTTCCTGCATTAAGAAGATCAAAAATAGAATTCGCCAATCAAAACTTGAATTTGATCCAGCAGGGATTTGGAGAAACCGTGAGGAGATTTTCGTTTGATGCCGCTAATCAATGGCTCGAAACCTGGATCATCGAATCACGACTAGACTTACTTCAGCAGGCCTATACTAATCTGGATAGTTTGGTAAAAATCAACAAGGCGCGTTTGCGTAATCAGGTGATCACTCAAACTGATT
The DNA here is from genome assembly GCA_967789005.1 of uncultured bacterium. Classification (GTDB taxonomy): domain Bacteria; phylum Bacteroidota; class Bacteroidia; order Cytophagales; family Cyclobacteriaceae; genus ELB16-189. The sequence goes on along the minus strand of CBRFFM010000009.1, from coordinate 46,642 downwards.
TGATGCGCACTCAGCTTTTATTGGAGCAATACAATCTTCAATTGATCAACGCACGAAAAGATTTTCGAAGTGAAATTCAGAGGCTTAAGTTTTTTGTAGGAACAACCGATAGTATTGACGTTGATCTTAAATCAGCAATTGAAACAATTACGATCTCCAATAACTTTGATTCACTGTACAATCTGGCGCTCGCCAACAGAAACGATATCCAAGCTGCGAAAAGCAACATATTGGTAGCTGAAAGCAATGTGAAATTGCAGAGGGCATTTGTATTACCAACACCCGAACTTGGTGTAATCTGGAACCCGCAAAACACTGTGCCTTATGTTGGTCTTTTCGGAACAATCAAGCTCCCCATCTTAGATCGTAACCAGGGCGAACGCGAAAAATCGAAATATCTGCAACAGCAAGCTGAACAGAATTTAAAAACAACACAATTGCAATTGCGCACAGAAGTGCTTTCATCTTTTCAAGCCTATCAAATTGAAAAGGAAAACCTGAAAAAATACGAGAACATTTTAAATCAGTCTCAAACGGTGCTTGATAATGTTAAGTACTCTTACTTGAGAGGAGGTACTACTATTATCGATTTTTTAGATGCGCAGAGAAGTTGGTTTGATATCAGACAATTATACCTCAATGAGTTATTGTCTTATCATCAAAGTTATGTCCGGTTGTTGTTTGTTACGGGTATTATTAATCAAATGTAAATCATGCAGAAGTTAACGTTTTTACTTGCGGTGTTGATGGTGGTTGCTTGTGGTAAAAAGGAACATCAGACCATTATTCAAGTTATTAAACCCAAGGTGACCGACAACGGCCGCTTGATTCAGTTTTCAGATAAGAAGACAGCAGATTATTTTATCGCTCAATCCGTGCCCTCCTCCGAACAACTGACTAACCTTGTTGCACCCGCCAGAGTAGTAGCAACAGTAGTGCCCAGCCAGGAAAACCCAAATCAGAATCTGGTCTTGTTTGATAATCCGGAGCTGACTTCCAATTACACTCAACTTCTTCAGCATTTAGCTAACATCAATCAAATTCAGAATGTAACTATTAAGCAAAGAAAGATTGAATTAGACCGGGCTAAAGATTTACAACAACACGGTGCAGCATCGGGGCGTGAAGTACTGGAAGCCCAGACCGCATTGGCCTTAGAAGAAACTAATTTGATTAACGAAAAGGCTTCCAACCTTGAGCACGAAGCCAAATTAAAGTTAGGTGGTTTTGATCCTGATGCTTTGCGCAGAGCTCAGGCTAAAACAGTTTGGTCATTGTGTGATCTGCCAGAGAACCAGCTGAGCAAGGTTAATGTAGGAAGCCAGTGTCAGTTGAATTTTAATTCTTTTCCGAATGAAAACTTCAACGGAAGAGTTGAAAGCATCGGTGATGTGGTAGATTTCACTACGCGCATGGTGAAAGTGCGAATTGTAATTACCAACCCGAATGGAAAACTAAAAGCTGGAATGTTTGGCGTTGCCAAGTTTGGATTGGACCAAGGAAAATTTCTTGCCGTTCCTAAAGAAGCCTTGATCACAGTAATGGGCAAGGATTACGTCTTCGTAAAAAATAGTGAGCTCGAATTCGAGAGAAGGCCAGTCAATACAGGACAGCAAGCGAGTGGCAATGTGATTATTTTTAGTGGGATCACCGAGAAAGATAAAGTGGTTGTGCATGGTACGATGCAGCTCAAAGGACTTTCATTTGGATATTAAGCCAGCATTAGAACTTAAGAAAAATTCTGAATTGAAGATTACATCGAATAGACTACCTCAATACCTCAAACCTAAACTCTCGAACACATGAAGCAAGCAAGCATATTCTTCGACAAGGACAAATACTCCCATGATAAACCAATGGGCGATTTCCTCATGGAGTTTTTGGTGAATCATAAGGTGATTGGTGCAACCATGTTCAGAGGCGAAGCCGGATTTGGTGAAAATCATCAAATCAAAAGACCCGGTCAGTTATTCTCGTTTGATGAACCTCCTATGGTAATCACCTTTGTGGATGAAGATGAAAAAGTAAACACGGTATTGACAGAATTTCGTAAAAAAGTGAAATCAGGATTTATTGTAGTTAGTCAAGTAGAAGTTTGGAAATAAAATAACATGATCCGCGGGCTATTAATATTTTCTCTCACCAATCGCTGGATGGTGATTGCTCTTGCCGCAATCATTTCCGGTATAGGATTCTGGTGCTTTATTCAATTGAAAATTGAAGCCTACCCTGATATTGCAGATACCAACGTAATTATCATTGCCAAATACAATGGTCGTGCAGCTGAAGAAGTTGAATTGCAAGTAACGATACCGATTGAACGTGCACTAAACAATGTGCCCAAAGTCTTAGACAGAAGAAGCCGTACCATTTTCGGCTTATCAGTAGTGCAATTGACTTTTGAAGATGGAACTAACGATTACTTTGCCCGTCAGCAGGTGCTGGAGCGTTTGCGCAGTGCAGAACTTCCAGATGGTGTAGATCCTGAACTAGCTCCGCTGACTACCGCTGTTGGTGAAATCCTACGTTATGTGGTAGATGCGCCACCTACATTCAGTCCAACACAAGTGCGTGATATGCAGGACTGGATCATCCGTCCATTCTTACTGCAAGTGCGGGGTATTGCTGACATCGCTACGTTTGGCGGGCCCATCAAGCAATTTCAAATTCTTACCTCACCAGAGCGCCTAAGAAAATACGGAATCAATCTTCAAGATGTAATTGAAGCCGTTGAAAGAAATAATCAAAACAGCGGAGGAAATGTTATTGAAAGAGGCGGACAAGGATTCGCTGTGCGTGGACTTGGTGCGATCAAATCAGCGACTGACATTGAAAACATTGTGCTCACTTCAGTAAGAGGTGTACCTGTCTTCATTCGCGATATTGCTTCCGTTGAAATTGCCCCTCCTCCACCCTCTGGAATATTGGGTTACACCTTTAAAGCAGAACAGATCGAAAGCAACAGCGGTACAGAAGGAATTATTCTGTTGCGCAGAGGCGAGAACCCCAGTGAGGTGCTCAAACTCGTGAAAGACAAGATCGCGTTGATGGAGGAAAATGAATTGCCTGAGGAAGTAAAAATCAAATTATTGTACGATCGAAGCTTCTTAATTAATCACTCTCTTGAAACCGTAGGCGAAACACTTTTTGCCGGAGTATCTATCGTGGTCATCATCCTCATTTTCTTTTTAGGAAGCATCCGATCAGCCCTGGTTGTAGCGCTCACAATCCCATTTGCACTTCTGTTTGCATTTATCATGATGCGACTTACAGGCATTCCGGCCAACCTTCTTTCATTGGGTGCCATCGACTTTGGTATTATCGTAGATGGAGCTTGTATTATGGCCGAGCACCTCATCCGCAAATACAGGAGCGCTACCCCCGAGGAAAAAGAACAAGGCATTATTAAAATCACTTTGCTCGCTGCCCAGGAAGTAGGACGTGAAATATTTTTCTCCATCACCATTATCATGCTGGCGTACATGCCGATCCTTAGCATGACGCGTGTCGAAGGAAAACTATTCTCGCCCATGGCTCTTACACTGTCATTCGCTGTCATCGGCTCAATGGTATGCGCGCTCACATTAATTCCCGTATTGATTTCTTTTGCCTATAAAAAGGCTCTTTCAAATCTGGAGAAGCCCGTTCCGCATAGGAAAAACCCTATCCTGAATTGGGTTGAAAAAAAATACGAACAGTTTCTTCAGGTGATGCTTAGTTTCCCAAAGACCGTAGTGATCATTGCATTCACTGTCGTGCTTGGTTTAATTTCTTTGTCAGGGAGACTTGGTACAGAATTTTTGCCGGAGCTTGATGAAGGATCAATCTTTTTGAGATGCTTCATGCCGGCAGGAGTTACTATCCAGGAGAACGCAAAGATTGCACCCAAGATCAGGGAAATAATTACCAAGTATCCTCCCATCGATTATGTGATCACACAAACAGGTCGTAACGATGACGGTACCGACCCCTTCCCTACTAATCGTACTGAAATCTTAGTGGGTTTGAAAGAATACAAACTCTGGAGTGATACGATCAAGAAAAAGGAATTGGTATCCCTTATTCAAACGGATTTGCAAAATCATTTCCCAGGTGCATTCTTCTCCACCGGTCAACCAATCATTGACCAGGTAATGGAAATTGTAACAGGTAGTGCAGCTGATCTTGCTATCTCTGTAGTGGGCGATGATTTGGAATTCATGCGCACCAAAGGCGACAGTATTGCTGAGATCGTAAGGAACATGCAAGGAGCTGTAGCTGTAAATATTGAGCAAGAAGGTGAACAAGCTCAACTGGCGATCAACATCGATCGCGAAAATGCTGCGCGCTTTGGAATCAACGTGATCGATATTCAGGGAATGATCGAAGCCGCGATCGGTGGCAAAACCATTTCGAAGGTTTATGATGGAACTAAACGCTACGATATTGTTGCACGATTTTTACCTGAGAGCAGGAATACGATAGAAGCGATCAGAAATCTTCAGGTACCCTCTGCGAGCGGAGCATTTATTCCAATGAGCCAATTGGCCGATATCAATTATGTGGAAGGGCAAACCAATATTTACAGAATTAACGGAAAGAGAATGGTTACCGTCCGCACCAACATACGCGGACGCGACCAGGGAGGTTTTGTGGCTGAGGTAAGTGATAAAATTGAGAAGTCGGTAAATATCCCCAAAGGGTACAAAGTGATTTATGGTGGTCAGTATGAAAATCTTGAACGTGCCGGCAAGCAGCTCTCAATAACAATTCCGCTAACCATACTGCTTGTTGGATCCTTGCTATTCTCTCTCTTCAAAAATTCCAAGCATACTTTAGTGACTATGTCATGCATAACGTTTGCGTTAGGTGGCGGTATTTTTGCATTGATCCTTCGCGGCTATCACTTCAATGTATCAGCAGGTGTTGGATTCGTCTCCATCTTTGGCATATCGGTAATGGCTGGCGTTCTCTTAGTTTCAGCTATAAAACGTACCGAAGAGATTCACAGAGGCACGTTGAAAGAAATTGTGATCATCGCTTCCGGAGAACAACTTCGAGCAATTCTTTCGATTTTAGTTGTAGCTATCGTAGGCTTAGTTCCTGCGGCCATCAGCACCGGCATTGGATCAGATGTGCAAAGACCATTGGCTACGGTAATCATTGGTGGGCTTACCAGCACATTAATATTTGCTCCCATTGTAATTCCTCCATTATACTACTTGGTAGAGCGTAAACGATACGAGAAAGAACAAGGGACAAATGCACCTACGATAACGTTGTAGGCAACAGAGATTTAAGTTTCTCTTTGGATTTCATTTCGGTCGAAGTAATTGAATGTTTGGAAGTTCCTCTCTAGGGGATCTATGCACCAATCAATCCTTGATTAAGAACGCTATCGCTTCTTGTTCAGAATCAAAAGCAAATTGATCAAGATTAGAGTTAAGCCCTTTCAAGATCATTTTTTTTGGCTTGTTCATCCCAACAAATACTCTTCGTTTTATCAAATGAGCAACACGAGGAGCTTCTTGTTCAACGTGCCTCAAAAATGGCGAGGTAAAGAAAGTGTCCTTAAAATTGGTGAGCACTAAAGACGACTCATTTCTCTTGATCAAAAATTCAACTGCTTCATCAAAGACCTGAATCATTTGGTCAGAGGTCTTGCATCCCTCATAATCAACCCAAATGATATCCTTGCCATATACATTGATTCCCCTAACACCAGCCGTCATAGAACTATAAGTATGATTCAATATAGCTAATAGGTGAAGCGGGCTCCAAATTATCTCACCCCCATTTATGGGGGTTTTAATATCTCAATTTTATAACATCCTTTGCGTTCTTCTCACACAATCAAAACCAAACAGCTAAAACCAGCGACTTGCAAAGGTCCTGGTTTTGGTTTTTAAATTCCAGGTGTTACTGAGAGATACTATAACCTGAAAAGCAATGCAAAAATGATTTTGGTTTCACACGTGGTCAGGTCTGGCCTCCAGTTAGGATCTAACGGAGTATAAGAATACCCACTTTGAGATGTTACACCTCCATGCCCTGCAAAATAGGGTACACTGCTTTCGCGATGAACTGCCTCGATACGAAAAGTAATATACTGTGACGGCATGAAATCGATATTGGTGGAGCAATCCCATCCTTGAAACTGAGTGCCCGCAGCGGTATCAAAAGGAAAGGCACCTGCAGTTTGAATTGGGTTATTGGGGTTGGGTAAGGGACTTGCTTGTCCTGTTGGATAAAGAACAAGGTATCGACCTGGGTTTTTCATCACGCCCCCACCAATCGTCCATGCCATTTTATTCTTAGCAAACCACACTCGGTTATAAAACATGGCACTCATAAAATATTGTGCGGGATTTACCGGATCGCTATTGTCAAACCCATTCACTCCACCACCTTTTTCAAATCCAATATCACCGGTTAAAGAAAAAGCCATTCGGGTGATTCCATTCCTGCCAGGTTTATTGTAGTAGCGAACAATCATGCTGTTATCAGAGTGAAATCTTTTTCTGGCAGGAATTCCTGCGGCATCAGAACCGTAATAATTATTGGTGATCACTTTTAGATTACTTTTGTTGGACATGTAAGTAAAGCTTCCTCCAAGCCCCGGCATACTGTTAAACTTGCCATAACTTTGCCATCCGTTAATGATCCAAGGTTCAATTTTAATATTCTTCGTAGGGAAAATTTGAACCCTCAATCCATTAAAAAACCAAGGCGTATTGTCAGAAGTAAATGATGCTTGGTATTCCCAATTCTCAGCTTGATAAAAAGAGTTCAGGCCAATATAAGACATGAATAATCCTGCATCTACATTGATACCGTACCACTTATTAAAATGATAACCTGCATAAGCCTCGCTTAAATACCTATAGATATTTGCCATATCATATTGCCCACGGTAAGGGCTTATGTCATTTCTTGGGATTACAGTAGAGCGCGTACCAAACTGAGTCATAATTCGTCCCCGCACGTTGTCGACACTAAAGTCGCCACCAAAATGCAAAGCCGCCAACTGCATTTCATTGCATCGGGCAAGAGCCGTTGAACCCACTACGGTATTGTCAATCGGGTTGTTGAAGGAGTAGTTGTAATTGACATCAATGAAAACTGCGGGTGTGAAATATTTTAAGTTCTTGAAAAGGGAAGAATCTCTGCGGTCGGCCCCGTTTTGCCAAGTCTGGTCAATGCCTTCAAAAGGTGTTGGGGCTTGCTGTGCGAAGGTCAATTGACTAAGGAATAATAGAATACCAGCGAAGTAGATTTTACTCATGTTGATAGTTTAGTTCTTTATGTGGGCCATTCTGTGGCAAGATATTTAAAACATTATCAAACCTAAAAACGTGGTTTACGCTTTGACCACTGAGCAAGAAGTTTATTCATTCGGTTCAATATGAATTAATACATTCTCCAGTTCAGGTATTTCTCGCCTTAGCACATCCTTTAACCTGTGAGATATAGCATGCCCTGCTTTTACAGATATGTTTGCGTTTACCCTGGCGTGAAGATCAACATGATAAGTCATTCCTGTTTTACGAATAAAACATTTCTCGGTACCGATCACTCCTTCAACCGTCAGTGAAATCTGTCTAATCTTTTCTACAAGCTCTTCATGTAAATTTTCATCCATAATTTCTCCAAGTGCGGGACGAAAAATAAGGTAACCGTTATAGAGGATAAAACCTGAGGCGAAGAGTGCTGCCCAATCATCTGCAGATTCGTAGCCCTTACCAAAGATCAAGGCTATAGAAATTCCAATAAATGCAGCTACAGATGTGATTGCATCGCTTCGATGATGCCACGCGTCAGCTTTCAATGCTGAACTATTGGTTTGCTTACTTCTTTTCATCACCAATTGAAATGAAATCTCCTTCCATATTATAATGGCCCCAAGAATGTAAAGTGTATATGATTTGGGAAGGTCATGTGGTGTCTGTATGTTTTTGATACTATCGTAAGCGATGATTGTAGCTGACGTAACCAGAAAGGCAACAACAGCGAAAGTAACTAATGTCTCCGCCCGTCCGTGCCCGTAAGGGTGATTCTTGTCGGCTGGCCTATGAGCATATTTAAGTCCAAACAAAACCAATAGAGAGGAGAAGATATCTGAGGTGGATTCAATAGCATCTGCAATCAGAGCATAGGAATTACCAAAATAACCAGCCAGCCACTTGATCGCAGCTAGCATAGTATTTCCTGCAATACTGAAATAGGTTGTCTTAATAGCTGTCTGTTGATTTGTCATCGGCATAAAAAAAGTAGCATGACAAGTTAACCAATTATCAAGGCCAAGAAATGCGCAGCCCAAAGAAGAGAAACATCCTAAGGAAACTGCAGCACAACATCCGCAGGAAACATATAAGTTGCGTACTCGGTGCCTGGATAGAGGTTGGCGTAGCCCGCCACTCCCTTAGTGAATAGTACTTTTGAATCGGTTGGTAAAGCTAGCGGCAGTGCGTACTTGCTGCCTGCTGGAAATGCTAAATAATCATAAGCAGTGAAATCTCCATTTACCGTAACCCGGTAATAATTGTTTTTTGAAATAGTCACTTTTGATGTCAGGTAAGCATATTTAAACTTGAAGTTTACCGTATCATTCGCTGTTATTGAAATGGGTTGCGTAGCAATCAATGATCCGATCTTATTCACTGTGTCTTTAAATAGGGTGAGCGTGTAGTTACCGATTGCCGTTCAGATTCGTTTGTAAAATAAAAAAAAGCCGAGCACCACAAAACCATCGGTTTTGTTGGATGCCAGGCTAATTTTATTAACGCTCCCCTCCTACCACGAACCGCTGTACGTGTTTCCTGAAGTATTACCGGAATAAGTAATGTTGCTGACCGTAGGTATGCATGAGTTAGTGATCACGCCATAAGTCATGGAATTGGTGATGGTACAGTATGTCACTGTTGGTACAGTGGTACGTTCGATGTACACATTTCCCAAGGTGCTGCCACCATATTCAACTATCGCATACTGGAGCTTACTTCCCGAAAGTGAGGTTCCTCCGAATTGGATGGTATACCAGTCGCCTGGTGCTGCGGGGCTCTTGGCGGACGTGAACTTGAGCGGTGCAGCGGCAGTACCAACGGCAGCAAGCCCGCCCTTGAAACTAGAGGTTGGGAGATCGTCACCGACTATGAACCCACTGTTCGATGTAAGCATCCGAAACTCAGAGCCTGCCGTCAGCGTCAGGAATGCACCGCTCGATGATTGTGAACTGATGCCGATTATGCCATCGATATAATACGGCCAGGTGAATTTAGGCCAGGTGGCACTGGGGATTGAGAACCCACCACCAATGGTTATTTCTCGTTTGGCCGTAATTGTGTTGTTTTTGCCCAAGATGTGTACAGTGTTGGCGGGGATGTACACACCGTCAGCAGTTGAGCCATTGTTTATGGTGTTGTAGTCGAAGCTCTGGAAACTGCCGTTGCCCTTTGGGTCAACATTGAACGCGCATGTCCCGGAGTTGGTGAAAGTACAGTTGGTCACGGACACGTTCGAGGGAGCTGTAACCGTAATCTGTCCAGCGTTGTTGTAGTTGTAGCCAAAACTGCCCCCATAGGAGAGGTTGCAGTATTTCATGACAGAGTTCTTGTTCCCATAGTAGAAAATAATCCCGGCCCAGTCATAAGGGGTGGGTGTCTCACTGGCAGAGGTGAACGTGATGGGGCTTGTTGCTGTACCCACGGCCACTAATGATCCTTTATGGTTAAGGGTAGGGCCTGTCGGGGCTGTCTGACTACCGACCTGGAAACTTGCGACTTTGTTGGCTGCACGTATTGTAACACCTGGCGCAATGGTCAGGGTGTTGGTACTGGTTGTGTCTGTTGCGGCTATGGTGACCTGGCCAGCTAGGATATAGTCGAGTCCGAGCGCAGGCCAAGTGGCGGAAGGAAGCTTGAACTGGCCACCGTCAATGACGAAGGGCTTTGTCCCAAATGAGTTTCCTGTACCAATACTGTGTGGAGTGTTGGGCGACATTTCCAAGGCATAGGTCTCGTAATCGGTGAAAGAGTTGTTGTTGAACTTTACAAATACTGCAGAATCGTAAGTGAATACACCTGCTCCTTTGTTGTGACGAACGGTGCAATTCTCTATGGCCACTGTTGTGTTGTTTACCTTAAGGTTTCCAGTGAAGGATCCACTACCGTAGGCGTATCCGCCATATTCTACCGTGCAATAGGTCATTGAGCTTAGGCCATTGCCGCCCTTTCCAAAAGATATCCAGTTGTAAAAACCTGCTGTTGGAGTTTGCGAATCCGCGGTGAAAATGATAGGTGCGGTCGTAGTTCCGTTGGCTATGAGCTGTGCCCTGGTGGATTTATAGGGGTCAGGCCCTACATTCAGTTCTGCTCCGTTCGAGAAAAGAACGGTGACGCCCGGTTGGATGGTGACGGTGGCGTTGCGGATGTTGACTTGGCCATAGACATAGTGAAGGTAGCCCGCCTGCCATGTCTCGTCCGCTGTGATGTCTGACATGTGGTAAGCTGCCGGTAATTTTGAAGTGGTGATCGTTGCCGAAAAAAGGCTGACCGATTTATTTGCGGCTGTTACAGTAAGCTTCACCGTAAATGAGCTGGCCTTTGAATAGGCGTGTGCCGGGTTCGGATCGGTTGACGTTGCAGTGCCATCACCAAAATCCCAAAGGTAAGCGCTGGCATTCACGGTGCACGAGGAATTGAATGTAACGGGCACGCTTACGCTCGCGGTTGTGGGTGCCGTGAAGCACGCTTTTGCGTTGGTGGCGGGCTGAACGTCATTGTGTTTGGAACAAGAAGAAAAAAGCAAGATTAATAAAGACAGGGAAATAAGGGATTTTTTAAGCATAGTTATAAAGATGGCATGTTGCCGTTTAAAGGTCGAGTAGATGATTTTTTTCAAGTGGGCCTTGAATAATACGAAGAGGAAAACATTTTCCATTACCAAAGACAAATCGCAAAGTGACTAAGGAAATTGCAACACAACATCTGCAGGAAACATATAAGTTGCGTACTCGGTGCCTGGATAGAGGTTGGCGTAGCCCGCCACTCCCTTAGTGAATAGTACTTTTGAATCGGTTGGTAAAGCTAGCGGCAGCGCATACTTGCTTCCCGCTGGAAATGCTAAATAATCGTAAGCTGAGAAATCTCCATTGACCGTAACTCGGTAATAATTGTTTTTTGAGACCGACACCTTTGATGTCAGGTACGCATATTTAAACTTGAAGTTTACCGTATCTTTTGCTGTTATTGAAATAGGTTGCGTAGCAATCAATGATCCGGTTTTATTCACTGTATCAACTTTAAATAGGGTGAGCGTGTAGCTACCGATTGCCGGAGAGGCGCAGCCTAGCCCAGACACAATTCCATTTGCTTTGGCCTTGAATTCGAAGCCAAGTGCAGCGTTGCTGTAAGAGCTATTGTATTTGTAAATGGAGATTTGCTGCGAGGCCACCAAAGATGAGGCAAGCATTTCATTAGGTGCAGTTGGAACAGTGCTATCGTTATGACAGCTCGTCAAACACGCAGTCAAAATATAGAAAAGAAGAACTGTCTTTAAAGAACTATTAAGCATAAAATATTTTTTGATCAAACCATGACTCGCGCTTTAGCATTACTTCTTCTTTGCTGCCCATTTATTGTACTCCTTAATTACCGGAATGAGATCTTTCCAAGTGTATTCTTTGGATTTAATCTTTGCGGCAAGTTCAGGATAGTCGGCAAAGTATAATGGTGCTTTTGCTCTGAAGGTTTGATTGTTATTTAGAGAAGAAATGTTGGCGATCATCTTGGCTGCAGGTTCTCCCTCTCTAATGCAATAATAATCTTCAAAGCCGGCTTTGTTCATTCCGTTATGGCTAGACATAGTGGAACCAATGACATACAAAGTAACTATGCCCTTTTCAACAACTCGAATCCAACTAGGGTCACTCATTCGCTTTTGCCCCCACGCCAGATAAACTTTCAGCAAGTGATATTCCTTGACCTCGTTTTTAACATTGAGTATTACTGCCTTTAATGTGGACGACTCAATTTTTTCCGGTGTTGCGTTTTCAGAGGCTTTAAACAAGACATATTTTTCATACAACGTTCCTTCAATCAGTCCGTTTCTCGATTTCCCATTTGTAAAAACAACGGTGCCCTTGAAATAAGTATCTGCCAACGAAGTGAGCGAATAGAACAAAATGACAGAGAATGTGAGAATGTATTTCATATAGGTAATTTTTGCTGAGGAAAATAATAATCAGCCTTCGTGGTGAACCACAAAACAAATTTTCCAATCACTGTTTCTGATAAGTGTCCTTAGTGGAGCAAGAACTACCACCAGGTGTGACATGGACAAAAGTGTTGGCCGATAACAAAATCTGCCATACGTCTGGATTCACGCTGCCAGAATAGGATAATGAAATTGAAGTGCCTGTAGAAATATACGTGCCAGTCCAAAGAGTGGAGTTATCCGAACTCTTCAAAACAGTAAAAGTTTTATCAGCCTTGAAAATATAGGTTTGGCAATAGGTGTAAGTGCCACACGTGTACACTTTGTTATCAGTAGATGTTGGGCAATTGTAGTTTTCTTCGGTAATCAGTTTCCAGGTTCCGACAATACTCAGTGATGGAGATGTTGAAGATTTGCTGCATGACTGCACCAAGGCCAGTGAAACTAAAAGTACAATTGTTAAAAGTTTGCTTTTCATTTGTTTTATTTATTTGGTTTAAAATTTTCTGATTCCATATTAGACCCGGAGACCCTGCTATCACTCTTTTTCATCTCTCTCGGAGACTCCGCTTTGATGGAAATTCATTTTAGTTCACGCAGAGTTCTTGAAACAGGTAACTCTGCGGAGAAAATCAAAGTCATCCGTCCCGGACACTCTGTGATTTCTAAATTACAACTTCTCGTCATTCTGTTACATTTCTCAAACGGTTTGTAATTCACAAATCCCTTCTGGTTAAGCTGAATGTTTCTTGTACTTAATTTGCTTTAGCAGGAAGATAGGATTTCCAAAACTCATAGAGCTCCGCAAGACCATTTTCGTTAGTTGTATTATCAGCCAAACCCAGCCCTATTACAGACATTGTTCTGATTGGGTTTAATTCTTTTCGACCAAAACCTTTAATTACCATATGTCCATGGCTTGCATCGTTCTTAACTTTTGAAAAGAACTGCTCCCATTTAAGCCCAGGATGTGTTTGGATAAATACCTCGCCAAAATAAATTCCCACATCAACTAGCTTGGAATATGTTTCCGCAGTCATTTCCCAATCATTAACCTCAATATATGAAGGGACCTTCCCCTTCTTCTCCATATATTTTTCTGGAGATAATTTTTCCACTTTCACATTGAGCTTTAACCAAGCACCTAATGTTTTCAAAGATTCAGGAGTGAAAGATGGATACCATTCTTTAAATCCGGGAGTCGCTTTCACTTCTTCCGATAAAACATTCAATCTCTTCTCACGATTCATTTTAAACCATTCGCCATATAATTTGAGTTGCTCCTTGGGTTTGTTAGTAAAATTTAATCCCAACGGCAAATCATCGATGATTCGATACATGAGTTTTAGAATTAAATTAATTTAATCATGAATAATATAAGCAATTCCTTTGCGCTTTAATTCGTCAAGTAGTGGTTTTGATGCACCGACTAAACCAGTTTTTGGGCTCTTAAAGAAGTGCCAAACAGCTCCTTTAATCTCTTTTCCGGCAGTTAATTCGGCATCTTTGGCTATTTGGGTTTTTACACTTTGAGTAAGTGTAGTATATCCAACCTTGGATTCGTGTGCCATTCCCTCGACTAATTGGTCGATGTACCTACCTCCTTGACTCGTCCTAAAAAATACTTGGGATTCGCCACCAAGCTCTTTCAGAGCAGTTTCTCCCACAACGCCTGTCGAACCTATTTTACTCCATTTGTTAGCGTAAGCACTAGCCTTATTCCCAAGATATTTTCCTGCTGCACTAAAGGCAACTCCAACTACTGCCCCAACCACTGCATCAGTTATTACACTTTTTGCAGTTATCTTTTCACCATTGATTGTCTTATTTAATGCTCCACCAACTGCATTAGCCCCCCCAAGGACACCAGCGGTTACCAACAAACTCGCGCCCCCAGTAAATCCAGCTGCTCCACCCGTTATTCCACCTTGTAAAGCACTGCCACCAACCTTTCTCCAATTTACATTCTCCCCTCTATATAACTGAGCTCCTAATTCTATTCCCCCGCCTATCAAAGCACCGATTCCGGCACCAATGGCTGCCGTTACACAGTTAGGACATTTGCCGTCAGGATCATCATATCGAACTGGATTGTTCCAAGCGTATGCGTATGGAGATTTCCCCTCTTGCTCGGGTTCTTCTGACGAAGGATCGACCGATTCCCAGACCGAAGTTGCACCATCATAGTATCTCGCACTATAGTAATACAAGCCAGTTTCCTCATCCAATTCTTTCCCATTAAATAAATAAGGGGTTCTGTCAGTGTTTGAGTGTTCGTCTACGAAAGTTTCTCCAAATGAGAAGTATTCAAGATGCTGGAAAACTTCCCCACTCGCGTCAGTAATATAACTTGTGCTCCCGAGATGATCTGGATGGAAGAAATATCTAAATGCCTCCGTAATATTCCCGGTCCCATTCACTTGGCCTGGAGGGACTTTTCCGCTTTTACCAGCAGTTAGTATCTGCCCTTCTGCACCTAAGAATTTTAAATTCTTGACAATACCGTCAGATAGTTGCTGTCTCTTCGAGTTGTAATCTACTTTTCCATCGCCCGCGGTCTTTAGTGGTCCTTGTCCATTATTATCCCAACCACCTCCGAGTTTAGAAACTATACGCTTACCTTCAATATAGAAGTGCTTGGTGTAGCCTCCACTCTTTAGAACGATGTATGGGTTCACATAAACCGTGAAGTTACCCATCTGCCCGCCACCTGCTTTCCATTGACCATTAACAAATATCCGCTGCCCGCTGCTCCGGCCTTTCAATACTCTTTCACCTGAGGCATCATATATATAATGGAAAAACGCTCCGTTGTCTTCAATGCCTCTGATTCGGTTCTCCTCATCCCACATAATATTCCTTCGTTGACCTGTGAGGTCATCTTTCCATCCTAATTGATTTCCGTTGGCATCGTAAGTATAAGTCTGCTTACCAATGTGGATGGGTGCATGTGGTTGGCTGTCTCCATAGGCATAGCTATTGTTGTAGGTAGTCTTCTTCTGCACATTTCCGTGCTTGGTGTGGTTCTGATTCTTGGTAAGAATTCCTCCTACCGAGTTGTAGCTCATCACCAGTTTATAGGCTTCTTCATCATTCGCGCCCTTGTAATTTCCGCTTGCACTGGTTAATCTATATAAGTCGTCATAGTTATACTTGTACTCGCTCGGCCCACCCATCAAGTTAGCTGCAGGGACGGGCGCTTTGTTGGTGAGATCAAGTATGTTGTTCACCTTGTCATAGGTGTAAACGTTATCCATAAACAAGCGCTGAGCACTTGTCTGGGCAGTCATGTTTTTCAATCTCCTTCTGTCTGCCTCGTAGTTATACGTTGTCTTTGTTCCATTACCGTACGCGAGGAACACGCGCTGTTCAAATTTGTCATATGCCAATTGGTTGACGTAGTTGAAACTCGCGCTTTTTTTCGAGCCACTCATATCATGGAGCAGTCCACCCAGGTTGTAATTGTAAGTGACCGTTTCGCCATCAGGATAAACCATTGAGGTCAAACGATTCCATGTATCGTACCTCCATTCCGTAGTAAATGTCTGCTCGTCATGCTGTGGTATTATCACCGTTCGAACATTCTTCACTACTTCACCCAGCGGGCCATAGAAAAATTCCTGAGCGCCAGTAGCGTCTTCTTGCAGCACTACCCTTCCTATGCGGTTGTCCTTGTCTCCGGGAGCGCCATAAGTATACTTCACATTGTTCTCCGGGTTTTGTGGGTAATTGGTCTGTGTCAACCGTTCGAAGTCATAAGTATAATTTATTGACAATCCTGCGGCTGTAAGATTTGCAGTTACTAATTGCTGCAGATTACCGGCAAGATCGTAACTGTAAGTAGTGATGCCCGCATCGGGGTGTTTACGAATCGTTCTTCTTCCGAAATTATCATAAGTACTGAGGGTAGTATGTTTCAAATCATCGGTTGCTTCAATCTGTTCATTGATCGCATTGTACTTGAAGCTTGTCCATACAGGGCTGTTGCTCGTGTAGTTCTTCACCGCGGTCACGCGGCCACGCACATCAGTGAATTGCTCGGTTTGCTTTCCGTTTGCATCAGTAGTTTTCGTGCTGAACTGGGATTTACCTTCGCGATCATTGTCAAAACCATAGTCGGTTTGGGCGAGTGCGCCATCAGGCATCGTTACCGTCAATGTCCTGTTCAACACATCGTAAGTGGTGGTAGTAGGTTTCACTTCCTGGTCATAGGGAACAATGAATTCCTCCGGCTTACCCACAGCCTGGGTTGTTGGATAATATGAGGTCACTGTTCTGCCAAATGCATCAAAGTATACTCTACCACTCACGCTCATCATCTCTGTATCAGCTTTGCCATCACCTTGATAGATCGCCACATCTTTTTTGGTTTGCAGTACTCTTCCTAAGCCATCTACGAAGATTGAGGTCTGTAAATCGTTCTTCGGGTACTGAGGGTCGAAGTGATTGGTGAGCGCATAAGGCACTGTTGCTTCAGGATGGTATTCAAATTTGATCGTGTAGTTGCTAGTGCTGCCTCCTCCGTTTTCGTAAGGACCAATGATTGTTGCTACACGTCCGAGGTCATCGAGGATGTATATAATTTTGTTTCCGTTCAAATCAGTGCTGCTTGTCCTTTCTCCAAACCTGAGATCATAATCGGCAGAACTGGAGTAGCCATAACTGTTGCTCACCTTAATGGGATACTGACCTATTGTACCATCGTAAACATAGTCGATGGCCAATCGTTGCCCTGTACTGTTGGCAGGGTGCGTCATCTTTATCAAGTTGCCATAGCTGTCATACTGCATGTCGTTCACAGCTATATTTTTATCATCGAGGTATTGTTTGATCTGTGTGACTTCACCTGTACTTTGGTCAATTACTGCTTCACGTTGGCGTAGAACTGTGCTTCCATTCTTCACCACAATTTTCTTGGGTGTTCCTTTGATGTATTTACCATCGACATCGTGGTAGTCGATTGTTGCTTTGAGATCATCTTCGGTTCCTGCGTCACCATTGTCAGTATAAGTGATCACGTTTCCGATCTTGTCGTAAGCAAATTGTGTTGAAGTGGTCTTGCCCGCAGTGGGCTGACCTTCGAAAAATTGCTGAATGGTATTAGTCAATGCGGGAAATGCGTTGCCCTTATCGTCCAACGCCATGGGCAATAGGTTGTCGCCCGTGTTGATGTCTTTGAGTTCAAATTGATTTGTTTTCACCACATACTTGCGACCTAAGCCATCGGTCATAGTCTCGTTCAACAATAGGCCTTTGTCATAGTAATTATTGTTGGCATAAGTCTGCGTAACCGTTGTATAAACAAGGTTGTTGTTTTGCGTGTCATGCGTTTGTGTTGCCACTTTCGCGAAACCGTAACTATCACGCTCATGACGATCATAAATCCCTTTCTCATAGCTGTAAGTTGTCAACATCTCATCTGCGCCATCGCCTTTGAAGCCATCGAACACACGCACAGTGTCGAGCACCCACACGTTGTGAGGCAGATCATAGGTGTTGCCCATTCGGTGGTAGTTCATGGTGAACGATGCCCCGAGCGGACGCTGCACACTTTTGAGCATGTTGGTACGACCGATGGTAGAGCGTGATACCATGAGTTCGCCATCGTTGTTGGACTGGAGATAATCCGGGAATCCGTCACCATCAATATCCATGAGCTTACTCAGCTCGCGGCTCATGCCGTGGCCGTAGCTGGCGTTGGGGTTGATGTAAATGGTAATAGCGACTGGCGGAGGTATGTCTATTCCAATTGTAAAACTGCCATTGACTGATTCGCTCACTGAGGTATTGTCGTTGAAATGGCTTGCACCTTTCCAATCCGTGGATGTAGCAAAACCGTTTCCAGTGTTGATGCGCACCCGCATTTGATCACCTTGTGCAATCATATCGAGCAACCCGTCCCCGTTGATGTCGTGCAATGCCGTGGCAACAAAATTATCTGATCTTGACAAACCCACGCCCACGGAAACACTCCCGTTGCCGAACGAAACACCGAGGCCTGCGCTCTCGCTCACACTGGTGCCCTCCTGGATAGCATCGAAATTCCACGTCTCTTCGTTGGCAAATTTGTAACCGAGGTTGAGCGCCACTTTCTTAGAATCGTTGTTCACCCGGTCAGGGAGGCCGTCTCCGTTGATGTCCATCCACGAGAAGGTGGAGTGGTTGTTGCCTTTGGCGTAATTGCCGTTGAGCCCTCCTGTGTTTTTACCGTTGCCCACGCTCACCTTCACATTCTTGATGTTGAAGGTACTCGGTTTTGATTCCGACATCAGCGCAGAGCCCGCCACGGTAACACCTTCTGAGTGGGTGAACGTGTTCTGAATTGTTTGCCCTTGCGATGTTGAATTTGGTTCCAGCCCACCAGTGGCCGTGGTGTATTGAATTTTGTCTTTTGTTACGATGTCGGGAAAGCGGTCACCGTTCATATCCATGAAATCGGAGACCACCCATGTATTTCCATCGCTCCAACTGTAGCTTCCGTTAGCCGAAAAACCTTTCCCACCACCTGCGCCCGCAGACGCAGATAGGCTCAAGGTTTTCGAAATTTTATTTACCCCTCTGGCGCCTGCGCCTGCGGCACTTGCCTCCGGTGCGCTCAGGTCGTCTTCGCCCATGCGCGAACTACTGATGGAGTCTGCTGTGACATAAGTGAACTGATCATAGCCTTGCCACCGTTGCTCCTTGCCCATGGCCACTAACATGATGAACTGGTCTTTGGAGGGGTCGTATGTGCCGTTACTTCCACCCAGATCGCTGGGACTGGAAACTGATTCCGGTTTTTGTGGATTCTTCAACGCATCATTCAGTTTGAACCAGCTCTGTACCAACGGTGCTGTTGTCGTATCTCCATTAGCACGCCAAACAAAATGACCCCAACCGCGATACAGCGGCCCGAAGATGATGTCTTCGCTATTGTTCTTGTCAGGAAGTGCCGAGTAAAATCCAGAGGCAACGACAGTGTCTTTTTTAAGTCCTGTGATTTTCGCTGTAGCCGCTTTCGCAAGCCAATTTTCGATCTTTGGATCAGAACTGTTGTATTCGAAAAAATAAGTACTTCCTTTTTTTGCAGCTATTTTAAATACAGAGTCTTTACTGATGATAGCTCCCTCATTTATCACCAGCACGCCTTTGGTAACAAGGGTATCCGTTTTTTTAATCGAAAAATTAATAACTCCTGTGTATTTGATTACTCCCAATGGGTCTGGTGAAGAGAAGGACAGTTGTGGCTTTACTTTCAGTGAGTCAACTTTTTCCGTCAGTTTCCACGGAGCTGATTTTTGAACGGGATAAGCAAATAGTGTGAATTGAGGCACCGGATAAATTTCAATGGGAGCCTTTGATACATCCGTTTGCGGGTCATCCGCAGCTGTGTAGACCACGTGCGGCTTCCATTGGACAGCCGACCAGTCGATGTTGGTGGATGAGGACACACGGAAGGTCAATGTCTCTCCACTCACCAAATGAAACGCATTGAATTCTATTGGTTCATTGACCGATTCGTTCCACTTGTACTTTTTCTTAATGATGGTATCGTTGGCATTGTGGATGACCGTCACGATCACATCGTCTGATGTTTGTGGTTTTGTGAACGTTCCTGAGATGTTAACGGTTCCGTTCACAGGCCCGGAGATCCGGTGCGTGGATGCCAGGATAAAATCTTTTGAAGCTTCGAAATGGTAGATCGGTTTTGCATTCGCATCTTTTTTTGCCAGGTCCTGATCAGCATACTCGATCACTGGCATCCATTTAACTTTGTCAAACAATCCATTATCAATTGAACCAACGCGGAAGAAAATACGATCGCCCTTGTTGACGTTGAGGTTGCTCACTCCCGATGGTGCGTGCTCTGAATAATCATTGGCACCAATGGTCATATTCCAGAGTTCGGTGTCTCTCAGCTGAACCGCCACGCGCACACCATCGGCATGCGACTCACTGCGCGAAGGGTCGGTGCTGGGAACAAGCTGCACGCTGCCCAACACGTTTATCGTTCCGCTATAAGGCGCCTGCCACATTTTTACTACATCATGCAGCGGATTTTGGTTTCTCAATGTTCTGAGTTCATCTGCAGTCTGTGTGACAATGTCCATCATGTTCCCTCCTGGAAGGAGCGGGTTCGGTGTGCCTCCGCTTGATGTCTGAAAATTCACAAGGCCAGTGGCAGGGTCGAGGTGGTTGAATTTTACCACTCCATTATCCACCAGATCAGCCAGCCCGTCACCGTTCACATCGGTGAAATAGGCAGTTGTTGTTGACTTTGAATAGCCCAATCCCGCATTGACCACGGCTGAAAATGCCTGGCAGCCCAACTGCGCTTCGAAGCCGGTATGGAGGCTGTTACTCTTTTCTTTGTACATTTTTGAAATGCCTGTGATGCCCTTGGGCGTTGTGCCGAACGAGCCCTGCCCCAGGTTGGGGAAATAGCTAAGCCCGCTACCGATAAGGATAACTTTGTCGGAGAGCCCATCACCGTTCATGTCCATCATGCTGAGCAGCGACTCGCTTGAACTGTGCGCATACGAAAAGTTGCCACCGAGTGATAGTGTTTTGCACGAAGGGTTTTGAAGACCGAACGCCACTGATGCGCTTAGACCCGCACTCCAATCGGTTGACTTTGTGCCGCTCAAGGCCGATGCCTTCGGTGAAAAGCCGTCCATATTTGGAGTGACAAATTCAGTGTTGTGAATGCCTTGGCCAGGGATGCTCCACGGTTTACTTTGTTCCATGAACGTGCCGGCTGATTTCACATCATCATAGTAATCAAAAGTGTGAGTGTTGAACAGGTTTCCTTTGGCATCATACTCGCTGATGGTGTTGACCAGTGATTTGTAGAACTCGCCAAGTTTGTAATTCAAAACATAGCTGCGGATATTGTCGCTACCATTACCAAACTTCACTTCGATTTTTTTCAAACGATCTGCCGTTACTTCTTTGAATCCGAGGTTGGCGGAGATGGTTACGTCCGGTCTTCCTTGCTCACGGGTGAATATCACTTTGTAAGGGCCTTCGATCTGGTTGTGGCCTGTGTAAGTAATGTTGTCAACATAGAGTTGATAGCCATTTACGTTTCCATTCGCTAACCCGGTGTTTGCGATTTTTGGTGCATAGTGGTATTTAACAAAGTTCCCATTGAGATCGCGGGTCTCCGTCAACGCCCAATGTGCTATGTTGCCCGCATCGTGGTCTTCATCATCGCGCAGTACCGCTGTCTTATCGAGCTGTGTTTCGGGAGAGCCGCCATAGAAATATCTCATGCCGCTCTTGTCAGTCACTTCCCACCAATAGGTTGCTGGGCTATTGCCGTGGCGGATGATTTTGTGGAATGCTCCCTCAATGCGCGGGTAAAATTGTTTGTCGCCAGTAGCCCTTGCAGCAAGCGTTCCACGGTGTGCCACGGGCGTGAGCATCTCACCGTTCATGGTGTACGTTTCTGTTTCTTTTGTTTGATCATAACGAGGCACTCCCCACCGTGTGTCAATACTAACTGATGGAACAGTTAAATTCCAACCAAGACCAAGCCAACCATTACCACCGGCACTATTGTAACTGATAGCAAGTTGAGGCTGCATTCCATTTCGCCCTGCCGGAATATTAATTGGGTAACTCAAAGATGCACTACCTGTATTGTTGGCTTGTGGAGGGCTGATCAGGTTTACAGCAGCAGTTGGATTGGCTGCCTTAATACCTTTCATCGATGTGGAGTTGTATGCTTCCGCTTCCGGTGATTCAGGCACCTTGATAATTGCGTTGATGTAATCCGTGAAGTGCGTAGTCCTTGAAATGATTTCGCTTGTATTGGCTAAAAGTGTATCTGAGTTGATGGCAATCCAATGATGTGTTTGTTCATCGAAGAAGTAAGTCTTGATGTCTTTGTCTGTGTAGCCATCAGGGATCTTCGTTGCATCGAATGGAATTCTGAGCTTGGTCTCTTTCAGAAATTGCGTGCCGTGCGGAAGGAACCGATAGCCGTAATGATTCGCTGTTACATTAACCATGCCCGCATCGAGTGCAGGGATATCCACATCGCGAAGTGTGGTGATCGATAGGAACGATGAATTGCTCAATGCGCTTGGAGGAAGTTTTAATCCTGCGCCTTGCAATGAAACTGAATCGGCCTTTGACGGATTGATGAATTGCTCTTTATAATATATGGTCGAGGAGATGGCATAGTGATAGTCGGCCGACTCCATTTTTCCGTACGTCAATGTTTTGCATTGAGTAGTTCCGTCAGGGAAGACGAGTTCCATTTCTACATTACAGTCAGTCCCTTCAAAATTGATCACGCTTTCAAACTCGCCTTTGAAGACGGGAACCAACGTGCCATCGATTTTGAGTTGAATCTTTTCGCGATTGTTTTCCGGAAGAAAGCCTTTCACATAGGCACTCTTGTTGTAGTAATTCGTTGATGGCTGATTGATGACAATCTGTTCGCCAGAGTCATCACCAGCACCAACTGTAATTTTTAAATTCTTAATTCTATAGCTGTGTTGTGCACCTTCTGGTAACGTGAACCGGATCACGTTGTCCCCCTGTCTTAACCACGCTCCATCGATGCGTTCCTGTTGTAAAGCCCAGCCCCTTCTCTTCTTTACAAGACGTCCACCCACAGCTAGGTGGTCGTTTATGCTTCGCGACACAGCTGTGTGATCTTCTACTCCCTCCAGTTCGTACTCAAGCCACACACTCTCACTGCAAATGGGACGATCGACCTTCACATGAAAAATATTGTCGGCCGGGTTGTCAGCCGGTGATTCTTCGGTTATACCAATCAAACCCTCCTTGTTGAAGGATTCATAAACATGCGCAATCACCTGAGCTTTAGGGCGCGGGCCAGCCAGTGATGCAAACGCAAATGTGAAAAGGGAAATAGTCAGTAGCGATTTGATAGAATGTAGCATAGCTATCGTTGAAGTTTTGTAGGATGTATTTTGTTTCTCAGTTCACAATGATTTTATGGGTCTCTGATCCTTTCGGTGTTTTGATGACAATCAAGTAAACACCCGAGTCAGAAAGGCTCGACATAAATTCATATTCGGTACCATTCGAGCCCCGCATCTCGCGAACGAGGCCTCCATTGCTGTCGATGATTTGTATATCTACCGTGCCTGCTTCCAGCAACGAAACACTCATTTTGAAAGTGTCGCCCGACTTAACCGGAACTGGAAAGACGGCAAGGCGATCAGTCTCAGCCCCATTGATGGTGATCTCATCTTTGAAAGGACAACCATCTTGCTTACGTGTAACAGTAACCGTATAAATTCCGGACTCTGCTATGTTTACTTTTCTTTCGGTACTATTAAAACCAAAGCTTCCCTCCCATTTGTAGCTCACGGCCACTGTGTCTGAAATACTTTTGCCTGCATCAAGTGCAATAGGCAAGCCGTCAATAAGTTTTTGATCGGGGCCAAGATCAACCGTTAGCTGGGTTGGTGCTGTTAATGTAAACGTGCGCACCGACTGGTTTTGCTGACTGTCATTGATGGTGACCGTATAGTCGCCTCCTGTTAAGTATTTCTCCTCGTTTTGATTTTCGCTTCCATGCCAGGTTCGCACAATCTTATTGCTTACTCCTTTCAATGTGTAATTAAATGGAGCGTTGCCTGTCACCATTTCTACAACCACATGTCCACCCTTCATATCAACACAAGTGGGGTTACCCAACCTCTTGACAACAGCGAAGAATTTTTTTGCACGTGCAAAGGCAAAGGCATCTTTTCCTGAGCCATCCTTATCCCACTGTACCTTGTAAATTGCAATGCCATTACTTACTTTTTCCGCAATGATATATTCAACATTGTCTGCTGAAAAATTTCCCTGGCCACTCCTATCAATTACGAGCCAGTAGCCATCAATTGATTTTGCCATGCGGCTTATATCCACATAAACATTGGCCTTTATTTGACTTGCTGACATCCCACTTGCCTCGATCATCCAATGACGCTGGGTGACTGAAATGACAGAATCTTTTCCGGTGCCCACTTTGTCTTTTAATGATCGGCCGTTGTCTCCCCAGATCAGGAAGTCACCATTATTAACAGTCGTTTTGTTCTCAATATTGGAAGAGGTAATTGTGCCTGCAGAGATGATAAGTAGACCAGAATCGTAAGCACTGCCCGACTGTTTTTGATTGAGTAAATAGCTGTCATCACGGCCAATGCCTGCGATATGATTTGCATACGCTTTGTTCTTATCAGTATCCCATAATACTTTTTCTTCAGAGCTTACATAGTTGTGACCAGTATGACTGATGCCGTATTTAATTCCGAGATAAGTTTCAACTTGCGATCGTTCTAGAAAACTAATTCCCCTATTGTAAACAAGAAGTTCAGCGAGTTGTCCTTTGAAGGGTTTATCGGTTTGTGTTTTTCCGCTGCTTCCAAGCGCAATGAATGAAGATGAAGAAGGCTGTGTTAGAGTTGTCCATGTTTGGATCACGGTGCTACCGTAAGCAAGGTTTTCGTTTTTGCCATAATAATCTAGTGTATCGGGACCAGATATTTTTCTTGTAGTTGCTACAACCGGTCGAGTAGTCGCGCTTTCAGTTCCCCATATTCCGCGCTCGGTTGTGTCGCTGGTTTGGTAAACAGTTATTACCGTAAAGTTCATCAGTCCTTCCAGACTAACAGGCACTTTGAGATAATCATCAACACCATCAAATGTCATGACGGGGTTGTAGTTCATTTTTCCTGTGGCTGACGGAGATTGACCGCTTACTGATGTTGCATCTCTATGATGGCCACTCTTGTCGAGCCACTTCAAAGGAGTTTGAGTGCCGAAATCGCTGCGCAACCAAACGCGCGGCCCTGCCGCAGTGTCTAGCAATTGCGCTTGGGTTGTGAACGAAAAAAATAAAGCAAAACAGCTAAGCGCTGTAGAGGGTAAAAGTTTTCTCATAGAATATCTTGAAGTGCTGCAAGTGCAAATACCTTGACAAATAGATTAAGATTAAAGCAGCAACAAGACGAGAAATTTTCATTCAATGAATTTGGTACAAAGAAATGTGTTCCAAGTCATATCTGTTCTCGGGTAAACTCAATTCTTTGACTCATGTAAGATATACTTACGGAACTACTTAAGGATAAATCAATTCGCCTATAGTGAAACTCTACAGATGCCTAATAAGAGGTATATTTTATGATGTATGATTTGGGCGATTTTTCAAAAAATCAGTGAAGTTCTACGAGCACCTATAGGAGTTTTTCCTATGCTCCCTGACCGCAGAATAAGGGTGATACCTTACTGCGCATGGAAGACAAACCGAAATGTATAGATATCAATCTTCAAAAATTGGGAAATGGGTAAGATCTTTCAAAACAATGCAAGGCCAAATTAGTCCTTGAAATTTTGTTCATGGCGGGTGCCAACGAAAGAAAGGAATCGTGATTCATCAAAAAAAACCTTTGAAAATTTTACCATTTCAAAGGTTTATATTTGAAGAGCCTCCTGTCGGAATCGAACCAACGACCTACTGATTACAAGTCAGTTGCTCTACCAGCTGAGCTAAGGAGGCTTTAAAATAGAGGTGCAAAAATAACTGAAGTTTGCTGCAATACAAATCTCTTAGGCAGAAGCCTGCAACATTTGTAACTGTTTTTTCAAATGAATGATTTCATCGTCTGCCAGCTTGATTTTGGCATTGAATTCCTCCTTCATCTTTTCGGCATTTTTAGAACGACCAAAGAATTCAAGGTTATTTCGCAAAGTGGCAATATCATTTTCGGCCTTGGCAATTTGCTTACGCAAGTGATGCTCCTTATTATGAATCTTCTTATCTGCCTGAGGGCTTTGCTTCATACTATTTAAACGCACTTCAAAAGTAGCTTGCTCTCTTTCCTCAGCGCCCAAATCCGGCAGTGCTGCAATTGCCTTTGTTAAGGTCTCTGAAAAACGGCTCTTGACCGAGTTCACTGACCTTTTAGGCACAAAGCCTATGGCCATAAACTGATTTTGTAATTCCTTTATTTGATCAAGCGATCCACTTTTCTCATCTACTATCTTTTCCAATAATGAAATGATGGCCTCTTTTTTCACCAAGTTCTCCTTCTGCTCAACCGCTTCTTTATCTGTAGACTGTCTGCGCTGATCAAAGAAGAAATCACAAGCTTCCTTAAACTGCTGGAATATTTTCTCCCTATGCTTTTCCGGTACGGTTCCGATTTCTCGCCACTTTAATTGAAGGTCTTTCAGCTCGTGAGATGCTTTCTCCCAATCTTTGCTTTCTTTTAATTCGATAGCACGATTCAGGATGTCCGTTTTTAATTTAAGGTTCGTGTTTCGTTCTTCATCCAATTTCTTGAAGAAGATATTCTTACTTTGGAAAAACTGTTTGAAGGCACTCCAAAACTTCTTGTTGATGTCGCGCATTTTTGAACGTGGCACTCCCCCAACAGCCTCCCATTTCTTTTGAAGCTCAATAATATCCTTCGTTTTCTGATTCCATTCTTTAATGCTTTCTGAATGAAACGTCCCGAAAACGGCTACTTCTTCATTGATCTTATCTTTCTGTAACAAGTTAGCATGTAACTCTTGCTGAAGATTAGCTACGAACTCATCGCGCTTGGTATAGATGGCATCAGATACGGCCTTAAATTTCTGCCACACGGCCTCCTTGTCCTCAATGGGCACAGGACCAATATGACGGAATTCGTGATGAAGTTCATTTAATTCTTTAATGGCATCACCTATCTTTTTTTCTTCAAGCAATTTTTCCGCCCGCACACTCAATTCTTGCTTGAGTTCAAGGTTTTTCTTTCGATCCAGTTCCTTCAATTCGAAATAAATGCTTCGCTGATCATAAAAGCGATCAACTAACGCATTGTAATTTGCCCATAGTGTTTTAATGTGCGATTGAGGTACGGATCCAACAGTTTTCCACTCCTTCTGAATTTCTTTGAACAGGCGAAGAGAGTGCTCTGTATCTTCGCCATCCACTAATTGACGAAGTCTTTCGAGTATAGCATTCCTTGTAAAAAGATTCGTATTCTTTTGTTCCTCAATTTCTCTGAAATAACGCTGACGGTTTTCACGAATTGATTTCAAATAAATATCAAAGGCAATATCCCACTCATCACCTTTATATTCAAAGTCATTTTCAATGCCGCCTTCTTCTTTAAAGCGAGCTAGTGCTTCTGATTTTTCACGTACGCGGAGTTCATCAAACAATGGCTTGATCTCGTGGATCAGTTCATCTGCTTTTTTAAAATCGTTCTTGGTAGCTGCTTCTTTTAAAAGTCCAACAAAGTCCTTTTTTCCCAGACTGCTGTAATCCACAGGTTTGACCTCTTGCAATTCAACCTCAAATGATTTTTCCTCAGCCATTCCATAAGAATGCTCGTCAGTTAACATTGTTGGTTCGTTGGATTTCACTGGCGAATTGCCATTCAGAACTACTACTTTCTCTTCGATCTCACTTCCGTTTTCCATCACGTGTTATAAAATGTAAAGTTACTAATTTGATTCAATTCATTGTGGGATCAACGGGATAATTCGCGTACATAGAGAATCTACCCCCCATTCCGCGTAAGGTCTTTTTCCACATTTCCTCGGCATCAGTCTCAAAAATCAATTCTTGTGTTACCTGGCCACTAACGATCCATGAATTTTGTTCCAACTCTTCTTCCAATTGACCAAGCGACCATCCACTATATCCCAAGAAAAATTTAATATCAGACTCTGCAATTTGATTGTTATTTATTTTCTCGATGACATCCTCAAATTCCCCTCCCCAAAAAATACCGTTACCAATATCCATAGCACCTGCCACAGCTTCGCAACGATGAATGTAATGTAAGGTATCTTGCTGTACGGGTCCGCCAATGCCAACCGTATTCACACACTGCGGCAAATCGCTAATCAATTCACCAAGCGTTGAAAGGGAAGGTTTGTTTAGCACAAAACCAATGGTGCCTTCGTGGTTATGTTCACACAAGAGAATAATGGTTCGTTCAAAATTTGGATCGGGCAGATAAGGCTCTGAAACAAGAAGGCGGCCTGCTTCAGGTTTTAGCTTATTCTTATATTCGAAAAAATCCATCTGCGTGTAAAAAACGTGAGTAAATTGCCAAAGGTTTTGACGAGTTTCAAACCCAAATCAAACTTATTTTTACATTAACCGCAACTCTATTGAAATGCTTATAGCCAAAGTTCACCCAAAGACGTGATAATTAGGCCCGGCCATTTCATGTGACTATAAAAACAATTATTAACAGATGAAATCAATTGCTGACATACGAAAGGATTATTCAAAATCATCATTGGATATTACATCCGTTGACAAAAATC
The DNA here is from genome assembly GCA_967789005.1 of uncultured bacterium. Taxonomy (GTDB): domain Bacteria; phylum Bacteroidota; class Bacteroidia; order Cytophagales; family Cyclobacteriaceae; genus ELB16-189. The sequence continues at coordinate 18,169 of CBRFFM010000009.1, read as the reverse complement.
CAATCACCCAATTTGAGCGGTGGTTTGAAGAAGCTCTTGCAGCACAGATTGCTGAGCCGACAGCATTTACGTTATCCACAGTAACAGAGGACGGCAGACCTTCCGGGAGAATTGTGCTTCTAAAAGGTGTTGAAAATGAAAAGTTTGTTTTCTATACCAACTATCAAAGTGCGAAGGGAAAAGAATTGGGAAACAATCCTGCGTGCTCCCTTACTTTCTTCTGGCCTGATCTTGAACGCCAGGTTCGCATAGAAGGAATTGCATCGCGAGTTGATGTTGCCACTTCAGAAAAATATTTTCAAAGCAGACCGCGTGAAAGCCAGATTGGTGCGTGGGCTTCACCTCAAAGTTCAATCATTTCTGGAAGAGAAATTCTGGATGAACGCGTAAAAGAACTTCAGAAAAAATTTGATGCCGTTGATAAACTTCCCAAACCCAATCAGTGGGGCGGTTATGAAATTGAGCCAAATGAAATTGAATTTTGGCAGGGAAGATCTAATCGTTTACACGATCGGATTGTGTTTTTCAAAACAGATGGCAAGTGGCAAACACACAGACTTGCCCCATGATCTGGGGCTTAAGTATTAGAACTTGGGGCTTAGGAATTAGATACTAAGGAGAATTAACTAATGCCAAGCCCTAATAACCTCAGGTCCTTATTGCAAATCGAAAAGACTATTGACACCTAAATGTCTGCGGACGGTAAATCCCTCTCCGTATTTAGCCCCTATTGAATAACCTAATTCATGACCTCGCGCTTCGATCAATTTCATGAAGCCTGGATTTGAAATGAACGTTTCGGGTTCTTTGCTTTGGGGATCGTAGAATTGAGACTTGAAAGCACGAAGGGATTCAATCTTCTTATCCCAAAAGTCAGTTACATCAACTACAAAATCAGGTGCGATATATAAGCTTTGGATAAAATGATAAACTGCTTTCGGGCGCCATGCAGTTTGCAGTTTTCCATCACTCTTTGTCTCTACTTTACTGAGTCCTGATAAAAATGTGGATTCGTAAACTAACTCTGAGGCGCGTCCGTGATCAGGATGGCGATCATGAACAGCATTTGTTAAAACGATTTCAGGTTGATACTTGCGAATAGCTTCAACGACTTTCAACTGATCTTCTTCAACGTTCTTAAAGAAGCCATCTCTCAAACCTAGATTTCCACGAACAGATAACCCCAAAACTTTTGAAGATGCGGCTGCTTCCTGATCGCGTATTTTAGCAGTACCTCGAGTGCCAAGTTCACCATGGGTGAGATCAACAACACCTACTTTCTTACCTAGAGCAATATGTTTTGCAATCGTTCCGCCACAGCTGATTTCGGCATCATCCGGATGAGCCGAGAGAACAAGAATATCGAGTTTCATGAGTTTAGGAATGAGCTAATTCGACTTCTTTTGCTTGAAGGAATTTCTCTGCATCAAGTGCTCCCATACAACCTGTTCCTGCAGCCGTAATTGCCTGACGATAAACACGATCTGCTACGTCACCTACAGCAAAAACTCCTTCTATATTAGTCTTGGTGGTGCCTGGTTCAACTTTTACATAACCTGCCTCATCCATAGCCAACTTTCCTTTGAAAATGTCGGTGTTAGGCTTGTGTCCAATAGCAAGGAAAAAACCTTGAACAGCAATCTCTTTCTTTTTGCCTTCGGTGATAATGCGAACTCCGGTTACTCCACTTTCATCACCAAGGATTTCGTCTGTTTCAGTGTTCCAATGGATTTCAATATTAGGTGTGTTCTTCACACGATGTTGCATGATCTTAGATGCACGCATTTCATTGCGTCTCACAATCAAATGAACTTTTGAACAAAGCTTCGCCAAGTAGGTGGATTCTTCAGCTGCTGAATCACCAGCACCAACGACAGCTACTTCTTTTCCGCGATAAAAATATCCATCACAAACAGCACAAGCTGATACACCTTTGTTGGCATAAGTTTGCTCAGAAGGAATGCCTAAATATTTTGCCGAAGCACCGGTAGCAACGATCACCGATTCTGCTTCAACAACTTTCGTTTCGTCAACAGTAACTTTCAAAGGATAAGAGGAGAAGTCAACTGACGTCACAAGTCCATAATTGATTTTCGTACCAAAGCGCTCTGCTTGCTTTTGCAAATCGATCATCATTTGAGGGCCATTTATACCATCAGGGTAGCCCGGGAAGTTCTCCACATCGTTTGTGGTTGTTAATTGGCCGCCCGGCTCACCACCCGTATACAAGATTGGATTCAATCCAGCTCGGGCTGCATAGATGGCAGCTGTATAGCCCGCGGGGCCAGAACCGATGATCAAGATCTTCGCTTTTTCAGAGTTATTCATACGCTTTTTGATTTGGATAAAAAAAGGTCTCAAGTTAAAGAGACCTTTGAATTCAATACTGATTTATAACACTTTTAACCCAAGTAAGGTTTCAAAGCTTTACTTCTGCTAGTGTGACGAAGCCTGCGGATGGCCTTTTCCTTGATCTGGCGAACGCGCTCACGAGTAAGGCTGAACTTCTCCCCGATCTCCTCTAAAGTCAGAGCGTGCTCACCGTTCAAACCGAAGTACAAGGTGATGACATCAGCCTCGCGTTGAGTCAAGGTAGAGAGAGCTCTTTGCACTTCTCTGCGCAGTGAATCTGTGATCAAACCAGAGTCCGGAGTTTCTTCGCTGTCGTTCTCTAATACATCCAACAAACTGTTTTCTTCACCCTGAACAAACGGTGCATCCATCGATACATGGCGACCTGAGATCTTCATGGTATCAACAACTTCTGCAGTTGTTACTTCCAATACTTCTGCTAGTTCTTCTGGTGAAGGCTCGCGTTCGTATTTCTGTTCTAGTTCAGAGAATGTCTTGGATATTTTGTTCAAAGAACCAACGCGGTTCAAGGGCAAACGCACGATACGAGATTGTTCAGCCAACGCTTGTAGGATTGACTGACGGATCCACCATACGGCATATGAAATGAATTTGAAACCGCGGGTTTCATCGAAACGCTGAGCTGCTTTGATCAAACCAAGGTTTCCCTCGTTGATCAAATCGCCCAATGACAAACCTTGATTTTGATATTGTTTTGCAACAGAAACCACGAAACGCAAATTGGCTTTCGTTAATTTCTCTAAAGCAATTTGGTCGCCTTCTTTGATACGCTTGGCTAACTCCACTTCCTCATCGGGAGTGAGAAGATCAACCTTACCAATCTCCTGCAAGTATTTATCGAGCGATTGGCTTTCGCGGTTGGTAATCTGTTTACTGATCTTAAGCTGTCTCATCTGATTATTGCAATCGTTTTATCAAACACGTGAAATTTAGAAATTAGTTCCAGAAACCCAAGTTCTGCTTCAAAAAAGGAAGCCTAACTTAAGATTGCGGTGCCGGTGCCGCTTCCTGCTTAGTAGGAGGCTTTGGCAACAACACTTTTCTTGAAAGTCTGAATTTCCCTGTTTTCTTGTCTACCTCGATCAATTTCACTTTCACTTCCTCTCCCACTTCGAGTACACCTTCCATGTTTTCTAGACGTTCCCACTTAATTTCTGAGATATGGAGCAATCCGTCTTTACCAGGCATGAATTCAACAAATGCACCAAATGGCATGATTGACTTCACGACTCCTGAATACACTTCTCCAACTTCAGGAACGGCTACAATCGCCTTCACGCGCTTCACAGCCGCATCCATGATTGTTTGATCTGTTGCAAAGATGTTTACCAATCCTTTGTTGCCAACTTCTTCAATTACTACAGTTGCACCAGTAGTCTTCTGAATGTCTTGAACTACTTTTCCACCTGGGCCGATTACCGCACCGATCAATTCCTTGTCGATAGTGATAGTTACGGCACGAGGAGCGTGAGGTTTCAAATCTGCCTTTGGAGCAGACAAGCTCTTCTTCATTTCATTAAGAATATGAAGACGGCCTTCTTTCGCCTGATGCAATGCTTCACTTAATACTTCGTAAGTCAAGCCGTCAACTTTTAAGTCCATCTGGCAAGCAGTGATACCTTTTTCAGTTCCGGTAACTTTAAAGTCCATGTCACCAAGGTGATCTTCATCGCCAAGGATATCTGATAAGATTACATATTTTCCTGTGCTGCTGTCTGAAAGCATACCCATCGCAATACCTGAAACAGGGGCTTTGATTTGTATACCTGCATCCATCAATGCTAATGAGCCGGCACAAACCGTTGCCATTGATGAAGAACCATTCGATTCAAGGATATCAGACACTACACGAATAGTGTATGGGCTCTCTGCCATGTTAGGAAGTACTTGCTTCAGTGCACGCATTGCCAGGTTACCGTGTCCAACTTCTCTACGACCAGGACCGCGATTAGGCTTCACTTCACCAGTTGAAAAACCAGGAAAGTTGTAATGCAAAATGAATTTGTTGTTACCATCGAACATAGCTCCATCGATCATCTGCTCATCGAGCTTTGTACCAAGGGTAGCTGTTGTCAATGATTGAGTTTCTCCACGAGTGAACACAGCTGAACCGTGTGCTGAAGGAAGGTAATCTACCTCTGTAGTGATCTGACGGATTTCGTTTGGCTTGCGACCATCCAATCTCACTTTCTCATCCAGCGCCAAATTGCGGCATGCCTTCTTCTGTATCTCTTTGTAATATCTCTTTACAAGATCTTTGTCTATTGTCGTGTCTTCCGGCAATGAAGCAAGATAGTCTTCAGCAATTTTTGAGAAAAGCTCAGAACGTTCGTGCTTGCTTTTCAGCTGCTTTCTGGCAACCTCATAAACTTTATCGTACAAAAGCTTGTGAAGTTCCTGGCGAAGATTTTCGTCTTTCACTTCATGCTCATACTTGCGCTTTTCTGTTTTGCCCACTGCCTTCGTCAATTCAATCTGCATCTGACACTGCGTCTTGATAACATCATGAGCAAGCTTCAAAGCTTCAAGCATATCAGTCTCGCTGATTTCTTTACACTCACCCTCTACCATCAAAATGTTTTCCATGGAAGCGGCAACGATAAAGTCCAAATCCGCCTTCTCTTTTTGCTCTAACGTAGGATTGATAACATATTGACCCTCAACGCGTGCAACACGCACTTCTGAAATAGGTCCTTGAAAAGGAATATCAGATACTGAAAGGGCACATGAAGCTGCAAACGCAGCTAAAGAATCAGGCAAAGCATTGTGATCTCCAGAGATCAATTGAATGTTCACTTGCGTCTCTGCGTGATAGTCATCCGGAAACAATGGACGAATAGCTCTATCAATCAAACGGCTGATCAATATTTCATAATCCGATAATCTGCTTTCGCGCTTTAAAAATCCTCCCGGGATTTTTCCTGTTGCAGCAAATTTTTCCTGGTAGTCAACAGACAAGGGAAGGAAGTCTGCGCCTTCTTTTCCTTCTTGGTTAGCAACAACAGTTGCCAGAATCATGGTGTTACCCATTCTCAACACAACTGATCCGTCAGCCTGGCGAGCAAGTTTTCCAGTTTCGACCGTGATCTCACGACCGTCAGGAAGCTTGCATGATTTTGAAATTATAGTAGATGTCATTTTAAATTTTGTTTGCAGCCAATGGTTCCCAACTCAGAAAAGAGGAGGCCCGATTGACTATGATTAAAAAGCGAAAAGGGAACCTTGATGGGTTCCCTGATCTGCTATTGATTATATTATTTTCTAAGATCTAGTTCGGCTAGGATTGAGCGATAACGCTGAATGTTGTTTGCCATGAGGTAGTTCAACAATTTCTTACGCTTACCTACTAATTTAAGTAAGCCTTGTTGAGTAGCGAAATCCTTCTTGTTCACTTTCAAATGCCCGGTCAAATGATTGATACGGTGCGTGAAAAGGGCGATTTGAGATTCTGGAGAGCCAGTGTCTGTCTTCTTCTTAGCAATTCCATGCTTGCTGAACAGGTCTTGTTTGGTAGCTGCGGTAAGATACATCTGCTTTATTTTTGCTTTATTCTAAATTTTTATCGCGCAAAAGTATGATAAAACCGCAAAATCTCCAAATCTAGATTGATTTTGCTTTAGGTGGGAAAACTGCCTGCCAGCGCTGTTTGACCTTATCAAAGACCACATTATAGAAGTCTGCGTCAAATAGCCTCGCATCAGCCCTGGCTTGTCGGAGGAAGATCAGGCCAATGGTAAAAAGTACCACATTCGACATCCAGGTACCAATGGGAACAGGGAGGGTTTCCGCCAAAGCCCACTTATCCCCGGTTATGCTTAGTACATAAAACACAATAAAGAATAATATGGAGGCGAGAACCGGCATACCTAAGCCTCCTTTCTTAATGATTGCTCCCAACGGTGCTCCAATCAAGAACATAGCAATGCACGCAATGGAATTTGCCAGTATTTTGTTCCACTGAATTTCGAACACCCGGTATTCGTGGCGATAGCTATCAATATTTGCATTATAGTTTTGTATCTGATTCTTCACCAGGCGCGCCTTATTTAAGGCCGATGAGACAACCGAAGTAGCATCAACACTTGTAAACAAACTGTCAGAAATTTTTCTGTCTTTTTCTTTAATCTTTTCAGGGAGCTTAATCCTGTTTGGGCGGAAAAGCGCAGAGCCATGAGACATCCCAGCAGGGATATAAACACTGGTGTCTCTGGTCTTGGCCATTATGAGGGAGTCTCTATACCTCACAAAGCTCTTCAAGTTGGAAGGCATTGGAACAGAGTCCTTCTTAAAATGGTAATTAAAGAATGTTGATTGAAGATTAAAAAGACCAAGTTCCTGCGTTTTCACTTCGCGGTTAACAGAATCCATGTCTATTTTTAGTTCGGAGAGGTTTCGCATGATTCGATTACTGGCAAACCACTTCTTATCGGTGCGAATCAAGCCAAACGATGACAAGTCAAAAACGATCTCGGTCCTCTTGAATTTGGTTTTGCTATAGGTCTCTTCATTGGTATTATGACTCATGTCCTGGCCTGCACCCTCATTATAATTGTACCCTCTGAAAAGCTCGAGCTTTAGATACTGCTCATTTAGGATAGTAAACATCCTGCCAGAGTCGGCATAGGTCACCTCCTTGTTACCATTGCGGCCGCGGTGATCGTAAATCACCACGTCTTTTAAACTAATTCCATCGGGGTACTTCTTGGAGACCTTGATACTGATGTCAGGAATGCCGCTATAGAAAGCGCCTTCACGCAAATCGAGGCCTGGCTTTTTTTGCTTAATATCATAGAGTAAGCTGTAGGTCTCCAAAGCAGCCTTGGGTACCATGTAATTGTTAGCGAGGAAAGCGACATACGTTATCCCTAAAGTGAAAACAAAAATTGGCGCCAGACTTCGAACCATCGAAATGCCTAAGCTTTTCACTGCAGTCAATTCAAAATGCTCGCCCAGGTTTCCGTAAGTAATCAGCGAAGAAAGTAAAACTGCAAGCGGCAATGCCAAGGGAGTCATCGAAACACCAAAATAAAAAAGCAATGTTATTAACACATCCCATCCCAAGTCTTTGCCGATAATATCATCGAAATACTTGAGCATGTTTTGCAACAACAAAATAAAAACAACGACAAGGAACGTTAAGATGAACGGCCCGATGAAAGACGAAAGAACCAGCTTGTCAATTTTCTTCATTGCAAAAGCAAAAGTAATCGCAAATACGAGGCCAGAAAAAATTATTTCCAATTAAGGCACTGTAAAATTTTATAAATTTACTTCATGTTTCCGCAGCGGATTATAATTGGTCTCCTATTCCTTATCTCTTTTGGATCACTCGCTCAACATCAAAAGAAGAATGCCGCGTTCTTCTTTCAAAAAGGCGAAGAAGCTATGGACGTGCAGTCTTACAAAACTGCCTTAGCTCACTTCAATGAATGTCTTCGCCTGGATCCTTATTATATGGAAGCCTATTACTATCGTGCCCAGGTGCGTGAAAACATGGGTGACTCAAGGGGCGCCCTCACCGACTTTAATATCTATCTAGAATCCAAACCTCAAAACACCGAGGCACTGTTCTCGAGAGCCATGCTGCGCTATCAATATTCTCAATGGGCTATGGCACGGGAAGATTTTTTGAAATTACTCAACGCTCCCCGTGGTGAAACCCGTTCAGTGTTTTTTGCAACAGACCGAGAAAGTGGCAACCCGATCATTACCACACAAAGCAACATGAAACCTTCTATTCTGAATTACCTGGGGCTAGTCGATTCAAAAATGAAGAATTATGCCAGGGCCATAAAGTATCTTGATTCGGCCATTCGCCTAGATCAGAGTAATGCAGAGTTCTTTATTAATCGTGGTTGGGCTTATCAAGAAATGCGCGACACCCTGAAAGCAACTGAAGATTATCAAAAGGCATTAGCCCTAAATACAGATAGCAGTTTAGCGCGATACAACCTCGCGGTGCTTTCAGCAAAAAAAGGAAACTTAAAGGAAGTTGAATTGTTGTTGACTGAAGCCATTGAACGAAGTCCTCAAAGTGCTACTTATCATACCGGAAGAGCAATTAACTACACTGCCCAGGGCGATTTGGTCAAAGCACTTGCAGATTACAATGCATCCATTCACCTGGACAACAGCAATGCTGATGCTTGGTTAAGGAGAGGTATCATCAAACAAAAAATGAAAGATTTGAATGGCGCACTTGCGGATTACACGCAATCTCTCAAACTCAAGGATGACAACGAAAAGGTTTGGATGTGCCGCGGAAACTTAATGATGGAACTTAAACGAATGAAAGAAGCGATCGAAGATTTCACTATTGCCTCTACCCTTAAACCTGAATTTGGATTGGCCTATTACTCCCGCGCCATTGCCTATCAGCGCGATGGTCATTTAAAAGATGCTTGTGATGACTTGAAACGCGCACAAGATCTTGGAACCACCATTGATGCCAAAATGAAAGCTATTGTCTGCAAATAATTATTGGTATTGAAATTGTTCACTTGCAGCAAAACTAAAGTCTCTTGAAAAAATTCTTCCGCTTAATTATTGGGTTCATTGTAGTGTTGCTGGTCATTGCTATTTCGCTGATTGGCTCTGTCGACAATACTCCTCTGGCTAAACAAACCTTCTATCAAGAGACGATGAAGGAGTTGGATACCCTCAATCCCATTCACTTCAAACCAGCATCGAAGCTGAGAACAAGTTGGGTAGTTATTAACATCACCCCCAAGTCTGCAATGCCGATGGCCGGTTATGCACCACGCGATCATTTTGAAAGGGTGCATGATTCCGTTTACGTTAGAATACTCACCATGGACAATGGAAGCATTCAATGTTCGATCATCAGTGCCGATTTGTTACTCTTCCCTCCTGCCCTGAAGAATAAAATCGTAGCCAAAGTCGATAAGCTAAATTCCAAGCGCTTTTTGTATTTCACCGCCACGCATGCACACAGCAGCCTGGGTGCGTGGAATGACAGCGTGATTGGCAATTTGATTCTCGGAAGTTATAATGAGGCCTGGGTTGACAGCCTATCGAATAAGATTGTCTCAGCTTTGGAATATTCCTCAACACAACTGAAGCCATCTACTATACATTATTTTGAAGCGAATGCCGATGAATACGTTGAGAACAGGCTTGACCCCGCACTTGGCAAAGTTGATGGCACCATCCGCGGACTTAAAATCATTCGCGAAGATGGAAGCAAAGGATTACTTGCAAGCTATAGTGCTCATCCTACCAACATCAGTCATTTGAGCCTGGAGCTTTCGGGTGATTATCCTAATGCACTGGTGAGGAAAGCAGAATCGAAAGATTACACTTTCGCGATGTTTGCATCTGGTATGGTGGGGAGTCATCGGGTAAAATGGATTCCTGAGACGGAGTTTCAAATGTGTGATACATTAGCTTCAAGACTGTATAAGAAAATTGAAGTTGCAGCAAATTCCCCTTTAAAGGATTCGGTCGAAATAGCTACTGCTATTTTCCCAATTGAATATGGCCCCTCACAACTTCATGTACTGCAAAACTACAAAACAAGAGACTGGGCCTTTCGTTGGCTCTTTACTCCGCTAAAAGGTGAAATAAATTATCTAAAAATAGGAAACATCATTATGCTTGGAACTCCATGCGATTTCTCAGGAGAGATCTTCGTTCGGGATGGCCTTGGGGAGATAGCAGAAAGTAAGCACGAAAAACTTTTCATCACCAGCTTCAACGGAGATTATGTAGGCTACATCTCTTACGATGAACACTATGGCCACTCGGAGCAAGAAGAGGTAATGGCCATGAATTGGGTGGGGCCACATTATGGCGAATACTATTCGCAGATCATTAAGAAGATCGTATCTAAGTAATTAAACCGCAAAGGCGCTAAGAAACTATTTTGAGGGCCTGCGCTTATTAAAGAATTTCTTCTTTCCTCCACTCCCATTATGGTTGGGTCTTGCTGGTCTGCTCTTTTCAGGATTGTATTCAAATGATGCTCCTACTTCCTCAGGTAAAGGTACCTTGGTGACTTCCCTTCCAATCAGTTTTTCTATTTGGTGAAATCTGCGCTGATCGTGTTCGTTAACAAAAGTGATGGCGTGGCCGGTACTTTCTGCACGTGCTGTTCTTCCAATGCGGTGAATGTAATCCTCAGGATCGGGTGGAACATCGTAATTCACAACCAAGCCAATTCCGTCTACATCAATTCCGCGAGAGAGTACATCGGTGCCAATAAGCAATTTCAGTTGCTTGTTTTTAAACTCGCGTAGAATTTCTTCACGCTCATTTTGTTCAAGATCGGAATGAACTGCTTTTGAAGGCAACCCTATTTTTGGAAGCACGCGACCTAAGTGCTTTACTTTTTCTTTAGTCGATGCAAAAATGATAACGCTGGAATAATTCGTTTCTTTTAAGATTTTGGTCAGCAACTTCTCTTTGGAATCATCACGAACCAAATAGGCTTCTTGTACGATTCCTTCAGCTGGCTTAGAGAGAGACAAAGTCACTTCTTTCGGTTCCCTCAAAATTTTATTGGCAAGTGTGCGGATGCGTGGCGGCATGGTAGCCGAAAACATTAGCGTTTGCTTTTTTTCGGGAAGGTTCTTGATGATGCGAATGATATCATCATAAAAACCCATGTCGAGCATACGATCGGCTTCATCCAAGACCAAATGCTGAACATATTTTAAGTCGATTACGCCTGATGCCAACTGGGCAATCAAACGGCCGGGTGTGGCGATCATTAAGTCCACTCCTGCTTCGAGTGCTTTTTTCTGTGCGTCCCATGTGGCGCCATCTCCACCACCGTAAATTGCAATCGAGCTAATGCCGGTGAAATAGGCAAAACCCTCCACCTGCTGATCAATTTGTTGCGCCAGTTCGCGTGTAGGTGCAATGATCAATGTATTCAGATGGCGGTGATCAGAGTGAATGATGTTATTCAAGATTGGCAAAAGGTAAGCTGCCGTTTTGCCTGTTCCTGTCTGTGCACAAGCAATCAGGTCATGTTTTTGCATGATCAACGGAATAGCTTGCTCTTGTATGGGTGTCGGTTTATCATAGCCCATAGACGATAAACCGTCTTGCAGGCGTGATTCAAAATGAAAGTCTTCGAAAGTCAAGGGAGAAATGGATTATAGAGTACATACAACGTGCAAGTTAGGAAGAAATTAGTTAGGTGCTCGTAACCTTAGAGTACAAGGCTAGTCTGAAGCGAGACTAGCCGAATTAAGCACCTATTTCAGGATATAGCATAAGGTCGAGTTTAGCTCTTCATTTTAGCTGGGTCTTGTCGGCTGTCAAAAATATCCGTAATGTAGATATCTTCTCCTTGCACTCGATAAATGATCTTGTAATTTCCTTCAATGAGTCTGCGATGGCCTTTGTTCAAATGCTCAAGGTATTCTTCTTGCTGACCTATATAGGGATTAGCTAGGAGTTTGTCGATCTTGGTTAATATCCTGTCGCGTATCTCGTTGACTTTTTCCGCTGGTACTTCTGAGGGAAAAAAATCCAAGCATTCTTGCAGGCTGCCAAGAGACTGCTCTGTATAGAACAATTTCATTTCCGTCCAGCGCGCTGAATGATTTCTTCTTTGCTCAACAGGCGGCCTTCAGTGATGTCTTTTTCCGATTTTAAAGCCCGCTCTGTTAGCTTCTCTTTCAGCATCGGGTTAAGGCGGGTTTTTTGCAGGATCGTGCGGATGGCTTCCAGTATACTCATGTCTTTTTCCTGCTCGATCATTTGCTGCAGTTCGGTCTTGATCTCTATCGCACTCATGGTGTCTAATCTGTATTCCAAAGGTAACGTTTTCATGGCTTTCTTTGTCTTCAAGATCTAAGTAGTTGATGAAGTAAACATATACCTAGTTCTCCTGTGTCATCAAATTTTGCAGAGCTGTCAAATAATCGTATTCTTCATTCCCTGACCTGGGTGCAGGTACCGCCTGATCGATTCTATCTAAGAATACCTTAAAAGATTTCTTCGGAACAATATTCTATAAATCACAAATAATTTAGAATATTATTTTGTTTTTCTAGTAAAAGCTTATATTCGCACCACCAAACCAAACCCTAACCTATGAAAAAAGCTCTGTGGCTAAAGGGCGTATTACGCCCATGCGCCAGATCAACCCCACCACTATTCATCACCACTCACTCATTACAACAGTACTTCGTGTGCTCAGCATGAAAAAGTACAACTGTATTTAGTAAAAATCATTTATCAACATTTTAAAAAACTACTATGAGAATAAATCTCTATAGGACTATACTTATTGTCTTATTTCTATCGACATCGTTTGCTTTTGCACAAACGAAGGAAGCTCGAACAAAAATCACGAGCACCTATAATAAAGCAAAGCTTAGCGCACTCCACGATCAATTTGATCAGCGCGCAAAAGAAAACAAACAGAAAGCTCTTGCCATGGCTAAAGCTAAAGGATGGCCAGCTACCCGCACCACAAAAAGTGGCCAATACCAAGAACTTGTTAACGTTACACTTGACGGGCATCCCATTTACTTCACAACACTAAATGCGAATGCGGCTATTTCAACCAGAACTGTTCACCTAAATACAGGAGGTTCACTCGGACTTACTCTGGACGGACAAAACATGACAGCCTATATTTGGGATGGAGGTCTGGCTCGGTCAACGCATCAAGAGTATGATGGACCAGGCGGAAACAATCGCTACTCTATTGGTGATGGAACAACTGGCTTACATTATCACTCAGCACACGTTACCGGAACAATTATCGCTTCCGGTGTAGATCCAGCTGCCAAAGGTATGGCTTGGAAAGCAAGTGCCATCGGCTTCGAATGGAATTCAGACGTTGCAGAAGCTACAACCGCTGCTGCTAATGGAATGCTTCTTTCTAACCACTCTTATGGCTATCAATCTGATCTTGTTCCTGATTGGTACTTCGGTGCTTACATCGATGAATCAAGAGATTGGGACGACCTTATGTACAACTCACCTTATTATTTAATGGTGGCCGCAGCTGGAAACGATGGAAGCACGAATTGGAATGCGCAACCTCTTAATGGCAATGCATCCTACGATAAACTTACGGGACATGCCGCTTCAAAAAATAACCTGGTCGTAGCAAATGCGCAAGATGCGAGCATCGACTCTAATGGTAATCTGGTTTCTGTTCTCATCAGCACCAGCAGCAGCCAGGGCCCAACAGATGATCTACGCATTAAGCCGGATATTGCAGGAAATGGTTCAGGCGTGTATTCAACTTATGAAACAGCTGACAACGCGTATAACACTATTAGCGGAACTTCCATGGCAACACCTAACGTGACAGGTACCTTATTGCTTTTACAGCAACACTATCATAATGTGAAAGGAAGTTACATGCGCAGTGCAACACTGAAAGGACTTGTCATGCACACCGCAGACGATGCAGGAACAACAGGTCCTGATGTTAAGTTTGGATATGGTTTGTTAAACGCAAAAAAGGCGGCACAAACTATTTCTCAAAATAGCGCACAATCAATCATCAGTGAATTGGTATTGAGTGCGGGTCAGACTTATACAACCACGGTTCAGTCGGATGGTGTAAGCAAACTTATTGCATCTATTTGCTGGACAGATCTTCCTGGCACTGTTAACCCCGGAACCGCTAACCTTACTACACCTGTATTGGTAAATGATCTTGACATTCGTGTTACTAAATCAGCTACAACATACAGTCCTTTTAAACTAACGTCAATCACAACCAGCACTACTGGTGATAATACGGTTGATCCTTATGAAAGAGTCGATGTAGCAAGTGCTACAGGCACCTATACGATCACCGTTACGCACAAAGGAACACTGCAAAGTGGAAGTCAAAATTTTTCACTTGTGGTAACAGGTATTACTGCTGCACCAACTTGCAGTGCAACTGTACCTACAGGGCTGGCTGCTTCAGGTGTTACATCAACCAGTGCAACCCTCAACTGGGGCGCAGTAACGGGTGCAACCTATGATGTACAGTACAGACTGGTAGGTTCTTCTACATGGACAGTTGTATCCACAAGTGCAGCATCAACTGCTTTAAGCGGTTTGTCTGCCTCTACCCAATACGAAGCGCAAGTGAGAAGTAAGTGTACAAGCACTACCTCTGCATACAGCGCATCCGTAACCTTTACAACTTCAGCAGGTTGCGTGGCAACAGTTCCTACAGGACTAGCTGCATCAGCCATTACTTCAAGCGGTGCTGCATTAAATTGGAGTGCAGTAACCGGCACAACCTATGATGTGCAATACAGAATCATAGGAGGCTCTACCTGGACAACCGTAGCAGCTTCATCAAACACAACTACTTTATCTGGCTTAACAGCATCTACTCAATACGAAGCGCAAGTAAGAAGCAAGTGTACCAGCACCACTTCAGCTTACAGTTCTTCAGTGAACTTTACAACAAGCCAGATTCAATTGGTGTATTGCGCTTCGAAAAGCAGCAGCGTAACCGATGAGTATATTAACCGAGTACAACTAGGAACCATTAATAACCTTAGCGGTGCCAACGGAGGGTATGGCAACTTTACTTCTTTGTCTACGAGTGTTACCAAGAGCTCAGCCTATACCATAACTGTAACACCTACATGGACCGGCTCAGTTTATTCTGAAGCTTATGCTGTGTGGATTGACTATAACATTGATGGTGATTTTGCTGATGCAGGTGAACTGGTATGGAGCAAAGCAGCTTCAACAACAACACCGGTGAGTGGCACCTTTACCATACCATCAACAGCCACTACAGGTTCAACACGTATGCGTGTGTCTATGAAGTACAATGCTATTCCTACTTCATGCGAGACTTTGAACTATGGTGAAGTTGAAGATTACACTGTATCTATTCAAGCTTCTGGTCCGGATTTACAAGCACCATCAGCGCCAACAAATCTTGCGGCTTCCGGTATTACACAAACATCTGCTAACCTTTCATGGACTGCCTCTACAGATAATTCTGGAGTAGTATCCGGATACGATGTTCGCGTAAACGGAGTATTAAGTGGCTCACCTACTGGAACAACCTATTCACTTACAGGTTTAACCGCCTCAACAACTTATAGTGTAACGGTAACGGCAAAAGATGCGGCAGGTAATTTCTCAACTGCAACCTCAACCAGCGTAACTACATTAGGTCCTTGTACTAACGTGACACTTTCGCTCACTCTTGATAACTACCCGGAAGAAACCAGCTGGACTATTAAAAACTCATCTGCTGTTACAATAGCTTCAGGTGGCACCTATAGTACTCCTGCTCAAAAGGGTGTTACTATAACCAGCACCAGTTGCTTGTCTACCGGGTGTTATACTTTCACGATCAACGATGTCTATGGCGATGGTATTTGCTGTGCCTACGGCAATGGCTCATACACGCTGAAGGATGGTGCTAACACTGTGTTGGCTTCAGGCGGATCTTTTGGTTCTTCCCTCACGCATAATTTCTGCGTGGGTGGAGCTATCCAAACTACGGCATTGGCAGATCCAACTCCTGATCGCAAAATGGATTTGAACGAGAGTCATGTTTATCCAAATCCGGTTAAAGACAGACTTCATATTTCTGTTCCTAATGCGGTGAGTATAGTATCTGTACAGCTTATCTCCACAAGCGGAGTAACGGTAGGTAATGCACTTCAGTATGATAAAAATGGTATTGATGTATCAGGTCTCCAGCCAGGTGTATATATAGTTTCTATACGCACCGATAAGGCAGCCGTGATTACACGCAAGTTTATCAAGCAATAAGTTTTACTTCATTTTCTTTAAAAGAACCTTCGGCAACGAAGGTTCTTTTTTGTTTATATGTGTGACTACTCAAAGCAGTCTCTGAACGGGTCACTATGCAAGAGGGTTACTTGTTCTTTTTTTGGGCGGCTGGCACGAGGCGCGCCACCAGGCTATCCGTTGCAAGTCCTCGCTCGTTCCTCGCTGTGGGCTTTACACTTCTATCCTTTCCGCAGTTTCTTCTTCTATCAAGAAAAAGGAACATACCATCACCATCTGATCATATTTTTTGCAACACTAATGCAAGGATCAATGCATTGCAAGCGATATAGCACTCTAAAACAAAACAGGATGGACAAACGCCTATCCTGTTTTAATATGTTCTAAGTTTAGTTATCCTCGTTCCCCTTATAGTCAGCCTTTTAATTATTTATCATACTTTCTGTAACACTACCGTGAAGTGAAACAGCTTAGTTCATTTATTTTCTAACAGCCCTGACTATTACGGGAAAATTAAATTGGACTTGGATTAATTTTAATTTTTTTCGAACAAACTGGTTTGAGAAACTCTATGCTACAATGATTATCATTAATATCCGTTATTTCCACTTTGAAAATCAATTGATTCAAGTGATACCCCTCGGGTTTATTTTTTTTAACCAGGTTATTGATTAAAACTTTCAACTTCAATTGAGCCGGTTCAATTGACTCGCCTTTTATCCCATTCAAAAAATCCTTTTCATTAAGAATGAAATTTTGTTCAATCAATCTTTCTTTCAATAAAGGGTTTTTGAGAGTCAAACAGTCCAATCCTAAACCAAACTTTAAGCCTAAACTAACCTTTAAGTTAAGAGAGCCTAGGGTATAATGTGGCCCCATAGTTAATTCCTCGGGCAAGACACTTATGTTAACACGAAGACTATCAGGAATCGCATTAAATCCATAGCCGTATTGAAAGTCTTCATTAGCCCAATTTTCACTTTCTTTTAGGAGGGCTACTCTTTCCCCTTTATTATTTAGAGAATCTCTATAATCTAGTACCTCAAAGGAAACATTGAGAGAATCACATATTGATTTTTTCTCTGGCTGACATTGAGTTTGCAGTAAACCAAATAGTAGTATAATCCAAACCACGTTTTTCATAAATTGCTGTCTTTAATTTACGGGAGAATCTTTCACAATTTGTTCTGTCACGGTCTCAATGTGAGATGAATTATAATTTTGAACATGGAAGTGACTTTTATGTTCATATTTTCCTTTACCATCCGAAAAATTGGTATTAAATAAAGCTGTTCCATTGCCATCTTTATTTTCGGTTAAAACGTTCCATTGACCTGGGACATTTTTATAACCGTAGATGATAAATTTATTGGCAAGCTTTTGACTTTCTCCTTTATTGAGATTAGACCAATCAGTATGTGCTTCTGCACCATCTGTAGATATATATTGAATATCAATTGCTTTCCCTGCGTGTTCTACTTTACCTGAATGTGCCCCAGACTCATCAGTGAATTGATTTACTTTCACAGTCTTGCCCGATTCCTGATTATATACATAAGAGGCAGTCAAAAATGCTGCAGCTGCATTTGGATCTAAATAATTTTTCTTATTGTCTAACGCTTTAGTCCAACCCTTGCCACTACCCACCGATAAATCTACCAGTCCATTTTTGTTAAGGTTGTATTGACCCAAAAGAGTCTGTTTCCCTTTATCGTCTTGGTGGTAATACCTGTTAAACTTATCGTTTGTTTCTACTCTCTTGATCTTCCCGTCTCCATATGACACATAATCGTCATCTCCTAATGGATCAACACGAAGGATCGGATTGTTGCTCATGGCATTGTATGGGGTAACACTCTGATACTTTTGAACCTTCGGATCAATCTGCCACCATCTACCAATTGTTGGATCGAGAACTCTGAATTTTGCGTCAAGAATATTTAAACCGAGGTCTCTTACTTCTTCAATGCCATTGAATTTGTAATTATTTGGTACGCTATTTTCTCTTGAGTAGGAGTTAAAGGTCAAACCGAATGGATAGTAATCTTCTCCATTTTTCGACCCGTCACTTTTTTTCCAT
>CBRFFM010000008.1:0-214589 GCA_967789005.1 uncultured bacterium | reverse complement strand
TATTGCCCAAAATAATGCCAGCTAAAATTTATTGAATATGACGCAGAAATAAGGTTTTAGTTGCACTAGGGTCGTCCGCAATTGCAAATAGGTGTCCGATAGCGGATAAAAAAGCTTCTAGCTACCAACCGCTAGCTTCCAGTTAGTAACAGCGGTCCTTTGAAAGCAGAAAGCTTGAAGCTCATAACTAGAGGCGCGAAACTAAAATACGACCGGGTGAAGCACTACATCTACCCTGCGGTTCATTTGCAGGCCTTGGTAAGACTCATTCGAGTAAACCGGATTTTCAAGGCCCCAATCTTTGATGTGAATAATTCGTTCGGGAATGTCTTTTTGAATCAAGACTCCATGCACCATTTGACTGCGCATTTCAGATAACCACTTATTGTATCGCACCCCTCCAATATTATCCGTGTGGCTGATTATTTGAATCTGATATTTTTCTAAGAGATTAGGAATGGAATCAAGCCATCGCCCGAGATCCACGGCTTGTTCGTCATCGATATAATAACTGCCTCCGCCAAAAAAAATACTCTTGGTGATTGAGCCATCTTTAATCTGCGCAGCAAGAGTAATCGATGTAAATATCAACAGCGAAAAAAAACTTATTTTTATAAATGATCGAGCAATGATCATGAAGTGAATTTACGAAGTCGCCACGGATTACGCACATAAAGTTGCCGCAGATTACACAGAAGGTCACAGCTATCACAGATTAGGCGGATGAGACAGATGATCGCAGATAATTTAAGTACAATGAAGAAAATTGGTTTTCTGATCTTGATTTGGTGCCTGGCAATAAATGCATTGGCTCAAAGCAGCGATCAATCTATTCCGCAAGAGCTGGTTGGCAAGTGGTGTTACATCAATTTAGAGATTACCAATGATCTGATCACCAGTTCTTGCCTTACACTTAATGCCGATGGCACATTTGAAGCTGTCTTAGATCGAAGCACCATTCCCAGTGCAAGTTCCTTACCCCCTAATTTTCAAGATACTGACACAGGCAAATGGTGGGTAAAGGGCAATCGAATGTTTTATAGTTCTACTTCCAATGGACAAGGATCCTTTAGCTTGCAAAAAGTGAATCACCCTCGATTAGAAAATACTCCTATGATTGTGCTTAATGGAATCGCGTTTGCTTCTGCTTCTTCAAAAGACGCGTGGTAATTCGTGCCAACTCATCAAAAGATTTTCTTATCGAGATTTATTCATGACTTACCTTTCTTCTCCTTAATCTCTACTTGCCGTTTAATACTTTCCTCCAGAGAAATAAACGTTTCGGTGCGTTGCACACCGCTGATGGTTTGAATATGTTCATTAAGAACTTCCCTTAGGTGCTGCGTGTCCTTGCAAATGATTTTGGCAAACATGCTATAAACCCCAGTAGTATAATGAAGCTCCACGATCTCAGGGATTTTTTTCATTTGCGCTACGCAGTCATGGTACTCTGAACCTTTCTCAAGGAAAATTCCCAGGAAAGCACAAATGTCATAACCCACTTTTGACGGCTTGATGTCTAAGTGCGAGCCAAGCACTACACCCATCTCGGTAAGCTTCTTCATGCGCACATGCACGGTGCCGGTGGAGATGATTAATTCTTTTGCGATTTCGGTGTAAGGAGTCATCGCATCTTTAATCAGCATCGATAAAATCTGCTTATCGAGTTTATCAATTTGAAAATCTGGAGTCATTATACGGTAGTTGAATTACCACAAATGTAATTATTACAACATTATTTTATCATATTAATAATAATTAAGTCATTTACTTGCCTTTTTACGA
The DNA here is from genome assembly GCA_967789005.1 of uncultured bacterium. Lineage (GTDB taxonomy): Bacteria > Bacteroidota > Bacteroidia > Cytophagales > Cyclobacteriaceae > ELB16-189. The sequence continues at coordinate 212,804 of CBRFFM010000008.1, read as the reverse complement.
ATCAATTGATTTATGATCTACTTTTATGTCAGTAGAGAAAACAAAAGCATTAACCAAAACTTTTTAAGCTATGTGCGGAATTGTAGGCGTATTCGATCTCAAAAAAGATTCAAAAGATCTAAGAACTCAGGTTCTTGAAATGTCAAAGAAAGTTCGTCATCGTGGTCCGGATTGGTCTGGAATTTATTCAGGAGAGAAAGCGATCCTTGCGCACGAACGACTCGCCATTGTCGATCCCCAATCGGGTGGTCAGCCATTGTACAGCAAAGACAAAAAACTAGTGCTTGCTGTTAATGGGGAAATCTACAATCATCAGGAATTAAAAAAAGAATTGACCGATTCATATGAGTTTCAAACTAAGTCCGACTGCGAAGTGATACTCGCTTTGTATCGGAAGAAGGGACCAAACTTTCTGGAAGACCTCAACGGTATGTTTGGTTTTGCTTTGTACGATGTTGAAAATGATCGTTACCTCATTGCCCGAGATCACATGGGCATAATTCCACTCTACATCGGCTGGGATATTTTTGGAAACTTCTACGTTGCCTCAGAATTAAAAGCATTAGAAGGGGTATGCAATAAAATCGAACCCTTCTTACCCGGACATTATTGGTACAGCGAAGAAGGTGAAATGAAAAAATGGTACAAGCGCGAATGGCCTGAATACGATGCGGTGAAAGAGAACGAATCGTCAATTGATCAATTACGGACCGAACTCGAAGCATCCGTTCATCGTCAGCTAATGTCTGATGTTCCTTACGGGGTTTTGCTTTCAGGCGGACTAGACTCTTCCATCATTTCAGCGATTGCAAAAAAATATGCTGCCAAAAGAATTGAATCGGGAGATACACAAGATGCGTGGTGGCCACAGTTGCATTCATTTGCCGTTGGGTTGGTTGGCTCACCTGATTTAGCCGCTTCAAGAAAAGTGGCGAAACATATTGGTACAGTTCATCATGAAGTGAATTTCTCGGTGCAAGAGGGCCTAGACGCCATTCGTGATGTAATTTATCATCTGGAAACTTACGATGTCACCACGGTTCGTGCTTCTACACCTATGTACTTGCTTGCTCGCGTGATCAAATCCATGGGAATTAAAATGGTTTTGTCTGGAGAGGGATCTGATGAACTGTTCGGTGGCTACTTATATTTTCACAAAGCACCGGATGCGAAATCATTTCACGAGGAGACGGTAAGGAAACTAGGCAAGTTGCATTTGTATGATTGCCTTCGCGCGAACAAAGCATTAGCAGCTTGGGGTGTCGAAGGTCGTGTTCCTTTTCTTGATAAAGAATTTATGGATGTAGCGATGAGGCTAAATCCAAAAGATAAAATGGCCGGCAAAGGAAAAATGGAGAAGTGGATTTTGCGAAAAGCATTTGAAGACTACTTACCCGAAAGCATCGCATGGCGACAGAAAGAACAATTCTCAGATGGCGTGGGGTATAGTTGGATCGATTCGTTGAAAGAACTCGTTGCAAAAAAAGTATCAGACGAACAGATGCTCACATCCAAGTTTCGCTTTCCGATCAACCCGCCAATGTCGAAGGAGGAATATTACTACCGCTCTATTTTTGCCGAACACTTTCCTTCCGACTCAGCGGCAATGTGTGTGCCTTCCGTTCCTTCGGTTGCGTGCAGCACACCAGAGGCACTTGCGTGGGACTCTTCTTTTAAAAATATGCTTGACCCATCGGGCCGTGCCGTAAAAGAGGTGCACGTTGAGGCATACCTATAAACAAAACAAAGTCGCCCGACCATTCAATATGGCCGGGCGATTATTATTAGGGAATTATTTTCTTGATGACGATGTGACTTATTGAGTTGTCACATTCGGTTATTGCAGCTGTTGTAGAGAAAACCAATATTAAATACGGATGATCTCCAACAGTTCCGCCTGAAATATTTGAGGAGAAACCTCCATGATAAACTGATCCACCGCCATTAATTGTTGCATCAATTCCCCAACCACTGGCAGCCAATTCATTGCCATTGTTATAGATATTGTCAGTAGAAACGTACGCTTGTAATGTTGTAGTTCCTGAAGTCAGTACTGCCTGGGTTCCGCCAACATTTGTCAAATCAAATGTATAATTGAATGAAGTACTACCTGTAGTAGGGGTGCTGGTGATGGCAACATTGGAAAGCAGCAATTCTATGCCATTGCAAACAGTAAAATTTCCTGGAGAAGCTACTGCGAATGGCCCAACCTCAACACTTATGTTTCCTGTAGTTGCACCAGTAGGTACAGTCGCTGTAATCTGTGTTGACGTTGCATTAGTAACTGTTGCAACAGTGCCGTTAAATTTTACAATATTATATTCCTTCGTTTTAGAAAAATTGGTACCAGTAATCACAACTGATGTTCCAGCCGATCCTATGCTGGGGGAAAGACTTGTAATTGTTGGTGCAAGAAAGGTAAAGTTCGTAGCCGAGGTTGCTGTGAATGTTCCGTTGGTCACAGAAATTGGTCCTGCGGTGGCCTGAGGAACAATTACAATCAATTGAGTGACAGGTCCGCTTGGAGTTACTCCAGTTACTATTGCATTTGTTCCATTAAACTTCACGATATTATTATTATCTGTCGGGTTAAAGTTAGTCCCTGTTATAACTAGAGCACTACCTGGTACTCCTGATGTTGGTGAAAAACTGGTGATGGAAGGATAGAGTACTGTAAAATCTGTTAAAAAGGTTTCAGTTACTCCGTTTATGGATACGGAAATTTTTCCGGTGGTCGCCCCAGAGGGAACGCTGACGGTTAATGATGTAGATGTAGCGTTTATTACATTCGCTGCCGTGCCATTAAACTTCACTACATTGTTGGCAGGTGCAGTATCAAAATTATTTCCTGAAATTACTACTGAAGCCCCTTGGATTCCTGAAGTTGGAGAAATACTGCTGATGGAAGTTACCAGGACCGTAAAATCTGAAGGAGATGTTGCTGTCTTACCATTTGCTATCACGGTAATTTTTCCGGTGGTTGCGCCAACAGGCACAATGGCAATGATACCGTCTTTTGTGGCATCCGATACAGTTGCGTCAACACCGTTGAATTTAACAAAATTAGCTGAAGGTGTTGTGCTGAAGTTCGAGCCGGTGATGATAATTGACGTTCCCACCACACCAGAAGCGGGGGAAACTCCTGCGATCATCGGATCTGGAACTGTTTCATTTTTTTTACAGGAATTAAAACAGATGAATAAAAGCAAGATTAAAGACCAGACATATTGGTTTTTCTTCATTAAGTAAAGGGTTTAATTCCGCAAAGATGTTTAATAGAGAACATTTCTCAAAAGGGATTTCACTTAGCCCTCGACCGTGCAAAATAATTGTTTGAAGAAAACCGAATGAGCAGCTTTTTAAAATCGAATTCACCCTCAATGGCAGAACAAACTAACAAAACCAACAAAAAATTCAAGAATAGGTTAATGGAAGAGTCACCACAAATTCGGTCTCTCCCACTTTTGAATTTTTCAGAACAACCGAGCCCCTAAGTATCTTAGTTCCATTCTTAACAATGTACAATCCTAGTCCAAGCCCTTGAGATCGCTCACTGCCCTTGACAAACATCTTGAAGATTTGGCTTTTCACCTTTTCATGAATGCCAATGCCGTTATCGATGACAGAAATTGAAACATCATGTTCATTTTGTTGAGACCGTAATAGAACGGTTGAATTCGTTTCAGATCTAAAAATAACCGTGTTCTCTAAGAGATTAAAGAAAACCTCTTTCAGTAATTCAGGATCAGAAATCAAATCAAGAGAATCATCAATCTCCAAATTGAATTTCATCATTTTCGTTTCGTCTGGATGAACCATCGTAAGTTGATTAAGAATTCCTGTGAAAAGATTTTTAAGTTTGACTTTCTCAGCCTTAACCACGTGATTCTTTATGGCATGCGCATGCGACAATTTCTCAATGACACGATTGGCTAAAACGGATTCCCGCTGGAGCAGCAACAAATGTTCTCGTGATGGTAGTGTTCCTTGTTCCAGCAAAGCAAGATTACAAAGTCCTTCTAACCGTGCGAGAGGTCCTTTAATATCATGCGCAGATTTGTAAACGAAATCGTCTAGCTCAACTACGGCCAGCTGCAAATCACCGTAAGCCTTACTTAGCTCTTTGGTCCTTTCTTCAACCTTGTCTTCCAGGTTTTCATTCACCTCGCGTAATTTTTCATACTGCTCTGAAATTACATTTCGTGCTCGCTCCAGTTCGCTTCGCTTTATCTCGATATCGTCTCGTTGCGATTCAATCTCCTCCTTTTGCAAGAGCACTTCGCTTGTGCGCTCTTCAATTTTTTCCTCAAGCACCCGGTTCAATTGTTTCACTCTCCTGGTTCGGTAATCGATGAATCCAAAAATCAACAAGCCGGTTACTAGTACAATCATGATGTAAAAGGGAGCAGTCTGCCAAAGCGCTTTCTCCACATGAAAAGTTAACGCGCCCTGTTTTACACTCCACACGCCATCGTTGTTGCAAGCGGCAAGACTAAATGAATACGTGCCTGGAGGAAGAGTTGTGTAATAAGCAATTCTTCGATCGTTAACGTCATTCCATTCCTTATCATATCCTTCCAACTTATACTTGAAATTCACTTTCTTTGGAATCATAAAGCTCAAACCGGTATAATGAATCTCTATGTTTCTGCTACCTGGCGGGATTGACAGATGACCAAACGTATCATACTCTCTGCCTCCTACCATCAGCTTTTCGATAATCAGAGGCGGTGGAGTCTTATTAATCAAAATATTTAACGGATCGATGACCGCGACTCCTTCTAACGTAGGAAACCAAATGGTGCCATCTTTTGCTACCAGAGCATTAGAGGTTGGCGTTAGCTCATTGGTGCGCAAACCGCTTGACTTATCAAATAGCCGGGGATGAATTGTCACCGTGTCACTCAGCATCCGATGAATCAACTCTGCACGATAAATTCTGACGATACCGATACTCGAGGTTAGCCAAAGTGCGCCAAGACCGTCTTCCAAAGGTTGGTAAATATTACCCGACAGCAATTTATGTGTATTCGAAAAGTTGTACAGATGACTGTCTTTTACACAGATCAATCCGTACGTAGTTCCAATCCATAAATAATTTTCTTTGTCTTCATACATTCTAAAAATGGTATTCGAAAATTTTCCTTTATCCGTAACGAATGGCTCGAATGCATCATTTTTTAATTTGAAAATCCCGTCTGTGGTTCCTACAATCAAAGTGCCATCGTGGAGTTGCAGAACGGACATGACAAAATCATTTTGCAACCCCTGCTTAATTGCATAAGTCTTCCATTTTCCGTTCTGCCACAGGTTTAAACCCTCGCGCGTTCCAATCCAGAGTTGTTTCTTGTTATCAGTGAATACAACTCTCGCCTGACTATTCGAAAGACCATCTTGGGTTGTATACCTTGTAATTTTCTTTCCGCGAATAGCAAAGACGCCATCATAAGAGGCTATCCAGAGTGTGCCTTCGCTGTCTTCACCTATATCACGAATTCTCACTCTGGCCAATTCAGGAAATTGATTTGATAGCTTTGAGAAGCCTCGATCGCGATAAGATGCTATGTCACTTTCAGCTCCCAAAAAAATTGCTCCGTTACCTGACTGAAAAATAGAGTGGATAGTATTATGCGTCAATCCATTGAGTACAGTGTAATTTGTAAATGTTCCTTCACGCAGCCGGTTGAGACCACTGTAGTAAGTGCCGAGCCAAATGCTGCCTTCATGATCTTCGCATAGTGCTGTTACATTATTACTCGAAAGGCCTTTGGCTGCTTCGATGTAAGATGCCTGGTTGTTATTGTAGCGCACCACACCAAATTCGGAGCCCACCCACACATTGTGATTGCGATCTTCCAGAATGACAGTCGGATGCTTAAAACCTTCGGGCTCATATACTTTTCTTAACGTGTCGTGTGAAGCCACATACATTCCGGTAGCGTATGATGCGAGCCATACTTTTTTATCCTGAGCGATGTGCATTGCCACAATTTCTCCGTCTACCTGAGCTCCTTTCCAAATACATTTTCTTAGTTCGCCATTCTCGTATTTTAAAACTCCATCGGAAGACCCCACCCAAAGCATTCCTTGATTATCCTCAACAACATCATACATCGGAAAGTCTGACTCGGTATTCTTTCCGTTAACCGCTACGAGCGAAAAAGCAGAGTCTCTAAACTTGATTAGCCCTTTGAGCGTGCACAGCCAAAGGTTGTCTTTCGAATCAAGAAAAATCCTTTCGATGTTGTTGCTGCCACTGCCAAAGGGGATTTCATATTTTTTAAACCGATTTTGTTTCTTTAAAAACAACCCTGCACCATTACTTCCGATCCATAGATTCTGGTGCTTGTCTTCATATAAACATTTGAATCCGGTAGCGGCAATACTAGGCGAACTAAAATTGTCATAAACGGCAAACTTCAATCCATCAAATCGTATCAGGCCATTGAGAGTAGCAATCCACAAGTAACCATCGCGTGTTTGAATAATACTGAGCGCATTGGATGGAGCTTTTTCTCCGTCCCAATGATCAATATTGTACTGCGTCAACTCCTTGGCGGGATTCAAAGGCTGAGAAATACAGTGAAAAGAGACAACTTCTAAAACAAAAACTGATAAAAGACAGGGAAGGAATTTCATCATAGAACTGTTTCACAATAAATTATTAATTTATTGGAGTCTTTCCAACTTGATTGTGTAAACCAAACCAAGAAACTATGACAGATTTAACCTTAATCACCACCAGCACATCCCTTGAAGGCTACCGCGTTGTGAAGCAATTAGGCCTTGTGCGCGGCATCACGGTACGCTCACGTAGCGTGATTGGCAATATTGCCGGTGGCTTCATGATGATCTTCGGTGGCAAAAGCGCCATTTATACCGAGCTGTGCGAACGTGCTCGCGAAGAGGCATTGCAGCTCATGATCCAGCATGGAAAAGAAATGGGTTGCAATGCCATCATCAACATGCGCTACGATGCCAACGAAGTGCTAAGCGGCCTTACAGAAGTGTTGGCTTATGGCACAGCTGTGGTGGTGGAGAAAACAAATTAATTTAAAGTAGATTCACTAAGATCGTACAGCGGTTTGTGCTCTGCAAAATCATAAAGTGTAAGCCCTCGCAAATTGTAGTACGATGTCCAGAATGATTTAAGTGCTATAAGGTAGCTGCGCTTAGCATTATCTTTTTCCGTCAAGGCGATAGCCAGGTTGGTGATATCTATTTTACCGATGAGATAGCGGTTTTGTGCCACGTTATATCGTTGAAGAGCTACTTCATCCGATTTCTTTGTGATCTCAATTTGCAAACGCAATAATTCAAACTGACGAACCTGTGTGACTACTTCCTGCTCAAAGTTGACTTCATCTTGAGCTATAGTAAAATCATTGAGTCGCTTGTTGGCATAGGCAGTTTGCATCAATGATCTTCTTCTTCCCCAATCCACAATAGGTATATTAAAAGAAAGTACACCCACTTGCTGTTGGGCAGGTGATTTGTATAAGTCAGGAACTACCGGTGCTGAATTACTTAAGCCATAGGAAGCTGTAATGTTTGCCTGATAGCGCTGCCCTTTGGCAAATGCTACTGCCGCTTCTGCTTCAATGCGCCTTCGCTCAAAAGCAATGTAATCGGCTCGGTATTTTTTTGCGAGTCCAAGGGCCTCATCTTCTGTTAGATCAAAAAGTGGAACTGCCTCAGGCAAAACCAAATTAAAACTATCTCCATCCTTTAGACCAATGAAAGTCCGCAACCGCAGCATGTTGGTTTGTAAATCAAGCCTGGCTTGTGCCACATCTTGCCTTGATCTTAGCAACTGAAGTTCAACCTGCAGAAGTTTATCCTGAGAGGTTGTTCCAATATTATATCGTCCTTGTTCAATTTTATGAATGGTGTCGTTGTTGGCTAAATTGAACGTGGCAATCTGTTCATTAATTTGAGAAGTAAGAACATCGAAGAAGCGGCTCGCAGCTTCTCTTGAAATAGATTCAAGCGTTTGAACATATTGTCGCTTGGATTCTTCCAGCAAAATGGGTTTCGTTTTTTTATCCCACCGAAGCGGGTTGTACGCAAAAACCGGTTGAGTGAGCTGAATATTATACAAGCTGGAGTTCCAGCCTTCGGTCTTTAGCGTAGGCAATACGCTGTTAACGTAGCTATAGTTTGTATTGACAGAAATTGTTCCGCCCGTCCAAGGAATAGGTTGAAGAAGCCCCAGGTTAACAAATGGGTTTAAGTTAGTAGCAAGCCTGTATTTTATTGAGCCGTCATTCTGTGTGGTGGGCGAATATCCGCTGTTGTAAGGAGCATTTGCACTAAGTCTTAACTGTGGATTGTAATTTGTTTTATAAGAGACGTATTGCCAATAGCTTGTCTCCTTTTGAGTGATTGCCTGCTTGGTAAATGGCGATTGATTTTGCGCCAACCGAATTACATCTTCCAAAGTGTACCGGTTTTGCGCAAAGGAATAATTAACGAGCAATGATAAACTCAATACTATAAAATATCTATTCATAACGTAGTGATGCAATTGGATCTTGTTGTGCTGCTTTGCGTGCGGGTGCAATTCCGAAAATCAATCCCACTGTTGCTGCCACACCAAACGATAACACGATGGAAGAAAAACTAATGATCGTTGGAATATTGGCAAAAGACGAAACGACATAGGCTAGCGTAATTCCCAACACCACACCGATAATACCACCTGTTCCGCTGATCATTACCGCTTCAAAAAGAAATTGCTGGACTACATCACTTTTCTTTGCCCCAATCGAGAGTCGCAAACCTATTTCTTTAATTCGTTCAAGAACTGAAGCAAGCATAATGTTCATAATACCAATGCCGCCAACCAGCAATGATATCCCTGCAATCGCGCCAAGCACATAATTAAAAATATCGTTGGTGCGCTGCTGCTGCTTCAAGAGCAATTCAGGGATTTCAATTTCGTAATCGATCATGTCCGAGTGTCTTCGTTGAAGCAACCTTGTTAGTATCTCTGCGGTTGCCTGCATCTTCTCCGTTTCTTTTACTTGAATTACCAGTCGATCGAGTTGATGATAATTTTTCTTTTCCTGATCTGACTCACTCGATGCTGCTGCATTATTGAAAACCATTCCTCGACTTTGCATACCTGCCAATCGCAACGCCTCGGCCGTAATCAATTCGCGATTCACATATCTGATCAATACGCTTTGCAATGGAGCATAGACATCCATGTTGAAATCGCGAATGCCGAGCTTGCTAATACTGGTCTGTGAAACTAATCGCTCACGCAGAAGGCCTACAATAGTTAACCAATGCTGGCCGACTTTAATATTTTTCCCGATCGGATTCTCGGTAGGAAAAAATCGACTCTTGATGCCTGATCCAATTACACAAACAGGAAAACCACTTTTCAATTGCTCAGGATTAAACAATTTTCCCTCGGCCAACTGAAAATCATAGATTTCAAAATACGATGGCTCCACTCCCACCAACTTGGCAGAACGTCTGAGTCCATTGCGGATCACGTTAGTTTCTAAAATTATCTCCGGACTAATTTTGCTCAAGCCGGGCACTGCTGCTTCAATACTGTGCATATCGCGAATGGTGAGACCGGGAGAAAATTTCTTTTTTTCTTTCTTGCCGTTGGCCTGTTCGTTGAGTTTTTCTTCTTTCTGCTCGACAATGGGTTTGATCACAATGTTATTTACGCCCACCAATTTGATCTGATTGAGAATTTCTTGTTGCGCTCCATTGCCAATGGCAAGCATCGCAATCACTGCGGCCACTCCAAAAATTATTCCCAATGCAGTAAGAAGTGATCGGAGACGATTGGCAGCCACTGCATCAATGGCAATGTAAAGATTGACCAGCAGTCGCTGATAGTATGCTTTGCTAATCATTATTTTGATGGAGAAGGAATGCTTACGATTTTCTCAGAAGCAACAACCGGCTTTGCTTTTTCATCTTCTTCATTTTTCTTCTTGCGTTTTCCATTCATCTCTGGAAGCAGATTTACAGCCACATCTCCGCTGGCTGAGGGCACCGATAAAAACAAGCGGTCGTTTTCTGAAAGGCCACTTTTTACAACGGCTTCATTCGAATTGGTTTCTCCCACAATTACCTCTTGCTTAACCATACTCACTCCTCTCTGAAGAAATACATAGGTGACAGTATCATGATCGCTATGCAAACATTCGAGAGGAATGAATAGCGCCTCTGCCACTTCGTTGGCAACAATTTTATTGCTTGTCGTCATTGAGGGGCGAAGCGTAGCATCAGTACCATCAATCTCCACCAATACTTCAAAAACTTTTGCATCAGAATTAGGTCTTTGCTCGCCCACATTGGCAACATGAGTAACAACGCCTTTCAATTTTCTATCAGGGTATGCGTCCAAACCAATCTCCACATGCTGTCCTGTTTTTATTTTTCTAATATCCACTTCGTTCACAAAAGTTTTGGATTGCATCTTGGTGAGATCAGGAAGTGTTGCCACGGTAGGCTCCCAAACGCTCACTTGCGATCCTGCCTTAATCGGTTTGCCATCCCATCCTTTTTCATAAATCACCATGCCATCTTCGGGTGCTTTCACATCAAAAGATTCTCCCACTCGAGTCATGGCTTCATAATCACCTCTTACTTTTCGCAACTCAGCTCCCACTTCATTCATTTTCTCGATGTTCTGATTTTTTTTGATTTTATAATTATCCTGAGCTTGCTGATAAGCCCGCTTTGCTTTTTCTAAATCAATTTCTGTTTGCTTAATGGTAGCAGGAGGTTCAAACTTGGATTGCAAGCGAATAATTTCCTTTTCTTCAACTCCATATTTTAGATTGATGAGCTCATCGCGCGATTGGCGCATAATAAGGGTGGTGTCAAGCTGAGTCTGAATGAATTTGCTATTGGCTTTTTCAAAATCGATCTGCTTTTGCGAATACTTGGTCTGAAATTCAGATCGGTCGAGTGTGGCTACCCATTCGCCTTTTTTTACAACCGTTCCTTCATCAACAATTTTCTGAATGTTTACCTGCCAAATCTGGAATGTGCGCAGTCCTGAAGGGCCTAATATTTTCACTGAGTTTTTTGCTTCGAGCTCCCCGGTGGTCTCAATCTCCACTTTGAATTTTCCTTTTTTCACTACCGACATGATATCGGTGGATTCTCCTGCCTTGTTACCCCTGACCACGAAGTAGCCAATAAGTAAAACAACGATGACAGAGCCGGCAATGATGAGATTTCTTTTCATAGACAATTTTGGGTTAGGCTCATTTTGAGTATTAAACTATACTCCATAGGTATATAAAAGGTTACAAGAGTAGAATTATTGCTCGACCGTCCATAAAAAAATCGAGCAGATTGTACATTTTGATGCATCAACCAGCGAAAAAGTTGAGTGAATGACTGAGATAATTAACTTTATTGGTCTTAAGAAACATTAACATCTATTAAATGAACAAGATAGTTCTCTTTCTACTCATCATGATGGCTTTGCTCTCATGTCAGCCAAAAAATAAAATCGAAGAAGCTCAAGTCAATGACCATCCAACTTGGATCATGCAAGGAAATATTTATGAAGTGAATGTACGACAGTATACACCTGAAGGAACATTCAATGCCTTCGGGAAACATCTCGATCGACTGAAAGAAATGGGCGTGCAAACCCTTTGGTTCATGCCGATCAATCCAATAAGTACTAAAGATCGCAAAGGAACATTGGGCAGCTATTACGCGGTATCAAGTTATGTTGCAGTTAACCCTGAGTTTGGAAGCATGAGCGACTGGAAAAATCTGGTAGCTGCGGCTCATGAAAAAGGAATGAAAGTAATCATCGATTGGGTGCCTAATCATACAGGTGCCGATCATCCGTGGCTCACTTCACATCGAGATTTTTTTGCAAAGGACAGCACAGGTAATCCTGCAGTGATGATGGACTGGACCGATACGCGGCAACTTGATTATCGCAACCCGGTGATGGAAGACAGTATGATCAATTGTATGAAATATTGGATCACCAACACAGGCATCGATGGATTTCGGTGTGACGTAGCGTGGAATGTGCCTGGCTCGTTTTGGAGCAAGTGTATTCCTCAATTGAAGTTGGTGAACAAAAATATTTTCATGCTTGCCGAAGGTGACAAACCTTATCTGCACGAATCAGGTTTTGATGCAACTTACCCTTGGGAGATGTTTCATATGATGGAGAAAATTGCCAAAGGAGACAGGCCCGCTTATGCACTAGATAGCATCAAACAAAAATTCGATACTGTGTATGCAAAGACAGCTATTGAAATGTATTTCACCAGCAATCATGATGAGAACAGTTGGAACAAAGCAGACTATGGATCATTCCCCGGAGCAGTTCATGCACCTTTCGCAGTGCTTACTCAAACGATGGTGCGCGGTGTTCCTTTAATATATGGAGGCCAGGAAGAACCCGTTTTGCATGCCATTAAATTCTTTGATAAAGATCCGATGACTTTTGAGAAATTGACGCGGGCTTCATTTTATAAAACACTTCTTGAATTAAGGAAAAGAAATGTTGCTTTATCAGCCGATGCGTCCTTTACAAAGGTGGATGCAAGAAACAGAGATGCGATCTATTCATTTGTAAGGGAAAAAGAGGGCAAGAAAGTTTTGGTCGTTCTCAATTTGTCGGGCAAGGAACAGACAGCAACCATTGCAGATAAAAATCTACTTCGCAGAGTTCATAATGTTTTCACCAACCAAGATGAAACATTAACGGATCAACCAAGTAAGATGGGTGCCTGGGGTTATTCAGTGTATGAGTATTGAGATTGCTAGTTTCAAATAAGGTTCACAAGCTGAATCGATGAAAAAGAAATCTGCCAAGAAAAAGCAAATGCAAAACGTGAGCTTCAAATCGCTTGAAGAGTTTTTTGACTTTATTCCCGCTAATGAATTAAAAATTGTTGAAGCTTTACGAAGTTTGGTTTTAGAATGCATTCCTGATTGCAAAGAAAAGCTTTCTTATAATGTTCCATTTTACAAAAGGCATTTCAACATTTGTTTTATCTGGCCACCATCAATTACCTGGGGTGGTGCTCTTCAGCGAGGAGTACGGTTCGGATTTACTAATGGATATCTTCTTCATGATGAAATCGGATATCTCGACCGAGGAGATCGAAAACAAGTGTACTGGAAAGATTTTTCAAGCATTAAAGAAATTGACTCTATTCTGGTGCGAGACTTTCTTCACGAAGCAGTTCTGATCGATCAGGAAAAAGCAAAGCAAAAACTTAAACGATAGCACAAGCACCCCCTGCGCAAGCCGCTTCGGCCTGGAGGTCAGTAGCATCATCCGGTTCGAAAACCATTGAAAGGTTGATGTTCTTCAATGATTTCTCGAGTTGTTCATATGTTTCTTTGGAAATGTCTTCGAAGGGTGGCTGCTTGTAGTTCCCATTTTCATAGGGCAACACACTTAGCCCGTTGTAAGATGCTTTGTTCCTCCACATCCACTCTCCTACTTTTTCCCATTCATCATCCTTTATAGAAACCGTGGCCGACACATTGTTCGCATTGTAACCCAATCGAAATCCGTTGCGAACCCACTCGACATTAAATGTTTTTATTCGCTCCAGTAAATTCATTACATTTTCTGTGCGAAGGATACTTCCGTCAGGCGCCTTTTGCGGAATGCAAATAATTCCCTGCTTGCTATTTAGCATATCGTCTTCGAGTAACTCTGGATGATTGTCAAGCAAATATTCGTAAAGCGATTCATTTTTTCCGATGCGCATACGTCTCAAATAATAATCGTTGTGCCAGGCGTGAATGCCTGATGAGGTACCCAACACAAGCGAACTTGTTCCCGAAGGTTTAATAGTAGTACATCTTGCTGCAAACTCAATTCCTATCTTGGCAGACACTTCATTGTTGATTTGTTTTACCGCATCAGCCGCTTCTTTCAAATCCAATTTGGCGACACGGCCACTAGCAATGCCGGTCATACCCACACCGATCAATGCATCTTGTTCGGTCGTTTTTTTCCAAACGTCTCTCAAATAATGGAAGTCCGTGAAGCCGGCCTGAAGTGTTCCTAGAAATCCTGCGGCTCTAGCACGAGCATTTAGTTCTTCCTGCGTTTCAACATCCGACACATTTACCTCGCACAAATTGCAAAACTGAAAAGGCCGTAGTGCTATTTCGCAGCATGGGTTAGTGCCCCAGTCGGGATGATTGCTAAAATAAAATCCGGGCTCGCCTGCACCTGAAAGTTCTATCTTCTTCCAAAGGTTCATGAACTCTTCTTTCGTAGTATGCTCACGCGATAGCACAGCTGAATTATTAGCGCGACCGCGTTGCTCATTTAGTTCCCACCAGTTTCCAAATTTGCATGTCAGCATCTCCTCATCATCAAGAGTGAAAAGAGATATCATGGCTGACCTTCTGATTCCTCCGGCCAGCACCGCATTAGCAATGTGACACATCATGTCATGACACTCAAGTGATGTTAGGCGCTCACCATTTGCTTTGCGATCTAGCAATCCGGTGAGATGGGCATGACAAACTTTTAAAGGTTCTGAACCTGGCGCTTTGCCACCGGCTGTAATCAAGCGAGCACCTTTCGCGCGAATGTCAGAGTAATCAAACAAAGGCATGGCATCACTCTGACCGAAATAACCTTTCATGATCATTTTGATGGAGTCGGCCCAACCTTCGAGACTATCACCAACTAAAAACCTTCGCTGCTTTGTGGCCTTACTGATAGGTGGTAATTCTGAAACATGATGTTGCTGAACAGAGAAACCAACACCCGTGCCTCCCAACAAAAGAAACATTGCTTCTGAAAATGCACGAATGTCATTCACCGGCATATAAGCGCAATTATAAATACGACTATTGTTTTTAGTAATTGGCGCTCCGGCAAATTGCATCGCTCGCATGGATGGCAACACTTTCTTCTGAAGAACAAAATCCATGACGTGATGAATCTCAGCTTTGAGGTGCGGATATTTCTCAACCATCATATGCTCATACCGCTCACAGATTTCCGGCCACAATTCTCTGCGTTGCAGCTCAGGCAAATAGCGCGCATACTTCATGTAGATGACAACGTCACTCAAGATTTGTTGATTCAGTTCCATAAATCAGTGTTGTTAAATGGCACAAGCCGGTGCTTCTTCTAATCGCGATTCAAGTTCAATTGCCTTTGGAAACAAGATGTTATTCTCTAAATGAATATGAATGTGCAAGTCCTCTTCAAATTCTTGTAATCTTTTATAAAGAAGCTTATAAGAATTACATACTCCGGCCGGTAAAGAATAATCATCACTCAGCTCACTCATTTTAGAAAGGCATTGTCCTGCCTGTTCATGTTCTTTTTCCATCGTGTCAATAGGATACTTCAACTTAAAACCGAGCTGATTCTTCTTCTCGGACGAAGAGTAGGTATTCCCTTGCACTGTTAAGTCACCAATGGCAGGGAATAGAATTGCTTCTTCTTTGTACATGTGTGTACTCAGTTCTTCTGAAACGACTTCAAATTGCTGTTTAATTTCAAAGAGTTCAGGATGCTTAGCACCATGAGCATTGCAAACTTTATTTAATAGGAACATTATCTCCGGTGTTACTTTCTTCACATAGGCATGATGATTCTGAACAATATAATTGGCCAATAGACCCAATGACCAGCTTTGTGGGCGAATAGACCCCGGCAAGGTATCCGTGATCGCTGCTGCGTTTAATTCTTCCATCACACTTTCTTCTCCGACATTGGCACGCCTGCATGCTTCTTCAAAATTGAGTTTCCCATTACAACAATAATCGATGTTGAATTTCTCAAACACCTTAATGGACCCAGGATTTTGACTGACGATCTCCGCAATGGAAGTTTCTTTTAAACTCTGATTTTTCATTATACTTTATTTTATGGAGTGATTAAAATTCTTCCACAAATATAATAAAGGACTATTTAGTCTTTTATATAAAAAAAGATATTTTTGTCTTTTAAATATCGAACTGATGATTGTAGTATGAAGATTTTGGTTTACCTGACACTTGTCATGTTTTTTTTATTCTACACGTGGAATTTGTATCAACTTCCTGTTTCTGAAAAAGATAATACTAACTCAGTTATGGAGGGCAAACGAGTGTGGCAGCAAAAAAACTGCAATGCTTGCCACCAGATTTACGGATTGGGCGGATTTCTAGGGCCCGACTTAACCAATGCTTATTCTTCGCAAGGCAAAGGCCCTGAGTATATCAAGGCATTTATTCAGAATGGTACCGTAACAATGCCTGCTTTTCAACTGACCGAAAAAGAAGTTAATTCCCTGCTTGCATTCCTTCAACATGCAGATGCCAGCGGAACTTCATCTCCAAAAACTTTTAATGCGAACTGGAATGGAACTATCGAGCACAAATAAAATCTCTTATCAAAAATGGTTTTTGATATCAGGAATGGTGCTGTTGCTACTCGGCATGTTTTTCGGAGTTATCGGTGGGCTGCAATATGTAGTTCCTGGATTTTTGAAAACACAGCTATCGTTTGAAAAAACAAGACCAATTCACGTTTCATCGGTTGTCTTCTGGATTTTGTTTGCTGCAACGGGTAGTGTTCTATTTTATGCGCAACAGATGACCGGTAACAAGTTCTACTCTCAGCGATTAGTGAAAACACAATTGTTTCTTTTCTTAAGCGCTGTAATTCTAATACTCATTTGTTATTTCAATGGAGTTTTTGGCGGGCGCGAATATTGGGAGTTCCCTCCGGCATTAGCCATATTGATCATCATTGGCTGGCTTCTCTTTGCAATCAATCTTATAAAATCGATCGGTTCATTTAAAAATCAGCCCGTCTATGTTTGGATGTGGCTCACGGGTGCTGTCGGCTTTCTTTTTATTTTTTCAGAATCGTATTTATGGTTGCTTCCCTACTTTCAAAAAGATGTAGTACGAGATATGACTGTGCAATGGAAATCGTATGGATCGATGGTGGGCTGCTGGAACATGCTGATCTATGGTGCGGGTTTTTACTTGATGGAGAAAATCAGTAACGACAAATCCTATGCTCAATCAAAAATTGCTTTCGCTTTATTCTTCCTCGGCTTTTTCAATTTACTCTTCAATTGGAGCCATCACATTTATACACTTCCAATCAGTGGCATCATAAAACATGTTGGCTACCTGGTAAGCATGACTGAATTACTTATTCTCGGTCGCATTATTTACAAATGGAAAGGCACGGTAACACAAGCCCAAAAATTCAATCACCTCATCTCCTACCGTTTTCTTTTAGCAGCAGACGTTTGGGTGTTTATCAATTTAACTTTGGCCATACTCATGTCGATTCCGGCAATCAATATTTACACTCATGGCACACACATTACAGTGGCACACGTGATGGGCACAACAATCGGAATCAACACCATGATTTTGATGGCTGTCTCCTTTGATATCCTTCAGGACACATGTCAAAGCTTTATCATCTTTGAAAGACAAATTGCAAGAGGATACTGGTTGGCAAACATCTCACTTCTTGTTTTTCTCATCGCACTTGTTGGAGCGGGAATTGAACGATCGGTTTGGCAAATGAGTGAACACCAAATTCCGTTCAGTTCGATGATGAAGAGCTTAATCCCCTATTTTATAACATTTACTTTTTCAGGGGTCCTAATTTTTGTTGGCTTGGGCATGGTAATCGTTCCACTCATCTGGAGTTTTATGAAATGTCATTTCAAACAAAGAAAGATTTTCGAAGAAAGACTAGCTCGGTGGCAGTTGAGATCAGAAGAGAAAAAGTTTTCTATTTAATGCAATGGAGTCTTTCCTTCAGGCTAACGACTAGATTTTGTTTTTTGGTTTTTTAGAAAGACATCTCCATGCTCCAAATCTTTGGCCAATTGCTGCAATGTCTTTTTATTCATTACCTGGCGCAGTCGCTCCTTATATGGTTTTATATCTGCATGAATTGGACATGGAAAAACATCTGAGCATTCTTTCAATCCTAGTGCACAAGAATGGAGTATACTATCACCATCAATAGCCATTACAATTTGACTAAGTGGAATGGGTTTCGCTTTGGGATTTAAAAAAAAGCCTCCGTTAGGCCCTTTTGCAGAAGAGATAATCCCTTCGCGAGAAAGTGTCTGAAGTATTTTTGCAGTAAAAGGTTCTGGCGAATCAATTTCTTTCGCGATCTCTTTAATTCCGAGCTTTGATCCATCAATGCTTTTGATTGAAATGTAAAGCGCTGCACGTATGGCGTATTCGCAAGCCTTTGAAAACATAATTCAGAAGAGGTAAAAGTTAATAAATCTGTGCACGAAGTAAGGTAATCAATCAGCCTTCTCAAACACTAATTTTCTTGAACTTCATCACCTGCCAAATCACCACAGGTGCACCAATAAGTGATGTCAACGCATTTAAGGGTAATGCTTGCGTGTCGCTCATCCATTGTGAAATGAAATCGCAGAACAAGAGAAGTATTGCGCCTCCGCAAATCACGGCTGGCAATAAAATTTTGTGATTGGTTGTTTGCATGACCAATCGCGCAAGATGAGGAACGGCCAAACCAACAAATGCAATCGGTCCACAGAAGGCAGTGATGGCACCTGTCATCAAACCTGTTGCAATCACAATCCACAAGCGCGATTGATTTACGTTCACCCCCAAACTTCGCGAGTAGTTTTCACCGAGCAGCCAAGTGTTTAATGGTTTAAGCATCAAAAAGCTAATCGATATTCCTACCAATAAAATGATGGCAAGTACTCCTATTTCTTCCCAGCCTGTATTACCTACGCTACCCATTGTCCACAAGAAATAGAATTGCAAATCCTCTGCCCGACTTACAAACTGCATCACACTCATAATTGACGAAGTGGCTGCTGCCAGCATCAAACCAATGATCAATAGAGAAGCATTGTCTCTTACGCTTCGCGCGATAGCGAGCATGAGCAACAGAACAAACACTCCGCCTGAACCAGCTGCCAACGCAAGGCTCCATTCATTCGCTGAAAAATTTAATCCTCGACCTAGCAGAACAATCGCACCTACAGCCAAGCTTGCTCCTGAACTTAGACCAAGTACATCAGGGCCAGCTAAAGGATTTCGAAAGAGCGTTTGCATCAGCAATCCACTGCAAGCCAATGAAGCTCCGGCAAGAATACAAGTAATTGCTTTCGGCAACCGAAACTGCCAGAGGATGGTATGGATTGTTGAATTACTATTTGAAAATATGTTCGAGAAAAAATCAGCGACAGAAATAGAAACACTGCCAATACTAACGTCAGCAAAAAACAAAATAGTCAGTAACGCAAACAGGAGTACTATTTTTAATAGCTGATTTTTTTTGTCCATGTTGGCAAATATAAATAACAACTCTCTAGTAAACTTTTACGCAGTGAATTTCGTACTTACATTCTATCCAAAATTGAAGATAATATGAAAGCGATTTTCTCATTCCTCATGCTGATGAATGCTTTCAATGCATTCACCCAGCCTAACTCCACTGAGCCTTTGTTAATCAAAGCTGAAAATCATCCGATACAATATTATCTCTCCCTTCCTAAAGGGTGGAACAAGAACAAGCAATGGCCGGTAGTGGTAGTTCTTGAAGCTGCTGAAAAAGAGTACAAAAAGAACATGGAACGTTTCATGGTTGCTCGTGGCGAGATGCCATTCATACTCGTTGCTCCTTTCAATACCAACAATGGAAATTCTGGAAGACGCGATTCAAAAGTTTTTCCTTACTCAACCGAGACTTGGGACTACATGGAAAAAGTTGGCGATTGCCAGTTTAATGATGAAGGCATTCAAAGCATCATCAAAGAAGTGGCTGCTAAATACAATGGTGAACAAAAGATTTTCCTCACTGGTTTTGAAGCAGGTACTCATGTGTTGTGGTCTATGGTGTTCAATCATCCCGAATGGTTGAAGACGGCTGCTTCAGTTGCAGGCAATTTTCGCAACCGGTGTGTTGAGCCTTCTAAAATCTCCAACGATCCATCCAAGAAAAATCTAGCAATCAAATCCTTTGTTGGAGAGAAGGATGAGTACCTCGCTCCGTCTGGTAAATTCTACAATCAGTGGACAGAAGTAAAATCCCTTGCCACTTCTCATGGCTACGAAAATGTTTCTGAAACCGTGTTACCCAACAAAGGTCATGTGCCCATGCCTGAAGAGGTAATTGCTTATTTTAATTCGCTTTTGAAAAAGTGACGATCGGGGTGTTAGAAAATCCCCTTTAAATAAATTATCTAAGCATTGGCTTTCGCGAAACAAAAATTACTTTCACGAAAAGTTTTGCAATGGAAGATAAAAGCCTCAAGTCGTTATTCAGTATTCCTGTAGTAGTAGCTGCCCTCGGCTACTTCGTTGATATTTACGATTTACTTCTCTTCAGCATTGTGCGCAAACCTAGTCTTGCCGGTCTTGGCATTTCCGAAGATCAACTCTTTGATAAAGGTGAGTTCCTGCTTCAAGTTCAGATGACGGGCCTTTTAGTGGGGGGTATAATTTGGGGAATCATGGGCGACAAGAAAGGAAGGCTATCGGTTCTATTTGGATCTATTCTGCTCTACTCACTTTCGAATATTGCCAATGGATTTGTGACGAACGTGAATCAATATGCTATTCTACGGTTTATTGCAGGCGTGGGCCTTGCGGGAGAACTCGGTGCTGGCATTACGCTCGTTTCTGAAATTCTTTCTGCCCGAATGAGAGGATATGGCACCATGGTGGTTGCAACTGTCGGTTTGCTGGGCGCTGTGGTTGCCAACTTCGTTGCAAAAAAATTCGATTGGCAGGTTGCTTATTTTATTGGCGGTGGACTGGGGCTTTTACTTTTGATTGCGCGTGTGAGTGTTTTTGAGTCTGGTATTTTTTTGGAATTGAAAAAGAAAGAAGAAAATATTTCGCGAGGAGATTTCTTCATGCTCTTTAATAATAAGAAACGACTTATAAAATTTCTCGGCTGCATTTTGATCGGCTTGCCCATTTGGTTTGTGATTGGTGTGTTGATTACGTTCTCACCTGAGTTTGCCAAGGAGCTGGGCGTAAGTGAAAAGATCATTGCTGGAGATGCCGTAATGTACAGTTACATCGGCTTAACCGTTGGCGGATTGCTCAGCGGTTTGATTAGCCAAGCCATCCGTTCGAGAAAGAAAGTAGTACTCGTTTTTATTTTCGCTACACTGGTCTTTGTTGTTCATTATATCTATTTACCATTTCACTCAGCCACTTATTTCTATATGGGTTGTTTTTTACTTGGCGTGGGAACGGGCTATTGGGCAATATTTGTAACGATAGCGGCTGAGCAGTTTGGTACAAACCTAAGAAGCACAGCGGCCACCACCACACCCAATTTTATAAGAGGAACCGTAGTACCCATCACGTTGTCGTTCAAATATTTAAGAGGCAGCTTTGGCATTCTGACCGGAGCCTTAATCGTAGGCTTAGTTACGGTGGGCATCGCACTTGTCGCCCTTCGAGCGATTGACGAAACGTACGGCCGTGATTTGAATTTCTTAGAGAAAGACTGAAAACGATCGAGCAAATAAATGCTCGTAGTACGTCAATTTATATTTCATCATAACGGCATTATTTCCTAGAAATTCCGTATTATCTTTGTCCGTCTATTTTTATTCTTGGCTTTAATCTAAACCACCCATGGCTTTGGCTCGAAAATTATTATATATCGTTTTTCTACTTTCTCCGGTTTTGGCTGTCGCTCAGAATATGAAAAAGATCGACAGCTTGAAAAAGGGGTTGACTCAATCTTCGGCTGAACATCGCTACAAGCTTCTTGCTGACCTTGCCTGGGAATTTCGATTCGCTTATCCTGATAGTACATTGGTTTATGCCCGCAAAGCATTCGAACTAGCCAATGAACTTCAATTGACTACTGACCTTGCCCGTTCTCTTAATTATCAAGGCATAGCATACAATTATAAAGGCGAAAGGCTCAAAGCCTACGACCTTTTTTCGCAAGCATTAGAAGTAAGTACCAAGCAAAGCGACTCTGTCCAGATTGCGCACAGCAACAACAATATGGGGCGTTTGTTCTTTGATCAAGGCATATTATCCAAAGCCTATGATCGATACGTAAAAGCGTATACTATTTTTAAAAAGCTCCACGATGATTATGGTTTAGCTTACACCATTCAAAGTCTGGCAACACTGCAACGCACTCAGAAAGATTTTATTCAATCCGAGACAAATTACGCTGAAGCATACAAGATCCGAATGAAATTAGGCAACAAGCGCGACATTATCTCTGCGTTGATGATGCTTGGGAGACTTTATTATGAAAGAAAGGAATTTGAGAAATCAAATGTATTTCTCATTAAGTCAGATTCCATTTGCCGCTTTATAAACGATGAACTCATTTTCTCTGAGATAAAATTGCTCATGGCTAAAAATTTTATCGAGCTAGGGAAAATTGATGATGCAGAGAAGCAAGCTGAAGCAGGGGCCGCAGTGATCACACGTTTGAATTATTTACCCGTCATGGCTGAAACCATGATCGCCTTGGGTCAAATAAAATTCACCAAGAAGAATTTCAGGATTGCCGAGCAGTATTTTCAATCCGCATTAAAAATTGCCATCGACATCAAAGACTTGCAAGGTCAAATGGATGCGTATAATCATCTATGGCAATTAGCCGAAGCAGGGCACAATAAATCGCAATCTGTCCAGTACTTAAATCAATATCTCGTTCGTAAAGATTCTATCAAAGATTTGGATCTCACGCGTCAAGTAGATCGCTTGCAATTTCAGTTAGAGATTGAGAAGAAAGAAAAAGAAAACGAAGTATTGAAGTTGAGTGAAGCCAATCAGGCGGCTGTAATTGCCAAACAACGTGGACAAAACATTGCGTTGTTTGCAGTGTTGCTTTGTGTGTTGTCGATGGCCGGTGCACTTTGGTTTTACAGTAGAAAGCGCACTCGCATTAATCTTAAACTCGAAGCTCAAAATCAGTTTATCGATCTTCAGCGTAAGCAGATTGAAAAACGTAATATCGATCTATCTACACAAAATCATAAACTAGCTGATCTCAACCATGAGAAAGATATGCTCATGAATATTGTGGCACACGATCTCAAATCTCCGCTTTCACGAATCATGGGTTTGGCTAATCTACTTTCAATGGAAGGTAAATTGGCACCATCGCAGCAAGAATACGTAAGATTGCTTAAAGATGTAACTCAAGCGAACTTGGATTTGATTGGCGATTTGCTCGATGTAAATGCGTTACAAGTTGAAACAGAAGTTCCTCACGCACTGAAATTTAACTTAGCAGAAATGTTAGAGGAGAGAGTTGCTTTCTTCCAGCATTCAAGTATCAGCAAGAGGATTGAACTGCAGTTAACCCATTCCATCGACAACAGCATCATGAGCAATCGTGATTACATTACGCGAATCATAGATAACTTGCTATCGAATGCCATTAAGTTTTCGAAGAGTGATTCAGTAGTAAGTGTGCATGCAAGTTTAAATTCAGGAGCATTGACTTTTTCTGTAAAAGATAGCGGCCCCGGTTTTTCTGATCTCGATAAGAAAATGCTTTATCAGCGTTTCAAAAAATTAAGCGCCCGACCTACCGCTGGAGAAAGTTCAAACGGCCTTGGCTTAGCTATTGTTAAAACACTGGTGGAACGACTTCATGGTGAGATTAACCTGCAAAGCCAATTGGGAACAGGAAGCGAATTTACTATTCGTATTCCTGTGAAGGTAGTTGAGAATATCTCAGCTTAAATTCTTTTAAGCAATCGCATTCTTTAAGTAATCATTTAGTTTCTTGATGCTCTTGCTGATGGCGGCTACTTTCTTCACAAATTTCGGATCCTTTACTTCAGCATCGGTAAAAGTTTTTGAGACTGTAAAACTTTTATTCTTGAGGAGCTCAATATGAGGATGATCTTTAGGATAGCCTTTCGGTGCAGTCTTCACGCGGTCCCAGTCGGACAGGTCTTTGAAATGCTTTTTAAATTCTTTGTCGTTCAAAATTTTTAGGATGCCTTTGGGATTGTAGTCAATCTCCTGCCTGATCTTGGCAAGATTTTCCGGACTAGGCATATACATTCCGCCTGCAATCATATTTTTATTTCCTGGCTCCAGATGAATATAGAAGCCAGCCTCTTGTTCCATTTTTCCATTCGGAGAAAAACCGGCACCCATATTTGTTTTGTATGGACGCTTGTCTTTGCTGAAGCGAACATCTCTGTAAATACGGAATCCTTGCTTGCGCGGATTAAGTGTAGCAAGGCCTCCATCAATTTTTACCAATTCTTTATGCAAGTCTTCAAGAAAATCTTCGAATGAAGATTTAGCTTCAAGGTAAACGGCCTTGTTTTTCTCGAACCAATCACGATTGTTGTTCTTGGCAATGTCTTTAAGGAATTTTAAGATCAACGTAGCATTCATAACAAATATTATTTGAGTTCTAAATTACAGAAATTCCAAAATCGTCTCCAACCCAATCCCTCTAGAGGCCTTTACCAAAATGGTTGAATCTTTAATTGGAGTTGCTTTCAATTCATCGATCAATGATTGCTTCGTTTCAAAATACTTTGCTTTTGAAATTTCTTCCATTGCGGATTTGAAAAACTTCCCTACCAAATAAACACTCCTAATTTTATTTTCAGTAATCAATTTCCCAATTGCCCTATGCTCTTGTTCCGGTTCTTCAAGTTCATACATATCACCAAGGATCAGAACTTTCCTCTCCGCATTCATCAATGCCAAATTTTCAATTGCAGCAATCATTGAACTTGGATTAGCATTGTAGGCATCAAGGATAATTGTATTCGTTCCTTTCTTGACTACTTGCGACCTCATGTTTTCCGGTTTGTACTCAGCCATTGCGGCATTCGCCAATTTGGCCTCCACTCCAAAAAATTTACCTATACAAAGTGCAGATGCGATGTTTTCAAAATTATAAGCACCTACCAACTGAGTTTGTACCTCTTCACCATTCTCTGCTTTGAATTTCACAAACGGGTCAGCTGAAATCAATTCAGCACGATAGTAATCTCCATGTGCAGGATAAAACAGCGGAGAACCGAAACGTTTGGCCATGTTCTTCAAAATCGGATTTTGCGAATTGATAAACACTTGCCCGTTGTTCGAAACCAAATACTGATACAATTCTGATTTAGCCCGAATCACATTTTCAAATCCACCAAACATTCCCGTATGTGCTTTGCCAATATTGGTGATGAATCCATGAGTGGGATTAGCAATTGTCGAAAGCTCTGCAATTTCCCCAACATGATTTGCACCCATCTCGATCACCGCAATTTCAACAGACGAATCAATTGCCAAAATTGAAAGCGGAACACCAATGTGATTGTTGAGATTCCCTTTGGTGGCAAACGTTTTATATTTTTTCCTTAGTACTGCATTCAATAACTCCTTGCTTGTGGTTTTTCCATTAGAACCAGTCAGTCCTATTACAGGAATTTTTAATTGACTTCTGTGATAGCTTGCCAATTGCTGCAAGCTTTTAAGTCCGTCTTCTACTAAAAGACATCTCTCATTTTTCGCGAACGCGGGCTCATCAACCACAGCAAAGGCAGCGCCTTTCTGCAAAGCTTCTTCAGCAAAAGCATTTGCATTAAACGTGGGACCTTTAAGCGCAAAGAAAATCGAGCCTTTAAGAATTTGCCTGGTGTCTGTGCACACAGCACCGCACTCCAAGTATTTTTGATAGAGTTGTTGAACGTCAATCATTGAAATCAATCAGGAAAAAGTTATTTCTTTTCTTGGGGTGTAATTATAGTTGATCCCTGGTTGATCGACATCAATTCTTGCATCGTGCGTTTCATATTGTCAGATGAGCCGTCAAGAAAAATGGTATTGCCCTGACCATGTTCTGCAAAATGACGGATCGCTTCCGTCCACATCGAAAACAAAATGAAGGAGGCATCCAAATTTGCGCCTTGCATTTCTTTGGCCGCTTGCGACATACCCTTAGCAACTTCTTCTCTAAACAAGGCAACTCCTTGCCCCCGCAACTGCGATGCTATTCGTTCTGCTTCTGCCGCAATCTTAATGGCATTTCCTTCCGCTTCGGCTGCCTTTGTTTTAGTGATCAGCAATGCCTGACCTTCGTTTTCTGCTGCCGCTTTTAAATTGTTTGAGGCCACGACTTTCGCCATCGACTTCATAATTGTGTCATCAAAGGCAATGTCATTCAATTGCAAATCGATCAAATGATAACCCCAACCTTCAAGTGTATGATCTAGTTGCTGCTTTACTTCCTGAACGATTTCTGTGCGCAGCATCAGAATTTCAGATTGCTTTTTTGTAGCCACAAAACTTCTGATCGATCCTTCAATCGTTCGTGTCAATGCAGTCATCAAACTCTGCATATCCAAAAACTTAAAAGCGACATTTTTAATGGTGTCTTCTTCTTGGTTCAACACCGAGAACAAAAGCATCGCTTTGAAATTGACGTTTGCCTGATCTTGAGTGGTAGCTTGAAATTCTAATTCAACAGATCGATTCTGAATGGAGACACGAGACTGAATTTTTTCGATAAGAGGTACTTTGATGTTTAATCCCGGCCTCATAATCCGTTTGTATTTTCCGAAGACAGTGACTACGGCTATGTTGCCTTGCTTAACGGTAACAAATAGTGTAAACAAGGAAATGATTCCTCCGAAAAGAACGACTACTAGAAATACGTCCATAACTATTGGGGTTTGTTTCGCTTAAAGTTATTAAGAAATTCTTTTCAGACATTGATTATTTACCATACCCGAATTACGCCAAGACTTAGCCATTTAGCTTTGACCAATCTGCCGCGAAATTTTGAAGATCGGGGAAGAAGGAGAAAAACTCATTTTCAAAATCAGAATAATTATTTTTCAAGTCTTCACTTGCTTCATCCATTTTTGAATCAAACCTTGTTCTTCTCGCCATGCCGCTGAGTGCGCGGTGTATGCCTTCAATCTTTGAATAGTTCACCAGCCAATTTCCTTTGATCATGTACGGCAACATAAATTTTACTTCATCAGGCAGAATTGGATCATGCTGTTGAATAATGGAGTAACACTCATCAGCAAAGTCAGGGAGGATTTGTTGAGAGTATCTGTCAAAATTTCTGGCGAGGAAATGATCGAAGTAAACATCGGTGATCACACCAGCGTAATGGTGATACTTCGGCCTTAGTCTTTCTTTGCTCAGCTTAACAATAGGATGCCGATCAGTATACCAATCAATTTCGCGGTGAAGGGTTATACCTTTTGCAATTTCTTTTCCAAAGCGATCTTCCTGGTTTTTTCCTTTCACAAAATCGCCAATGAAATTGCCCACTTTGATCGCAGGGGCATCACCAGACAAGAAAAGATGAGCAAGGAAATTCATAATTGACGTAAGATACAAGACTTAGAACACAACATAATAGAACAACCAATCATCCAAAAATCATTGATGTTGTTCATATTTTGACTTAACATTGATTTTCAAAACTAAATTCAATGACTCCAAAATCCTTTCTGTTCTGCCTGGCCATTGCCACTGCTGCTACATCCTTCGCACAGAATCAAAAGCCGGCTACGCCATTATCTTATGGCGAAACGATTAAACTCGACCAAGCCGAAAAGGTGATGGCAGCCGCTCTCCAAGAAGCTAAAAATAATAATTGGACTATGGCTATTGCCATTGTAGATACCGGAGGGAAGCTTGTTCTCTTTAAAAAAATTGATAACACGCAGATTGGATCTGTCGATGTAGCCATTGCGAAAGCCGCTACCGCAAATAATTTCAAGAGAGCATCTAAAGTATTTGAAGATGCTGTTGCCGGTGGTGGACAGGGGCTCCGGATTTTGTCACTCCCCGGAGTAACTCCTCTCGAAGGAGGTGAACTGATTATTCACGATGGAAAAATAATTGGAGCCATTGGCGTCTCGGGTGCATCCTCAGCTCAAGATGGGCAAGTGGCACGTGCCGGTGCTAATGCTATCAACTGATATAAATTAAAATCCCTTTATAAAATTCATGATTATGAAAAAATATTCTCTACTCATTTTGTTGTTCAGTTTGATGGTGTCTTTTTCTTTTGGTCAGCGTACACTCATTCATTGCGGTTCACTGATCGATGGAAAAAACAAACAGCTCCTTCAGCAAATGACCATTGTGGTTGAAGGAAACAAAATCACCTCCGTTGAAAATGGATTTATAAAACCAGGCTCAGCTGACAAGCTCATCGATTTGAGTAAAAAAACAGTGATGCCTGGTCTTATCGATATGCACGTACACATTGAAAGTGAAACAAGCAAAGACTCTCAATTGAAACGTTATGTTCAAAATGAAGCTGATATCGCATTTCAATCAACGGTTTATGCCAAGAGAACATTGTTTGCCGGTTTCACCACCGTTCGTGACTGTGGTGGCACAGGTGTAAATATTTCGCTTCGTAACGCAATTAATCAAGGAACTGTAATTGGTCCGAGGATTTTTGCCGCTGGAAAAAGTTTAGCTACCACCGGTGGTCATGCAGATCCGACCAATGGCTCACGCAGAGATTTGATGGGCGACCCCGGACCGAAGGAAGGCGTAATTAACAGTGTAGAAGATGCACGTAAAGCTGTGCGCCAACGATACAAAGACGGAGCGGACTTTATCAAGATCACCGCCACGGGTGGCGTACTTAGCATTGCAAAAGATGGAAGCGGCCCTCAGTTTACTCAAGAAGAAGTAAATGCCATAGTGGAGACCGCAAAAGATTATGGAATGATCACCGCAGCACACGCGCACGGAACGGAAGGAATGAAGCGCGCTGTTCTCGCTGGCATCACCACCATCGAACACGGTACTTACATGTCTGATGAAGTTATGGATTTGATGAAACAGAAAGGAACTTACTACGTGCCTACGATTATTGCCGGCAAATTCGTTGCTGAGGCTGCTAAAATTCCGGGCTACTACAATCCACTTGTTGTTCCTAAGGCTTTGGAGATTGGCTCGAAGATCCAAGATAATTTTGGAAAAGCTTATAAGCGTGGGGTAAAGATTGCATTCGGCACCGATGCAGGTGTATATCTCCATGGCGACAATGCAAAAGAATTTGGCTACATGGTCGATGCAGGAATGCCAGCCATCGAAGCACTTCTCAGCGCAATGCAAGTGAACGCCAATATCATGGGCATGGGCGATAAAGTTGGCTCCATTGAAAAAGGAAAACTAGCCGACATCATTGCCGTAGATGAAGACCCAACTAAGAATATATCAACGATGACGAAAGTGAATTTTGTGATGAAGGATGGGGTTGTTTATAAAGGAGAATAAAATGAATTATGCCTCGTAACTTTACTTAATGCTTTCGTTCAAACACGAAGTCTTTCTTGAAGTTGCGAGGCAACTAAGCTTTACCAAGGCCAGCCAGGTATTGTTCATCAGTCAGCCCGCAATCACCAAACATATTCAGCAATTAGAAGAAGAATACAAGACCAGTTTATTTGAGCGAAAAGGAAACTCAATCGTACTTTCTGAAGCAGGTGCAATTTTATTTGAAGCCTTAACAAAAGCGAAAGCGATTGAAAAGCAGTTGGAATATGAGATCAGTACACATCGCGATCAACGACACGTCAAAGGAGAATTAAAGCTTGGTGCCAGTACAACGGTGGCGCTCTATATTATCCCACCAATTCTTTCGGGGTTTCGCAACAAGCATGCTGATGTAAGGATGAGCCTGCTGAACCGCAATTCTGAAAACATCATCAAAGCACTGCTCGATCACGAAATTGATTTAGGGATAGTGGAAGGCAAAAACAAAATGACTCGCATTAATAGCGAGCCATTTCTTAGTGATGAAGTAATACCCGTTTGTTCTTCCAAAAGTTATCTGGCTAAAAAGGGAAAGTTTCTGATTGGCGATCTAAAAAATATTCCGGTGGTGTTGCGCGAACGCGGGTCAGGAACATTGGCAGCAATGAAACATACATTGGGCACTCATCACATTAAATTGTCTGACTTAAAAATCACAATGAGGCTGGGAGGCACGGAGGCACTCAAAAATTTTGTTTTAGCCGATGAGAGCCTGGGCTTCCTGCCTATGCGCGCGGTAGCAAAGGAGATCGCTTCCGGTGAACTGATTAGAATTTATATTGAAGGACTAACCGTGGTGCGTCAATTTTACTTTGTACAACGCCTGGGTGAAAGCGATGGACTGAACAATGCGTTCATCAAATTCGCCAAAAATTACTATAACATTAAGTTATAGCAGATAACAAATCTGTATTGGACTGGGAATAACAATCATTCTACTTTCACTAAGTAATCCCACGTTATGATTTTAGTGAAAGAAAAGCTGTCCCGAATTTCCTACCTGCAATGCTCCTCTTGCGGTCGCGCATTTTCCGTTGAGCAAATCAATACTTATGCAGAATGTGAGAATTGTCAGAAAAGCCCATTGCTTAGCCTCTATGATTTATCGGATCTGACAAAAGATGTTATAAATCAAGAAGAACGATCGATGTGGCGATATTCGAAACTTCTTCCCGTCTTAGACGAAAAGAACATCGTCACTCTTGGCGAAGGATGGGCTCCGCTTTTTAGATTAAATCGCCTCTCAGAAAAGCTTGACCTGGAGAATCTCCTTATAAAAGACGAATCACAAAACCCAACCGGCTCTTTTAAAGCACGTGGGTTGAGTGCTGCCGTTTCTAAAGCGAAAGAACTAGGGATAAAAGATTGCATCATTCCTACAGCTGGAAATGCGGGAGGAGCCTTGGCAGCTTATTGCGCTCACGCTGGAATGACTGCAACGGTTGTCATGCCCGCACATACTCCCAAAGCTTTTCAAATGGAGTGCGAATTGTTTGGTGCTAACCTTGTCCTGGTTAAAGGTCTAATCAGCGACTGCGCCAAGAAAGTTGCTGAAATGAATCGGGAAGGAAGATATTTTGATTTCTCCACGATGAAAGAGCCTTACCGACTTGAGGGCAAGAAGACGATGGGATATGAAATTGCCGAACAGTTGAATTGGAAATTGCCTGATGTGATTTTGTATCCTACCGGTGGTGGTACGGGCTTGATTGGTATGTGGAAAGCATTTCATGAAATGATTGAGCTTGGTTGGATAAAAAATAAAATACCGAGGCTTATAGCAGTTCAGTCTGATCAGTGTCAGCCGGTTGTTGATACTTTTCTCCACGGAGAAATCAGGTCGCTGCTAAGACCAACTGTTGCCAATGGGCTTGCTGTTCCAACACCATTCGCCCAAACACTAATTCAAAAAGTCTTGCGCGAAAGTCTTGGCACTGCCATTTCAGTAACCGAAGAGGAGATCATCCAAAGCGTGAAAGAAATAGCATCGACCGAAGGAATATTGGTTGCGCCCGAAGGAGCAGCCCTGTTGCCTGCATTAAGAAAACTTTTGGAAGATGAGACTATTAAAAGAGATGAAACTATTTTAATACTGAATACTGGGTCAGGATATAAGTATTTGGATAACCTTTAGTGGATTATTACTGTCATTTATTGCTACATCACTCTCTTACTTCAAAAAAACTATAGTGAATGAGGTCCTGATTACCATTCAGGAAAAATGGATTATTAAGGCCAAAAGACATTAT
The DNA here is from genome assembly GCA_967789005.1 of uncultured bacterium. Classification (GTDB taxonomy): domain Bacteria; phylum Bacteroidota; class Bacteroidia; order Cytophagales; family Cyclobacteriaceae; genus ELB16-189. Next base: position 181,278 of record CBRFFM010000008.1, on the reverse strand, counting down.
AAATTTTGCGATTAATTTAGTTTTTCTACTTTTAAGCGAATAAATGACCAAAAAAACTAAAGAAACGGCAAAGCAAGAAGATCCAATTAAGGATGGTCTTGACCAGAGTTATTTAATTATTGTATCTTTAATAAAGACATTTGGGCCAGCTACGGCTATAATAATTTTACTGTTTTCCTTTGTTCTCATATATGCTAGTGATGAACAAAAAAAGGCTTTAATAGATAATTGGCTTTTATTTAAAAACGAAAATCATTTATTCTGCGTTATAATAATTCTTACTTTAGTTATTGCGTCAATGTTACTATTGATCTATCATACAAAAACAGTTAATTTTTTCGAAAAGAAATTAAAAGTATAAAACTATGAATGCAATCGTAATTTTTATGCTTGTTCTATTTTTGCTTGGTTTGTGGAGACATATGAATCAAAAATATGCCTCTATAAAATTTAGGGTTCGCATGTCCAATTTAATTGTCGATTTGGATAAATTGGTTGAGGCTAGGAAGATTGAAGATTCTGATTCCGTTAAATATTTCAGAAAACTATTATCGAGCAGTATTTCCGCACATTATTTCATCACGATTTTTGGAATATTATTAGCATCGCTTAGAAAAAGGAAACATTCTAAAGAGACTTTGTTATTTTTTGAGGAGATCAAGAAAAATAAAGAATTAAACTTTTTGCATGAAAGAATGAACTGTATTGTCTTCATGTACTTGAAGGAACAACATTACGGAAGTTATGTTTTGATAATTAAACCAGCTTTGATGTTGGGAATATCTTATTCAAATACTAAAATGAAGGTTGAAAATTATCTTAATAGTCTTTCTTCAAATGAAGATATAAATAGTAGGGGCTTGGCTATTATGAATTAAAACCTCTAACCGATCTTCTCCCCTGCTCTACTATCAAACCTGCTGACCTGTTCAACCCCCTCCACCTTTTCAAGTTTGCTGATAAGTGTTTCAAGGTGTCGCGTGTCATTTACGTAGAGCATAATCTCTCCGCTAAAAATACCGGGATCGGTTTTGAAAGAGAGCGAACTCATATTCACTTTCAATTCTTCAGAAATGACTTTGCTTACATCGTTGATCAGGCCCACGCGATCGGTACCCACAACACGCAATCCGGTTAAGAATGCAACTTCGTGTTGGCTTGTCCACTTGGCTTTGATAACGCGATTTCCATGGTTCGCAAGAAGCTCAGGTGCATTGGGGCAAGTAGCGCGATGGATTTTTATTCCTTCATTAACGGTTACAAATCCAAAGACTTCATCTCCTGGAATCGGTGTACAGCATTTCGCCAGTTTGTATTCCACCACGTCCATATCCTCACCAATCAGCAAAGTATCTTCCTGGCGTTTCGCTTTAATCTCTTGTTCAATGGCCTTAACGTCATTGGCCTCACCTTGCGGATGTTTCTTGAGTGGAGATGATGGTTTGTAATCTTGAAATCTTTTTAGTTCGGGAGAGCCGACAATTCCTTTTCCGATTTTAAATAGAAGCTCAAGCTGTGAACTCACCTTAAAGAAATCACGAAGTTGTTCATACACTTTTTGACTTGGCTCTATCTTCATTGACCGCAACTTGCGGTGAAGAATTTCTTTGCCTTCTTCAGCCACTTTTCGTCTGTCTTCCTTAAGCAAGTCTTTAATCTTGCCCTTGGCCTTCGAGCTCATTACAAATCTGAGCCAGTCTTCGTTTGGTTTTTGTTTAGATGAGGTAAGGATCTCGATCTGATCTCCATTCTTCAACACGTGATTGATCGGCACCAATTTCTGATTCACTTTCGCACCAATACACTTAGCACCAATGTCAGTATGAATTTCAAATGCAAAGTCGAGCGCGGTAGCTCCCTTGGCAATCGTCTTTAGTTCACCTTTCGGTGTAAAGACAAAAACTTCTTCATTAAATAGATTCCCTCTAAAATCATCTACGAACTCAAGGGCTGTTAGATCCTGTTTTTCCAACGTTTCGCGTACGCGTACAAGCCACTTCTCCAAATTGGACTCATACTTTGCCGCGTTGTCCTTGTATTTCCAATGGGCTGCATATCCTTTTTCCGCAATTTCATCCATGCGCTTAGTGCGAATCTGCACTTCCACCCATTGGCCATTCTTTGCCATGACAGTAGTATGCAGTGATTCATAACCATTTCCCTTGGGAGTACTAATCCAATCTCGCAAACGATCCGGATTCGGGGTGTAATAATCCGTGACAATAGAATACACCTGCCAGCAGAAAGATTTTTCGTGCTCAATCGGGGTATCAATGATTATCCTGATGGCAAACAAATCGTAGACTTCCTCGAATGGAATATTTTGCTTGCGCATCTTATTGAAGATGGAATAAATCGACTTCGGGCGGCTTTTTATTTCACACTCAATATTTAGTTTCTCAATCTCTTCCGTGATGGGCTGCACAAATTGTTTAATGAACCGATTGCGTGAAGCTTTTGACTCATCAATCTTATTGGCAATATCACGGTAGGTTGGATAATCAGTGAACCGCAGGTACAAATCCTCGAGTTCTGTTTTTATTGCGTTAAGCCCAAGTCGATGGGCGAGCGGAGCATAGAGGTAAATTGTTTCAGAAGAGACCCTCAGCTGCTTATTGCGAGGCATGCTTTCGAGCGTGCGCATGTTATGCAGACGGTCGGCAAGTTTAATCAGTATCACGCGAACGTCTTCACTAAGCGTGAATAGCATTTTGCGGAAATTTTCCGCCTGGGCTGAGGTACCGGCTTCAAATACACCACGGATTTTGGTGAGTCCGTCAACGATCTTGGCTATCTTCTTTCCAAAGATCCGTTCGATGTCTACCAATTGAATGTCGGTGTCTTCTACTACATCGTGTAGCAATGCCGCAACAATGGATGTAGTTCCAAGACCAACTTCTTCAACACAAATTTCGGCTACGGTTAGCGGGTGGAAAATGTAGGGCTCACCCGATTTCCTGCGCATGTTTTTATGCGCTTCCATGGCCATGGTAAACGCCCTCTTGATCAGTTTAGCATCGCCCTCTCTTAACACCGGCTTGGCCTTGCGTAAAAGCCTGCGGTACCGGCCGATGATCTCACGTTTTTCTTCTACAACATCTACAACCACAACTGATTTATTCTTTGTTTCAAGATACAAATTTTGGGTTTGAAATTGCAGCTCCTAATTGGGGTTTTATAATTAATTCCATAGGCTAAGTTATCTAGTCCTGAAACTGATTTGATTAAACTCTCTTCATCTCAGCAACAACCATTTTTTCTTAACAAATAATCCCTAAATTTGCGCTCCCTTTGAAAGAAAGGGGCTTTTTTAGCGCATGCTTGCATGCCGAAATAGAAAATGAAGCGCATGTGGCGTAATTGGTAGCCGTGCCAGACTTAGGATCTGGTGCCGAAAGGCGTGGGGGTTCGAGTCCCTCCATGCGCACAAATCCGGATACTGGATACTTGATACTGGAATTCACTCTCTGACCAGAAACAAGAATCCAGTATCCGTTATCTGAATCCATCGAATAATTAAAATACAATTCCCTTGAATATCACATTAGACAAGAAAAGCGCCACTGACGGCCTCATCAAAATTCAATTGAACGAAAGCGACTACCTGACTAAGGTGGAAGAAAAAGTGCGTGATTACTCTCGCAAAGCCAACATCAAAGGTTTCCGTCAGGGTAAAGTGCCTACTGGCGTAATTAAGAAAATGTTCGGTAAAGGCATTTTAGTGGATGAAGTGAATCACATCATCTCTCATTCTGTTTCTGATTATATCCGCACCAATAATCTTCGTGTATTAGGCGATCCGCTGCCAAATGAAGAAAAGGCTCGCACGATCGACTGGGATCTTCAAAAGGATTTCGAGTTTGAATTCCAGATCGGAATGGTGGAAGACTTTGCAGTTGATCTTTCCAAAAAAGTGAAAGTGACTTCACATCCGATCGAAGTGGACAAGAAAACGATGGATGAGACTTTAGACGATATCAAACGCAGATTTGGCAAACGCACTAATCCTGATGTAAGTGAGGCAACTGATAACTTGTTTGGCGAAATCTCTAAACAAGGTAGCGAAGAGAAACAGGGCTCTTACATCCGTATCAGCCAAGTTGAGAAATCTCAACAGAAGAAATTCATCGGTTTAAAAAAGGATGATTCTGTTGAATTTGTAGTTGAGAAAACATTGACTGATCCGTTGGCTCTTTCACAATTGTTGAATGTAGCCGAAGAAGAAGCTAAGAATGTAACCGGAACTTACACATTCAAGGTAACCAATGTAAGCCGCATTGAACCGGCTGAAATCAATGTTGAGTTATTCGACCAGGTTTTCGGGAAAGATGTGGTGAAGACCGAAGAGGAATTCATGAACAAGATCACAGAAACCATTGCCGGAAACTACAACCGTGAAACTCAGCATTTGCTTGAGCACGAAATTCAGCATTACTATGTTGATCACACAAAAGTCAACATGCCCGAGGGATTTTTGAAAACCTGGCTTAAGGCAACCAGCAACGGTGATGTTACTGACGCTGTCTTAGAAAAAGAATTCAATAGCTACCGCGATAATATTAAGTGGGATTTGGTGAAGAATAAAATTGCCGAAGACAATAACATTAAAGTAGAGGAAGCTGACGTTCGCGAGAAGGCAAAGCAAATTATTGCTGAGCAATTTGGCGGCCCCGGAATTGTAGACCAACTTGGAGATAAATTTGATGGCATCGTATCCAATTATCTTGCGGGTAAGGATGGCAAAGGTGAAAACTACATGCGCACCTATAACCAATTACGCAATGAGAAAATCATGGCTATAATTACCAATAACATTACCATTACCGAAAAGAAAGTGAGTTTAGACGAGTTCAAGAAACTTGTAGAATCACACAAGCATTGAACTAATTACAAAGTCAAATAGTTTTAATTGAAGCCTGTTGAAAAGACAGGCTTTTTTAATTTCAAATTCTTTTTCAACTTGAAATAAATTCACCTTTTTAACGACTTATAGAACAATACCAATTTTATGAATAACCACAACGAATTTCGTAAGTACGCTGTGCACCACATGGGCATGAGCGGTAACGCACTCGATAGCTACACCAAATATGTTAATGAAAACTCACACACCGTTTTCGGCATGACACCAAACGTTGTTGAGGAGCGCCAGATGCGTGCTACCGTTATTGACGTGTTTTCACGCCTCATGGCCGATCGTATTATTTTCTTCGGCACTGCAGTGGATGATTATGTTGCTAACGTAATCACAGCACAGCTTCTGTTTTTGGAATCTTCTGATCCTAAAAAAGACGTGATTATGTACATCAATAGCCCGGGCGGATCAGTTCATGCCGGCTTGGGAATTTATGATACCATGCAATACATCAACCCGGATGTTGCCACTATTTGTACCGGCCTTGCTGCTTCCATGGGAGCTGTTCTTTTGGCTGCCGGATCACCCAAGAAAAGATCAGGCTTGCCACATTCACGGGTTATGATTCATCAGCCTTCAGCAGGAATGCAGGGAACTTCTTCAGATATGGAGATTTCCATGAGGCAAACACTTGAGTTGAAAAAGGATTTGTACAACATTCTATCTAAACATTGCGGTCAGACGTACGAAAAAATTGAGAAAGATTCTGATCGTGATTACTGGATGCGCGCATCCGAAGCCAAGTCATATGGCCTAATTGACGAGGTTTTAGAGAGAACCAAGAAATAATTTCGAAATTCACTGATTCGGGTGATGTTCTGATTTAGTCGTACCTTTGCTTCCTCTTTGGTATCGAATTAGTTGGCACATCACCCGAATTAACATATTATGGCAGAAGTAACCTGTTCGTTTTGCGGCAGAAACAAAAAGGATGTTGATCTGATGATTTCCGGCATCCACGCTCACATTTGTGATAAATGTGTGATGCAGGCTAGCCAGATCCTCACTGAGGAGAAGAAGAACAAGGTAGAAACCGGTGCTTTACCCAATTTTAAGCTGATCAAGCCACGCGAAATCAAGAAATTTCTGGATGAGTATGTGATTGGTCAGGATCAGGCCAAGCGTGTAATGAGCGTTGCTGTGTACAACCACTACAAACGCTTAATGCAGCGAAAAATTGACACTGATATTTATATAGAGAAATCGAACATCATCATGGTAGGCGAAACGGGAACAGGTAAAACATACCTCGCTCGCACCCTAGCCAAAATTCTTCAGGTTCCTTTTTGCATTGCCGATGCAACCGTTCTCACAGAAGCAGGCTATGTGGGCGAAGACGTTGAAAGTATTTTGACTCGGTTACTCCAAGCTGCTGATTACAATACGGAAGCCGCTGAGCGTGGCATCGTTTATATTGATGAGATCGATAAGATCGCTCGTAAGTCAGATAACCCATCCATCACCCGCGATGTAAGTGGTGAAGGTGTACAGCAGGCTCTCTTGAAATTATTGGAAGGCACAGCGGTGAACGTTCCTCCTCAAGGGGGGCGCAAGCACCCTGACCAGAAAATGATCACCGTAAATACCGAAAATATTTTGTTCATCTGCGGTGGTGCATTTGAAGGCATTTCAAAATTGATTGGACGAAGGCTCAACACCAGACCACTTGGATTTACTGCCAGTGCAGATAGCTTGAGTCCAAATGACATTGACAAAGACAATCTACTGCAATTTGTATCTGCCCAGGATTTAAAGACTTTTGGTTTGATCCCGGAATTGATCGGACGCTTGCCAGTGGTTTCATTCCTCAATCCACTCGATCATTCTGCGTTACGTAAGATTTTGACTGAACCTAAGAATGCACTCATCAAACAATACAAGAAGCTGTTTGAAATGGAAAATATCGAGGTTGAATTCAAAGAAGGCGCTTTAGATTTTATTGTAGAGAAAGCCGTTGATTACAAACTCGGTGCACGAGGCCTTCGCTCCATCTGCGAAGCTATCGTTAACGATGCAATGTTCGAATTACCTTCAGAGAAAGGTGTTGAACGTTTAGTGATCAATCGCGCCTATGCTGAGGAGAAGTTCAGCAAGTCACATTACAGCAAGCTGAAGGTAGCTTAACCCCTAATTCAAAGCTTCTAGCATTAGCCGGGCAGTATTGTCCGAAGCAGAGCCTGTATCCAGAATTTTATAAACCGAATCATAATCTGAAAGCATTTTATTGCGGTAACTTTCATTAGTCAGTAATGCAGTGAGTTCCTGGTTTATTGATTCAGGTTCAGCCTGATCTTGAATCAGTTCTTTAATTACTCCCTTGTCTGCAATCAGATTTACCAAAGAGATGAAGTTTACTTTTACCAAACGTCTTACAACCGCATATTCTAACTTGTCCATCTTGTAAACTACAACTTGAGGAACTTTGAAAATTCCCGTTTCAAGCGTGGCTGTTCCTGAAGTAACAATCGCTGCATCTGCAACAGAAAGCAGGTCAAAAGAAGCCTCTGTCACAAATTTCACCTGAGGTATATTTTTCAACTCACCGTACAACTCTCGATCTAAATTATTCACTGCTGCTACCACAAACTGATAGTCTGGATTCCTTTTCACCACAGCGGCCATCAATGGAGTCATCAGTCTTAATTCCATTTTTCTACTGCCCGGAAGCAGGGCCACGATTTTCTTTGTACGGTTTATTCCATTCTTACTCAAGAACTCAGGATCTGCCTTGAAAGATTTGATTGCGTCCAACACCGGATTGCCTACATAGTCAACATCCCAATTACATTTCTCCTTATAGAATTTCTTTTCAAAGGGAAGAATAACAAACAGCTTATCCACGTTCTGCTGCAAAGCAAAAGCGCGGCTTTGATACCACGCCCACACTTTGGGAGGGATGTAGTAAAAAACTTTGATACCCTTTTTTGTTGCGTACTTCGCAATCTTCAGGTTGAAGCCGCCATAGTCAATTAAGATAATGGCATCAGGCTTGAATTGTTCAATGTCATTTTTGCAAAGGCGGATGAATTTGAAAATAGTGAAAAGCTTGGTGATCAATTCCACAAACCCCATGAATGCAAGCTGCTCGTAATGAATGTATACGTCTACACCGGCCTTTTTCATTTCATCGCCACCAAATCCACGAATGGACAGTGATGAATCACGAGCTAACAAAGCTTTGGTAAGGTTACTTCCATGTAAATCTCCCGACTTTTCTCCGGCAACGATGTAGAGTTTCTTCATCCGCCAAAATACTCCACGTAATTGCGGGGAGTTTCATAAAGTTTCACGGAATGCAATTGACCAAAGCGAGAAATGGTTGAGACTTTGGGGTGCAGGATTTTCCAGATTTCCATTGCAAGAATCTCAGTGCTCGCCATTTTATCTTTCATGAAAGGCACATCCAGGTTGAGGTTCTTGTGATCCAGAGCTTCAATCACCTCCGCGCGAATAATCGAGCTTAATTTCTTTAAATCGATGACGAAACCAGTATCCGGATCGGGATCTCCTTTTACAGTTACAATTAAATCGAAATTATGGCCATGCCAGTTTTCATTGGCACAGGGGCCAAAGACTTCTACGTTTTTCTCTTTGCTCCACGATGGATTATACAGCTTGTGAGCTGCATTGAAATGCTCTTGACGGCTTACGTAAATCATGAGGTCACAATCAAAAACACAAATATAACTGATCGGCTTAAGTAAGCGCTATCGGAAATCATTTGTGCTTCAGGTGTCTGATCGCTTAGAGAGTTGGACACCCAAACCAAATTGGATCGGCTTAAGTAGCAAATGTTACGCGATAGAGGTGTCCTACACCTATAAATCGAAGCAGATAGGTGTAGGACACCTCGGGCTGTAAGTCCACTTAAGTAAGCAGGAATAACTTATTTTTGTGCAGAATAAAATTCAACTATGATCATAGTTACAGGTGCCGCGGGCTTTATCGGGAGTTGCTTGGTGAAGCGACTCAACCAAGACAACTTCAACAATATTATTGCAGTGGACAAGTTTGGTGATCCTGCCAAAGAAAAGAATCTTGTTGGATCTAAGGTCAAGGAGTTTATTGATCGGGAGATTTTCATGCATTGGCTTGACAAGAATCACGAACTCGTTGATTTTATATTTCACATCGGTGCTAAAACAGATACGGCTGAGTTTGACACTGTTCTACTCAACCGAATGAACACCCAATACACGAAGGATATCTGGACTCGCTGTATACAATATCAAATTCCTTTGGTGTATGCTTCCTCTGCCGCGACTTATGGTCTTGGTGAACAAGGTTATGATGATGATGAATCTAAAATCAACTTACTAAAGCCCCTTAATCCCTATGGTCAATCAAAACAAGATTTTGATGTTTGGGCATTACAGCAAAAGGAGAAGCCATTCTTCTGGGCAGGACTGAAATTCTTTAATGTGTACGGGCCAAACGAATATCACAAAGGAAGAATGGCATCGGTGATCTGGCACGCCTTCAATCAGATCAGTAAAACAGATAAAATGAAGTTATTCCGTTCGCACAATCCTGAGTTTAAAGACGGAGAACAAATGCGTGATTTTGTTTATGTAAAAGATGTCGTTGAAGTCTGCATTTTTTTGATGCACCATCGCAAGAATTCTGGTATTTATAATTTGGGCTCAGGCACGGCAAGAACTTTTTTAGATCTGACCAAATCTGTCTTCAAAGCTATGGGCAAAAAAGAAGACATTAGTTTCATTGACACACCAGCTGACATTCGCGATAAATATCAATACTTCACTGAAGCCAACATGGACAAGCTGAAAAGCATTGGCTACTCAAAACCCTTTCACTCCCTTGAAGAAGGAACACAAGATTATGTGAAGAATTATTTGATGGAGGGATTTAGGAATTTTTAATATTCGAGCCTGCAACAAAACTCGCGCTCTCAATAATTAATCGCTATGCAAGACGGGTTCTTTAAAATGCGCTCCGATCAGGCAAACAAAAAAGGACTGCCCTTCCGGACAGTCCTTTTTTCTTGATGACTAAACTTTAAAACTTGTAAATATTTGTATTAGTGTCATCATAACTCTGCGCAGGCCAAACGATGTGCGTGCTGAAAGTCATGGTCTTAGAGCAAGTTGCAATCGTACCGGAACCACTTACAGTAACACCAGTAGCAGGACTTTGTGTTGGTATGGTAACTGTATTAGTCGCAGGGTCCACAACTATGTTAATCACCCAGCCGCTATCCCAAAAATTGTCAGTTGAAAGGGTGTTTGTGGCTGTCTTAGTCATTACCACAGGGTAGGTAGATGTGCAATTAGATGGATAACATCCTGTTGGGGAGTAAGTTTCTCTACCTTGCGCAGTCTTAATGTAATCTGCTTCAACATAACTACAGTCATCATCAACGATAGTAACATCAATCGATGGAAGTAAGGGATATCCAACCGCTATTTTTGAGTCGGTAGGTGTTCCCAAAGTCACTGTTAACACTTTATTAGCCTCTTTAACTGAATTAGCTACAGGCGTAATTTTAATAGTATTAAACGCTACTGTTCCAAGATCCCCAGCAGGGATAGTCACTGTACCTGATGCCGAACTTCCGCCTACAACGGTGTAATCTGTGCCATAGGTACCACCTGTAATGGTATAAGGAACATCAAAACTCGCTGCATTTGTTAATTCACCACCGGTGTACAAATTCATGGTAATAGGCACTCCAGAGTCTTCGGTCGTTGTCAACTTAGTTGGTTTTTTTATACCAACCCACTCGTGAGTTGCCGGCTTATAACTATTGTCGGGCGAGCAGGAAATTGCTGCTATCAGAGCCCAAAGAAATATGTATTTTTTCATAATTTTTTATCAAAGTTAAGATCAATAACCAGGGTTCTGCTGTGCAGCCAACGTTGCATTACGAGTAGTCTCGGAGAGCGGAATTGGCCATAAGAACCTAAAATCTGAATAAGGAATAGCGGCAATTCCAAATGAAGTTGGAGGAACTCCAATAGTATAAGCTGACAAAGAAGCTACATCGGAAATAACCATCTTAGCTGGAATACCATTGGTTGAGAAATTAGGATCCTTAGCTAAGCGATGGATATCTGACCATCTGTGACCTTCGCCTAATAACTCAATTCTTCTTTCATTTAGAATAGATTGAACAAGATCGTTAGCCGTTGCAAAGTCAGTTAATGCATAAGAAACCATCGTGCCTGATTTAGCACGATCTCTGATTCCATTTAACAAATTCAATGCTTTAGCAGTTTTTCCATTTAATCTGGCCTCTGCTTCAGCACGGTTTAAAAGAACCTCAGCATACCTGATAATTGGGGCGGTGTCTGTCCAGTTTGTATAATCTCTATACTTGTGCGTATACCATCTTGTACCACTGCTCCTAACTGTAAGCGTTCTTCTGAGGTCTTGAGAATCCCACCAAGTCTGGTTCCAGATAATTGGACTGATCGCGTACTCACCACGCGCGTTAGGTGAACCAGCCAATACAGGTGTTCCAATCATACGAGCTAACGCAGCATTGGTATTCAAATCATCCGTAGCTGACATCTCCATGCCAAAAATAGATTCTGAGCTCTTGTTATTGGCCCAAGGCGTATCAGGAGATGCTCCAAGTGCGTATCCACCACCTGAAAAAGGCGCTGTTACACTTGTAACCAATTTGTCAGATTCGGTAAGCACGTTTGCATAGTCTCCCATGTGCAAGTACACACGTGTCTTTAAAGCAATTGCTGCTCCTTTTGTGGCCCTGGTCCAGTTAAATCCGTCAGTACGGTTGGCCGCAAGAGCGGTTTCAGCAAAATTCAAATCTGCCAATATGAAATTATAACATTCAGCAACTGTACTCCTTCCAGTTTTAACAGCAGCATCTGCAGCAGCCGAGCCGTTAATACCTATTGTAAAAATAGGTATACCAAGGCTGCTTCCAGCTCCATCCAAATAAGGCCTTGCAAAATGGATCAACATAGTATGATACGTCATTGCCCGGATAAGGCGCGCTTCTCCTTCATAAGAATCGGAAACGGCTTGAGATATAATTCCTTTAGCAAGTGCACCATGCACGCCATCAATCATGAGGTTACATGAGTTAATGATACGAAAGGCATTCTCCCAATACGCAGTATTATTGGCTGTTGAAGTGGTATAAGTTGCTTGGTAAGTAAACGCATAGAAAATGTTAACCAAGACAAAATCTTCACCACGCATATCGCCTTGCTCTATGTGAGCTGCGCCAAAAACGTATCCCCGGTCATTAGTCTCGCTACCACCGTAAAAACCAGATTGAGCGGCATCATAAACCCCGACCATCGATAATTCAATGTTCTGGAGACTAGAGTATGCCAAAAGCTCTGAAACAGCATCTTTTGGAGTAAGATCTAATATCTCCTTATCCTTACACGAACCCCAAACCAAGATAAAGCTTAAGGCTATTGAATATTTTAAGAGTAATTTTTTCATGACTTTATTATTTAATTAGAATCCTACGCTTAAACCAAAATTGAAAGTCCTTAGCAAAGGATTGCCATTGTTATCTACCCCAAACTGGCTGTTTGTTGTGTTGCTTGAGTTGAGCTCAGGGTCAGTTCCTTTGTATTTTGTAAACACATAGGCATTACGCACTTGAGCATAAACTCTCACCGAAGTGATAGCACCTTTTCCGAAGGAGTTTAAGATATTTTTAGGAACAGAATAGCCCAAAGAAATATTTTGGATCCTGGCAAAATCTCCTTTCTCAACGAATCTTGATGATGCATTACCAGCTGTATTGATGAAGTTAGAATTGGCGTAACTCAAACGAGGTGTGTTTGTGTTCGGATTTTCAGGAGTCCAGCGATTAAGTATTTCTTTAATATTATTTCTGAATTCCTGAGCCATGTTAACCTGACGAGTAACATTCATAATATAATTGCCACCGCTAAATGTTACCTGGAACTCAAAATCAAATCCCTTCCATCTCAAGTTGTTAGTAACTCCACCATAAAACTTAGGGGTTGTAACGCCAAGCACTTTCAGATCAGCAGATGATAGCGCTGTAATCGGATTACTTAGATCGGTCTTATTTGCTGCGTCATAAATGTAATAGCTGTTGTTATCCGGATTTCCCTGGATAATAGCACCAGATCCCGTTGAATACAAGGGATTGCCATTTGACGGATTAACTCCTCTATAATCAAATCCATAAAGAGATCCAATCGATTGGCCAACTCTGTTAATGTTGTAAGTATATATGATATCCTGGTTATTCACCAAACCAGTTATCTTATTCTTATTGGTTGCAAAAGATACAGTAGTCTTCCAGCTTAACGCACCGCTCTTCAGGTTATCAGAAGTAACACTGATTTCAACTCCAGTATTCTCCATCTTACCAATGTTTTTATTAATAAGGTTACCGGGCAGACCGGCAGTTGGAGGAGTAGGAGCCGCTAAAATCAAGTCACTAATGTCGTTTTTGTAAATATCGAAACTGGCGGTAATCCGATTATCAAGAACGCCAATATCAAATCCGGCATCTAATTTCTTGCTAACCTCCCACCGTAAGCTACTGTTACCCACGTTTGCGAATGATTGACCAATCTGGCTTCCATAGAGTTGTGGTCCATAAGTTCCGATGTATGGATAGTTACCAATATTGGTATTACCTACTTCAGCATAGCTTGCACGTACTTTCAACGATGAGATGACAGGGAGATTTGCCATGAAACTCTCTTCCGTTACAATCCAACCTATTGAACCTCCTTTGAAAGGTCCTTTTCTCGTTGCCGCAGAAAGTGATGAAATCGCGTCATTCCTGTATGAAAAGCTGACAAGGTATTTTGATTTGAAATCGTAAGTCAGGCGTCCGAATAATGATTTAAATCCATTTTCTGCATAGCCACCACCAGAGAACTGGGTAGCGTAAGAACCAGAAATCAATTCAGTCTTCAAGAAAGAAGGATCTTGATAAGTCTGACCCTGGCCATAGAAAGAAAGAGCGGTTGTTTTTTGAAACTCATCTCCAATAGTTACACCAATATGATGAGCATCAGCAATAACCTTCTTGTAATTAATTGTATTCTGCCAGTTCCATCTGAAATTTCTACCTTCTTGTCTGAGAAGAATACCTTTTGTTGCTCCACCACCATCTCCGTGGATAGGATCCCAAGACAAGAAATCCTGAGTATCTTGAATGTCGATCCCTAATTGAGTTCTTACATTCAGTCCTTCAATAATGTTTGCTTGCAAATAGCCGTTGCTAAGAATCCTAAAGTTGTCAGCTTGTTGCTTGTTATGATCCAACACATATTTAATGTTTGTGTAATTGGAAGCAATATCCTGGAGGTTATTTCCTCTGCCCAAGGCGACATTGCCGGTGCTGAGGTTATATCCGGAAGGGTTAGCTGCATCCCATGGAGAAACGTTTGGGAATGACACCAATGCATTGGTAACGTTACCGGATAATGCATTGGAGCCGGTATTCAAATTGTTATTTATTTGCCTTGAAAGAGCTAAGCTCATTCCTGCATTGAGCCACTTCACACCTTTATAATCAATGTTTGCCCTCATGTTATATCTGTCAAGAGAGTTGTTTACAATAGCGCCCTCCTGCTTAGTGTAGCCCGCAGAAAAGAAATAAGATACATCTTCAGAACCACCGCTAATGTTCAGGTTATGTGTTTGAACCAATCCTGTTCTGAAAATAATTTTTTGCCAATCTGTATCTACATTATTTGCACCGGGTAAGGCTTGCGGAGCAAATACGCCTGCTGTAGCAAATTTTTCATTACTTATCCTGATAAAGTCAGCTGCATTCAAGACTTCATACTTTTTTGCAATGGTATTCATACCCACCTGAAAATCGTAACCAATCTTTGGTTTACCTGATTTTCCTCTTTTGGTTGTTATAAGAATAACACCATTGGCGGCACGTGATCCGTAAATAGCTGTTGCTGAACCATCTTTTAATACTTCGAGAGACTGAATGTCCATCGGGTTGATATCAGCCAAGGCATTGGTTTGAGCTACACCGCTGTTATTGCCATCAAACATAGGTACACCATCTACCACGTAAAGAGGGTTTGCCCCTGATGTGATGGAGTTTGTTCCCCTAATCCTGATACGAGGCGCCTGGCCTAAAAGGCCGCTGGTTTGAGTAACCTGAACACCTGGTGCATTTCCAACAAGTGCTTGGTCAAAGCTTTGAATAGGCTTCAAGGCTATCTGTTCTGCTGTAACTGTTGAGATGGCAGAAGTCAGTGTCCTTCTATCTTGTGTACCATAACCAACTACAACCACTTCGCTAAGTTGGGCAGCATTGGCTGTCAACTGAACATCAATGATCGAATTTTGACCAATCTCTAATTCTTGGGTAGTTAATCCTATAAATGAGAAAGTAAGGATACCACCCCCCTCTGGTACCGAGAGAGAATATTTGCCATCAGCATCTGTAGTTGTACCATTAGTTGTTCCTTTTTGAACAACATTCACCCCCGGTATTGCAGCTCCATCCTCTGCGGATGTCACCTTTCCGGAGACCGTTCGCGTCTGCGCCCAAGCCATACTCGTAATGAGCATTAGCAAGGGAACAATTTTCAGTAGTAAATTTCTTCTCATACTGTTTAAGTTTAAGTAATTAGTGTGTTTAGGAAACGCTAAAGTATGATAAAATAATGCCTTTCAAAATATTTCGTAGGCGAAAGATCATTTTGGGAAATTTTTTACCCCCCTTCCGGGGTATTTAAGAAATTAACTTCGGCTGCCTGCGCACCTCTAACAACAATATTGTTGTCATTCATGGTCTCACCACCATTTATATCTCTACATATATAAGGAGAGAGGCACACCTTACCGGATCAAATCGCGATCCGTTATTAAATTCAGAGGCAATCTTCGAAGCTTCTTTTTTCCGCTTCAAGTATGATTGACCGAACACCCAAGGAAAAATTTGATGCAGGATTACTTCGTATAGGCAATTACTCAATCCTAAATTCAATCCTCCTATTCGCTTGTCTATTCTCCTCTGTATCATTGGATTTGATGGGCTTCTTTGAGCCATGCCCAATTTGAGCAAGACGGGTTGGCGTAATCCCCTTTGATGTAAAATAATTGACGACTGATTGCGCTCGTTTTAATGACAGCTGCTGATTGTAGTTTTCATTACCCACATTATCAGTATGCCCGCTGATCTCCACTTTTATAGTTGGATTGTCGTTCAAGAACTTCACTACTTCATCCAATTCAGTAAATGATTTGGGATTGATATCAAACTTGTTGAACTCAAAAAAGATATTATTCAAAACAGTCACCGCATTTTTGGTAATGGGCTGCAAGTCGATATCGATCACCAAAGGTTGATCCTGATCTTTCTCTTCGTAATTAAAGTGTAAACTGTAAAACAGGTATCCGGGCTCAGACACGTGGAGTGCATATTCGGATTTACCGGGTACCACTGTTAAATAACGGCCATTTACCGAATCTGAGGTGAAGGTCGAAATGCGCTGGTTAGTCTTGAGATCAAACAACTCAATTTCGGAGTGTAGAAATTTCTTGGTATGACTATCTCTAACTATTCCTTTCACTACATTTCCCCGGCTGCGTATCTGTAATTCTTTAGGAATATTGGTTTGGTAAATTTTGCTTTTCATTCGGCCTTCTTCACGCGAATAAAAAGCATTCGCCCCATCACTCGTTACGATAAATGAATGCTGATCTTCATAATCATTAAGCGGTGCGCCCAGGTTCTTTGGCTCTTGCCATTGCTGATCTTTCTCCGACACATAAACATCAAATCCACCAAAGCCCGGAAGTCCATTGGAAGAGAAATACAAATTGCGATTGTTAACGTGGATGTAGGGCGAAATTTCATCAAACTTACTGTTGATCGGTTTCCCTGCATTCATTGCTCTGGTCCAGCGGCCAAGCGAATCTTTTTTGGAATACCAGATATCATAACCACCCAATCCTCCTTTGCGATCGCTCACAAAATAAAGTTCGTTGCCATCGGCCGAGAGTGATGGTTGCGCCTCCCAAAAACTGCTGTTTACATTTGGGCCAAGGCTCACCGGCCTGCGCCACACCTCGCCCTCTTTTTTGCTTTCATAAAGGTCACAGCCTCGCGGGCCACATATCGTAAATATTAAATGCCGGCCATCTGCCGAAATGCTACAGGCGCCTTCACGGTATTCGGTATTGATGTTATTAGAAAGTGAAACCGGAGCCAGCCATTTTCCATTGGCATTTTTTGAAACAAAAATATCTTCGTTATCATCATGCGCGCTTCCGTAGCGCACAGTGAAAATTAATTCTTGCCCATCGGCTGTAATGGCCGGAAAATATTGCATCGGATATTTATTGACCGTATCGCTTAGTACTTTAATCTTATATCCCAGATTCTCGTTTTGATGCGCTAATCCATATTCCGCCTGGGCTTTCCAAACTACAGCATGATCGATTTTTACCTTATCTGTCTTCTCTATTATTAGAAATTTATCTAAACACTGTTTTGCCTTTTCGTATTGACCCGCTCTTAAATAATTATCTCCCATCATTCCCAGATAGGCTTTCTGTCGGCCAGGAAAATTTGTAAGTGCTAATCCTTTCTCAAAGGAATCACTGGCCGCGCTTCTGTCCTCAGCACTTTTATAAGTTAATCCCAAACGAAAGTAGGCTTCCTCAAATTTCTTATCCTTATCGATCGCTTGCTTAAGCAATCTTACGGCCTGATCAAATTGACCTCGTACCCGGTAGTTATCGGCTTCGTTATAAAGTGTAATTGCTTTTTGGTTTTTAGTGCTCAAGGTTTGAGCGATAGATAAGCTCGCGACAAACAACAAAAGACTGGGAATAAAATATTTCATTTTGCGCATCGCCAAAGCTACTCAACAATTTGTGACACATCAATTTCAGGCGCATTAAAAACCAGCATGGAGTTAATGAGTTTTACTTTTTCGTAGCTGAACAAATCATTTAATAAAATCTCTTCTTCAAAAATGATTTTTTGATTGAGCAATTGCTGTCGCATGGTGCCATTCAGTAAATAAGAAGAGGGCGTAAACCACTTGTCGCCTCTTTTAAAAGCCAAATTAGCAAACGATGCATCGGTGATCTTATTGTTCTTGACGATGATGATGTCGTCACAATCACCCCGCTGCACAGAGAGCTTTTCTAACCCACCTCGATCTTCAAACTTATGTGCATAAGAAATGAAATCGTGGTGCACCAATTTTAATTTCTTTATTTCCCTTGGCGTGTAATGACTGATTTGAATGGATTGAATCTCCTGCTCATAAACCAATCTCACCTTATGCAACCCAATCGAGGGGATTGGACAGGAGCGCAAGGAATCTTTTAAGTCGATTTTAGGCGAGGCTTTGTAAAATTCTTCCATCGCTCGATTCATCCTCAACTCATGATAATCGAGGTTACCGAATTTCCCTTCTTCTAATCGGATCGATTCAATAAACCGGTACATATATTTTGTCGATAGCTTCCTGGTATTCACTTTCCATTTTGCTTTGTGAAGTGATGCCTCCTCCGCTCCGATAATAAAATTGAATTCCGTTTTGTTCAATAAAACGAATCATCACACCACTATCCAAATTCTTTCCATCGAAATAACCGACTACACCGGTATAGTAGCCTCGTTTTTCTTTCTCTGCTTCGCGAATGATTTGCAGTGTCTTGTTTTTAGGCGCTCCGCTTACCGAACCAGCAGGAAGAAGTGAAACAAGTATTGATCCAATATTTTGTTGATAATTCTCCGGCAGCTTGCCACAAATTTCCGAGCTCACCTGGAGTAAATCTTTTTGATTCGTTCTGATCTTCTCCACATAGCGAAACCGCTTGACTTTCACTTCAGAGGCAACAGTACTTAGGTCATTACGAATTAAATCAACGATCGTCACATGTTCCGATAATTCCTTTTGATCTTTTAAAATTGTTTCCTCTGCATTTAGGATTGAAGCATCAATTGTTCCTTTCATCGGGAAAGAAAAAATCTCTCCATCTTTAATTTGAACAAACGTTTCAGGAGAGAATACAAGGAACTGATTTTTCCAGCAGACTTTGTATTTGGCTGAAATCTGAAAATACAATTTCTCGAGACTTTGATTCAAATCGATTTTCGTTTTGATCGTAAGGTTGGTGAGATAGGAGTCTCCGAACAAAATCCTTTTTTTAACTAAACCGAATTTTGATTTGTATTCACTGATCAAGATAGGATTCCTTTTTAATTCAGGTTTCACTCCTGCCCTCTCGGGTGAAGAGTAGCTTGATTCGCTTAGTGAAAAAAGGACCTCCTTCGGCACTTCTTTGATCCTCCACGCCATCGGTTTCTCCATTTCGAAATCAACCAAAAACAAAAAAGGGACTTGTTCATGTCCCCATTGATTAAGCTTCGATTCAAACTCTTTTAAATTCATTTTCACGCAAAGGCGCAAAGCCGCTAAGGGATGTTCATGTATTTATGAATCTGTAAAGAAACCTTCCATCTTGGATTTTTCTTTACATAATCAATGATCAAAGGAAGCATCTCTTTTTCCTTTGACCATTCAGGTTGTAGAAACAATTCACAAGTGCTGTTGACTTTGGCTGCATGTTCCTCTGCCCAATCGAAATCACTTTTATTAAAGACGATGATTTTAAGTTCGTTTGCTTTTTCAAACACAGAAGGATGCGGGGCTTTGAATTTCTTTGGAGACAAGCAAACCCAATCCCAACTTCCCGTGAGTGGATAGGCGCCTGAAGTTTCAATATTTGTTTTCAAGCCAGCACTTTGCAATTCAGATGTGAGTAAATCCAAATTATACATGGCAGGCTCACCTCCGGTAATCACGGCTATTTCCGTTCCTGATGATTTTGCTTTTTGAACGATCTCGTTGATTTCTACTTTTGGATGAGCATCAGCATCCCATGATTCTTTCACATCGCACCACACACAACCTACATCACAACCTCCAAGTCTTATAAAATAGGCAGCATGGCCCTGATAGAATCCTTCACCTTGAATGGTGTAGAAGTCTTCCATTAGGGGAAGTGCAGTGAGGTTTAATATTGAAGTTTCGGATTTCATTAATCGTTAATAGTTATTCGTTAATGGCATCCACATCGATTAACGAATAACGAATTTACGGATTACGTAATTCAGTAGCGCGAAGTGTATTAAGCAAGAGTGAAGCAATTGTCATTGGGCCAACACCACCAGGCACAGGTGTAATGAAAGATGTTTTTGGAGCTACTTCTTTGAATTCGACATCGCCTTTCAGTGTATAACCATTTTTGTATTGTGGGCCTTCCACCCGAGTAGTGCCTACATCAATTACAACGGCTCCTTCTTTCACCATGTCGGCAGTGATCAAGCCTGGTTTGCCAACAGCTGCTACAAGAATATCGGCAGTCAAGGTGTACATCTTTAAATCCTTGGTGTACTTATGGCAAATCGTTACGGTTGCTTTTCCTTCTTCAACCAACATCATGCTGAGCGGTGCTCCTACTAATCGACTGGCACCAACTACTACGCAATTCTTTCCTTCTGTTGGAATATTGTATCGCTTCAATAATTCCATTACACCAAAGGGTGTAGCTGGAAGTAACAATGGATTTTTAGAAACAATACTTCCGAAATTTCTATTTGTAAATCCGTCTACGTCTTTATCGGGGCGGATTTTTTCGGTGATTCTTTCTACGCTGATATTCGGAGGTAATGGCAACTGCACGATGAATCCATCAACATCCTCATCTCGATTTACCTGATCGATGTGCTTCATCAATTTGTCTTCACTGATAGTATCAGCAAAGCGCATCATCGTATAATGAAAGCCAACTTCTTTACAAGCTTTTACTTTAAAATCAACATACGTTTGACTCGCTCCATCATCGCCAACTAAAATAATGGCGAGGTGAGGGATTTTCTTGTTCGCAGCTTTCCGTTCGGCTACTTTCTGAGTAATCTCTCCTTTGATGTCGTTTGATACTTTGCGACCATCGATGAGCGTGTATGTTGTTGTATCAGTCATTTTAAAAGTACGATGTTGGATTTACGAGGTACGATTTTATTACTCAATCTTTAACACTGCCATAAATGCCTCCTGTGGAATCTCTACGTTTCCTACCTGGCGCATCCGTTTCTTTCCTTTCTTCTGCTTCTCTAACAGTTTACGCTTACGCGAAATATCACCACCATAACATTTTGCCAAAACGTTTTTGCGAATGGCACTCAACGTTTCGCGCGCAACAATCTTTTGTCCGATAGCTGCTTGAATAGCAACTTCAAACATGTGGCGTGGAATTAGCTCTTTCAATTTCTCACACAATTTCCTTCCCCACTCCTGCGCCTTGTTGCGGTGAACAATGGCTGACAAAGCATCAATTTTTTCTCCATTCAACTGCACATCTAACTTTACCATGTCGCTTTCGCGCATATCCATCAGATGATAATCCAATGAAGCGTATCCTTTTGAAATCGTTTTTAGTTTATCGAAGAAGTCGAATACAATTTCAGCCAATGGCATTTCAAAAGTGAGTTCAACTCGATCAGACGTAAGGTACACTTGATTTTTGATCACCCCTCTTCTATCCATACACAAGCCAATGATTGGCCCGATGAATTCTGATTTTGAAATGATCTGCGCACGGATGAAAGGCTCTTCGATGTAATCAATCATCGTAGGGTCAGGCATCTCGGAAGGTGCGTTGATAAAAACTTCTTTTCCGTTGGTGAGTTTTGCTTTGAAACCAACTGATGGTACGGTGGTGATTACCGTCATGTTAAACTCACGCTCCAAACGCTCCTGGATAATCTCCATGTGAAGCATGCCAAGGAATCCGCAACGGAATCCAAAGCCAAGAGCGGCAGATGTTTCAGGTTCCCAAACTAATGAGGCATCATTCAACTGAAGTTTTTCCATGGAAGCACGGAGTTCTTCAAACTCCGAAGTCTCTACAGGATAGATTCCGGCAAAGACCATCGGTTTCACATCTTCAAAGCCTTTAATTGCTTCGCCCGGGTTGTTAACCAATGTAATGGTATCACCCACTTTTACTTCTTTGGCAACTTTAATTCCCGAGATCAAGTAGCCCACATTACCTGCGCTGATTTCGTTTTGGGGGAACTTATCCAATTTCAAAACGCCAATTTCATCGGCACCGTAAGTTTTGTCGGCATTCACAAATTTGATTAAGTCATTTTTGCGCATGGTGCCATTGAACACGCGGTAGTAAACTTCTATCCCTCTGAAAGAATTAAATACCGAGTCAAAAATCATCGCCTGCAGCGGAGCTTTCGGATCTCCTTTTGGTGCAGGAACTCTTTGTACAGCTGCTCTCAAAATTTCATCAATACCTATTCCTTCTTTTGCGCTGGCACGAATAACATCTTCCCTTTTACAGCCGATCAAGTCCACGATTTGGTCGGTGACTTCTTCGGGCATGGCAGAGGGTAAATCGATTTTATTAAGAACAGGAATGATCGTGAGGTCGTGCTCAAGTGCCAGGTACAAATTTGATATAGTCTGTGCTTGGATCCCTTGAGCTGCATCTACAATGAGAAGAGCTCCTTCGCAAGCTGCGATTGAACGGCTCACTTCATACGAAAAGTCAACGTGGCCGGGAGTGTCGATCAGATTCAAAGTATACTCTTGTCCTTCGAACTTATAGTTCATCTGGATAGCGTGGGCCTTGATCGTGATCCCTTTTTCTCGCTCCAAGTCCATGTTATCAAGAACCTGTGCCTGCATTTGGCGGTTGGTGAGAGTACCGGTGGCCTCCAAAAGGCGGTCTGCCAGGGTACTTTTGCCGTGGTCGATGTGGGCAATAATGCAAAAATTGCGAATGTGATCCATTCCCTTCATTTCAGTCCTATAAATTTAGGCCGCAAAGGTAGCCAAAATGGGGCGTTTTTTAACCCCAACCGTGCATTTAATCGAAAAGGCCCTTAACAGGCTCTCCGCTTAGATGAAGGTGATATTATGGCTTATTCGATTTATCTACTTTAGGTCTTTAAAACCAAATTATGAATTTAGACTTTCGTGAGATCAATGATGAATTTGAACAAGCTTATCAAATAATGAAAGAGCTTAGAACCAAACTCGTACTCGATGACTTTATCACAATTTACAAACAGGCCAAATCGGCTGACAACTACACCTTGATTGGAGCCTACGTTAATACAGAATGCATTGCTTTAATGGGGCATCGGATTTTATACGATTATGTGCATGGCAAACATCTGTACATTGATGATCTGGTTACAACTGAGGCGTATCGATCCAAAGGCGTAGGCGCTAGATTATTGAAAGTAGCTGAAGAGCATGCGAAAAAAACAGGTTGCAAATATCTCCGGCTTAGTACGGGTATTGAGAACGAAAACGCGAGGAGTTTTTACGAAAAAGAAGGACTAAAGCTTAGAGCTGTTGTGTATAAGAAAGTATTCGCACAACCACCAAGTCCAGCGATTTAAGTTTCATTTCCTTATCCAAACAATGTTACTTCATCCAAGGCAAAAAGAAACAACAATAGTTTTCTACGTTCTACTGTTAAGTCAGTTTTGCGGAACATCGCTTTGGTTTGCCGGCAATGCCATTTTACCACAATTGCAAAATCGATTTCAGTGGACTTCTGAAGCATTGGGCTATCTTACTTCAGCGGTTCAACTTGGTTTCATTATCGGTACTCTTTTCATTGCGGTGAGTGGAGTCAGTGATCGGGTTTCTCCGTCAAAAATATTTTTCATTAGCAGTTTGTTGGGCGCGCTTGGCAACTTGTTCTGCTTGCTGGATATTTCATCATTTGCTGTCGTCTTGATCAGTAGATTGTTTACCGGCTTTTTCCTTGCCGGAATTTATCCTATCGGAATGAAGATCGCTGCCGACTGGCGTGAGCAGGGACTTGGTCATTGGTTGGGTGCATTAGTGGGTGCTCTTGTATTGGGTACTGCATTTCCTCATTCGCTAAATCTTTTTCCTGATGTTGTTAAAGCTGAAACGCTAACGATGATAGTTTCGGCACTAGCAATTTTAGGAGGCGTTTTGGTTTGGTTTTTCATTGGTGACGGTCCAAACAGAAAAGAAGCAACCCGGTTTTCATTTTCAGACGTGCGGCATGCTTTCAATCAATCTTCCTTTCGATCTCCGGCTTTCGGATACTTTGGTCACATGTGGGAGTTGTACGCGTTCTGGGCATTTGTGCCTTGGGTGCTTTCTGTTTTCAAGCAATTGAATGACAAGTCATTTTCAGTTTCCTTTTGGTCTTTAATTATTATCGCTTCGGGTTTTTTCGGTTGCCTCATAGGAGGTTTGCTTTCGCGAAAGTTGAGTAGCAAATCAATAGCCGCTTTTGCTTTGGCTTGCTCGGGTTTTTGTTGTTTGATCTCTCCCTTCATTTTCAATTTACCTCAAGAAGTATTTTTAACAATAATGATCCTTTGGGGGGTCATGGTGGTTGCTGACTCACCACAATTCTCTGCACTTGTAGCACAAAATG
The DNA here is from genome assembly GCA_967789005.1 of uncultured bacterium. Taxonomy (GTDB): domain Bacteria; phylum Bacteroidota; class Bacteroidia; order Cytophagales; family Cyclobacteriaceae; genus ELB16-189. Next base: position 156,926 of record CBRFFM010000008.1, on the reverse strand, counting down.
CTCAGCCTGAAGTGAGAGGTTCGGCCATTACCATTACCACCTGTATTGGGTTTGGCATTACCATCGTTAGTATTCAGTTGCTGAATTTTCTTCAACAACAATTGCAACCTCAATACTTATTTCTTCTGTTGAGTCCGGGGCCAATCATCGGACTTATTGCTTTATTTCAGAAGCGTTGATCAAGATTTTAGATGAAAAAGTTTTAAATTCGATAAACCTAAACCTAACCTTATGATCCTTTCACAACTCAATTACTTGTCGGTGGCTGTATCTGCTCTTGCTTATTTTGCGCTTGGTGCTATTTATTTCAACCCAAAAGTTGTTGGTACCATGTGGATGGAAGGCCATAAACTCGCCCCTCCCACTGAAGAAGATAGAAAGGGAATGGGTAAAATGATGGCCATTACTTTTGTGTACTGCCTTATCGCTTGCGTAGGCATTGGTTGTATAGTGATGATCATCCAGCCTTCAACTTTGCTTGTAGGAGTGAAGATTGGCTTGCTGACCGGAGTTTTTGCTTCCCTAAGTATTGCCATGAGCTACCTGTACACAAAAAAATCTTTTCAGATCGTCATGATCGATTCGGCTTATCATGTCATCGGAATGATCATTGCCAGCGTGATTCAAACCGCGTGGCTGTAAACTAGATTTTGGATTAAACCATGTCTATTACAGCTTCTAAAAGCCGGATTCAGTCGTTAGACGTTTTAAGAGGCTTGGTCATGGTCATTATGGCGTTAGATCATGTTCGCGACTTTTTGTACCGGGCTGATCTAACGCAAGCCGCTGATGCAGCTCTTGATCCAACCAATATGAAGACCACTTATCCTGCGCTATTCTTCACACGTTGGATCACCCACTTCTGCGCACCTGTATTTATTTTCCTTGCGGGAACTTCCATTTATTTGATGGGACAACGCCTGACTAAAAATGAGTTAAGTATTTTTCTATTGAAAAGAGGAATGTGGTTGGTCGTTTTGGAAATGACCATCGTCACGTTTGGCTGGACGTTTAATCCGCTGTTCAATGTCATTATCCTCCAGGTAATCTGGGCCATTGGCGCAAGCATGATCTTGTTTGGCTTGGCTGTTCAACTTCCTTACAAAGCCATTTTGGGTTTGGGCTTATTCATCGTTGTTGGTCACAACTTACTTGATTTCCCTTCGATCGGAGATACCATCAAAGGGAGTCTCGTGATGGAGTTTTTGTATTCAGCCAACTTTTCGTTTCACGCCTTCGCTCCTAACCATTTTTATATCATAGTGTATTCTTTTCTTCCCTGGGCAGGCGTGATGATGCTGGGCTATTCTCTCGGAAAACTTTTTGAAGACCATGTCGATGCTGCTTACCGCAGAAAGACTTTAGTCAACTTAGGTTTAATGATTACTGCTGCCTTCGTGATAATCCGTTTCAGTAATCTTTATGGAGATCCTCTGCCTTGGTCATCCCAACCCCGAGGCACGGTCTTTACTGTTTTGTCGTTCTTCAATCTGAACAAATATCCTCCGTCTCTTCTATTCATATGCATGACTCTAGGTCCGGCATTGTTAATGCTCGCCTGGTTTGACAAAATCCAAAATCGATTTACCAGCATCATTAACATTTATGGACGAGTACCCATGTTGTATTACGTTTTGCATTTTTACTTTATCCACATGATTGTGGTAGTTGTGTTTTTTATGCAAGGATTTGGCGCGGAAGATATCGTCTCACCAAACAATCCATTCTTCTTCAAACCAAACGCATTGGGGTTTAATCTCCTCGGTGTTTATATCGTATGGATTTTTGTAGTGGCTGTTTTATTTCCGCTCTGCAAAAAATTCTCCGCCTATAAAAGCAGTCACAGGCAATGGTGGCTAAGTTATCTTTAACCACATTCAAATTTGGTGTCATGCCGGACCGCGCAGGGTAGTGCAATGGCCGGCATCTCAGACGAAACTCATCGTTTAGCCCTCACTATACTTGCAGAAAAGTTCCATTATCACCAATCGATTGCAGTTAGTTCAGATTGGAAGACACGGTGAGATTCCGGCACTCATTCCTCGGCCGGAATGACAAGGGAAGAGTGGAAGTGCCAAGAACGCTAAACCTTGAGACTTCAATTTAACTATTTCAGTAGCTCTTGGATGTCTTCGTCAGGTTCGAGGTTGTTCATCTGAGCAACAATTTGCTCTCCTCGCTGGGCAACGTAGTTTGAAGGGGGATTGACTCTGTATTTTTTGGGATTAGGAAGGCCGGCCGTAATCAATGCAGCTTCCATACGGGTAAGCTTCTTTGCAGATTTCTTGAAGTAATATCGGGAGGCCGCTTCAATGCCGTAAACGCCTTTGCCCATTTCACTCACATTCAGATACATTTCGAGGATTCGTCTCTTCCCCCAAACAAGTTCAATCATAAATGTGGTGTAGGCTTCGAGCCCCTTACGAATCCAGCTTCTGCCCTGCCAGAGAAAAACATTCTTTGCTACCTGTTGACTGATGGTGGAAGCGCCACGCACACGCTTTCGTATTTTTTTATTCCGCTCTTTCCATGCCTCTTTGATATTTTGAATATCGAAGCCATTGTGATCAGGGAACAATTGGTCTTCGGATGCGATCACCGCCAACCTGATGTTGGGTGACATATCATCGATGTCGATATAATCTCTTTTCAATCCATCGCCATTAACCCAACTCGTAAATTGGGTGACAGTGATTGGCGGATCAACCCATCTCAATAAAACGATATATACTAATTGAGCAACGAAAAGGATAAGGAATACCCTCCAGGCTTTTTTTAGAATGGGCAGAATTTTTGAAGCCATACTCAGACACTACGAGTTTCAATTTACAAAATGTGCAATCACTTAGAAACTTACCGTTGCCGAGAAAAACAAGTATTCACTTTTTAATTCCAGTTTGCCCTTGTGCAACATGGTAACTTCATTGGCAATCCACACACCCATGCCCAACCCCGAACTCATCGCTTCGGCTTTCACAAACTCCTGTTTAAATCTTTCCGGGTTATGAATCGGTTGAGTAATTGGATTTTTGATTTCAATTTGAGTTCCCATTTCACTTCTGATAAAAACCTGAATGACCGATTGGAGTGCCGAATGTTTGAGGGCATTGCCCAATAGGTTAACCAATACAGTCTCTAACTTGTCTTCATCAGCCGAAACAAAGTGTTCTTCCTTTTGATCTTCTATTACAATCTGAATAGATGATTTTCTTTCCAGGGCCAGGTATTTCACTTTTTTCATTGCTGAGACAATGAGTTCATTCAGATCAATATCTTTTGCCCGAAGTACAAGCGATTGTGTTTTCAATTGACTAATCATCAGAAAATCATTCACGATTCGCTCAAGACGTTCTACTTCTTTGAGCATATCATGCCACCGCTTGTCTTCTTGCACGAGTGTCAATTCGGTTTTCATCACCGCGAGAGGAGTCCTTAATTCATGAGCTGCACTTGCAAAAAAATTGGTTTGGTTCTGAATTGAGTTTTCAATTCGCGAAAGCATGCTGTTGATGGTCAAGGCCAATTGCCTTGTCTCATCGAAAGACTCCGGCACCGGCACACGCTCAATACTTTTGGAAGCATTAATATTTTGCGCAACATCAATAATTTTTCGAATAGGCCTGAGGGTATAGCCCGAAACAAAATACACCAAAGCACCGGCCACTAAAATTGAAAATAGATTGGCAAGGAAAAGATAAGTTCTCAGTTCCTTAACCTGCTCAAATAATCTCAGGTTACTCCTGCCAATCGAAAAAATCAGTTTTCCATTTCCATATTCTAAAGGTCGCGTTATCGAAATGACTTTTATCGTGTCAATCTCAAAGACAGGTTGTTCGGGCATCTGATCAATGAACGTTGGGAATTGAGGCGAAGCGAAAAGGGAGTCGCTTTGTACTCCATTGCTCACTCGCAAAAAAATAGAATATCCAATAGCCGGTATGGGTATAAGTTGCGGATCGAGTTTAACCTGGTTAAAAAGTTTTTCGCCTTCAGTCACCAGTTCTTTAGTATCCGCTTCCGTTAAGATTTGCTTTACTCTCGAATAGATGACGTAGTTGGCAGGTAATACAATGAGCACGAAAACCCCAAAAAAGATCAGCGCTGTTTTTCCCTGGATGCCCGAGAAGAATTTGGTCAAATCAGTTTTTGATTAATTCGCCTTCAATATAATACCCAACTCCAATTTTTGTCTGGATGACATCCGGCTCGCCCAGTTTTCTACGAAGTTGTGACAAATGAACTTCAATCACATTGCTGCCCATATCGAAATTTACTTCCCATACTTTTTCGGCCATTTCCGTCTTGGTAACCACGCGATTGCAGTTGGCGAGCAATAATTCCAGTAAAGAAAATTCGCGTTTAGTAAGGGCTATTTCCTGATGATTGGCCATTACTTTTCGAGAGAGCAAATCCATCTCCAGGTGATTGAGTTTGTATTTGGTGGCGCTTCTGGAATTGCCTTTGCGTGTTACTGCGCGTATGCGTGCGAGGAACTCACCAAAGTCGAAAGGTTTTTTAATGTAATCCACAGCTCCTTTGTCGAGTCCTTCAATTACCCGATCGGTACTGTTGAGGGCGCTCATAATCATAACGGGAACATGAATATCAAAACGTTTCAAGTTATCGAGCACATCAAATCCATTTTGGCCTGGTAGCATTAAGTCAAGTACGATCAGGTCGTATGCTTCAGAGGCTGCTAAATTCAAAGCCTCACTTCCATTGTCAACACTATCTACCACATACCCGTTTTGCTCCAATCCCTTTTTGACAAATTCATTTAGCTTAGGTTCGTCTTCAACTAAAAGTATTTTCATGGCTTGTGGGCTGAAAAGGTTATTCCGTCTAACGTTATTTTTTCGGGAGTGATGATGCGATAATTTTCGTTGTAGATTTCGCCCACTTTCTTCACTCGATCCAGACCCTCGACAATCACTTTTTTTCCTTTTTGAAATTTGTCTTCTAAAAGCTGTGCCATCATTGGATTAATTTCAACATAAAATTCAGAGCCCACAATTAAGCACTCCACATCTCCTTTTTTCGTTTTAATGATCGATGTTATTTTTCCTTCAAACTGAACCTCCTTGTGATCATGCTTTATATCGGCACCTCCATAAAAACCATAATTTTTTATGAATAATGTGTCTTTCTCCTGGATAACCGCATGCAATTCAGGAAGATTGAATTTATCCAATACAGAAAAAGGTCTGTAATAAATTCTTAGTTCCTTATCGGGATTAATGAATTCCTTAACTTCTATCGCTTTGTCGCTTGGGAATGAGACGCTCAAATCTTTGCCCTTTATAGTTGTGAACTTGATGCCAATGCAAACGTGATTTTGCTTGAACAGCAATGACTTTATTCTACCCGATTCTTTTCTCAGCGGCTGGGCATAATACGCCTCTTTAACCCCCTCTACCGGATATCTATAACCATCGGCCTGAGGTAGCTTGCGTCCAATGATAGAAACCAAATCGCCAACATTCGTTTTCTTAAAATCATAGAAATCAGAAAAGTGATTGAACATCTGGTTATAAAATACCAATCCACTTTTAAAAATCAGCGCATAGGTTTTCCCCCCTTTCACATACTTATTAACGACAGACTGGTCTAGAATTACCTGTTGGTCTTTAAGTCCAAATTTTGTTCCGCCAGCTTCTAAAGAATTACTCGGGTCATCGGGTACTTTCAGTTTTATCCACTCGGTTCCTACCTTAATTTCATCAAGCATATTTCTGCACAGGTACCAAAATGTTTTTTTAAATTCTTTATTGCCCGTAGAAGCTTTCTCAAAATTCTTCTTGCCTCGCACATCTATGGTGACGCGAATTGAAATGGATTGGCCCTCTTTAACATTTTCGGTAATGAGTTTTCCATTCGAGGGATGGAAAGCAAAGAAATCTTCTTCACCGGAAATGTCAACGATCATTCTTTCAAAAGCGAAACCTAAGCCAGGCTCAATGGAAAGTACCCGGCACGTCAATTCCTTTGATTCGAAGCGTGGAGTTTGTGCCCATGCAAACGAAGTGATGACTAAAAACGCAGTTAATAAAATCGGCCTCATATATTTTTTTTCGAAAAGTATAGAGGCCGACTAAGATTGGATTAAAGGAGGAATTAATTTTTCTTAAGGCTTTTTCTCGCTCTCCTTCTTTTTAGGCTCAATCATCTCCACTTCCTTTTTCCTGGGATCGATCATCTCCATTAATTTAAGTCCGAGCAAACCATCAATGGCGTTTCCGCCACCTCCGCCTCCACCGATGAGGATATCAGGAATTAATTTGATTTGTCCTTTTGAAAGTTCTTCTGTGATTTTATAACGAGTGAAGTTCTCACCACCAAGGGCCTTTACGGCAAGCTCGTAAGCTTCGGCCGTTGACTTTCCTATCGCGAGAATTTTTCCAGCTTCGGCACTACCAGTTACGGTAATCTGTTCGGCTTGGGCTGATGCCTTTAACTTCACCGCTTCCGCTTCAGCCGATGCCCTCACTTTAATTGCTTCCGCTTCGCCACTCGCTGCGAGTTTCACACTACTAGCATCACCTTCTGCTTTCTTTACTGTAGCGTTGGCTGTGCGTTCAGCAATCTCAACGCTTTGCTGCGCTTTCACAATGTCTTTTTGCATATCGGCAATGGCAGTTTCTTTTTCCATTCCCTGGCGCGTCTCTTGTGCTCTTTTCTGAGTGTCGTATGTTACTTTTTGTTCTTCAGCAATTTTCCTGTCAGTCAACGTTTTCATGAGCGATTCAGGAGGAACAATGTCCCCGATGAGTGTATCCACTGCATTCACATTGTATTCGTCCAAAACTTTCTTGATATGCGCTTTCGCGGATTCTTGTCTTTCTTTTCGAGTAGTTAAGAAGGCAATCACATCGCTGTCCTGAGCGGAGTTTCTAAAATAGTTTCCGATTGTAGGTTCGAGTACTTGAGAAACAAGGTTCACCATGTTTCCAAATCGTGCAATCACTTTCGGAGCTTCCGTGGTTGGCACGTGAATAATCTGAGCTACATCGAGGTTAAAAGGGAATCCGTCTTTAGATCGAACCGTGATTGTAGACAGATTCTTATCCAGGTTGTGTGCTTCACTTCTGGCCGAAGCCCAGTTCAGTACAAGGTTCGTTGTTGGTACCATCTCCACTTTCATCGTGTAAATATTGATTGGGTATTTGCCGGGGCCCATCGGCTCAAGCCAAACTCCTTTACGTCCTTTTTCTACAATGTTTCCGTGTTTGAATTCAGAGCCTGACAAATCATTTCCTTCCACGCCAATGAAGGAAATGACAACTCCAACATAGCCAATGGGAATTTCCATCATGGGGGTTTCTTCAATTTGAACAGCCCATGGGTTCAAATTATACGAGCCCGCTAAAATCACTTGAGGCTGCAAACCACGATTACCATTATTTCGAATGAAAGCATCAAAATCCTGGAAGTTGTTGTGACCTTCAACCAATTTACCTGCAATCTGACCGGCATCGATCGGTTGTCCATCTAATGTAGTCACAATACCAACTTTGCTTTCTTGAATCCGAATCATTTCTGTGACCGAAACATTGAATAGCAGGGAATTGATTCGATATGAACCCGCGGTGATGTAAGTGGTCTGTCGGCCGCGCTGACCACCGTTGTTCAAAAACTTTTCTGCATCCTGAAAGTTGTCGCAGTCAACTTTTTTCGCCAGAATATTTCCTGTCGGAATTTCGGATCCGTCTTTTGAAAGCACCAATCCAATTTTTCCTTCGGGAATCACGGTGAATTTTTCCATTACAATTTCATATTGCCACACCCATTTCCAGAAGTACAAACCCGGAGCAAGAGTCTTGGCTTGAAAACCGGCTTCGCCCAGGGTTGCTATAATTCGGCCGTCAGGCAATTCGCGGTGCTCACCAAAGAGCACAAATTTTTTCGTGACTAACCCGATTCGATCTTCGGGCACAATCACCATTCCAAATAAAAAGCGGAGAATGAATTTGTAAAGCACGATACATACGATCAGTAAAATGATCCACCAAAAACTTAACAAAGGATTTTCCATATAGTTTGTGTGTTAAAGCAAATTTGAATTCAGGAAGATGAAGCAATTTACATTTACATGTGCTCCTTATTATTCTTCACAAGATCGTACATCAATTCACGTGCACGGTGAAGCTGGGCTTTTACAGTACCAAGCGGGGCAGCGAGTTCTTCCGCAATTTCTTCGTAGCTCAGTTCATGAAAGTAGCGCAGGCGTACCAGCTTTTGGTATTTGCCTGGCAACATGTTTACATACGCCTGAATGAGTTCTTCCTTTTGTGAGCGGATTGCCGTCTCTTGCGGATCGGGATTATTTTCATCTTTCACATCAATACCAACGGATTGGCCGTCATCATCAGTATAGGTGTTTTCTATGCTTAGGGTATTGAGTTTTTTCTTGCGGATGTGATCGATGGTATTGTTGGTAGCAATTCGAAACAGCCAGGTACTGAATGTAAAATCTTTTTTGAAGCGATGAAGACTGCGAAACGCTTTGCTAAAGGACTCCATCATAAGGTCTTCTGCATCGTCTACGTTGCGCACCATTTTTAAAATCATGTGATACACCGGTCGCCTGTAGCGCATCAATAACTTACCATAGGCCTTGTCATCACCGCCCACAGCCATATCGATCAATTTGAAATCTTCCAGCGCTTTGGGGGAGAAGCGGCCTTCGTCTAATTCTTCCATTTCACTTTTTTAACGAACAGTGCCTTCGCACCGATGCCAAGGTAATAAAAGGCATACATAAAATCTAAAAGCGGGACTTTCCACGCTTCGAATACATCTCCTAATTTTTTGGGCAGAACATGCAATGCGGTAATCAATAAAACTATCCGAAGGATGAAAAAGATTAACAATAAGTTCATCCATGGTGAAAAGAAAAGGGAAGGCAATACCATAAACCAAGTCAACAGCCATGTTAACGAAAACAATCCCAAAACTATTTTGTCAGAAAGCTTATAATGCTTCCCTACTGATAAGTGCCTCAACTTCTGATGCAAGAAATCGCCCCAGGTTGCTTTCGGTTTTGAGAACACAATTGCTTCACCACCTATATTAATAACCGAGTTCTCTTTGGAAGCATGCTGATTTACGAATAGATCGTCATCGCCACCTGTAATGCCGAGATGCGAATTGAATCCTTTATTGTTGAGGAATAGCTCTTTGCGATAAGCGAGGTTTCTACCCACACCCATGTATGGCTTACCCAGTAAGGCAAATCCCATGAATTGAATCCCCGTAAGAAAGGATTCGAAGCGGATGAAAGAATTAAGCAACCCTTCACTCTTTATATATGGCGAAAAACCGATGACAATTTTTGCCTGGCCATTAAAATTCTCCGCCATGCTAGTGATCCAGTTATTACTTGCCGGTCGACAATCGGCATCGGTAAATAATACCCAGTCATAGCGGGCTGCTCTAATACCAAGAGTAATGGCGAATTTTTTGCCGTTGATATGATCGGGCTTATGTGTGACTCGCACCATCCTCAACCTTTCATGTTCTTTGGTGGCCTGGAGCAAATAATCAAAAGTTCCATCATTGCTTCGGTCTTCTACAACAATTACTTCAAAATCACGATAATTCTGTGACAAGAGTAACGGCACCAGCTCGCGAAGATTTTCTTCCTCATCATGGGTACAAACAATAACGGAAACGCCAAGATGCTCGGTAGATACTGACTTATCGGTTTTGCGAAAGGCAAACAGTAATAGGAGGAAATAGATAATCTGAATGCTGAGGACCGCCAGACTGATGATTGCGAGAGTCAAATTTATTAGAATTAAAAACGGTAAAGATAAAGGCTTATCCAGAACAGAAAAGATGAAATGAATAACTTTACCGTTTCATGAAATTCGAACTGCAGACTTCTGACCCTAACTCGCGCGCCCGAACAGGCTTGATTACCACAGATCATGGCGAGATCCCCACTCCAATATTTATGCCTGTAGGCACGGCCGGCTCTGTGAAAGCCGTTCATCAGCGCGAACTCAAAAATGACATAAACGCGAAAATCATTTTAGGGAATACCTATCACTTATACTTACGACCCGGTCTCGAAGTGCTTGAAAAAGCAGGAGGCCTTCATAAATTCAATACCTGGGAAGGACCTATTCTAACCGATAGCGGTGGTTATCAGGTTTATTCACTGGGAGAAAACAGAAAAATCACGGAGGAAGGCGTGGTTTTCAAATCGCATATCGATGGTTCTAAACACATCTTTACGCCAGAGGGCGTGATGGATATTGAACGGACGATTGGTGCAGATATCATCATGGCCTTTGATGAGTGTACTCCTTATCCGTGCGAATATAGCTACGCCAAAAATTCGATGGACCTTACTCATCGCTGGCTGAAGCGGTGTGTGAACCGGGTTGAAACGACAGAATCAAAATACGGATACAGCCAGGCACTCTTCCCCATTGTGCAAGGAAGTGTTTACAAAGATTTGCGTCAGCAATCGGCCGAGTTTATCGCCTCACAAAATCAGCCTGGCAACGCTATTGGTGGGTTATCGGTTGGCGAGCCACACGAGATGATGTATGAGATGACGGAATTGGTATGTGGACTCCTTCCCAAGGATAAGCCCAGGTATCTAATGGGTGTTGGAACTCCCGAAAATATTTTGGAATGCATTGCATTGGGTATCGATATGTTTGATTGCGTTATGCCTACCCGAAATGCCCGCAATGGCATGCTCTTCACTACCGAAGGCATAATTAATATTCGTAATGAAAAATGGAAAGACGATCTTAGCCCTATCGATAAAGCCTTGGGCGGATATGTGAGCGCCAATTATTCAAAAGCCTACTTACGACACTTAATTATATCAAAGGAAATTTTAGGCGCGCAAATTGCTTCTGTCCACAACCTTACCTTTTACCTTTGGCTGGTGAAAGAGGCAAGACAGAAAATAGAGCAGGGTGTTTTTATGGAATGGAAGAATAGAATGGTAAAACAAGTATCTAACAGATTATAAATAAAAAAGTCCACAGACAACGGTCGTCAGTCGACTACAGACTGTGGTCCGATTCACCAAATGAAAATTCTAGACAAGTATATCATCAAGAAAGTACTCTCCACGTTTTTTTTCGTGATGATGATATTGGTGGCCATTATTGTGGTGATTGACGTTACTGAAAAGGTAGATAAGTTCAACGACCATCATCTAGAGATGCCGGCCATTCTTGGCTACTACATGGACTTTGTGCCATGGATATCCGGATTGCTTACTCCGATTATTTGCTTCATAGCTATTGTGTACGTCACCTCTCGCCTGGCCGCGCATACCGAGATTGTAGCTATGTTGAGCAGCGGCATGAGCTTTCTCAGATTATTGGTTCCTTATTTTATTGCTTCTTTCATCATTGCGTCCCTCAGTTTCTTTTTCAATGGTTGGGTAATCCCACACTCCAATCGTGAGCGACTAGCTTTTGAAGCGCAGTACTTCCAAAACAAATTTTACTTCGAAAGTCGGAACGTACACATGCAAACGGCTCCTAACGTTTTCCTGTACATGCAGACTTATAATAACCAATCCAATATTGGCTACGCATTCAGTCTGGAGAAATTTCAAGATAACAGGCTCATCGAAAAGCTCACGGCAGAAAACATTCAATGGGACAGCATCAAGCACAAATGGACGCTCCATTATTGGAAAAGAAAAAAAGTAGATGCCATTTTCGAAGTGAATTCAAAAGGTGACTCTTTGAAGCCTACCACCGCAAGTCTGGAGATCAAGACAGGAGATGATCTAAAAGTTTCAAACCAGCAATCGCCCGAACTCAATGCTAAGCCAAACCAAGACTTTAGAACAAGACCTCTCCAATCGTTTCAAAATAAATTTGCTGAGCAAGGTGATGTTCTGGACACCACACTGATTATCACACCAAAAGATTTTGAGAGCAATGCGCACAAGTACGATGGCATGACCATTCCAGAGTTAGGTCAACAGATTGCACAATTGCGTTTTCGGGGCACCACCGGAGTGGAAGCCTACGAAGTTGAGCGTCACATTCGATTCGCGGCTCCATGCACCACCTTTGTTTTGGTCTTCATGGGTGTGATTGTGTCTGCCCGTAAGAGCAGAGGTGGAACAGGGTTTCAGATTGCTCTTGGTTTTTTGCTCGCCTTCGTATTCATTTTGTTTTTTACGATGACCCGCACGTTTGCCGAGACCGGCTCTCTCGCTCCTTTTGCTGCAGCGTGGCTACCTAATACCCTCTTTGGCGCTCTTTCCTTATTCATGTATAAATATGTTCCCCGTTGAAGCCCACGGCAACTGATTATCTCAAACTGCATTTCATTGTTTTCCTTTTTGGGTTCACGGCTATCCTCGGAAAATTGATTTCGCTACCAAGCGTAGAGATGGTTTTTTATAGAACATTGCTCGCGGCCCTTGGCATGGGCGCCTTGATTTTATTCCTGAAAGGATCATTTGCTGTTCCCTCGCAAAAAGATTTTTGGAAGCTCATGCTTACCGGGTTAATCGTAGCTCTGCATTGGCTCACCTTTTTTGGATCAGGGCGACTGTCGAACCCATCTGTGAGTTTGGTGGGCTTTGCCACATGCTCTTTTTGGGCTGCGTTGATTGAACCTATAGCCAAAAAGAAAAAAATACGCCCCATGGAAGTTGGGCTTGGCATTGCCGTGCTAATTGGCCTATACATCATCTTCTCCTTTGATTTTAATTATCCTCTGGGATTGTTGCTAGGCATTGCTTCGGGTCTTACCGCTGCGATCTTCAGTGTAATCAATTCAAAAATGGTAACGCGCATTTCATCTTACGCCATCACTTTTTATGAAATGATAGCGGCTTGCATTGGCATCACCCTCTTCTTTCCATTCTACCAGAAATATTTTTCAAATGGCGAGCTGCAATTAGTACCCTTGCCTATTGATTGGATTTACCTTGCTGTACTCGGGTGGGTTTGCTCGGTGTATGCTTATTCGCAGATGATCGATTTGAGTAAAAAACTTTCTGTTTTCTTTATTCAACTCGCATTGAACCTGGAGCCGGTTTACGGAATTGCACTTGCTATTCTAATCTTTGGTCAGCAAGAGGTGATGGGCTGGAGTTTTTATATCGGTACACTGATCATCTTGATTGCCGTAGCGTTGTATCCACTCTTAAAACGGAACTTCGAGCATCATTTCAACTCCCCGCTCCAGTAATCCATCGATGTAAATTCTTTTTTTAAGTCGATCGGTCTTTCAAAAACCCCGAATACACTTGCACCCGAGCCACTCATACTCGAGTAGATTGCTCCGAGCGAATACAGCCTTTCCTTAACGTTATTAATGGCAGGGTATTTTTTAAAAATCGATTTTTCGAAGTCGTTGGTCAATTTCCCTTTCCATTCTTGTAGAGGGGATTTTAAAATTTCCTGAATGGATATTCCCGGTTGCTTCGGCTCAATTCCAGAATAGGCTTCCGCTGTTGAGACATGAATATCAGGCTTTACGAGAGTCAAATAATAACCCTTTAAACTAATTGATGCAGGACTAAGAACTTCTCCACGACCCGTTCCAATCAGAGGCTGATCTTCGATGAAGAAAGCGCAATCGCTTCCTAATTGAGAGGCATATCCCTTTAGCTGTTCTGTTGAAAGCTTTAAATCGAATACTTGGTTTAGCAGTCGAAGGGTAAATGCAGCATCTGAAGAACCTCCGCCCAATCCAGCTCCCATCGGAACGATCTTGTGCAAGTGGATTTTCACCTCTTCAATTCCAAATTCCTTTTGGAGTAGCCGAAAGGCTTTGACACAAAGATTGTCTTCGTCTTTGCCATCAACTTTTAATCCTGATTGAGTAAATGAAAATTGGCTAGAAGGTATTAACTCCAAAATATCCGTTCGCGGTACGGGATAGAAACATGTTTCGATGTTATGATACCCGTCACTCCTCTTCGACAAAACGTGAAGCCCGAGATTTATTTTACAGTGAGGGAAAGCGATCATCGTTAATCGTTAATAGTTATCCGTTAGTAGTAAGCTAAACTAATTGGTTGCAACCTTTAACGATTAACGATTAACGAATAACGATTTAACTTTTTGTTAATCGCTCAATCAAGTTTTGGGTAATGCCTGAAGACGAGAATCCTCCATCATGCATCAGGTTTTGCATGGTAACCATGCGGGTAAAGTCAGAGAACATCACCACAATGTAATTCGCACAATCTTCAGCAGAGGCATTTCCTAGAGGCGACATTAATTCGGCATAATCAAAGAATACATCGAAGCCCGAGATACCAGCACCTGCCGTAGTTTTTGTAGGCGACTGGGAAATTGTGTTTACACGAACTTTCTTTTTCACTCCGTAACGCTGACCATAGCTTCTGGCAATTGACTCCAACATCGCTTTAGCCTGCGCCATATCGGTGTAATCAGGATAGGCGCGCTGTGCTGCGATGTAACTTAAACCAACCACTGAAGCGTATTCGTTAAGTGCATCAAGTTTTTCACTGGTTTGCAAGATTTTATGAAACGAAAGTGCCGAGATGTCAAGGGTTTTCAAATACCACTCGTAATTCATGTCTCCATATTCCTTGCCTTTACGAATATTGGGGCTCATGCCAATGGAGTGCAAAACGAAATCGAGTTTGCCACCCAAAATTTCTTGCGACTTAGTAAAAAGGTTATTTAAGTCTTGCTCAGAGGTAGCATCGGCAGGAATTACTTCGGCTCCACAGGTTTTGGCAAGTTCATTGATCTTGCCCATGCGCATAGCAATAGGCGCATTGGTCAATGTGAATTTTCCACCCTCTTCATGAACTTTCAAAGCGGTTTTCCAAGCAATTGAATTCTCATCAAGTGCCCCAAAGATGATTCCTCTTTTTCCTTTCAATAAATTGTTTGACATGATTTTCAGATTTGATTGCGGTGCAATAATACGAAATACTGTAAGTGTTTTGGAATGGCCTGGTCACCAAATGAATTGAAAGGACAGGTCAAAATGGACAAAAAACGGCCTTAACTGGAGGATTGGGGTTTGGACATTGGGCAATTAATAAAGGCCAAAAGCATTTTATTCGTTATACTTGAAGAGGATTATTCATCGATAAAGCTGTCTTTATTAGAATTTATTTCGCTGAATTTTCAATGAATCAAAAGAATCTGTTAATTTTAAAGCATCCAAAACCAAACCCTTTATGGAGAACGAACTTACTTTTGTCAGTCAATGGGACAGCTGGATGCAAATGGGCTCGGTGGCCTGTGTACTCCTTGGCGTCATCATTTTGCTTTACCACGAGTTCCGGGTGTTGCAAATCAAAGATTATAAACTAAAATATGATTATGTAAACCTGAACGAAGTGCGCTTCTTCTGGTATGCTGTGTTAGCCGTAGTGGTGGCACTGGGCTTTTATGCCAACTCACTGGCCACATCAAAAATCTATTCTCACGGTATTTTGTGGTTTTACGTGAGGTTATTCATAACCATTAGTTTTATAGTTATCGGCTACTTCGTGTTTTTCAGTATGGTGCGTATATACTACCCCCGTTACGTTGAAAAACGCTTGATAAAGCTTCGCAATAAGCCTAGAACTTCTCCTGCAGGAAATCAAATGCGCAAACTTTCTGAAGAAGAAGAAGATGCTCACTTGGATGCCCAGCAGATTGCTGAAGAAGCCAGTGGAATTCACTCCATTGACTATGATGTATGGCTCGATGAGAAGACCGGCTACAAGAAAATTGAAAAATACGAGAGCTACCTGCATGCAGAGCAATGTCCTGAATGTGGCTTCTTTACCTTTAAGATTACCAAGGAAGAGGTAGAAGTAAAACCTACCCAAACCGAAGCCGGATTGCTTTTGAAGCACTATCAATGTGATTATTGCAATCACCGTGAGGCTCGCGAAACAAGACTCTCTGCGTTGGCAAAGAATGTTGCATAGTCATTTCTAAAGATTTTGTGAAAGCCCTGACACTCCGTCTGGGCTTTTTTATTTTCTTTGGCTTTCATTTCAAACGCTTTGAACAACAAATCTGAAAACCCGATTGGAGTATTTGACAGTGGTATAGGCGGACTTACCGTTGCCCATGCTATTCGAGCACTCATGCCCAATGAGCACATGATCTATTTCGGTGACACCGCACATTTGCCTTACGGAGATAAATCAGAAGCCGCCATCCAGGCCTATTCTGTGAAAATCGCTAACGTACTTTTGCAAAAAGGCTGTAAAGTCATTGTGATTGCATGTCATTCAGCGAGTTCCGCTGCCTATGAATTACTGAAAGAATACGTACATCATGAAGCAATGGTCATCAATGTGATAGACCCGATGGTAGACTATGTAGTAAAGAACTTTCCTGACAGCAAAGTTGGCCTGATAGGAACTAAGCGTACGATTCAATCCGATGTTTACACAAAAAAATTTCATCAACTAAATGCCAAGGTCTCATTGAAGACTTTGGCAACACCACTGCTGGCGCCAATGATTGAAGAGGGCTTTTTCAATAACCAAATTAGCCGTGAAATCGTGGCCCAATATCTTTCCGATCCTCATCTAGGCACACCTGATGCTTTGATTTTGGCTTGTACACATTATCCCCTGATCAAAAACGAGATCGAAGAATACTACGAAGGCCGCGTGAAAATTCTTGATTCATCAGTGGTGGCAGCTGAATCCTTACATCTGTACCTTGCTGAAAAGGGTTTGCTCAATAACGCACCAAAGCCTCAAAGTCACTTTTATGTTTCGGATTATACCGAGTCGTTTGAAGCTTCAACACGCTTATTTTTTGGTGAAAATGTCCGTTTAGAAAGCCACCGTTTGTGGAATTAACCTTTTATTCTAAATCAATTGCATGTATGGTATTTGCCAATACTTGCATTTTCTCCTAGGTCGTAAATTGTACATTTACCTGCTTCGGTTCCAAAAACTGACCGGAGGAAATAATTTATCGCCCCTTTTGTCTGTGTTATTTAATTTATGCATTTTGGAAAAGCTTATAGGCTAATGCACCGCAAACTTACCTTCCTGATTCTCTTATTTCTCCTTGCCTTTTCATTTTGTGTCAAGGCTCAAAACTATTCTATTGATAGTTTAGAGAACAAACTTCGAGGTGAATTAAGTGACTCGTTGCGCTTGAGAACTTTAATGAACCTTTCTTACGCTTATCAATATACCGACTTAAAAAAGTCATTTTCATTCGCAGAAAAAGCGGCTCATCTGGCGGAAGAAAAAAAAATGACCAGAGGAAGGGTTTCTGCCTACATCAATCTGGCTACCTTTTGTAGCATCAGTGGCGACTTTACTTCTTCTGCAAAGTATAATGACCTGGCGTTAAATATCAGTTTTCAGTTGAAAGACACGGCACGCATGTCTACAGCTTACAACAATTTGGGGTTGAATTATTCTTCGTTCGGGAAATACGATGAAGCCTATTACTATTACACTCAGGCATACCAGCTTTTCAATGCTAAAAAAGATTCTGGAGGAATTGCTATTGCTCTGCACAATATTGCTACTGTCTTCAAAGAACTCGGTCAGTACGAGCGAGCTCTTGATTACCTAAGACTGACACAGCAAATAAGCGATGACATTAAAGATTATGAGGGAAAAGCTTATAACTACAATGAAATTGGTGATATCTACAGAAGAAAAGGTCTTTATGATTCGTCTCTAAAAGCATTAAAAGTTTCCATAGGAACGTCTAGAAAACTAAAGCTTTTGATTAATGACCTTGAGCCAGAAGTATTGATTAACATCGCCAAAACTTATCTCAGCAAGAAGGATTACACTCAGGCCCTTGCTTATTATGATTCAACCTACAAGGAATACCAGAAGACAGAAAATGAATATGGTCTTGCCCAAGTAGATCTGGGTCGTGGAAAAGTATTAATGGCCGAAAAGAAATATGATGAAGCGCAGAAGCTTATGGAGAACAGCGCTAAGGTTGCTCATCAAACAAATTCGTGGTCTTTGGAAATCGATTGCTATGAGAGTCTAGCTAGTCTTTATGAACAAACAGGCGATTACAAAAAATCATTAATCTATTTCAGACAGCACAAACTTTTAGAAGATAGTTTATTCAGCCAGGGGATGCAGGCTAAGTTATTACAAGATCAAGTCCGATTTGAAACCGCATCTAAGGAGGACCAAATCAAAACTTTGACCAAGCTAGAGGAGTTGCGCAAAGAGGAATTGAAGAAGCAAGGATTGGTGCGCAATATTCTGGTAGTGGCTGTAGCTCTCACCATAATTTTATTGTTCAATGTTTATCGAAGTGGCCAGCGAAGAATACGTATAAACAAACTTTTGCTCGAACATCAGGAAGAAGTAAAAAAACGTAGTCTGGAGCTTGAACAGCTCAATGAAGTTAAAGACAAGTTTTTCTCTATCATTTCTCATGACCTGCGATCACCGATGAACGCCCTCTCGGGGATCCTCGACCTGATGGACAATGACAGGATCAAGCCGGAAGAGTTTTCGCGATTGAACAAGGAATTACGCAAGCAATTTGATCACACCAAAACTTTGATTAACAACCTGCTCGATTGGGCGTTGTTGCAAATGGATAAGCTGAAGCTGCAACCTGAAAAATTTGATCTTCAGAAATTGGTGGATGAAAACTTCAAGCTGCTTGGCGCATTGCATCTGAAAGAAATCAATACCATCAATCATGTAGCGCCCGGCACCTTGGGTTATGGCGATTTGAATATGGTGAACTTAGTGACCAGAAACTTGATTCTGAATGGTATAAAGTTTACTGAAAATGGAGGATCGGTTGAAGTAGGTGCTCGCGAGGAAGGAAATGAACTGGTGGTGTCAGTAAAAGATACGGGGATAGGAATAGCTCCAGAGGTGCAAAAAATCTTATTCGAGAAGACTGCCGGCTACACCACACGCGGAACAGCTAATGAAAAAGGAACTGGTCTGGGTTTAATTCTTTGTAAAGAATTCGTTGAGAAAAATGGCGGACGTATTTGGTTAGAAAGTCAGGTAGGAAAGGGAAGTACCTTCTTTTTCACAATAAAAAAAGGGTAAGCCTTAGGGGGCAAGTCTTACCACAATCCCTTCAATTTCTTCAGTGATTCTTATTTGACAGCCAAGCCTGCTATTGTCTTTTACATGGAAGGCCTGATCAAGCATAGCAAGTTCAGCATCGCTCTGTTCCGGAAGTTCAGTTCCTGATTCAAGGTAGACCTGACAGGAGGCACACAACGCCATTCCTCCACACGTTCCCTCTACGGGCAGTTCATGTGCTTTGCAAACTTCCATCATGTTCATGTTCATATCGGTAGGTGCGTCCAGTAAATGAGATTTACCCTCGCGATCAATTACCGTTACTTTGATCATGTTTTCCATTCGTATCTAAAATTAAAATCCGCTTACTCCATTCACTGTAGTGTACTTCAATACATTCTTTTTGTTGGGATGAATCTTGGCGAAAGCCGATTGCACTGCCAAAGTCCCCTCGTGGAAACCACACAAAATCAATTTCAATTTTCCCTGATAGGTATTGATATCTCCTACAGCGAAAACACCTTTGCGGTTAGTTGAGTAATCCAAGGTATTCACTTTCACCGCATTCTTTTCAATTTCCAAATTCCAGTCAGCAATCGGGCCTAAGCTTGGCGTCAAGCCAAAGAGCGGAACAAGATGATCTGTCTCTTTCACAATATCACCTAAGTTTGCATGTTTGATCACCACTGCACCTACATGTCCATTCCCGTTAGGATTAATTCCAACCACTTCCGATTCGGTGATCAATTCAATTTTTCCTGCAGTGGCCATATCCATCACTCTCTGTACGGAATCTAAATGCCCGCGGAAAGATGTTCTCCGATGAACCAGCGCCAGGCTCTTCACAATTTTATTTTCAATGAGATAGATGGTCCAATCCAAAGCCGAATCACCACCACCTGAAATCACCACTCGTTTATTTCTGTAAAACTCCGGATCACGAACAATGTACTCAACGCCTTTGTCTTCAAATTGCTCAAGGTTTGCAATGGGAGGCTTGCGAGGCTCAAACACACCAAGTCCTCCGGCTATGATCACAGTAGGCGCCTTATGTTGCGTTCCCTTATTTGTGGTTACGATGAAATGATTATCCACTTCCTCCAAAGTCTGTGCTGTTTCGCCAAGGGTAAATCCGGGGTTGAACACCTCGATCTGTTTCATCAGGTTATTGACCAACTCTCCTGCATTCACAATCGGGAAGCCGGGAATATCATAAATCGGTTTTTTCGGATAAATCTCAATCAACTGGCCGCCCGGCACAGGAAGCGAATCGATTAAATGGCATCTTAATTTTAGCAATCCAGCTTCGAAAACGGTGAAGAGTCCAACTGGCCCAGCTCCGATAATAATAATGTCTGTTTCAACCATAATCCAAAATAATCCGCGAAAATAATTAATTCTAAGCTGATGCTTCTATAACATTGATCAGTATCGCTTTATTTATTGAAGGTTGAATTAATCAGCTTACCTTTGCGTTGAAATGGGCATTAGGTATTAGGCATCAGGCATTTGGAGCCAATACCACTGTTTTTTTAGTAATGCCTGTTCTTAATGCCTAAAAATCTATGAGCGACAATATCCTTCACGAATGCGGCATTGCTCTCATTCGTTTGCGAAAGCCCCTCTCCTATTACATCGAAAAATATGGCTCTACCTATGCCATGAACAAGATGTATATTCTAATGGAAAAGCAGCATAATCGAGGGCAAGACGGAGCAGGTATTGCCAACATAAAAATTGATCAAAAGCCGGGATTCAGATTTTTCAGCCGCTATCGCTCCATTAAAGCTCAGCCGGTAGCGCATCTTTTCAAAAAGATTGCAAAAAAGTATAAGAAGGCCCAGAAAGAGGGCAAGGCGAAATTCCGTGATGAACAATGGTTGAAAGAGCATTTGGCATTCTCAGGCGAGCTTTGGTTGGGTCATTTGAGATATGGAACTCATGGAGTCAACAGCATTGAAAGTGTACATCCATTTTTGCGACAGAACAACTGGCGAAGCCGTAACCTGGTGATGGCGGGAAACTTCAACATGACCAATGTAGAAGAGCTGTTCAATGTGCTCGTTGACCTTGGTCAGCATCCTAAGGAAAAAGTGGACACCGTTACCGTAATGGAAAAGATCGGTCACTTTCTGGATATGGAGGTGCAAGAGCTTTTTGAAAAATACAAAGATCAGTTCACCAACAGGGAAGTTTCAGACATCATCGAAACTGAACTTGATCTTCAGCGCGTGCTCAGGCGCGCTTGCAAAGATTTTGATGGCGGTTACGCCATGGCAGGAATGACTGGTTCTGGTTCTGCCTTCGTAGTGCGCGATCCTTCGGGCATTAGGCCTGCATTCTTTTATGCCGATGATGAAATCGTTGTAGTGGCTTCTGAAAAACAAGCCATCAAAACAGCGTTCAATGTCAATTATGACCAGATCGAAGAAATTCAACGAGGCCATGCGCTGATCATTAATAAGAGTGGCGATTATGCCCAGAAACAAATCATTGCGCCTCTAGAAAGAAATTCGTGCAGTTTTGAAAGGATTTATTTTTCGAGAGGAAACGATCCTGACATTTATAGAGAACGCAAACAACTCGGTCGCTTACTCGTGCCTCAAGTTTTGAAGTCGATCAACTTCGATTTAAAAAACACGGTCTTCTCTTATATCCCCAATACGGCCGAAACCGCATTCCTTGGTTTGATGGAAGGTATTCAAGATTATCTCGTCAGCAAACAAAAAGATATTATCCTCGATGGGAAGCCCTCAGTGGATTCATTAGAAGAGATTTTATCCTTCCGTCCGCGTGTAGAGAAAATTGTAATTAAAGATGTAAAGCTTCGCACATTCATTACCGATGATAGCCATCGTGACGAAATGGTGGCGCATGTTTATGACACCACCTATGAAGTGGTGAACAAGGGAAAGGACACACTTGTTGTAATTGACGATTCTATCGTGAGAGGTACTACGCTTGAAAAAAGCATTTTGAAGATGCTTGACCGCCTTGGGCCTAAAAAAATAGTTGTGGTTTCATCCGCTCCACAAATTCGTTTTCCCGATTGTTATGGAATTGACATGAGTAAGATGGGAGATTTCGTAGCCTTCCGTGCCATGGTTCAACTCATCAAAGATCAAGGGAAAGATTACATGCTTGGTGAAGTGTATGAGCAGTGTCGTTCTATGAATGATGGTGCTGAGAACTTTGTGAAGAAACTCTATAAAATGTTTACGCCAGAAGATATCTCTGATAAAATTGCAGACATCGTTCGCCCAGAAGGAATGAACGCGGAAGTTGAAGTGGTATTTCAAACCATTGAAAATCTGCATAAGGCAATTCCTAATCACTCAGGCGATTGGTACTTTACCGGCAACTTCCCAACTCCTGGCGGCATGAAGGTGGCTAATCAATCATATATGAACTACATGGATGGCAAGTTGGTGAGAGCGTATTAATGCATGATCTCCGACTCGCTTAAGCCCTTAAAAAACCTGATTGATTCCATTCACCCACTTCGGGACGAAGACTGGAATTTGTTCGCTTCAGGCTGGGAACCAATCGAAGCGAAGCGTAAGGAAATTTTAACCCAAGCTGGCGAAATAGAAAAGTATTTGTACTTCACTACAGAGGGCGTGCAGCGAATTTTTTATTTTGATGAGCTGCAAAGAGAAGCAACGCTGGTATTTATTTATCCGCCTTCATTTGGCGGAGTACTCGATTCCCTCTTATTGCAGCAACCCTCTCGATACACTTTTTGAGGCATTAACACCTTCCTCCTTTATTCGTATCACAGTCGCAGGGCTCCAAAAACTAATGGACTCACGGCCCGCTATTGCTTCGCTTATCCAAAAGGGCACCACTCAGGCTTTGTCAGGATTACTTGAACGAATGGCTCAACTTCAATGCTTTTCTTCGGAAGAGAAATTCAAGACTTTACTTCAACGCAGCCCTCACATTCTGCAATTAGTGCCCCACAAATACCTGGCGAATTACATCGGTATTGACCCTACGAATTTCAGCAAGCTGATAAACTCTGTAAAAATCTAAATCTTGGTATTTACCAAGAACTTTATTGTTCAGTCACAATTACTTTGTTAAAAGAAGCACAGTAATTATGAAAGCGATCAAATCAAAAGAACTACTAGACCAATTAGAAATAAAAGTTGAATTGCACTTGAGTGAGGCTGTTCGTTTGTTTCAAAATTTAAGTGAAGAAAAACTTTTAAGTCCTGCCGCAAATGGAGGCTGGAGCATTGCGCAATGTCTCGAGCATCTCAATAGATATGGAAATCATTATCTGCCGGAAATAAAAAAAGGATTGAGAAAAGATTTTCAGCAAACCGAAAACTTTAAAAGTTCATGGTTGGGAAATTATTTTACTAAAATGATGGATCCACATACTGGAAAAAGAAAGATCACCACTTTCAAAGAATACTCGCCTTCACCAAAATTGGATGCTTATGTAGTCGTTGCCGAATTCATCCACCAGCAAGAGTCTTTGTTAGATTTTTTGAGAGCTGCCCAATCACGAGACTTGAGTAGAATAAAGATCGCGATCTCCATTTCGCGATGGATCAAGTTAAAACTTGGTGATACATTTAAATTTTTGATTGCCCATAACGAGAGACACATTCAACAGGCGAAACGGAACTTGACGTCAAACTGATTACTTCAGCTGAAAATCAAACGCCAGCTCATTCATACATTTAAAATGTCCTTTCGGGCATTTTTGAAATCCAATCTTTGAACAAGGACGGCAGTCCAAATTTTTATTTTCAAGCGAATGGTACTTCGTTCGGTAGGGATACATTCCGAACGCAGGAATGGTGTTCCCCCAAATGCTGTATACTTCCTTTTTCAAAGCTGCCGCGATGTGCATCAGTCCGGTATCGTGAGAAAAAATAACATCTGACTTTCTTACTATATCTGCGGATTGATTAAGGTTGAATTTTCCACAGGCATTAAAAATGATTGTATCTGAATTTCCATTTTCAAATGCGCGCTGAACTTCCTCCGCATTTTTAAAATCTTCTTTTCCACCGAGCAGCACGATTGGTCTTCTTATTTTTTTACAAAGTTCAATCATGCGATGAACGGGAAGCTTCTTTGTTTCATGCTGCGCGCCTATGGCGTAAGCTACATATCCATTCCGGTGGGTTTCCGGAAACCAATCCCACGGCACCTCATCTTTCTCCGGGATAAAATAATCCAAGCCAAGCGCATCGTTTTTTATTCCAAGCGATTTAGCGGTACTCAAATAACGATCAACAATATGCTCGTCCGGGAGTTTGTTGATCTTAAAATTCACCATCAGCCACTTTTCAATATTCAGTTTATTGAAACTATACGAGCGAACGCCAAGCTTCCACTTTAAAATGCGCGTACGCAAGTTGTTATGCAGATCAAGTACTACATCATAGTTTTCTTTTTTCAATTCAATGATTAACTCGTTTAGATCATCTTTCAATAAAAAAACCTTATCGATATAGGGATTGGCCTCTACAATAGATTGGTATTGAGCTTTGGTGACATAATGAACCTCTGCATTTTCTAATTGCGATTTTATGCAACGAGGCACAGGCGTGGTGAGTACAATATCTCCGATAGACGAAAAGCGAACGATCAGAATCTTCATTTAAATTTCTTAGTGATTCAAAAATACCAAATTACTTTTTTGTGTTATCTTTCTTTTATTAACTAAATCAGATGCAATGAACTACTGGCTGGTAAAAACCGAACCCGAAACTTATTCTTGGGACGATCTTATTCAAGATAAAAAAACCACGTGGGACGGGGTACGCAATTTTCAGGCTCGAAATAACCTTAAAGCAATGAAAAAAGGCGACCTTGCATTTGTCTATCATAGTGGTGCCGAGAAATCGATAGTCGGTCTCGCTGAAATCACCAAAGAATTTTTTCCTGATCCAAAAGATAACGAATGGGCAGCTATAGAGATTGGCTATAAAAAGAAACTAAAAAAACCTGTGAGCTTGTCCTCCATTAAATCTGAAAAAAAATTGAATAACATGTATCTCGTTCGAGCTGCGCGCTTATCGGTACAATCCGTGAAGCCGGAAGAATTTGACTTGGTGATGCAAATGAGCGAAGAATGAGAAATCTTAGATTACCAATTACAAATTGAGGACCATAGATCACATGCATCGCGGGGCTTGCTATTTGAAATTTATCATCCTGTTCTCATTTGCTTTAGATCTTCGTGCCCAAATCACTCAACCTGCCCGATACGAGCACGAGCATAAAGACCGTGATCACGAATTCATTGTTATATCCATGAATGAAAAAGGGATAGCGCTTATACGTGATACGGAAAAATATGAAGACCATAAAAAGACATGGGAAGTCATTTTCCTGGATACCACGCTGCAAGAAACCTGGGCTGCCAAAGTAGATGTTGAGCAACGAATGAATATTTTAGGTCATGATTATCGGGACGGAAATATCTATCTGATCTTTAAAGAGCCCGAAATCGCAGGCCGTGCCATATCCATCTCAGAATTTCATCCCGATACGAAATCGATTAAAACACATTCGTTTAAGCCAGAGGTGGATATTCAATTCACCCACTTTTCCGTTTTGAAAGGCAAGGCCATATTCGGAGGTTATATTAACAAACAACCCACGCTACTCACCTACGACTTGCTCGATGAAAAGGCAAGGATTATTCCTGGAGTATTTCAACCACATATTGAGTTGGTGGATGTACGATTGAATACCAATGATACTTTTAATGCCTTATTTATTGAAAAGAGATATGATAAAGGCAAAAAAATGGCGGTCCGCACTTTTGATTCAAACGGGGTCTTGCTGGTGGAAGATGAAATTAATATTGAAGAAGGTAAAACTATCATTGAAGCAATGACCAGTTCGTTGGTACGTGACGAACTAATTATTGTTGGAACTTGGGCTTATAGTAATAGTAAACAGGCTGCCGGAATTTTCTCTGTCGTGGTAGATCCATTTCATGATCAAAAAATTAACTTTTATGACTTTGTAATGCTCAATCATATTCTTGATGGGCTAAAACCTAAGCGAGCAGCTAAAATAAAAGCTAAAGCTGAATGGCGAAGAAGCGCAGGAAAACCTGTTGAATACCGTTCGAATTTGTTTCCTGTACGAGTTAGCGAGACGAAGGATGGCTTTAGTTTTCTTGGGGAAGTGTATGAGGTCTCAAGTAATAATTCAAGAAATAATATGGGATATCCATACGGGGCACCCTATAATTATTATAGTCCTTATGGCTACAGTCCTTATGGCTTTAACTCCATGCCTTATCGATATTATAATCCATACAATCCCTACTCCCCTTACTCGTCAGGTCAGAACACAATTAGCACCGAAATCAGAATGAAAAATTCATGTCTGATTTTTTTTGATGCACAGGGGAAAATGGTGTCTGATCTGGCTCTTCACTTTCCTGAGATCAAGTTGTCGACAAAGGAACAAGTGTCTGATTTCATTATGCATAATGGGTTGACTACAATGGCGTGTAAAAATGAAAAAGAAATTGTGGTGAAGGTGACTAACCCTGATGGCACCTCTTCAAATGAAGAGAAGGTAAAACCTCAATTAAAAAATAGTAACGAAATCGTCCGGTCAGAAAAGGAAGATAATGCCAGCATTCGGACATGGTACGGAAGCTATTTCTATGTTTATGGATATCAAACCTTGCGCGATATAAATGCAAAAACTTCCAGAGATGTATTTTACATCAACAAAATTAAAGTGGATTAATTTTTCATATTTCTTCTTTTGTCTGTGTATTTCTTCATACGCACAAGTAACACAAACAAGGCGTGTCGAAATTCCCATCGATCAAGATTTTGAATCTCATCATGTTATTACACTTGACACCTCCGGCATTGTACTTTATCGCGAGTTCTCAGCCCCTGAAGGCGGTCAACTTGAACTGATCAGACTCGACACTGCTTTAAAGAGAGTCTGGAAGGGCTATGTTCCTTTTCCTAAAGATTTTAAAATGGTGAAGGCGAAAGCGGCAAATAGCAAGATTTATTTTTTCTTCAGGGGTGGTCCCAAGGATTCGGATTTTTTTGCAATGATTTCAAATCCCGCAGATGGTAGCTATTCTAAGGTTCTAATAAAGAATCAAGTCTCATTCAATGCCACAGAATTTGTAGCTAGTAATGAAGCCATTGTATTAGCCGGATACTTCAACTTCAGGCCAATTGTTTTGCATTATTCTCTCTTAGAAGGAAAAACTCGAGTCCTTCCAGGTTTCTTGAACGAGCCGGGGGAAATAGTGCAGATTAAAACCTACCCTGAAGGAAACATCGATGTAGTCATCAGCGCGAAAAATGCCTCTCGGAAGAAGTGTATTTGGGTAAGACATTTTGACAAAGCAGGTGATCTTATCAAGACCGTAGTCATCGAACCCAATGAAAATAAAAATCTCATTTTTGGTCGCATTGCCGATCAGGTTAACACAAATCAAGTGGTAGCGGGCGTCTATGGACGCAATTCCACTTATGCACGCGGAGTCTTTGTCGCTGATGTAAATTCTGCCGGAGAGTATGTAATTCGCTATTACAGTTTTGCAGAGCTTAAAAATTTCTTTCATTACATGAAAGCTAAACGTGAACAGCGAATTAAAAACAGAATTGAACGAAGGAGAGTTAAAGGAAAAAAAATAAAATTCAATTATCGCTTCCTGGTACATGAGCTCATTCCTTATAAAGATCAGTTTATTCTTTTGGGCGAAGCCTTTTTTCCCCGTTATACAAATCGCTCTTTTAATAGCCCAGCGGGCAGAAGCTTATCTCCATGGACATACGGAATGACCAATACGTATTATAATCCGTATCGCTCTGATGTAGTTTTTGATGGATATCAATACACCCATGCGATCGCCATTGGATTTGATAAGAATGCAAATCTGGCTTGGGATAATAGTTTTGAAATTAATGGCATAAAAGTATTTCAACTGGAACAGTTTGTAAAAATCTTTGCGGGGCAAGATCACATTTTACTTGCGTATCTATTTGAAAATAACCTTCGCACCAAAATCATTCAAGGCGATCAAGTAATTGAAGGCACCGTTCAAAGCCCGATAAAGACATATGATGGACAAGAGGGTATTGACACCCGGTTAGGAAAACTAGAGTATTGGTATCGAAATCATTTTTTCGTTTATGGAGTTCAAACGGTTAAGTCGAATGAAGGTGAGCATAAGGTGTTTTTTATTAATAAACTGAGAGCACATTAACCATAGCTATGCGACAAAAATTAAATCTGATTTAAATCTATGATTTCAGAGTGAATGCGTCTTCTTCACACGAAAATAACTTACCATTAAGCAAACAAATACAAGACCTGTGAGAGCAGCTGGTGGAATAAAGGTGAGAAATAGCATTACCAAAAAACAAATCCCATAAATAACTATTTCTATACTCACAATCGCCTTTGCCCAATCTGCTGACGTTTTATTTCTAACTATGTATAAGTTGATAAGTGCACCTAACAAGAAAAGAAGAACAAAGCATGAGCTCATAGCGCTATAGATCTGCCACATGCTTCGGTGAATGCCTGCACCCATATCCATTTCATAATAGTGCATTAAATCGAGGAGTTGCTTTTCTGTAGCGTTTTCACCTTGAGGGGCAAAGACCAAACTGATCGAATGAAAAGCCGCAGTCAAAAACTGAAGGCCGGTTGCAACCTTAAGCCAGGAAGTAATTTTATAATTCATTGATTAAAGCTAAACCCCAACAGCTACCTAATTTAGGAAATATTTGCTACTTAATCGGGTATCTCTTGAATGGCTTTGTCTCGTCAAAAAGTTTGCGATAGGTGGCATGACGTTTCACAACTGGAGCATTGATCTGCTCACATACGCGAATCATCTTCGTATTGAAGTCTCCTATCCAATTCATTTCATAATCGTCATAACGCTTCACTTGCTCTTGATGAACTTTGCGGAATGCCTCAATGATGGCTCCGTCTACGCCTTTACCCTGGTGCCCAGGCACTACTCCAAATAAAACACCAAACGCCTTGCGGTTTGTTTTCAGTAATGTGTTCCAAGCAAACTTCAACTTACCCAGTAGATCGAGTTTGCCATTTACATGTTTAAAAATCTGGTTTACTTCAGGCAAAGAGAGGAAAAATGCAATCGGTTCATTTTTATAGTAGCCAAACCAAATCAGTTTTTCATCCATGATTGGTTTCATTTGCTTCACAATAAGCTTTGCTTGCGGATCGGTCAATTCAGGAATCTCCCCGCGATTGGCCCAGGCCTTATTGTACACTTCTCTAATTTTATTGGCCAGCGTTCCCCAATCTTTCTTCTTCAGATATTCAAATTTGTAGGAAGGGTCCTTGGCAATTAGTTCCGCCTTTTCAAGGAGTCGCTCATCTAGTGGACCGTTAACAGCTCGTCCAAACGTGAGTTGATAGAAGTAAACCTGAAACCCATACTTCTCAAAAAAATCTTTATAAAAGGGTGGATTATAATTGCATTGATAATTGGGTTGAAGGTGATAGCCTTCAACTAGCAGACCCCACCACCGATCACGGTTTCCAAAATTCACAGGGCCATCCATCGCTTCCATTCCCTTCGATTGCAGCCATTGCTTGCATTGATCAAAAAGCATGAACGCGGCACCTTGATCATCAATACATTCAAAAAGGCCAAAACTGCCCGTTGGCTGATCGTTTCCTTTATTGATGATTTTGTTATCATAAAATGCGGCAATCCTTCCAATGGTTTCGTTGTTTTCATTTTTTAAAATCCATCGGATGCATTCACCTGTGCGAAATGTTTTATTTTTTTCTGGATCAAAAACTGATTCAATGTCCTTATCCAATGGTCGAATCCACTGAGGAGAATTTTTATAAAGCCGTACAGGCAATAGCAAAAACTCTTGCTTATCAGCTGCGCTGATGACTTCTTTAATAATCATATGTAAGAAGAATTATTCCGCAGCCAGGGGCAAGCGGTTGGGCAAGTTAATAATAAAGGTTGTGCCTTCGGTGTATTTACTCTTGACTTGAATTTGGCCATTCAATTTTTCGATCGCATTTTTTACAATGTATAATCCAAGGCCCGAACCATCGGATTGTACACTAGCACGATAAAACATATTAAAAATCTTGTCAAGGTTGGCCGGCTCAATACCAATACCATTGTCGCTAAAGACAATATTAGCTTGATCTTCGGTGACGTTTACACGAATAACTATTTCAGAATCATCTCTATGGAAATTGCGATACTTGATAGCATTCGAAATCAGGTTTCTGAAAACTTCTGCAATTCGCCAGTTGTCGCTAAAGAAAGGCACGCCTTCCACGGTTATGCTCCTGATAATTTCATCAGCGCCCTTCAGGTAATTCAAGTCGGTAAACGTCTCATCAATCAATCGTCTGAAATTAATCTTCTCAATTTTGACATCGAGTTTCAAATTCTTTGAATGACTGAGAACATCGGTAATAAAATGATCAAGTTGACCCACTTTTAATCCGATCACGTTCAGGTATTCGGCCGGGTTATCGTTGTTACCAGGCATTTGCGCCAAATTCACCAATCCAAGAACAGATGATAACGGTGCGCGCAAATCGTGTGAGACTTTGTAAACGAAATTATCAAGCTCAGTATTCCGCACTTTCAACTCCTCTTCTATTTTCTTCTGCTCGGTGATATCAACATAGATGCCGAATATCCCAATGGTCTTGTCCTCAAAGTGCACCGGCAGTCCATACACAATTACAGAAAGGATGACTCCATCCTTGCGTTTGCGCTTCGTTTCAATGCGCACTATCTGTTGAGTAGAAATTAACGAGTTCAAATCATTGCCTTCCGATTCAAGTGAATCTGGAACAATGAATTGATTCAAGCCTTTGCATTTTAATTCGGCAAAAGTGTAGCCGAACATTTTTTCAAAACCCGGATTCACCTGTGCCACATTGCCATCATTATCGAGCATCACAATGGCCATGGGTGATATATGGAATAATTGAGTGAAAAGAGTCTCTGATTTTTTTGCAGCTACTCTACTCTCCTTCTGTTCGGTGATGTCCTTAACAATAACCTGTGCAGCAGGTTTGTTTTGGTATGTGAATGGATAAGAAGAAACTTCTACATCGATCACCTTGCCATCCAATCTCACAAACTTCTCTTCCATGGGAGGAGCGGCTATTCCTTTTAGCACCAGTTTGGTTCGTTGGATAACGGCCTCTTTAAAATCTTCGTGAACAAAATCCAATACTGAAAGACCGATTATATCATCAGGTTTTTGGGCACCCATCATTCGTGCACCCGACTCATTAATGAAAGTAACTTTACCTTCGGCCAAGACGGCAATGCATACCGGTAGGTGCTCTACCAGATCGCGGTAACGCTGCTCGTTTTCACTAATATCCTCGTGTAATTTTTGCCTTGTGAGGCTGGCCGGTGCTATAGCTTGTGGGTTGACCTTGGCGGTCGCTTTTCTCTCCATAGGCAAGGGTACAAAAGGCGCAATATAGGGGTTTACCCATATTGGTTAGCTCAGTCTTTAAAAAAATAATATTACGTAAGGTTTGTATCCAAAGAATATTATTGGGCAAAATACGATCTCAAAGATATTTTATTTTTAGGCCTTGATGCCTGAACTTTGAGTAAATCAACTTAAATGAAAGCTTTAAAAGTAATTGGTATTGTATTGCTGTTATTAATATTTGCAATCCTAAGTATCGGATTAATTGTCCCATCGTATGAATATCAATCTTCCATTCAAGTGAATGCCTCGCCTGAAAAATGCTGGAAGATTTTTCACAATACAAAATTGATGAATCGATGGATGGATGGCTTTGAATCATTGACTCTGAAAAGTGGTGACTCCCTTGCCGTAGGTTCACAATATGAAATTGTAGTTAACGGTCATGACAAACGGATGACAATGAGTGAAAAAATCATTGATGTGAATGCACCAACAAAAGTTTCTTATGAACTCAACAATGATGTGTTAAAATCAGAATTCACTTTTTCATTTGAGGGAAGTTTGTCTACAACAATCACAAGTCATTACAAAATCAACGGGAACAATATGATGTGGAAATCGATTTTGTTCCTTTCCAAATCGTACATGACTAATGCTAGTCAGCAGCAATTAACATTACTGAAAAAAGTAATTGAGGAGCAACCGTAAATAGCTAATCCTAAGCTTCAAGCAGTTTAGTAATTATTTTATCTGAAAACTAGAAACATATTACTCTAGTTCTACGTGTAAAGCACTTAATTATACTTTTATGATAGGATATATTGGTGAATTTGAAGAACTCGTTCTCCTTGCTGTGGCCAGCTTGGACGACAACGCATACGGAGTAACGATCAAGGAAGTGATTGAAAAGCGAACAGATCGCAGCATCAGTATTGGTGCACTCCATTCAACCATCACCCGGCTTGAGGAAAAAGGTTTTTTAAAGTCATGGCTTGGTGAGCCAACACAAGAGCGTGGTGGCAGGCGTAAGCGCCATTTTGAAATTACTCAACAGGGCAAAGTAGCGTTGCATGAAATAAAGTCTTTGCGCGATGAGCTCTGGAAACTTTCTAAAACAACGCTCTCTCTTTCTAAATGAAAAAGCAACAAACCAAACCTCCTCACCTAGCCACTAAATTGTTAGAGTGGTACAGTAGTAATGCTGCCATCGAGGATTTGCTCGGAGATGCAGAAGAATTATTTTATCGGGATATCGAACACTTGCCTGCCTGGCGCGCGAAAGCGAATTACTGGAAATACATCCTTGCATTACTTTTTTCATATACTGTAAAAAGAAGAAAGCAAAAGTCGTCTTATCATCATTTTTCTCCTACCACTTTTCAACCTGCGATGCTCAAAAACTATTTCATTGTTGCTACGCGCAACATCGTAAAGCACAAGTTTTTTACAATCATCAACGTCATCGGGCTTGCTATCGGTATGTCGATCAGCTTATTGCTCATCGCGATGCTCTCGTTTCTCTGGACGTATGATACATTTCATGCAAACAAGGACAGAATCTATCGGGTGATTACCAACGCTGACGATAACCAGAGTAATCGCGAATTTGCTTCTGCGCCTTCTGTCCTTGCAGACAAACTTCAAAAGGATATAACCGGGATCGGAAAAGTGGTTAGAGTCAATTCCAGCTTCTCGGTTAATGTGGTGAAGGGAAACAGTGAAATCCCAATTCAGGGTTACTTTGTTGATCCTGATTTTCTTGATGTATTTACTTTTCCATTAATCAAGGGCAATCGCAGCGCAGCGCTCAACAATCAGAATAACATTTTAATTACCTCGAAAGCTGCAGAAAAATTATTTGGTCAAGAAGATCCGGTAGGAAAAACAATTGAGTTAAAAGGAATCGGCCTTGTTGAGATTTCTGGATTGCTGCAAGACATCCCAAAAAATTCTCACATGCAATTTGAGGTACTTGTCCCTTATCAATTGCTTCGCTCGATTGAGCGTGATAACAATGTCAATGCATCGAATGGCGTTTGGCCTTATCGAAACTCTTATGTCTATTTGCTACTGCCAGAAAAACCTGCAATAGAAAAAATCGAAAAGTTTCTAAATGATATTCCAAAAGAATTCTATTCACAGAAAGAAAATTTTTCAGCAGTGTTTGAACTCCAATCGCTATTGAGCATCGCACCCGGGCGTGAATTGTATGATCAGATTGGTCCGGACTGGGGTTATGCTTCACTCAGCATTTTCGTAATTCTTACACTTCTCATCTTGCTTCCCGCTTGTTTTAATTATGCAAACATTTCGATCTCGCGTGCGCTAAAGCGAATGAAAGAAATTGGATTGCGCAAAACCATGGGAAGCCAGCAACATCAGATATTTAGTCAGTTCATCATAGAAACCGTTTTGATTACATTGATTGCACTCGGCTTCTCTTATTACATTTTCTTGCTAGTACGTGAGGAGTTTCTCTCGATGATGGTTAACTCAGATGGACTTGACTTAACGCCCACACTCCGCACCATTTCGGCATTCGTACTTTTTGCGCTGTTCGTTGGTTTTATTGCGGGCATTATTCCGGCAGTCTATTTTTCAAAACTTAGTCCGATTCAAGCTTTGAAGAACAAACCAATTGGAAAGGGTTTAGCTAGATTCAATTTCAGGAAAGCCCTAATCGTGTCGCAGTTTGCTTTGTCGCTTGGCTTTATCATGGGCGTGGTGATCGTTCTAAATCAATACCGTTATTCATTAAACTATGATTTCGGGTTTAACAAGAAAAACATTCTAGACATTGAACTTCAAGGTGCAAATCACCAACGCGTTAAAAACGAATTCTCAAAATTTGCTTCCGTACAATCCATCTCAATGTCGTCAGGTATTTTGGGTGCGTCATCTCCGGAAACAGTTTGGGTAAAAAATCCGAAAGGAGACTCCGCTGAAGTGGCTCAGTTTTTTGCGGATGATCAATACATTCCAAATATGAATTTGTCGTTACTCGCGGGGAGCAATTTCCCCGATGATTCTCTCAGCAGGAAATGCGTGATCGTTAACGCTGAGTTTCTAAAAGCATTCCGTTTCAATAATCCGGCCACAGCCATTGGCCATGTGTTCACCGTGGGAGGAAACGAAATGACTATAATTGGTGTCACCGGAAATTTTCATTACACCGATTTGCGCGAACCTATCAAAAGTTTTTTCTTCCGATACGATCCGTCAAGGTTTCAGTACACCAATATCAAAGTTGTATCCAATAACATGATTGGTACATTGAGCGACATGGAATCTTCCTGGAAAAAAATCGGGAGTGAAAAGAAATTCATGGCTCGTTTCTTCGATGATGAACTCAAGGAAGCTTACTCTTTTTATTTTTCAATGGTTAAGATTTGTGGGTTCCTTGGCTTTCTGGCAATTTCCATTTCTTGTTTAGGGCTGTTAGGCATGGTTGTATTTACCGTAGAAAACCGGATGAAAGAAGTTGGCGTTCGTAAAGTGATGGGCGCATCTGTGTGGAGTATCACCGTTGCATTGTCAAAAGATTTTATCAAACTGATGATCATTGCTGCAATGATCGCCATACCATTGGCATATCTCTTTTTCGACAAACTGTATTTACAAACTCAACAATATTATCATATCGCCATTGGTCCCGTTGAAATTATTGGCAGCTTACTGATCATGCTCCTTTTGGGGTTGACAACCATATTCTCGCAAACGGTCAAGGCTGCCAGAGCTAATCCGGTGGATACACTGCGATACGAATAGTTTTGTTGATTACGAACCTGAAATTACTTTGAACGAACGCTTGATCGTTTCACCATTCTCATCCACCAAAGTGAGAATATGATTTCCTGTTGATGGTGATAATGCGAGGCGATGGGATTTTTTTGTACTTCCCACATAATCACCATCAATGTGCCAATACACTGTAGTCGATGGATTGCGATGCACCGCCTCGAAAATGGTTTGGCCTGTTGTGCCGTTCAATTCTCGCGGAACAAATACACTTGAATTTGGTTTCGGATAGATCACATCCATCAAAGCAAGTGCCGATGGGTTTTGACAATCATTGCGAAAGGGTGGCAATGGTTTATAACTGATATTCCGCGTTTTAAAATAATACTCTTGAACAGGCGGAAGCACAAACCAACCCACGGTTTGAATTTTAGAAACAGATTCGCACTCGCTGTTTACCCTAAACTTCTTATCGGGCGATAAATGAATTCGCTGATGATATCGACAAGGCAACGTTTGCAATCCCGCATGAGCCACCTCAATGGTATCTATCGTTTCGCAAAGTGATGTTGCCAGAAAGCCGCTCTTCCTGCAAACGGGCATCTTTGCCATTTCCGATTTCGGATCGCTGAACCATACATTGTTTCCCGGCAGCGAAGAAAAAATATCGAACATCAAAGGTGCGGCTGTTTCTGTTCCAGTCAGTCCAGGTCTTCCTTCTCCATCAGCATTGCCTACCCAAACCCCAACAGCATAATCAGGGTTAACACCAACGGCCCAGCCATCGCGAAAACCAAAACTCGTTCCTGTCTTCCAGGCAATTCGCCTTGAGTTATTGAAATATTTCCAGCCCGATTCTTCACCTGGCCTGTAAACTTCTAAGAGTGCATCTAAAGTCAGATAGATTGAACTAGCGCTTAAGAATGAATTTTCTTCTAACTCAGCTTGCGAGGTTGTATCACTCAAAATCAATCGGGCCGAGTGAAAATCCTTTTTGTTGTATTTGTTCTTTCCAGGTTGTTCGAAATAATTTTCAAGTGTGCGGGCCATCGATGCATACATGCTGGTGATGTCAAACAGGGTTCCCTCCGCTCCACCTAAAACCAATGCCAATCCGTAATGATCTGCAGGGTCTTTAAACGGAGTGAAGCCGATGTTCTTCAGTAGCTCATAAAACTTTTCGTAGCGATAATCTCGAAGCTCATGAACCGCAGGAACGTTCAATGAACGAATCAGAGCTTCATTGGCAGGAACTGCGCCATCATACTCCTTTGAAAAATTCTTTGGCGAATATCCATTAATGATCACGGGCACATCAGGTACTAGTGCGCGCTGAAGCATCTTCCCCTCATTCAACATGGCGGCAAACAGAAATGGTTTTAAAATACTGCCCGTACTTCGTGGTGCGTTTGCCACATCTACTTGTTCACTATTTTCTCGTCCTGATTCTGTATTACCAATGTAAGCAAGAACATTACCCGTCTTTACAGAAACGACAATTGCGGCTGCATTAAAAATCTGATTTCCTTTTAGCTGCTGGTGGTGATCGTGAACAATTTGCCTCGTGCGTTGCTGCATGGCAATATCTAACGTGGTGATGATCTTTTGATTTGCTTTCCCTTCATTGATAAACCGAGTCAACAAATGAGGAGCAATCTTTGGAAGCCTCAAGGGATTTTCAGGAACCAATTCTGACTTCGCCAATGTTAACGTCAATACGTCTATTGTTCCAGCATTGTGAAGTCGTTCAAGCAATCGATCACGTTTCTCTTTTAGCTTAACGCGATTTTTTCCTAAGTGAATTAGTGAAGGATTATTTGGCAACACCGCCAGCAAAGCTGCTTCCGACCAACTCAGTTGCTCCGGGGTCCTTCCAAAAAATCTCCAACACGCGGCTTCAATGCCTACCACGTTTCCTCCAAACGGAGCGTGCGATGAATACAACGCGAGTATTTCAGCTTTGGAATAGCGTAGCTCTAATCGTGTTGCAAGGATTATCTCGATGATCTTTTCTAAGTAAGTCCTTGATTTATTCTTCCGCGACAAGCGAATGACTTGCATAGAGATAGTACTTCCTCCGC
The DNA here is from genome assembly GCA_967789005.1 of uncultured bacterium. Lineage (GTDB taxonomy): Bacteria > Bacteroidota > Bacteroidia > Cytophagales > Cyclobacteriaceae > ELB16-189. The sequence continues at coordinate 119,685 of CBRFFM010000008.1, read as the reverse complement.
TGATGATTTTGCCTGAGGAAATATTTTGTTTGATCGCTCGACCTAATGATACTAGATCAACCCCTGGATGATAAAAAAAACGTTTGTCCTCGAAGAGCACCGCTGCCTCTTTGAACTTATCAGGAATTTTTACTCCCTCCGGAAATCTCCACTGACCATCTGAAGCAATGGCTGCGCTCAATAAATTCTCACGCTTATCCTCGAGTACAGTTGAGTAAGGGTCGTCAAATAGAACTGATGGAAGAGAGAAGTAATAGATGATCAGGATAAGAAGCAGAGAAATCGAAGTTTTGGGATAGCTCGCAATTTTCCTTTTCAGGAAATTGAAAATCTTTTTAAAAAATGTCACCGCCTCTTTCATACCATCTTTCTTTTGCGCTCCTCTGCGACCTTTGCGGTTAAAAAAATGAAACCGCAAAGGTCGCAGAGATACGCAGAGAATTTACTGAGTCAACTTCTTAACAACTTCTACTACTTGTCCCTTCTTGCGGGCATAGATGCTGTGATCATACATTGCTTCACAACTTACGGCTGGTAAATAATATGAACCAGCATAACTCGCAGTCAATAACACTTTAAATGTTTTAGTCTGGTTAGCGGTAAGATCGAAATACGTATAAACCCGATCGTCTCTGATATCTTGATAAGTTGGTGCATCACCATTCAATCGATCTTCAGTTCCTTCCAATCTCAAATTGTTAATCTCCCATCCCGAAGGGAAAATCTGATTGAGTGCGAGATTTTTATAATTACCTCTAACACCAGTGTTGCGAATAGCAATGGAAGCAATAAATTCTTGCCCTTGCTCTAATTGAGTTGGATCAATTGCATTTCCATCAGTGTCGGCATAATTAATGGAGAGCGTCAAATTGCTTTCAGCACTTTCTTCAGCACCACGGGCTGGAACGCCTTCAGTTATCACGCGCACAAATAATACCCCTTTGCTTTCATTAGTAAATTTCAACGCCCCTGCGGCAAGTCCATTCATCGGAAGGTTTACCTGCGCCACCGGCAACCCTGTGTTAGCTGAAACTTCTTTGCCATTATATGAATAAGTGAAGCGCACTTCGCTTCCCTTTTCATTTCCGGCAAATGCGCCTATCGCTTTCAAACACCACGCAACGGTTTGTGTACTCATCCAATAAGATGAGTTACTCAACTCTTTAGAAATATCTTTCAGCAACTCAAAACCTTTGGCGCGATCTCCCTGCAAAAGAACTGTTTCAAGAATAATCGCTTTATCGCGAAGATCAGATCCATACGAGTATCCCATTTCCTGGTACGGTTTCACATTCGTAGAAAGATTTGCCATCAAACTTTTTGCAGCATCGGGTTGACCTGCTTTAAGATAAGCCGCAGCTAACATCCAACCCGCTGTAGTTGGTAAAGTATTTTCGCGCAAGCGGTTCATTGACCCGAGATCAGGATCACCTGCCAATGCCAGTGTGTACAACCGATAAGCCTGGATCAATTCACCACTATTATACTCCAGATTCTTTCTCCACGACTGCGCTTTACTCTTTTGATACTTCTTCCAACGCTTGATCATGTCGTGTGGAACAAAATATCCTTTCGCATCGGCCTCCACTAAAAAGTGCCCCGCATAAGTAGTGCCCCAACTATCGGAGTCTTCATTGCCCGGCCAGTAAGAGAATCCGCCATCGCGATTCACAAATAATTTTAATCGATCGATTCCCGCTTTAATGTTTTTCTGAATCATCGTCTTCTCTCCTTCTGTCAATTGCTTTACATGATCCAGATACAATTGCGGAAACACCGATGACGTTGTTTGTTCAATACATCCATGCGGATATTGTAAGAGATATTTCAAACGCTGACCAAGATTGATTGGAGGCAGACTTGAAACTTCGAGCACAGCAGAATTAGATCCAGAAATTCCAAACGGAGCAACAGAAGCATTCCAACTCTTTCCTGCATCAAGAATTACCTCTTGCGATTTTGAAACCGGAGGATTAGGATTTCGAATTTCAATTTCAATCACATCGGTGGCTTTATAACTTCCACTCGTGGCCGTCACTTCTACTTTCGCAATTCCCGTTTCACTTTTCACTGCAAGACTGAAATCAGTAGTGATGTCGCCAACTCCATTCAACGCTACTGACCTGCTTGAGCCTTCGGGTAAACTCAATGGACCGGAAACTTTGATATCTACTTTTACATTGGAAATATTTTTCTCACTTGAGAAAAGAGTGATCGGCAACTTCAATGTCTCTTCCGGACCTAACACGCGCGGCAATGTTGCCAACACCATCAAAGGTTTACGGACGGGAGTTGCTTTTTCTGTATTTCCATAAGCGCCTTCATAACCTGCCACCAACATCGTCTTCACCGACCCGATGTATTGAGGCATGATAAACTTATGTTCTGTGCTTCCACCGGATAATGTAAACGGCCCAAAGAATTTAACTACCGGCTTAAAACGATTAGCCTTCGCCCCGTCTTTCTTGTTCTTGGCTATTTCATCATCACCGCCAATAGCTAACAGCCTTTCAATCTTTCCACCAAAAGAGCCAATCACGTTATCATACAAATCCCACGTCTTCACTCCCAATGCTTCACGCGCATAAAATCTATTCCATGGTTCAGGAGTTTTGAAATGAGTGAGGTCGAGCAATCCTTCTTCAACAATTGCAAGTGTGTAAGTCATCTTGCGTTTGTCTTTTTCTGAAACCTTGATCGTCACTTCTTGTCCCGGCTCGAGTACGTCAGGCATCGTTAATACCGGATTCAAGTGTGTGCTCGGGTCTTCGACTTGCACCGGTATCACACCATACATTCGTATCGGCAGGTCATTCGCAGTTTGTGCGTGCGGCTGCAACATGGTTACATGTACAAACACATTGGGTGACATTTCTTTCGTGGTTTCGAAATTGAATTTGTTGTCGCCCTTGGTGGTTTCGAGCCAGAAGGTTTTCAATACACTGCTTCCGTTTTCAACACTCACCAACGCGCGACCGTTGTCACTTCCGGGAATAACAAGATTCACTTGTTCACCAATATTATATTTTGCTTTATCCGAAGTGAATGAAAGCATGGACGCACCTTGGCCATCATTGCGTGCACGACCAGCCCAACCCGGCCAATCGATGTAAACAATTTTGCCAGTGCTGTGACCAGATACGGGATCGTACGCTTTTACAAAGTATCTTCCCCACTCAGGATATTTGATCTTGAAAGTCCAGATGCCTTTGCCGTTGATTGAATTGATCGATCCACTTGCAACAGGTTCGGCCTCCGTTCCATTCATGAAGTTGACCGTTCCTTCTTCCGATTGATCCCACCACCAGCGCCAATTCAACTTGTAAATATTCATCTGAATTCCATTGTGCGAAACAGGATTTCCATTTCCATCAAGCGTAACAACATCCACTTTGTGCGTGGTGTCGGTGAGTAACATGCCACGAGCTTTATCACCCGAGGGCAAACGAATTCCGGTAAATGATTGGTAAGGATAAAAAGGAATACTGAATTTGTCGATGCTAAAGTTACCGCTCTCTTCAAAAACCTTTCCACGGAAAACAGCATTAAGCATTCCGGGTGCATCGCTTACGGCATCGAGGGTAACATTAAAATTAGCATGCCCTGTATCGTTGGTGTATCCGTCAAAAATCGGCTTTGCTTCACTTGAAAAATTTTTCGTAGGATCTTCAAAAGTAAAATCAGGATAACGCGCAAATTTCGTTTCAGCATTCGTGAGCAACACTTCGAATTCGGCTTTCAAATTTTTTCCAGGAGCGCCATGCAGCCAATCCACTTGTAAATCTCCGGCAACATTACTCGTGCCTGCCAGAATTTTATCAACTCCGAAATCAAGTTTGATGCGAAGGCGATTGGGCTTCACCATTTCTATTTTGATCGGCTGGGTGAATTCCGTTCCACCCACTTTCACACGGCCGAGCCAATTTCCTGTCGGATCATTTGGTGAAGTGGCCGTAGCAAATTTGTAAAATCCATTTTCAGCATTCGACTTCACGATGCGATTCGTGACTTGTCCTTGCGGGTTTTGTAATTCAAAAACTACCGGATGATTGGCCGGCATCAATTTCAGTTTGTCTTCGAGGATGAATGAGAGATACAGCGAATCACCCGGGCGCCACACACCACGCTCGCCATAAAGAAATCCTTTCAGTCCTTTATCGACATGCTCACCACCAACATCAAAATTGCTGAGCGAGAGTGATTCGCCATCGGCCATTTTCAAGTAGCCTCGTTGATTTCCGTTCTTCGCAATCAACGCAAAAGGATATCCTTTTGAAGCGATAATTGCTTTTCCCTCAGAGCCTGTTGATGCAGTGCCAATCACCTGCTGTTGATAATCATAGAGCTCAAGTGCTACTCCTGAAATTGGTTTTGTTGTTTTGAGATCGGTTACAAATACGACTGTATTTCCATCGGCACCTTTCTTGGTGATCAACCCAAGATCTGATGCGATAATGTTTTTCTTGATGTTGCGGCTGCCATTGTAATAAGAGTTGCTGCAAGGATTGTCGCGCTGCTCCCAATTATAATTGTTTCCGTAATAGTTATCGGCATAATCCCAATAGCTGTCTTCTGCTTCACCTTGTTGATCCCAATTTTCTTCATCGCTCCGAACAGGTGTATCGTTAGGGTCAGTGTTTTCGTCACAGACATAAGCCAGGCTTGATTTCTTGAATCCAATCTTCACCTGGTAAATAGCTCCGGGCTCGGTGTTAATCAGCGTAGAAATATCGAGTGTGAATCGATTCCATTTGCCTAAGTCTGTTACACCAGCATTTTCAAGTGAAATCAATTTCTTCAGCACAGGTTTTCCCACACGTTGCATCTCTTCATTGCCATCGTAATTATTGACTTGCAGAAATTGCAGCACATTGTTCTCGAACACCTTTACGATCTGCACATTCACCGATTTCAAGTTGACCGCTTCAAACGGAATCACCAACCCATCACTGCTTGGAAGAATTGTTCCTTTGCCGACAAAGCGCACGGCTGGCAAAAGTTTTTCAAATACAACTTCAAACGATCCTCCTTCTTTCAATGCATAACCCAAAATGTTTTTTATCCCCGTCTCCACCGTCATGGTGCGCGTACCTTTTTGCCTTACGGGAGGATAAACACGGATTTCATTGTCTTTTATTTCGAAGTCGAGGCTGCTGAGATCGTTCATCGAAATCAATCCAGCAATATTTTGAGATTCGTTTAGCGGATCAGAAAATTGCACCACAACACATTGGGTGTTGCCTTGCTCTACACGAACGTTGGTAATTTTAAAATCACCGAGTGCTACGATCTCCACTTCCTTGTCTTCTTTCTGTTCGATGTTCAATGCACTTCCGTCAACCGCCAGATTTACTTTGCTCAACGCATCTTTGCGCGATACATCCTCTACGATAAACACGTGCTGTTTGCCATCCGAAGTATGTGTCCAGGAAATGCGCAATGGGGTACCATCTTGAGCAGCGGTCATCATCTTTTCAACAGAAGCACCTTCTGCAAAATCGGCTGTAACGAGTGTGCCTTCAATCTTCTGACGCTTGAGATCTGTTTTTACATAAGGTTTTATGTTATCAATAGTCAATTCAAAATTTTGAGGAATAACCTGAAACGTGTATTCAAACGTGCTTAGGTCGGACGGCACTTCCATTACCTTCGAAAGCTTAAACTCGACCTGGTAAATCTGTCCCGATACCAATCGTGCTGCGGGCTTGAACTCAACCGTCCGTTTGTCGAGCCAAACAGTCTTTCCTTTTACTGACGGACTTAAATCAAAAAGTGACGAAGATGCTTCCTGGCCGACAGAGGAAGAATCGACAATATCTTTCGAGAGGCTGATTCGAATAGGTGAACCCGAGCTGATCGTTCCTGCAGTGAAAGACGAAATATATTCGCCAAAAGCAGGGTTGATCGATGTGGTGAGGTTCTTGGCACCTTTTCCAGAGGTATAATAAAAGACGGCCGCCACAATAATGGCTAAAGCCAGCCCGGACATGACCAGCTTATTCTCAAGAATTTTTTTCATAATGTGGATAGGTTTGGGTGTGGCAAATAAGAAGTGTCGAAGCCTCGAAGTTGACAAATATTGGGACACGTTTTCAAAACTTTGTCAACAAAATTTTATCACATGATCATGTCAGCAGAATACCTTGTTGCGCTCCGCCTGACCCTGCCATAAAATGGATTTGAGCAATTTGAATTAGTGGGTAATGTCCTTTAATAATAAAGTTGTGGACAGGTTTTATAAAATAGTCATGGACAAATGGAAAGCGAATCAATAAAGTTATAGACAGATTTTAAACTAAATCCTTTAGCAACGCGGATATTTGAATACTTATTACTAGCTGTATCTATGTTAAGCTGCGAAGGCCTTTTTCTCTCGTTTATTGTAACTAAAATTTTCTTCAACGATTACTTAATTTCTGTGTGGTGTTTTTTCGCAGCCATATTAAGCCTGATTATTTTGAGCATTACATCAATCTTTAAGCAGCCGGTTGAACAAGTCCAGCTAAAACTATCATAAATCCGTTCCCAACCATTGAAAGGTTTGATTGTTTTTCGCTTAGGGGTTTTATTAAAGATCGGAATTCGACTGCAACAATTTTTTGAGCGTCCCCAGATCCGTTGTGCCTGAATGTCTCCATACCACTTGACCGTCTTTAAAGAGTAATAATGTTGGAACAGCTGTGACTTGATACTGAGCTGCTGCCAGCTCATTTCGATCTACGTCAATTTTTATAATGGTGGCCTTGTCGCCAATCCAGGACTTGAGCTGCTCCAATACCGGCTTCATCATTTTACATGGGCCACACCACTCGGCTGAAAAATCTACGAGAACTAATTTCTCTGTTCGTAATAATTCTGAAAATGACTTTGGCTTTGTTGCTTCCATAATAATTAGTGCATAGTGACTCCCCAAAGGACCGTTTTGCTTTAGGTTCCAGCAAGCTCGTCTTTGATTCTGTAGGTCCAGATCGGGCAGTTGCTATGGTTTACGATGTCTTCAGCAATACTTCCCTTCAACAGATGGACGATGCCGCTACGACCATGTGTGCCAATCGCAATCATATCACCAGCCACTATTTTGGTAAATTCAATAATGCCTTTTTCAGTAGAAAGATGATTGAAGACGTTGATGGTGTAATCTTTGAGCATGAATCGATTTGCAAATTGCTGCAGATGTTGACGAACCGTTGTCTCCATCATCAAATTGGACTGTACGTTGATGTAAACAAGGCATAACCTCGCTTTGAAAAAATGCTGTAGCTCTTTCACCTTCATCACCAAGTCTTCTTGGTGTTCTGTATCCAGTGTATTAGGAAACACAATCCTTCTAATCGGTTGCTGGTAGTATTTTTTCACAATCATGACCGGTACTTGAGATTGACGAACAACTTTTTCTGCATTTGATCCTATAAAATATTCCTTAAGCCCGCTGGCACCTGTCGAACCCATGATCACCAGGTCGATGTCGTGATCTTTAATGTATTCTTGAATAGTGTTGAATACGAATCCTACTTGTATATCGAACTTACTTTTTACAGGGTCGTGTTTACTTCTTTTAATCAAGTCACTAAACTGGCTTTCTGCATTGCTCCTCATGTCTTTAATCTTTTCTTCTTCAAAATTAAGTGTGGCCATGAGCACCCCATCATTTAAGTTGGGAGGTTCAATCACGTAAAGTAGATGAATAATACCATTGGATTGGGCAGCAACATCTAGCGCCTGATGATATGCGTTGATTGCGGGTTCAGAAAAATCGCACGGAACCAGTATCTTTTTCATATACCCTTTACGTTTCTGAATGGTGTCAGCCTTTTAACTACACAAGTTCCAGTGCAGCGTCCACTTTGATTTTGTTGTCGACCTCAACTACTCCTGGCGAAGACCAAGCTGCTTCTTCAGCTTCTTGCCGCTCAATCCAGGTGCGAACTTTACCGTATAGTTTTACTTTAGAGCCGAACACATCTACTTTGATTGATGATGAATCAATGGCTGCGCTGCGGTGAAACGCTGAGGCTATTTTTTCCTTCACTTCTTCCTGGTTTACATTGAGCTTCGATGTTACAATTATTCGATTGGTTACTCCACGAACGCCAGTTAATTCGTGAACGGTACCCTCTATGATCTTTCTCTGAAATTCCCACTCTACGGTGCCATCAAGGAAAACCCATCCATTCTCAACCTTTACTTCAATGTTGTCTTCATTAACTGAACTGTTCCATTTTAAAGATTCACACACAGCCCTCGCAATTTCAATATCAGTCTTCGACATATTGCCTTCCAGGTTTACCTGTATATCCACAGCCACTATTTTCACGCCCTCTACTCGCTGGGCGGCATGCTCGGCAGCTATTTTTTTTCTGTAGGTATCCACTTCACCCGACAGCGTGATGACGCCATCTTTTGCTGTCACGCCTATTTGAGTGGCAACGCTTTTAAGCCTGGGGTCCCACTTGATTTCCTCCATTACATCATGCTGAAGTTGTTCATCGGTTTTCATGGCTAATGCATTTATGTTTTGTGTAACTGATTTTATTCATTCGACTGAGGCCCATACCTTTTTCACTTTGCAACCCGCAATACTTTTATCTCTGAAATTTCTTTACCACCAACCCGATCCGAAAATTAACCGGTTTACGTTTGTCTTTTTCTGCGTTTTACTTATCCATAGACTAAGACTTGCCAATTCTGTTGGTAGGTAAAGATTGATTCCTTACCGTGAATTAAGGATGACAAAGGTCACTCCACCGCATGACATTGATTTTAAGATTTATTTGACAACTCAAATAATATTGTTGACTAGTTGGTCCGGTGTGTAGAGCAGGTTATTCGGGATACAAATGAAAGTGTGTGATTAAATAAAAGCCCTATGAAATCAGTTATCGTCTATTACTCCTATTCAGGAAACAATGAGTCCCTTGCAAAGGAGTTGAGATTGCGTTTCGAAAGTGATATTGTAAGAATTGAAGAACAAAAGAAGAGAACAATTTTCAATACAGTGTTGGACCTCATTTTGGGCAGAGATGCAAAAATTCAGAATCCGGACATTTTCTTAGATGATTATGAAACGATAATTTTTATAGCTCCCATTTGGGATTCCAAAATAGCAACACCACTGAAGTCATTCATAAAAATGGCAAGAGATAATATCAAAAATTATGCTTTCATCACTGTATGCGGAGGACGTGAGGGTCAAAAACAAAAAATTACAGAAGAACTCACGCAGCTCGTTGGCAAGAGACCAATCACTGTTGTCGAGTTAGAGATAAGGAGTGTTCTGCCACCGAGTCAGGAAAACGATATTAAAAGCATTGGTTCTTACAGAATAACAGACAATGATTTTTGCGCCTTCAAAAAGCCTATACAGAATTTTGTAAATACTGTTTTCAGCTATACGATTAAACGCGCTGAAAGAAGGGCGTTGATGACGGTGGGTTAGTAATACCTCGAAGCACTCGGGTATCCATGACAAAGAATTTACATACGGCCGATCTACTGGTTAAGTTAACCTTAGCTGTGCTGACTATCCTGTTTTATTTCTTTGATGTTATCTCCGGACCGTTTGCCGCAGTATTGATGATCTTGTCTTTTGTAGTATTACTTATTTACGTAATCAAGGCTCTTAATTCCACCAAGAATGAAGAGAAGTAAAATTGATTTTTTAGACTTTAATTCCTCTCTTCTTCATCTCCTCTGCTAGCTTCCCTTCGATTTTTCTGCAGTCGCAATTTTTAGCGTGGGTTACATGCCATTTAATCCGCTCTTCAATGGTTGGGTTTTTCGGCATCTTGTGTTTCTGATGCCACTCTTTATTGATTTTCATAATTCATAATCAACAAAAAAGGCCGTTGCTCAATCGTTGTCGAAGGATTGGATTAGGTTGAGCAGATCTTCTGATTCAAAAGGTTTTTTAAGGTATCCATCGGCACCCATGTCCATGGCCAATTTTACGTCTTTCTTTTCAACACTTGCTGTGACAAAAACGAAAGGAATATTTTTAGTGGTTGGATTTCCTTTGATCATTTGAAGCACTTCATAGCCATCAGCTTCGGGCATCATGATATCACACAAAATAACATCAGGGTTATTTTTCATAGCTTCATCAATTCCCTCTTTACCATTTTTAGCATTGCGCACTTGATAGTTGGCAAGCTCGAGGAGCTCAGATGTGTTTTCGAGAATGTCGGAATTGTCCTCGATGATTAAAATCGTTTTCATACATTAATTGAGTCTTACCAATCGTTGCGCACTTAAATAGAACGCTAAATCCGCCTCATATTAAAATTACGCAAAAAAAATTATGTATAAAACGACACTGTATGATTTTTCGATGACCAACGAATAGATCACTTTCAATACATCACTGACAGGAACTAGAAAATATCCAATCGTTTGTTTGAAGGGAGATGGGAGTTTCTCTTAGGTCGGATCAGTTCAGGCAGATTCTTTTTGAGGAATCAAGTAGTTTCTTCACTTCATCTTTATCGATTTGAATGCAATCAATAAAATAGTCTTTTGCATGACTTAGTTGATGCTCCATTTTTAGAAACAGAGTGTCCTCAACTTCCGCACTCACTACTCTGGCAGCTTCTGCAGCTACAACAGGCGTTGCAACAATGATCTTCACCGGATGAAGTTAATCGGTGATGCGAGAATAGTGATGTGGGCGAAGCTTCACATGGCACTCATAAGAATTGATGAGGGTGTTGTGCCCCAAAAACAATAGTATTTTTTGCTCTTTCATAGTGTACCTCCTTTGAATTCTTTCCAAAAGTAGATGCCATGCCTCGGCTCGGCTATGAGAGGAGTCACAAGTAGCTGAGACTTTTATCGCTATTACTTTAGATGACAAATATCAAATAATGAAAAGCCCTCGACTTGCCGAGGGCTTTGGTTCTTGAATCGTTTGAAAAGATTGTATGACTCGAATCAAACTTCAACTTCTCGTTTAGATGAATAATTATTTTCTATTTTCGTGCTCTTTCCTTTGCCACTTACGGTACTAATCAATTCATCAAATTTCTGATCGAGTTTGTTGGTCAACGCATCGGTAAGATCTTTTCCTTTCTTGGTAATCTTGTTCCTGGTATCCGAACCTTTTTCAGGAGCAAATAAAATTCCTATAGCTGCGCCTGCGGCAATCCCTGCCAGCACGCCCAATAATGCTTTTCCAGTTGTCATATTCTTTTTGTTTATGCGATGTGAAATAAGCTGAAGGCAGTGGTATTCAAAATGACCAAGGTCATCGTGCTTCAAGACTTATGGCGTATGTGCCCACTCGCAGAAATAACTCTTCATATCTTCGGGTAGCACCGCAATGATGTCATGCAGTTCACCGGCACTCACGTAATCGGCAATGGTCTTCATTACGGCTTCAATGGCATCAAACGCATCGGTGGCTCCTGAGAAATCGCGCCAGGCGGTTGCTCCATCAACACGCATCACTTCATCTGCAAATTCATTAATCGTTTTAATTTTTGAATGATTGCGACTGGGTGCCCATCCATCTACATATACCGCCTTAATGATCATGGGCAGTTGAGCCATCAATTGAAATGACTCTTCAATAGAAAGGCGAGCGCGCAATACGTGGAGCACAGCTCGCAACACGCGCCCTGCACGATTGTGATCATCAGGATTACCTAAACGATAGGCCAGTCGATTTAAAAATTCATTTCCTTTGGCAGCATGTTTTTCAAAGTTCATAATTCAAGTGTTTAAAGGTTTACGGTTCACTGATATTAAAAATCAGCATCATCTTCATTGAGGAGCGCTTCTAACTTCCCCTTACGTTCACTTAGTTTAGCTTTTGTCTTCCGAATTTGGCTCATGAGGTCAGCGCTAACTCTATCTGCGGCCACCTCAAATTTCTCGGCAGCTTCACGTGCAAACAAATTGTGACCTGGCACAATTACTTTGGCTTCGATTATATAAGAATTCTTGTCATTGGCATTTTCGATTTTGAATACAACATCACAATCTTGTACGCGGCTGTATATTTTATCGAGATGACCGAATTTCTTTATAATAAATTCTTCTTGTCCTCCACTCATCGTTATACGAGGTGATTGAATATGTACTTGCATAATTTTGTTTTTGTTTTGTGTAACGAAGTAATCCTTTCTTATTTTAAATAGATGTGACTTCAGTCATGAATGCCTAAGATTTTGATCGGTATTAGAATGAAGGGTTGGAGTTAACAAAAAGAGCGGATTGAATTTTATCATCCGCTCTTCTGGATATTTCGCAGGTATTTGTTCCCTTTAAAAACGATGTCCTGCGAAGTCTGGCATACTTGAGTTCTCGTTCAAAAAGCAAGTAACATTCAAGTCGCTATTTTCGATACAAAAGTTTTAGTGCCGCTAGTGACACGTATTTTCTAATGCCCTACTTCTTCTTGAATAAGACTAAAATATGTTGATGTAAAAGTAAATGCGATTTAAAGAGAACGAAATGATCTCCATCATTTAAAGGAGAGATATTAGTTATTAAATTGAATTAAGAAGCAATCTCTTGGATTCAATTACACATATTGTTTTAGGTGCAGCCATAGGCGAAATCCTAGTTGGAAAGAAGTTTGGGAAGAAGGCAATGTTGATCGGTGCGGTAGCAAATAGTCTTCCCGATATCGATTTTATTGCGGGGTTGTGGATGACTCCGTCTCATTATTTTCTTGCGCACCGTGGATTTACGCATTCTTTTTTGTTTATCGTCAGCGCATCGTTAATACTTTCCTGGGCGGTCAATAATTTTAGTTCGCTCAAAGTAAATTTTCATTATTGGAGTATTTTCTTTTTTATGCAATTGTTGACTCACATTCTTCTCGATTCGCTCAATGCCTATGGAGTTGGGTGGTTTGAACCGTTTTCTCATTTGCGAATTTCGTTTGACGTGCTTTTTGTGGCCGATCCATTTTTTACCATTTGGCTGGTGATTGCCTGTGCAGCGCTATTAATTCTCCGAACGCAATCTCCTGCTCGTGTGAAGTTAGCCGGGGCAGGCATTGCTATGAGTATGCTTTATATGGGCTACGCAATAAATAACAAAATGATTATTACCGACTCTGTGGATAAATCATTCGTGCAACAACAAATTTTCCACACAAAGCTTTTAACTACTCCCACGCCATTGAATAGCTGGCTTTGGTATGTTGTTGCCGATGTTGGTGACGGATATTTTATTGGATACCTTTCTGTGTTTGATCGTACGCTTCCCAAAGCTTATCAATACTTTTTAAAGAACGACTCACTACTTGATCCTGTTCGTGACAGTGTGGAGACGAAGCAGTTGATTCAATTGGCTCGTGATTTTTATACTTTAGAAAAGCGCCATGACACGCTTGTTTTTAATAATCTCCGCTTCGGTCAAATCAACGGATGGGAAAATCCCAGCGCGGGTTTTATCTTCAGATACAATCTTGAAAAAACAAATAGTTTATTCACGGTGCAACAAGGAAGGTTTTTTGGTTGGAGCAAGCCGACAATGAAAATCTTCATAAAAAGAGTAGACGGGAACTAGCTTTTCGTTTGTTTAAAATAGAATGTAAAGCAGAAAAGAAGAATGCGTGAGATTGTGTATGCCATCTTTTGCCATGCAGCTTCGTACCAATGCGCATGATTAACAAAGTCGGCTTCGGTAATGCGAACACAATCGCTTAGTATGATTTGATTCAACGTAGAGTAAACATGAGCTCCAAACGTTTCATTGTCAACTTCTAAATTCATTTCAACGCTAGCCTTGGCGCTCAATTCATTAAGATTGTAAGAACCAATTGAAACTAATCGCTCGTCACAAACCGAAATTTTCCCATGCAATACATTTCTAGTGTATTCATAAACCTCAATATTGTTTTTAAATAACCAATGATAAAGATAGCGCTCAGCACTTTTGGCCAATGCTACATCCGACACTTGCGTGAGCACCACTCGCACCCTCACCTTTCGCCTGGCAGCTTCGCGCAGTTTCTTTCTAAAATCTCTCCCCGGCAAAAAATAACTCGACATGATAATGATCTCCTTTTTTGATTTTCTAAACATTTCAAAATAGGAATTTGAAATTTCCATTTTACCGCGAACCCAATCGTTTACAATCATTCGCGTGAGACAGACTTCGTTTACCATGATCGGTTGATGGTTGATGAATTTAAATCTTCTGGAGCCACTCCACCTGTTCGTTGCCCTTCGTGCACATACGTGAAAGACATTTAACACTACCTCCCCTTCTGCATAGATGGCCCAATCCAGCCAAGCGGAATTCTCTTTAAAATCATTATATCGATCGCAAGCATTGATGCCGCCAACTAAACAGCGTTGAGCATCTGCAACTACCACTTTATGATGTAGTCTTCTTCCAAAATAGAATCTCTCACTTCGTAGAAGAGGCGCAAACCATCGAAAGTATATTCCTGAAGCTTTGATCTTCTCAATAAATGAGTGTGACAAATTCTGGGAGGCATACCCATCCAACAAAAGAAATACTTTTACTCCTCGTTGTGATGCCAGAATCAATGCATTAACAACGGCACTTCCCGTTTGGTCTTCTTCTAAAATGTAGGTTTGAAAATAAATGGACGTTGTGGCACCGGAAATCAAATCTTCCAATGCCTGAAAATACTCCCGTCCGCCCCGAATCAATTTAACACGGTTATGTCTGGTGTATTGAATCACTTAAGAGCACTTGTTTTTAACTATGTAACTCGCAAGTAAGTTACCTTAAATTATTTGTTGATTGCTTTTCGGAGCCGGGGTCAAGGTAATTTATACTCTACTGATTTCTGTCATGAAACCATATAAGACTATCTAGTGAAGCGCACTGATAAAAGTCATTCAAATCACTTCAGGTTCACAATACCTTTCAAGTGAATTCAGGAAGTGATTTTTGTCAACTCAAACCGCGAGATCTATGAAAACCACCGCAGAATCCAAAGAGCTGATCTTACAAGAAGTCAGGCTTTTGTATCGCAATGAGAAAGACCTCTCATTTCTTTTGAACTGTCTAAAGAGGCAATCGTTTGAAGAAAGCAACGGCAGTTTTCTGAAGCAGAAATTAGAAGAGAATAAATCGCAGTGCGAAAGGCTAGAGGGAATACTAGCGGTTCTCCACGAGGAGCCTGTATTCAATTCGGATGAAACCTTGCTGAACGTCCTTGATCGTGCCCTGAGCTTTGTGCCAGTTGAGAAATATCAAAAAGCCATTTACACAGCCGAAGCATTGGGTTACCCGGTAATTGCTCGATTACTTAAGAGAGCCTATTTCAAAAAAAAGGAATGCAGTCTCATTTCTATTTGGCTTAAGAAACAAGTCTTGGTCGCAGCATGAATTTCACATCTCGCAATGCAGTACGTGCAATGAGTCTGGAGAAGTTATTATCGGGTGGCGATCTCCGTTCAATTGGAAGGTGTGATGAGGTTATTCAAAATATAAAGAATCAGAAACATTTCGATGAGCTTTTCAAATTCCTATTGCATAAGGACAGGATCGTTGTTATGCATTCATCTGATGCAATTGAAAAAATCACAGCAGCTAATCCGAAGTATCTGACTACCCACAAAGGAGAAGTATTGGAGTTGCTTAAGTCTGCCAAAGACAAAGAATTAAAATGGCATTTGGCTTTGATGGCCTCTCGACTTACGTGGAATACTAAGGAATTCAATATTGTTTGGACTACTTTAAATCATTGGGCTAACGATAAAGCTAATTCACGATTGGTGAGAGTAGGTGCAATACAGGGGTTGTATGAAATGACAAAACAGCAAATGGATTTAATTGAAGATTTCAATCAGACCATGCTAAAACTTGAGAAGGAAAATATTCCGTCAATCAATGCAAGGATAAGAAACATACGAAAGGACAGTCCTTTGTGAAAAGACTTAATCTGCTTTATTAAAATAGCGCAATACCCTAAGCGCCCTTAGTGTATTCCACCGACTTGGCTTACCCGATGTTTCCATATCAAAATGCGTTTCCCCTGGATATTTTGCTGCCAGATTCCATTGGCCCTCCTTAGTTCTTCTGTTCTGAATGACTTCCATTGCATCATCCATTCTTTCGTCATATTTAACTTTGGTATATTGGAAATAGTCCATAGCTCTGAGTACATCGTAATGCCAACGACATGGATAATGAAACTTTAAAAAATCGGGATGAATTATTTTTCCCGTTTTATGAGATCGAAATAACCGATGTTCCAAAATGAAATCATGAGAATTTTCCCTGGCCTGTCTCAGTTCTGCCAATCGATACTTGTATCCGTTCCTTTCGTACTCCAAGATTCCTTCAAGTACAGAAAGAGTGGTATGAAGAGAACTGTGTACAGCTCCGCTCCCGTTTGATCGACAATTAAATCCGCCATCGCACATTTTTTCAGAGAGTAAAAAATCAACCACTGATTTTATGTCATCCTCCTTCACCTTAAAGTAGCAGGTATAATTCAAGAACATACCGTTGACGCAAACATCACATCGTTTTGCTATTCCGATTGGGAAAATGCCACCGCAGTCGCACTTCAACTTTTTTAGGATGACATTAATGGCTTCTTGGATGATCCTGTTTTCTGGAAAAATATTGAGGTTTTTTAAATCTAAAAGAGTGTAGTGCGTAGAGGTCCATTTCGGTTGATAAAAACCTCTGCCCCATCCATTAGAATAATATTGCGCGAGAAACTTCAGTCCCCAACCTCCCCTTTCAATTTTCTTTCTTTCAGCTGGTCTTTCATTCTGCAACAAATCTCTGTTGGTCTGATATTGAATTGAAATATCTCCCTCAAGTAACCAATCAATGATTTCGCCATCAGTCATACTCATGTTAAAGCTAATTTCCAGACAAGGCAATTTTAATGATACAACTCTCGACTCCAACTAATTTTGCTCAATGATTTGGTCTCACGACCCAATTTCTCACTGATCAAAATCACTTTTAGTTGCGTCTTAGGTCATACAGATTAGAACCGCTAATCTTCAACTTTCCTTTAACGAAGACGGGAGAATCGTAAAACGTCAAGTTTATGATTCACCGCACTTTAAATAAAAAGGAAAGTCATGGAAGCTTATCAGTTGCTCACATTGTTCATCACCGCGGTCGTTCTCGTAGGTGGTGCAATCGCCTTCAGTTATTTAGCTGCTCCGCATAGACCTGGAGTAGTTAAATCTGAGCCATACGAATGTGGCATTCCCACCGAAGGTCCCACATGGATTCAATTTCATGTTGGCTATTACTTGTTTGCGATAATCTACTTGCTCTTTGATGTAGAGACTGTTTTTCTTTATCCGTGGGCAGTGGTGATGCGTGAGGTTGGCCTATCTGCTTTTATAGAAGTACTTATTTTTCTCACCGTGCTTGGGCTTGGTCTGCTCTACGCCTGGAATAAAAAAGCATTGATATGGGAATAAAAATTAAATCAATGGCTTATAATGACTTCAATGACAATGAAGCATTGGAAGAATTGCAGAAGAACGGCAGCAGTGTTTTGTTAAGTACGGTTGATTCAATTATCAATTGGGGACGATCAAATTCGGTTTGGCCTTTAACATTTGCTACGAGTTGCTGTGGTATCGAAATGATGGCAACAGGTGGTGCTCGTCACGATTTTGCAAGATTTGGAATCGAAGTGTATCGCGCAAGTCCACGACAAGCAGATGTAATTGTGGTGGCTGGAACTATTGTAAGAAAGATGGCTCCTGTATTGAAACGATTGTATGATCAGATGGCCGATCCGAAATATGTAATCGCGATGGGGGCATGTGCTGTTTCCGGTGGGCCGTTCTATTATAATTCCTATTCAGTCATCAGAGGAGTAGATCAAGTGATTCCGGTTGATGTTTATATACCAGGCTGTCCACCAAGGCCTGAAGCCTTATTATATGGAGTGATGCAATTGCAACGTAAGATCCAAGCGTTGTCGCTGGCGCATGAAAAGAATGAGGATAAGGAAGAGCAGGATGCAAAACCTGAAGTGAAAAATATTGAACCAAGTGAAAAGCCTTCAGCATGACGCGTGAACAACTTACTGCGATTGTTGCGGAGAAATTTCCTGATGTAAAAGCAGGACCCAATAAACAAATTCCTGAATTCATTGCGCCTCCAACTCAAATCCATGAATTGTGCGCAGGCTTAAAGAAATTCACCGAAACAAAAATGGACTATCTGTTTTGTGAAACAGCTGTAGATCGCAAAGACGGATTTCACATGGTATATCATTTGACATCTTCAGAATTGGGATTCAGTGTAATGCTAAGAGCGATCCTAAGCGACAAAGCAAATCCCGAAGTGCAAAGTGTAAGTGATGTCTGGAACGCGGCTGAATTTTATGAGCGTGAAGTTTTCGATCTTTTCGGAATTCGATTTACAAATCACCCCGACTTACGAAGAATATTTCTAGATGATAATTGGGTTGGCTATCCACTGAGAAAAGATTACAAAGACGCTTTCACTCTTGAGCATTAACAAATGGAAGAGACACTCGTAGATATTGAATTAAAAGACATTCCTTTCTCCGCAAGTGGAGCCTATGGTGAAGGTGAGTACATCATCAACATGGGGCCGCAGCATCCGAGCACTCATGGAGTGTTGCGTTACGAAGTTTGTTTAGAAGGAGAGAAAGTAAAATACCTGCGCCCCCATTGCGGGTACATTCATAGAGGTATTGAGAAGATGAGTGAGAAACTTACTTATCCGCAATTGGTTCATCTCACAGATCGCATGGATTACTTATCAGCCCACATTAATAACGAGGCTGTGGCTTTGTGCGTAGAGAATGCAATGGAAGTAGAAGTGAGTGATCGTGTTAAATACATCCGAACGATCTTAGCCGAACTTACCCGTATTGCTTCCCATCAACTCTGGTGGTCTGCTTTTGGAATGGATCTCGGTGCACTCACCACATTCTTCTATGGCTTACGCGATCGCGAAAAAATACTTGACATATTCGAAGAGACTACCGGTTCACGACTGATTCAAAGTTTTATTACTCCTGGAGGATTGATGAATGACATCCACCCGAATTTTCAAAAGAAAGTAAAAGAATTTGTAAAATACTTTAGAAAGAAATTACCAGAATATGATCAGCTACTCACAGGCAATGTCATCTTTCATGAACGCACACAAGGAATTGGCATCATGAGCAAGGAAGATGCTATTGATTATGGAGTAACAGGACCGAGTGGCCGTGGATCTGGTTTTCACTGTGATATTCGGAAGATTGCGCCATATAGTGCGTATCCACTTGTGAAGTTCAATGAAATCACATTTACAGAAGGGGATACTTTTCATAGGTACCTGGTTCGCATCAAAGAAATGTGGGAATCACTTAGCATCATCGAACAACTGATTGATAATATTCCCGAAGGCGAAGTAATGCTTCAATTGAAAGCAGTGAAAGCTCCGAAAGGTGAATACTATCAGCGAGTGGAAACTGCACGCGGTGAACTTGGAGTTTTTATTGTAAGCGATGGTGGCCCAATGCCTGCAAGGATAAAATACAGAACGCCCAATTTTTCAAATGTGTTTGTGCTTAACAAAATCGCCAAAGGTCATAAGATTGCCGACCTCGTAGCGATTAGCGGATCGTTGGATTTAGTGATACCTGATATCGATCGATAAATGAAAGTGTATGTATGACTTTTCGCCCATAGTTGATTCGATAAACAAATTCTTCACTGATAATTTGTCTCCGTTTTGGGCAGGCTTGTTGTCGATGGTTACGATGGGAGTAGTCGTTCTTTTGTTTTATGCTTTGATTGGATTGTACCTCGTTTATGCTGAAAGAAAAATCTGCGCGAGAATGCAGAACCGTTTAGGTCCGAATAGAGTAGGACCGTTGGGTTTGTTTCAAACCATTGCTGATCTAATCAAACTATTATTGAAAGAATTGATTTACATCAAGAATGCTGATGCGTTGCTTTTCAATATCGCTCCATTCATTGTCATAGTCGCATCGATCATGGCGATCGGTTCCATTCCATTTGCCAAAGGCTTACAAGCAATCGACCTCAACATCGGTGTGCTTTACATACTCGCGATTTCAAGTATGGGAGTGATTGGCATTCTCATCGCTGGTTGGTCGAGCAACAATAAGTATTCAGTGATCGGTGCCATGCGCAGCGGAGCGCAAGTAATTAGTTATGAATTGTCATTAGGCCTTGCGCTATTGTGCATGGTCACCTACGCAGGCTCAATGCAACTTTCAGAAATCATTCAATCGCAACAAGATGGATGGTGGATTTTTAAAGGACACATTCCCGCATTGATTGCTTTTGTCGTTTATCTTATCGCAGGAACAGCGGAGACCAATCGTGGCCCATTTGACTTAGCTGAAGCCGAATCTGAGTTGACTGCAGGATTTCATACCGAATACTCAGGAATCAAATTCGCCTTCTTCTTCTTAGCGGAATACATGAACATGTTCATTGTGGCTTCGATCGCTACCACTGTTTTCCTTGGCGGATGGCTTCCATTTCATATTTACAATTTTGATTTCTTTAATAAAGGGATGGACTTTTTTCCTCCCGTGTTTTGGTTTTTCGGAAAGACTGCATTTGTAATCTACCTAATGATGTGGTTCAAGTGGACCTTTCCTCGGCTTCGCATTGATCAACTGTTGGCGTTGGAATGGAAATATCTTTTACCGATTAACCTCATTAACCTTTTGTTGATTTCATTTCTGACACTGATGCAATGGCACTTCTGAAAACGATAAAGGAGATAAAAAAATACTTTAGCGATATCTATTCGGGTATTGCTTCATTGATCAATGGAATGAAAGTGACTGGAGGATATTTTATCAAGCCCAGTGAAATCGTCACACAAAAGTATCCGGAGAATCGTGCAGACTTGAAGATGTTCGATCGGTTCAAGGGAGAATTGGTCATGGCTCACGATGAAAATAATCAGCATGGATGTGTTGCCTGCTTAACGTGCGAGCGCAAATGCCCCAATGGAAGTATTGAATTGTCTACTGAACGAGTTCAAGGCGAGGATGGCAGATCGAAACGCGTTTTAGTAAAATACATTTATCACTTAGACATGTGTACGTTTTGTGGCTTGTGTGTGCAGTCGTGCGATGAACACGCCATTTCCTTTAGTCAGAAATTTGAACACGCTGTTTTTGATAAGGGGAAACTGACAAAGCAATTAAATAAAGCCGGATCTACAGCCCGACCAAAACAAGAGACAGAAGAATCTGCAACAGCATGACCGGACCGAAAATCATATTCTATATACTCTCAACTTCCATCGTCCTATTTTCTATTCTCGCCATAACAGCGCGGAGAATTTTGCGGGCAGCAATTTTCTTGCTGTTTGTTCTTGTAGCGATTGCTGGTTTGTACTACATGATGAACTTTCAATTTCTTGCTGCAGTTCAACTCATTCTTTATGCAGGAGGA
The DNA here is from genome assembly GCA_967789005.1 of uncultured bacterium. Lineage (GTDB taxonomy): Bacteria > Bacteroidota > Bacteroidia > Cytophagales > Cyclobacteriaceae > ELB16-189. The sequence continues at coordinate 98,308 of CBRFFM010000008.1, read as the reverse complement.
ATTGTTGTGTTGATTATTTTTTCGATTCTGCTCACAAGTCAGATCAACAGTAAATTAGACTTACCGAAACTAAGTCACTTGTTGTTGGGAGTTATTACTGCAGTGGGAGGGATTGCCCTTTCTGTCTTTACGTTTTTACAATTTTCATTTAGACCAACTGATTTACCTACAGTACCGGTAAACATGCACACCATCGGCCGTCAACTACTAGACACCAAAGAGCAAGGCTATGCACTTCCCTTTGAGGTAATCAGCGTTTTGTTATTAGCAGCATTGGTAGGAACAATCTTTATTGCACGCAAAAGCCGCACATGAATCTGCAATCAGAGATACCGCTTAATTACATGATCGTGCTTAGCACATTGGTCTTCTTTATCGGACTGTTTGGTGTTTTGATTCGGAGAAACCTGATCACCATGCTTATGGGTATTGAGCTCATGTTGAACGGAGTAAATATCAATTTCGCAGCTTTCAATCATTATTTATATCCTCATCGGTTGGAAGGCCATTTCTTCGTCTTGATTGTGATGGCGATTGCCGCAGCTGAAGCAGCGGTTGCGATTGCTTTAATAATAAACATCTACAGAAAGTTTGCGACAGTTAGTGTTGATGATGTAAACGAATTGAAATACTAAGCAAAATGGACTATTCTTTTACACTCTTAATTCTTCTCTTTCCGCTGATCACTTTTTTAGCAATCGGCTTGGTCAACAATAGAGTTCTTCCAATTACCGCAGGTTTAGTAGCGACCATCAACTTGTTTGTCATTACAATCCTTTCTTATTACACAGCTTACATTTATTTCACCACATCAGGATTGACAAATGGATTCATTCCTGTTGAAGCTTATAATTTCTTGTGGCTGAGATTTACTGATTCATTGCAAGTTCATCTCGGCATTTTGCTCGATCCACTTTCAGTCATGATGCTGGTAGTGATTACCACCGTTTCATTGATGGTGCATATTTACAGTTTGGGTTATATGAAGGGTGAAGTAGGATTTCAACGCTATTACAGTTTCCTATCACTCTTTACTTTTTCGATGCTTGCCCTGGTTGTATCGACCAATATTTTTCAATTATATATTTTCTGGGAGCTGGTGGGAGTTTCCTCTTATCTGTTGATCGGATTTTATTATGAACGACCTGCCGCAGTTGCTGCTTCAAAGAAAGCTTTTATCGTTACTCGCTTTGCAGACTTTGGATTTCTCATTGGTATTCTGCTTTTGTCTTTCTCAACAAACACATTTGACTTCTCTTCATTGACAAGTTTGAGCGGGCCAGTGATCACACAAACCGGTGGTGCGCTTTTTCTTGGACTATCTGTAACTACATGGGCGATGCTATTAATCTTCATGGGAGGCGCTGGCAAGTCAGCGATGTTTCCATTACACATTTGGTTGCCCGATGCCATGGAAGGACCGACACCTGTCTCTGCTTTGATCCATGCAGCAACCATGGTTGTTGCAGGAGTGTATCTGGTGGCTAGGTTGTTCCCGATCTTTTCTTTCTCAGCACCAGATGCTCTCGTAGTTATCGCTTATGTAGGAAGTTTTACTTCGCTTTTTGCAGCGCTCATCGCTTGTACTCAACTCGACATCAAACGAGTGCTTGCTTACTCTACACTGTCACAGATTGGTTACATGATGGTGGCATTAGGAGTTTCGGGTTATGGAGGTGCGGCAGGTGCTGGGTACATGGCTTCTTTGTTTCATTTGTTTACTCATGCCTTTTTCAAAGCGTTGTTATTCCTTGGGGCAGGCTCTGTTATTCATGCCGTGCATACGAACTTAATGACAGAGATGGGTGGACTTCGGAAACACATGCCGATCACTCATATCACATTTTTAATTGCATGTCTCACCATTGCAGGTATTCCTCCATTCTCCGGGTTCTTCAGTAAGGATGAAATTCTGGTTGCAGCCTTTGAGCATAACCAATTGATTTTCTATGTGCAATGGATTGTTGCTGGAGTCACGGCTTTCTATATGTTCAGACTTTACTTTAATATTTTTTGGAGCCAGTCGCGTGCTTACGAACATAATCCACACGAGTCTCCAAAGACAATGACGATCCCATTGATGATTCTGGCTTTCATGTCAATCTTTTCCGGGTTTGTTCCTTTTCATGAACTGATCACCAGCGATGGCAAACCATTCGAGGCTTCCTTCCATTGGACAATCGCGATTGCATCTGTTGCGGTAGCATTGACTGGCATTGGAGTGGCAGCATTCCTTTACATGAAACAAAATTCACGACCACAATCGATAATTGATCAATTGAAGATCTTTTACACCGTTACGTTCAGGAAATTTTATATCGATGAGATTTATCTTTTCATCACACATAAAATTCTATTTCAGCTGATTGCTCAACCTGTAGCGTGGATAGATAAAAACATTGTTGATGGTGTGGTCAACGGAACAGCTGATATTACCGCCTATTTTTCTCGTGCGATAAAGAAAATGCAATCGGGCCAAATGCAATTGTATATCTGGTTTTTCACTACGGGAGTAATTGTTCTTACGTTGGTCGTGTTTTATTTTAACCAAGTAAGATCATGAATCCACTTCTGATTTTATTGATCATTCCGATACTCACGATGGGTGCCATCGTCTTTGCGAAAGAACTGATACAAGTTCGCGTTGCTGCAGCTATCGGCACTGGCGCCCAACTGTTTTTTGCTTTGATATTACTCTTTTGGTTTTATAACCTGAGAGATCAAGGAAGTAATGAAGCAATGTTGTTTGTCTCTTCCACCATGTGGTATGACTCTTTCAATATTCAATTAAAGTTTGGTGTTGACGGAATTTCTATAGCGATGATTCTTCTCACATCGATTGTCATTTTTACAGGAGTCTTTGTTTCGTGGCAAATCGATTATCTGACCAAAGAGTTTTTTATCCTTTTGATTTTTCTTTCCACTGGGGTTTATGGATTCTTCATCTCGCTCGATTTGTTCACGATGTTCCTCTTTTATGAAATGGAAGTAATCCCAATGTACCTGTTGATTGGAATCTGGGGAAGTGGCAGAAAAGAATATGGGGCAATGAAGCTGACGCTAATGATCATGGGGGGATCGGCTCTGCTTCTTGTTGGGATTTTAGGAATTTATTTCAACTCAGCTACAGATGGCAGCACACTTACATTTGATTTAACTGAAATCGCGAAAGCAAGCATACCTCTGTCAGTACAAGTATTTTTCTTTCCATTCATATTCATCGGGTTTGGTGTATCAGCTGCATTGTTCCCTTTTCACACCTGGTCTCCTGATGGTCACTCTTCTGCACCGACTGCGGTATCGATGTTTGCTGCCGGAGTACTAATGAAGCTCGGAGCTTATGGTTGTTTCAGAGTTGCCATCTTCTTGCTGCCTGAAGGTGCACACTTCTGGGCGTGGGGTTTTATTATTCTCTCTGCTATCGGAGTGGTTTACGGAGCATTCGGAGCCATCTGGCAAAAGGATTTAAAATACATCAACGCATATTCTTCCATCAGTCACTGCGGACTAATTTTATTTGCCTTGATGATGTTGAATGAAACGGCAACCACGGGTGCATTCCTTCAAATGATTTCTCACGGGTTGATGACAGCTCTTTTCTTTGCTGTCATCGGAATGATTTACGCACGCACGCATACGCGAATGATCAATGAGATGGGAGGACTGATGAAAGTGATTCCACTCTTATCGGTGATGTATGTGATTGCAGGTTTAGCTTCTCTCGGTTTACCCGGACTAAGCGGCTTTGTAGCTGAGATGACAATTTTCTTTGGGGCGTTTCAACATCCCGATATTTTTTATCGAGTAGCAACGATAGTCGTTTGTTCTTCCATCGTGATTACGGCAGTTTATATTTTAAGAGTTGTAGGCACTCTTTTCTATGGCCCGATTAAGAATGAGCATTATCTCGAACTGAAAGATGCACACTGGTTTGAGAAACTGAGTGGGATCACATTGATTGTATCTGTTGTTCTAATTGGCTTTGCACCACTGTGGCTTTATAATTTGATACAGGGATCGCTCACAAATTTATTTCATCACATAACAAAGATCTGAGCCGTGAATTGGGATTCACTATTTGCAATGCGACATGAAATCCTGCTGGGAGTATTGATCCTTTATCAACTCATTGCAGACTTGACGGAAGGAACAAACAAGAGCAGACTGATTCATTTTACTATTATTTCTTTTCTTGTGATTACCATCATTGGTTTCTTGCCTTCGCCATCAATGAATCTTTTTGGAAGCATGTTTGTCAGTGATCCACTTCGCGATCTCTTGAAAAATATGTTGAGTGTTTTGACCTTCATCGTTTTGTTGCAATCATCAAGTTGGTTGAAAAAAGAAGAGCACCAGGCAAGAGAAGGCGCATTTTACCTATTGATCTTCTCAACGCTGATGGGAATGTTCTTCATGATCTCAGCCGGAGATTTTCTGATGCTTTATCTCGGATTAGAGTTAGCCACAATTCCGATGACATTGCTGGCGGCATTTGATAAAGAACTGAAACGTTCGGCAGAAGCAGGTATCAAATTGCTCATGTCATCAGCAGTATCGTCTGCCATACTTTTGTTTGGGCTGTCGATGATCTATGGAGTGTACGGCACGTTTCATTTTTCAGAAATTGCTTTGCAGTCCAACGATAGTTCCCTTTCTACTCTGGGAATAATTTTCATGTTGTCGGGCTTAGGTTTCAAACTGTCTTTAGTTCCTTTCCACTTATGGACTGCAGACGTTTACGAAGGAGCACCTCTGCCGGTAGCAACTTATCTGTCTGTCATCTCAAAAGGGACTTCACTGTTCACGTTGATGTTGGTATTGTATCGCGTGTTCGGTCATCACCCAAAAGTCTGGACAATAGCTTTGTACTTCTTAGCAATCTCCACAATGATCGTTGGTGCCCTGTTCGCTTTGAGACAAAAGAACTTAAAACGTTTCCTTGCATTTTCATCTATCACACAAGTTGGGTTTATGATGCTAGGATTTATGAATACCGAATCGATGGGAATGAGTTCGATCGTTTATTTTATGTTGATTTATGGATTATCAAATCTCGCAGTCTTTGGAGTGTTGTCGCTGGTGTACAATGCAACAGGAAAAGAAGACATGAGTGACTTGAACGGCTTTTATTCTACCAACCCGAAACTGAGTTTAGTCATGTTAATAGCTCTATTTTCGCTGGCAGGAATTCCCCCATTGTCGGGCTTCTTTGGAAAATTATTTCTCTTCACCTCGGCTGCATCGAAGGGCATGTATATTCTTGTATTGATCGCTGTTCTTAATTCAGTAGTCTCTTTGTATTATTATCTGCTTGTAATCAAGGCTATGTTTATCGACAAAACAGAAACACCAATTGCCGCATTGTCTTCGACATTCTATGAGAAGATTTCCTTTACACTTTGTATTGGGGGTGTTTTGATCATTGGCTTTGCCAGTCCCGTTTTTGATCTCATCAGGTCATTCATTTATTAACTGATGTTACGCGAGGTGTCCTACACCTATAAATCGAAGCAGATAGGTGTAAGACACCTCTGGAGCTACGTAAGTTCAGTTGATAATTACTGATTACATATCTCAAATTACAAAGGAGATTCAATCCGTAATCTTACAATCTGCAATCCGTAATCTATTCGAATAATCATCATCAATTTCTTTGATGAAAGTCATTTCTCTCCGAGGGGAAGGGGCGTAAATTTTACTTGAATTACAACCCACATTTTAAAGAGCAATAATCATGTCTAAAATAATCGAACACCTGGAAGAGGCTACGGTTCGCTTTGCTGGCGACTCGGGAGACGGAATGCAACTAGTGGGAACACAGTTCTCAGAAACTTCTGGCTTTGCAGGCAACGAAGTAAACACGTTTCCCGATTATCCATCTGAAATTCGAGCTCCCGAAGGAACACTTTATGGCGTGAGTGCTTTCCAGGTTCACTTTGGAACGAAGCACATTTATACCTCTGGCGATTTTATTGATGTGCTTATTGCAATGAATGCATCTTCTCTCAAAGTCAATCTTGTTAATTTAAAGAAAGGTGGAATTATCATTGTCGACTCTGAAGGTTTCGATGCGCATAATCTTACGCTCGCCAAATTTCCTTCAAATCCACTTGAAGGTGATGCGCTCAAAGATTATGAAGTGCACGTGATCACTATTAGCAAAGAAATAAAAGCCGAGTTTGCCGAATCAAATATTCCGAACAAACTCGTCAGTAAGACTAAAAATATTTTCGCACTTGGAATTACTTATTGGTTGTTCAATCGCCCGCTTGATCCAACGGTAAATTGGATTAACAAGAAATTCAAAGGCAAAGACGATGTGATCTTGGCCAACGTTCATGCACTAAGAGCCGGATGGAATTTCGCAGAGAAGAATACCGGGTTTGAAAAACAATTTGTGATTAATCGCTCACCACTTCCTATGGGGCGTTATCGCAACATCACAGGTAACGAAGCAATTGCATTAGGATTAGTAGTTGGTGCTCGCAAAGCAAACTTGCCGTTGTTTTTAGGATCGTACCCAATTACTCCTGCCACCGATATTTTGCATGCGATCTCCGGCTATAAAAAATTCGGAGTAAAGACATTGCAAGCCGAAGATGAGATCGCAGGAATCTGCAGCGCCATTGGTGCAGCATTTGGTGGAAGCCTTGCGGCAACGACAACCAGTGGACCTGGCCTGTCATTGAAGACTGAAGCGATGGGTCTCGCAGTGATGACAGAGCTTCCATTAATTATTGTAGACGTTCAGCGTGGCGGACCGTCAACAGGTTTGCCAACAAAAACAGAGCAGGCCGATTTACTTATGGCGATGTTCGGTCGTCATGGTGAATCACCAATACCGATTCTTGCGTCCGCTAGCCCTGCTGATTGTTTTGACATCACTCTGGAAGCAACACGAATTGCATTGAAGTACATGACGCCAGTGCTCATTTTAAGCGATGGAAATATTGGTCAGTCTACAGAGCCTTGGAAGATTCCTACCGTAGCAAGTTTGCCACAGATTGAAGTTTACTTTGCGAAAGACGCAACAACTTTTGCTCCATACAAACGCGATGAGCAAACGCTTCGCAGGCAATGGGCTATTCCAGGTTTTGAAGGAATGGAACACCGCATTGGTGGATTGGAGAAAGAAGATGGATCGGGCAACGTAACATCCGAAGGAGCGAACCATGAAAAAATGGTGAAGCTGCGTGCGGAGAAAATCAATCGCATTGCAAATGATATTCCCGAAGCGATAGTGAATGGTGAACAAGAAGGTGATTTGTTAATGATCAGTTGGGGCAGCACTTATGGAGCAGCGAAAACTGCATTCGAACGAGTGCGAGCTAATGGCCACCCAATTTCATTTTTGCATTTGCGTTACATGAATCCGTTGCCAAAAAATCTGGAAGGAATTCTAAATCGTTTCCAACGTGTGTTGGTTCCTGAATTAAATCTCGGACAACTGAAATTCTTATTGCAGGGAAAATACCTGAAATCAATTATCGGCATGAGCAAGGTTCAAGGCAAGCCATTTAAGTCTACCGAGTTGGAAGAAAAGATCATAAGTTTGTTAACCGAAAAAGAAATATTGGTATGAAGACGACAGTAGATGAATTACTGGAGAGACCTCATGCAGGCAATCTGGTGTATACGGCAAAAGATTTTAAACCTGAGGTTGATGTGCGTTGGTGCGCAGGTTGTGGTGCGATCTCCGTGCTATCTCCTTCGCAACGGTTAATGCCCGAGCTTGGTCTTCCAAAAGAAAAAATTGTCTATGTCTCTGGCATCGGATGTTCCGGACGGTTTCCATATTACATGGACACGTATGGTTTCCATTCTATTCACGGACGAGCTCTCGCGATTGCTTCGGGTCTGAAAATTTCCCGACCTGATTTAAGTGTGTGGGTTGTTACCGGTGATGGTGACAACATGAGCATTGGTGGAAATCATTTCATTCACACGTGCCGCAGAAATGTTGACCTCAATATCATGATGTTCAACAATGAAGTTTACAGTTTGACCAAAGGACAATATTCACCCACATCGCATCGTGGTCAGGTTACAAAGTCATCACCCTTGGGAGTGTTGGATGATCCGTTTAATCCGGTGGCATTGGCATTAGGAGCAGGCGCTACGTTTGTGGCCAGAGGTCATGACAAAGATCGCGCACAACTTCAAGGTTTGCTCAAACGGGCTTATGAGCACAAAGGCATTTCGTTTGTTGAGATTTATACCAACTGCAGAATCTTCAACGATGGAGCTTTTGATTTGTACACCAACGCAGATACTCGAGATAACTCAACGATCTTTCTAGAACATGGCAAGCCTCTAGTGTTCGGCAAAACCAGGAACAAAGGAATCATTCTGGATGGCTACACTCCTAAAGTAGTGAACCTCGATCAGGGTGAACATTCGATAAACGATTTACTAATCCATAATGAAAAAGACAGCACGCTGGCATTCATTCTCGCCAACATGACGTACAGTGAAGATATGCCAAGACCTATGGGTGTGCTGCAAGCAATTGAACGAGCACCGTATGAAGTGCGCGTAGCAAACCAGATTCAACATGAGATCATCACCAAAGGCGAAGGTGATTTACAAACGTTGCTTACAGGTGATTCAAGTTGGCTGGTGTGATCTAGGTTCTAAGAGTTGTTTTATTAAACAGAAACTAAAACTCAAACGCCATGAAATTTAATCCGGCTAAAAACATTCAGGATCTTCAATACTTTGGAGAGTTTGGTGGAGTAAACCCGTCCATAGAAGATTCATCTACTTTTACTTTTCTCAAGGCGAATAAAATGGAAGAGACTTTCGAAAAAGAAGTGGAGGGTTGCTATCTCTATTCGCGTCATTGGAATCCAACGAACAGGTATCTCAGCGATGCACTCGCGAAAATGGAAAATACTGAGTCGGCCGTTGTTACCGCTTCCGGAATGGCGGCTATCACATCTACATTTTTGCAATTGTGCGAGAAGGGTGATGAAATCATTTGCGGCAGAATGGTATACGGTGGCACTTATGCTTTCCTCAAAAACGTTGCTCCTCGTTTTGGTATCAACACCAGGTTCGTTGACATCACAAAACCCGAACAAATTGAAAGAGCGATTACACCAGCAACTAAACTGGTCTATTGTGAATCGATGAGTAACCCCATGCTTGAAGTAACAGACTTGCCGGTCCTGAGCAAAATATGCAAACGACATAATTTAAAACTGATAGTGGATAATACGTTTACGCCTATGATTATCTCACCGGTCAATTTCGGTGCCGATGTGGTTATTCATAGCCTGACTAAATTCATCAATGGAATGAGTGACACGGTTGCTGGAGCCATTTGCGGAACGCATGAATTTATTAATTCATTAGTGGATGTTAATCACGGTACAGTGATGTTGTTTGGTCCGGTGATGGACTCCATGCGAGCTGCATCAGTTCTAAAGAATTTACACAGCTTACACGTTCGCATGAAGCAACACAGCGCCAACGCTCAATACTTTGCTGAGCGCCTGGCGATGGAAGGAGTTGACGTAAGATATCCTGGCCTGCTATCGCATCCACAACATGACCTCATGAAAAAATTGATGAACGAGGAGTTTGGTTTCGGGGGAATGTTAGTAATGAACATGGGCACGAAGGAGAAAGCTTATTCTTTGATGGAGAAAATGCAAAGAGCAAACCTTGGATATCTTGCCGTGAGTCTCGGCTTTTATAAAACACTTTTCAGTTCACCGGGCACCAGTACTTCATCTGAAATCCCCGAAGAAGAAAGAAAACGAATGGGATTAATCGAAGGGTTGATCCGAATGAGTGTGGGCCTTGATGAAATCCCGGAAAACTCATTTATGAAAATGAAGCAATGCATCGGTGAGGTGAATGTCCACACCAAATCCCTGGTGTTGTAAGCATGCATGAATTTGACAAGTTGTTGAGCTACGTTGAAACAGTATGTTTGTTGGGCTGTGAAATCAGCTTATGCTTTTTCCTTACGGGATAAGTTTCAAGCATCTTCAAGCTAACAGCAATCATATCGCCCATCGATTGGCATTTCAGAAATGAATCATCTCCATAGAGAGAAGCAAGTTCTGTTTTAAGGCGCAGAATGTTTTCATCAGTAGAAAGATCTTCCGTGCGCATGGCAAGTAACAATGCATCGAGCTGGCCATTGGCCGCAATTACACGCGTGAGCAAACGAGCCCGTTCTTCTTTCTGATATTGTTGCGTGAGTACCGGTGACAATGACTTAAATCCCAGATTGATAATCGGGTTGTTCTCTTTGAAATATTGGGGCATGTAAATTTTCAAATCGCCTTCATAACAGTGCTGATCAAAATCGATGGCCCGCAAACGGAAATAGAGCTCATCAAAATCAGGAATCATCTCTACTACGAAATTATCGTTGCGCATGTCGCCTACGAGTTGAACAAGGCTGCGCTCGTTAAACTTCACAAACTCTTTTGCAATTCGAATCGGATTGAAATTCTGTTTTGGTAAAAACTTTTTAATGAATGTGTCGCCCGGTATTCCCTGAATGTGTTCTTCAATGAGAGTTGATCCTTTGACCAGATAATGAATTCGATTAGGAGAAAGGAGATGCTCTAATTCCATCCCGTAGATACGCGACATATCAGCTTGCTTGATGTAGAAGTAATCAAACAAGTCATTCAATCGATTCACTACTCGAACTCTCACAGGATGTGTGTTCGCATAGAGACAATAGTCAACGCGGTCGATGTAAAGATGATCGAGGGCATCTAAATCACCGCCCACTTTTAATTGAGCATATACTTTGCGAAGACTTTCATGAATTACCTGGCGATCGGTTTCGTTATAGATTAGCGTCTCCCACAAAGTGTCGGCTCCGTGTTTGTCGAATAGAGTTATTCTATTCACAGAATGAAGCAAGTCGTTATAAGCAATTGGAACACTCGCCTCCCGGTTGGTGAGGTGAAGGTATCCTTGCAACGGTTTGCTAATCGGATACGTTGGTTTTTTAAAACGTATCGCAGCCATAAATTTATTTATATCTCAGACTTGACTTGAGCAACCCACTTTTCGATGCGGCTTGCCGTTAAGTTCTTTTGATTCTCTTCGTCAATGCCAAGGCCGATGAATTTTCCATCGAGTACGCCTTTGGAACCTGTGAAATTGTAACCGTCCGTGGGCCATGCCCCAATGAATGAAGCACCCTTGTCTTTGATGCGATCATGAATTATTCCGATGGCATCAAGAAATGTATCTGGGTATCCATCGGCATCACCGAGCCCGACATAAGTAACTTTCTTTCCCGCATAGTCCACTTTTTCAACTTCGTCAATGAAGCTTTCCCAATCTTCTTGTAATTGACCGATATCCCACGTGGGACAAGCAAATACAAGAGTAGAGTAAGGTTGCATATCATCAGCGGTTGTTGAGTTGACATTGTTCAATTCGGCATTATCGCCTAGCAGTTGCTGAATCTGGTTAACAATCCGCTCAGTGTTACCTTCCGTTGATCCAAAGAAAATTCCAATCGTTGCCATAAAATTTAAAGGGTTAATTAATAGTTGATAGTTGTTCGTTGAAGATTCATCAGCCTGGGCATTAATCATTCAGTTTAATAGCCCTCATTTTTGTTATCCAATTCACCGCGCTTTGGATGGTACTTCATAAATACCTCTGACTTCATCAGGATATCTACATATTGAGCGCGTTTGTAAACAAAGGGATCATCGAGACTCTCTTTAGAAAGTTTCCCTTGGAAATCAATCAATGAATCATATCCCTTTCTCTCCATCCAGGATTCTATTTCGGCAAGCATCGTAGTAATCGTGCTGATTCCTCGTTTATAAACAACGCTTACCACTTGAGTTGCATTGGCCCCAGCCAGGATCATCTTGATTACATCTTTTCCACTGAAGATGCCGGTGTTGCTAATGATGCTTCCTCTTATTTTTTTATAAAGCAACCCCGCAAATCGAAGGGCTAACTTACTGTCACTCTCCGTGCTGAAGTTGTACGGGTAATGATGCTCTTCTTTTTCAATATCTATATCCGGTTGGAAAAACCGATTAAATAAAACAAAACCATCAACGCCAATTTGATCCATTCTGGAAATATGGCGCAGTGTGTTGGAGTAAAACGGACTTAGTTTTATAAATAATGGAAGTCGCACAGCAGCGCGAATGATTTCTAAAGTGCGTAATTGTTTAGCTTCGATCTGTTCGGAGGAAGTTTCGGCATTGGAGTTGTTGTGATAGAAGTTGAGTTCAAGTGCATCAATGCCTGTATCTTCCATCTTGAGCGCATATTCCAACCACGTATCATTATTCACACAGTTCAAACTTCCGATCAGGGGAATGGAAATCTCTTTTTTTGCTTCCTTGAGTTGACGCAGGTGTTCCGCTGGCCCCGCATGGCGAGTAGGAGGCAAGAAGCTGCTATGCTCTGCATCAATATTACTTAGCGATTCTTGAGCTTCATGTAATTGAAATGACTCCAATTCAATCTGTTCTTCAAACAATGATTTGTAAACGATAGCAGCAGCGCCTGCTTCCTCTAACTTCACCAGGTTGTGCACATCAGTAACGATGTTGCTGGCCCCTATAACGATTGGATTCTTCAGTACTAATCCACCGTAGCTTGTCGAAAGATTTAGTTTCATCTGTTATTAATTTTAAATTAAGGTCAGATGGAATGCCCATTCACAATTAACATTCCATTGGGTCTGCTTAGCTGACGGGCATTTCATGGCTTAGATGTTTATACTTCTGATAAATGTTTGACGTCTTTAAATCGTTGCTCATTATCTTTTACTGCGAGTTCTGCTAATCGCTTTGCTTCATCAGGATTAGTGAGGGTTAAAGTCTTGTAGCGAATTTCCTCCGCGATGTAATCATCAAATTTTACATCGGGTTCTACTCCGTCCCAGGTAAATGGATTGCAGTTTTCTCCTCTCAAATCAGGGTTGAATCGGTACATCGGCCAGTAGCCGGATTTAGATGCTTTCTCAGATTGTTTTTTAGTTAACCTCATGTCATATCCATGTGCAATGCAAGGAGAGTAAGCGATGATGATTGATGGGCCCTGGTGTTTCTCAGCTTCAACAAATGCTTGCGCAGTTTTTTCGCGGTCCATTCCCATATTCACGGAAGCAACATAAGCGTTGCCATAAGTGGCCATCATTAACCCAAGATTTTTCTTAGCAACTTTTTTTCCGTCAGAAGCAAACTTGGCAACAGCTCCGCGTGGAGTTGATTTCGATGCTTGACCACCCGTGTTCGAATACACTTCAGTATCCACAACCAGAATGTTGACTTTACGATTGGATGCCATCACGTGATCAAGACCACCGAATCCGATATCGTAAGCCCAACCATCGCCTCCAATAATCCAAATACTTTTATCGACAAAGTAATCCTGAAGTTCAATCACTTTATTTAATAATGGATCGTCACTCGTTGCTTTCTTTTCTTCTGCTAATAATTTTTTGATGTAGTCAGCATAAGCTTTGGCTTCATTGTTTACTTCATCGAAGAGTGTGAGTGATTTCTGAAGTGCTGTTTTTAGTTCTTCGTTTTTAGTGGAAGTGATTAGTAGCTCTACATTAGTTTTCAGTTGTCTTCTGTTGGAGTCAACAGCTAATCGCATACCTAAACCAAACTCCGCGTTGTCTTCGAAAAGTGAATTTGCCCAAGCCGGCCCTTTTCCATTTTTGTCTTTGGTGTAAGGAGTAAGAGGAAATGTTCCACCGTAGATTGATGAACATCCGGTCGCATTCGCGATGATCATTCGATCGCCAAAGAGCTGTGTTACTAAATGGATATAAGGAATCTCTCCGCAGCCTGAACAGCTTGGAGGATATTCCAGATAAGGCTCTGCAATATTTGGTTCACTCACTGCAGGATGTTTTTCAATCCACGTAGCAGCATTACCAGGAACACCACGATACTCTAATCGTTTGGTACCCGTTGGCATGATACCGTTGTAAGGCATGAATGAAACAGGAATCTTATCGCCTTTCAATCGCAGAATAGGATCGATGATATTATCTGCAAACCAACCCGAACCTTCAGGAACTACTTTAGTGATCTCCGCATACTTATCTATTTCTTCTGGAATTGGAACAGCAACAACAGCGGCAGCTGAAACATCAATCGCTTTCCAATTCATCTCAATAATCTCCTGACCTTTCCTTGCGAATTGTTTTTCTACGAACTTTTTAATTAATGCAATCGATTCATCTTCAGGCAAAACTCCCGACACTTTGAAGAAGGCTGTTTGCATCACTGAGCTTATTTTTCCACCAAGGCCAACACTCTTGGCGATTTTAGAAGCATCAATGGCAAAGACACGAATCTTCTTCCTTCGAATGATGTCTTGCATTTGCTTGGTGAACAATTTGAAAATGTTCTCCGGCTTTTGACTTGAGTTGATCAGAAAAGTCCCTCCCTCGGTGATGCCTTCAAGGATATCGTATTGCCCAATGTATTGTGGGCGGTGAAGAGCAACAAAATCAACTTTATTTAATAGATATTCAGACTGAATTTTCTCCTTACCAAAACGTAAGTGAGAAATAGTCCAGCCTCCTGATTTGTTGGAGTCGTATTGAAAATATCCTTGTACAAACAAATCGGTATTCTCACCGATGATCTTAATGGCATTTTTGTTGGCGCTCACCGTTCCGTCAGAACCATAACCCCAAAATTTACAACGCACAACTTCTTTCTGCTCCGTATCGATTTCTTCTGTAACAGGGATTGATTTTTTGGTGACATCATCATTGATACCTACCGTGAAGTTGTGCCAACCGTTGTTGTCTAAGTGATCATACACGGCTTTCGCCATAGAAGGAGTAAATTCTTTCGATGATAAACCGTACCGCCCTCCAATGATGCGAATCCCTTGCCGCTCGTTTGACAAGGCTGCGACTACATCCAAATAGAGAGGTTCGCCAATAGACCCTGGCTCTTTGGTGCGATCGAGCACTGCGATTTGTTTTACAGTACTTGGCAATTCTTTGACAAAATCGGCAACTGCGAATGGTCTGTATAACCGTACTTTGAGAAGACCAACTCGTTCACCTTTTGTTCTCAAGTAGCTAATTGTCTCTTCGATGGTCTCTGTAGATGAACCAATAGATATAATAACCTTGTCAGCATCAGGCGCACCAATGTATTCATAGAGTTTATAATATCGTCCGGTTTTTTCTCCAAACAACATCATGTATTTCTGAATGATCGCAGAACATGCGTCATAATATTTATTGACAGTTTCGCGTCCCTGGAAATAGACATCGGGATTCTGCGCACCCACCTTACAAACCGGAGCCTCAGGTTTCAACGCAAGTGCTCGAAACTCTTCAACATACTTCATGTCGAGCATGCTCTTTATTTCATCATAAGAGATGGGAATGATTTTTTGAATGGAATGTGATGTGCGAAACCCGTCAAAGAAATGGAGAAACGGAATTTTTGATTCGAGTGTTGACAGGTGAGCAATTACGGCAAGATCTTGGGCCTCTTGCACATTACTTGAGGCAAGCATGGCAAAGCCTGTGCCGCGCGTTGCCATTACATCAGAGTGATCGCCAAAAATAGAAAGCGATTGACAAGCCAGCGATCGCGCGGAAACATGAAATACTACCGGAATCATTTCACCAGCAATCTTGAACATGTTGGGTACCATCAGCATCAAGCCTTGTGATGCAGTGAATGTGGTAGTCAATGCACCTGCCGCCAGAGAACCATGAAGAGCTCCTGCCGCGCCACCTTCCGATTGCATTTGCACCACATCTACTTTTTGCCCAAAAATATTTTTCTTTCCTTCGGCCGACCATGCATCAGCACGTTCGCCCATGTCAGAGGATGGAGTGATGGGATAGATGGCTGCTACTTCAGAAAAACCATAAGCAACATTGGCTACCGCTGTGTTGCCGTCTGTATTGATCCATGTTGTTGATTTCATAATTGAAAATTCTCAGGGAAAGTAGAACAACAGATGGATTTGCGCGCTGCCCAGTATCAGAATCCATCATGATTTAAGTCATGCATGTATTGAATCCAATCATGACTTCAACTCAGTACTTGAAGAATTTCCGCAAAGACCTGAAAGGAGGTTTATACTTGGGCATTAAAAATTGGACACACCTCAACTTTGCGCTATGAATAGGAGTTGAGCAAATCAGACTGCCCCACTTTACGAATGAGGATGATCAACCTAGAAAATGATTTCTTTCATCAATTGGCAACAATGATGATTTGGGGTATTGAAGCTGTCAAATATGAAATAATTTATTCTGATAGTCTTGATGGCCGAGTAACCCACTTTAAACCAACTCACACCTATTAGCCCGACTTATTTTTCTCGTTAAAAATTTACCATTTGTTCAGGCCAAACGCTTTTAAAAATTGAGCTATTTGTCTACTAATAATTTTAGCAACAGGATGTAATTAAATTCATTGTCCACAACTTTATTGTTACGTCCACAAAATTATTGTTACGTCTATAACTTTATTGTTAAGGGACAGGTAACTTAGCAGCAAATATTTTTGCTATGTATTACCACCGTCTCGGAAACATCCCACCCAAACGCCACACGCAATTCTATCAACCCGATGGAAGTTTGTACAAGGAAGAACTGGTAAGCTCGGAAGGCTTTTCAGGAATCTATTCTAACCTCTACCACATCCATCCGCCTACGCGAATCAAAGAGGTGAAGGCTGCAGAAAAATTTGAGGTGAAGAGAATTGCCGAGTACAAACTATTGCAAACGCACCTCAACACTTCTAAAGTGCAAGAAACAGGTGATGATTACCTGAGCGCACGCAAAACACTTTTGATCAACAACGACTGCGCCATTTCCATCTGCTCTCCCAAAAAGCGGAAGATGGACTACTTCTACAAAAATGCTGAAGGCGATGAAGTGATATTTATTCACGATGGCAAAGGCACCCTCACTTCGCAGTTTGGAAAACTGGAAGTACGCCAGGGAGATTATATTGTCATTCCACGCACGGTGATTTATAAATTGGATTTTGAAGAAGGACCACTTCGCCTGCTCATCACCGAATCAGCTTCTCCAATAGAAACCGTAAAACGCTACCGCAATGAATTGGGCCAGTTGCTTGAGCACTCTCCTTATTGCGAGCGCGACATCCGTCCACCCTATGAACTGGTGACTGATACCAGTAGAGGCGAGTTTCTTATCAAAATCAAAAAGCAAGGTTCACTTCATCATTATGTATATGACTACTCCCCTCTCGACCTTGTAGGTTGGGATGGGTTCTTGTGGCCCTACGCTTTTTCTATTCACGACTTCGAGCCCATCACCGGCCGCATACACCAGCCACCGCCAGCTCATCAAACTTTTCAGGCGCACAATTTTGTGATCTGCTCTTTTGTACCACGCTTGTTTGATTACCATCCGCAAGCCATTCCGGCACCATATAATCACAGCAACATCGACAGCGATGAAGTGCTTTACTATGCCGAAGGAAATTTCATGAGCCGCAGAGGCATTGAGCGCGGGTCATTCACCCTTCACCCGGGCGGACTGCCACACGGCCCGCACCCCGGCACGGTAGAAAAAAGCATTGGCGCAAAAGAGACACACGAGCTTGCCGTGATGATTGACACGTTCAAACCGCTCTTCTTAACAGAAGATGCTATTCCTTTCTTAGACAAAAATTATCCCATGAGCTGGACGGACAATGACGCGAAAGGATTTAATGAGGTGAACACGCCTTAAAAGAGAGATGGAAAATATATGAAAATGTTGTGTGTAAATATATTGAATGAACTAATTGAAATAATTAAAACAAACCCTAAGACTTCAGTCACGATAGGGTTGACAATTATTGGGTTAATTTTTGGCTTTTGGAGAATTCTGTTGACCAGAAAAAAACTGAAGATGGACATAAATGAATTCGAGAATAAAAAAAGCAAATTTTCCATATATCTTGAGGATAGCTTCAGAATTAAAACTAGTTCCCCAAATTCTGAAAGGTATTTATTGTTTCACGTTAGAATTACAAACCTTGCTAGCAGTAAGAATTCATTTATTGGAAACCTTGAAATACTCTATGAAACAAATTCTGGAGAAACAAAGAATTTAAAGCTAAAGCACAACTCCGATCTTTTTAAAAAGATCGATCACAAAAACCTAACAGAGTTAAAGACAGATATTCGAACTGACGAAAGAGAGATTAAATCAGGATGGCTAATCTTCCAGTCACCAAGTCAATTAAACAACGTAAGAATTAAGAAATTTACGATTCGAATCAAGGATAGTTCAAATAATGATACTCAAATCTCGTCAACTTTAATGAAGGATCTGATTTATGAGAATAAAGACGGTATATAGCAATACATACTTCATTCAGGAAGGCGGTCTGATTTCCAGCCCAGTTTTAGGAGAAGGACGTATGATTCCTGCGCTTGTTGTAGATTCCAATAAAGATAACGGTCTTAAAGAGTTGCTAAAAATTCATGAGGATTCTCCACCTGGCGATGTGATTGTTCAATGGGCATATCCGTTCTCTCAGTTTTTTACTAAAAAGGTTTGGCACTTGGATATTGAGTTTAGTCAACCATTGCAGTTTCAATTTCAAATTGAATTTGAACTCATGAATGACTACTCCTTGATAGATGCTATTCACCAAGCAAGGGGTTTATATATAACCCAGGGAAAAAAAGGAGAAAAGATTTCACTAAAACAAGATCAAATGATTTTGGTGGAAGTTCCCGATACTAATACAGATAGTCTATGGAACAAAATTCTGGAAGAAACATTAAGAAAAAAATTTAGAAAAAATGGCGTACCAAAAAAGCAGCTTAAAAAAGAAGTCCTCGAGCATCTAAAAAAAATGCGAGAAATATTAAATATTAGAAGACCAAGCTAAAAGGAGCCAGCGTCCCTTGTTGGGGTTCAGCTCCAACAATCTTAGAAACAATGTAGGCAAAACCAAGATTTAAGATTATCTAAAAAATAAAAACAAGATTCATGATCACAAGATTTATCAATCTCCTCTTCATTTCCGTTCTCACCATCACCGGCTCCTATGCTCAGACCTTTGAAGGAAAAATCATTTATACCAATCAATACAAAAGCAAAATTGCCAACCTGACCGACCAGCAGTTCAGTGCAATGATGGGAAACACCCAAGAGTATTTTATTAAGGGAGGTAATTACAAGTCGGTAGCCAATGGTACTTTTCTGCAATGGCTACTCTACATTAATAAAGACAATAAACTTTATACCAAGATAGTGGCCTCTGCTTCTATTTTGTGGAATGATGGAGCTGTTAATACAGATGAGGTCATTAAAACAGAGATCAACAAAGGCGTGATCGAAATTCTGGGGCACACCTGCGATGAGTTAATCATGACTTGTAAGTCGGGGATTCAAAAATATTACTTCAGCAATAAGTTAAAAGTAGACCCCAAGATTTATGAGAATCATAAATATGGAAACTGGAGTGAGTTCATTTCAAAATCAGGAGCGCTCCCATTAAAAATGATAATTGACAATCCACAGTTTTCTATGGAGTCTATTGCCAAAGAGATTACTCCCATCAAGTTGGATGACACTATCTTTCAACTACCTGCTGACGCCAAACTTGCAAAGAGTCCTTATTAAAAAATAAGCTCTACTCACTTTAGTAATTCGAGAAATACAAATCACTTAATCTCGCATATGATCGAAGTACAAGGCGACTGGATTGGGTTTTACGCTTATGACCTGAACCCCAATGAAAACAGGAAAATTCCATTTCGGGCGAATATCAACAGGGGCATCAATGAGTTTGTTGGTCGCATTTATGAAGATGCGGATCATGGAGGCATCGATGATGAAATCGTGATTCGTGGACACATGAACGATGACGAAATCGAATTTAACAAGTACTACGCTAAGGAACATTACTTAGATGAGAACAATGAATCCGTTTCAATTGAAAGCGAAAACCCAAACATCGTTCATTACAAAGGAACTTTTGATGAAAGTACAATGAGATTTAAAGGAGTATGGGAAATCGCTTTTTTGGAAGAAGATGATGAGGGAATCTTGCATGAAGCTAATGAATCTGGAAAATGGGAGATGTGGAGAGAGCCTAATAATCCAAGAGCCTAATACATTTATCATATCCCCTCTTCTTAAGTAGTATCCACAAACACAAGCGGGTACAAAAAATAACAAGGCCGGTCAGCTTGTCATCTTATTTACGACAGTGTGTAATCGGAAGGGCGCGTTATTTTCGACAGGTGCATTTACCTGGCTCGATCTATCTAGTACTACAGCTTCCTGACGAATCACCAGCATCTTTGATTTCCTGTATCACGTTCTTTGTAGAAACAAAACCTAAGTTTTATGGAAACGAATAAAACGTTGTATTACACTGATGGGCATGATGTGATGATTACAGACTCAGGTTTTAGGGTGAAGAATACTCTATATCAACTGAATGGAATTACCCGTCACGGATTTTCAATTATTTCGCCTCATCGCGCACCATACGCAATCTTGTTGATTCTCGGTTTGGTCATTTTCATGTGTGGTGCTTTGAATTTCTTGCCACAAGCATGGATGCAACCAATAGCTATTTTAAAGCTTCACGTGGCTGTCAATTCATTGGTGATGAGTTTGGGGAGCGTGCTCTTTGGATTGGGTATACTGATCATGTTTCGGATGAGAGAAAAGTATGCCGTACGGATCTTTACCGCTGAGGGTGAGAAAAATGTGGTGATAAGTCAGAGCCGCGAATATATAAGCCAGATTGTTGATGCGCTTAACCACGCATTCCTTGACTTGGTGAAATCCCGAAACCGAAAATGGTGATCGGAACTATTTCTCGAAAACTCTGGTGATTGATTATCGCTTCCCGCGTTTCTTAACGATTACACTCATCAATGATTTCAATTTTTCATGAGGGTTTTCGTCATCAAAGGAATGAATGTAGGTCTGCTTTGAGTCTGTTGCGATCGTAATGGTGGAATGACGCGCTCCGTCAAAAGAGCGTTTCATGGTTGGTGATTTTAGTTCTGGAATTTCAGACAGAGTCACTTTCTCCAATGCTTTCACTAAATCATTCCAATCATTTTTTTTCAATGCGTGTGCTTTAGCCACTTTAGGTTGGCTTGCCTGTGTGCGTGAAAACTTTAAACTATCGCTGGTAATGATCACCAACTCGTGATAGCCTCGGGTCAGCGAACTAAACTCTATACGCATAATGTGATTTTGATTCTGCGCATTAACCGCATAACCTGCAACTAATATGGCTCCTAATATGATTGTTTTCATCCCTCTTATTGATTGATTCTTAGTTTGAAGTTACACACAATGCAATTGTTGTGCTATACCTTAAAAAAAAGCCCCCGATTTTCACCGGGGGCTTTTTACATTGGTAATTGAGATTACTGCTTAATGAACTTACGAGTTACCATTCCTTTGTCTGTTTTCACAGAAAGAATGTATAATCCTGAATTAAGACCAGAAACATCAATGCCATCTTCAAACTTTTTCACATCGCTCATCATTACTCCTGTAGTAGAAATAATTTGAACCGATTGAACCTTAGCTGAAGCTGGTACAGAAAGATATAGTGTTCCACTAACCGGGTTAGGGTAAACATGAGTTTCACTTTCGTTTTCGCTCACTTCAGTTCCTCCATCTCTTGAAGTACCTCCGCCAACACAGAAATTGATAGTGGCCGATGAGGTAAACGTGCTACCCGAGCCAAGTACAGTACCTGATCCATCTTTCAAAGTATATGAACCATTTCCATATGCGCAGCAGATACCATCGCCATAAGAATCGTTGATGGTAAAGGTGTAGCATGCAGCTACCAGGCAACTAGTGCTAGTGATGGTCACTCTTTTTTGAGTAGAAGCATAAGTACCTCCAGACGCAACTGTTGCACCGGTGGAATTTCTCTTGATGTTCCAACTGGTTTCAGTAGGATAGTCATCAGTTAAAAGTGTAAGCGTTACGTTGGTACAGCTTCCAGTTGTTGTAACATTAATTGATGCAGCAGCAGATGCATTGCCTGCAGCATCTTTAGCTATTACAGAAACCGCATAAGTTGTGCTGGCTGTTAAACCGCTCAATGCATATGAAGTGGTAGTGCTGGTGCCATTTAAAGTTCCATTCACTCTTACTTCATAGCCAGTTACACCTCTGTCATCAGTAGAGGCTGTCCATGAAATAGTAGCAGATGTCTGCGTAATGTTAGAAGCTGCAAGACCAGTTGGTGTTGACGGTGCTTGTGTATCAGGACCAGCTGCTCCAATATTCACGGTGTAGTCTTCCACTTCACCGTAACTGAATGTTTCGCATGAAGTTGGAATTCCATTGTACTTCATAGATACACGCATGCGTGTAGATCCGGCTGTTGCTGTTGAAGGAACAGTGAATGTGCCGCTTACAGGAGTAGTCGTTGATGCCGCTTTTGACCACACCAATTCACCGGCATCAGTAAAGACGCCATTCTGGTTGTAGTCAATCCAAACAGCATAGCCTTCGCTATAAGTAGATCCAGTCCAGGTTGGTGTAACCGTAATGGTGTAAGCCGAACCTGCAGTTAAGCTTGTAGAAAGACTAGTGAAGTTTCCATAGCCTGCGTTAGCACCGGTTGCATTATTGATAGTACCCAATTGCACTCTTCCGATATACTCATCAGTAACTGTAGTTCCTTTAGAAGCACAGTAGGTAATTTGAATAGTAAGAGTAGTAAATGTTGCAGATGCACTGTAAGCAGATGATGAACCGCCTGCACAGTTGCTACGCACTTGTGCCTCGTACTGGGTATTGGCAGTCAATCCCGACAAGGAAGTTGAATTTGTACTTGCAGAAACGGTTGTCCAAGTTGAAGTTCCAACTACTCTGTATTGCACATTGTAGGTGGTTCCGCTCACTGCAGTCCAATTCAAAGATGCACCACTTGAAGTAATTCCAGATGCGGCTAAACCTGTAGGTGTAGTAGCTACGCAACCAGCCGCAGTAGTAAATGTAGCTGAAGCGCTGTAAGCAGAAGATGAACTTGTACAGTTACTACGAACCTGAGCCTCATAATTTGAAGCAGCAGTTAATCCAGATAACGTTGTTGAATTCGATGCCGCTGAAACAGATGACCAGGTTGATGTACCAACCACTCTGTACTGAACATCATATGACACTACGCTGGGTACTGCGGTCCAACTAAGTGTTGCACCTGTTGAGGTAATGCTTGACGCTGCCAAACCTGTAGGTACAGTAGCTGTACAAGTTGCAGGAGGAGTGATGGTGAAGTTTACATTCGAAATATCAAAGAAGATATTATCAGCTGCTTCTATCTTAATTCTGCATGTAGTGCCAGGATTGTTAGGGATCGTTACAGACTGAGTACCATCGTTAGGCGTATTTGCCAACACCGTTACTGGATAAGTGAATCCACCGTCTGTTGACAAAAGAATATTTACATTCTGGCAGTTTACTGGACTCACATTAGTACCGGCTACACTCCATGTTACAGTTTGTAGGCTTCCTGCTGCCCAGCTCACGGCTGTGTTTGGTGCACCCACTACAAATGGACCTGCAGTTCCGTTAACAGTTACTTTCATCAAGTCGTCAGCAGTTTGTCCACCACCTGCTTTATTATCGCGAACAACAAGAGAGAAATTCAATGCGCGTGCAATTGATGGAACTACCTCCCATGTTGGTGTAAGATTATTCGCAACTACATCACTCATTTGTGGGAAATAGCGGTTAGGTGAAGAAGTACCTTGCCTAGAACGGAACATTGGACCTGCTGCACGAGTTGATGTTGGAGCAGCTGTGGTGTTAGGGTTTTCAGGATCGTTTTCTTCCCAAGTATAAGTAAGTGCATCACCGTCAGGATCGGTACCCTGACCGCGCAATACAAATGCTGTTGATTTAGGAATGGTATAATCCAAACCAGCATTTGCTGTTGGAGGATTGTTTGTTAAGCTAATAATCTGAGCACAGCCTGAGCTAGCTCCTGTTTTCACGTTAGCCGAAATATCGCGGATGTTTACGTACGCAAAATAGGCATCGCTATTAGACTGAACATCTGAAGGGCAAATACCTGCGTAACCCATGATGGAGCTACCACTTCCAGGTTCTACTTCAGTAGTACCACTGCCGCTTCTGCAGTTTGAACTGCTTTGAATATGATAGCCTCCGAATTGGTGGCCCATTTCGTGAGCAACATAATCGATATCGAAAGCATCGCCCGTAGGATCAGAGCGGCCTGTGTATCCACTTCCTTTTGAACCTGTAGTACAAACGCAACCGATACAACCTGCATTACCACCACCTGTTGTATTGAAGTTGTGGCCGATGTCATAGTTCGCATTTCCGATAGCGGCATCAATTACTTGCTGAGTCTTTGTATTCCACTCACTGCTCCAAGGGTCAGTCGTAGTGCTTCCATAATACATGATGAGGTCGTTGTTCGCAACGATCTGCATCGTGATTGCTAAATCGCGCTCATACACACCAATAACGCGAGTCATGGTAATGTTCATTTGCGCCATGATGTTGGCCTTCTTTTGAGCATCAGTTCCGGAAGTACCTGCAAAAATATTTCCGTACTCAGCAGTACATGAAAGCGCCAAGCGGTACTTGCGCATCTTCTTGTCATTGGTAGCCAGGGTTGTGTTTCCAGGCAAGTTGGAAGATGTCCGTTCATTCAAATGCTTTTCAGCAATTGTTGAACAAATGAAATTTGAAGACTTGTCCAATCCTTCTCTATTATACACCATGTAGTAAGAATGGTCGTTGGTGTAAGGATCGATGAAGAACAATTTCTTAGTTCCTGAAAGAACCATCCCGTGCAAGCCGGTTTGGTTTGACACACTAAAGCGGATGGTAGCAGATGGGTCATCGATACCTTTACCGGCATACGATTTAATACCCGGAAACTTTGCTGCCAAATCAGGATGGAGAACTGATGCTTCCATTACCTGATAGCGCTCAAATGCACCATCGGGAGTTGGAAACACAACAACGAGGTTAGTAACACCGCCTGATTTTTCACGCTCAGGTGCTTTAGTAAGCTGAGCCTTCATACCGGCAACGTCTAATCCGAATACGTGGTATTCAGTTGGGTTAACCCGTGCTGATTTGATTTGAGACTGAGGTGGCGAGGTGGCTGTCTTGAGCCAGTGGTTCTTGTCTTGAGCGAACCCAAAACCGACAGCTATGGACATAGCTATCGCTAGTAGTAGAGGTTTTTTCATGAGGTTTGGTTTGGTTTAACGGGCGCGAATATAATTTTTTTTTACACACCCAAATAAAATATTATCCTTACAAATGCCATTTATACCGATCATCACCACTGTTTTATTCATTAAAACCAAATAAAATTCGGTGTAAAAATGCTTTTTTGAGCGATGATTCAACTTTTCGAGGTTGATCTTACCTTCAATCAACTTGTTAAAAAAATGTTAAAACAATTTCTGGGGGTACGTGAAAAGCGCAGGCTTGAAGGGTCGATTTGATTCCATTCTGAATCTATAACCTATACTCACGTTAACAAACCATGGTGCATGTTGTTGACTCCAACTCTATGCGATGTACCTCAGGGGCGCGCCATTAATTTATTAACGTACATGAATTGATTGGCTGGCAATGATGTAGAGGGATGCCATTCGCGATACAGCCATGCCCATGGCAAAGTTTTATAGTGCTTATCCATCGTGTGGTTTCAGGGAGTCACCAACCTTAGCGGCCACGATTTTTCTAAAAGTGAAACTCTGTCTGTGTCATTCAATTTTAGGACTTCATGTAGTATAACGATCGACCACAAATGAATTTCATTTATCGACAAACGACATCACTTAACTCTGCCTTACCTGTTATTACAGCCTCTCATCGATTGGTCAATGCTTATGCATTTCAAGCTTACGTTCTTTGTATACAAATCAAAATTTATGGAAACGGACAAAATTCTTTATTACACCGATGGGCATGAAGTCACAGTTACTGATTCGGGTTTTAAAGTGAAGAAAACACTCTATCAATTGAATGGCATCACCCGCCATGGCTTTTCAATCATATCTCCGGTACGCGCACCCTTTGCTATTCTTATGATCATTGGTTCCATTACTTTCTTATGTGGAGCTATGAATTTTTTGCCCGTAGCATGGATGAGATCAGTTTCTATTTTCGGATTCACATTGCTGGTCAATTCAGTGGTAATGACTTCGGGTATAGTGCTTTTCGTATTGGGTATGCTCGTAATGCTTCAGATGAAAGAAAAATATGCTGTGAAGATTTTTACTGCCGAAGGAGAGAAGAATGTAGTAGTAAGCCAGAGTCGTGAATACATTAGCCAAATCGTGGATGCGCTCAATCGCGCTTACCTCGACCTGATGAAAAAACGGAACCCGAAATAACAAGCTTCCAGTCAGTCAATCCCATCAAAAGACCTCCTGGACTCAGCGTTCAGGAGGTTTTGTTTTTTTAAGGCGACCGACAGTCTCTTGAGTTTACTTTCTCGCTTGAATTTGGGTATAGCCATGTTGTTTGGCTTGTCTAGTGTCATTTTGTCGACAGAATGAACAAGAAGAAATTATTAAATGAAAATGAAGTAAATCTTTGCGCCACACAAACAAACCTAACCTCTAAAGAAATGAATAAACCATCTACCAAAACACAAGAAACTCTTTATTACTCAAAAGGGAATGAAGTTACGATTTCTGATTCTGGATTTAAGGTGAAGAAGACAATCTATCAATTGAGTGGCATTTCCGGGCATTGTCTTTCAATCGTAGCTCCGGCACGTGTTCCCTATATTGTGCTCATGACCATGAGCGTAATTATTTTCTCTTGTGGCGCATTCAACATTTTACCAATGTCTAAATCCCTCGTAATGGCTACTGGTGTTGTACTTTTTGCAGCATGCCTGATCGCATTGATCATGGCGAAAGAAAAGTACGCAGTCAAAATAATTACAGCCAAAGGAGAAAAAAATGTGGTGGTTAGTCAGGACCACGAATATATCAGCCAAATAGTAAGTGCCCTCAACCGCGCCAATTTTGAAATGAAAATAGCGAATTCGAAATAATAACTTCGAGGCAAAATCATCGAACCTCCCGTACTTCAAAAGTTCGGGAGGTTTTCTTTTTAAATTGTTCCAATAACTTCCCGTGCACCCCTAAGTATCATCCTATTATTTGGCATGACCTCCAAAACCCAAACAAATGGATAACAAAAATTTCACAGCTCACCGAGTTTCCAAAACAGCGATGATCTCTGTCAATGGAAAAATTGAAAATGTCTTTCCACTCTTTGGTGCATTCGAAGAAAGGAAATGGGCCGATGGCTGGAGCCCTACACTAATCTATCCTGCAATAGAAGTCATGTCTGAAGGAACAACATTTAAAACCACCGGCCATGGTCATAGGCATATGAACATTGAAACCGAATTTTTATGGCGAGTTTCCAAATATGAACCCAAAAAATATCTAGTTCAATACTTAGTCTCCACTGAAAATAGGTATTGGACAATCACAGTGACATGTACCGCTTCAAGTAAAGACACCACAAACGCCAATATTACTTACACCTATATTGGTTTGAATGAGATCGGCAATGAGATCAATGCACGGGCAATTGAAAAAATGTATGCGCTGAATTTAAAAGATTGGGAGAAGGCGATTAATTATTACCTCGAAACCGGCAAGGTTCTGAAAGAATAAATATTACCTAGACACAAAACCCAAGATTGAATTTTACTCAAACACCTCTCTTGAACTTTGGATTTGGAAGTCTTCCGAATCATCTTTGTAGGGTAATCAGAATGCAATGACCTCCGATGAACTTTTCATGCTTCGTGCGCTGGAGTTGGCAAAACTTGGCATCGGTCAGGTGAGCTCCAATCCACGTGTGGGTTGCGTAATTGTTCATGACGATAAAATCATTGGAGAAGGCTGGCATAAGAAATTTGGCGAGGCTCATGCCGAAGTCAACGCGATTGATTCGGTTGAAAATAAATCTTTATTAAAGGAATCAACAGTTTACGTCAATCTTGAACCTTGCTCTCACTTTGGCAAAACACCTCCATGCGTATATCTCTTGATTAAAAATCAAGTGAAAAAAGTCGTGATCGCTAATATCGATACCAATCCTCTTGTTGGAGGGAATGGAATCAAAAAATTAAAAGACGCTGGAATAGAAGTCGTCACGAACGTTCTAGAAATGGAAGGGCGAGAATTGAATAAACGATTTTTCACTTTCATAGAAAAGCAAAGACCGTACATCATTCTGAAGTGGGCTCAAACCGCTGATGGATTTATTGCACAGAAAAATTTTGAGTCGAAGTGGATCAGTAATGAATTGTCACGACAATTCGTTCATCGCTGGCGAAGCGAAGAAGATGCAGTGCTTGTTGGAACGAGGACAGCCTCACACGACAATCCCTACTTGACGGTGCGTGAATGGAGCGGACGAAACCCAATACGAATTGTGATTGATCGTTTCCTTAGACTAAATTCTCATCTGCATTTATTCGATAAGAAAATAAAAACGATCTGTTACAACGTGCTCAAGCATGAAGAGCATGAAAATCTAATTTTTGTTCGACTGGATGAAAATAATTTTGTTAACGACCTGATCCATGACCTGCATAAACAGAGAATTGAATCGGTAATCATTGAAGGCGGAGCACAAACCCTTCAACTTTTTATCGAAGCCAAACTTTGGGATGAAGCGCGAATCTTCACTTCATCACGTAGTTTTGGTGATGGAATTGCTGCTCCCAAAATTCACGGTGCGCTATCCTCAAGCAGGTTCATTCAAAATGATCGACTTGAGATATTTTCTTCACTTTAATAATTTCACTCACGGACATTTTTGTCCGCAGGCGAACGTGGTGGTTGACACGAAATCGTTTATTAAGGAAATTCATTACAAATACTCAGGCACAATAGTTGTAAACCCTTACTCGTAATCTCTAACCTATGGAAACTCAAAAAGTTCGTACCTGTTTTACCATCACGTTCACCAACGACCAGTATTCTCATGCCAAGTCATATATCGATGATATGAAGAAGCACCCACAACGGGTCTTTTGGCAAGGCAAGAAAAATAAATCAGATGATGAGCTGGTAATTGAGCAGATTGCGCATCGCATCCTTTCCGGATTTTATAATGACGATCCGTACAATGCAGGCAAGCACATTTTACGTATGGACAGTATGGTGAATGGCGGATAGCAATTCGTTAATCGTTGTAGTTGATTCCTGACAACGATTAACAATTAATGAATTAAACTCTCTCGAGAACTTTCTGAATAAGATTCTCGACTACCTTATTAGGGTCCTTAACAAATTTATTTTTGATTCTATTGGCTAGAATTGCATTTACGCTGAGTGCTTCGTGACCTAATAATCGCGCCATCGCATAGTAGCCAGCCGTTTCCATTTCAAAATTGGTGAGCCAGAAATCTCCTTTGTGATAGTAATTTAAATCTTCCAGCAAATGAGGAAAGCGAACGGGAGCTCTAAGCTCTCGTCCCTGGGGGGCGTAAAATCCAGGGGTAGTGACCGTGTTGCCTTTCGGAATATCAAATCCAATTTGTGCCATTAAACTTTCAGAACCTCTGACCACATAAGGCATAAAAGGTAAACCGGTTTTTTTCTGCAGGTCATGTGCAATTCCGGCTTCATCATCATTCATGTGGAGGTCATAAAAATTCATGAGGTTATCCAGACCCACTGCATAATCAGAAACCAGATGAGAACCCACGGGAATATCCTCTTGCAAAGCTCCGGAGGTGCCAATACGAATAACTTTCAATTTCTTTTTGCGTGGCTTCGGCTCGCGGGTTTTTAAATCGATGTTGACCAGGGCATCCAACTCAGAAAAAAATATCTCAACGTTGTCAGTACCAATACCTGTACTTATTACCGTTATTCTTTTTCCATTGAACTTACCCACGTGTGTGATGAACTCGCGTTTGTTCATTTCAAAATCAACATCATCGAAAAACTGACTCACCATGTAAACACGACTGGGATCGCCAACTGCAATGATGGTATCGCTGATATTTTTTGGCAACAGATTGAGATGATAGACGCTTCCGTCAGGGTTGAGTAACAGATCTGTTTCAGAAATTTTAGACATGCACTTACAATTTATTCACGATCGATGCAAAATCCAATTGTTCCCAAGTTGTTTCTATGTTATTTCTTTGCATTACTTCATCCATGATTCGCTTTTGCTTCTGGCCGGTTGACAACGCATCCGAATAACGAATATCATCTCTGAATGTGACCATGGTGTAAAGTGGAATCCATTTTTCGGGATAGAGTTGGTTCAATTTTGCTTCAATTTTTTTTCTAAGCAAGAATTTCGCATCGCCCACCAGATCACGCATCTCAATAAAATTATCAAGCGCTAGATCTGCAATCGCATCGGTGTCAGGTTTTCTTGATTTTTGAAATTGACTAAAAAGCTCCTTCCAATCCGAAGTTTGATCGAGTAATTGATTTAAGATTCTACAATCTTCAAATCCGGCATTCATTCCCTGTCCAAAAAAAGGAACAATGCCATGAGCTGCATCTCCGATCACCAATGTTTTATTTCTCGTCCAGGGAAAACATTTGACTGTAACCAATGATGAAGCAGGACTGCCCATAAAACTCTCTACCGGATCTTCCATCAAGCCGAATGCATCGGGGAAAGTCTCCTTTAAAAATTTCGCAACATCATCCTTCGTCTTTAGTGCATTGAATGAAATCGTTCCATCGAAAGGAAAAAATAAAGTACAAGTAAAACTTCCATCCGGATTAGGAAGAGCAATAAGCATAAAACTTTCACGCGGCCAGATGTGCAGTGAGTTTTTCTCCAATTGAAAATTTCCTGCAGCATCAGCAGGAATATGCAATTCTTTATACCCATGAGCAATATAGTCCTGAGCATAATCAAAGCGATCGGTGATTTGCATTGAACCACGCACGGCCGAGAAGGCACCGTCTGCCCCGATGATGGCATCAAATTCCTGAGGTTGGATACTGGAAGTTGGATACTGGAAGGTCAACTGCGTTTTATCAAAATCGACAGAAGTTGTTCGGTGTTCGAAATAAAATTTGACTCCCAACGATTCTGCCTTATCCATCAACACCATATTCAAATTGCTTCGCGAGATAGAATTGATGAATTGCCCTTGCTTTCCGTAAGGTTGAAAGGTTAGTTGACTTTTTCTATCGTGCATAGTGCGGCCATGCATGGGAATAGCCACTTTTTTTATCTCTTCCGCGAGTCCAACTTCATCCAATGCACGGATACCGCGATTACTCAATGCAAGGTTGATTGATCTGCCGCGGTCAACGGTTTGCACACGCATGTCAGGTCTGCGCTCGAAGACGGAAACTTTAAATCCGCGTTTAGCTAAATAAATGGAAAGCAAAGAACCAACTAGTCCGGCTCCCGCAATGGCGATGTGTTGTTGTTTATCGAATGGCATTGGTAAAAATCTGAGCGAATAAAAAAACTTCTTCAAATGTATTGTATAGAGGAACAGGCGCAACTCGGATCACATCAGGCTCGCGCCAATCGGCAATCACTCCGGCTTTGGTAAGTCTATCAAATACTTTCTTACCATTTTTTTTCATGAGAATAGAAAGCTGGCAGCCTCT
The DNA here is from genome assembly GCA_967789005.1 of uncultured bacterium. Lineage (GTDB taxonomy): Bacteria > Bacteroidota > Bacteroidia > Cytophagales > Cyclobacteriaceae > ELB16-189. Next base: position 66,703 of record CBRFFM010000008.1, on the reverse strand, counting down.
TTGGTTTTTATCGGAAGGTGTGATGATTGAAAAATAATCTTCAAAGTGATCAACCGACTTTAAAAGATACTCAAGATATCCAGTGAGCTGCAAACTCTTCTTTCGGAGAGCAGACATTCCTACTTCGTCAAAAATTTCTAGTGAAGCTAATTGAGCTGCACCCGAAAGCACCGGAAAATTCGAAAGCTGCCATCCGTCTACTCCTTCCATTGGCTTAAACCCTTTTTGCATTTTGAATCGCTCCTTTTGGTTGTGCCCCCACCAGCCGGCAAAACGAGGAAGATCAAAATTCTTGGCGTGCTTTTCGTGAACAAATGCTCCGGCCATTCCACCCGGGCCCGAGTTCAAATATTTGTATCCGCACCAAACTGCAAAGTCAACTTCGTCTTTGTGCAGCTGGAGTGGCACATTGCCAATGGCGTGAGCAAGATCAAATCCAACGACTGCTCCTACTTGATGTCCAGCTTCTGTTATTTTTTTGATATCAAAGAATTGACCGGAGTAATATTGAACTGCCCCAAAAATGATGAGTGCAATTTCATTTTTGTTTTCATTGATGACCTTGAGAATATCTTCTTCGCGCAAGTTGAACTCACCATTGCGAGGAGAAAGCTCGATGATTGCTTCTTCGGGATTGAATCCATGAAATTTTACCTGTGACTCGAATGCATATTGGTCGGAAGGAAATGCTCCGGCTTCTGTTAAAATCTTGAAACGAGTTTTTGTTGGACGATAAAACGATGTCATCATCAAGTGCAGGTTAACCGTCAATTGATTCATCGCCACTGCCTCGATCGGCTTCGCTCCCACCAATTTGGCCAATTTCTTCTTGCTAAACTGATGATAATAAAGCCAGGGTCTTGTTGAATGAAAATGTCCTTCCACTCCAAGCGCTGCCCAATCATTTAATTCTTCAGTTACAAATTTCTTAGTGGATTTGGGTTGCAGTCCCAATGAATTACCTGTAAAGTAGATAGCCGTCTTTCCGTTGACTTTCGGCAAGAGAAACTTTGATCGATACGAGCGAATTGAATCCTGTTGATCTAATTTTTTCGCAAATGATGCTGAGTTTTCAAACTTCATGAGTAGTAAATAACGCGAATGCCAAAGGTATTAAAATATTGAGAGCTGTCTTTGCATAGCTCCTTCATGTTGAAGCAACCATATCTTTTTGTCGAGACCTCCTCCATAACCAACCAGCTCTCCGCTCTTGCCGATCACCCGGTGACACGGCACGACTATAGCGATTGGATTTTGTCCATTGGCAAGCCCAACAGCGCGAATTGATTTGATATTGCCAACACGAATAGCCAGCTCTTCGTAAGAAATAGTTTTCCCGAAAGGGATGTTTAGTAGTTCACTCCAGACCTTAACTTGAAAGTCAGTGCCCCGCAGATCCATTTCGAAGGAAAAGAATTTTCTGTGACCAGAGAAGTATTCTTCTAATTCCGCTTTGCATTGCTCAATAACCGGTGAAGGGGTTTCTTCTTGTCTGGAATCTTTTAGAAAGCCGAGGGTGATTATTTTTTCGTTTTCAGATTCGATAATCAGGTCACCGACAGGAGAGGAAAAATAGGAACGACCAAACATTTGTCATTAAACAAACCTGGGATCTGTATCCATCACATTGCCACACTTTTTGCAAGTGCGTAAATCTTTTGATCCATAAAATTCGCGGAAGCGCGGCAGGAAATCTTTCTCAATATTATCAAGATGGAAGCGGTATTCGTGGAGTTTGTTATTGCAGTTGTCGCAAAACCAAATCAATCCGTCCTGATAGGTATTGGCCGAGCGCTTGCATTCAATTACTAAACCAACGGTATTCGCGCCACGTTCCGGTCGGTGAGGAGTATTCGCGGGAAGCAAAAACATGTCACCTTCTTTAATAGGAATATCAACAGCTTTACCTTCTTCCTGAATACGCACATTGATATCACCTTGCAACTGGTAAAACAATTCTTCAGTCTGATTGAAGTGATAATCTTTGCGCGCGTTAGGGCCACCTACCACCATTACAATATAATCGCCCGCATCGGCATAGAGATTTTTATTACCTACCGGAGGTTTAAGTAAATCACGATTGTCGGTGATCCACTGTTTCAAATTAAAGGGTCTGCGAATTGCCATTGATTTTAAAATTACAAATCAAAAATAGCAACAAAACACCTTATCTCATGTCTTACTTCTTAAATCTTACGTCTAAAAAACGTTCTCATATACAATGGCTGCGCCTTGCCCTACTCCAATGCACATGGTCGCCAATCCATATTTTACATTTCGTTTTTTCATCTCGTGAATTAACGTAGCGCTGATTCGTACACCACTGCAACCGAGAGGATGGCCAATCGCTATTGATCCTCCATTCACATTTACGATTGATGAATCAAGTCCGAGATCGCGCATGCACGCCAGTGATTGGGAGGCGAACGCTTCATTAAGTTCTACTAATCCCAAATCAGAAATTTTTAAGCCTGCACGCTGCAACGCTTTTTGTGTGGCAGGCACAGGGCCGATGCCCATATAAGCGGGATCAACTCCTGCAATGGCTACCGATACGACTCGAGCTAAAGGCTTCAAATTATTTTTCTTCACAAACTCCTCGCTAGCAATCAAACTTGCAGCAGCTCCGTCATTGATGCCAGATGAATTTCCTGCCGTCACACTCCCACCATCTTTGAAAGCGGGTTTAAGCGCTGCTAATTTATCTAAGGATGTTTCTCTTGGATACTCATCCTTCTCAAAAGAGAAAGTCTCTTTTCCCTTAGTGACCGGAACGGCAACTAACTCTTCTTTGAATTTTCCTGCGGCTGCAGCTTGAAAATATTTTTGTTGTGAAGCCAACGCGAACTTGTCTTGATCCTCACGACTCACTTTCCATTTGTCAGCCACATTCTCTGCTGTTTCGCCCATACTAAACGGATGATAGAGTTTTGAAAGCTTGGAGTTAGTGAATCTCCAACCAATTGTAGTATCATAGATTTCCGCTTTACGCGAAAACGGTTCATCGCTTTTTGCCATGACGAACGGAGCACGGGTCATGCTCTCCACACCACCAGCTATATATAATTGACCATCGCCATGAAGCACTCCGCGAGATGCGTCCATGATTGCCTGTAAACCGGAAGCGCACAATCTATTTACGGTTACACCACCAACCGTTGTCGGCAATCCGGCAAGTAATACTGCCATGCGTGCCACATCGCGGTTGTCTTCACCTGCCTGGTTGGCAGCACCAAAAACTGCATCTTCAATTTGATTTACATCAATAGAAGGATTTCGCTCAATTAATTTCTTGATCACCAAAGCAGCCAAGTCATCCGGGCGGACAGAACCGAGTGAGCCGGCATATTTTCCAATTGGAGTGCGAAGGATGTCAACGATATAAGCAGTTTGCATGAAATAGGTTTTTATTAATTATCGATTGGTTATTTTTGCCGAAACAATTCTGCAAGTTAAATCAACCCCCTTATGTGGCAAAGAGTTCAAACGATATTTCTGGCGGTAGCCATTGCATGTTTAGTAGCTATGATTTTTTTTCCACTTTGGGAAGTAAAAACGGAGGCTGCACGTCACACTTTATATCCAATGTATTACCGAGTTCAGACGGGCACTGACATAAAGGAGACCTATTTTCCATACAGTTTTGTTGCCATCCTTGCCTTGGCCGCAGCAACGCTCGTCTTTATGCAAATACAAAAATTTGAAAATCGGTTGCTCCAAATGAAAATGGGAGCGCTTAATTCAGTACTGATGGGAGGATGCCTTTTTGCCTCTGTCTACTTTTCTCTTTCACTTCAAAAGGCATCACCCGATGGTGGCAATTTTGGATTAGCGCTTTATCTTCCATTTGCCGCCATGATACTTAATTCCATTGCCAATCGATTTATTAGAAAAGATGAAAAGTTGGTGAAAGATTCGGAAAGGTTGAGATAGAAGGGTCTTGATTTTGCAAAACCTGAAAATCCCCTTCATATTTGCTGAAATAAACTCTAATGAAATACAAACGCATCCTCTTAAAGCTCAGTGGCGAGGCACTGATGGGCTCGAAAACCAGCAACATCGACCCGGCTGTGCTAGAGCAGTATTGCGAAGAAATTAAGTTGGTAAAGGAGCAGAAGGTTGAATTGGCCATTGTTATTGGAGGCGGTAATATTTTTCGTGGAGGACAGGCAGAAGCATTAGGCATCGACCGCGTTCAGGGCGACTACATGGGTATGCTTGCTACCATGATCAATGCCATGGCACTGCAAAGTGCGCTCGAGCGTCATGGTGTATATACGCGGCTTATGGCCGGCATTAAAATGGAACAAGTATGTGAGCCATTTATCAGGCGCAGGGCGATCCGTCACTTAGAAAAAGGGCGGATCGTTATTTTTGGAGCCGGTATTGGTAATCCCTACTTCACAACCGACTCAACGGCAAGTTTACGTGCCATAGAATGTCAGGCCGATGTTGTATTGAAGGGCACACGTGTGGATGGAGTATATACTAAGGACCCTTTGAAATTTCCTGATGCCGTGCGTTACTCTACCCTTTCTTTTCAGGAAGCGTATGAAAAAAGCTTGAACATCATGGACATGACGGCATTCACATTGTGCATGGAAAATAAATTACCAATCATCGTTTTTGATATGAACAAAAAAGGAAACTTGTTGCGCATAGCCAAAGGCGAAGAGGCAGGAACGTTGATAAGCTAATCCCGATCGCTATCGGGAGAAAATTCTTTAATTTGAAAATTGAATCATTCGGTCAAATACTATTTACTCATTACTCAATACTGTTATGGAAGAAATAGAATTATATCTTGAGGAGGCGAAGGATCTAATGAACAAAGCCATTAGCCACGTGGCGAGTGAGTTGGCAAAAATTCGTGCTGGCAAGGCCAACCCGTCTATGCTCGATGGCATTATGGTCTCTTATTATGGAGCCATGAGTCCGCTCAATCAAATTTCATCTGTTACCACACCTGACGCACGAAGCATTTTCATCAAGCCATGGGAAAAGGGTTTGATTCAGGAAATCGAAAAAGCCATCATGGCGGCAAACATTGGTCTTACGCCACAGAATGACGGCCAGCAAATAATCATCAACATCCCTATGCTCACCGAAGAGCGCAGAAAACAATTAGTAAAACAAGTCGCTCAAGAGTGCGAACACGGTAAGGTAAGTGTGCGCGGTATTCGCAAGGAGACAAACGAATCTCTCAAGAAAATCAAAGGAGCTTCAGAGGATGACGTTTTGAATGCAGAGGAGACTGTTCAAAAACTCACTGACGATTACATTTTAAGGATCGAAGGCCTGATGAAGAAGAAGGAGGCCGAGATTATGACCGTTTAATTGTTTGGCCTAAAAGTTGCCTCCTTAACAAATCCAAACAAACTCATCTATGAGAAAATTAACATTCTGCGCCTTTGTGCTTTTTATTTCATTTCAAGTAAATGGACAAAAAGCCGACACTATTGTAACAATGCGCGGCAAAATTATTGGTCAAGTAAAAGAGGTTACGCCTGAATTAATTGCTTACTCGAATCCCAACGAGTCTGTCATTTACAAAATTGAAAAAGGAGCTGTTGATAAAATTTGTTTTGGCAGCGGACGGATAGAGAAATTTGTTGATTTGAAAACATTAGCCAACCTTAGGGGGGCGCATGAATGGGAGAAAGTGGACGTTGCAACCACTGAGTATGAAACAAAAGGTCTTTACAAGATCGATATGGTATCTGCTAAGGCAACCGGCACTACGGTTTATTCAAGTGTAAGCAAAGTGCAAGACCGGGCGTTTAACAAACTAAAAATGGCTTCGGCTCTTTTAGGTGGAAATCTGGTTTACGTAAAAAGTGAAGCAGTCGAAGGAAACATCAGAAGCAGTTCTGGAGGACGAACTTCTCGCGCACAAATTCTAGGTACTGTTTATTGCTCTCAGTTATTAGATACGGTAGAATTTAAAAAGATCATGGAAAGCGGTGACGATTACACCTTGACCACAAAAATCGGTCTGCGCAACAACGATGCGGATATCCATAACATTGAAGCAAAGGCTGAACCCGTCAAAATTAATTTCTATAAATTCAGAAAGGGCTTTATCTATCTCAAGCTGACAATTGGCAAGAGAAAAGAAGAAATCGATTATAGAGTAATTAGTTACGAAGACAATAAAATTGTGGTATCCTATAAGGATGGAACAGCTTACTACAATTTGCTCCTGACTGAAAGGTAGTAGCGTCTCTTTTTTATGAAATAGACTGTGCACCCGGTTCTTTTCCATCTAGGTCCAATCACTTTATACACTTACGGATTTTTCATTGCCCTTGGTGCAGTGCTTGGTGGCCTTTACATGTGGCACCAAGGAAAGAACCGTTACGGCATGACTTTCGATCAGGCCAATGCGCTTTTCCTTCTGTTGATTTTTGCCGGGGTAGTTGGCGGAAAGTTGTTTCTGATCTTTGAAGATCCTTCTCTATATCTATCCCATCCCACTGAATTATTATCCAAGAATGGATTCGTGTTTTACGGATCATTGCTCACCGCCATCCCGGTGATGCTTTGGTATTTTAAGAAAAACAAGTTGCCGGTAGCCGGTATGCTCGATGTGATGGCTGCAGTCACTTGCATCGTTCACGGCTTTGGCCGAATCGGCTGCTTCAATGCCGGATGCTGTTACGGCAAGTCAACACAAAGTTTTTTAGGAGTTGTATTTACGGATCCAGCGTGCCAGGCAGAACCGTTAAATGTATCGCTGCATCCTACTCAACTGTACGAAGCGTCATCTGTTTTTTTGATTCTCATTATTCTCCTGATCATCGACCGAAAGAAGAATTTTGACGGGCAGGTTTTCCTTACTTATCTGATACTCTACGCAATCGCCAGAAGTGTAATTGAATTATTCAGAGGTGATTTACAAAGAGGCTTCGTGATTGATAATGTTCTTTCCTACTCGCAATTTGTTTCACTCATCCTGATTGTGGTTGCAATTTATTTCTATGTAAAGTTGAAACGAAAGGCTAACTTTCATTTACCAAAATAGAATTTGCATGGAAAACGAAAGTTTGCTCACACGGGCAGCAAAGACCACCAAAAAAATTGTAAAACGCATCATCATCATTGCTATCGTACTGGGTATTGGTGTATTCTCATTTTTATATTGGGGAGTTTACGAGCGCGGGGTGATGGCTGGTAAAGTTCTACGGATCACACAAAAGGGATTCATCTTCAAAACTTACGAAGGCAAACTCAACCTCGAAACTTTTGGCGCACTGAAGGGCACAAGTCCCATTGCCGAATCATTTGATTTTTCAGTAGAGAGCAGCGAGACTGCCGTAATCAAAGAATTAGAACAAGTTGCACTAAGTGGTGAACGTGTTAATCTGAAATTTTTAAGGCGCTTTGCAGCCTTCCCCTGGCGAGGCGACACCAAATATTTTGTTGTAGGGATTGAACGCCTAAAATAATTCTCATGCCCAATCCAATTATTGTATACGGCTCGTATGGTTACACTGGTGAACTGATCGTGGAAGAATGTAAGTCAAAAGGAATTGACATTATTCTTGCAGGACGCAATAAAGAGGTTCTTCAATTGCAAAGTAAACTAACCGGCTTTCCCTTCGAAGTAGTTGATATTAGTGATTCAGCCAATCTCTGCAAGCTCTTGGAAAAAGGATCCATGGTCATTCATGCCGCTGGGCCATTTCAATTCACTGCAAAGGCAATGGCCGAAGCTTGCCTCAAAACAAAAACTCATTACACCGATATCACTGGAGAAATTGGTGTATTCGAAACAATGGCAAGGTTGGATGCGCAAGCTAAAACAGCAGGCATTGCATTAATGCCAGGTGTAGGCTTTGATGTAGTTCCATCCGATTGCCTTGCCAGGCATTTGAAAAACAGATTACCATCAGCTACTCATTTGCAACTGGCTTTTGCTTCTAACAAAGGCGGCCTTTCGCGCGGCACATCAAAAACAATGGTCGAAGGAATGGGACTCGGTGGAGCAATTCGTAAAAACGGAAAAATAATTCCCGTTCCTATACACGAAGGAATTACCGAAATCAACTACGGGGCATTTCAAATCCCATCTTTAAGAATTCCTTGGGGCGATGTATCCACAGCATTCTACAGTACTGGAATTGGTAACATCGAAGTTTTCACCGGAGCTGATAAAAATTCCGTTAAGCGAGCAAAAATGAGTCGATATCTCAATTGGCTGCTGCGCATGAGGTTTGTTAAAGATTACATGCTTAAACAAATCGATAAAAAGCCTGCAGGACCAAATGAAGAAAGACGCGCAGCATCAAAAATGTTTTTGTGGGGAAAGGCGTGGGATGGTAATCAAGAGAAAATAAGTTTACTTGAAACGGTCGAAGGATACACACTTACCGCTAAGACAAGTGTCTTAATCGCTCAAAAAATTATGTCCGGGAATTATAAACCGGGATTTCAAACTCCATCGATGGCGTATGGTGCTGATTTGATTCTGGAAGTATCCGGAAGCAAGAGAACCGATTTGTGATCTTTAAAACTCAGCGAGTAGCCAGTTTATATGCCTCTTCGTAATAAACGATCAACTTGCTCCAATCAAATGAGGAAGAGTAACTCTCTACATTATTGCGCTGGGTGATTCGTTCTCTCCTCGATTGAGTTAAGAACTTATACAAGAATGCACTTAGTTGCTTCGCACTCCAATCAAAGGTGCGCTTGCTCCTCTCTACCACAAACATTCCGCCTTTTTCGTGGTCGGGCATATTTTTCATCAGGTAATCGCCAAACCCACTGAGGTCGCTGGTTACAGCAGGAATTCCGCTGGCCATACATTCGAGTGGCGTGTAGCCCCACGGCTCGTAAAAGCTTGGGAAAATCCCGAGATGACAGCCGCGCACAAACTGTCCGTAGTCCAAACCAAAAAGTGGGTTGGTCGAGTTGATGAAATCCGGATGGTAAACGATTTTAACTTTATCCTCTGGCTTGTTGAGCAAATTTCTTCTCGTAACAAATTTCACAATGTCGTCTTCATCTTCATGCAGTAAACGATGGGTAACCACCGAAGGCAATTTTGAATTCTTCCACGACTGAATCGTTCTGCGGTAACGAAGCAACCAATATTCGTCAACAAAATTGTTTAGCTCGGGCAGGCGATGATCCTGTTGGGCAATACTCTCAATGAAAAGTCTTTTACCAACTTGTTTTTGAATCGCCTCGCACACTTGCCTGATCTCTTCCATTGCCGCGCGCGACTGCAGCACTTCGGGCTTAATGGTTCTGTAATCTTGTTTCGTCACAAAAAACATGACGACAGTTATGTCCGATCCTTGCTGCTTCAGTTGTTCATTCAAATGAACGAGCGCTTCAAGCGTTAAATCGAAGCCCTTGTTTTTGTATTCGTAGCGCCCCGAAGTAAAAAAATACATCGTTTTTTCAAGATCGAAAGAGTAAGCCTGAAAAAAATGACCCATCACAAATTCCTGAATCCGGTCTTTGTACTGCACATGCAGATTCTGGAATTCATGCAAAGCCTCGAAACGTTCTATGTTGAGCCCATTGGGTGTAATCACTTCCGGCTTGCGTTTGAGCAGGTGAGTACATTCATTGGCTGTAACATCGCTCACAGTGGTAAGTACATCACACTGTTGAGCACAACCAAACTCAATTGACGCCTCGGTCATTACTCCAAATTTCTTTGCTTCGTCTTCCCAGCTAAAAAAAGGTAGGTGAGCGTAGAACAATGGAGAGTTGATAGCGAGGTGGCGACCAAGCTGAGTTGCATGTGTAGTAAATACCGATTTCACCGGCATCTTCTCTCGCTTGATGTCAAGAATGGGTAAGCCCGCCATCCATTCATGAAAATGCCCAATGATATTTCTTCCCTCAGCCAACCTCGCCAATTCATCGAAGAAAAGTTTATTTAGAAATGCGAAGGCAATGACTTGATCAACCAATTTATTTCCATCGGGAACCTTAATACTATGGTTCTTCCACAAAAGGTACTTTACCACGTTCAATGCCTTCTCTTCAATAACCGGATTAATTAAGACCACTTTTGGCTTGCCTGTAATTAACCATTCGGCATAATATACCTCATATCCTTTCTTTCGAAGGTTCATGGCAGCTGTACCAAAGATATCGGTGGGGTTTTCTATTAATTCAATCTCTGCCTGAATGCTTTTCCCTAAGTAGGGTCCGACCATGCAGAAACTTTCTCCGTGATTTTTCATCATCACCGGTGCCTTTGATCGGATCACAGTGTAGATACCACCCACTTGATTACAAACCTCCCACGCGGTTTCAACTAGAAGTACCTCGGTCTGTGGTTTTACTTTTTTGGACATTGGATAAAATTCAGTCTTGAGAAAAGTTCCATAAAAGAAACCTTTTAAGCAAAAATCATTTTAGACAGGTGACTAAAATCACAATGACTTAATATCGAATCATAAGTCAATCTGTCCTGAATATCCTAAATTTAGTAAGGCAGTTAAGACATTTTTTCCTGGAAATTGTTCGTTTCACAAAGTGGACAGCATTTTGATCAACTCGCCTTGAGGCTTTAAAACTATGAACTTCGAAAAATTTACAATCAAATCGCAAGAGGCCTTGCAAAAGGCGGCAAGCATTGCATCGGGCAATCAGCAACAAGCGATTGAACCCGGTCACTTGCTTCAGGCGATTTTAGAAACAGATGAGAACGTTTCGAATTATGTCATCAAGAAGATGAACATAAACGAATCTATTCTCCGGAATAAACTTGAGGAAATCGTAAATGCGTATCCAAAAGTTTCTGGACAACAAGCGTACTTATCTCCTACCGCCAATTCAGTTCTGCAGAATGCGGAAAAAGAATTGAGGGAGTTTAAAGATGAATACGTTTCAGTTGAGCATTTACTTTTAGCCCTTCTTGCTACTAAAGACAAAATTTCCTCTTTGATGAAAGATGTTGGCTTCGACAGAGCCAGTTTACTTAAAGCCATTAAAGATTTGCGAGGAGATTCTAAAGTCACCGACCAAAATGCAGAAGCCAAATACAAATCGCTTGAGCGTTATTCAAAAAACTTGAATGACCTCGCGAAGAAAGGAAAGATTGACCCTGTGATTGGCCGCGATGAAGAGATCAGGCGTGTGCTGCAGATTCTTTCTCGCAGAACCAAAAACAACCCTATTCTATTAGGCGAGCCCGGTGTTGGTAAAACTGCCATCGTTGAAGGCATGGCCCAGCGAATTGTTGATGGGGACGTTCCAGAAAATCTGAAATCAAAAAAACTGGTGTCGCTTGACATGGGTTTACTGGTGGCAGGCGCTAAATACAAGGGTGAGTTTGAAGAACGACTGAAAGCTGTTATTAAGGAAGTTACAGACTCCAATGGTGAGATCATTTTATTTATCGATGAGATTCACACACTCATTGGGGCAGGTGGTGGCGAAGGCGCAATGGATGCCGCCAATTTATTGAAACCCGCTCTTGCCCGTGGCGAACTTCATGCCATTGGTGCCACTACATTAAAAGAATACCAAAAGCACATTGAAAAAGACAAGGCGCTAGAACGCAGATTTCAGTCTGTCATGGTTGATGAGCCAAACATAGAAGACTCGATTTCCATTTTGCGCGGTATAAAAGACAAATACGAATTGCATCATGGTGTTAGGATTAAAGATGATGCGGTCATTTCTGCTGTTGAACTTTCGAGTCGCTACATCAGCGATCGTTTCCTTCCCGATAAGGCAATTGATTTGATGGATGAAGCCGCTGCCAAGTTGCGATTGGAAATGGATTCACTCCCCGAAGAGCTTGATGAGCTTAATCGTAAGATTATGCAACTGGAGATTGAACGTGAAGCCATTCGCAGGGAAAAGGATAAAGACAAAGAGACTGTGCTGAGCAAGGAGATTGCAGAGCTTTCAGGAGAACGCAATTCACTCAGGGCCAAATGGGACAGCGAGAAATCGGTGGTTCATGAAATCCAAAAAGAAAAAGAAAATATTGATCGCCTAAAATTTGAAGCAGAGCAAGCCGAGAAAGCCGGTGACTACGGTAAGGTGGCAGAAATCCGTTATGGGAAAATTACGGAAGCAGAAAAAAAACTGAATAAACTGCAAGCCGAAATGAAAGAAATGCAAGGCGAACACTCCTTATTAAAAGAAGAAGTAGATAGCGAAGACATTGCCGAGGTAGTTGCCAAGTGGACGGGCATTCCTGTTTCTAAGATGCTTCAAAGTGAACGTGAAAAATTACTTCACCTGGAAGATGAGTTGGGCAAACGCGTGGCTGGGCAAGAAGAGGCGATTCAAGCGTTAAGCGATGCCGTGCGTAGAAGCCGCGCGGGATTACAAGATCCAAAACGCCCTATTGGTTCGTTTATTTTTATGGGGACAACTGGCGTTGGTAAAACGGAATTGAGCAAGGCGCTTGCAGAATATTTGTTCAACGATGAAAACTCCATGGTGCGCATCGATATGAGCGAGTACCAAGAGAGTCACAGCGTGAGCCGGTTGATTGGAGCACCTCCTGGTTATGTTGGTTATGACGAAGGTGGACAATTAACGGAAGCTGTTCGCAGAAAACCTTATTCAGTGATTTTGTTGGATGAAATTGAAAAGGCGCACCCTGATGTTTTCAACACCATGCTTCAGGTTTTGGATGATGGTCGGCTCACCGACAATAAAGGGCGTGTAGCGAATTTTAAAAACACGATCATCATCATGACCACAAACATCGGTTCACAGCTTATTCAAGAGAGCTTTGAAAAGATCACCGATCAAAACTATTTCGATGTAATTGAGAGCACTAAAGATGAGGTACTTGCGTTGTTGAAGAAATCGGTGCGACCGGAATTCATTAATAGAATTGATGAAATCATCATGTTCCGACCGCTCACGAAAAAAGACATTAGAAAAATCGTGGCAATACAATTTGACTTAATAAAGAAACGTTTATCTGAAAGCGGAGTATCCCTTGATATATCAGAAGCGGCTCTGGATCGGTTGGCCAAACTTGGTTTTGATCCTCAATTTGGAGCTCGTCCCCTGAAACGGGTGATGCAACGTGAAATTTTAAATGAATTGTCGAAACAAATTTTATCGGGCAAAGTGAACAAGGACTCACAAATTTTCGTTGATATGAAAAATGACGTAGAATTTGAGTTTATGAATAGCGATTCAGTGCAGATTACAGGTTAATAAAGATTGTTGGTTTGTGGGGTTTGGTTTATCCCGCGCCCGCGGGATAGGTTTTTGGGGTTAGGGCGTGCAGAGGTGCACGCCCTTGTTTTTTGCCCCAAATCCGTTCATCCTCAAGAGTTTAATTTTTTTTGTAGATTTATATAGATGCCTAAGTCTATAGTTCATGAAACGCAACAGGGCATTGTTGATGAAGTAAGCTTTAAAACGCTTGCCGAAAACACCCCTATTGGCATTTATAAGACGGATGCCGCTGGTCAGCGTACGTATGTCAACAAAACATGGCGCGAAATTACAGGCCGTACAGAGGAAGAAGCTTATGGATTTGGATGGGCCCGAGCCATTTTCATTGATGACCGTGAACGAGTAATCGATACCTGGAAAAAGGCCGTAGCCAATCAAATCGACTTTAAGCTCGAGTTTAGGTTTGACAATCCTATCAAAGGATTGCGTTGGGTAAGAAACCAAGCAACACCGCTCCGAGATTTGGAAGGGAAAATCACCGGCTACATCGGTAGCATCGAGGACATCACCCAAGAGAAATTATTCGAGCAAAAGTTACTGGAAAGTGAAAGGCGATATCGGTTGCTCTCAGAAAACTCAAGTGATATAACGCTGCTCACCAATTCAGACAGAAAAATAGTTTTTATATCGCCCTCTGTAAAAGAGATACTAGGATATGAACCCGAAGAGCTGATTGGATCTATCGCCTTCGATTTGATCCACCCAGACGACAGGAAAGTAGCCAAAACCAAAGGCGATGGTATTAGAAACAATGACGCGACAATACGCACGGTTGTGCGCATGCGAAAAAAGAATGGTGAGTACCGATGGGTAGAATCCAATGGAAAGATCTTTCACCAGGAGAATGCGAAAGAAACATTGGTTCAGGCTTCAATCCGAGACATCCACGAAAACAAACTACTTGAAGAAAAACTAAAGGAGAGTGAACGCGTTTACCGTCTTCTTTCTGAAAATCAGAATGACATTATTTCTTTAACAGACGATGAGCGGAAGTTTGTCTATGTGTCGCCAGCTATAAAAGAGATGTTGGGCTACGACCCTGAAGATCTTATCGGCAAAAAAAGAGTTCTAGATCTTGCGCATCCTGATGATGTGGAATCAGTCCGGTCGCAAGGAGAAGAAATCCGAAAGAGCAAATTACCCATCACGCGAATTGTGATGCGCTTGCGCAAGAAGAACAACGAATACATTTGGGTGGAGTCGCAAATCAAACTGCTGCAGGATGAAAAAGCTGAGAAAAAATTAGTCCTTGCCTCCATTCGCGATATCAATGAGAGAAAACTTCTGGAAGATAAATTACATGAAAGTGAAAAGGTTTATCGATTGGTTTCCGAGAACTCAAGCGATGTGATCAGCTTGCACAAACTCGATGGCACTTTTGAATACATTTCTCCTTCGTGTTTGGATCTGCACGGTTATAAACCTGAGGAATTGCTTGGCAAGAACCCAATGGATTTCATTCACCCACAGGATGCCAAAGAGGTACTGGCGGGAGTGCCCGATGTGCTGGGCAAGATGGCTAAAGGCGAGCCACTTGAACCGATGCAATTTAGACTGGCTAGCAAACATCGCGGAATCGTTTGGGTGGAGAACGTAATGAAACCGATTTTCCAAGAGGCAACGCTAATCGGATTTCAATCTGTTTTGCGAGACATCTCCGCGCGAAAACTTTATGAGAATGCATTAAAGGAAGCTAAAGAAAAAGCGGAAGAAGCTTCAAAAGCCAAGAGTATGTTTCTCAGCACCATGAGTCATGAAATCCGCACGCCCATGAACGCCATCATCGGATTAACAAATCTGATGCTGGAGGAAAATCCGCGCGAAGACCAAGTTGAAAGTCTCAACCTCTTGAAATTTTCCGGTGAGAATTTGTTAGCCATTATCAATGACATTCTCGATTTCAACAAGATTGAAGCGGGTAGAGTAGAGCTGGAAGAAATCACCTTCAATCTCAAAGAAATTCTTGGCCACAATATTAACCTCCTGAAAAATAGAGCTACGGAAAAAGGCATTGATTTAAGACTGGAGTTGCACGGTCACTTACCGGATACAGTCGTAGGTGACCCTGTTCGCTTAGGTCAAGTATTGAACAACCTCATTGGCAACGCTATTAAGTTTACGGAACGAGGTCATGTGAAGGTCATTGTCTCAGAGCTAGAACATAAAGACAGCAATCATTTTATACGATTTTCAGTAAAAGACACCGGCATCGGCATCAAACCAGAAAAAGTAAAAGAGGTGTTTGACAATTTTACGCAAGCCAGCTCTGACACCACCAGAAAATATGGAGGCACCGGTTTGGGACTTTCCATTTCACAAAAGTTGATTAGGCTAATGAACAGCGAAATAAAACTACAAAGTGAGTTTGGCGTGGGCTCTGAGTTCTCATTCGATCTTCAATTGAATGAAGGGCGAAATATTTTACAACAAAAATCAGGAAATGGCCGAAGCGAAAATGGCAACGGAGTGGGTATTGAAGTGCTCTTGGTTGAGGACAATAAAGTGAATCAAGTGGTTGCCGGAAATTTCTTAAAGAAGTGGGGCATGAAAGTGCAATTTGCCAATGATGGACGCGAAGCTTGTGAAATGGTGACGCAAAATAAATATGATATCGTTTTGATGGACTTGCAAATGCCGGAAATGGATGGCTACCAGGCAACGCAACTCATTCGCGCTATGAATGACCCGTACTTTAAAACGATGCCGATACTAGCATTGAGTGCTTCCGCCATGATGGAGGTAAAGGAAAAAACAAAGTCTTCCGGCTTCAATGGTTTTATTACCAAGCCGTTTCAACCACAAGAGCTCAAAGAAAAAATTCTAGAGTTTGTACCTCATCGTTCAAAAAAATCAAAACCTCAAAGAAAATTGCCAACAGCAATGTTTGATCAATACGCGCAGGGAAATGATGAAATGAAACGTGAGTTAGCGGGGCTATTTATCACCAATCTTGAGGAATTGAAGATCGCTTTGAGCCACTCGGTAGAAAAAAGTACGGAAGAATATGAGCGGGTCCTTCATAAATCAAAAACCACCCTGGCAATTATCAATGATCGCGAGTTTACTAAGGTGGCTTCGGAGTTGAAAGAAAAATTAGGTAATCACAAAGAGATCAATAAAACGACCCTTCACGACTTTAACAGAATGGCAGATGAACTGATCAAAGGACTTGAAGAGGAAATTCAGATCGTGCGTTAGATACCTTCTTTTATTTGAAACAGTTTGCTCAGTTTATCGCGCCCCTTTCCGTCCATCATCATTAGCAGGTAGTCACCAACTTCAATTTTCACATCGCCTTCAGGGTTTTTCATGAGCTGGCGATGACCATTAACATGCTTCACTAATCCAATCAAAACAACATTGCAATCTTTCTTAAGATCAAAGAAAGCTTTATTGTAAGGCGTATTAGCATAAACATTATCAGGTTTAACTCGATACTGCTTCATGTCATACTCATCATCTTCATGCGCATAAGCAATCAGCTCTTCGCTGAAGAAGGCAACATCTGGTTCATAGATATAACTCGCCAGAAGTTTAGATGAAATTTCATTTTTTGAAATGGTATAAGTAACTCCGGCATGCATAAAGGTGCTTTTCAAATTACCATTGTCGAGGGTTACAACGTAGTTCAGGTTTTCGAAGTGCTTTTTGATATTAATGATATAAACCAGTTTTTCGGTATCATCATTAAGATTGACAAACACAATGGACGCCTGGCGGATGTTGGCTTTTTCTAACTGATCAAAATTATTATAGTCAGAGAATAATGTGTACACCATATCAGTGCTATAGTATTCATGAATAATATCGATATGAGGACGTTCTTTTGTAATTACGGCAACTTGCTTGCCCGCACCAACTAAGTGGCTGATCACCGACTGACCGAAGTCATTCCATCCGATGATCACTACGTGGTTTTTGAAGTTGGTGCCATTGAGGCCCAGTTCCTTCTGCTCTTTAATTGTGCTCATAATATTTGCGATCTGTCCGATAACGAAACCATATACACCCAAGCTTGAAAGTAAGAATACAAAACCGATCATGCGGCCCCAGTAGGTTACGGGCAATGCATCGCCATAACCCACTGTAGTAAGTGTCTCGACCATGTACCACATGGCATCTTGTGTCGTGTTTAGTTTGCTGTTGGGTTCACCCGATTCTAACCTGAGTAATAAGACGAGCAGCCCCCCATAAATGCAGGCAACAAGAAGAATGGTGAGAATTACATTTTGGTAATTGGGGCGCTTCATGAATCAAAATCCACTCAAATAAATTAAAACCAACAACAAATAAAAATCAGTGCGAGCATTTGCTCATAATTTCGGAGGCTCTCATGACATCAACTAACCCTCGCTCATGCCCCCACGAGTTGCCAATGTAGGTTGTTATTTCAGCAATCTCAAGTTCTGTGAGCGATGGGATTGCAGGCATTGCCTTATTATAGCTCTTTCCGTTTACAATAATCTCTCCTTGAGTGCCATACTTCATTATACAAAGAGACTTTTCAAAATTGGCAATAAGAAAATCGCTAGATGCTAATGGAGGATAAACTCGTCCAAGTCCTGTTCCATTTTTCTGATGGCAATTGCTGCAGTTCTTTTCATAAAGCACCTGGCCTTGGGCATAATATTGTTGAAACTTGGTGTCTTTGATGGAGCATGAACTGCTAGTTAGTAAAAACACAATTGTCCATAGTCCATAGCCCATGGTCCGTAGTTGAATCATTATCGACCATAGACCATCGACCATTGATTTAATCTTGCTCATTCTTGTCTAAGTATTTTGATGTCACCAATCAACCGATTGACATCCTCCTCTTTAGTGCCATCATATTTTCCGCGAATGCGACCTTGCTTATCGATCAATAAAAATGCCCCGCTGTGTATGTAACCGTCAGGTTCCGTTTTGTCTTCCATGGCGGTAGTGAAATAGCTTGTCTGTGCTATTTTAAAAATTGAATCTCTTACACCTGTTACAAAATGCCAGCGCTTGCTTTCCACACCGAGGCGATCGGCAAAATCATGAAGCAGAGCAACGGTATCATATTCGGGATCGATGGAGTGAGATAACAGCAATACGTCAGGCATATTTTGAGTAGCCTCGTACACCCGATGCATCTGAGTCTTCATGATGGGGCAAATGGTGCGGCAAGAAGTAAAGAAAAAGTCTGCTACATAGATTTTGTCTTTGAATGTTGTGTTCGTTATTAAAGAACTATCCTGATCAACAAACTGAAATGGAGCGATCGTATGATACACCGTGTCTTTTCCATTGAACTCGCGGGAACCCAAGATGGGTAGCTTTTCGTTTCTCGGGCTACAAGCTACAAGGCACAAGATGCAAGCAGTAACAGTCCATAGTCTATAGTCTATAGTCGATAGTTTAGACAAATGCCATTGGCTAATTAAAAGTGATCTCATCTCCCTCATATATTTCATTATGATCAAGTGCTATAAGATTTTGTCCAAATAAAACTTTGTTTTCCTTTTTTCGATACTGTGATAATGTAAGCAAGGGTTCAATTCCCTTGTCTGCGGTATCTTGATTTACAGTAGTGAGCACACATCGGGCACATTGTTTAACTCCTGCGAATTTATTTTTACCGATCGAAAAAGTTTTCCATGAATCTTCTTCGTAGGGTTGACCTCCGTTGAAAACGAAATTCGGCCGGAAGCGATTCATCGGCAGCGGTTCTTTCAATCTTGAGTTAAGGTCGGCCAACGTTTGCTCTCCAATTATTAAGAAAGGATACGCATCGGCAAGGCTTACGTGTTCGTGATTGATCTGATAATTCGCATCCACCGGCCGTGCGTTTGTTTCAGGAAACGAAACCAATCTGCATTTTATTTGCAACCGATCGGAGAACCATTGACTGAATTCATCGCTTACTTCGAAAACCTGAACGGTGTCATCCCAGATTTTTGCATCAATCTTGGTAGGCTTAGTTGAATGAGTGAACGGGAGAATGATAGAATCAGAATTGTATCTAATTGAAAATTGATCATTGCCCATCGACAATTTGAAAAGCGCCATTTTCGGATAAAGTCGCTGGGTCATGAACTCATTATCCTCATCAATCAGCATCCAGCGTCTGTCATGTTCCAATCCCTTTTCAAATACTTTGGCTGACTTTAAACGAATACCACCCAGTGATTTGATCGGGTAAATCCATATTTCGGTGAGCCGGAGTTCTGCCATGGAACTTTTAGATTTAAATTTGCGCTAACTTAGACAGTAAATAGCCTTTAAAAAAATGTCAAACACCGCAGCCCTTTGGTATTTTGAAAGTGTCAATCTGTACGACATTCTTTGTCCACATAAGGTCAAGCCTATGGCCGAGCGCCATACCTTCAATTATTTTAAAAAAGACCAGTTCATTTATTTCCCAGACGAGCCCGCTCAATATATATATATGATTGCGGATGGACGTGTACGCATTGGTCATTACCTCGATGACGGAAAAGAAGTGGTATCGGCAATTTTAGGCATGGGCGAAATTTTTGGAGAGCTTGCTTTAGCCGGTGAAGAAAAGCGAAGAGACTTTGCACAGGCTATGGACGATAAAACGACCGTATGCCCATTGAGCATTGATGAACTCAAAGCGCTGATGTGGGAAAACAAAGAGCTCAGCTTTAAAATGTTAAAGCTCGTAGGGCTGCGCCTGATGAAACTTGAGCGAAAACTGGAGTTGCTAGTATTCAAAGATGCACGCACGCGAGTGATTGAATTCATCAGAGACTCGGCTTCCTACAAAGGGAAAAAAGTGGGCTATGAAACACTTGTCCCAACAAAGCTAACTCATAAAGATATTGCCTCATTAACTGGCACAAGTCGCCAGACAGTAACTACCATTCTCAATGAACTGAAAGAAAAAAACCTGATCAACTTCGACCGTAAGAGAATTTTGGTAAGAGATTTAGAGAATCTGAAGTAACAAGGTTATCTCATTGTAAAACCTCCGGTTTGGTTTTCCATTCGTAGGTGACGGTGTCGTAGTATGAAATTTGGTTCGGCCATTGCACATACGTCTGCATCGACAGGTATTTATCTAAGTTGTGATTCACCATCTCATCAAACAAAAAAGAACAACGCCCTTTCACTTCCGCTTCTGATAATATCGGAGTAACAAAGGCTTCGTGAAAATCTTTTAACTTAAAATTCTTGCTCATTTTAAAATATCCTCCTACCCCTCTTTTCTCGGCAACACGTGCTGAAGGGCGCATCACATAAAAATAATGCGTGCCATCTTCTGCGATAAAATATTTTAGAACGGAAAATTTTTGAGTCAGTTTAGAATAGAACTCGCGATGCTCAGGCTTAAAACGATCCGTCATTTGAGTATATGGTGGGGCCGTGAAAAGATAGGTAACAATACTGGTAAGCACGGAATCTTGCTGATGCAGATCATAATAACGAGCTACATCATATTTGTCTTTGGGGTTACAACCGACTAAAAAGACAAGAGAAGCAATTGTGAGTAAGTATTTCATTCTTCAAAATTATTACAACAGCGTATTACTTAAAAAAAGAATCGGAGCCCGAGAGCTCCGATCCATCAATTATTTTAAAAAACTGACCTATTTAGAATAATCTGTGAGTTGTGGGTTCCAGTTAACCCATCCTAAAGTCCAGTCGGTATTACCGAAAGCGCCTTTGTATGCAACACTAGTAAAGCCAGTGTAGCCAGTGAAGTCTGCACCGGTTAACATTGCTGAACCAGTTGGAATAAGTGTAGGTGCTCCGTTCAATGGCTCAAAAATGCTAGCATTGATTCCTAATGAAGCGTCACTCCAAGAAGCCTTGATGGTGTTATTTGCAGCAAACCAAATAACAGGGTTCTGGCTGCTAATCTGCACTTCCGCGTAGCTTCCAAAAACTCCGTTGCTAAATGAACCTACGCCACCAGCTATTACTCTTCCTCTTGGAGCATTAGGAGCTGCGCTTCCAGCTGCACCCAAGGTAAGAACAGTCATTTCATCTGCAGTAGCAACACTTCCGAAACCATTGCCTCCCCATCCTGACACACCTGCAAGAACATTGTTCTTAAGAGCAAGTTCACCTGCAGTAGCATTTGCAATTGCGCCAGGAAGTGCGTTATCAATATAAATACCATTTGGATACCCGGTAATCAAGGAGTTGATAATATCCAATTTTGAATTTCTACGAATCTGTGCACCGTTTTGGAACTGAAGGTTAATAGTAGTTCCTGATGTCGCTTTTCCACCAATAATTGTCATGTTAGAGAAAGTGGCATTAGTGAAAGGTGTGTTCGCTGTTCCATTAGCATCATTATCAGATTCAAATCCGTTTGAACCAGACTGATCAGCGATTCCCTGATCGCGGATGCCTAATCCAAATTGCACTTGTCCGCTGAAGCCGTTGTCAGTATCGAAATCATCATCAATTCCTTTGTAAGCTATAAGGTGATCAGCATTAACTGATCCGCCAAACCACTCGAAAGAATCATCATTAGAATAAGTTGCTTGAACGTGGTGGAAAGTAGTTCCTGAACCTACGCTACCAAGAGTGATACCGTTGATTTCCTGATTAGGGTTGATTGGATAACCTGCGAATTCTACTCGAACATATGAAATGGAGCCAGAGTTGTCAGCTGAAATTGGTGAAGCACCACCACCGTGGAAGCCGCCATAACTGCCTTCAAGCTCTTCAATTCCATCAGTACCTGTAGAAGTAGAACCTTTTGTATTATTAGCTGCTTGTCCGCATATAACCAAGCCACCCCAGTCACCTGCCTTGCGTGATCCTGGTGATTTTTCAGAAGTAAATACGATAGGGTTGGTTGAAGTTCCATTAGCGATAAGCTTGCTTCCGCGTTGAATAACAAGAGCTCCGCCTGGTGTTCCAGTCTTGCCGTAGATAACAGTTCCAGCGTCAATAGTAAGAGTTGCAGTTGCTGAAATTGTTGGAGCAGTACCAGGACCAGTGTGTGAATCTGTACCAACACGTACAAATCCGTTTAAGCGATAAATTTTATCTGCAGTCCAATGAGTGTCTGTAGTAATACTTCCAGACGGAACGTCTACAATCACTTTATCAGGAACGGCTGAAACTGTAATTACAAAAGCAACTGCAATTGATTCCTGTTCTCTTTTGTCAACCACTTGAAAAATTACCACATAAGTAGCACCTACCGAAGCATTTGCAGGGATTGTATAACTGTAGTTGACATCTTTAACTGTGGCTGCATCTAATGTGCCACCAGTGAAATTAGCATCAGCAACCCCATTTACTGTTGCTGTAAGGGTTTTGCCACCTTCCGGAGCGTTAATTGTTACCGTTGTAGAAACTTGATTACCAGCCACATTTGATGCGGTGTATGCACTCAGCAAAATTGTGGGAGCAGGCTTATATGTAATAGTTTCTGTCTTAGTACATGAAGAAAGAACTAACATAAATGCCCCAACCAATACTAGACTTGCCAGGATAGAACCCTTGAGCATTGTAGTTTTTTTCATGGGATTTTAATGTTTTTTGTTAATGATGAATTTCGGTGCAAACGTATTCTTTCAGTATTATCAGACTGTTAAGTCAACCCGAATTTTACTTTACCAATATTTAGATGGTGTTAAATTAAATCGAAAAAAAGCCCATGAATTTCGTTCATGGGCTTCACTGGTTGTATTATAATGAGTCTTACAGTCTTGCCGAGAATCCAAGAGAGAATACTTGGCCTGGTTTATAATCTTGAATAGTCTGATTTAGTTTACCACCAGTGGTTCCGCTGTTGCGATAACGAATTGGTTGATTTAAAATATCGACTATTCCTCCTTTCAAGCTGAATTTGTCGTTTAGTCTTTTTGTGAATGTGAGATCAACCACATTACGAGGAAGCACATACACATCATGGTAACTATCATTTCCAATTACATACACTGTATTTCCTGTAGTGTTATACAAAAGATTGATTTGCCAGCCAGACTCTTCGGAACTATAATATATGCCCGCATTTATAACATAAGGAGCCTGACCCTGCAAAGGGTGTGTAGATGGTCTTTGGTTCAAATTAGTCGGTACCTTGGCTACACTGGAGGCTATCGTGGTGTTAAGCATAACGTTGATCTTGTTTAAGAAACCAGAGGATGTCATTCCCGCCATTGACTTCTTTACCTCTACTTCTATACCGTATACTTTGGCTGATAAAGAATTGAAATAGGTTATATCCTTGTTTCCTCCACCTGCGTTGCCCGGAGCGATGTATGATTCGATCGGGTTAGAAAAGTCCTTGTAAAAACCTCCAACAGTAATCAGTTCACCCTTGCTTGGATAGAGCTCCCAGCGCACATCAAAGTTTTGAACTTTGGCCACCTGCATATTTGGATTACCGTGGTAGATAAAGTTCATGTTAAAATCATAGAATGAAAACGTTGCAATTTCGCGAAACTCAGGTCTATTTAAAGTCTCACCATAGGCAGTTCTTACTAACATCTTTTCAGTGAAATTGTAACTTAAGTTTGCCGATGGGAGAATGCGTTTTGTCCAGAAATGAGGATCAGACGGTGCCGAATTCGATTCATCGTAGCTGTGAAGCTGTTGCAAATTGTCTTCAAACCTAACGCCTGCATCAATTTTGAATTTAGTCCCAAATTGCTTTGAGCCCATCACATAATAAGCCAACAAGTTATTTTGGGCACTGTAGCTGTCGCTTTTTTTAGTGTATTCATCCAGCTGAAGTCCCGAAGTAGTATTAATGTTTTGGCGTTCTAATAGTTGGTCAATAGGCAAGTACTTTAGATTGGGATCTGTATTTGTTGTTGAAGTGTAACCTATATTTCGCGCATTGAATGTGCGCGATTTATTTTCAAAAAATAAACCGACTTTAACTTCGGGGCTTCTCAATGCGTTTCCCCCCAATGGAATGATTTGTTTTACTGATATCCCTCCTGAATAAGAATCTTCCTTCAGCGCAGAATAGAATTTTCCTAATTTGTTTGGATCAACCGTATTTGGAATATCCATTTCAGTTCCGTTATTAATCGAACGATAACGCTTAAAATCAGGCTGATCGCGATACGTATTATTATAACCGGTTACCCAC
Source organism: uncultured bacterium (assembly GCA_967789005.1). Classification (GTDB taxonomy): domain Bacteria; phylum Bacteroidota; class Bacteroidia; order Cytophagales; family Cyclobacteriaceae; genus ELB16-189. The sequence continues at coordinate 42,465 of CBRFFM010000008.1, read as the reverse complement.
TCAATGGATGTTTGCTTATGAAACAAATCATGCTTGCCCATCAGCTGACCAGAATAGATTCCTCGATAAATTTTATCGAATGCTCCGTTGACCTGACCTATGCTTGGGTCAGCACTACCATATCTTTTCACATATTGATCATTTGAACTTACGTTGAAAAGGTTTTTAAATTCGATTAAATGATCGGAGTTAATCTTGAATGCCCAGTTACTAAGAAGGCCACTGCTAATCCGCTGGTTATACTGGCTGTCATGAAATCTATAGTTAGGATCTGTCCCTGTATAATCTCCACGATCTACAGCATATGTAGCAAATGAATTCGAATAGCTGAGTGCGTTAATGTTTCCAACTTGCACCTTGCCGATCGAGAATTTTTTATTGAATGTCACCGTAAGCCGCTGATCAGGAATTGCCATTCCCTTTTCTGCTTTCCACAAATTCTTCAATGATTGCCCAAAAACGTCTTTTAAATTACTTGAAAGGTTTGCCAGATTCGAAGGAAAATCTGAAGGCAGATTATAATAACCAGTATTATAGCCGGTAAGAAAACCAGGGTTTCTTTTCTGATGATAAAAATCCTGACCCGTAGTGCCCATGCGATACTGTGTGCTGTAGTCAATTGTAACACCGTTTTCGCTAGGAATACTTTTGGTGAATACTTTCACAACGCTTCCTGCAAAATCGCCTGGCAGATCAGCCGCTGGACTTTTGAAAACCAAAATTCGGTCTAACTGGCTGCTTGGTATTGTAGCAAATGAAAATGATCTTACATCGGTTTCAACGCTGGGTGCATATGTGTTGTGCAATAGCACCGGGTTGTAGCGCTCTGCTAATCCACGGCTCACTACAAACTGATCGTCTTTAATAGTAATACCCGGAACCCTTTTTAAAACCTGGGCGGCATCACGATCGAGACTCTTGCTGATCTGTTCTTCAGTAATACCCACTACAATTGTTTTTGCTTCTTTGAGCGACCTAACCAATTCGTAATCGGTATTGGTATGGCGAGATCCACTTACCACCACTTCTTTTAACTCAGATACTTCTTCTGACAAAGCCACTTCAACAGTGATACGCTTGCCATCTTCAACCAAAACATCGGGGACAAGGTGAGTTTTATAAGTAATAAAAGAAATCTGCAGGTTATATGAACCTGCCTTCAAATTGGGAATAAGAAACTTCCCTTCCACATCGGTTTGCGCTCCGGTTGTAGTTCCCTGAATGACAACATTCGCCCCAATAATGGCCTCTTTTGTCTTACCATCGGTAATCGTTCCGGAGATCGATCCTTGGCTAAAAGCGCTCCAATAACAAAAGGTTAAAACTGAACAAAGTAAGATTTTTTTCATGGGGCTGAATTTTGCTGCAAAGGTGGTTTTGCAGTGTTAATCCATCACGTTGAAAATGTTACTCTATTGTTAAGGAATATTCTCCTGATGTTCTTCCATGTTAACATCCTTATTCTGCATCAGAAGGATTGTTCCGCAAGGCTGCGGGGCCGCTTCAAGATCCTTAGAGTCGAGGTAGAAAAAATTCAGACAAGCTTCGTTGAACTCGGTGATTTTAAATTCAGCGAGATTTCTTCTTTTATTGTTGGGCATGTGTACCAGGCCATTTACATAGCAATCATTTCCTTTTCTTTCGAGGTGAGTTACCAAATCGAACCCTTGCCAATTCGTTCTTTTTGGCAGAGCGTTAAGTCCACAGAAATTTGAAATCCTTTTGATAGCAATTAGATCTTGTACGGACCATATTTTTATTTTTGCTCCGCCTACACTGGGATAAATTTTAAACTCAATGGTATTCTCGCTATCTGTCCAAACTCCAAATTGCGAATAAAGCTGAACCTTTATCCGTTGAAGTTCATGAGCAGAATAATTTCCATTTTTCAACATACATTCTTTCCAATTCGGTCAAAGGAAACTATCTGATAGCAATGCAACAATAGCTGAATAGAATATTAATGGTTGCTTAACATTTTAGTATTAGTTAGTTTACATTACACGCGTTTATGGTTCAAACTTTTAAGATCCCAGTAAATTAATCCAGCGTTAGCGCTCCATGAAAGCTAATTCCAAAATCATTTTAAATGAGTTCATTAAGCAACTAACAATTAATGAATCACTTCCCGAAAAGGAGGCAATCACAAGACTTCTTTTCGAAAGTGAATATGGTCTTACTCATACCGATCTACTAGCCGGAAAGGAAGTTGCTTTTGATGTATCTAAAACAGATGAATGGATAAAGCGCATTAATGCGAATGAACCTGTGCAGTATATTCTTGGTGAGGCTGAATTTTATGGAAGAAAATTTAAAGTCAATTCTTCTGTCTTAATACCAAGGCCTGAAACAGAATTACTTATTCAAGAAGTACTAAAACAAAAAAATGATATTTCTTCTGTTTTAGATGTCGGTACAGGAAGCGGTTGCATTGCCATCACGTTAAAACTTGAGATGTCAAAAGCTCAAGTCTATACCATAGATGTTAGTGAGAAGGCTTTGAGCGTGGCAAAAGAAAACGCAAGAGCTTTGAATGCCGATGTCAACTTCGTTCAGGGAGATTTCCTTAAAGACGTTTCTATTTCGCCCGTTGATGTTATTGTAAGCAACCCTCCTTATGTAAAGGAATCTGAGAAAGACTCGATGAGTTCTAATGTATTGCTGCACGAACCTCACCTGGCACTCTTTGTCTCTGACAATGACCCGCTACTCTTCTACAAAGCAATTGCTTCCAAAAGCAAAACGTTATTGAACCCTCGCGGGAAAATCTTTGTTGAGATCAACGAGCAATACGGCAAGGAAGTAAAGGAATTGTTTGAGCGATCCAACTTCCACACTGTTCGAATCATTAAAGATCTGGATGGAAAGGACCGAATTGTATCTGCGAGTTTGAGCTGATTACTTTATTCTTTCTTGTTGTGTTTCAATATTTCGGAATCAACGTAGAAAACGATCTCTTCTCCAATATTTTTAGCCAAAGCTCCAGAGCGTTCTAGTGCTCGCACAATAGAAAACAGTTTTAAAATAGTTTTTAGGTTTGCAGCGCCTTCTTTTAAAATCGCCTCTGCCGTTTTTAATGCTTTCTTATTAAACTCATCAAACAAAGCATTCTTCTTCAATGTCTCCTTTGCCAAAGCCGAGTCCTCATCTTTAAGCGCTTGCTTCATTCCATTCAACATGGACATGAGGATGTCGAGCATTTCACTCAATTTAAAATCCTCTAATAATTTCTTATTGATCTCCTTGCTGTTTTGCTTAATGAATTTTGCAAGAGAATTGGTGTAGTCCCCTATTCGTTCAAGGTCGTTACTGATGCGCATTGCAGATAACACGAAACGTAAGTCGATGGCTACAGGCGAATGAAGTGCAAGAACATTTTCGCAATCTCTATCAATGGAAAGCTCCTGGTTATTGATCTTCTTTTCCTCCTCCATTATTTCTTCCGCCAGCTTCACATCAATCTTATGAACAGCCTCTTTGCTTTTCTCAATCTGGCTAATCACCAGTTTGATCATATCCAAAAGATTATCTTTTAAAGCGGTTAACTCAGGTTCTATTATCGACATCTCCTATTACGTTTTATTCTTTTATATCTCTCAACCAAATCTTCCAGTGATATAATTCTCGGTTTTCTTTTCCTTTGGGTTAGTAAACAAGTCTTTTGTCTTGTCGTATTCGATGAGTTCTCCTAAATAAAAGAATCCGGTCTTGTCACTCACTCGAGCTGCTTGCTGCATGTTGTGCGTAACAATCACAATGGTGTAGTCTTCCTTCAGCTCGGCAATAAGCTCTTCAATCTTCGCAGTAGAAATAGGATCGAGTGATGCTGCCGGTTCATCCATTAAAATGATGGAAGGTTTTACGGCTAATGTTCTGGCTATACAAAGTCGTTGCTGCTGTCCGCCCGAAAGTGAGAATGCTGACTTATTTAATTTGTCTTTGACCTCCGACCACAGCGCTGCTTGCTTTAAAGATTTCTCAACGCGTTCGTCTAAGGTTTTTTTGTCTTTGATACCTCTGAGGTGCAAGCCGTAAGCAACGTTGTCATAAATCGATTTGGGAAATGGGTTAGGCTTTTGAAATACCATTCCCACTTTTTGGCGAAGCTCTTCTACGTGAATACTTTTTTTATAGATGTTCTTATCGTCAATAGTAATTTCACCGGTGCAGCTGAAGCCTTCAATGTAATCGTTCATTCGGTTGAGCATCCGGAGGAATGTAGATTTCCCGCAACCCGATGGACCGATGAAAGCAGTGACGGTATTTACTTTGATATCTAAGCTAATGTCTTTGAGTACATGATGTGTACCATAATAAGAATTAACCTTGTCAGCTTCTATAAATGCCATGATCTATCTAATAAATATTACCAGTTGATTTTTTTCTGCCACTTGTTTCTCAGGTAGACGGCAACACCATTCATTAAAAAGGTAATTAACAAAAGGACGATAATTCCTGCAGCTGCATTCACGAGAAATTCATGCTGAGGCCGGGATACCCAGTTAAAAATAATCATCGGCAAAACGGTGAACTCATCCATCGGACTTTTCGGAACGAATGGTACATACGCCAACGCACCCACTACAATGAGCGGAGCGGTTTCTCCCACTGCCCTCGAAAGCGCTAAGATGATGCCCGTCATTATTCCGCCTGAAGCTGCTGGCAATGTTTGATATCTAATGGTTTGCCATTTGGTAGCACCAAGTCCGAATGATGCTTCGCGCAATGTATTAGGCACAGCCTTCAATGCTTCGCGTGTGGCAACAATAATGATCGGTAAGATCAAGAGAGCGAGCGTAAATGCTCCGGCAAGCAAACTTCCTCCGAAGTTCATCAGCCTTACAAAAATTTCTAATCCTAATAAGCCATAGATAATTGACGGAACACCTGCCAAATTTGAAATGTTGGTTTCTACGATTGAAGCCAATCGATTCTTCTTTCCATATTCTTCCAGATAAATTCCTGCCATCACACCCAGCGGAATAGCAATGATTGCAGTGAGTACCAAGATCCAAGCGGTGCCTGCCCATGCGGTAAGGATACCTGCCTTCGATGCAAACCGCGATGGTAAATTGGTCATGAAGTCCCAATCAATTCGCGTTAAACCAATAGCCAGAATTTTGCCAATGAAAATGACAAGTATTATTAATCCGAAAAAAGTACAGAGCAGTCCAACAAATCTGAATAATGAATCTTCGATTCGGTTGATTTCAAATTGAGGTAACTGCTTTATTCTGAACCTACGCATATTTCTTCTGGTAGTTTTTCTTTATTCGATAACCGATGCTATTCAAGATGAACGTCAACACGAAGAGTGTTATACCGGCTGCGAAAATAGTTTGGTATTCCAGTGATCCGTGCGGAACATCTCCGAGGCTCACTTGCACGATGTAAGCGGTTACCGTTTCTACTCCTTGACGTGGGTCTAAGGTGAGAATAGGTTGTTGTCCGGCAGCAATGGCTACAATCATAGTTTCACCTATGGCGCGGGCAATTCCTAAAATGATCGAGACGATAATTCCTGATGAAGCCGCTGGAACCACAACTTTGAAAGCGGTTTGATAACGGGTAGCTCCCATTCCATAAGAAGCTTCACGCAGCGATTTGGGAACTGCATACAATGCATCTTCACTCAATGAAGTAATGAACGGGATGATCATGATACCCATGACGACTCCTGCTGAGAGTGCATTGAAGCTTTCTACACCGGGAAGGATATCTTTCAAAAAAGGAGTAACAACCGTAAGCGCGAAGAAACCATACACTACTGTTGGCACCGCTGCCAAAAGCTCTAACGTAGGTTTGATGTACGACCTGAATTTCTTGTGTGCGTATTCACTGAGATAAACCGCAATGATTAAACCCAATGGGCCGGCTATAATAATAGCAATGAACGTGGTAAGAAATGTACCCGTCAGCAGAGGAAGAATTCCATAATGCTTTTGTGTAAAGAGAGGAGTCCATTGTGTGTCGGTAAGGAAAGACCATAAAGATACTTCCTTGAAAAACCCAAACGACTCTGAAATCAAAGACCAAATAATTGCAAGCGTAATCAGGATGGTAATGAAACCACTGGATGCAAGTATTCCTTCAATAATTAATTCTGATCTTTTTTTCTGCACGACTCTGCTCTCTAAAAGTATAGCAACTGGTTAGAAAAAAAAGGGACTACTTAGTCCCTGTAAATTCTTTGAACTGGTTAATTGCGTCCTGGTAATCATTGGCCGGAAGTGGGATGTACCCAACATCCTTAACCAAAGTGGGCGTTACTTGTAAGTAGTAATTAACGAAATCAACTACTGCTTTTCTTTTGGCTGCTGCATCGCTCACATAAATAAATAGTGGTCTTGAAAGTGGCGCGTACGTGTTTGACATTACCGTTTCCTTATTAGGCAAAACGGGTCCGCTGCCTTTACCATTATCTACAGCTACTAATTTCAATTTATCTTGGTTCTCTTCATAGTAAGCAAGTCCGAAGAAGCCAAGAGAATTTTTGTCGCCCTGAATTCCTTGTACCAAAACGTTATCATCTTCACTGGCGGTGTAATCGCCACGGCTTGAGCCTGCTTTTCCAACAATCACTTCAGTGAAATAATCATACGTGCCAGAAGCCACACCGGGTCCGTACAAATGAATATCGGCATTAGGCCACTTTGCGTTGATCTGGTTCCATTTTTTGATTTTACCCTGAGCTTCCGGTTCCCACAACTTCTTCAATTCCTCAACGGTAATGTGCTCTAACCAGGTGTTCTCTTTGCTCACGATAACCGCTAAGCCATCAAAAGCTACTTTCAGGCCAATGTATTTTATCTTATTCTCTTCACATGCTTTTATTTCAGACTCTTTAATAGGTCTTGAAGCATCGTTGATATCAATGTCACCTCTTCCAAATTTCTTAAAACCACCACCGGTTCCTGAAAATCCAGCAGTTACTTTCACATCGGGATGTTCAGCGCGATAGGCCTCGGCCACCGCTTCTGTAATTGGATAAACTGTGCTTGATCCATCGATCTTTACTTCACTTGCAGTTTCGCCCGCTGCATTATTCGAATCCGAATTTTTCTTTGTGCTGCATGACAACAGCAAAACAACCATTGAAATGACGCCTAGATTTCGAAGTACCATAAAATGTGTGGTTTATAAATTTTACGCAAAAGTACCTTATCGCCTTGGGGTGAAATCGAGCTTAATATTATTTCAATGTTAAGTTAATGTTACGTACTTCATATACCCCTAATGCCCCAAAAAAGGGGAAATACATAAAAAAAGCGCTACCCAAATCGGGTAACGCTTTTTTTAAAGACAGATAAGACTATTTAATTCTTCAATATTCTAAGGGTGGTAGATTCATCTTCAACCACCAGGTTTAGCATATAAATTCCGTTGTGCTCGCGAGCCAATGCATGACTAATTGCGTCACTCATGTGAGTAGGTGTACCAGAACCTGAGAAGAGGATATCTCCATTCATTTTGTACAATACAACATAAATAACACCATCGAAGTCATTGTCAATATCTACTTCTGTTAAGCGAACTACACCGCGTGTAGGGTTAGGTGAAACAGTGAATTTCGCTTTGCTTTTCTTAACATCAATGATCGTAGCAGTAAGGTGAGTGCTTGAACCGATGGTGAGCCCATCACTTACTCCAGTCAAATTGAATGTAACCGTTTCAATCAACTTCTTTTCCTTCACATCATCGGCCAAAGCTGAGAATGAGAATGAAGCAGAGGAACTTCCTGCAGGGATTGTTAATGACAATTGTCCAGAAGCGCCATCTGGCGAAGTAGTGTAATCCGAACCGTAAATCGTTGTTGAGGTATTTGTCAATGAAATTGTAACCGATTGGTCAGCTGCCGGTGGCTGTGACAAACTTACTGTTACAGTTTGCGCATTGGTGCCTTCTTCAACGCTGAAGCTCTGTGTTGTGAAAGAGATTGACGGAACATCGTCATCAGCAATCGTAACTGTCAATTGATCTTGACTTAACTGCATTCCTGATTGTGCCATGATCGTGAAGAGAACTGACTCATTCAATTCATCTATAGAGTCATTCAATACTTTCACCTGAAATGAAAGAGTCTGTGTTCCTGCAGCTACAGGAAGAACAAGTCGTCCGCTATCAAGCGCAGGTATGGTGATGTAGTCAGATCCGTAAATCATTCCAAGACCATTAGTTACTGAAACGGTGATTGTTTTATTTTCAGCATATGATTCGGTGAAGTTAATAGACACAGGCACAGTTGCTGCTGAATCTTCTTTCGTAGTTACTGAGGCTGTTGAGAATCCTACAACAGGAATATCAAAGTGGAAACGTGACGTTACCGCCAGGTGGTCAGAAGTGGTGTTGCCATAATCCGGAATCATTCTGAATGGTGTAACCACTTCAATAGAACCAGCAAGGTATTGTCTTGATAATTCATTTGACAAAATCTGTTGATCAATCATATCGTTGAAACCAACGGTTGAACGAACGCCAGCATCGGCCAATGTTTTAGTTACAGGCACGTAGTTAGCTGTGTCTTGCACCATATTCAAATACGGTGTTGGCTTACCAACCACAATCGATTGATCAAGGTCATCGTTGAAGTCACCTAAGATGACGAAGTTCTTGTTCGGGAAGTAGGCATCCAAGCTATCTTTCAACACTTTGGCATCGTAAGCTCTGCGCAGGCGATCGCCTTCAGTAGCACCTGACTTACCATGCACGTTGATGAAGTTGATCTCTTTTGAAGCGCCTTCGATAGTTACAATCGCCTTCACCAGGAATGGAAGTCTTCCACTTGACCAGAAACTCTGCGGATCGCCAGTGGGGTATGAAGGAAGCAATGATGGATATCCATTGCGAGCAGAATCATAAAGTGTTTCGAACATTGGTCTTGCTGAAACTATTCTTACCGTAGTAGTATCGTAGATGAAGCAAAGTTTCTGTGGAGGATACGTTGAGTCAGGTCCATTGAAAGAATACGAATATCTTTCTGAGCAGATCGACTTGTACTTCGGCATTTGACCGATCATTTTATTAAACGTTGTGTCATTAGATACTTCCTGGATAGCAATCATGTCTGCTTGAAGTGAATCAAGAACTTTCTTTACATTCTTGCGCTGCTGGTCTTCGTTTGCCGGACCGTATTCAGTTCCGTAGTCTTCAATGCGAGCACCAAAGAATTCGATGTTCCAGTTAACAAGATCAAAAGTCAAATTTTTGGGAATGCTGTCATAAGGTGTTGATGGCAACGAAGTTCCGGGAATATCTGCCTGAAAACGAGGCATCAACTGCGCGGTGGTTTTAAATCTTCCTACTACACCGGTGATATCAACTACGCCTTGTGGTTTAAGCAATCCTGCAATGTCTGTGTCTCCATCGATTCGCAGGTCAGCTGTTACACCTGATGCTGTCATTTGCTCAGTGCTCTGTGGGTAGAACACGAATTTCTTATTCACAAGTTCAACTTGTTGCACGGTCACTAACCATCCTTCATTGGCAAGGAGTTCGCTGAGCTGAATTGACTTCGGAGCAATAATGCGTGAACTGCTATCGGGCTTAGAGAAAAATATTCCATTGCCGCTAATCTGAACCTGGTTATTGAAGAAACCGATAGGGCCTGTTACAATAACTGAATCACCAATAGTAATTGAATTGCTAAAGTTGTAATCAAACACTGGAATTCCACCAGTAGCATCTTGAACATAAGAAGGGCTTCCTAATTGGTCTGCAGAAGTAACACGTCCGGCAACAGTAACTTTCGTTCCAGAAGATTTTGCTCTTGCTGCCGCGATAGTAATAATGTTGGCCAGAGGATCATATCCTTTGCCACTCACAGGAAGAATAGTTTGAGTAGCGCTTGACGATACAGTTACTGAAGCAGTAACTAAACCATTCGCATTAGGAGTGAATCTGGTGAATACTCTTCCTCCTGCTGCGATGATGTTGATGGATGCAGAATAATTTACTCTATCAGAAGAAATTTGAAACGCAGCATTAGAAGAAGAAACCTGAATCATAGAATCAGGTAGATTTTTTCCAGTCACGTTGAAACTCAAAGTGTCTTGAGATCCAAGATTTACATCTCCAAAATTTAATGAAGAGGGAGTAATTGCAATTGATGGTTGATTAACCGGAACACCCATTGGCATAATTGAGAAATCATCGATCGCTAATCCGTCATCAGAGCTAGTTACGTTAAAATCTTGCCAGCGAATCCAGATGGCAGATCCGGGAGCAATCGTCAGACCTTTAAGTTTGAGTGTGATTATAGTTCTGTTTGCGGCAAGGTTTCCGTTTAGTGCGCCAACAGTTCCTACTGTTATAGGGCTGTTGAAGTCAAGACTATCAACATTAGTCCATGTTCCATTATTCAAAGCAGTTGCAGTTGTGCTGTATTGAAAATCCAGACGATCTGCACCGCGAGCCGTAGCTCCAAGTCTCCATTGCTCACCCGTGTAAGTAATGTTCAAGCTTGTGATAATGCTACCTGTGTTGTTTTGAAATTGAGCTCCCATGGTTGGAACCAGTGAACCTGATTGTAAACCACCGAGAGCACGATCAGTAGCGTCAAGGCCAAAGCTATAAGTATTACCCGTGTTCAATGAACCGGTTCCTGCAGCATAAGTAGTATTGGCGCTGGTGCCGGTTTCAATAAATAGCCAGCCGGTTGGCAAGGTGCTTACGTCAACAGCCGTTCCGGTTGAAGCCAATGAGTTAAAGTTCTGAGCGTAAGCCGAATTGAGAGAAGAGAGGTTGACTTGAGCCTGAGCCGTCAGCCCTCCAAGCAACAAAAAAGACAAAATGATAAATAGATAAAATCTTCGCATGGGTTTGTTTGGTTTGGTTTTTCGGCCGCGAAAATAATGCATTGGAATGAAAATATTATGTCCGTAATGTTAAGAAGCCGAAAGGATCGCCAGAAATAGTCGCATTGACGCTTTTGTCAATAAATTCCAATAAAAAAAGAGGTTCGAAGCTTAAGCCCCGAACCTCCAACATCCTTACTAAAATTCTTATTTTGCTTTCAGCGTTCTGATGTAATTCACCAAACTCCAAGTATCAGATTCATCAGGAATTTTCTTTTTAAAGGTTGGCATCTCATCGCGACCCTCAAGGATTTTGTAAAAGATTGCACCATCGCTTTGCTTCTGAACAACATCTTTAGCAAAATCGGCCATCTCGGTTTCTAATTCAGCAGCTTTTGTTCCATCACCTGCCCCTTTCTTACCGTGACATGACTGGCAATGTTTGGCCCAAAGTTCTTTTCCTGTTTGTAACGATTCGCCATCCGATTTTACAGGATTGGTCTTTTTCGCGAAAGCTTCAGGCACATTCCATGGTTTGGCCTGAAAAAAAGTAAAAGAATATAAACCAATAGTTGCCATTAGAGCGACAACCAGTAAGTAATTTTTGAAATAAGCATTAGTGTTCATAGAGTTTGAGTTTATAAAATGAAGATAATTATTTCATTGTTCAAGGCCAACCTTACGAATTCTGAAAATGAGGTACACCATATAAAAGATCAGTCCCCACACTGTTGCAATAATTATATTAGGAACAGTCAATAACCAAATCGGTGTTTTATCGCGCGATGCCCACAAGCTTCTTTCATAAAAGCTATGGTCAGTTTTCTGAGGAACTCCCCACTTGGCGAACTTCATTGCAACGATCGTGCCGTAGGTATCATTGTCGTCAACTTTAGCTCCAACAATAATATTGCCTTTAGCATCTCCCAGAATTGTCATTTTGAAATCAGCCGATACATCGCCTGCATTATCGGTTGTTGCCGCACTTTCTCCAATGGGCAAATCACTTAGTAGCCTTCTGATAAATAATTTTATTTCAACGCCTGGCGCTTCAATCCACTTGCCTTCTTTCAAAGTCATTAGCTTGGCTCCTACTTTTCTTACACTGTCAGCTTCAAACAATAACAGATCAACTCGCGCTTTGGTGATTTCTGTTTCCGTTGTTTGCTCTTCAAATTTTTTGCTTTCAGCTACGAATGCAATCATTTTAAACGGTGACAACGAATCTAACTTAGTGGCCACTGCAACCGGAATTTCTATCGAAGCAATTCCTTTCTTATTGGTCATCGCCTTGCCCAGTAAATTCTCTGGTGATTGCTCGCCCAAAAAGAATTGCACTTCAGTTCCTTCAATTGCTTCAAACTTCTTTCCGTTTTTTGATTTCGCGGTTGCGGTCAACTCGGGCAATTGATTATTCATTTGAGAATAACCCAAACTCAGTTTTATCGATTTCTTTTCTTCTTGTGCAGAGGAGTCGAATGCATTCAGCAACAAGAGCGCTGCGGTAAGTATTACAAAATTAAATCTTGTCATGATCCTTGAGTTTTAACGGTAGCTCTCTTTCCTCGATCGTTTCGTGTATGGGAATGATTGGAAAAAACCTGACGAAGAATGTAACAATCAGCAATGCTCCGGCTAATGTGCTAATGGTAATGATCCACTCTTCCCATGTTGGAAAATAACTCTTGTAGTTTTCTGGAACGTCATACATTGGGAGAAAAGGGCTCAACAATGTTGGTGCAACAATGAGGAAGCGTTTAAACCAGGCTCCCACAACTACAAAAATTCCCATCACAAATAATGGAAGTGGCTTCCTTCCTTGCGGGAATACTAAGACGATTACAGGTACAATCATTCCAAGAATAATCACTGACCAGAACAGCAAGGAAAACTCTCCGGTGAACAAACTCATCAAATGATGTTCTTCTGCTTTCTTCATTTTAAATGCGGGCACCAAATATTCGTTCACGTTAAAGTAGAGATACAACAAGGCAAGCATCACCAAGACTTTTCCCATGTTATCGAAATGCTTCTCGGTAATGTAGTTCTCTAAATGATAAGCTTTTCTGAAAACGTACATAGCTACTACAACTCCGCCAGCCCCAACTAAAAATGCACCAGACACAAAATATGCACCGAAGTTAGTACTGTCCCACCCGGGCCGGTATGTTGTAGCGAACAACCATGACGTAACCGTGTGTATGGAGAGTGCAATCGGAATAATCATTACTGAAATAATCCGGATTGCTTTCTTCGCCATCCTAAACTGAAGATGAGTTCCTTTCCAGAATGAACCCAGAAATTTATACCACCACTGCCCAATCTTTCCTCCGCTTTTACTTTCAATGAGTATTGGCAGGTCGGGCAGCAGCGGGAAATACAAAAACAGAACACTGAGTGTGAGATAAGTGGTGATCACAATGACATCCCACATAATTGGAGATTGCAGTCTTGCATGCAAAAACAAATTCATGAAACGATCTGGCCGCCCCATATCTACAATGATTGCCAATGAGGCGAAGATGATTGCGGCCACGGCTATAATTTCAGAAATGCGGGTGAGCGGAGTTCGCCAGTGTACACCTGTCAATCGGAATACGGCAGTGATCAATGACCCCACCAGACTAATAGCTACGAAGAATACGAAGTTGGAAATATAAATTCCCCAAGAAGCGTAATCACGCATAGCGGTGATCTCCAATCCTTTCATTATCTGATGGATGTATGCTCCAAGTCCAATAGCGCAAATGACGATAAGAGAAATTGTCCAGATTACTCCGGCTCGGCCAAACTCTTGCGGAAGGAGATCGGCAACAATTTTATTTTTTTGATCGGATGACATAATTATGAGTGTTTTTCCTCCTTGTCTTTGAGTCCATCTTCAAAAGGGAACAACCGATCTACCGGAGGCAAATAGTAAACACTGGGTTTTGTTCCTAAATCTTCCATGAGGCGATAACCTGAACGATCGCGAATCAATTCGCTGAAGCGAACAGTATCCGATCCATTGGTCACAATGTCTTCGTTCATGTCGCCAAAATAAAATACACCATTAGGGCAAGCCGATACGCAATGAGGCAACTCTCCTTTTCTTACCATGTCAGGACAGAAATCACATTTGGAAACTGTTCCGATTTTTGGAGGGCAACTGGTTTCAGGTGAATACTGCATCTCCAAAGCTTCGGGTGGAAGAATAGGTGCTTCCCAATTGAATACGCGAGTGGAGTAAGGGCATGCAGCCATGCAGAAACGACAACCAATGCATCGCTCATTATCTATCAACACAATTCCATCTTGTCTTTTGAAAGTCGCATCAACGGGACAAACCTTTACACATGGCGGATCATCGCAATGCATGCAAGTAGTAGGCTGCCAAAAAGGAGAAGTGTGCTCCGCTTCTTGCATTGGATAAATTTTTATCCAATTCTGGTGATCATGAACAAAGTGAGCATGATTACATGCCGACTGACATTTCTTTAAATTATGACAGTGCGCCAAGTCAATCACCATCACGAATTTCTTTCCCGGAATTCCTTTCCGTGCTTCTTCATTTGATACGTGGGGTGCTTCGGGGACTGGCTTGAGATACGCTTTATCAACTTCGATGATTTCTCCGGTAACGGAAAGTAGTTTTACTTTTTCTCCAGAGGCCTTTGTGGCATTTTCACCGGCTGCTGTAAACGGATCCTTAGAGGAACAAGCGGTAACAGCTGCAGCCGCCAGAACTGCTGCGCCTTTAAGAAAATCTCTTCTTGACTTTTGCTCGTTGAGCGGAATGATTTTAGGAAGCTCCCTCATAACGATTTATTTTTTTTGACCCAGTTCTGTAGATCCTGTTTGGTTGCAGCTTGTTTGGTCTTTGGCAATTTATCTGCATCAATTTCCACCAGTTCGCCATCCTGCGTAAGGAACTTTATGGTCTTCTTATCCTCTTGCTTTTTGGTGAAGCGAAGTGTGGCGAATAAAGCCGCCAAGCTCAGGCCTGCAAACAAAAACTTTCTACGATCACTTTTTTTCATGATACAGAATTAAAAATTCCACAGCCTGGTGATGTTGAAGCCAATGAGGAACTGACTTGTTGCGAAAGTTCCAGAACTCAGCCTATTCTCGGTGTATGAAATATTCCGCTGTGGAACAATTCCTGAGAACGTGGTGGCAAACATTTGAAAGCAGTGCGCGCTGGTGGCAATCTCCCAACCCACCGTAATTCCAGGTTGAAGTTTAAAATTAGGATCGTTATGCTTGGTCAACTGCTGTGTGTAGTTGAACATGACTGACGATTGAGGTGAGAACTTATAGCGCCCTGAAAAGCCGATAGCGATGATATCGTTTTTGTAAAGTGAGTCTGCTGCATTGAAGTGAGAATAACTGGGTGTCAATTGCAGTGAAATCTTGGGAGTAATTCGTGAAGCAATTATCAGCTCTCCAAAATAAGACAAGCGGTAAACATCTTTAGGGAAGAAACTTTTTTCGCGGGTATCAATCACTGCATTTCCAAAGATCGAAATGCTGACGGGCATACTATTGTCCTTTTTTTGTTTAATGATGGCATACTTGGCATTGACGTCTACATATTTGTTCAGCTTAGAAAAGCCAAAACCAATAGCCAGGTTATTAATTGGCACATAACTGAAACCGATGCGGATGTTTGCAGAACCATAAATTCCAAATAGATCTTTCACACCGTTTTCCATTGTACCAAAGCGGTGCTGCATATTCATCTCCAGCGTTTTTTTTGAAGGAACCACTACGGATTGCTCATCCATGAGTTGAGAGCTTTCAAACGCTGGCTTAGCTGGCTTGCTAATTTCTTCCTTCTTTTCACCTTCTTTCTTTTCTTCGTCTTGTGCAAATGCGTTGGCTGAGACAAAGAAAATGATCAAGAGAAAAAGGAAGGGAGACGTTCTCAATCTTTTCTCAGGGTTGACGGGGTTGATAATTTTTTTCATAAAAATCGTTGCGTTAGAATTTTAGTTGTCCAGTGCTCCTTGTTGTATCCATTTTAGTATCAGTGCCCGGTCAGTGTCGGTGGCTTTATCCTTCATCGAACCCGTTGTGATTTTTATATACAAGGAGCTTTGATTGGGGAAATCAGTATCAACATAACCGTAGTAGATTAAACTGGTGTAGGCATTTGCAGCCGAAAGATCTGGCGCTTGATATCCCTTCACATGGCAACCTGATTTAGCGCAATTCGCTGTCAATACCGGAATGATGTTGGCCGAAAACTTAACCGTTTCAGGAACTGCAACTTTCTGTGGCTTTATCTCTTCCCATGTACATGAGGTCAATATTCCACCTGCAAGCAGGACGATAAAAAACCGTTGGATTATTCTCCGTTTCATCACTACTTAGGTTTAAATGTTAATTGATTATTTACCTCGCCAATCCGATTAAGATCATCGTTATCACTCACCGCAAGATTGAACTGATATTGACCCACGGATGGATTGAAAACAATGTCGTCCGTGTTTCCGGTATTCAAGGCACGAATCAACAATACCGAGTATCCTTTCAAATTGTATCCGTCTATTTTTGCCAGTTGAACATTTGAAAGTGCATGAACATCCGAATTACTTCCCGTTGGGTTTTGAAGATAGTATCCGGGTATGCCGCTAAACCCACGAAGCCTTGCAAACAAATTATCAATTTCTGTGTCGGTTAAGCCGGTAAAGTGCGCTGCACCTTCGTGCAAATTCTGATCTGAAGCAAATGCTACAAATGCCGCCCTGGTAAATCGATTCATTTTTCCGGGAAGGTTAAGCGCTACATCAGTTTCATATTCCGTTCCAAATCCGTCAGCATTAACTCCATGACATGGCGCACAATTGCTTTGAAAAATCACATCGCCTGAGGCCGCATTTCCAACAAAATTTTGCTTAGTTAAGAGGTAAAAACCAGGATCAAGAATTGTCAGACCACCGGGTGTGCGTGTAAGTTGTTGCTCTACACCATCCCACTGGTATTGTGGACCCGAACGATTATCAATGCCTGCAATATTTCTAACATATGTTTTATTCCCTGCATCAGCACTAACCACTCCTGAATTATCGAGCAAGTCCATCGCGAAGCCCAGTGGCTCAGAGAGTGCGAGAGACCAATTCCAAACATCGCGCTTGGATGAGCCCATGTCGAATGAAAGAATCATTTTATCATCGCTCCGCTGAGAAGTCCAGCCAGATGTAGAGCCGCTTTTATGAGGATCGGTTGCACCATTAAACACCCAGTTGGCGCTTGACATATTAAATGTGGTGTCCTTCCATGAAACAAGAATGTAGAGGTTGTTGTCATCATAAGCAGCCTTCATGGTAATGTTGGGCTCCTTTCCCTTGTTGAAATCAGTCTTTCCATTGTAAGTACCACTCACATTGTATAGTCCGTCATCGGCAGGCACCTGTTGTGTGATGAGATTTCCTGAAACAATGGGTAAATAATCGGCCGTCTTCCAATAGGTAGAGGTTACTTTATCAGGTGCTGTGGTAGTGTAAGTAGCCTCTAAGGTAGTGGTCGGCTTTGAAGTCTTTGGTTGCGGAAGTTTGATGGTTTCATTTTCATAATAAGTACATCCCATCCCAACCAGACCAAGTGCGATGAGCGCACCTCGAGTTGTATTTCTTATGTTAACCATTGTGTTCATTTTTTTAGGGGTGAAAGGGAACCCGAGGGTTCCCTTTAGGTTTGATTAAGACTAAGCAGCCTTATTGAGATTTACAGTGATGTAGATGGTCATCAGGTCAGCACCGATATTAGTTGCTGTAATCCCGAAATCAGTTTTTGCTTTGAGAGTCATTTTTCCTTCGAAGCTCACGTACTTTTTAGTACTGATAGTAACCGGAGTAATGTATTTGAACATTAGAACTACTGGCATGGTCACCATATGGAATTTTAGATTTCCTTTGGCTATGTAGCCATCTCCATATTTCTCAATACTTGTACTTGTAAATGTGGCGTAGCGGTCAACATCAGCAGATACTACATTAGGATCTGCAGCTGCATCATCTGCAGCGATTCCAAATGTACCTGCAATGCATCCCAATTTTCCTTTTACGAAAGTGGCTGCGTTTTGGAATGTGCCACCTGCTGTTGTTAGCATGGCATCTCTACCACCCGGTGTTCCAGTATTTACAGAAAGCAAATCAACACTTGCCACAATACTGCTGCTAGCAAGATTAGCTGCATCAAAATTTATACTAAGTGCTGCAGTTTGAATAAATGAACCTTTGAAATCTGCTTCGGCACCTTCATAAGGAGTTTGGAACTGAACAGGGCTATGAATGTTATCAAATGTCCATGCTCCTGTATTGGTATAACCGCCCGCACCTGTATTTGCAGCAGGATCCCACTGGTAAGATACTTGAACAACCTCCGTTCCGGTCTGGCCTGCTGATACAAGACCCATGTCTTGAATAGCATTGGTGCCTCCAAGTGTAACTTGGTATCCGCTAGCGGTAGTGAATTTCACACCGTCTAATCGTGCGCTGAGATTCTTGTTATCCGTCTGATAAACAGAATTTAAATAATAGCTGCCTGCTGAAAGGTTGGGGAAAGTGTATGATCCATCAGCACCCGCAATGGTACTTTGATCATAATTTGTTGTAGAAGCTGCACTCTTTGCAAGATAAACCACTGCTCCTGCCGCATTTGCAGTTGCACCAGTTAAATCTGTATAAGTCACTATACCTGATATGCTAACTAGTGGTGCGGGGTCAGTGTTCTTTGAACATCTCACCACAAAGAGAATGGTGAAGAGAGCGGTTAGACTGAGAATTAACTTAAACTTTTTCATAATTGATAAATTTTTATGGGTTGACTTTTTTTATTTCCGATTGCGATTCAAAGTAAAATCAGGAACGACTGTGTTTAGGTGATGGATCGCAGCGTTTAGATTGATTGAAGTCAAAAACTTAAATGACATTTGGCAGTTAACCGCTTGAACCAGTTAAAAGAGCAACAGAAGTCAGCTCATCAAAGCGTCACTCTATAATATATAAGAGAGCGAAATGCGATGAGATCATTTAAAGGAGTACCTGATAACTGATTTCAGATAAACTTCGAGTAGGTTATTGGGCGAGGTAAACTCGGTTGAGTCTAAATAATGAATGCCCGATTGCCCTGAAAGCGCTAAGCCGATTGAGTCTTTCCTAAAAATCCTCACATTATAATTAGGAAGGGTATCGGGCTGGGGCTGCACATCGATTCGGACCAAGAATTCATCTGCCTTTATTTCTTGATCTTTTTCAAATGGAATCATACGATGCACAAACCAGTGCGGAGGCATTAAGCTGTCTTTTGAAATCCTTTCATCGAGCTCAAGTTCCTTATAGAAGGGCCAGGTCAACCCCGAGTGATTAGTGATGGTATATTTTTTATGAGGGAAATGCTCCTTAATATATGTCGCGAGCTTTAGCGATGTATCGTCCGTCTGATGAGTAATGACTTCTACATAAAAATTCCGGTCAGGCGCATAATCCGGCTTAGGACTGCAAGCTGTTAAAGTGATGCCAATGAGAAATATCTTACCTAAATGCATTGCTGAAAAATTCATCACTTTGAAAGAAAAGCATTCCCTGCCGTCAAATCGTTACAAAAGCTTTCGATCGAATTGGACTCACTCATTTCCCTAAAGTACTCCCGCAGTTTTTTATAATGCTTGTGGAATGGACATGGACGAGAATTGCTGCAATGCGCGAAACCCAGTCCACATTGAATAAAAATATCGTCTCCATCTATCGCTTTCACTACACTGATCAGTGGAAGCTTCATCTGCTCTTCAGATATAAAAAATCCACCACTAGGCCCTTTTATACTATTAATAATACAAGCCTTAACAAGTCGCTGAAGGATTTTTCCAACGGTGTGTTCGTTTTCACTAATGGAAGACGCAATCGTTTTGATATCAGCACGGTTCCCACTACGAAACTGGGATCCCAGGTAAATCACCGCTTTAATAGAAGCTTTACAAGCAACACTCAACATAACAATAACATTCTAAGTGAGACACCATTTTCCGAAAAATAGAAGTACTCAAATACTTTTATTATGACTTAAATCAAGTTTTGTAATGAGCTTAATCCTGATGATCATCATCCTTTGCCTTTAGGTTTGAGTAAAATTTCAAAACTATAGTCGCATGAAAAATATCATATTCTCCATCGGAATCGCACTTTTGTTTTACAACTGCGCCCCCGACAAACCAAAAAACAAAGAAGAGTATCCGGAGTTTAGCGAGGCCCAAACTCCTGCTCCAACTGCAAACATGGTCGATCCTTCCAAAGGAATTGGTGTGATCAAAGAAGTCACCCTCAACACACCCATCGAGCAAGAGCGCGTGAAACGCGGCTCTGCCATCTATGAAATGAAATGCAGTGCATGTCACAAACTTTCAGATCAGCGATTGGTTGGTCCAGGTTGGAAAGATGTAACCAAAAGAAGAAAACCCGAGTGGATCATGAATATGGTGACTAACGTAGAAGTGATGCTCGACCAAGACCCTGAGGCACAGAAACTTCTTGAACTGTGCTTGACCAGAATGCCCAACCAAAATGTTTCTGTGGGCGATGCACGCGATGTGCTCGAGTTCATGCGAAACAACGATGGCGAAAAATAACTCTTAACCAACTCTATAATATATCATGACTATTAATCGAATACTTTCGATAGGGATCCTGCTGAGCAGCGTCTCTATTCTATTTACAAGTTGCAAACCTCAAGGCCCCAAAGCGGTGACCACCAGCGGTGCAGCTGAAAAAGTTTATGTTGCTCCCGGCCAATACGATGAATTCTATAACATTGTATCGGGCGGCTTCAATGGACAGATGTCAATTTATGGTTTGCCTTCCGGCAGATTGTTCAGAATCATTCCTGTCTTCTCTGTATTTCCTGAAAACGGATATGGCTTCAGTGAAGAGAGCAAAGCAATGTTGAATACTTCTCATGGATTCGTTCCTTGGGATGACTTGCACCATATCTCTTTATCACAAACTAATGGTGAGCACGATGGTCGCTGGGCGTTTGGCAATGCCAACAACACACCGCGCGTTGGTCGTGTAGATATGAAGACTTTCCGCACCGTAGAAATTCTTGAGTTGCCTAACAGCGCAGGAAATCACTCCTCTCCTTTCATCACCGAGAACAGTGAGTACATCGTTGCCGGAACTCGCTTCAGTGTACCCATGGGTGATAATCGCGATGTGCCAATCAATTCTTACAAAAAGAATTTCAAAGGAACACTTAGTTTCATCAGCATTAATCCGCAAAGCGGAAAAATGAGCATTGCATTTCAGTTGTTAACGCCAGGTGTAAACTTTGACTTATCTCGTGCAGGCAAAGGTCCATCACACGGATGGTTCTTCTTCTCTTGCTACAACACAGAGCAAGCTCACACACTACTTGAAGTAAATGCTTCACAACGCGACAAAGATTTTATCCTTGCAGTAAACTGGAAAAAAGCGGAAGAATATCTTAAGGCTGGAAAAGGCAAGAAAATATCCAACGTAAAATACGCTCACAACTACTTAGACGAATCATCTGATGTAGCCAAATCAGAAATGTTGAACGAAGTAATGCAACTTGACATTGCTGAATTGAAAGACATCGCTTATTTCATTCCTTGTCCTAAATCTCCTCACGGCTGTGATACAGATCCAAGTGGCGAATACATTGTAGCCAGCGGTAAGTTAGCTGCAACGATTCCTGTGTTCTCTTTTGCAAAAATTCAAAAAGCTATTGCCGACAAAGCTTATGATGGCGATTTCAATGGTATTCCAATTATCAAATACGAAGCAGCATTGCATGGTGAAGTTCAGAAGCCTGGTCTTGGCCCGTTGCACACTGAATTCGATGGACTTGGAAATGCTTACACCTCATTCTTCGTTTCTTCAGAGATTGTGAAGTGGGATGTGAAATCATTAAAAGTTTTGGATCGCGTTCATACCTATTATTCAATCGGTCACTTGTGTGTACCTGGAGGCCCAACTAAAAAACCTCATGGCAAATATGTAATCGCATACAACAAGATTACCAAAGACCGCTACCTGCCAACCGGCCCGGAGTTAGCTCAAAGCGCACAACTCTATTCTATTGACGGAGATAAGATGCAATTGTTGTTAGACTTCCCAACCGTAGGTGAGCCTCATTACGCAGAAGCAATTCCCGCTAACTTGATCGCACCTAACTCGACCAAGTTTTATAAAATCGAGGATAACAAACATGCTTATGCAGCCAAAGGTGAAAAGCAAACCAAAGTGGAACGCAAAGGAAATCAAGTGCACGTTTATATGACTGCCATTCGCTCTCACTTAACACCTGATAACATTGAAGGAGTAAAACTTGGCGATGAAATTTATTTCCACGTGACAAACCTTGAGCAAGATTGGGATGTGCCACACGGCTTTGCAGTGAAAGGCGCTGCTAATGCAGAGATCCTTATCATGCCAGGCGAAACACAAACCTTAAAGTGGACTCCTGATGAAGTAGGTGTGTTCCCTTTCTATTGCACCGATTTCTGTTCAGCATTACACCAGGAGATGCAAGGATACATCCGCGTGTCAGCACCTGGAAACAATGTGCCACTCACGTTCTCTACTGGAAAAGTTGACGAAGAGCCGAAAGGCAAATGACCTGATCATGGTTTACAGGTAATAAATCGAGCAGGTCTTAGAGTCCCGCGTCTGCGGGACTCTTTAAAACAAAAACAGAATGAATCATTCACTTCATAAGGTCAGCAGAATTTTGATTGCGCTTTCCGCGATTGCGCTTGCATCGGCATACTTCACACCGCTGTGGCAGATCCTGATGTGGGCACCACAATACCCCGAAGGGCTCGAGATGAAAATCTGGATCAACAATCTTTCAGGCAATGTGAGAATCATTAGCGCTCTTAATCACTACATCGGCATGCGTACCATTGAAGTTTCAATGTTTCCTGAATTTAAGTACATGATCTACATCGTGGGCGTCATCATCGCTATTGGTCTTATTGCGGCTCTGATAAATAAAAGGTGGGCTTTGCTTACGTTCTTTATTTCTATCGGACTTGCTGGGCTCGGAGCATTGATTGATTTCTATATGTGGGGTTATGACTACGGACACAATTTGAATCCTGATGCACCAATCCGAATCCCTGGCATGTCTTATCAACCTCCGCTTATCGGAACAAAACAGCTTTTAAATTTCACGGCTTTCTCTGGTCCTGATACTGGCGGTTGGATTTTTATTACTGTGGCTTCTACCCTATTTGTGCTTTTGATTTTGGAACAGTTCTTTTTTAAACGGAAATGATATGAAAACACTTCTGTCACTCATTCTGATAATAGTTGTATGCGCAAATTGCTCGGTCAAGCCTGAACCACTTCGTTATGGAAAAGACAATTGCAGTTTTTGCAAAATGACTTTAGTGGATGATAAGTTTGGCGGAGAGCTTGTCACTAAAAAAGGAAAAGTGTTCAAGTTCGATGACATCAAATGCATGATCTCGTTCTTAAACTCAACTGATGGAAAAGTGGATTATTCTTACGAATTGGTAGTTGACTATGCCCACGCAGCAGATGAGTTTGATTTGATTCCCTCAGGCGATGCATTCTATCTCCAATCACCGGAAGTAAAATCTCCAATGGCAGGAAATGTTGCTGCCTTTAAAATCAAGGCCGAGCAGCAAAATTATCAAACGAAGTGGAGCGGCTCAGTTATGTCATGGAACGAAGTGAAAGAAGCCTTTAAATGAAAAACATTCTTATCATATCGCTTCTTCTGTCATTTGTCTTTACCGTACAAGCGAAGAAAATAGTTGTGTCAGATAATTCACTCGCGAAAACCATTGCAAGCGCTCATGCAGGCGACACTATATTAATCAAAGCCGGAAATTATAAGCCGGGAAATATTTTAGTTAATTCCTCTCTCACCATCATTGGTGAAGGATTACCAACGATTGATGGTGAATACAAATATGAAATCTTCACCGTCAACGCAAAGAACGTCACCATCAAAGGTCTTCGATTGATCAACACCGGAACATCGACCACATTAGATTACGCAGCCATCAAAGCCAATAGCGCAGATGGATTAAAAGTAATCGACAACGTTTTGATCAACGCCTATTTTGGAATTCACATTTCAAACACATCAGGTGCACAAATCATCGGAAACAAAATCTCCAGAGCTCAAGCTGTAAGCGAAACTGCTGTGGGGAACGCTATTCATCTTTGGAAAAGTAATCATGCATTAATCGAACGCAATCACGTTTCGGGCCACCGCGATGGAATCTATTTCGAATTTGTGACCAACTCACTTATCAAAAACAATCACAGCGAAAAAAATATGCGCTATGGACTTCACTTCATGTTTTCGAATGAAGACAAGTACATTGAAAATGAATTTGTGAATAACGGAGCCGGGGTAGCGGTGATGTATAGCTATTCAGTAAACATGATTAGAAATCTCTTCGCGAATAATTGGGGTTCCTCCGCTTACGGTTTGCTTCTAAAAGACATGCGCGACAGCGAAGTAATCAACAATCGCTTCATGAACAACACGATGGGAATTTATATGGAAGGAAGTAGCCGCATCAATTTTACCAAGAATGAATTTTCCGGCAATGGATATGCGATTCGTCTTCAGGCCAGTTGCGATGGAAACGTATTCGGTCAAAATAATTTTGAAGCCAACACTTTTGATATCGCTACCAACGGCACCATGGTGTTGAACAAAATGGAAAAAAATTACTGGGACAAATACGAAGGCTACGATCTTAACAAAGATGGCCTGGGCGATACTTCTTATCACCCGGTGAATCTTTATTCAATGATTGTGGAGCGTGTGCCTGTCTCTATATTATTATGGAGGAGCTTTATGGTATTCCTCATCGACCGGGCAGAAAAAAATCTTCCAGCTATTACACCCGAAAATTTATTAGACAGTAAACCTTCAATGAAGCCTTATGATCTCCTTGCAAAAAGTAACTAAGTTTTACGGCAGGTTAAAAACCCTCAGCGAAGTTGACCTCGAAATGAAGGCAGGTCATTGCTATGCTTTACTTGGCCCGAATGGCTCAGGCAAAACAACATTGATCAAATCTATTCTCGGCATGGTGATTCCTGATAGCGGAGAAATCAGAATCAACAATCAAAACATTGCGGGTCAATATCTCTATCGGAAACAGATTGGTTACATGCCGCAGATTGGTCAGTATCCTGCCGGTCTTCGCATGGTTCAACTTTTTGAAATGATGAAGGGCCTTCGCCCCGATGTAAAAAATACTGATGAAGAATTAATTGATTCGTTTGGGCTTCGTCCATTGATGGATAAAAGAATGTATTCGCTCTCTGGCGGCACAAGACAAAAAGTAAGTGCTGCACTCGCGTTTCTGTTTAGACCCTACGTTTACATTTTAGATGAACCTACCGCAGGTCTCGATCCCGTTGCAGTTGAGGTACTGAAAGAAAAATTAATTCGAGAGAAAAGGGATGGAAAACTGTTCATCATCACTTCACATATTCTCAGTGACCTCGAAGACATCGTCACCGACATGGTTTATTTGTTTGAAGGATCCATTCGCTACAACAGCGCGATTGCAGACTTGAAAACAGAAACACAAGAAACATCTTTCGCGAAAGCGATTGCAGCACTTATCAGAACTCAGGATTTACAAATCAAAGAACTCGTTACATCATGACACGCATGCTCAAATATGTTTTACAAGACGTCCTTCGTGCAAGGTTCGTTCTTTTCTATATGGTATTCATGATGGCCGTGACTACCATCCTATTTCAACTGGACAGCGATCCCGCCAAGGTAGTTGTTAGTTTGTTGAATGTGGTTTTGCTTGTGGTGCCCTTGGTGAGCATCGTTTTCACCACCATTCACTACTTTAACTCTTACGAATTCATTTTGCTGTTGATGGCTCAGCCCATTGATCGCAAATCAGTTTTCCTAAGTCAGTATGCAGGCGTTGCGTCTTCGCTTTGTCTTGCACTGTTTGTTGGAATTGGAGTACCCGCATTGGCATTCGGTGCAGCATCTCAAGTGCTCCCATTAATTAATGTCGGGCTTTTCATCTCCTGCATTTTTGTATCACTCGGTTTTCTTGCTTCAAGTTTAACACGTGACAAAGCCAAAGCCATCGGCATCGCACTTTTGTTTTGGTTTTACTTCACCTTAATCTATGATGGAATTCTCTTGTGGGTGATTTACGCATTCAACGATTATCCATTAGAAACCCCAACCTTAATTCTCACTTGCTTAAACCCTGTCGACCTTGCCCGCATCATGATGCTGCTCTCCATGGACATCTCTGCGCTCATGGGTTACACGGGGGCATTCTTCAAAGACTTCTTCGGAAGTGGTCTTGGCATCCTGTTTTCATTCACAATGATGGCACTGTGGGTAGCGTGGCCTTTATTATTAGCCTTAAGAAGATTCAAAAAAAATGACTTATAAAATCCCTAAATCAATACAATTATGAAATCTACTTTAATCAAATCCTTAGCAGTAGCATTTACAACTTCCGTTTTATTTGTTGCTTGCGAATCCAAACAAACTGAATCAGCAGCGAGTAGTGTTGCAGATGTTCCTGAACAAAGTGGGCAGTCGGCAGTAAAAGATGATGCGTCTGCAAAAAATGTAGTGCAAGTGGCTGTTGGTTCCGCTGACCATTCAACGCTTGTTACTGCAGTGACAGCCGCTGAACTTGTTGACGCACTTTCTAATGCCGGGCCATTCACGGTCTTCGCTCCTACCAATGCGGCCTTCGCTAAACTTCCTGAAGGAACAGTAGAGGGACTTTTAAAAACTGAAAAGAAAAACGACTTACAAAACATTCTGCAATACCATGTAGCTGTTGGTGTTTATCAATTAGAAAATTTAACTGACGGCCAAAAGCTAGGAATGGTAAATGGCGATAACGTCACTTTTGCCGTGAAAGATGGAAAGGTAACAATCAACGGTGCCGCTATTGTTGGAACTGTTAAAGCATCCAACGGTGTAGTGTACGTAATTGATAATGTTCTTCTTCCTCCTTCAAAATAATTAAAATAGTCGCCTGGCCACTTAGAGTGGCCGGGCGACTATAGACTTCAAAATAATTAGTTATGAAAAAAATACTTCCTGTAGTTCTGCTCTTATTGATTTCTGAAGTTTCATTCGCTTGCGAAATCTGCGGATGCGCCAACAACAATTTTCAAATTGGTCTACTCCCGAATTTCAGGAAGTATTTTGTTGGATTTCGTTACTCAACAGCCCATTATAATTCCAGCCTCAGCAACGATCCAACTCAGTTCAGTCACGATTATTATAGAAGTTTCGAACTATGGGGTGGGTATCAATTTAAGAAAGTGCAAGTGATGGCCTTTCTTCCTTACCTCGCTTCTACAAAAATCAGCGATGATGGAACTGTACACTCAAATGGAATGGGCGACATGATTCTGATGGCAAACTACAAAGTGTGGAGCAAAATGTCGATGAATGAAAGTATGTCTCGAACTACTAAAAATGAACTATGGCTCGGTGGTGGAATCAAATTGCCAACAGGTGTGAGCAAAGTAGATGTAACTCAAACTGATTTCAATGTGGGCGATTTCAATTCACAACCTGGTACCGGCAGCGTTGACTATTTGATGAATGCCACACACAATTTCATTTGGAACAACAGCGGCATCGTAACCAATGCTACTTATCGATTAAATACTTCAAACGCACAGAACTATCATTTCGGAAATAGAATCTATTTGTCTTCTTCTTTCTTTCAAACTTTCAAAATCAAAAATGTGAAAGTGAGACCAATGGCCGGCTTTAGCTATTTGAAAAACGATGTGAATAAATTTGATGGCAGTAAGATTGACGGAAGCGATGGATACAGTTTCGGTGGCTTAACTGGCGTGAACGTGATCTTCAAGAAATTTGGAATCATGACTAATACCTACTTGCCAATCTCACAAGACAGCTTCAATGGTCAAACTAAGCTTCAATCCAAGACTACGATTGGGTTGACATTCTCTATTTAACTCCTTGTCACTCGGTGTTCTCTGTGGTTAAAAAGTTCATAAACCACGGAGAACACCGAGTTCACAAAGAAACCACAGAATTTCCTGACAAAAATCAGTTTTTGCCTTGACGGCTATCAATCCGGTTCCTCAGATTGAGCGATAGTTTTGACTTGTAATCAAAACTATTCAGTCATGAAAAAGATACTTGTTCCCTGCGATTTTTCTAAACCTGCGATCAGTGCTTATCGGCAGGCTTTAGGTGTAGCGGCCCAATCCAATGGCGTTGTTCATTTACTTCACGTTATTGAGCCCCCGATAATGAACGATACCATGCTCATGCCTACCCTCAACTTTGAGGAAGAGCTTATGAAAGAGATGAAAAGCAAAGCGGCTGGCGAGTTCAAAGATGTGATTAAGGAAAATAAACTTGACCACGTGAAGGTAAGCTTCGATATTCAATACGGAGCTGTCTCAACTGTAGTTAAAGAATACATTAAAGAGCATGAGATTGATCTCGTCATCATGGGATCTACCGGTGCCAGTGGCTTCAAAGAATACTTCATCGGATCAAATGCCGAGCGCATTGTCCGTCAATCACCGGTGCCCGTGCTTGTAGTAAAAGAATTTTATGAATGGCCGGTGAAAAACATTGTGTTCCCCAATGAGCTAGATACGGAGCATCAGGAAAACTTGATCACAAAGGTGAAAGAGCTTCAGGAGTTTTTCAAAGCAAAACTTCACATCCTTTATGTAAACACAGCTTCCAATTTTGTTGTTGACACAGTTATTCGTCCGCAGCTTCAGGAATTTGCTGAGCGATACATGCTTAAAAATTATACAATCAATATTTTCAATCATATTTCAACTCAAGAAGGCGTGATCGACTTCACTAAAATGGTTGAAGGTGATTTGATCGCCATCGGCACACATGGAAGAAAAGGCATTAATCACTTAATGAAAGGAAGTATTGCCGAAGATATCGTCAATCACACCGACTGCATGGTCTGGACTTACAAACTGAAGAACGAACTGATCGAAGCTTAACATCGTGGAACAAATCTTAACCGATAAAGCGCAAGCCACACAGGTGAAGTGTTTTCACTGCGGTCAGGACTGTGACGAAACACATTGGCTTGATGAGAAAGTATTTTGTTGCTACGGTTGCAAAACGGTTTTCGAAATCCTCAATGCCAACGACCTTTGCGAGTATTACAATCTCGATTCTCATCCTGGTGTTTCGCTCCGTGAGACTGACGATCATAATTTTGCGTACCTCGATGAGGAATCGATACGGAAGAAACTGATCACATTCGACTCAGAAGAATTCGCCAAGATCACTTTCACAGTTCCGGCCATCCATTGCGTATCGTGTATTTGGCTTTTGGAGAATCTTCAAAAGCTTGATCGTGGTGTTCTCCGCTCAGAAGTAAACTTCGCAAGAAAATCGGTTACAATAGAATTTACTCCGGATCGCATCAAATTAAGTAAACTGGCCGGACTATTAAGTTCGTTGGGTTACACTCCTCAAATCACTCTTGATGCTGGCGAGAAAATCAATCGCGCATTAGCTAATCCGTTAGTTTTCAAATTGACCGTTGCCGGGTTTTGTTTTGGCAATGTGATGTTGTTTAGCTTTCCGGAATACTTAGGGCTTGATCAAACGGATCCATTCTTAATCAGAATATTTTCATTCTTAAATCTGGCATTAGCTCTTCCTGTATTTCTCTACAGCGGTTTTGATTATTTGAGATCGGCAGCCAAAAGTTTTAAACAGCGGCAGATCAACATCGATGTGCCTATTGCTGCCGGTCTCATTGCTTTGTTCTGCAGAAGCGCTTTCGATATCATAACAAATACAGGTCCAGGTTATTTAGATTCTTTTACCGGACTTGTGTTCTTCTTGCTCATCGGCAGGTGGTTTCAAAGTAAAACGTATGAGAGTTTAGCATTTGATCGCGATTTCAAATCCTATTTTCCTCTCGCAGTTCAGCGAATGGAAAAAGATGAATGGAAATCAGTCATCATTTACAATCTAGCTGCTGGAGATTTGATTCAGATCAGGAACATGGAAATCGTTCCTGCGGACAGCACACTCGTTGATGATCACGCTTTCATCGATTACAGTTTTGTAACCGGTGAATCACGACCAGTGAAAGCAAAACAAGGAGATAAAGTTTATGCAGGAGGCCGATTGATCGGTCAACCGATAAAATTGGTCATCGAAAAATCTACTTCGCAAAGTCACTTAACGAGTTTGTGGAACAATCCTGTTTTCGGAAAAGTGAATGAAAGCAAATACAAAAAGATAATCGATCAATCAGCACGCGTATTCACCTGGGTTGTTTTAGGAATTGCTGCGATCACTGCAGTCTACTGGCAATTCACCAATTCTTCGCAAATGTTGCTGGTGCTTACTTCCGTTTTAATGGTAGCGTGTCCCTGTGCACTAGCACTTGCTGCTCCATTCACATATGGAAACATGATGCGTGTGTTTGGACGACATCAATTCTACTTAAAAAATGCCGATGTGATCGAACGTGTTGCGGCTGTTGATGCAATTGTATTCGACAAAACAGGAACGGTGACTCATGGCGATAAACCAGATATACAATTCATCGGAAGATTAAGCAATGAAGAACTTGGAGCAATTAAGCTGTTGACCAGCTCATCCACACATCCGTTGAGTATCATGATCGCTCAATCGATCAATAAAACTTCAAAAGAGATGATTGTTGACTTCAAAGAAATCCCCAATAAAGGAATTCAAGGAGTTGTCAGCCATCAATTCATAAAAATAGGCTCGCCAGAATTTGTAGATGCTTTACACCTGAGCGACCCCCAAGGTTCCATTGTCTTTGTATCCATCAATGGGGAAGTGATGGGTTACTTTCACATACGCACTTCCATTCGAAAAAATATTAAAGGCATGATCGATCGCCTTGGCAAAAAATGCGATGCTCTTCTTTCAGGCGATAATGAAACAGACGCCACCGCCATGAAATCACTATTCACCAATCACACTCTTTTGTTTTTCAATCAAAGTCCGCACGACAAACTTGATTATGTCCACAACTTACAACAGAATGGAAGAACTGTTTTAATGGTAGGTGATGGACTCAATGATTCAGGTGCCCTCAAGCAAAGCGATGTTGGTATAGCAGTAACCGACAATGCAGGTGTTTTTACTCCTGCCTGCGATGGCATTCTTAATGGAGACAAACTGAATTCGCTCGACAAATTCATTTCGCTGGCGAAATCCTCCACCATTATTTTAAAAAGTGCATTCGTCATTTCCTTTTTATATAATGCCGTTGCCTTGGGTTTTGCAGTTACCGGAAACCTCACTCCGCTCACCGCTGCCATACTTATGCCGTTGAGTAGCATCAGTGTGGTGAGTTTCTCTGCTATTGCTGTGAATACTGTTGCCAAAAAGAAATTAAAATAAGAGTTATGTATCAGTCAGGAGAAGAAGCCGTAAAAATCATCAAGCCAAACGACCGGGTCTTTGTGCACGGAGGTGCAGCTACTCCACATCACTTGTTGAAAAAACTTTGTGAGCGAGCAGACGATCTATTCAATATAGAAATTGTGAGTATCAGCTTACAGGGCGCAATTTCTATTGCTGACGCCAAGTACCAGGAAAATTTCCGGATCAACTCGCTGTTTGTTTCTAACAATGTGCGTGAAGCCGTGAATGAAGGTCGCGCTGATTATGTCCCGGTGTTTCTAAGTGAAATTCCACAACTATTTAAAAGAAAGATTCTTCCCCTGGATGTGGCCATCGTTCAGGTATCGCCACCAGACAAACATGGTTATTGCTCTTTGGGCACCTCTGTTGATTGTGCCGCTTCTGCAGTTAAATACGCGAAGCACGTCATTGCGCAAGTCAACACAAAAATGCCAAGAACACTTGGCGAAGGAATTATTCACATGAATGAATTTGATTCGATGGTTTTGTGCGAGCAAGAACTACCGGAAATATCAAATGGCGAACTGAATGAAACTGCTAAACGGATTGGCGAATACTGTGCTGGGCTGGTAGAAAATGGAGCAACGATTCAAACAGGCATTGGGTCGATTCCTGATGCAGTACTCGCGAGTCTTTCTAACCACAAGGAGCTTGGTGTACACACTGAAATGTTTTCTGATGGAATTATCCCATTAGTTGAAAAAGGAGTGATCACCAATCAGCACAAGAAAAAGCACCGCGGAAAAATTGCGAGCTCATTTATTTTAGGAACAAGAAAACTCTATGATTTTGTTGATGACAACGCATCAGTAGTGATGTTGGGCATCGACTATGTGAATGATACTTCGGTGATACGCACCAATCCAAAAGTTACCGCCATCAACAGCGCGATAGAAGTTGACATCACCGGGCAGGTCTGTTCTGATTCCATTGGCACTTACCATTACTCAGGCGTTGGTGGTCAAATGGATTTTATGCGTGGGGCTGCCTTGTCTGATGGAGGAAAACCAATCATCGCTCTGCCATCCATTACTTCGAAAGGGAAACCAAGGATTGTTCCATTCTTGAAACAAGGCGCGGGAGTTGTGACAACTCGAGCACATGCTCATTATATTGTAACCGAATATGGCGTTGCTTACCTCTACGGAAAAAATATGAGGCAGCGCGCCAAAGCTTTGATTGAAATCGCTCATCCTAATCATCGCGAAGAATTAGAGCGGCAAGCTTTCGATCGTTTTCATACGTATGAATTTGAACGTACTTTTTATTAATTATTAATTACTTATCATTAATCTTGAATTTGAAAAAGTGAACATCATCATTATTTTGATTGCCATTAGTTTGACCATCGCATTGATATTCCTGGGTGTCTTTTACTGGAACATCAAAAGCGGCCAATATGATGACACCTACACACCCTCCATAAGAATGTTATTCGATGACAAGCCAAAAAAGAAATCTGAATAAAGAAGATTGTATTTTGAATATTGTAGAATGGAAATAAGCGTTGCGCCTGATATCGAATCACGTGATCACGTGGTTCTTTTTGTAAATAGCTTTTATGATAAAGTAAAAGTTGATCCGTTGCTTGCCCCGAAATTCAGCCACGTAGACTGGCCTAATCATTTACCCACGATGTACAACTTTTGGTCTTCGATGCTGCTAGGCGACAAGTCTTACTTTGGGAATCCATTACAAAAACATTTGCCCTTAGAAATTGACGGTGAACATTTTGGGCGTTGGGTTGAATTATTCAAAGCAACAATCAACGAGCACTTCAGAGGCGAAAAAGCGGAAGAAACAAAAATGAGAGCAGAGTCCATTGCAGCAGTCTTTCAATTTAAGATGGGCTTGATGAGCAAGAAATAAGCTTACGAAGTCGAGAATTTGCCTCCCTGGCCACTCTTTCTAAAATCTCCTCAGTTTACCAAGAACTCGGTGTTCAATAGCGTGTGCTATTTAAACATTTAGTAACTTAATACGGTCTGGCCAAAATGAGGTTATTTAAAAAGATCATTACTTCTCCAGAAGTTGAGCAAGCTTATAATCAGTTCATGCTCAACTTTGAAATTCAGGCGCTTCGCATCACCTGTTATTTCGGAATGTTCCATGTTTTCTTCTTCCTTATCGTAGATTATTGGCGGGTTGACAATTACACTTATGTATTCATTTATAGGACAAGTGCAATTTTCACAGTAGCATTAATCATTCTCCTGAGCCACAAAAAAAACTCCACCGTTTCCTATTACAATTTTTTGTGCGTGTTACTCTCAACGGTCATGCCGGTGCTTTTTTATTTACTAGACCTGACAAGGAGCATGCCTCCGTTTTTTGCTCCCAATGCAATGCTGCTCTTCTTTTATGTATTCAATACTTGCTTGGGGCACTCATTTAAAATCAAGGCTATTCACACAGGCATCCTGACGGTACTTTTTGTTCTATATTCCATCTATTTCTCTCCTCATCAAAAATTTCACATTTCGCAAGTCTGGAATATTTCAGTGAATGCCTCCGTTTCTCTTCTTGTCGGTTATCTGATTGTCTGGTTTAAGCGTCTCAGCTTTGTTCGGCAAGAGCAAGTAATAGAAAGTAATTCCAAACTTGATTTGGCGCTGCAGTCTGCCGAAATGGGAGTGTGGAGTTGGAATTTAAAAACGAACAAACGCACGGCCGACAAAAAAGTATTGCAGCTCCTCGGCATCGATGACAAACCATTCAATGGAACGCCCGAAGAATTTTTTAACATCGTACATCCGGACGATCGTGAGATGTTGGGGAAAAAGCTTAAGGAAGCAATAGAAACCAAGCAAGCGATATCACCAGAGTACCGCGTGGTGTGGCCAGACGGAAGCATCCATCATATAAAAGCGAGGGCTAAATTGATTACGGATGTACAGGGCAATCCATTAAAACTAAAGGGCATTAGCTGGGACATTTCAGAGCAGAAGAAAATAGAGCAGGAATTAAAAGATCAGGAAACCGCACTCAAAGAAAGTGAAGGTAAATTCAGGCAGATCAGCGAAACCATCAACGATGTGTTTTACCTGTATAACATTGCTGACAAGAAATATGAATTCATCAGCCAAAACTGCGAGGACATTTTAGGTGCTCCTCAAGAGTTTTTCTACAGCGGCAAAAAGTATAACAAGACTTTTGTATTGGAGGATGATCAAAAAAAAATGATGGAAGCCAACAAAATGGTTGATGCTGGCACTCCGTATGAAATGGATTATCGCATCATCAATAATGGTGACATTAAATGGATACGGGAAAAGTCATTTCCAATAAAAAATGAATTGGGTGTTGCGGTCAAGAATTCAGGAATTTGTACGGATATCACCCACCTCAAACTACAGGAAATTGAGTTACTCAATCAAAAGCGTCACTTAGAAACATTAAATAACACAAAAGATAAGTTTTTCAGCATCGTAGCTCATGATTTAAAAAGTCCGCTTAATTCTTTAAAGGCATTCACGAGTTTATTAATTGATCATACCGATCATTTCAGTAAGGAAGAGATTATTCAAACGAGTAAACAAGCTCAGCTGGCGGTTGATAATACAATCAAGATGGCCGATAACTTGATAACCTGGGCAAGGCTTCAGATGAATGACTATGAAACCCATCAGGAGAAAATTAATTTCAATGAAGTAGTCGCAACGGTCTTGCCGGTTTATAAACGCATAGCTGAAAAGAAAGGAATAAATCTAAGTTGGTCTTTTGAAGATTCCATCACATTATTCGCTGATAAAAACCACCTTCAATTTATTATCCGGAATCTGTTAAACAATGCGATCAAATTCACCAATAAAGAAGGGTCAGTAAAATTAGCTGCAATATCATTGACAAACGGCCAAACACAAATTTCTGTTTCCGATAATGGCGTTGGAATCCCTGAAGAACAAAAGAAGAAAATATTTTCTGTTGGCAAAAGTCAAAGTTCAAAAGGGACCGCTGGAGAAAAAGGAACCGGCTTAGGCTTGATGCTCTGCCATGAATTCACAAAATTAAATGGCGGCCAAATTGACGTTGAGAGCGAAGTGGGCAAGGGAACAACGTTTCATGTTCGCCTTAAGAGTGGGCTTTAACTAAGAAAGTTGCTTCCTTTTTTAGAAGAATTTGTTGTAAACGATTAGTAATTCCACATTTTTTCCTGAATTGTGAAGTTCTTATGGGATTAACTCCCATGGAATAAAAGCCCAGATTAAAAATATCATTTAATTTCACGGCTGGCCGTAAATGTAAACTTACAAGGGACGTCATGGAGTTAAACCGAAGGAGTGCAGGATTAAAAACTAGGACACTGTTGATAATCGTTCGTTTATTTTTCTTCTTAGTATTTTTTGATACCTGTGCTCAAGAATTCGAAGTTCCAATCTCTAAAATGGATACGATTCATGTGCTGAACGGCCGCCTTCACCTACTTTTAAAATCGAGCACCTATAAAGTAATGAGTTCTAAAGAGCTTCTTGAGATGTATTCGGCTTCATTTAATATAGGGCAAATACAATACACTGATGGTTTTAAGATTGGAGAAAATTCTACGCTAACATTCTATCAAACCAGCATTGAAAATTTAGCGGTCAATGATGGCAGTGTATCTACATGGAAACTTATAGAATCATTTACTGATAAAATTCCTAAAAATCAATGGCTCAAAAGTGGCTGGTCAAGAATGACTAATGGAGATTTCATGTATTCCGTTAAACTAGTATCTAATGAAAGACCTCAGTTACTTTCAAGATTTGTTTTCTATTACATTGACAACAAGCTCTCCTTTAGTCTATTCCAATGCCCGGTTCAGACTTTAGAGATCAATCCAGGTGAGCCTGAAAAGTATATGAGCGTTGTCGCAAATGATCCGCCTCATTCGAGGTTCACCGGAAGCAAAAAAAAGTAACAATAATAAAGCCCCCGGAAATCCGGAGGCTCCAACTATAGACGATCGGCTTCCCTACCTCACCTCAATAGCCTTTTTAACTTTTGGTTGACCCATCATTTTTTTAGCCACATGAAGTTTGAGAATACCATCTTCATAGTTCGCTTGGATGTCGTCCTCGTTTGTGTTTTCAGGAAGAGTGAAGGAGCGACTAAACGAGCTGTAACTAAACTCTCTGCGTGTGCAGTCATTTTCTTTTTCTTCCTTTTCGTCCTCCTTCTCAGAAGAAATCGTGAGCACACCATTTTCAGTGGAAATTTTGAAGTCTTTCTTCGCTAAGCCTGGAGCAGCCAATTCTAATTCAAAAGCCTTCTCGGTTTCTTTTACGTTCACTGCCGGCACGGATTGCTTACGAAGCCAATCTGAATCGAAGAATCTGTCGCCATCAAAAAAATCTGACAATAAGGAATTGTTGATCATTGACGGCCAATCTGTTTTTTTCATGAGTGTCATATGTCCTCCTTTTTTTGTTGGTTTTAAATAACGGCACTAATATCCATCCTCAGATTTCCGATTGAAATGATGGCGGTCACTGAAGCAAAAGATTTTCCTCTTGTTTCGAAATGTCATTTTTGGCATGAAAGCCTTAGGTGATAAATCTCATTTAGCAATGTGATCGATTTCGTTCATTCGTGGCTAATGCAGAGGATAACTTTGAAGTACCATAAGCAAAAACCCAATTCATATGAAAACGATACTTGTTCCCACCGATTTCTCTAAGCCGGCACAATGGGCATTAGAGGTTGCAGCCGGAATCGCGAAGAGAGCGAAGGCCACATTAGTGCTTCTTCATGTTGTTGAGCAACCAACGGAAGATTCATTTAACATCGAGGGCCAAGCAGCACTTGCTGAAGACTGGGAAGGAAAACTCTTCACCATGAAACTGATTGAGAAAAGTAAAGAGCAATTAGCTGAAGCTGCCGCCACCGCTGAAGGTGGGGGTGTAGAAATAAAAACAGAACTCCGAATCGGAAATCCTTTCCACGGCATTCGTACGATCATCACTGAACATAAGGTTGACCTGGTAGTGATGGGAACAGCGGGCCATACCAAATTCGAAGAGATGCTCATCGGCTCTAACACCGAAAAAGTAGTGCGTTACTCCCGATGCCCCGTGCTAACAATCCATGAGCCTACAAGCGAAGCGAATTTCAAAAACATTGTCTACGCCACTTCTCTTAGCGATCGCGAAAAATCTTTTGCTAAAGTGGTGATGCAAGCCCAGGAGATGTATGGCTCAACTATTCACCTGGTAAGAATAAACACACCTTCGGTTTTTCAACCGGATCACATCGTAAGAAAAGTGATGGAGACTTTTGCCCGCAGAGTAAATCTCAAAAATTACACCATCAATATATTTAGCGATTTCAACGAAGAAGATGGCATCCTCGATTTTGCGAACTCAGTAAATGCTGATATGATTGCCATGGCTACTCACGGCCGCACCGGAATTGCACACGTGCTTGCCGGAAGCATCACTGAAGATGTGGTAAACCATTCACATACGCCCGTACTTACCTACGTAACCAAGGATTTATACTAATCAATAAACAAAAATGAAAACACCTACGCCATATTTTTATCAAGTGGATGTTCGCTGGAACAAAGAACGCAAGGGAGTGATGTGCTCACCCGAGCTCAATACTAATCTTGGCGAGCACGGCTGCATTGAAGTAGCGACACCTCCCGAATTTGAAAAAGGCATGCAAGGCATTTGGTCGCCCGAGCATCTTTTCACCGCCTCGGTAGTGAGCTGCTTTATGACTACATTCTTGGCGATTGCCGAAAATTCGAAATTAGAATTCACTTCATTTGCTTGTCGCGCTACAGGTAAACTTGATATGGTAGAAGGGAAACTGATGATGACTGAAGTTGCACTACTACCTGAAGTAACAATCGCCAATGCCAATCAAGAAGAACTTGCCATGCGTGTACTTCAAAAATCTGAAAAGGCGTGTTTGATTTCTAACTCAATAAAAACAAAAGTGATCATGACGCCTGCAGTGCACCAAGTTCATCAGTTGATCCATCAAGAAAACTGAAGCTTTATTTCACTTTGTTCATGATGTCATTCATCATTCCGATTTGCACTTTTTGAATTTCAAGTAATTCGTGCTGCTGATGAATGATGAGGTGATCTAATTTCTCGTGAAGCATTCTGATTTCAAGTTCGGATTTAAGATTGATCATATAATCTTTCTTGGAACGCTCGCGGTCTTTTTCATCTTGTCGGTTTTGGCTCATCATGATTACCGGTGCCTGTAGCGCAGCAATGCATGACAAAATCAGGTTCAGTAAAATAAATGGATAGGGATCAAACGGTTTATTCAGCATGAAGAACACGTTCACAATTATCCACACAAAAAGAAAGGACATGAAAAGTATAATGAACCTCCAGCTTCCACCAAAGAATGCAACCTTATCGGCCAGTCGCTGACCAAGGGTGAATGTCTCTGGTTCATCTTCCTCAATTTTGTCAGTAAGAGTGCTTCTGCTTTTCAACGCACTGAGTACCGTTTTCTCTAATTCACTGAGCTCACCGACTTCCCTGACCAGGTAATCGCCAATATATTTCTGTCTGAATTGATTCAACTCACTCACCGCCAAATGGCAAGCCTGATTAAACTCCGGGTGCTCGCGCTGAATGGTGGTCAGAATTGAGGGCCTAATCGTTTTGGCTGATATTCTTTCTCCTGCCGAAAATTCCTGCTTAGAGATATCGCTGATAAATGTTTTCATGGGTTCTTTTTTCCTTTCTTAAATCATCATAAAGTACGTCAATAACTCGATCCTGAGCATCCTCTGACAAAAGTCACCTTTTTTCAAAACATAGGTCAGACTTGGCCCTGTCACCTCATTCTATTTTTATGGCTGAATAAAACTCTGACAAAAATCCTTAACAATCATGGAACTACAAAAATTCAGCTATGACAACAAGATTGTCAAGGCCTTCATGATAGCCACCGTCATTTTTGGGCTGGTCGGTATGTTGGTTGGTCTCACGGCAGCCATCCAATTATTTTATCCGCTCTTCAACTTTGACCTGCAGTACACCACGTTTGGTCGCATTCGACCTTTGCATACCAATGCGATCATCTTCGCCTTTGTGGGCAACGCTATGTTTGCGGGGATCTACTATTCCATGCAGCGTTTGCTGAAGGCGCGCATGTTCAGTGATACGTTAAGCTGGATTCATTTTTGGGGCTGGCAGCTGATTATTCTTGCAGCTGCAATTACACTTCCACTCGGTTTCACCACTTCAAAAGAGTACGCTGAATTAGAATGGCCCATCGACATAGCCATCGCAATAATCTGGGTGGTGTTCGGTTGGAACATGATTGGCACCATCATCAAGCGTAGAGAGCGCCACATGTATGTAGCGATTTGGTTCTACATCGCCACGTTCGTAACAGTAGCTGTTTTGCACATCGTGAATTCTTTCGAGATGCCCGTGAGTTTATTCAAAAGCTATTCGTGGTACGCAGGTGTTCAAGATGCACTAGTGCAATGGTGGTATGGTCACAATGCGGTTGCATTTTTTCTCACCACTCCTTTTTTAGGAATGATGTATTACTTCTTACCTAAAGCGGCTAATCGCCCCGTTTATTCTTACAAACTTTCGATCATTCACTTTTGGTCGCTCATCTTTATTTACATCTGGGCTGGTCCACACCATTTATTATATACTTCCCTTCCTGATTGGGCACAATCATTGGGAGTAGTTTTCTCAATCATGCTCATTGCTCCATCGTGGGGTGGCATGCTTAACGGATTGATGACGCTTCGTGGTGCGTGGGATCGCGTGCGCGAAGATGCCGTTTTAAAATTCATGGTTGTTGCTGTTACAGCTTATGGAATGGCAACACTCGAAGGCCCGCTTCTCTCATTGAAAAACGTAAACGCGATTGCACACTTTACCGATTGGATCGTAGCTCACGTGCACGTAGGTGGTTTGGGCTGGAATGGGTTCATGATTTTCGCAGTACTCTATTGGACAGTGCCCCGCATGTGGAATACCAATTTGTATTCAAAGAAACTGGCCAACGTTCACTTCTGGTTGGGCACACTTGGCATCATCTTCTATGCGCTGCCCATGTATGTATCCGGGCTCGTTCAAAGTTTGATGTGGAAAGAGTTTAGTCCTGAAGGGTTCCTTGTCTACAAAAATTTTCTTGAAACAACAGTAGCTATTCTGCCTCTTCACATGCTGCGCGCGACAGGTGGTGGATTATATTTCATCGGAGCTGTGCTGATGACTTACAACTTAATCAAGACCGCTTACGCGGGAAGTTTTATTGCCAACGAAGAAGCTGAAGCTGCACCATTGATGAAAGAATATGTAGCAACGAGCGGTGGCTGGCATCACAGATTACTGGAACATAAGCCCGTTCTTTTCACAACACTTGCGCTGGTTGCAATTCTAATCGGTGGCGCCATTGAGATGGTTCCCACTTTCCTGATCAAATCAAATATTCCAACGATCAGTTCTGTTAAACCCTATTCACCACTCGAGTTACATGGTCGTGACATCTACATTCGCGAAGGTTGCGTGAACTGTCATACGCAGATGGTGAGACCTTTCCGCTCGGAAACTGAACGTTATGGTGAATATTCTAAAGCGGGTGAGTTTGTTTACGATCATCCTTTCTTGTGGGGATCAAAAAGAACCGGTCCAGACTTAGCGCGCGAAGGCGGAAAAAATTCCAACGCTTGGCATTACAATCACATGCTTGCTCCCGATGCAGTTTCAACAGGCTCAATCATGCCGGCATATCCATGGTTATTC
Organism: uncultured bacterium; assembly: GCA_967789005.1. Taxonomy (GTDB): domain Bacteria; phylum Bacteroidota; class Bacteroidia; order Cytophagales; family Cyclobacteriaceae; genus ELB16-189. The sequence goes on along the minus strand of CBRFFM010000008.1, from coordinate 1,502 downwards.
GAACAAACGATCGACAAGGAACAAACCGGACCAAAAATAAATGCACTCAGAAAAATCGGAGTTCCTTATCGGGAAGGTTACGAGGATATCGCCAATGACGACTTGCAAAAACAAGCTGATGGAATTGCCAGCAATTTGAAAGCGGATGGAATTGAAGTCGTGAGCGATGCCGAGATCATCGCCTTGATTTCATACTTGCAACGCCTTGGCAAAGACATCAAAGCAGAAAAAGTTGCTGAAGAACAACGATAACATCAACACATAAAAACGTCAACACATCAACACGTAAGATTATGTATAAGAACGTACTTCAAAATATCGACAACATCGCCATCTGGCCGGTGGTCTCGTTTGTGATCTTCTTTTTGTTTTTCATCTGCCTGCTCTGGTGGGTATTTACAGCCGACAAAGGCTTTATCAAAAAGATGAGCCAACTGCCGTTTGAAGATTCTAAAGAAAGTTTAAGCATTAAAGATCAAGCACAATGAAAAAGATATTCTTTTCCGTTTTTGGTTTACTCACAACCGCAAGCGCCTGGGCACAAGAAGCTCCAAAAGAAAAAGGTTTTTGGGATGATCCGTTCAATCATCCTTTGCTTCCATTTTACTCTCTGGTAGCTTTTATTTTCGTCATTATCATTTTAGTCATTGCCGTTTCGATTGTACTTATCCGCACAATGAATTTATTTATTGCACAGATGGAGAAACAGCGTGCCGAAAAGTTGGGACAAGCTTATGTGCCAGAGCCATCATGGTTAACAAAAACGTGGGACAAACTCAATGCTGCAGTTCCCGTATCGCAGGAAAAAGACATTGAACTTGATCACGACTATGATGGCATCAAGGAATTGGATAATCACTTGCCTCCATGGTGGAAGTGGTTATTCTATAGCTGCATTATTTGGGGGGTTGTCTACTTTGCTGTTTACCACTTTTCATATTCACTTCCGCTTTCGCGCGAAGAATATGAAAACGAAGTAGCCCAGGCAACAGCTGCGCAACAGAAATTCTTAGCCTCACAACCTAAAGCCGTGATCGATGAATCAGCTTTGGTGTACACTCCTGATCCCGTCATTCTTGAAAAAGGAAAAGCGGTGTTTGTGAGAAACGCCTGCGGTTCTTGCCATGGCAATGCAGGGGGAGGAAATGCAATCGGTCCGAATCTAACTGACGAATATTGGTTGCATGGCGGTGGCATCAAAAATGTTTTCACTACCATCAAAACCGGAGTTGTTGAAAAAGGAATGCCCGCTTGGGGAAAATCAATGAGCCCGGCCGATGTGAGAGATGTGGCATTTTTTGTACAAAGTCTGCAAGGAACCAAACCTGCTAATGCGAAAGCTTCACAAGGCGAATTGTATAAGCCCGATGTAAAAACAGAAAAAGCTGACAGCACGAAAACACAAGCTGTCTTGAAATAAGAATGGCCGAACAACACGATCTATATCACTACGAAGAACAATTTCGCGACAGCATCGCTACCGTTGATGCGAAAGGCAAACG